>JAKFVD010000025.1 GCA_021732365.1 Methylotenera sp. | reverse complement strand
TTACGTTATTATACCTTGATTTTAAAGCATGCTTAAGTTGCATCGGTAGCTGGCATGTCAAGACTCAAAAACACAGGATAAACAATATGTTTGGTTTTATAAACAGTTACTTTTCAAACGATTTAGCGATCGATTTAGGCACAGCCAATACCTTAATTTACGCCCGCGGCAGAGGCATCGTGCTAAACGAGCCTTCAGTCGTCGCGATTAGGCAAGAGGGCGGCCCAAATGGCAAAAAAGTATTGTTAGCAGTTGGATCAGATGCCAAAGGTATGCTTGGCCGCGCACCAGCGAACATTCAGGCGATTCGCCCCATGAAAGATGGTGTGATTGCTGATTTCACCATAACCGAGCAAATGCTTAAATATTTCATTCGCAAGGTACATGAATCACGCTGGTTCTCACCTAGCCCACGCATTATTATTTGTGTACCTGTTGGCTCTACTCAAGTAGAACGCCGCGCGATTAAAGAATCAGCAGAGCGCGCAGGCGCCAAGCAAGTATTCTTGATTGAAGAACCAATGGCAGCAGCGATTGGTGCTGATATGCCAGTAGCTGAAGCGACAGGCTCTATGGTGGTGGATATTGGTGGCGGTACGACCGAAGTGGGCGTGATTTCATTGGGCGGTATTGTGTACGCTAAATCGGAGCGCGTTGGTGGTGATAAATTCGACCAGGCGATTATCGATTACATCCGCCGCAACTACGGCATGCAGATTTCTGAGCCAACTGCTGAAGCGATTAAAAAGAAAATCGGCTCTGCTTTTCCAGGCAGTGAAGTCTTAGAAATGGAAGTCACTGGCCGCAACTTGGCTGAAGGCTTACCACGCAAATTTACGATTTCAAGCAACGAAATCTTAGAAGCCTTAACTGAGCCGTTAAATGCTATTGTTGGCGCAGTTAAATCGGCATTAGAGCAAACGCCACCAGAATTGGGTGCGGATATTGCCGAAAAAGGTATGGTGTTAACAGGCGGTGGTGCATTATTACGCGATATCGACAGGCTATTGGTTGAAGAAACTGGCTTGCCAGTCATCGTGGCAGAAGATCCGCTTACCTGCGTAGCGCGTGGCTGTGGCCGTGCATTAGAAGAAATGGACAAACTAGGTAACGTGTTTGCGAATGAGTAAGCAGTCGTTTTTTAAACTCTTATTAATCAACCAACACATTTAATAGTGTTGGCATGCTTAAAGGTGTTCATCAAAAGCTAGAACCGCAACAAACACCAGCCTTTTTTGTTCGTGGCGCTAGCCCGTTCTCTCGCATGGTGTTTTTTTGCGCGCTGTCTATTACCATGATGGCGATAGATGCGCGCTTAAATTATCTCTCACAAATACGCCAAGGCTTTATTGCGGCGCTACATCCTTTAGAAATGGTTGCCAACGCACCCAGTAATTGGGTGCGGGATATCAATAGATACTTCTCTGTGCACAATCAATTGGTACAAGAAAACTATGCGCTTAAGCAACAGGCCTTTGAACACCGTGTTAGGTTGCAGCGCTTAAGCACAATTGAAGCTGAAAATACGCACTTGCGTAGTTTATTAAATGGCGATATTCCCATTCAACCAAAAGCGATTTTGGGTGAGATTTCTCACACTGGGCGTGATCCGTTTAGCTTGGTTGTGGTGGTTAATCGCGGTAGCCAGCACAATGTAAAAGCAGGTCAAGCAGTGGCTGATTCTAAAGGTGTGATTGGTCAAATCACCCGAGTTTTTCCATTTAGTAGTGAAGTCACACTGATTACCGATAAAGAGTTATCGATTCCGATTCAAATTGAGCGTAATCAATTACGTGCGATTGCTTTTGGTGAGGGCAATAACACACTAGATATTCCGTATTTACCCGCCAATGTGGATATTAAGGTTGGTGATAAATTAGTGACTTCTGGCATCGATGGTATTTATCCTGCTGGTTTGGCAGTGGCAAAAGTGACTAAAATTCTACAGAATCCAGAGTCACCTTTTGCTAAAATTATCAGCACACCAGTAGCAGAAGTGAGCAACCACTTACAGCTGCTAATATTAGAACTGCCACAAGCAAAAGAATCTGTTCCGACTACAAAACCAGTCGAAGTTAAAAATAAACCTGTAATAGAAAAAAAATCTGCTGACACTTCTGCTGATACTTCTTCTAACAGCAGCGCTCAACCATCATCACAAACAGCAACACCTAAAAACAAGGCAAAGCCCAATGCGCCCAATTAGCCTTGTTGCCGTTATTATCACTTTACTAATCGCGCTTATCTGCCAACTTTTTCCATGGGTTGGGCAAGGTGTCATTCTGCGCCCCGATTTTATGTTAGTGGTTATTTTGTATTGGCTATTGCGCGCGCCTAATCTTTGCAACGTTGGCACGGCATGGATTGCAGGCATATTAGTTGATTTAGCAACTGGTAGTTTGCTTGGTCAACATGCATTAAGTTTTACCTTAACGGCCTATATTGGCCTGAGTTATCAACGCAGATTAGTGCTTTTTAATCCATGGCAACTAGCTGGTTATGTGTTTGGTTTGCTGATATTTGAACGCTTACTAATGTTATTTTTAAAACTGTTTGAGGGTAATGATTACCCTGGTTGGACTTATTTTTTGCCTGTGTTTTCAGGGTTAATTCTGTGGCAGTTGATGATTCTGATGTTTGGTGCATTAACACGACCTAAAACCAGATAGCTTTTTGCACAGTTTATATGGCCTACAGCAACGAACTTAAAAATCACCAAAATGAGCTGCACCACTTTAGGTTGCGCCTTACTGTGCTGGGTTTTCTGGTGCTGATCGCATTTAGCATTTTGGCATTTAGGTTTTATTTCTTGCAAATTAATCGCTACGATTATTATCAAACACTAGCCGAAAATAACCGTATTTCAATTGTACCTATCGCACCCAACCGTGGCTTAATTACTGATAGAAATGGGGTTATATTAGCACATAACTTTTTTGTGTATACCTTAGAAATTACCCCTTCAAAAATAGCCGATTTAGAATCTACGATTGCTGAATTAGCCCAATTAGTGGAAATTAATAGTGTCGACTTAAAGCGTTTTAAGAAGCTAAAAGCGCAAAGCCACAGTTTTGAAAGTGTGCCAATACGTACGCATTTAAATGAAGTAGAGGCGGCAAAATTTGCAGTCAATCGCTATCGCTTTCCTGGTGTTGAAATTAAATCACGGCTGTTTCGCCACTATCCACACGGCAAAATGGGCGCACATATGGTGGGATATATCGGTCGGATTAATGATAAAGATCTGATTAAATTAGCCGAAAATGATGTACTTTCTAATTACAAAGGCTCTGATCACATTGGTAAAAGCGGCATCGAGCAATCTTATGAAGCTGAATTGCATGGCACAACGGGGTTTCAGCAAGTTGAAATCGATGCAGATGGCAAAGCGGTTAGAGTGCTTTCTAGTACTGCGCCAGTTTCTGGCAACAATTTGGTGCTGTCTGCTGATATTAAATTACAAGAAATTGCAGAAACCGCCTTTGGAGACCGTCGCGGCGCGCTAGTCGCTATTAAGCCTGGCACTGGTGAAGTGCTGGCTTTTGTCAGCATGCCGACTTTTGACCCCAATTTATTTGTAGATGGCATTGATGTCGAAAACTGGAAACTATTAAATGAGTCATTAGACAAGCCGCTGATTAACCGTCCTTTACGCGGCATTTATCCGCCTGGCTCTACTTTTAAGCCGTTTACTGCGCTAGCAGGTTTAGAGGCTGGCAAACGGCAACCACCTTTTAGTATTAGTGATGCAGGCTACTTTATGTTGCCCAACAGCAGCCACCGCTATCGTGATTGGAAGCCTGGCGGTCACGGTAATGTTGATATGCGGCGTGCCATTACTATTTCTTGTGATACTTTCTTTTACGGCTTGGCGATAGAGCTGGGCATTGAAAAGTTAACCGATTTTGTACGCCATTTTGGCTTTGGCCAAAAAAGTGGCATTGACATAGCAGGTGAAGTAGGTGGTTTACTGCCAACGCCTGAGTGGAAACAACGCCGTTTTAAACAGCCTTGGTACAAAGGTGAAACAGTGATTGTGGGCATTGGGCAAGGCTACACGCTGGCAACACCCATGCAGCTAGCACAAGCGACCGCTATTTTGGCCAATAAAGGTGTTGCCATGCGCCCACATTTAGTTTCGGGCATTACCAATAGCAAAACTGGTATTAGCAAAGTGAGCACTACGTTTGTAAACAATACGATTAGCCTAAAAGATAAAAATTTAGAAATTGTTAATCTCGGCATGATTGATGTAACACTACCAGGCGGCACCGCAGCCAGTGTGGGGGCAAATGCTGGATATAGCATTGCTGCAAAAACAGGCACAGCACAAGTCATTGGCATTAAACAAAATGAAAAATATAATGAAAGATTGGTGAATGAACGCCATCGCGACCATGCTTTGTTTATTGCTTACGCGCCGGCAGAAAATCCTGAGATTGCTTTGGCTGTAATTGTTGAAAATGGCGGCCATGGCGGCTCAGCTGCAGGCCCAATTGCACGAAAAGTCATGGATTATTATTTACTCGGTAAATTACCAGCAGTTGACCTTCCTAAAGATGCAAAAGCCACACCGCTTGCAGCTGATAATGCTAATGCAAATCCAAATCAGCCAATCGAAAATGCGCCAGAAGAAGAGCATTATGATTAAGATCTCAATTATTCATCAATTTGTGGCAAATCTTTTAGTGGTAACGCAAGGCAAAGATTTTTATGCTTAACAAGCTTGCACAACGCTTTTTTAAACACATCGATTCGTTTCTGATTAGCTGTTTATTATTTACGCTATTAGTTGGTTTATTCGTACTTTATAGTGCATCTGGGCAAAGTTTTGGCAGAGTGAGTGCGCAGGTAATCAATATCTCGGTTGCCCTTTCTACAATGTGGATAGTGGCCAATATTCAGCCACAATTGTTAGAGCGTATTGCGGTACCTATTTATGTGTTGGGTGTTTTATTGTTAATTGGCGTCGCTTTGTTTGGTGATATTAGCCACGGTGCGCGGCGCTGGTTAAATTTAGGCTTTACCAAAATACAGCCTTCAGAAATCATGCGAATTGCATTACCAATGATGCTCGCTTGGTTTTTTTCAAAACGCGAAGCCAGTCCACGCATTAGAGATTTTATAATTGCCGCCCTTTTACTTGCTGTGCCAGTGGCATTTATTATGAAGCAACCCGATTTAGGGACAGGATTGCTAGTGACTGCATCAGGCTTTTATATTCTATTTTTGGCAGGCCTTAGCTGGAAATTCTTATTAGGCGGCGCAGTGGCAATTGGAGCATTAACCCCTGTGTTTTGGTCTATGTTGCACGATTATCAACGCCGTAGAATTGAGATTTTAATTGACCCTACGCAAGATCCGCTTGGCGCAGGCTATCATACTATTCAGGCCACGATTGCACTTGGCTCTGGCGGCGTGACTGGTAAAGGCTGGCTTAATGGCACGCAATCACAGCTTGATTTTTTACCAGAGCGCACGACTGACTTTATTTTTGCCGTGTTTGGCGAAGAGTTTGGCTTGATTGGTAATATTATTTTGCTCATTTTATTTAGCTTAATTATCGTGCGCGGCTTAGTAATAGCAGGGCAAGCGCAAACAACATTCAGCCGATTGTTAGCTGGCAGCATTACCCTAACTTTTTTTACTTATGGCTTTGTGAATATCGGCATGGTCAGTGGCATATTGCCGGTAGTAGGCGTACCCTTGCCATTAATTAGCTATGGCGGCACATCAATGGTATCTTTGTTTATTGGATTCGGTATTTTAATGAGTATTCAAACCCATAAAAAATTAGTGGCTTCAGGGTAAAAATTCATGAAAAAACACATTGTTATCCATTTACTTTGTTTGCTTTTTTTAACCAGCTGTGGTGGTACAAAAACAATTAAAACAGCACCTGCAAACCCTCAAACAGGTCAGCAAAAAAGCATTAATACATCGGCTGCCTCAAAATCTGGGGGCTACTATTTAGATGATGGTCCAGGCGACAATCCACCAAAAGATATTGATAGCATTCCCAATGCCGTACCAAAAAACGAACCCTATTTAGAACGCACCACCAAGCCCTATAAAGCACTAGGCGCCACTTACACGCCAATGACTGCATGGCAGCCATACAAAGAACGTGGCGTAGCATCATGGTACGGCAAACGCTACCATGGCAGAAAAACAGCCAGCGGCGAAGTGTATGACATGTACAGCATGTCTGCTGCTCACACGACTTTGCCACTACCCAGCTATGTTAAGGTGACCAACCCTGCCAATGGACGTTTTGTTATTGTGCGCGTTAACGACCGCGGTCCATTTAAAAGCAGTCGTATTATCGATTTATCGTACGCAGCAGCCTACCAATTACGGTTTGCTTCAATTGGCAGCACCTTGGTCGAAATTGAAGCGATAGATCCTAATCATGCTGCCAGCTATTCGCAAACGATACCTACAAAAGCAGCTGATTTACCAAAAATGCAGTCTATTCCAACAGCGCCAACTAATAACAATAACACTACCGCACCACAATATTTTGTACAGGTCGGCGCGTTTAAAAATGAAGTAAACGCACAAGCCGTGGCAAAAAGAGTGCAGTCGTTAGATATTGCGCCAAATGCAGGGATTAACACCGTGTATAATGACAATCTGCATCGGTTAAGACTCGGCCCTTATGAAAACAAGTCTGAAGCCGAAAAAATTGTATCTGAACTGCGTAAATTACTTAATTTACGTGCAATTATTACCAATCAATAATATGGCTATTTCATCAAAATTTATGCGTATTTCAACTTATTTTTCATGCATGCTTGTTTTATTTTTAATGCCGATTTTTGGCTTTGCCCAAGTCGCACCGCCACCATCTTTAGCTGTTAAGGCTTATTTGTTACAAGATTTTAATAGCGGTACCGCTATTGCGCAGTATAAAAAAGATGAGCGTATTGAGCCTGCTTCATTGACTAAAATCATGACCGCTTATGTGGTTTTTGATGCGATTCAGCAAGGCCATTTAAAGCTAGACCAAACATTAGCTGTTTCAGAAAAAGCGTGGAAAGTGGAAGGCTCTAAAATGTTTATTGAGCCCAACAAGCCAGTTACAGTAGACGAACTATTGCATGGCATGATTATTCAATCAGGCAATGATGCGTCCATTACGCTGGCAGAAAGCGTTGCTGGCGCTGAAGAGCAATTTGCCGATATGATGAATAAACAAGCCGCAAAACTGGGCATGAAAAACACCCATTATATGAACGCAACAGGTCTGCCTGATGCCAATCATTACACTTCAGCCAGCGATTTAGCTGTGCTAGCCATCGCACTGATTCGAGATTTTCCACTGGAATATCGCCGATTATATTCGGTGAAAGAATACACTTATAACAACATCACCCAGCCAAACCGCAATCGTTTATTGTGGCTAGATGCCAATGTAGATGGCATGAAAACTGGCCACACAGAAAGCGCTGGTTATTGCTTGATTTCATCATCTAAGCGTGGCGATACGCGTTTGGTGTCGGTATTATTAGGTGCAGTAAGTGAGGCCATGCGCGCTTCTGAAAGTCAAAAATTACTCAATTATGGATTTCAATTTTACGAATCCACTTTAGTTTATAAACAATCACAAACCATCAACACGCTACGCGTATTTAAAGGCCAAGATAAAACAATTGCAGCAACCGTTGCAAAAGACTTTTACCTGACACTACCAAAAGGCGATTACGCAAAAGTTAAAGCGAGCATGACCAGCCAACAGCCATTAATCGCACCTATCAAAGCGGGACAAGTGATTGGTAAAATCACATTTAGCCTTGATGGAAAAATCATTAATACACAGAAACTGCTAGCCGCTAAAACGGTTGAGCAAGCAGGATTTTTTGGCAGAATCGCAGACACTATTCGACTTTTGTTGATGTAACTACTATCTAAAAGTATGGCAGAAAAACCGATTAATCAAGGCCTTGATGAGGAAAAACAAGAAACTTTAATTGAGTTTCCGTGTGATTTTCCGATTAAGGTGATGGGCGAAACCCACCAGCACTTCACACAAGAGATGGTGAAAACGATTCGCAATTTAATCCCTGATTTTGATGAATCTGGCATTGAAATGCGCGGTAGCTCTGGCGGCAAATATATCAGCCTCACTTGCACAGTGCATGTAACAAACAAGCCGCAGCTGGATGATATTTATCGCGCCTTAACGTCCCACTCAATGGTAAAAGTTGTGCTCTAAGCATGCAAGTACTTGGCCGCGATTTAGGTCGCACCGATTACCAAACCACATTGGTAGCGATGCAAACTTTTACTGCTAATCGTACTGCCGAAACACCTGATGAATGCTGGTTAACCGAGCATGACAGCGTGTATACCTTAGGCCTTAATCGCCAATGCACTCGTTTTCCAGATAATGCGATTCCCGTGGTGCCAGTCGACCGTGGCGGTAAAATAACCTATCATGGCATTGGTCAAGTGATTATCTATGTGCTGATTGATTTAAAGCGCCGCCAGCTCAATGTGCGCCAGTTGGTACAAATCATGGAATCTTGCATGATTGAACTGCTGGCAGGCTATGATGTAAGCGCTGATACCAAAAAAGACGCTCCCGGCGTTTATGTGCAGGTAGATGGTGAGCAGCAAAAAATTGCCTCACTTGGTTTGCGCCTTAAAAATCAATGTAGTTATCATGGCCTGAGTTTAAATGTGGATATGGATTTAAGCCCATTTAGCGCGATTGACCCTTGTGGTTACGCAGGTTTAAAAATGACGCAAACAAAAGATTTAGGTATTAAGAAAACGCCGCATGAGTTGGGGCAAGCATTAATGCAATTATTGAAAGAAAAATTAGCACATGTCTAATATTGTTACAGATGATGCGTCTGCGATTAATAATATACCCGCCAAAAAAATTGCTGGCGTTAAGCAGATTGATGCAGAAAAAACCGCGCGCATTCCAATTAAAATTATTCCCCAGCCTATGCTGCGTAAGCCTGAGTGGATTCGCATGAAAGTGCCTGATAGCGCGCGCTTTCAAGAGATTAAACAAGTGCTGCGCGACAACAATCTGCACACCGTTTGTGAAGAAGCAAGCTGCCCGAATATTGGCGAATGCTTTAGTGGAGGCACAGCTACTTTTATGATTTTGGGCGATATATGCACGCGTCGTTGCCCGTTTTGCGATGTCGCGCATGGCAAACCCCTTGCACCAGATGCCAAGGAGCCAGAAAACCTAGCGCGCACCATTGCGCAAATGCGCCTTAAATATGTGGTGATTACTTCAGTCGACCGTGACGATTTAAAAGATGGCGGCGCAGAGCATTTTGTGGATTGTATCCGTGCCGTGCGCGCGGCTTCACCCAATATCAAAATTGAAATTCTAGTGCCGGATTTTAGAGGCAGGTTAGATGTTGCCTTGCATATTCTGCGCAACGCCCCACCTGATGTGATGAATCATAATCTGGAAACAGTGCCGCGTTTATATAAGCAAGCAAGGCCGGGTTCAGATTATCAAAATTCACTTAGCTTGCTTAAAGAATTTCACGCCATGTATCCAGATGTGCCGACCAAATCTGGTCTGATGCTTGGGCTGGGTGAAACCGATGATGAGATTATCCAAGTGATGCAAGACTTGCGCGCGCATAATGTATCCATGCTTACATTGGGGCAATATTTACAGCCAAGCGTTCACCATTTGCCTGTAATGCGCTATGTTGAACCCGCTATTTTTGATAGCTTAAAACAAAAAGCAGACGCAATGGGCTTTAATAATACCGCCAGTGGCCCCATGGTAAGAAGTAGCTATCACGCTGATGCGCAAGCACAACAGATAATATAGTCGTTCAAGCGCATCAAATTGTATAAATGCGCAAGCGCATAGTCTTACTTAAGGATTAATATGGTTCCACATTTAACAACCGCACTCAACGGCCCACTACTCACCTTAGAAAAACGCATGTTAGAAGGAATGCCGAAAATTGAGCATTGGTTTCGTTCACAATGGCTAGAGTACGCATCACCATTTTATGCATCGGTTGATTTACGTAATTCGGGTTTTAAATTAGCGCCAGTAGATACCAACCTATTTCCAGGTGGCTTTAACAATCTGAATCCAGAATTCTTGAGTTTAAGTGTGCAAGCCGCGCAAATCGCCGTTGAAAAAATCTGTCCTGAAGCGCATCGCTTAATGATTATTCCGGAAAACCATACCCGTAATACTTACTATCTGCGCAATGTGGTTGAGCTGGTGAATATCATGAAAGCCTCGGGTTTAGATGTACGTGTTGGCACCATTAACCCTGAAATCACCGAACCCACCACACTAGAAACACATGATGGTCAAAAACTTTTATTAGAGCCTGTAGTGCGTGTTGGCAACCGCATTAAGCTCATCAATCCAGTATTGGGTGACTTTGACAGCTGTGCCATTTTACTCAATAACGATTTATCAGGCGGTGTGCCCGATATACTGAAAAATCTAGAGCAGGATTTAATCCCGCCACTACATGCAGGCTGGCACGTTAGACGAAAATCGCAACATTTCGACGCTTATAACCGTGTAGTAAGTGAATTTTCACAGCTTTTAGATATAGATGAATGGTTATTAAACCCCTATTTTGAAACATGCGGTGAGATTGATTTTCATGCGCGTACAGGCGAAGAATGTTTAGCGCTAAAAGTAGAGCAACTGCTTGCAAAAATCAAAATAAAATACGCTGAATATGGCGTGACGCAAGAACCTTTTGTGATTGTTAAAGCTGATGCTGGCACTTACGGCATGGGCATTATGACGGTGAAATCGCCAGATGATGTACGCGATTTAAATCGCAAAGCGCGCAACAAAATGTCGGTGATTAAAGAAGGCCAACAAGTTTCAGAGGTGATTATTCAAGAAGGTGTTTATACCTTTGAAAGTATTGACGATGCAGTAGCTGAGCCAGTTGTCTATATGATGGATCACTTTGTGATTGGCGGTTTTTACCGCGTACACACTGGCCGTGCGATAGATGAAAATTTAAATGCGCCTGGCTCACAGTTTGTGCCATTGGCGTTTGAAAAGCCTTGTAGCCTGCCAGATTGCACAGGCGCACCTGATACTGTGCCTAATCGCTTTTATGCGTATGGCGTTGTCGCGCGCTTAGCATTGCTTGCCGCTGCGATTGAATTGCAAGAAACAGACCCACTTAACGCTTAACTTAACACTCTAAAAACGTGAAATTTCTTTTTATTTTAGATGCCTTAGATAGCCTTAAAAGCTACAAAGACACCAGTATCGCCATCATGCGTGAGGCGACTAAACGCGGTCACAGCTTGTATGTCTGTCAGCAGCATGACGTTTTTTTACGTAATCAATTGGTTAAAATCAGCGCCAACGCCTTTAGTTTT
This sequence comes from Methylotenera sp., assembly GCA_021732365.1. Lineage (GTDB taxonomy): Bacteria > Pseudomonadota > Gammaproteobacteria > Burkholderiales > Methylophilaceae > Methylotenera_A. The sequence continues at coordinate 114,462 of JAKFVD010000025.1, read as the reverse complement.
AGCAAAGGCGAAAAATGGTATCAATTAGGCGAAAGCCAAGAATCGCTACCCAGCGAATTTAGCGCCATCTTGATGCGCAAAGACCCGCCGTTTGATAATGAATATTTGTACAGCACCTATTTGCTTGAGCTAGCTAGCAACCAAGGTGCGCGCATCGTCAACAATCCGTCTGCGATTCGCGGCTGGAATGAAAAATTATCCGTCGCCAAATTTCCACAATTTGCACCAGAGTTTTTGGTTACCGCCAATAATGATTTAATTCGTACGTTTTTAATAGAACATAAAGACATCATCGTCAAACCGCTTGATGGAATGGGCGGCACTGGCATTTTTAGGCTTACTGAAACTGACCCCAATATCGGCGCCATTTTAGAAACCTCTACAAACTTTGGCACCCAAACCATTATGGCGCAACGTTATTTGCCAGCCATTTTGCAAGGCGATAAACGTATTATTGTGATTAACGGTGAGCCACTACCTTATGCACTAGCACGTATTCCTAAAGCGGGCGAAACACGCGGCAACTTAGCCGCTGGCGGAACTGGGGTAGCGCAGCCATTAAGTGAATGTGATATTGAAATTGCGACTACAGTTGGTAAAGTATTGAAAGAAAATGGCTTATTTTTAGTTGGCCTGGATGTAATTGGCGATTATCTAACCGAGATTAATGTGACAAGCCCCACAGGCATGGTAGAAATTGTCGCACAGACGCAAAATTCAAATTTACCGTGTAATCCAGCTGAGATTTTAATGGTTGCGCTTGAAGGAATTTGCCAGCCATAATCAAGTCGCGTTATAGTGGTGTTATGCGCTTACTTTCACTTTTGGCAATTTGCCTGCTAATCACCTCTTGCACCAAACCAGAACCCATCCACAACACCCAAAGTTACGTATTTGGCACACTAGTAGAAATTACCATTTATGGTGAGCCAGAAGAAGAGGCGCAAGAGTTAGCAGGCGAAATCATTCGCGATTTTCAGGCGCTACATAACCGCTTACATGCTTGGCGGGCAAGTGAAATTAAATCTCTTAATAATGCATTTAAACGTGGCAGTTTGCCTGCCACCATTCAGCCAGATATTGCAGCAATCATTTCAGACGCCACTACACTTTCCATTCAATCAAAAGATGCTTTTAATCCCGCGATCGGCAACTTAATCAATTATTGGGGCTTTCAAAACGATGAGTTCAAACCTATTAAGATTGATGACAATAAAATTAAAAAACTAGTTGCCAACAATCCCCATATGGTAGATATCGTGGTTAAAGACGGCAAAGCATCTAGCCAAAATCCACATGTTCAGCTAGATTTAGGTGGCTATGCCAAAGGCTATGCGCTGGATAATGCTTTGCAAACTCTGCGCAAACATGGCGTTAGAAACGCACTTATTAATATTGGCGGCAATATTATTGCATTGGGCAAGCATGGCGATAAACCATGGCGTGTTGGTATTCAGCACCCACGCAAACCCAGTGCGATTGCCACGCTGGATTTAGATAGTGGCTGGGCAGTTGGTACTTCTGGCGATTATCAGCGTTATTTTATGCTTAAAGGCAAACGCTATTGCCATATTATTGACCCTGCAACTGGCTATCCTGCCACTGGTATACAAGCCGTTACTGTGCTAATTCCACCGCAAACCAATGCAGGCACATTATCTGATGTGACATCTAAGCCTATTTTTATCGCAAATCCCAATCAGCGCGCTAAAGTTGCTCAAGAAATGGGTGTTGAAAATTTTCTTGTGATTGAATCTGACGATAAAATTAGCATCAGTGCCGATATGGCCAAGCGCATTAAATGGACAGATGACGCCACTGCAAAGTATGTTACGCAAATTCAGCCTTAACCTTAAAAAAAGCTTTTTTAATCAGCATCCCAAGCTATTGTTGGGCGATTGGCTGATTATATTATTCAGCACACTCAGCGTTATTTTAATGTTTCAACAATTTTGGGTAACGACACCTGCAAGCCAATTTAAAATCAGGCAAGGTAACGAAATTGTTGGAATTTTTGATTTAAATCAAAGTCGCGAGCTACGTATTAAAGGTGCGTTAGGTGAATCACATATCAGCATACAAAATGGTCGCGTGCGATTTAAACAATCGCCCTGCAGCAACCAATATTGCGTACATCAAGGCTGGTTAACCCGCGCAGGGCAAGTGGCTATTTGTTTGCCAAACCAAATTAGCCTGCAATTAATGGGCGCAAAAAACGCATATGATTCGCTCAACTATTAAACCTAAAGTCCAGCAATCAGCGCAATGAAAAACCGTACCATTGTCATTCACGCCACGCCAGAAGATCACCAAATTGCTAAACTAACAGCCCTAGCAATTGGCTTGCACATGATAGAAGCCATTATTCCATCGCCACTACCTGGCGTTAAACCTGGCATCGCTAATATCGTGACACTTTACGTGCTTTATCAATACGGATTCAAAACAGCGGCTTGGGTCAGCTTGCTACGTGTGTTTGCCAGCAGCTTGTTGTTAGGGCAGTTTTTATCGCCTACTTTTATGTTAAGTATTAGCGGTGCGTTGCTTAGTTTGAGCGTTTTATTTATTGCAAAACACCTACCATCCCAATATTTTAGCGTGATTAGCTTAAGTATAATCGCTGCGTTTGCACATATTGCTGGGCAGTTAATAGTGGTTAGATTTTGGTTAATTCCACACACAGGAATTCTGTATTTAATCCCTATTTTTTGTTTAGCCGCTTTAATATTTGGGCTAATTAATGGGTTAATTACTGCTAAATTGTTCAGTCAAAAATAGTATTAACCATGTAAAAAAGCCATTCTCAATTACTGAAAATGGCTTTTAAACTGACTCAAGTTCTTAATGTTTATTATTCATTAATCAATTCACGCCAGATAACACGATGGTTAGTGAATCCTGAAGCAGAACCACCAGTAAACGTGGGTTGCTGCGGTGGGAACTGTGGTGTTGGATTATCTGCTGTCACCACATTAACCACTGGTTTACCTTTAATATAAAGAATGTTCAAGCCTACAATCGGTGCATTTGTTTTACTTGCGACAACATTACCAGCTACCGATGCACCTGTTTTGTAATCTAGGAAATTAAGCCAGCCATAACCACCAGGAGAGCAAACAGTATTGGAAGGTACTGTGGTTGGCAACAACAAAGTACCAAACACGAGTTGAGCAGGTACGCTTTGACGTTCACCCGTGTCAGGCAAATCAATATACCAGCCTCTACCGCTGGCAAAACTTACCTGATTTGCTGGTTGCTGAACAGTTCTGGTTGCTGCATCTGTACTATTAACCAGTGTTTGTCTAACCATCAATGAACTTGTGCGTGGATTATCAAGCGCAGTCGTCGCAGTTACTTCATCCGTAATCGCATAAATGGTTTGTCGTTGGTTATCCGTTAAATCACTGGTTCCCAAATATTTGCCTGTACCAACGTACAACACGCGCTTGCCACTAACCTCTACTAACTCTGGCCTTGCGGTAATCGGCTGAACAACCCCACTCGGATCTCTTAGCACAGCCACCTTGAATGGGTTAGTTGTAGACTTAGGCAAATTAATATCAAAACGCCACACATTGCCAAGTAAATCACCGCCGTAAATAAATGCTGCTTGGTTATTCACTTCTGCATCTATAATAAAAGCGTTGATTTTTGAAAGTCCGCTTGGTGTTGATGCAGTGCCAACATCGGTATCATACTTGCTAATAATTGCACCCGTAACAGCATTTAATACGAAAAGCGCGCCCTCGCCACGATTAGTACCTGTTATATTGTTATGGCCTGTAGTAAATACCACCACCCACGTGCCATCTGCTTTTTTGGTAATCACTGGGTTGCCATAGCTGTAACCAATATCATTATCATCATTCGCATCAAACTCCCACAATAATTGAGGCGAATTTGGAACGGTGATATCTAGTGCGAAGTAACCCTCCCCACCACCATTTAAACCAGCCACTAATATCGTCCGCCAAACTGCACTATTAGGAATGGTGCAATTGGCCGTACAAATATCGTTAATGACGATATCACCATCTACATAATATGAATGACTGACACCATTGCCATAGTTTTTGTCGGCAAGCTTCCATAGATTGTCCATTACCATGGTTGGCACATATGCCCAACGCTCATTACCATTAGCTGCGTCGATTGCATGTAGCATACCGTCATTCGCGCCGATATAAATAGTACCAGCACGGTTTGCTTGCGTTGTTTTAAATGCGCCTATTGTGCTATCAGGACCGTAACCAGGGTCTGCAAAATTAGCTTTAGGCGCGCCAACAAAGACTGGTGTTGAATCGATTAAGTCACCCAATACAGATTCGCGGAAACGATATATTCTATTATCTTCTACACCATCGGTATTGCTGGCACGATCTTCAAAGCCATTATTACCACGTAAGAAATTAATCAAACTATTGGTATTAACCAAAGCACGCTGTTCAGTAGTTAATATGCTCCATTGGCTTAAATTAATGCCTAAAAATGCATTGGTAAAATTGCCCGTCTTGCCTGCCACATTTAAATTTGCGGCATTAAAAGCCCCTAAAGTACCCGATACATTCATGAATATATTGCGTGAATCTGTTGTATCGTTCACAAAATTTTGCATAGTGCCCGTGCAAGATGTTGCAACTTCAACTTTACAATCTGTGCCGTCAAGTACGCCAGGCGCAGTGCAGGTCGCAGCTGTTGCACTAGGCGTTACACATTGATAAACACTACTGTTATTCGCGTTTGATAAAACTGGCGGTGTAGCACATGTGTCGGCTAGCACGTTCTCTAAACACCAAGTTGCATCTTCACTAACCTTACCAGTATCAGTATTAATCGTCCTAGCTTCTAAATTACCAGTCCATTTAACGCTGGTATAACTAGCTACATAGGTAAAATTATCGCCCGAAACAGGGTTAAGTGTACTGGTGGCTGCTGCTGCACCTGCACCCACTTTGGCTGAAATAGAGCTTAGGGCCTCAGTTAATGAAGAAGACAACTGATTGGGATTCTTCGCACTAAAGTAAGTGCCTTGACCATTTACAGCTGCATGCCATAAATCATCTACAGCAGTTTGAGAGTCTGCCACTGGAACAGGCCAATTACGTGAGTTACTAGTTTTCAACTCATAAAAATCACCCTCTGTCGCCGTTCTGTAATCCGACGTATAAGTTAACGATGCATCCACACCTAAACCTAACGTAAAGGTGGTCATATGCTGTTTTAAGTTGTTGTCTGTAGTGGTTACAAACACATTGTTTTCGCACACATCACCTGTGGTGCCATTTGGCCTTGTGCTGCCCGTACAATTACCAAATCCAGAGGTACGTAAATCGGTATCGTAATAATATTTTGCAACATCTGCTAGTGTATTGCTAGTTGCTGTTGCTGCGCCCTCAAACTGCGGTCTTGGCGTACTACCGCCATCCAAATTGCCAATCGCAGTCGATCCGTTAACTTCCACCCCTCCATTACCATTCCAGTAACCATCTGTAGTCAATATAGAAAAGTTTTGCTGACATGAAAACTGAACAGGATCTTGCGAGCTAACCCCAGCGCTAGACCCTCTGCCTGAGAAAATACGGCCAACAGTAGATAGCGACTGCCTTAATGGTGTACCGCCACTAGGGATTGCCGCAAACAACCTACTATACCAGTTGGATTTCTGCGTAGCGCCGTATTGTGCAACTGGTAAATAGTTGCTACTGGCATTATTAATCGTAATAAAGCCTACTCTAAAACGTGTATCAATAGACTGAAACGCTAAGCTGGTAGAAGATTTCATTAGTTGCATACGGGTACGGTAGTAGCTATACCAGTTTGCAAAATTGGTCATTTCTTCTTCATACGTGCACACAGAGCCTGGGCAGTCTATACGGCTGGGAGCCTTTTCAAATGTTAAACCAGGCTCAATATCCACGCGTTGGAAAGTTGGTACAACAGCTGTGTTGGCAGACTGTGTAATTGTATGAGGTATTGTGTAAGTTTTAACAGTATCATCAGAACCGCCAGTCATTCCTGTGCGTGTAATACTTAATCGACCATTTGGATCATTTTCGGTAAATGCGAGTGTTTGGTTGGTGCTTGCGCTGTTATTAGCTGCGGTAATCGTAATAACAGGGTTATTTGCGCCATCTGATACCGCATTAAAGTCAGGGGTCGATACAAAATTATTAATACGTAAAACCAACGCATCTGCTAATGCATTTCTGTTATTACGGTTATTCGCAGTGCCAGTCGCGTTAATCGTAGCATTTAAAATTTGAGTTGAACCTACTGTGATGCCAGTGATGCTACTACCACTACTGTCAGATCTTGCTGAACTTATAGTTAAGGTGCCGACTGACTTGGTACCAGGCTGGTTTGCTGTCGGCTGCGGTGAAGCTGTAGTCATGACAAGCGTTGCATTGGTAAACTCGTTTAATATAACCGTATCTCCGCTAGCTGTTGCCGTAAAGTCAGGGCTACTCACATGTGCATTAATGGCGGCTGCAATATTACTGGCTAAGGTTGCCCTTTGAGTTGCATTTGTTGTGTTGGTAATCGTTAGAGCTGGGCTGGGAGATAACGGAATGATGCTTACACCATCTAGTGTAATGCTGCCTACCGTTAATGCTGTGGGTGAAACACATGAAGGTTGTCCAGTGGCGCCACAACCTAATGTTTCTGGCAGTATACGAATACTACTTACGTTACTGGAAACAACACCTGACCAGCGCGCAAGCGTGTGGTTTGTAGTTTCCGAATATTTTCCCTGACAGCCAATTGCAGAAGCTACATTACCACTTGTACACCACCGTACCTTAGCAGGAAAAGTATGTGTAGCATTTTGTGTTGCTCTACAAGTGGTTAAATTCCTATCCGTACAATATTCACCCGCGGCTACTTTATAATAGTAGGGATAACCATAAGCGTCGCGCGCCTGATTATAGGATTGCGCTTGGTTACCGCTAACAATGTTTGGATAAGTATATTGATTGTTTCGTTTACATATTGCTGGATTATTTGCTTGGGCGGCACTAATTGTACCTGTTGTATTACACCAAACACGGTCTAGGTAACCATCTGTAAGGCTTGAATTGGGCACCAATCTGGCGTTAGTGTTGCTTTGTACCCCATAAGCATCGTTAGGCACAGCGGTCCAGCCAGACGTATTGGCGCTGGTCATCGAGTTTCTCTGAGTACCATCTGCATTTCTAGCAGGGTTGTAAGTAGTTTGAGGATCGTAATAAATCGTATTAAAATCACTTGTGTTGTAAGCTGGGTCACCAAAGGCGCAACTTGCTGTAAACGCAGTTGCCGTTATTGATGTTGAAGTAGTACTTTTACATTTGTTGTTATCATTGATATAGTCTGGCATGTAGTTAGAAGCCATACTGCCCGAGTTATCTAATATATACATCAAGTTTGGTAGCACATCGCCAGTAGTTGCGCTCACCAGCGGCGCGTTACCTAAATCGGTTAAGGCCGCATAACTGTGATTCATAGTTAGCGTTAATACCATCATGCTAAACACGCGTAACAACTTGTGCTGAATCTTGTTTTTTGTAGGCAATGTCATGTGAAAATCCTTATCAAACTTAACGATAATTTTTAGTTAATAAATAAAAGCTTGCAAAAAACTGACGGTGTTTTTGGGGCCAGTAACTCTTACAGTAGCACGGTAAACTACCGCATCTGCTCCGCCTTTTTGTGCGCCAAAGCCACCACCACCTGCACCGCCGCCCTCACTTTTTGCGCCTTGTGAGTTAGCTGCAGAATTACCTGTACCAACTAAGCAGTTTTCTTGTGTAACTGCACCTGCGTTGCGGCACATACGCTGCAAAATGATGCGCGTTTCATTACCGCTTCTGTCATCGATATCACTGGCAATTTGTATTGCGTTAGCCCAATTTGCCGCGCTATTTAATGAGGCAGGTGTTTCTAAAAGCACACCATCTAAATTTGCAAAATATCCAGCTGCTGGGGCTTGAAGTGCTGCCTCTCCAGATTCGTTAATAAATCTGTAGGCTCTTGCAATACCCGTTTCTGCCGACATAATGGCCGATTGCTTAAATGCTAGGTTTCCTGCGACGAGTACGCCGCTATCAACAGAGCGAATTAGCGCAGCGGCAGCTAACGACATTGCAACCAACGCAATTAAGGCAACAAACAATACCAAGCCTTTTTGTGACTTAGCCATCAGTTGATGACGAATCATCAGAGTTGAATTCAACATTGATGATGCCCTTTCATAACAGTTAATATTAAATACATTGTTTTAGTCTTTACAGTTGTGGGCTGGCAGCCAACATGTTTCTCAATGGCACGGTCACTTCATATACACGGTAACGATAATTAGTCCAATTAGCGCCCAACGTACCCGATAAATCTAAATTACCGCCAAACACGCAAACCCTTGATGGGCCTACCGCTGCACCGTTACAAAGCTGGCTAACGACATCTCTTTCTAATAAATTATTTCTGGCAACTACTGCAATGCGCACCACCTTAATGCGATTGCGGTCTGCAATTGAAATAGTAGCGGGTGCCCAACCACCTGTTGCATCTTGCCAGCTAGTCACTAGCTCGCTATTCGGTGTATCTGCCACGCCATATTGCGCTTGCAGGCTGACGATTTCACTTAAAATTGCTTCTTGTGCGCCAGTTGTAGGATTGGTCCTTCTTAATTGGTTGGCGGCAACATCAAAGGTCACTGCCTTAACCTGCCCTAAACAGGCAACCTTGTCGTTTTGCATCAAACCTGCGTTCGATAAAACGGTAATGCCGTTTGCAGGGCCATTAACTCCTGTCGCCGTTACTCTAGTTGCAAAGCAGGATATGCTGGCGTTTCTGGTCACCAATACCACATCATTGTTTCTGCAGCCCATGTTATTATCTACGCCGATATAATCTGAACCCGTTAAAGTGACAATATCAGTAGCGATTGCGCCTCTTGTACTATCGCCATAGCGCACAACAATCGAATCACTATTTGCCCCGTCCGTAATAGTGACTGGTGTAATAATATTTCTGGCAATACTGGTTGCATTAGGCAGTGCTGAAACATTGTCGATATCTAAATTAATCACATCAGATGGTGCAGTAGTGTCACATTTCAAGGCGGAATAATTAACCCCACCCTCGACAAATTTTTTATCGGCTTCTATCCTAGTGTTGTAAGCGCTAATAGCTGCTTGTTTTGCGGCTTTCACTTCATCTGGCGTTTGATTGGCATAATTTGCAAATTGAAAAGTATTCGCTGCGGTAGCAGGTGTAATGGTTGGCAATGTGCCACTGGTTAACGGTATACCGTAACCCGCAAACTGTAGCTCACGCTGAATCATATACAAACCAATATTGCCATTCGTTTGCGCATCTGCAATGCCTGTAGTAGTGCGTTTGCTGCCTTCAAATGCAGAAAAAGTTTGCATAACAACAATTGTTGCAATTAAGCCAATAACCAGGCCAACCATTAATTCCACTAAACTAAAGCCTGCTTGATTTCTAATTGTTGATATTTTTTTATACATGCTTATCTCGCTGTAAAAATAGAGGTAACAGCTTCATAACTATGCTGTGTTTCGCCAGGCACTTGCCAAGTCACTACAAATTGAAACCGGCCTTCAGAAAGTAATCTAGTCGTTAACTCACCACTGGGTAAGCTAGCAACAGGAGTGACATTATTTCCGCCTAGCGCGATTGGGCTAGATAACATTTCTCCTAATTGCTGCTGAACCACATAGGCAGCTTCTGCCCGATAAGTTGCATCGGCTGTATTTTTCATCATAACGCCCTGCAAGCCAGTAATCGCTAAAATACCAAATGAAAAAATAAGAATAGCAATCATCGCCTCAATTAATACAGCACCCTTTTGTGATGGCTGATTAGCTGGCATCTTTCTGGTAGATTTATTTTTCGTCATCATTTACTCGTTAAGTATGAATAGCAGTTAGCATCTACGTGGGTCCGAAACATTTGCGTTTGGATCGCACAAGCGCACAGTGCCGCCAGTGCCTAAGGTGATGTTCAAATTACGATCTGCCCCTGTAAAGTTAACAGCTACTTGTGTAAGCTGATTTGCTACTGCTGTCGATTTAACGCCCAAATTGTTAAAGACTGCCTGAGTAGCGCCACCTGGTGTTGGGCTGATAATTGCAGCAGAGGTATTACCCTCATTGTTACTACGCGTTTCAATTGTGGCTGGGCAATCATCTACGCCGTCAGCATTTAAATCAGCAACCACTGTCACACAACCAACTGTCCAAGCAGAATTTGCGCCTAAGGTAAAACGTACTGGAACATTTCGCATTAATGCTTCAGTGCGCGCTTTTTGTATGCCATTTAAAATAGATTCAGCAGCGGTACGCACTTTTGTGTTTTGTATCCAAGCGCGATAGCTAGGGGCAGCGAGTGAACCTAGAATGCCGATGATGGCAACGGTAACCATCAGCTCTACTAACGAAAACCCAGATTGTTTAAATTTGAACATTATTAACAAATACCGCTGGGTTTAAGTGACCAGCATGTAGCATTAAATGAAGAGGTTTTAGTGTTAGCTTGATTAATGCTATACGTGTAGGCGGCCATCTCACCTGCACCTGTTGCAGCCAAAGTATAGGCTGTAGCCGTACCTGCAACGCTGCATGAGAATGCAAAAAAAGTAGTGCTTGTTCCAGTAGGTGCGGCACATGGACCACCTACATAAGTGCGATTATCCTGAAAATACTGTTCCATTCTAATGCGCATGTCTGCTAGCGCACCAGTTGCCTCAGTTGCACGCGCTTGCCTGACATAATTGGTATAGCTAGGAATCGCAATCGCAGCCAAAATTCCAATAATAGCAATCACAATCATTAACTCAACCAATGTGAACCCTTGCTGCAATTTTTTCCATTTATCCATTTTAAGTATCCTTTTTTGCTTGATTGAATCATGCCAAACTTAAATTGGCGAGGCTAGCAGTATCCGATATTCGGCAAAATAGCGGTAACAAACGGTATTTAACCACTTTTGTGATTACTTATTGCGCAAAGCTTAACCTGCTACAAACACGCAATAATGTTAAAATAAGCTTTTATATGAGTTGCGAGCGCGCAATGTTTAAACTAAAAAATCATCTACTCAGCACTGCTGCATTGTGTTTATTTTGCAGTGCGTTAATGGGCTGCGGCACTAAAGGCCCGCTCTATATTCCCGAGCAGCGCTATCCGCAAGAAGTAGCTAAGCCAACGAGTGATACCAATAAACTGGATGCTGAAAAATCTACCTCAACCCAACCTACAGTTAAAGAATAATAACGTGAACGAATTTGATTTTAAAAATGGCACGCTACATGCCGAAAATATTGCTTTAAACCAAATTGCTGAGGAATTCAATACACCATGCTATGTGTATTCCAAAGCCGCTTTAATGCAAGCTTTTAACGACTTTAGTGCAGGTTTAATTGGAACAAATCATCTAGTTTGTTTTGCGGTAAAAGCTAATCCCAACATCGCTATTTTGAATTTATTTGCAAAATTAGGCGCAGGGTTTGATATCGTTTCTGGCGGCGAATTGGCGCGCGTTCTAGCCGCTGGGGGCGACCCACAAAAAATTGTCTTTTCTGGTGTAGGAAAAAATGCAGATGAAATGCGCAGCGCGCTAAATGCAGGTATTTTTTGCTTTAATGTGGAATCAGCCAGCGAATTAAATCGACTGAATCAAGTGGCCGGCGAGATGGGCAAAATTGCGCCTGTTTCGCTACGAGTTAACCCAAATGTAGACGCTAAAACGCATCCTTATATTTCGACTGGACTTAAAAACAATAAATTTGGTGTGGCGTTTGAAGATGCAATTGCGGTTTATGAACAAGCCGCCGCTATGCCGAATATTGCCGTACATGGAGTTGATTGCCATATTGGCTCACAAATCACAGAGCTAGCACCTTTTATTGAGGCGCTGGATTTGATTTTAGGCTTGGTGGATACACTTGCCGCTAAAAATATACCGATTTCGCATATTGATGTGGGCGGTGGGATTGGCATTACCTATTCAGATGAAACGCCACCAGAATTCAAAACTTATGCACAAGCGATTTTGGCAAAGTTAACACATAAAAATGTCAAAATATTATTTGAGCCAGGTCGCGCTTTGGTGGGAAATGCTGGCGTGTTACTCACAAAAGTAGAGTATTTAAAGCACACAGAGAGTAAAAACTTTGCCATCGTCGATGCCGCCATGAACGATTTAATGCGCCCTGCTTTGTATGATGCTTATCACAACATCGTAGCGGTTAACCCGCGTGATGGCGAAACTAATGTCTACGAAATTGTTGGTCCAGTATGTGAAAGTGGTGATTTTTTAGGTCATGACCGTGCGCTTAATTTGGCAGAAGGCGATTTATTAGCCATCAAATCAGCAGGGGCTTACGGCATGAGCATGGCAAGTAATTACAATACGCGCGGCCGGGCGGCAGAAGTGATGGTTGATGGCGATAAATTGCACCTGATTCGCCAGCGCGAAAAGGCGGCTGATTTATTTGCGCTAGAGCACTTACTGCCTTAGTCTAAGCTCAAAATAAATATAAAAAAGCGAGGCATTCAACCTCGCTTTTTTATATGCCAAACATGTTTAATCAAAAATCACCGTTTTATTAGCATACAACAAAATACGGTTTTCAATATGCCAGCGCACAGCTTTAGATAACACAATGCGCTCTAAATCGCGTCCCTTTTGAATCAAATCTTCGACTTGGTCGCGATGCGAGATGCGGTCAATATCCTGCTCAATAATCGGTCCCTCGTCCAGCACTTCTGTCACGTAATGGCCTGTTGCGCCAATGAGTTTAACGCCGCGCTCAAATGCGCGATGATAGGGTCGCGCACCGATAAATGCGGGCAAGAATGAGTGATGAATATTGATGATTTTTTGCGGATAACGCGCCACAAAATCAGGCGACAAAATTTGCATATAGCGCGCCAGCACGATTAAATCAATATTGTAGTCGGCAAATAATTTAAACTGCGCCGCTTCAACATTCGCCTTATTAGACTTTGTTGTCGCACTATCTTTAGTCACAGGCAGATAGTGAAAATCAATGCCGTAAAATTTAACCAAGGCTTCTGTATCGCGATGATTACTAATCACCAATGGAATCTCGCAGGCTAACTCACCACTTTTATGGCGGTGCAATAAATCAGCCAAGCAGTGATCATATTGCGAAACCATAATGGCAACACGCGTTTTATGTTGTGAAAGTTTAAGTTGCCATTGCATGCTAAACTTGGACGCAACTGGCGCAAAAGCAGCGCTAAAATCCGCCTCGCTAAGATTAAAGTTAGCCACATCCCACTCAACGCGCATTAAAAATAGATTATTTTCTGCATCTTGATGTTGGTCTGCGTGTAAAATATTAGCATTGTGCTGATATAAAAAATCGGCGATAGCCGCTACGATGCCACGTGTATCAGGGCAAGTTATAAGTAAAGTTGCTGTATTTTTCATAAAATTTTACAGGCGATTCATTTAAAAAATTTGTGTCATTATACCCAATTAACAAGGTGTTAACGATTTGAATAGTAGCCAACAAGTTGAAACTAAAGCCGAAATTTCACCTGAGATTGTTTTGGCCAACCCGCGTGGTTTTTGCGCTGGAGTAGACCGCGCGATTATTATTGTTGAACAAGCCTTAGAAAAATTTGGTGCGCCTATCTATGTGCGCAACGAAGTAGTCCACAATAAATTTGTGGTGGACGGCTTGCGTGCCAAAGGCGCTATTTTTGTGAATGAATTAGATAAAATTCCCGCTGGTAGCACGGTGATTTTCAGTGCGCATGGCGTATCAAAGGCGGTAAGAAAAGAAGCCGAAGCACGCGGATTAACGGCGTTTGATGCGACTTGCCCGCTAGTCACCAAAGTGCATATCGAAGTAGCCAAAATGCGCCAAGCAGGTATGGAAATCGTGATGATTGGCCATAAAGGTCACCCTGAGGTAGAGGGGACTATGGGTCAAGCAGATAATGACGACCATCCCGAAGATGATGCAGCCAGTTTGGGTATGTATTTGGTTGAAACGCCAGAAGATGTGCAAAACTTAAGCGTTAAAAATCCTGAAAATTTGGCTTATGTGACGCAAACTACGCTTTCTATGGATGATGCGGCGCTTGTAATTGATGCACTTAAATCCAAATTTCCGCTGATTCAAGCACCTAAAAGTGATGATATTTGCTACGCAACGCAAAACCGCCAGGATGCGGTCAAAATCATGGCCAAAGATTGTGATTTAGTGATTGTGGTTGGCTCACCCAATAGCTCAAACTCCAACCGCTTAAGAGAAGTCGCGCAAAATCAAGGTGTTGAGGCCTATATGGTGGATAACGCCAGCTATTTAAAAGCGGAATGGCTCATCGGCAAAAAGAAAATTGGCGTATCTGCTGGCGCATCGGCACCCGAAATTTTAGTGAAAGAAGTGATTACTAAGCTAGAAAGTTTAGGCGCTGCCAATGTGACTGAGCTGCAAGGCGTGATTGAAAGCGTAGTATTTCAGTTACCTAAAAACCTAGTGAATGCCGCGTCAAGCGCTAAATAAGCGACTTAACACCTAATTTATCCGAAATTTAACGTGCTTAACGACTTTAAAACACCAATTTCTGCACTCGTATTAATTCATACCAAAGATTTACAAGTGTTAATCATGGAGCGCGCCGACAAAGCAGGCTTTTGGCAATCTGTGACTGGCAGCATTGAGGGTTATGAAACACCTAAACAAGCGGCGATGCGCGAAGTGCTGGAAGAAACAGGATTAGATGCTAATCAATATGATTTTCAAGATTGGCAAGCAAGTAATACCTATGAAATTTATCCGCACTGGCGGCATCGTTATGCGCCGGGCGTGGTAGAAAATGTTGAGCATTTATTTGGCTTAGAACTAGCGCAACCTGTGCCGATTACGTTAGCACCAAATGAACATACGCGTTATGAGTGGGTAGATTGGCGCGAGGCGGCAAATCGCGTATTTAGCTGGACCAATATCGACGCGCTGAAAAGACTTGGCGAACGACACAACCTGACTTTGTAATAAGCCTTGAGTATCGTATCAAAGGCTTCGCTTTAACCATTATTAAGTTATAAAATAAACTACTTTCGTATTTCAAGCTCAAACAGACATGCAAACTTCAACCATTAAATTTGAAAAATATCAGGCTGTTGATGACGCCGATTGTCAACGTCGCATTATCGCTACGCGCAATAAGCTTGGTAAACGCTTGGTGATTTTAGGTCATCACTATCAGAATGAAGCGGTTTATCGCCATGCCAATTTCACTGGCGATTCACTTAAATTATCGCGCTATTGTGAAGACTTAGACGCGGAATTCATCGTGTTTTTAGGCGTGCATTTTATGGCGGAAGTAGCGGATATTTTAAGCCGCCCAGAGCAAATCGTTGTGTTACCAGATTTGGCCGCAGGTTGCAGCATGGCGGATATGGCGAACTTGGCTAAGGTTGAGCGTAGCTATCGCGAATTAAGCAAAGTGCTGGATTTCGACGAAACCATCACGCCTGTTACTTATATTAATTCGGCTGCTGATTTAAAAGCGTTTTGTGGTGAGCATGGCGGCATTGTATGCACCAGCACCAACGCGCCAAAAATCTTGGAGTGGAGTTTTAAACAGCGCGAAAAAGTGCTGTTTTTCCCTGATCAAAACTTGGGTCGCTGGTCTGGCCATAAAATGGGCATTCCTTTAGAGCAAATGCCGATTTGGGATCCTGACCAGCCAATGGGCGGCCTGACCGTTGAAGAAATCAAAAACGCCAAGATTCTGTTGTGGAAAGGCCATTGTGCCGTGCATCAGATGTTCAGGTTGCAAAACATCACCAAATTTCGCGCCGACCATCCTGATGGGATTGTGATCTCACACCCCGAAGCACCGTTTGAAGTGTGCTTGAACTCTGATTATGTGGGCTCTACTGAATATATTTTAAAAACCGTGAGTGAAGCGGCGCCCAATACCAAATGGCTAGTGGGCACCGAGCTAAACTTGGTGAATCGCTTGGCTGAACAAATGAAACCGCAAGGCAAGCTAGTACAATTTATGAGCCATGTGGTGTGCGAATGCAGTACCATGGCGCGCATTGACCCGCAGCACTTGGCTTGGACGCTAGAAAACTTGGCGGATGGCAATATTGTGAACCAGATTAAAGTACCTGCACATGAGGCCAGATTAGCTAAATTGACCCTAGACCGTATGCTGGCGGCTTCATAATTGAGCGATTGTGATTTATGTAAGACAAGTCCGCATCAGGTATTGTGGCAAGATGATTTTTGTCGCGTGGTGTTATTAAACGATGTGGATTATCCCGCTTATTGTCGTGTTGAATTGCTTGAGCACATCAAGGAAATGACCGACTTAACACCTTTGCAACGCGCAAGAATGATGAAAACGGTTTTTGCGGCTGAGCTGGCATTAAGGGAAGTGACACACGCCGATAAAATCAATCTAGCCAGTCTTGGTAATAAAACGCCGCATGTGCACTGGCATGTGATTCCGCGTTTTGAACATGACAAACATTTTCCTAATTCACATTGGGGAGAAGCGCTGCGAAAAGGTCAGCCTGTCGTTTTAGATGTTGTGACTCAACAAAATTTAAAAGAAAAAATTAAAGCGCATATCGAATGCGCTTTGCAGTTAGACTGAAACTCAAGTGAGCCAAAACTTAACACTAAAAATGGGTTAAGTTTTTTTAATCATTCAACTATTAATCGATTGACCACTTTGCCGTTGATTAAATGGCTTTCAATAATCTCATCAATATCGTCATTATCCACAAATGTATACCAAACTGCCTGTGGGTAAACCACGAGTAACGGCCCTAATTCACAGCGGTCAAAACATCCTGCTCGATTAACTCTAACCTTGCCTTCACCGTTCAAACCCAATTTTTTGACGCGCGATTTCATATAATCAAACGCCGCTTCCGCGCCTTTATCTTGGCAACAAGATTCACCATCTGGACGCTGATTTAGACAGAAAAAGACGTGGTTTTGATAAAAATTTTCAGTCATATTCAGCTCAATTAAAAAAATGGATTCTTCCCTACTCGGGAATGACGGTCTGTAAGCCATTCAGATTTCGCTTTTAGGCTAGGCATTTTTGCGCAGACAGTACATTTTGTACGACAAGTAAAAATAACAACGCATAAAAGTGAAAGATAATGGCTATTGTGTTGCCAGCGCGTCTTCTTGGGTAAATGTCCACGTTCGGGTGATACCTAAAATATCGGTATTTTTCCTCATTTCTTCCGAAAATCTAGCGTAAGGCGCCGCCAAATTCACAATATTTTTTGCCGCCTCATCCAGAATTTTAGAACCCGAGCTTTTATCAATCACGATACTTTCGATGCTGCCATCGGCCTTTATGGACACCGTCATGCGTAATTGCCCATATATTTTTTGGTCTCTTGCCACCGCGGGATAATTCAAATTACCAATACGTTCTACTTTTTGCCGCCATGCTTCTAAATACATGGCGTCACTGGCTTCTTTGGTGCGCGCACCGATAAATCGGCGTTTTGGTCGCTTTTGATACTCATCTTGCTGTTTAGCGATTTGCGCTTCTAAGCGATCGATTTCAATACTGGCTGCAATTAAATCGGCACGATTTAACGATTTGGCCAATGCTTTTTGGTCACCTTGTTCAGGCTCAGCAGAGGCTGCATCTTGGGTTGGATTCGACTCTACTTTTTTGACCGAATTGATTTGCGTCAATAACTCTTGCGCCTGCTTTTCTAGCGCATCAACCCGCTTTTGTTCGCGCGCTTCCTGTGCTTTAAGCTTGGCAGCTTTAGCCGCGCTATTTGCCTCTGCACTTGGCCTAAGTTTCACTTCTGTGGTTTTTTGTTTGGGTGCTGGTAAAGCCGTTTTCATCTGCCGATTCGCATCGGTGTTGCCGCCACGGTCAAGGTTTGCTTGCGCCAACAACTCGGCTTTATCAGGCGCATTTTTGGTTTTTGCATTCACTAGCACCACATTTAATGAAGGCAATTTATTGGCCAGTTTTTTAAGCTCTGGCTCAAAATGGATGGTTAATATAACGGCATGGATAATAATCGAAATGGCAACAGCAACGCTCAATGCACTGATTTTTTTCGCAACACTCACTGCTGCAGCTTGAGCCGCAATTTCTGTTTGTTTCAATTCAGCTTGTTTAAGCACAGCACTCAAACTTTATTTTTCCACTAAAAACACACTTAGTGCATCCAGTATTTTTTGATGCACACCACCAAAACCACCATTGCTCATCACCAAAATATGGTCATTGGGTTTGGCAACACTCGCAATCGCTTCTACTAGCATGCCTAAATCATCAAACGTTTTGGATTTATTTGCAATCGGTTTTAATGCTTCTGCTGCATCCCAGCCCAAATTAGCACCATAACAAAATACTAAATCGGCCTCTTTTAAGCTTGCGGGTAGTGCGTCTTTCATCACGCCCAGCTTCATGGTGTTGCTTCTGGGTTCCAACACAGCCAAAATCCTGGCAGCACTTACTTTTGCACGCAAACCTGCTACTGTTGTATCAATGGCGGTCGGATGATGCGCAAAATCATCATAAACGGTCACGTTATTCACCACGCCCTTTATTTCCATACGGCGTTTAACGTTTTTAAACTCAGTCAATGCAGCAATACTCACCTCTGTAGCCACACCCACATGGCGTGCCGCCGCGATACTGGCTAATGCATTCATGCGGTTGTGCTCACCCAACAAATCCCAATTGACACGGCCTTGTGGCTTGGTTTGATAAATCACATCAAAGCTACCATCACCGCTAGCATTGCTCGCTTGCCAATCCGCATCAGTGCCGAATTTTTCCACAGTGCTCCAGCAGCCTTTTTCAATCACACGATTCAAGCTAGATTCTTTACCATTCGCCACCACCAAGCCCTGTTGCGGTACGGTGCGCACTAAATGGTGAAACTGTTTTTCAATCGCCGCCAGATCATCAAAGATATCCGCATGGTCAAACTCTAGATTGTTCAATACAGCGGTGCGTGGACGGTAATGTACAAATTTTGAACGCTTATCAAAAAACGCCGTGTCGTATTCATCAGCCTCAATCACAAAGAAAGGCGAGATGCTTTTACCATCTTGCTTACTTTTCGCTAAAGCAGGTGTCTGCGGCAAACGAGCGGAAACATCAAAATTTTGTGGCACACCACCAATTAAAAAGCCTGGTGCTAAACCTGCATATTCCAATATCCAAGCCAACATTGAGCTTGTCGTCGTTTTACCATGCGTACCCGCAACCGCCAATACCCATTTACCTTGCAGCACATTTTCTGCCAGCCACTGTGGGCCAGATATATAAGGAAAACCCATATTCAAAATGGCTTCCATCAAAGGGTTGCCGCGCGAAATAACATTACCAATCACATAAATATCAGGCATCAATTTGATTTGTTCAGGCGAAAAACCTTCAATCAGTTCAATACCTTGCGCTTGCAATTGCGTGCTCATCGGCGGATAAACATTCGCATCGCAACCCGTGACACGATGCCCAGCCTGCTTTGCCAGCACAGCAATACCGCCCATAAACGTGCCGCAAATACCTAAGATGTGAATGTGCATTAATTATTTACCAAAATTTTATACAGAGCAGTATTTATAAAATAAATATCACGTCCTTTTTTTGTTAACTGAAGAATATTTTTTTCATCAGAAGAAAGCTTTTTCAAATACTTTGTGGCTGTAATCCTTGAAACATTGATGTCCTCTTCTAAAAAAGATATTTTTGTATATGGATACTTAAATAAATGGTTGATTAAATCTTGGCTGTAGAAATTATAATTGTCACGTATGTGATGCTTATAATTCATCATTGCGTCTCGGATTGCTAAAATTTTAGTTACTGTGATATTTGCCGTAATTTCGACTGCATCAAGCATATAAAGTATCCAAGGCTCCCAATTTCCATCATCTCGGACAGACTGTAATAGTCGGTAATACTCTTGTTTGTTTTTATTAATATAAGAACTTAGATATAGAACTGGAATATTCAATAAATTCTGTTGCACCAAATAAAGTACATTGATTATTCTTCCAGTACGTCCATTTCCGTCATAGAAAGGATGAATTGTCTCAAACTGATGATGAATAATCGCCATTTTTATTAAGGGATCTATTGAAATAAAAGATGGATCATTAATTAACTTTTCTAAATCTTGCATCAATACTTCAATTTCTTGCGGTTCTTGAGGTGGCGTGTAAACAATATTTCCCGTATCGGTTTTTAAAGTTGTGCCAGATTGTGTACGAAAGCCTGCATCGTTACCTTCCAGTACTGCCTGAATTTCCTTGATATGATTGGAAGTAACTAATCCTGTTTCACACAAAAGATTATGGCCTTTATGAAGTGCCTCTACGTATCTTTTTACTTCTTTTGCTGCTGGATTTTGCTTATCTGGAAATATGCCCTGTTGAAATAACTCATCATGCGTTGTAACAATACTTTCTATCTCTGAGCTTTCCTTAGCCTCTTGAATAGATAATGTATCAATTAAAACACCTTGATTAGGAATGCTAGCAACGATACCTTTCAGCTCTGCTAGAGCCCGGTTTGCGCTGGCCAACTTTTTCATAATTGATAGCGTCTCAAAAGTTGCTAAGTCTAGCTCGGCAATTTTCCGCACAAAAAACTCTGCTTGCTTAGTCAGTTCGCTCATTAGCGTATTGTATACATATTTTGTTTTTAATGTATAAAAAACAAGATTTTCTATACAAATAAAAAATTATATGTATAGAAATTTAGCTAATCTAACCCAAATTCGGACTTAACCAGCGCTCTAAATAATCTTTCGGCAAACCTCTGCGTTTT
Source organism: Methylotenera sp. (assembly GCA_021732365.1). Classification (GTDB taxonomy): domain Bacteria; phylum Pseudomonadota; class Gammaproteobacteria; order Burkholderiales; family Methylophilaceae; genus Methylotenera_A. The sequence continues at coordinate 93,631 of JAKFVD010000025.1, read as the reverse complement.
GCCATATCTTCTAGCTGATCCATGCCGATTTTATCTACACTAAAATATTTAGCGTGCTTATGGGCAAAGTAGAAACCTGAAACAGCTGCTGCGGGTAACATGGCGAACGATTCTGTGAGTTGCATACCTATTTCTTCTGCTTGCAGCAGGTTAAACATATCCGGTTTTACCGTGTGATCTGGGCAAGCTGGGTAGCCAGGCGCTGGGCGGATTCCTTGATATTGTTCCTTGATTAATGCGCTCACATCTAGTTTTTCATCTGATGCGTAACCCCAAAAATCGGTACGCACACGTTCGTGCATATATTCAGCAAAGGCTTCAGCGAAGCGGTCGGCCAAGGCTTTAAACATAATGCCGCTAAAGTCATCATTGGCATCCGCAAAGCGCTTTTCGATTTTCTCAGTACCCAATCCGCCTGTGACAGCGAAAAGCCCAATGTAATCGTCTGTGCCTTTGGACGCGATAAAATCGCTTAAACATTGATTCGGGCGTGGCACGCCATCAATCACGGGCTTAACGCTTTGCTGGCGCATTCCGTAATAGGTGAAGGCGATTTGGCTGCGCGTTTCATCGGTGTAGATTTCAATATCGTCATCATTCACGGTGTTGGCAGGCTGCAAAGCAATCACACCATTGGCTGTTAACCAGCGGCCATCGATGATTTTTTTCAGCATCGCTTTACCTTCAGCAAAGACTTTGGTCGCGGCTTCGCCAACGACTTCATCAGTCAAAATCGCAGGATAAAAACCTGCGAGATCCCACGTTTGAAAAAACGGTCCCCAATCGATATATTGGGCGATTAAGCTTAAATCGATATTCTTGAATACTCGACGGCCAATGAATTTTGGTTTGACTGGCGCAAATTCACCTGTAAACGAAAGCTGCAATTTGTTTTTTCTGGCATCTGCGATGGTTAATAGTGGCACGCCTTTTTTATTAGCGTGTTGCGTGCGCGCTTTTTCATAATCGGCCTGAATCTCGGCCAAATATGCGCCGCGCGTTTCAGGCGTGAGCAAGTTTTGCATCACGGTGACGGAACGCGAAGCATCTGGCACATACACAATTGGGCCATCGTAAAAAGGCGCGATTTTGACTGCGGTATGTGCACGCGAAGTAGTAGCACCTCCAATCAATAAAGGCGTTTTTGCTTCGCTAAAATACGGATCACGCTGCATCTCTTTAGCAATGTAAGTCATCTCTTCTAACGATGGCGTAATCAGTCCACTTAACCCGATAATATCGGCATTTTCTGCTTTGGCCATGGCTAGAATCTCTGCCGCCGGCACCATCACGCCCATATTTACCACTTCAAAATTGTTACATTGCAACACAACGCTGACGATATTTTTGCCGATATCATGCACATCGCCTTTTACTGTGGCAATGACCATTTTGCCTTTGGGTTTAGATACAACGCCGGTTCTGGCTTCATCGGCGGCTTTTTCAGCTTCGATATACGGAATCAAATGTGCAACCGCGGTTTTCATCACACGCGCAGACTTAACGACTTGCGGCAAGAACATTTTGCCTTGCCCAAATAAATCGCCCACCACATTCATGCCGTCCATCAACGGGCCTTCAATCACGTGAATCGGACGACCGCCGCTTGCTTCAACCGCTGCACGCGCTTCTTCGGTGTCTATCACAATAAAGTCGGTAATACCATGCACCATGGCATGACTTAAACGCTTTTCAACAGGCGTTGGGTTTTCAGGTGTGCCACGCCATTCCAATGTTGCGGCTTCTTTTTTGCCGCCTGCCACTAGCGTACCCGCGATTTCAATCAAGCGCTCAGTAGGTGCCAGCAAATTATTTGGGTCAATAATACGGTTAAGTACCACGTCCTCTACAGATTTTTTAAGCTCTGGCGCTAAGTCATCGTAAACGCCCATCATGCCTGCATTCACAATGCCCATGGTCATACCAGCTTGAATGGCGTGGTACAAAAATACCGTATGAATCGCCTCACGCGCAGGATCGTTGCCGCGAAAACTGAAACTTACATTGGATACGCCGCCAGAAATTTTGGCATGCGGCAGATTTTGTTTAATCCAACGCGTGGCTTCAATAAAATCCACCGCGTAATTATTGTGCTCTTCAATGCCTGTGGCAATCGCGAAAATATTTGGGTCAAAAATAATGTCTTCTGGCGGGAAGCCAGTGCTGACTAATAAATCATAAGCACGTTTACAGATTTCGATTTTGCGCGCGTAAGTATCAGCTTGGCCTTTTTCATCGAATGCCATCACAATCACCGCCGCGCCATAGCGACGGCACAATTTAGCTTGGCGTAAAAATTCTGTCTCGCCTTCTTTCATGGAGATGGAATTGACGATGGCTTTGCCTTGCACGCATTTCAAGCCCGCTTCAATTACGCTCCACTTAGATGAGTCAATCATAATCGGCACGCGCGCAATGTCGGGTTCACTAGCGACCAGATTTAAAAAGTGCGTCATGGCTTTCACGGCGTCCAGCATGCCTTCATCCATATTGATATCAATGACTTGCGCACCGTTTTCCACTTGCTGGCGCGCCACACTTAGCGCTTCATCGTACTGCTCATTAATAATCATGCGCGCAAATGCTTTTGAACCCGTTACGTTGGTTCGCTCACCCACATTCACATACAGCGAATTTTCATCAATGATAAAGGGCTCTAAACCAGACAGTTTGGTGACAGGCTCAAAGCTTGGCACAAGGCGTGGACTTAACGCTTTTATTTCGTTAAAAATCGCGTTTATGTGTGCTGGCGTCGTCCCGCAACAGCCGCCTGCCATATTTAAGAATCCGCTGTTAGCGAATTCTTTCAATAAGCTTGAGGTGACATCAGGCGTTTCATCAAAGCCTGTATCACTCATCGGGTTCGGCAAGCCAGCATTCGGGTAAATACACACGAACGTGTCAGCGATTTTTGAAAGTTCTTCCACATACGGCCGCATTAAAGTTGCGCCTAACGCACAGTTAAGTCCAACCGTTAGCGGTTTTGCGTGACGGATAGAATGCCAAAAAGCCGTTACTGTTTGACCTGACAAAATACGGCCAGATGCATCAGTCACCGTGCCAGAAATCATCAACGGCATGGTGTAACTGACTTCATCGAAGAACGTATCAATGGCAAATAAAGCCGCTTTGCAATTGAGCGTATCGAAAATGGTTTCCACCATTAAAATATCCGCGCCGCCTTGCACCAAGCCACGAATCTGCTCTAAGTAAGCGTTCACTAACTGATCAAAACTTACGTTGCGCGCGGCTGGGTCGTTAACATCTGGCGAGATACTAGCGGTTTTAGGCGTTGGGCCAAGTGCGCCCGCCACAAAGCGCGGCTTATCAGGCGTGCTATATTTTAAGCAGGCAGCTTTAGCCAGTTTGGCAGATTCGACGTTCATCTCATGCACCAAATGCGCCATGTGATAATCGTCTTGCGCGACAGAAGTTGCGCCGAAAGTGTTGGTTTCAATGACATCGGCGCCAGCGGCTAAATATTGCTCGTGAATTTCTTGAATGACGTGCGGTTGCGTTAAGCTTAGTAGCTCATTATTACCTTTGACAAATAACTCGCGCTCACCCGCTGGCGCGGCAAAGTCTTTAAATCGTTCCCCGCGATAATCTGCCTCAGACAATTTATATTGCTGAATCATGGTACCCATCGCGCCATCTAAAATAAGGATGCGCTGGGCGAGGAGTTCGCGGAGTTTATTTTCGATTACAGATTGCATTAAGTTAAGGCTTTGAATAGTTTGTTAATAATGGCTATTTTATCATGCTGTAGCCGTTTCATTTCCACTACAGCAAGGCCTTAATCAAAAGTAGTTTTGAAAATTTTGCTTTTGAGTCAACGACACAAAAAGTGTCTATTTTTGATCATTCCCTACATTAAAAAACGGTACTGGCGTGCCTGCGTAGACTGATGTTGGTAGCGCGCCATTCCACTTTTCAGCTTTCACTTTTTCAACCTCAATACGGCGTAACTCAAGCACATCTTTATTTTGTGCCAAGGCACTATTTTGTATGCGCAGCGCATCCGCTTGAGCAGTCGCTAATTTTAAGATTTGATAAGCCTCACCATCTGCTTGTGCTTTAAGTGCAGAAGCCTCTGCCTCTGCAATTGCAACTTTTTGTTTTTGCTCTGACTCAACTGTTTTTAACTTGTTTTCTGCACCCAGCCTTAATTGTTCTTGCGTTACCTTGGCGCTAATTGCCGCCATGTAATCCGCAGAGAACGAAAAATTTCGCATATCAACGTTAATCACTTGCGCCCCATAAATATCTAACTTTTTACGCAACGCATCTAATATATCGGCTGAAACAGTGGAGCGCTTTTCAATCAAATCAGGAGCGGTATATTTTGCTGTAGTAGCTTTAAAAACCTCTTGAGTCGCTGTCTGCACATACGACTGTAAGTTGCCATCATGACTGTATTTTTCAAACACTTCCGCCACTTTGTCCGTTTTAATGCTGTAGCGCACGGTTAAACTAACGCGTACGGGCTGCGTATCGCTAGTGCTGCCATCTGCATTTTCTACTGAGGCTTCTTCTGATCGAATATTAAAAATATTCAGTTTTTGCCATGGCAATAAGAACATAAAACCTTCGCTCTCAATGCCTTTAATTGCGCCACCAACAGTGACTACGCCTCTATGACCAGTTGGCACGCTGCGAATAGGCCAAAATAACACCACTAAAATCATGATAGGGACAACGATTACCGCAAGGTTAATCAGTTTTTGTTTATTTTGATCGATGTCCATTCAGTTTTCCTCAGTAATTTTTTATTAATTTGAGTAGTGTAAAACAAATTGATATTACATGGGTTTCAACTAGCTGAGCTATAAAAAATGATCTAAAAAAGCGTTAATAACTTTCAAAAATCTAGCTAAGCTTCATTGCGCCTGTATTGAACTGCTTCTGCAATATGCGCTGGCTTAATTGCCGCATCGTCTGCCATATCAAGACTAGATAAATCAGCAATAGTACGCGCCACTTTTAAAATGCGATGATAGGCGCGGGCTGATAAATTCAGTTTTGAAATAGCGGTTTTTAGTAAAATTAAGCCTGTCTCATCAGGCTGACAATGCGCATCAATTTCTAAGCTACCTAAAGAAAAATTGGCTTTGCCTTGGCGATTAAGCTGTATTTGGCGTGCTTTTTCAACTCGCGCGCGTATTAAGTCGCTACTTTCTGATTGCTTGCTTGCTGTTAACTCATCTTCTTTGAGTGCAGGAACAGTAATTAACAGATCAATTCTATCTAAAAGTGGACCAGAAATTTTGGCGCGGTAGCGTGCGATATTGTCTGGTGTGCAACGGCATTTATTATTGAAATGGCCCAAATAACCACACGGGCAAGGATTCATGGCAGCCAATAATTGAAACGATGCAGGGAAATCGGCTTGCCGCGCGGCGCGTGAGATGGTGATATGGCCACTTTCTAATGGCTCACGCAATACTTCTAATACTTTTCGGTCAAATTCTGGTAGTTCATCTAAAAACAAAACGCCATGATGCGCCAATGAGATTTCACCTGGCCTTGGAATGCCGCCACCACCAACCAGAGCCACGCCTGACGCGGTATGGTGCGGTGAGCGATACGGTCTACGCTTCCAGTTTTCTAGCTTATACGCACCGTTAAGTGATTGAATCGCTGCACTTTCCAGCGCCTCCTGCTCTGTCATGCTGGGTAAAATGCCTGCAAAACGGCTGGCTAACATGCTTTTACCTGTGCCTGGTGGCCCGCTCATTAACACGCTGTGTCCACCAGCAGCGGCAATTTCCAAAGCGCGCTTGGCTTGCGATTGACCTTTTACCTCATTAAAATCGGCGTAATGACTACTGGGTATTGTTGTTTCAGCCACATATTGCTGTAGCGGCGTATGTCCGCTTAAATGCGCGCACACTTCTAATAGTGAATTGGCAGGATAAATCAGTGCATCTTTCACCAAACTGGCTTCTAACGCACTATTTTGAGGCAATATAAACGCACGTTTGTTATGCGCGGTTTTATGTACCATATGATAAGTCATCGCCAGCGCACCGCGAATCGGCCTAAGCTCACCCGTTAGCGCCAATTCACCCGCTATTTCGTAGCGATCCAATGACTCCTTTGGAATCTGTCCGCTGGCAGCCAAAATACCCAAAGCAATGGGTAAATCATAGCGGCCGCTCTCTTTAGGTAAATCGGCTGGCGCTAAATTAACGGTGATACGTCTGGCGGGAAACTCAAATTGTGCGGTTTGAATCGCTGCACGCACGCGATCCTTGCTTTCTTTTACTTCCGCTTCGGGCAAGCCAACAATCGTAAAGCTGGGCAAGCCATTGGCTAGATGCACCTCCACCACCACCTCTGGTGCGTCCATACCGCTTAATGCGCGGCTATACAGCACTGCCAAACTCATTTTTGTTTAAGCTTTTCTTCTAAGGCTTCAAGCTTAGTCTCAAGATTGACTAGTTGCTCACGCGCATGGCGCAAAACCTCTGCTTGCACATCAAATTCTTCGCGCATCACAAGCTCCATTTTGGTGAGCGCGCCCTTAATTAGTGCATGAACGTTTTTATCCACATCGGCTAACGGGGAAGAAGTAACTATCTCTTTGATTTTATTAGATAAATCCTCTAATTTTGAAGAGCCAATCATAGCAATTTCCTTTATTTTTTTATCAGTTTAACAGATTTTTAATGCACTTTTGTATCTGAATTAATTATATAAAAAATCTAAGTTATTGATTTTTATATCTATTTAATTGGCATGCAGATTGCTAGGTTACAACGTGGTTAAAACTACTTAATATTTTTTTAAAACAACGTTAGGTGATACACAATGCGTAATTCGTTATTATCAATCGCTGTGTTAAGCATTTTCGCGATGCCAACATTTTCACACGCAGAAGATGCACCAGCAGTTGCGGCCGCTGAGCCAGCATCTTCTTGGACAGTAACCAGCAACATCGGTTTTGTTTCAGATTACTACACACGTGGTATTTCACAAAATTGGCACAAGCCAGCTATACAAGGTGGTTTTGACATTGCACACTCTAGCGGTTTATTCGCTGGCGTATGGGGTTCAAGCGTATCACCAAACACATTTCCAGATGCTACACTTGAGCTAGATCTATATGGTGGCTACAACGGTACAATTTCTGCTGTTGAAGGCTTAGGTTACAGTATCGGTGCTATTGGTTATTTTTATCCGGGCGGAAGCTGGAAAAAATATAATTATTTAGGCGTGCCTGATCAAACACCAGATGGCGGTCGTTGGGATACGTATGAGGCTAACTTCGGCTTATCTTACAAATGGATTAGCGCTAAAGCTTCTGTTACTTTAGGTGATTGGTTTGGTGCTGAGCGCGATACAGGCTGAGACGGCAGTACAGGTGGCACAACTTACCTAGAGCTGAATGCAGCTTATCCTTTGCCATGGTTTGGCTTGACCCTAATTGGCCATGTAGGTCATTTAAATGTTACTGGCAAACTTGATTTAAATGTTCCAAGTAGCCAAAACTCTATTAACGAAGATGACCCTGATTACACTGATTACAAAATCGGTATTAGCAAGTCGTTTAAAGTTGCTAGTTCTGAAGGCTGGAATGCTGGCTTATACTATGTAGGTGCTTCTGACACAGGTTACTGGAGCGGTCGTGCTTTCGGTGGTGCAAGCTTTAACGGCAGCTCAGATACTAAAGACTTATCTGATAACCGTTGGGTCGCAACAATAGGTCGTACTTTCTAAATTATTTTAATTTATAAACAAAAGGCCAATTAGATAATTGGCCTTTTAATAACCTGCCAATAGGGGAATAATATGAAATTTGTATCGGCAATAATCAAGCCATTTAAGCTTGATGAAGTGCGTGAGGCCTTATCTAATATAGGCGTTCAAGGCATTACAGTAACCGAAGTTAAAGGCTTTGGTCGTCAAAAAGGGCATACCGAGCTATATCGTGGCGCGGAATATGTCGTCGATTTTTTGCCAAAAGTTAAAATTGAAATTGCAATCAAAGATGACATGCTTGATCAAGTGGTAGATGCGATTGAAAAAGCAGCTGCAACTGGCAAAATTGGCGATGGCAAAATTTTTATATTTAATTTAGAGCAAGTTTATCGCATCCGTACCGGTGAAACCGGACCTGAAGCACTTTAAGGGGCCATAAAATGAAAAAAATATTATCTGTTTTATCGCTAATTGCTCTTCTTAGTACTGGTGTAATTAGCACGACCAGCTTTGCAGAAGACGCTGTAGCACCATCTACCGAGCAAGCAGCTGAAGTGATTGCGCCTGAAGTTGCAGCACCTGCTGACGCAGCTATGGTTGAAGAAATGCCAGCAGCAGAGCCTGCTCCAATGGAAGCAATGCCTGCAGAAGCTGCACCAGCTGAAGCGGCAGCACCAGCGCCTGTACCAAACAAAGGTGACACGGCTTGGATGCTTGTTTCTACTGTATTGGTAACATTAATGGTGATTCCTGGCTTGGCATTGTTCTATGGCGGTTTAGTGCGTCAAAAAAATATGCTTTCTGTGCTGATGCAAGTTTTCATGATCTTCTCACTGATGGCTGTTTTGTGGGCATTGTATGGTTACAGCGTTGCGTTTACAGGCGGCAATCCATTCTTTGGCGGCTTAGGTAAGGCGTTCTTAGCTGGGGTTACACCTGAATCAATCGGTGCGACCTTTAGTAAAGGTGTTTACATTCCTGAACTGACATTTGTGGCTTTCCAACTAACATTTGCGGCTATTACACCTGCTTTGATTGTTGGTGCATTTGCTGAGCGTATGAAATTCTCAGCAGTGTTAGCATTTATGGTGTTGTGGTTCACGTTTGCTTACTTGCCAATGGCACACATGGTTTGGTATTGGGATGGTCCAGATGCAATTACTACTGCCGAATCTTTAGATGTGGTTTTAGCAAATGCAGGTTGGTTATGGGCTAAAGGTGCATTAGATTTTGCAGGCGGTACAGTTGTGCACATTAATGCGGGTGTGGCTGGTTTAGTTGCTGCTTACGTATTAGGTAAACGTATTGGCTACGGTAAAGAATCGATGACACCGCACAGCTTAACATTAACCATGGTTGGTGCTGCTTTACTATGGGTAGGTTGGTTCGGTTTCAACGCTGGTTCAAATCTGAAAGCTAATGGTTATGCTGCACTAGCATTGGTTAACACAATCATTGCAACAGGTGCTGCAACCCTTTCATGGACATTCTCTGAATGGCTATTAAAAGGTAAACCATCTATGTTAGGCGCTGCTTCTGGTGCTGTTGCAGGTTTAGTTGCAATTACTCCAGCATGTGGTTTTGTAGGCCCAATGGGTGCAATCATTATCGGCTTGGTAGTTTCACCAATCTGCTACTTCTTTGTGGCTAAAGTGAAATACATGCTTGGTTATGATGATGCGCTAGATGTATTCGGCGTACATGCTATCGGCGGTATTGTGGGTGCATTGTTAACAGGTGTATTTGTTAACCCAGCACTTGGCGGCGCAGGTGTAATCGATTACGTAGCAAACGGTGTTGCAGAGTATAACTTTGCCGCACAAATGACTGCGCAATTGTGGGCAGTTGGTACTGCAATCGTGGTTTCAGGTGTGGTTGCATTCATCGCACTTAAAATTATTGATTTGGTAATCGGTCTACGTGTATCAGAAGAATCAGAGCGTGAAGGCTTAGATACAACTGAACATGGTGAGCGCGCTTATCATTCATAATATTGGGCCAAATAAAGTGTTAAGTTAGTCAATACTTAACACTTATTTTTGAGTAAAAAAACGGACACCTAGGTGTCCGTTTTTTGTTTGTGCTTTTCATCATATGTTTAGTGTCAATTTTGATTCTTTAAAATAATGCTTGACAGACATAACTAAATAACTAAATATATAGTTATGAAACAAGTATTGACTATTCCACCTGCTTGGCAAAACACTGCTGAGCTCTTTATTGCTTTGGGTGATTCGCATCGTCAGCGCATTCTGCTTGCATTTGAGGCAAATGAGCGGCTAAGCACTTTGCAAATCATCGCAGCTTCTACCTTAAGCCGCACGGCAGTCACCCATCATTTAAAAATACTGCAAAGTAGCGGCGCCCTACAATCTGAAAAAGTCGGTAAAGAAGTCTTTTTTTGGATTGATAAAGCGTTTATCACCGATGCATTAAAATTGGTATTGGCTTATATTAGTACCGAAACTTAAAATAAAAAAACAAATAAGGGGAAAACAATGCTGGCTAAATTTTTACGATTAATCTGCAAAATTCTGTTTCGCGTCAAAGTACGTGGTTTAGAAAACGTACCCAAAGACAATGGCTCTAAAGAAAATATATCAAAAACCAACGGCCTGTTAATTGTAGCCAATCATGAATCGTTTTTAGATGGTTTTTTACTGGGTTTGTATTTGCCAGTAACAGCCACTTTTGTAGTGCACACCACCGTATTAAAAAGTTGGTGGTTTAGGCAGTTTTTACGCTTAACGCCTTATTTGGCAGTTGATCCTACATCGCCGTTAGCCATGAAAAAAGTCATCAAATTGCTTGAGGCAGGCCAAAATGTGGTGATTTTTCCAGAGGGTCGTATCACTTTAACTGGGGCTTTAATGAAAGTGTATGACGGCCCTGGTTTTGTAGCCGCCAAAACTGGTGCGACTATTTTGCCTGTTCGCGTAGATGGCGCAGCCGAGTCTTATTTCGGACGACTATCTAACGAGCATCCACGCAAAATTCTGCCTAAAGTTACTTTAACAATTCAGCCTGTCACCCATATTGATATTCCCCAAAACGCACATGCACCATTATCTGCAAAACAGCGCCGCCGTATTGCGGGTGAAGGCATGCGTAGTGTCATGCAACATATGCTATTTCAAACGAAAAAAAGTCGTACCCTATTTGAGGCTTTTTTAGATGCTGTTGATAAATTTGATGGCAGTTATAAGCTAATTGAAGATCTGAATGAAGTAGAAGAAACCTATCAAGCTTTGCTTAAAAAAAGCTTGGCACTTGGGCGTTTGGCTACCAAAATCAGCGCGCCAGCTGAGGCAGTAGGCGTATTGATGCCAAACGTGACCAATACATTGGCGCTAATTTTGGGTATGAGTGCTTTTAACCGCATACCTGCCATGCTCAATTACACAGCAGGTACAGCAGGCATGCAAAACGCCTGTATTGCCGCTAATGTAAAAACGGTGATTACGTCACGCAAGTTTATTGAAACTGCCAAACTAGAAAACGACATCGCGCATTTAGACAATCTAAATATCGTTTATTTAGAAGATTTGCGAGCGCAATTTAACGTGTTGGATCGCGCATGGTTAATGGGTTACGCCTTGCATTATCCGCGTGTGGCAATGGAAGTGAGTGAACCTAGTCAACCTGCTGTCGTGCTGTTTACATCGGGCAGTGAGGGCAAACCCAAAGGTGTAGTGCATTCCCATCAAAGCATTCTGGCTAATGTAGCGCAGATTATGGCGATAATCGACTTTAATCCGACCGATAAATTTATGATGGCGTTGCCGATATTCCATGCTTTTGGCTTTACTGGCTCGTTACTGCCATTATTTAACGGTATTAAAATCCTACTTTTTCCGTCCCCATTGCAATATAAAGTGATTCCAGAAGTGATTTACGACCGTGGTTGCACGGTGCTGTTTTCAACCAGTACCTTTTTGGGTAATTACGCCAAGTTTGCCCATCCGTACGATTTTTACAAACTGCGCCTAGTGATTGCAGGCGCTGAAAAATTAAATGATGAAGTACGCAAAACTTATGCTGAAAAATTTGGCATCCGAATTTTAGAAGGCTATGGCACAACAGAGTGTGCGCCTGTACTTTCTGCCAATACGCCTATGGCTAATTTGAATGGCACGGTAGGCCAATTTGTACCAGGATTAGAGCATAAATTAGAGTCAGTTCCAGGTATAGAAAATGGCGGCTTACTACATGTGCGGGGCGAAAATGTGATGATGGGTTACTACCTTTTTGATGCGCCTGGCGTGCTAAAGCCTACGGATGATGGCTGGTACAACACGGGTGATATTGTAGAGGTAGACGCACAAGGCTTTATTCATATCAAAGGTCGTGTGAAACGTTTTGCCAAAATAGCGGGTGAAATGGTTTCATTAGAAGTGGTCGAAAAAATCGCCAATACTGCTGCGCCAGAATACCAACATGCGGCTAGCTCACAAACTGATGTGCAACGTGGCGAAACCATTGTTTTATTCACTACAGACCCAGCCTTAAAACGTGAAGATTTACAAATGGTGGCTAAAAACCTCAAACAGCCCGAAATTGCGATTGCGCGCAAAATCGTACGCATTGATGAATTACCATTATTGGGCACAGGCAAAACTGACTATGTAACATTGAAGCAAATGGCAGAAGCTGCTTAATGAACCGCCGTCAGTTTTTGTGTGGGATTGGCCTGCTAGGTTTATCGGGCATTGGTTATGCTGGATTAAAATTCTGGCCCGAAAATGGGTTAAGTAATCCCTGCTTAACCAAGCTGCCAGACGAGATTAAGCAACATCCGCTTATGCAAGAAATTTGGCGCGGTATTCGGCCAGAGCTTGTGTGGGACACACATGTACACTTAGTTGGCACAGGCGATAGTGATAGCGGCATTTGGTCCAGCCCCAACATGGATAGCTACTGGCACCCCATATTAAAAGTGCAGAAAAACTTTTATATGAATGGCAGTTGCGCCGTGGATGGCGATATTGATAACAGCACCGTGCAACGCATGCTGGCAAAATTAGAGGATATGCCTGTTGGTTTTAAGCTGATGCTGTTTGCTTTTGACTGGTTTCATGATGAAAATGGCCAGCCCATAAAAGACCACTCTATTTTTCATGTTCCCAATGCATATGCAGCAGCGCTAGCTAGACAAAACGCCGATAGGTTTGAATGGGTGTGCAGTATTCATCCGTATCGTGCAGATGCTATTGATGCATTAGACCTTGCCCATGCACAAGGCGCAAGAGCGGTTAAATGGTTGCCATCTGGCATGGGCATAGACCCAGCGAACTCTAAATGTGACCTTTTTTATCGTAAATTGCAAAGCTTAAACATGCCTATTATTAGCCATACCGGTGCAGAAAGTGCGGTGCAAGGTGGCAATCAGGCACATGGCAACCCACTCCGCATGCGCCGTGCACTAGATGCTGGTGTGCGTGTTGTGCTGGCGCATTGTGCTAGCGATGGATTTGATGAAGATTTAGATCACAACAATAAACGCATTAAAAGTTTTGATTTGTTTGCTCGGCTAATGGATACGCCAGATTATCAACAATTGGTATTTGGTGAAATTTCTGCATTAACTTTAATTAATCATGCTTGGGCAATTAAGCCCATATTACAGCGCGCCGATTGGCATCATCGCCTATTAAACGGCTCCGATTACCCGTTACCTGGCATATTGCCGCTTATCAACACGCAATCTTTGGCGAAAGACGGCTTACTTAACATGGAATATGTGCCATTTTTACAAGCCTTAAAAAACCATAATGCATTATTGTTTGATTTTGCCGTTAAGCGTTTACTTGAAGTTGATGGTACCAAGTTTGCCAATAGCGTATTTGAAACCAAATCTTTTTTTAAAATAAAACAATAAATACAAGAAAAAGGGAGTAAACAATGGAATGGCTACTATTAGGTTTATTAAGTGTAGTAATTTGCATAGGTGGTTTTGTTGGATTTATTGGCTTATTCAACAAAGGTGATGCGCAGCAACAGTTGCAAAATATAGAGCATGAATTAACACAACTTAAAAAACGCTTGCATGCGTTAGAAGCAAAGCAGCTGTCTACTCAGCAAAATTTAGCTCAAAACGCTACGCCCACCATTTCTCAAACCACGCTATCCCAGCCAGACAATACAGTGCCTGCGCCACAAGAAAAACCCAACGATTTAGCGCAAACCACCAAGCAAAATAACGAAATAAAAACTGCCGCTATCCCAGTCAATATAGAAGCAAGCTCGGCTCAGTCAATCAACTTAACTGCATCCAACGCAATAAATGACAACAAAATCATTACGCCCGAAAGTCTTAATATCATTGAACAAATGTTTGCCTTAGCCAAAAACTGGCTATTTGGTGGCAACACCATGGTGCGCGCGGGCGTGGTTATTTTATTTATCGGCATCAGTTTTTTACTCAAAATGGTGGTTGATAACGGCATCATTCCGATTCAATTACGCCTTGCTGCCATTGCTGTTGGTGGGTTGGCTTTGTTGGCAATAGGTTGGCGTTTGCGTGAAAAACGCACGCAATATGCATGGGCGCTGCAAGGTGGCGGTGTTGGCGTACTGTACTTAACCATTTTTTCGGCACTAAAACTATATGGGCTGATACCAGCAGGCACAGCTTTCACATTGCTTGCCGCAGTCGCTTTTTTATCGGCATTAATTGCAATAAAACAGTCTGCCATGCCTCTGGCTATATTAGGTTTCACAGGTGGTTTTTTGGCACCAATTCTGACGTCAACTGGCGATGGTAGTCATGTTGGCTTGTTCAGCTACTATTTAGTGCTAAACGTAGCGATTGCTTTTATCGCTTTTTATAAAAGTTGGCGCCCGCTTAATATTCTGGGCTGGGGTTTTACCTTTATTGTGGGCTCACTGTGGGGCGCAAAAAACTATACACCAGCCTATTTTGCTAGCACAGAGCCATTTCTCATTATTTTCTTCTTATTGTTTACGCTAATCGCGGTGCTATTTGCACATCGACAAGCCACCAAAGCCAGCGATTACATCGATGCAACATTGGTGTTTGGTACACCGCTAGTAAGCTTTAGTTTGCAATACGCGCTACTTAAAAATACAGCTTATGGCATAGCTTACAGCGCGCTAATCGTCGGTATTTTTTACATTGCATTGGCGTGGTGGCTATTTTCACGCAAGCGTGAAACACTGCAATTTTTAGGCGAATGCTTTTTAGCATTAGGCATTGGTTTTGCGACACTCACCATACCATTATCGTTAGATGGGCGCTGGACATCTGCCGCTTGGGCAGTTGAAGGCGTAGGCTTATTATGGGTTGGATTAAAACAACAACGCTTATTCCCCACACTATCTGGCTTGGCCTTGCAATTACTGGGCGCAGGGGCATTTGTAGTTGGCTGGGGATTAACAGGATTAACGCCAACTGCGCATCAAAATATGTGTTTAGGTGCCGCCTTTATTGCGCTATCCGGTTGGGCATGCGGCGCATTATTAAACCATTATCAGCATAGTAAATTTGCATTTATAGCGCCGTTATTGGCTGTTTGGGGTTGGCTGTGGTGGGTAGGTGCGGGCTTAACTGCAATTGATACTTTTTTACCCTCCCTTCTTTTTGCGCATGCAGCATTAACATTTGTGGCTATGACCAGTGTGATATTGCCGCTGGTTTCAAGCAAACTTAAATGGCCAGCTTTAGCAAACTTATCCTGCCTGCTACTTCCAGTAATGGGGTGTGTATTAGCAATTGATTTTTTCAGTGGCCATCCATTTGCGCATATGGGCTTTTACAGTTGGTTAATCACTTTTGTGGCTTACATTTGGCTGTTAATGCGCCATGTAATGCCTGCGCATGCCGTATTTCGCGGCGCTTTATTATGGATTGCCGCGATTATTGGCGGCATCGAATGGCAACATTATCTTTCAGCCATTATCACATCTGGGGTTTGGCTAGCTATTGGCTGGGCAGTTGTGCCACTTATTATCACGGCTGGCATTATGCAGTGGCAAAAATTCAATCAAAATACCGCAATTAATCGCGCATGGGTTTGGGTGGGTATTGCGCCTATCATGGTATTTTTATGTGCATGGTTTATGTTCATGTCGTTAGATTCTAATGGCAGCGCAGCGCAATTGTCATATATTCCATTACTCAATCCACTTGATATCACGCTCTGTGCAATTTTGTTCAATCTACTGTTGTGGACGCGCCATTTCAAACAACATTTTCTTGCACTAGAAAAAATAATCTACATGATTGCAGGCTTAATGGCCTTTACCCTGATTAACGGTATGCTGCTACGAACCCTGCACCATTGGGCCGGCACACCATTTCAATGGACAGCTATTTTTAGCAATGCCACCGTACAAATGGCGTTTACCTTTTTGTGGGCTGTGAGTGCATTTGTGCTGATGCTGCTTGCACACAAAAAAGCTAAACGCATGCTGTGGATGGTGGGCGCTGCATTAATGGGCTTGGTCGTACTAAAACTATTCTTTTTCGACCTTGCACAACAAGGCTCTGTTGCACGCATTGCCTCATTTATAGGTGCTGGCGTTATGTTACTTATCATGGGCTATTTTGCGCCTTTGCCACCGATTAAACAGACAGAGTAAATCACTTCATATTTAACAATAAATCTATTCATAATCCAGAAAGCTTTTATGAGCACCCAATTCCAGTTATTAAGTGAACAACGTTTTCGCCCGTTTTTTTTCACGCAATTTTTGGGCGCATTTAACGATAATGTATTTAAAACTGCATTAATCACCTTAGTTGCTTTTCATGCCGCCAGCCTCACCACCATAGATGGCAGCACGCTTGCCACATTATTACCTGGGCTATTTATTCTGCCTTTCTTTTTATTCTCTGCTACGGCGGGGCAAATTGCCGATAAGTTTGAAAAGTCGCGCATTATTCGTTTTGTAAAACTGTTTGAAATTGGCATTATGGCTTTTGCCAGTGCAGGTTTTTATATGCACAACATTTGGTTGCTGGCAGCTGCATTATTTATGATGGGGATGCATTCCACTTTGTTTGGGCCAGTTAAGTATTCTTACCTGCCCCAGCATTTAAAAGAAAACGAGCTTATTGGCGGCAACGGCATGGTAGAAATGGGCAGTTTTGTCGCGATTTTATTGGGCCAAGTACTGGGTGCATGGCTGGCTACAGTGACGCATCACGAAACCTTTACCAGCATGGCTATTTTAGCGATTGCCATCATGGGCTATTGGACTAGCCGCGGTGTGCCCAACTCACCCGCCGCAGACCCCAACTTACGAATTAACTGGAATCCAGTCACCGAAACCATTAAAAACGTTAAATTAATTTGGCCAAAACAGCCGCTTTGGTTAGCGATTGTAGCTATTTCATGGTTCTGGTTTTATGGTGCAACTTTGCTGGCGCAATTTCCAAACTTTGCTAAAAACGTACTGCATGGCGATGAAAGCGTATTTATTCTGTTGCTGAGCGTATTTTCTATCGGCATTGGGCTGGGTTCTCTGTTGTGCGAAAAGCTATCCAAAGGCCGTGTAGAGCTTGGACTTGTGATGCTTGGTGCAATTGGCTTAACTGTTTTCGGTATCGATTTGTATGCATCTAGCAATAGCATTCATACAGCGACTAATGAAGTGTTATTAAATTACCAGTACTTTTTATTTAACCACTGGCGTTTGCTGGCAGATATTGCGCTAATTGGCTTGTTTGGTGGTTTTTATATTGTGCCGCTGTATGTACTGATTCAAACGCGTAGCGAAAAACAATACCAATCGCGCGTGATTGCTGCCAATAACATCATGAACGCATTATTCATGGTGGTTTCTGCAGGGTTCTCCATTCTAATTTTCAATCATGGCTATTCAATACCACAATTATTTTTAGCCACGGCAATGTTGAATGTGATTGTGAGCATTTACCTATGTATACGCCAACCAGAATATTTCACAACGTTTTTGGCTTGGGTAAAACGTTAAGTAAGCATGGGCCTAATAAGGCACAACCTAAGGCCATCACTAACCTTACCAAGCCAATTACAGCTTCTTTTTTTGGCAGCTTGATGCTTATTTAGGTACATTACGCAAACAATAAGAAAGAATACTCATGACACCATTTAGCCATGTCTATATCACCGATACCGCCAGTTTTATGCCTGGTGAAGCGGTTAACAATCAAAAAATGGATGCCTACATTGGATCGATCAACCGCATGTCAGGCCGCATCAAAACACGCATCTTGGCAGAAAATGGCATCCAGCTTCGACATTACGCAATCGATGAAAATGGCCAATCGCAACATTCAGTGACATCAATGGGTGCCAAAGTAGTGGCTGCCTTAACTGAAAAAACACCTTTGCAATTTTTATCAGCCGCTACCACTGGCGGCGATTGCGCAGCGCCAGGTTTAGCTAATTTGATTCAAGGCGAGCTAACCTTGCCACCTTTAGAAGCCTTGTCTGTATCAGGTATTTGTGCAGCTTCTATTGGCGCGCTTAATGCGGCTGCATCTGCGGTGCAATCTGGCTCAGCCAATGCAGCTGTTGCGGTTGCCAGCGAATTTCCATCACGCTTATTCAAAGCTTCACGTTTTGAAAATCGCAACACCGATATTGATTTTGATGCGCATTTTTTACGCTGGATGCTATCAGACGGCGCAGGCGGCGCGATGTTAAAGAATCAGCCATCAGCACAAGGCTTATCACTCAAAGTAAAGTGGATACACCAGCAATCATTCTCTGGCGATATGCCTACCTGCATGCAAGTAGGCCAATCCATCGGCAACACTTTACCGGGCTATTTGGATTACCCCACTTTGGCTGAGGCCGAACAAGCAGGCGCGTTTGATTTACGCCAAAACATTAGAACCTTGCCCAATTTGTTTGATATGGGCTTGCATGAATACGCCAATTTGGTCAAAGCGGGGCATTTAAACCCCAAAGATGTGGATTGGTTTTTATGCCATTACTCGTCTGAGCGTTTTAAACCGATGATGGCAGAATTGATGCAGGAAGCAGGCATCGCCATCTCTACCGAAAAATGGTTCTCTAACTTGTCCAGCAAAGGCAATACAGGCGCTGCATCCATTTTTATTATGCTGGATGAGTTTTTTAAAAGCAAAAAAGCGTCACTAAAAGTAGGTCAGCAGATTTTTGGTTTTGTACCAGAATCAGGGCGTTTTAGCGTTGCCTACTTTTTGCTGGAAGTAGTAGATGGCAACGTTTCCCCTGCGCAAATCCCTGACTTTCCGCCAGTTGCAACAGCAGAGTTTGCGCCTGAATTAGCACATCATTTAGCGCCCCCGCCCATGTCTGCAGAAGGTCAAACGGGTGGCGTGGCCGACACACTAAAAGGCTTGATGGCGGTATGGCATGGGTATCGTTCTGAAGTGTTTCGCACCGATATCGCCAGCGCGATTATGCATGGCAATATTCAACTCAATGATTATTTAAACTGGATGGAATGCTGGATTCCGCAAGTGCGTGAAGGCAGCCTTTGGATGCGGCGTGCGGTATCCAGTATGAGCCCACAATATCAACAATTAGCGCAATTGGTACAAACGCATGCAGTGGAAGAGCAGCTAGACTGGCAAGTGCTCTATCAGGATTATGTGCAGGCTGGCGGCAAGCTGGATGCAAGCCACCTAAGGCGCAACCCTGGCGGGGAAGCGCTGAATGCTTTTATGCACAGCTATGCCGCACGCCAGAACCCTATCGGCCTACTTGGTGGCATTTATATCATTGAGGGCACAGGGCAACGCATCGTGCCCACCCTGCTACCCAAACTGAAGCAGCATTTAAGCGTACCGTCGTCTGTTTTAAAATTTATTGAGTATCATGGCGAAAACGATCAAGCGCATATGATGCGCTGGCTGGATGCCGTTAAAATGGTGGTGAACATTGACGCCAATGCTGCCGCCGAAATTGTTAGAGTGGCCGAAACCGTTGCCGCGCTATACTTACAACAATGGAAATTTGTGTCACTTAACCAGTAAAAATGCTTAAAAAATTACCCTGCTTGGTAGGCGCTTTGTCGATATGCTTATGCACTTTTGCAGGTTCATTTGCATTTGCAGCAGACCAAGTCAGCACCTTTATCGCAGCTCAAATCGCAGCGCACCCCGATAAAACAGGTGTTTATGTATTAGATAAGGGCGAAGATGCTTTAATTGCGCGCGCTTGGCTGGCCGATTACGCCAAGCAAACGATTGAGGTGCAGTACTTTATATGGAGTGATGATAATATTGGCACCCTCGCCTCAGAAGCCTTACTGCGCGCGGCAGATAGAGGCGTTAAGGTGCGCGTTATCGTTGATGACCTGCTGATAAAAGCACCTGACCAAACGCTGCTGGCATTAGCGCTGCACCCTAACATTGAGATCAAAATCTATAATCCGCAGCATTCTGTCGGCGTGCCTTTTCATAAAAGACTGCTCAATATCGTCACCGATTTTCACGGCGTTAATCAGCGCATGCATGACAAAACCTTTATTGTAGATGGCGAGATCGCTATTACGGGTGGCCGCAATATGGCAACGGAGTATTTTGATTACAATCACAGCTACAACTTCCGTGATAGAGATGTGCTGCTGCTGGGCAAAGACGTAGCGCTTATTGAGTCCAGCTTTAATCGCTTTTGGAAAAGCCCTTTAAGCGCCAAAGTAGAAGAGCTATATGACGGCATTGGAATTTTTCAAAAAAATGTGCAAGTGGAAGATTCCCAAGTCAAACAAATCTACCAGTCGCTACACGATTACGCACAATCAAAAGCCAATTTTTCTGTATATTTGCGCGGCTTAATTAGCAATATTCCCAACGCATTTAATGCTATATCTAAGCAGATTATTTGGACAGATATTAGTGTCATCAGCGACCTGCCAGGCAAAAACACAGCGGCAGGGCTAGACGGTGGTGGTAAATCTACATTGGCACTGGTTAAATTGGTCAACGATGCGCAAAAACAAATCATTATCCAATCGCCTTATTTAGTGATGTCTGACAAGGCAATCTCGCTATTTCAGTCGGCCATTAATCGCGGTGTTAAAGTGCAGATCAATACCAACTCGCTAGCCGCCACGGATAATATTCAGGCCTTCAGTGGTTATCGCAATCAACGTGACCAGCTACTTAAAATGGGTATCAGCATTTACGAATACAAACCCAATCCCAGCATCAAAAAGCACTTGATTGCCGCTTCAGTGCTGGCAGAAAAGCGTTCAGCCAAATTTGCGATTCATGCCAAAACCATGGTGATTGATTCGGAAACTGTATTTATTGGTACGTTTAATTTTGACCCAAGATCTGAAAACTTGAATACAGAAATAGGTGTTGTGATACACAATCCTGACTTGGCAAAAACGGTAGAGAGCGCCATCAAAACCGATATGCTGCCCGAAAACAGCTGGAATACAGCCACCGATAATCCAGATCAATATGTCAACCTTGCCAAGCGTAGCAAAGTACGATTTTTGCAGATGCTGCCGATTAAATCTTTACTATAATTTTATTAAGATAGTGAATAGCCTATGGAAAATCACCATCACAAAAAAGTAACTTTGCCACGACCAGCGCCATTTTTAGAAGCCGTGCATAACCCAGAAAACCCAGACCCTTGGCAAAGTTTGTGGTTAGATCATTCCATCACAATCAATAAAGGCGTCAAGCAAGCCTGGTTGCGCGATTCCAATACTTGGTCACGCCAATTTTTACTGCCTTTTGTGCGGCCACTGGCAAGGCTAACTATCGTCTTGCTACAACTCATCAAAACCATTATCCCGAATCGATTTTGCTCATCACGCCTGCTGCACAAGTTGCTTGCCAGAGCTTTATCGATTTTTGCTACGCCTGAAGCCAACTGGCTGATATTGCGCCATTTTTGGATAGGCTCTGAAAATCTGGCTTTTTTGAATGCCAATATTAAAGGCGGCGGTGTCGCCATGCATCCGTTAAACCCGCATGATTTACCCGATTTAAAAGACAATTTATTTATACAGCACGACCTGAATTTATTTAACTTTATTACGCGGCTCAATTTATCTTTGCGCGCCAATAAGCTCAGTGATATTCAAGCCAACGAGCAGCTGGATTTTTCCATGATTTCGCATGATGGCAATTTTGACATCGCGCCGCAAAATAATGGCTGGTTCAATGTGTTAGATTTGCAAACCTGTATCGATATTTTTACGCCTATCTACCAGTTATTTTTAACCGATAAAGATTTTTGGCGTTCTGTGCATTCACTGCAATTTGATGAAACCATCGGCATTTATGCAGCCAAGATTTTAAACAAGCCGGAAGGCTTAATTCTGGTCAATAACAAGCACCCTATGGTTGTGCCTACCACTTGGTCTGCGGGTTATCGTTTGGTATTACATGGCTTATCAGCCGAAATGCTGCATGCCCTGTTGGTGAAGGCTAAACAACAAAACCAGCTAAATCCTGCTAGTTAAACACGTTAACTAAGCAAGTTAAGCGATATAATCATGGCTTTTTATCGCTTGCTGATTTGCACTTATAAAACTATGCATTCTCTTGATATTTTTGCTGCTTTTAGACGCACTATTTGGCGACTAGCTAATAAACTAGGCCCTTTCGCACCACTTGTCAGCATGCTGTTGCTGGGCTTGGTCATTCTATCTTTATCACGCTTAGGCTTGGTATTATGGAAATTCGAGCGGGTTACGGCAACTGGCAAGCTAGCCGAAATCCTTTTGCAGGGCATTCGTGTCGATATTATTCAGCTATGCCTATTAGCCTTAATACCCCTCTTGCTAGCACCGCTTTTAGCCATCAAGCCATTATTCAAGGTTTGGCAAAAATTCACCTATGCTTGGGTGATATTCGCGATTGTCCTATTGGTGTTTTTAGAGGCGGCAACGCCTGGATTCATTGCAGAATACGACGTGCGGCCTAATCGTCTTTTTGTGGAATACCTGAAATACCCCAACGAAGTGGTCAGCATGTTGTGGGGCGGCTTTAAAATCCATGTGTTTGCCAGCATTGGTTTTGTGATTTTGGCTATCTGGGCAATGCGCCGCTTTATGCAGCCTTGGTTGCAAGCAAAACCGAGTTGGTCTAACAAAAAAATATGGCTGGTTTGGCCATTCATCTTTTTGTTAGCGGCTTTTGCAATACGTTCGACTTTAGGCCATCGCCCAGCCAACCCAGCCTTATTTGCCATTACCCAAGATAGCATGGTGAATAGCCTGGTATTGAATTCTGGCTATTCTGTGATCTATGCCATTTACGATTTACAGCACGAAAGCAAATCCAGCCAGATTTACGGCAAAATGGATAGAGCCGAAATTTTCAAACTGACAGGCGCAACTGACAGCGAAATCCCGACCTTAAAAACCTTAATGCCTTCTGCCAAACGTGATAAACCGCTAAATCTGGTGATTATTTTGCAAGAGAGTTTGGGTGCAGGTTTTGTAGAGTCACTTGGTGGCAAACCAGTAACGCCTAATCTGGAAAAACTTAAAAGTGAAGGCATATGGTTTGAACAACTATACGCCACAGGCACACGCTCTGTGCGCGGCATTGAGGCGGTCACGGCGGGCTTTCAACCAACGCCTTCTGAAAGTACGGTTAAATTATCCCTGAGCCAGAAAAACTTTTTTACGCTGGCCAGTCTGCTCACCAAACAAGGCTATAACGCGGAATTTATCTATGGTGGCGAATCGCATTTTGATAATATGCGCAGCTTTTTTCTGGGCAACGGTTTTAACCAGATCACCGATCAAAAAGATTACAAAAACCCTGTATTTATGGGCAGCTGGGGTGCATCGGATGAAGACTTGCTCAATAAAACGCACGAGCAATTATTGGCGCATCATGCCAGCGGAAAGCCATTTTTTACCTTGGCATTTTCTTCAAGCAATCATGCGCCATTTGAATTCCCGGATGGGCGGATTGAGCTGTATGAGCAACCCAAAGCGACCGATAATAACGCGGTCAAGTACGCCGACTATGCGATTGGGCAGTTTTTTGAAAAAGCCAAAAAAAGCCCTTACTGGAAAGATACGCTATTCCTCATCGTGGCTGACCATGACATCCGTGTGCGCGGCAATACGCTGGTGCCGATTGAGCATTTTCATATCCCTGGCCTGATTCTAGGCGCGGATATCAAGCCGCAAATCGTTAAAAGTATCGCCAGCCAAATCGACTTACCCGTAACGGTTTTATCCTTAATGGGCATCAACGGCCAGCACCCGATGACAGGGCGTGATATATCTAAAGAACCTGCCGATTACCTAGGCCGTGCCATGATGCAATATAACTACAACTTTGCATGGATGCAGCAAACGGCGGATGGTAATAACGTAGTAGTGCTGCGTGAAGGTAAAGTGCCAGCGCATGGCGTATACGATGCACAGGCCAAGCAATTGAATGAAACTGCGCCGCCATCCAACGCCAAGGAAATTGAGCAGCGCGCACTAGCTAATTCACTGCTGCCTGCCTTGCTGTATAGCGAACAACGCTACCACCTGCCAAAATGAGCTTGATTTAAATGAGCGCGCACCAAACTTCCATGCTCACCAAGCAGGTTATTCGCGATGGCCTTGACTATATCCTCAAGGGTGGCTTGCGCATTAAAAATGGGCATTTACCGACTAGCCAGCACTCAATACCCAGCAATTTTATTGGTGTCTGTGTCGCTTCAAATGCCAACCCTGCGACGGATGATTACGTCATTCTGCAACTGCAAAAATTGGGTATTCAGCGTGTACGTCTAGACTTTACTTATGGCGATTTAAATAGCTTTAATGCGCGATTTTTACGCCGATTGATTGCAGAAAACCTTGAAACCACCCTGCATATCTTACAGCCGTTTTCTGCCGCCAAAAACATGCAAAGCAAAGCGGAACAAACAATCTGGCAACAATTTTTGCAAGAAGTGTTAAGCGCGTTTGGCAACCATATTCAGGCGATAGAAATCGGTAATACATTGAATCGAAAGCGTTGGGCAGGCTATACACTGGATGGTTTTCTAAATGCTTGGGCGATTGCGCACACTGAAATCAAAGCGCGCGGCATCACATTGATTGGCCCAAATATTCAAGATTTTGAGCCTTTATATAATATTAGCCTGCTTAAAACGCTCAAAGACCTGCACCAATCGCCAGATATTCATAGCGATAATTTGTTTGCAGAGCGCATAACAGAGCCAGAGCGTTTTGATCACCGCATCTTTAAATACCATTGGGCGCGCATCTTTAAATATAACCTGATTAAAAAAACGCGTATATTGCAAAAAATCGGCCATGATTTTGGTGTCAATCGCACTGTGTCATCAGTTGCGTTTTGGGCGATTTACCGCATACAGCGCCTGTTGCCCGATGGCTTACAAAAACAGGCTGATTATGCAGCGCGCTACTTTTTGTTGCTTGCCGCCTCTGGCAGTTTAACGCATGCCAATTGGGGAGCGCTTATTTGCCAGCGTGAAGGCTTGATTAGCGACGGTTTAACCGAGGCAGATTACCCCGATTTAGAGCGCGTTGCACATTACAAAAATGCAGATGGCGATTTGGATCACTATCAATATCATCCTAGCTTTAATGCCCTTAAAACCGTGGCAAATTTAATTGAGGGCGCGCAGTATATTGGTCCAATTGCCACAGCCAAAGGCTTGGAAATTCATCATTTTGAAAAAAATGGCCAGCATTTTCATGCTGCATGGTCAATCAACGGCAAAGCCGCACTTTTAAATACTGTATATACAGAAAATACTTTGCACGAAGCGAAAATACTAAACCGTGACGGTGAAATGCTTATGCAAATACCCGACTTAATTACAGAGTCACCTATTTATTTGCGCTGGGATAACCCTGCACTAACAACGCCAAACCCAGCATTAGCTAAAGATATGGCGATTCATGCACATGTAAAAAATCTGCAATACTTTGAATTTAAAGCAGGAAATTGGCAGGGTTTGGTATTGGCCAGCGATGAGGCTGATGCAGAATTATTGATGCAAAAGCTGCACCCTGATACCTTGCAAGCCCCTAATAAAGATGGTGCATTACGTCATGCGCGCAATGCTATTTGGGCGATAGCCGACCCTAGAAACTCTGCTCAACAGTTAACTGTTAAACAGCCCATGAAAATGTACCCGCATAAAGCGTTTTTAGATCGCTTTAAGCCCAGCAAAGCTAAGCGCAGCTGGAATGGGGCAATGGAATTGATGCGACGCGGTGTGGGTACCGCGCAACCTGTGGCCTATTTTGAAAAAATGGGTGACACCACATTGAAGCAGAATTTTTATATTTGTGAATTTGTTAAAGCAGACGCCAATGTCGGGCAAATATTTTCAGCTTACAGCAGGGACGAGCACGATTATTTGGGTTTAAACCCTGAATCAGTCTATACGCAGCTGGCGCAATATTGCCATACCATGCATAGCCGCGGCGTGCATTTTAGGGATTTATCTGGCGGTAATATTTTGGTGAATATTAATGCAAATAAACAGTTAACTTTTTCGCTGATTGATACCGCGCGTATTCACGCCTACAACCACGGAATCGCTTTTAACCTGCGTATTGCCGATTTAACACGTGTATGCCACAAGCTGAACTGGACAGGTCGTGAGCGCTTTATGCAGATTTACCTAGGGCTTTCTGGTAAGCAGTTTACTTGGCAAAATCGCTTACAGTTTCAGTTATATGATTTTAAAGTATCGCTTAAACGCACTATTGGTCGCAAAGGCATTAAGCGTTTATTACAGCGGATAAAAGGAAATACTTAACCATTTAATCTAATGAAAATCATGAGCGTCTTTTAAGTGCTTTAGATAGTGGCTTATTTTGTTTCAGGCGTAGTATTCAACTTACGTTATGCAGTTGTGAAAACAAAGCGAACGAATTTAAACCTAAGGAGATTACTATGTGGACAACACCAGCTGCTACTGAAATGCGTTTCGGTTTCGAAGTGACAATGTACGTAATGAACAAGTAATATTTTGTTCATGGTATAAAAAAGGGTGCTCTAAGCGCCCTTTTTTGTTGGCTGCTAATTATTAGTCTACTAGCTTAGTTAAGTTCAACCAAACTATTATTTAGGAAGCACGTAGCCTTTAGGCAATAATACCCAAACTTTACCTTGTTGTTTCATGGCGCCAGCTTGTTTGCCCGCAGCGTCACCCGCGCCCCAAAAGAAATCTGCACGCACACCGCCTTTAATTGCGCCACCTGTATCTTGTGCCATCATTAATCGTTTTAACGGCTTTGCGCTATTGGGTTGGGTTGTCGATAAAAATAATGGCGCACCTAATGGAATATATTTGGGGTCAATTGCTACACTGCGTTCTGCGGTAATAGGTACGCCAAGTGCGCCTAACGGGCCTGGCAAGTCGGCTGGTAATTCCCTAAAAAAAACGTAGCTAGGATTACTATTCAATAAATCGCGTAATTTATCTAAATTATTACGCGCCCAATTTTTGATCCCTTGCATCGATGCTTGGTCTGCGGTCAGCTCATTACGCTCAATCAGTAAACGCCCAATTGAGTTGTATGCATGACCATTTTGATCGGCATAACCCACATGCACTTGCTGACCATTATCTAAGTTAACCAAACCTGAACCCTGAATTTGCAAGAAAAATACATCGATAATATCGTTAATCCAGACGATTTCACTGCCTGCTAAGGGTGATGGATTGGTTTCAATTTCCGCGCGTGTCATATACGGAATTAGCTTTTTTGCACCTTGTTTGGTATCAATTAGCTTGCCGCGAATGCGTTTAAATTTAAGCTCAGGGTAAACATCTGCCAGCTCTACCGTGACCAAGTCATTGGGCTGTTTATATAATGGGTGCGGATATTGAGATGACTGTTTACGACTACCTTGAAGCAAGGGTTCGTAATAGCCTGTTATCAATCCTGTATTGCTGCCATCTAAATTAGTTGCGCTATATACATCGAATTGCGTTGTTAAATAGGTAATTATGGCTGCGTTATTGGGCTTTTTCAGCGCTTTGGCTGCGTTGCAAGCTGGCTGCCACTGCGGTTTGTTTTTTACAGACTGATTAGGCAAGGTACTGCAACTTTGTAGCCACGCACCCCACGCCGCACTTAAATCATCTTCCATTAAGCCATCAATTTCTTCCCATTTGGCTTGCTTAAGTAAGCTGTAATCTGGCACCGATTTAGTGTCTTTTATCTCTACGGGCTTAGGTTCGGCTATTTGAATGGATGGCGGTAATTGAATTGGCGGCTGGCTTTGCGCACAGTCACAATTGGGTGGATTTGGCTTTGCTATAGTGGGTTTAGCGTTTTTCTTAGCGCAAGAAACCGTTAATATGCCTAGCAAAATAATAATCAGTAAACGCTGCATCGCTTAATGCAAAACTCTTGGCTGCGCCAACACAAATGGCTCAATAACGGCTTCAAACGGCGTTCCATCAACCGCTACCATAAAATAACTACCGCGCATTTCACCTTCTTGCGTTGCTAGAATCGTACCGCTGGTATATTCAAACTGTTGGCTGGGGCCTAACAACGGTTGCGCACCAACCACACCCAAGCCTCTTACTTCTTGCACATGATGATGGCTATCGGTAATCACCCAATGTCTACTAATTAATTGCGCGGCGATATTGCCGATATTGGTAATGGTTACTGTGTAGGCAAATGCAAATTTATTTTGCTCTGCATTAGATTGGTCTGGCAAGTAAACAGTTTGCACAGAAACCGAGAACGCATATTGGGTTTGCGTCGCCATTAAGCAATCATTCCGCCTACTGGCGAACTTGGGCTGGCTGAATACAGCTTTTTAGGCATTCTGCCAGCAAGATACGATTCACGCCCCGCTTCAATCGCTTTTTTCATGGCACCTGCCATCATCACAGGGTCACGTGCCGCCGCAATCGCCGTGTTCATTAATACGCCTGCACAGCCAAGCTCCATCGCAATTGCAGCATCTGCCGCACTGCCGACGCCAGCATCCACCAACACAGGGATTTTGGCGTTTTCAATAATAATCTGTAAATTCCACGGGTTTAAAATTCCCATTCCAGAGCCAATCAGCGAAGCCAATGGCATTACCGCGCAGCAGCCAATGTCTTCCAATTGTTTAGCAATAATCGGGTCATCTGAGGTATAAACCATCACGTCAAAACCATCTTTTACCAATACTTTGGCCGCCGCAATCGTTTCAATCACGTTTGGGTACAGCGTTTTGGGGTCGCCCAACACTTCCAACTTAACCAATTTGTGGCCATCCAATAATTCACGCGCCAAGCGCAAAGTACGCACCGCGTCATCTGCCGAATAGCAACCTGCTGTATTAGGCAAATAAGTGAATTCTTCTGGCGGCAAATATTCCAGCAACGATGGCTCACCTGAGGTTTGGCCAATATTGGTACGACGAATTGCTACCGTTACAATTTGTGCGCCACTCGCGTCAATAGCCGCGCGCGTTTCAGTAAAGTCTTTGTATTTACCTGTACCCACCAACAAACGTGAATGGTAGGATTTTCCTGCAATGATAAGTTGTTCTGACATATTTTTTGCTATCTAAAATAAATTTGCTACAAATCTAAACCAATTACCGAATACTAACCGCCACCCACAGCACCCACAATTTCCAGTTTATCGCCATCTTGCAAAAATATATCTGCAAACTGGCCGCGTGGCACAATTTCACCATTTCTTTCAATTGCCAAGCGTTTGCCTGACAAATTTAGCGCGACAACCAAAGATTCGACTGTCATTTCAGCAACATCGAAAACTTTAGCGTTTCCATTAATACTAATATTCATTATTTAACCAGTTTTAAGCGTTAAGTTTGTTTTTAGTTGCCATGCATTCATATTGCATCAACATTTAAGATGAAATAGTAAAAAAGTTATTATTTCGTGTATTCCACAACAACTTAAGTGCGTTAGCTAACAAAGTGTCATGATTTTATTGATTTGTTTACTTAATACATGAATTTAGTGAATTTTTTTGATAAATTACATTCACATGCAACAGAAACAAAATTTCTGTTGTTTTAACTCCCAAAAGGATTTTTTAAGGAAATTATAATGCAAGCACTAAATGTAAAACCTGCCACAAAACCACAGCTACTGAACGAAATTTACGAACCAGCACTGAATCAAAAGTCTGATAAAGTAAAAGCCCAAGAAACTAATGTTTTAAGCTTACAAAAACCTAAAAATATCAAACGGTTATTAGAAGCTTACAGCGATTGCGTCTAACGTTTTCGCTAGTTTTTATAATGAGCACTTAACGCTCAAAATACTTCAAATAGTGGGTCGCTTTTAATCGCAACCCACCAAATTGATTTTTATTACCAACTATTCGATTGCTGTTACTCAATAGAAAGTTGTGGGCGACCTGCCTCTGGCCAATCCAGGTGATAGAACTGACCACGCGGCTGATCTTTACGCTCATAAGTATGCGCGCCAAAGAAGTCACGTTGACCTTGCAATAGGTTGGCAGGCAAATCTGCACTGCGGTAACCATCGTAATAAGCCAATGCAGCAGCAAAACCTTGTGCTGGAATACCGTTGGTGACTGCCAAGGCAATCACTTTACGCCAACCTGCTTGACCGTCATTCATTGAGTTAGTGAAATACGGGTCTAACATCAAGTTTTTCAAACGTGAATTCAATGCATAAGCATCGGTGATTTTTTGCAAGAAACGTGCACGGATAATACAACCACCACGCCAGATTTGAGCGATCTCACCGAAATTCAATTTCCAGTTGTAAGCAACTTGCGCTTTATCCATCAATTGGAATCCTTGTGCGTATGCGCAGATTTTTGAGCAATACAGAGCATTTTTAATCGCTTCGATAATCGCTGCTTTGTCAGTTTCTTTTACTAGCACTGGGCCTTTTAAGATTTTGCTGGCTTCAACACGCTCTTCTTTTAAGCTAGATAATGCACGTGCATAAACTGCTGCTGCAATCGCATTGGCTGGTGCGCCTAGTTCAAGCGCATTCGCTGCTGTCCATTGACCTGTACCTTTTTGACCAGCGGTATCCAAGATTTGGTCTACCAAGAAACCTTTTCCTGCAGGGTCTTTTTGTTGCAGGATGTCGGCAGTAATTTCAATCAAGAAGCTGGATAACTCGCCCTTATTCCACTCAGCAAATACTTTACCGATTTCATCTGCTGGCATGCCTAGCAAGTTTTTCATCAACCAGTAAGCTTCGCAAATCAATTGCATATCAATGTATTCGATACCGTTGTGCACCATTTTTACATAGTGACCAGCACCGTCTGGGCCGATATATTCAGCGCAGGAAAAACCGCCTTCTACTGGTTTGCCTGGTGCGCCACCTTCTAATGGCTCGCCGGTCACTGCATCAACTTTGGCAGCGATATCGCGCCAGATTGGCTCTAAGCTAGACCATGCTTTACGTGTGCCTGATGGCATTAATGATGGGCCGAAACGTGCGCCTGTTTCGCCACCTGAAACGCCAGAACCGATAAATTCGATGCCTTTAGCAACCAATTCTTTTTCGCGGCGAATCGTGTCTGTCCATAATGAGTTGCCGCCATCAATGATGATATCGCCTTGCTCTAAGAATGGTAATAGTGCATTGATGGTTACGTCGGTCGCACTTCCTGCTTT
The DNA here is from genome assembly GCA_021732365.1 of Methylotenera sp. Classification (GTDB taxonomy): domain Bacteria; phylum Pseudomonadota; class Gammaproteobacteria; order Burkholderiales; family Methylophilaceae; genus Methylotenera_A. The sequence goes on along the minus strand of JAKFVD010000025.1, from coordinate 62,370 downwards.
CACCAATAAGATGATTTTGCGTGGGCGTTTGATGCTTAATACGAAAGAAGCAAGGTCAGCGTGGCCAACCACATTTGCATGTGAAGGCTCATTTTTTTTACATTCTTCTACAAAGTTCAGCATTTTTTTAGGGTCGCGGTTGTAAACAGCGATGGTGTAGCCGTGGTCGGCAATATTTAGGGCTAAATTTTGGCCCATGACAGCTAGGCCAACTAGGCCAATATCAGCGTTTTTTGTGGTCATATCATTCTCTAAAATTAATTAAATGGGTAATTTAAACTAACAAAAACAAAGGCTTGTGGCTATTGTTTCAGTACTACATAGGCATTGCTAGACATTACTTAATACTACTTTTACTACAAAAATGTTAACGCCTCGTTGCGTTAACATTTATAAAACATTGCCATATATCTATAGTGCATTTCCAAACATCTGTATGGCTAATTGATAACCTGTCATGGCCAACTGCGGGTCATAACGTTCGCCCTCATCGCGCATAAACGCGTGCTGGCCATTAAATTCATGCCATGAGAAAGTTAAGTTCGCTTCTGTGAGCTTTTGGTTCACTAATACGCGCCCAGCGGTAGGAACATGATTATCTTGCTTGCCCCAAATCATCATTAACTCGCCTTTGATATCAGCCAATCTTTCCATGCTGTGTTGATTCGGTTTATTCGGGATTGTATTTGTATGTAAATCAGTGGCGTAAAAACAGGCGGTAGCTTTTACTTCTGGCTGCAAGGCGGCGCGAAACGCTAAGTGGCCGCCAATACAAAAACCCATGGCGCCTAGGTTACTGTTATACCAATTTTGCGTGCTTAAATATTCAATCATGGCGCGGTTGTCTGAATCGTAACCCTGCACATCTTTGGCAGCTTTATCTGCATTGCCCTTTTCGCGACCTGCATCGTCATAACCCAAAACCGTCCCAATTGGGTTTAGCTCGTGAAATACCTCAGGCACTAAAACAGCATAACCCTGCCCCGCCATCATTTGCGCCGCGCGCTCAATCGGCCCTGTTTGCTGGAATATTTCGGAATAAAACAAAATGGCTGCGACTGGTTTATTGTGAATGGGACGGTGCACATAAGTACGCATAACGCCAGTTGGGGTGTCTATATCAACAACATGCGTTTGAATTTGCATTATTTTGTTCCAAAGCTTAAATTAAAAAAATTTGTGTTTTTATGATTAATATTTTGTTAAGTACAATATTTTACAGGGGTTTAAGGTGCTTTTCACGCATAATTTTGTGTTAAGCGGCTTAATATGTTTTTAATTGTTGCAGAATTATTTTTTTAAAGGGTTGTCATTTAACATACACATCACTACGGAAAGCGATTATATGCGCCTAGCATTCATGGTTTTAGGGCTTTTTTTTAGCCAAATTTCTATTGCAGAACCCAGCTCAGACCTTACCTACAAGCTTAAAGCATCGGTTGTAAAAGTACATGTTTCTACCAAAACTGGTGGTCATGGCGTTGGTACTGGTGTGGTGGTCGCTAAAGATTTAGTGGCAACTAATTGCCATGTGCTGGCGAATGCAACGGGTGTCAAAATCACAAAATTTGGCGATAGTCATGCGCCTGTGAGTTTAAGAGCCGATTGGAAGCATGATCTATGTATTTTACGCTTTCAGTATGTAGACCTTGCCCCTGTTGAGTTGGGTGATTCTGAGCAATTAAAATATGAGCAAACCATGTTTTCTATTGGTTTCCCTGGTGGCCCGCCGAAACCACAAGTGTCGCATGGCAAAATCAAAGCTTTATATCCATTGGATAATGGCCAAGTTGTGCGCACTGATGCTTCATTTGTGATGGGCGCAAGCGGCAGCCCTGTATTTGATAATGATGGCAAATTAATCGCCATCAGCACCTTCAAAAGTCCAGGTCGTGGCGCTTATTTCTATAATATTCCTGTTAAATGGGTAAAAGAACTGTTGGCCGCGCCTGATTCAGTTGAAACCACCTCGATGAAAACAGACGACAGTCCTTTTTGGGATGCTTTAGAAGAAAATCGACCCTATTTTATGCGCGTAGTTTTACCGTATCAACATGACAAATGGGATGAGTTATATACCGTGGCACAAGCTTGGGTGAAAGCTGAACCGACGAGTGCAGAGGCGCACTACTATTTGGGCGTGGCGCAAGACAAACTAGGCAATATTGCACTTGCCAAAACGCTGTTTGCAAAAGCACTTCAGCTGTATCCACAACACCCAGCGACTTTACATGCGCTGGGCAACATAGCGAAGCGGGAAGATAATCAGCCAGAGCTGAATCGGCTAAAAATGGCAATGCAAGAAGTGAACAATGATGTATTAACCGAGTTTAATGAAGCAATGAATCCAGCCGTTAACGAAACCCCGAGCGTGCAATAGTGCTGAATCAATATTTAGTACTATTTTTGCTAAGCGGCACACTAGCGCACGCAGAAGATACAGGAGTGTTTCCTCACACAGCTAGTGTTGCAGAAACACACAGCGCCAACCCAAGTGATGCGCTTTTATATCAGCTAAAAGAGTCAATGGTAAAAGTAAGCAGCACGGTAAAAAATGGCGGCCATGGTTATGGTACAGGTATTGCCATTTCCAAAGACCATGTGGTGACTAATTGCCATGTATTGCAAGATTCTAACGGTATGAGCATTACTAAATGGGGTGAAGCTTTTGCGCCTGTTGCCCTGATTGCAGACTGGGAACACGATATTTGTATTATGCGTTTTGAGTGGGCAAACCTGAAACCGGTACAAATGGGCGACTCTGAAGCTTTACGCTATGAGCAACCGATTATTTCTATTTCTATGCCTGGCGATTCGCCTGCGCCTTATGTCACTTTAGGCAAAATCAAAGCGCTATATCCATTTGATGGCGCAAACGTCATGCGCGCTTCTGCTGCTTTTGCTATTGGCGCAAGTGGCAGCCCTGTGTTTGATTATGATGGAAAGTTAATCGCGATTAGCACGCTAAAAAGCCCCGGCCAAAAAGCCTATTTTTATAATATGCCAGTTAAATGGGTAAAAGAATTATTAACAAAACCAGAAATTCCATTGTATCAAGCGTCAAACAGCCCATTTTGGGATGCGCCAGACGAAAGAAGGCCATTTTTTATGCGGGTGGTATTGCCGTATCAAAATGGGCATTGGGCAGAATTAAAAACGGTTGCACAATCTTGGTTAAGTCAAGAGCCAAATAGTACAGAAGCTTTGTATTACTTGGGCGTAGCGGAAGAAAATTTGGGTAATGCAAAAGTTGCTAACCAGTATTATCAACAAGTATTAAAGCAACACCCAAATCATCCTGCTACATTGATGGCCTTGGGATTAATGGCGAACAAAGCAGGCAATCAAACGGAAGTTGATAAAACGCATGTCGCGCTAAAAGCGATTGATAGCGCGCTGGATGAAGAGTTTATTGAGGCGCTTAAGTCTAATTAATAATCGCTGCTGCGGCCAGTTGAGTAGCCTTGTGGCACATCATTTTGCCATTCGCCACAATCGTTGCAACGGTGATCATGCATAGTGAGGCTGATGGTGAGATTAGTACCGTTACAAAATTTACAGCTAACAGGGTGAATCGGTGCTGTTTTTTGGTGCGTTTCATGATGCTCAGTCGCCACCTTGCTGCTGCCTAAACCATATTTGTTGTCCATCGCTTTACTCCAAAATTTGGTCTCAAAAAACGATTAAGTACACATTAAGTTACTCGCTTTTTGCTCAAAAAACAAGCATTAACCAGCACTAAACGTTGTGCGCAGCACGCTTTAGACGATCCAAAATCGCCAACCATTCTGGCGTATTAGGTGGCATTAAAACCAACAGTTGCGCTACATTTAGCGCATCTAAGCGATGTAACGATTCATATAAATGCTCTGCTACATAGGCAGCTTTTTTAGGCAAATGTATACAATGAAAGTTGGCGCTTAAAGGTTGCGATGGATTATCGTCAATGATTAAAGCGGCACAAGTTTTAGCACTGCGTTGCTGATATTCGATTAACGCTGCATAGCTATCAAATAACTTAACAGGTGTTTTGGGTGAATAATGCAAGATATGTTGCCCTGGCGCTTTTGGTAACTTAGCCGTGCTCACCAAAGCAGGCTTACCTGCAATCGCGGCAATTTGCGCCTCTGTAATCATGCCATGGCGTAGCAATTGCCAATTGTTATCAATCACACTCACAATGGTTGATTCAATCCCAACTTGGCAGGCACCACCATCTAGCACAGCAACTTCTTCGCCCAAGCCAGCCAACACGTGAGCCGCCGTAGTTGGGCTAAGTTGGGTATATTTATTGGCAGATGGTGCGGCAAGCGCCAAACCACTTTCTTTAAGTAATTGTAAAGTGAGCGGATGACTAGGCACACGTAACGCCACAGTTGGCTCATTCGCCCTAACAATTGTTGAAACTGTTGCTTTTGCTGGCAATACTAGCGTAAACGGCCCAGGCCAAAAAGCGGTGGCAAATTGCTGCGCCAGCGGTGAAAATTCTGATGCCCAATCTAGCACCTGCGCCACATCGCCAATATGCACAATCAATGGATTATCAGCAGGGCGTTGTTTAATCGTATAAATTTGGCGCAAGGCCAATTCATTTGTCGCGTCTGCCGCCAAGCCATAGACCGTTTCGGTAGGAATCGCCACTACCTCGCCTGCTTTGAGTTTGGCAATCGCCTGATTTAAATGAACGCGCATAAACTAACTTGCATAATCTTTGATTGGATTTAAAAAACCATTTTACTATTGATACGCTAAAATAAGGTTTTAACCCATTAAAAATCCTTATAAAGAGCCCAACTTATGTCGCAAATCATGTCACAAATCATTGTAGAAAAAAATCCTGCTCAAAGCCGCCTAGATGCACTGAATGTTAAAAAATGGGCTACTTGGCAAAAAGAAGTCTCTGTCTTTCCGTGGACTTTCCCAGAGCAAGAAATTGCTTATATTTTAGAAGGTGAATGTGTCATCACACCTACGGGCGGCACACCAGTTGCTTTTGGCAAAGGCGATTTAGTCACCTTTCCTGCAGGCATGGAAGCCAGTTGGGAAGTGAAACAACCTTTGCACAAACATTACAAACTAGACGGCAATATACTGACTCAAATGTGGTTGAGAATTAAGCTTAAATTTAAACCAGCAAATTAAAATGTGCCATTTTTAAACAAATCTGTCCAAAAAGGAACATCTGCAAGAAACGAATACGTCGACTACTCATTAAAAATCATGTCAACTGCTGCGTAAGCCTTATTTTTAAAGGGGTTTGAAAGTTAACCATTTACGTATTCGGTTGGCATAACTTCTGCTTATCATCACATGTAGTGTATTTAAAACTGAATGATAGATAAGGAGTTATAAAATGGCTCGGCAAAAACGTAAGGAAACAGTGCTTCCTAATAAAATGAAAGATTTAGAGTTGCGTTCAGATGACTTTGCAGGTGATGAGCTTGAAGAGTATAGCGAAACAGGTGTTGAAGTCAGTTTGAAATTTAAAGGCCAAGAAATTGAAGAGAATTATGGTGGCTTTGATGGATATGCACTGGGTATCTAGTGCCTTGTATAAACCGTCATCAACCCGCTTTACGGAACGTTAAATTCACTCGGTGCTCATTAAAATAATCTTCTAACTTAGCATTTAACTTGCTATGTTGATTGGCTTTTATTGGCAAAATGCCGTGAAAATTTAAACGCGTTTTACCGCCCCACACCAGCACATCGCCATGCGCTAATGGCACTTTAAGCGGCTTATCACTACGCAACAAACCACCAAATAAAAATACTGCTGATAAACCTAGCGACACACTGACGATAGGTTGATTAAAGTCCACTTCATTTTTATCTTGATGCAAACCCATGCTAGCGCCTACTTTGTACTGGTTAACTAAACAGGCATCTGGCAAAAAGCCATTAAAACCTGCTGCACTAGCCGCTTGTTTTGCCAATGCCATAAACGATTCTGGCATCAAGGGCCATGGCTGATTCGTGTTTGGGTCTATTGCATTATAACGATACCCTTTTCTATCGCTAACCCAGCCTAAATCACCGCAATTAGTCATGGCGGCAGACATCGCAAAACCCATTGGCGTCATCATATGTCGCAGTGGTGCTTGCGTCATCACGCTTGCCAAACCTTGCAAAATGGCTGGCTCGTTCTGCGCAGCATAGTTTGTTAATAACCAAACTTCAGGCAAAATTTCTTGTATCGCTGTTGTATTTTTTTCAAATAAATCCATGCAAGCATTCAATTAAATCATTTACATTTTTAACAGTTTACATCGGCCAAAGTTCACCGTTATGATACAAATATGCACACATATCAAGCAGCTACCGATTTTTTAAGCGCCATAGATGACGATTGGGCAAGACTCATCGCCACAGTTGGTCCATGTACATTTGAAGCCAGACCAGAGCAAGAGCCATATCAAGCCTTAGTGCGCGCAGTGGCTTATCAGCAATTGCACGGCAAAGCGGGTGATGCGATTATTAAGCGCTTTTTGGCGATTTATGGTGATAAGTATCCGACACCTGATCAATTATTAGCTACAGAATTTGATTCCCTACGCGCTTGTGGATTTTCTGCGCGCAAAATTGAAACGATTAAAGGGATTGCAGATGGCGCTTTAAACGGCCTTGTGCCTTGTAGAGTAGATGCCGATGCAATGCCTGACGAAGAACTGATTAATCGCTTAATTGAATTAAAAGGCATAGGCCGCTGGACAGTAGAAATGCTGATGATTTTTACCTTAGAGCGTTTGGATATACTGCCTGCTGACGACTTTGGTGTCGTGCAAGGCTATAAGCGACTTAAAAACTTAGAAAGTGCGCCAAGTCGTAAAGAAATTGCGGAAATCGGCAAGTCATGGAGCCCTTACAGAACCATTGCCAGCTGGTATTTATGGCGCGCACCAAAATAACTTAACACTATTTTCGAGCCGAAAAAAAGCGGGCATAACTTACGTTATCACCCGCTCTTGTTTACTTAAAAAGATTTAGCCAGCTTTCTTTTTATGTACTTTCTTTTTGCTCTCTGGCTCTTGCATTAATACGGTATCCAACACATAAATCATGCCGTTGTCCGCTTTAATATCATTGCCGCCCACCGTTGGCACGCCATCTACTTTTACACCAGCAGATACATCTAACGTTAATTCATGGCCTTCAATCGATTTTACTTTACCTGCTTGCACGTCTTCCGCCGTGATTTTGTGTGCAACAACGTGAGCCGTTAATAGCTTGGTTAGCGCAGCTTTGTCGTTTAACAAAGCGTCTAGTTTTTCTTTAGGTAATTTAGCAAATGCCGTATCGCTTGGTGCAAATACTGTAAATGGGCCTTCGCCTTTTAAAGTATCGGTTAAGCCAGCTGCTTGTAATGCGGTTAATAATGTTTTTAATGAACCATCCGCTGCTGCAGAATCAATAATGTCATCCGCCATTGCAACATTAGAAGCGCCTAATGTTAATAGCACAGCAAGTAATACTTTTTTCATTTTATTCCTTAAAAGTTTATAAATATAGTTAGCATCAATATGATTAACACCGATAATTCAATGACTAAGCTATGCTTAAGTAAGTTTCATACTCGTTAATAAATATCAATTTGCGGGTGATTATCCCAAAAATTGGCATGAATTAACGGTACTTTTTACTTTGATTAGTCATTAAAGCGGGTTATTTGCAACTGCTTGGTGGAGTTAGTGCGCCTAATCTATTTCGGCAGAATCGCACTAGGTCAACGACAACTCATCGGCATCATGCTGCTTGTTCATGAGCAACAGTACGCTTACTACCTTATTCTCTGCACTAACGTTGCGGACTTTAGCATAAAAACCAGTATTAACAGACTGCATCAGCTGAAAATTTAATTTCTTAGAATTTAATTCCTTAGTTTAGCGATTTATTGAGATAAATCATGCATTAACTATTAAAATAGCGGCCTTATGCAGCAGCTTTTCACCCATCAAAATTTTGCTTTCACCAAATTACTCGCTTTTCGCATTCAAATTGTGTTGGCTTACCAAATCATGGCGGTTGCCGTGGGCTGGCATATTTATGAAATCACGCATGATACGTTAGCGCTTGGCTTGGTGGGCTTAGCCGAAGTGATTCCTTACTTCGCAAGTGCGCTGTTTGCTGGGCATGCGGTCGATCACTATTATTCACGGCGCTTATTTGGAATATTGGCAGCCGTGATGCTGTGCCTGAATGCGCTCACTCTAACCCTAGTGACGCAAGGCTATTTGATTGGTGATAGCAGCTACTGGATTTATGGCTCAATTGCCTTTACTGGCTTTGCGCGCGCTTTTATTGCGCCCAGCGTTAATTCATTATTTGCCATTATCCTGCCACGCGAATCGTATGCAAAAGCCACTGGCATTAGCAGCAGCATCTTTCAAACAGGTTTGGTTTTAGGCCCCGCCATTGGCGGCTTAATGATTGGTTTTTCAGGCAAAACAACCGCCTATATGCTGGCAACTTTGCTGTGCTTGGGCGCGGCAATTGCCATGTGGTCAATTAAGGTAAGAGAGCCTAAATCTACAGCCGATTTACCTGTTTTCACTAGCATTAAACAAGGGCTAAACTTTGTTTTTAGCAACCAAATTATGCTGGGCGCCTTGTCTTTGGATATGTTTGCGGTGCTGTTTGGTGGCGCGGTTGCTATGTTGCCCGCCTTTATTCAAGATGTGTATCACATTGGCCCAGAAGGCTTGGGCATATTACGCGCTGCACCTGCTGTGGGCGCAATTGCCACCGGCTTATGGCTAACACGTCACCCCATCAGTCGCCATGCAGGGCTTTGGTTATTATGGGCGGTAGCCGCTTTTGGGCTGTGCATTATTGGCTTTGGCTTAGCAACCAGCTTTTGGGTGGCATTTGGGTTGTTGCTACTTTCTGGCATTGCAGACGGCATTTCGGTCGTCATGCGGCAAACCATTATGCAATTAGTCACCCCAGACGGCATGCGCGGGCGCGTATCAGCCATCAACGGTATCTTTATTGGCTCATCCAATGAGCTGGGCGCCTTTGAATCAGGCTTGGCAGCGCGCATCATGGGCTTAGTGCCATCGGTGATTTTTGGCGGAGTGATGACACTTTCAGTCGTTGCGGCCACCGCTAAATTTGCACCTAAATTACGCAAGCTGGAGTTGCATCAAATACAATAAATTTGGCTGGCTAAAAATTGGATAGAAAAGTGCTTTTAGCTAAAGATAGACGCTTTTCTGGTTAAAAATTAGTCGGCCAGCTTTTTAAAGCCATCTCCGCCACCCCAAGCAATTCTTCACGTGTTGCGCCTGTGCTAGCTTGTACTGACATACCTTGATGAATAGTAGCGATATATTTCGCTAACTTTTTGGCGTCCGCTTGTTGCGGCAAATCGCCATCAGCTTTTGCCTGATCAAAACGTTCTGCAAAACCTGCTTCAACATGTTTTCTGTAAGCCATTAATTCTTGTTGAATAGCGCTTGAACTTTGCCCACAAGTGAGCGCGGCTTGCACAATCAAGCAGCCATTAGGGGTATCTTTATTGGTAAAAAAATCCACCGCTTGTAACAAAAAGCTTTCTACTACCTGGCGCGCTGTGGTCTGCTTTTTGACTGCTGCCACAAAGGCCGCAGGCCCCGTAACATAACGCCCTAAGGCGCGACGAAACAACTCTTCTTTATTGCCAAACGCGGTATATATGCTGGGCTTGTTGATGCCTAACGCTTCAGTCAATTCGGCCATTGAAGTGCCCTCATAACCATGCGACCAGAATACATTCAGCGCCGCATCTAGCGCCTCATCTTGATTAAACGCCAGTGGGCGGCCACGTGGTTTAGCGGCTGCTTTGGCAGAGGGCGTAGCGTTTTTTTCTGTACTAACCATGATTTTTTAGGTATTAATGACTGATAAAAAATAATATTGTACCATTAGGTACAAAAGTATTTGACAAATTATTTTAACTCCTCTATTATTTATTTACCAATCGGTACAAATATTAATTATAAGGGTTTAATATGTCAACATCAGCACAAAAAATTGCATTTATCACAGGCGCCAATCGCGGTATTGGTTTTGAAACTGCCAAAGGTTTGGGCGCTTTAGGCATTACCGTCATTATCGGCGCACGCGATACTACAAAAGGCGAGATCGCCGCCAAAAAAATACAGGCATTGGGCTACCAGGCTGAGGCGATTCATTATGATGCTGACCAAGCGCAGTCAGCAAACCAAGGGTTTGAACACCTGAATAAGCATTATGGAAAATTAGATATCTTGGTGAATAACGCTGGTATTAACCAAGAGCAGCTCATGGGTAGGAATAACAGCAGCACGGTGAGTATTGATACCCTTCAACAAACTTTTCACAGCAACCTATTTGCGGTGATTGAGCTGACGCAAAAACTATTACCGCTAATTAAAAAATCTGAAGCAGGTCGCATTGTGAATCTATCTAGTATTTTGGGCTCACTTACTTTACACAGCATGCCAAACTCGCCAATTGACCCTGCAAAAGCATTTGCCTACAACGCCTCTAAAACGGCGCTCAATGTTTACACCGTGCATTTAGCACATGAGTTACGTGAGACCAGTATCAAAGTGAATTCAGCGCATCCAGGCTGGGTAAAAACAGAGCTTGGTGGGGATAATGCACCGATGGAATTGGCTGATGGCGGCAAAACTAGCGTGCAGTTAGCGACCTTGGATAGCAAGGGTGCTAATGGTGGATTCTTTCATGATGGCGAAACGCTACCTTGGTAAACTTAAAAGCTCTAAAACTCGAAAAAATCTAACCCTAATTTAAAGGACATGCATATGCAGGATTTATCCAATATTGGCGATGTAGCGGAAATTCAGATTGACGATAATAGAACCTTACGATTTTTAAAAACGGGTACTGGTGCGCCCTTGATTTTGCTGCACACCATTCGCACACAGTTGGATTATTTTCAAGAGGTAATTCCACTACTGGCAAAGCATTACACGGTTTATGCAATTGATTTGCCTGGTCATGGTTATTCATCCATTGATACCAAAGCCAACTACGATGAGCCTTACTTTCGTTGTGCAGTGATTGCTTTTATAGAAAAACTGGATTTGCAGAATGTTACTTTGGTAGGCGAATCTATTGGTGCAGTTTTAGCACTTACAGTTGCCAGTGCATTGCCAGAGCGCATTAAGGCGGTGCTTGCATCTAATACTTATGACTACGATACACGCTATGCAGATGGTGTACGCCGTGGTAATTTTATCGCCAACTTTATCTTAGGTCAGTTTGCCATCCCAGGCTTAGGGGCAGTGTTTGCAGCGATGGAAAACAAACCATTGCTTGGCCTCATCATGCGTGGTGGATTGCAGATGAAACGCTGGGTGCCAAATAATTTACTTTCAGAATTTAATCGCGTTGGGTATCGCAAAGGCTATCGTTATGTAGAGCGCAACGTCTTCGCCAATTGGCGTTCGTGGGGCAAGGCAAGATCTATGTATGCCGCGGTGAAAGTACCAGTCAAACTGATTTATGGCGAACAAGATTGGTCAACCTTAGAGGAACGCAAACGCACCGCAAAAGAACTGGGCGGCGTAGCAATCACCACTGTAGCCAATACTGGACATTTTGCCTTTGTCGATAACCCGCATAAACTGGCCGAGCTTGTACTGGCCATTCATCATTCATAAAGTGTAGGGTTAAAACTAATGCCTAAAAAAATCGCTTACCGCTATCGCACACTATTGTTTGCCTTCATCATGTCGGCAAGCACGGCAATGATAGTATCTGGCATTATCATCTTTACGCATGCCAAGTCACACGCACACTTTATCGCGCAGTGGCTTGGTGCGTTTATAACGGCATGGCCAATTGTGTTTGTCGCTATTTTAATCATAGCGCCACAGGTGAATAAGCTGTTAAATTTGATTGTTGAAAACCGCTGATAACATCTCTTAATACAGCCTCAAGTACAACAAACAGGCGTATTATGCACAAATAAACCACACACAAACTAAAGGTTTCGTATGTCTGCCAAAACCAATGTTGAGATTATTTATCGCCACCGTCTGCCAATCCGCATCATGCATTGGACAAACGTGATTTGCTTCACTATTTTGTTAATGAGTGGGCTCAACATTTTTAATGCGCACACTTCACTTTATTTCGGTAAATCTTCTTATAACGGCAAACCCGCGGTTTTAGAAATTAAAGCCATGCAAACCAGCAGTGGCGAATTAAAAGGTGTATCCAGTATTTTTGGCTATAAATTCAATACTACAGGCGTGCTGGGCGCATCTACTGGCGCAAATGGCAAATTAGTCGCACGCGCATTTCCCTCATGGTCAACTATTCCTGGGCCAAAATGGTTATCCATGGCGCGGCATTGGCATTTCTTTTTTGCATGGTTATTTGTGATTAATGGTGTTTGTTATGTCACATATGCATTTATCACCAAACATGTACAGCGCGATTTAGCCGTCACAAAACAAGACCGCGCGACCATTTGGCAATCGATTAAAGACCATATTCGTTTTAAACACGACACTGGAGAAAGCGCAAAACGCTATAACGTGTTGCAAAAAATTGCTTATTTAAGTGTGATCTTTATTTTGCTGCCATTGGTGATATTAATGGGCTGGGCCATGTCGCCATTTTTAAATTCATTATTACCTGGCTGGATTGATTTATTCGGTGGTCGCCAATCGGCGCGCACCATTCATTTTATTGTGGCTTGGTTGTTAGTAGGGTTTGTGTTTATTCATGTGTTTCAAGTCATTATCACGGGTTTATGGAACAATTTGCGCTCAATGATTACAGGGTATTTCAAAATTGAGTCATCTCATGCGGAGAACAAATGATGGCGCACTTACCTGATAGAAGAAAATTTTTCGGCCGTATGCTGGCAGGCGCTGGTGCGATGGCTTTGGCAGGCTGCGATAAGCTTTCGCATTCAGAAACCTTTACCAAAATATTAAGCGCGGGCGAAAGCTTGAGCCATAACGCGCACCGCTTGCTGAGCACCCGAAAATCAATGGCGCAAGAATTCAGCGAAGCAGATTTGTCGCCTAGCTTTCGTAGCAATGGCACATCATCACCTAACAGTCCTGACTATCATGCGCTGGCAAAAAACGGTTTTGCTGATTGGGCGCTGGAAGTTGGCGGATTGGTCGAAAAACCACTGAAATTTAGTCTGACACAAATTCAGCAAATGCCAAGCCGCACCCAGATCACGCGACACGATTGTGTTGAGGGCTGGAGTGCGATTGGTAAATGGAAAGGCACGCCTTTGCATGAATTTTTAAGCTTGGTGAAACCAAAACCAGAGGCGCGTTTTGTGGTGTTTTACTGCGCTGACCCCATGAAAGCAGACGGCACCAATTTTTATTACGAAAGTATCGATATGGATGATGCTTACCACGTACAAACCATATTGGCTTATGCGTTAAATGATCAAACTTTGCCAATTAAAAACGGTGCGCCAATCAGGTTGCGTGTTGAGCGCATGCTAGGCTACAAACAAGCCAAATACTTAACGCGTATTGAGTTGGTAAAAAGCTTTGACCATATCGCTGGCGGCAAAGGCGGTTATTGGGAAGACACTGGCTACGAATGGTACGCAGGCATTTAACTAACTTTCACCGCGCATTATTTTTTCGGCGCAGGCTTCATTGGAATCACCGAGCTAGAAGGTACAACGACTTCTTTGCTTTTTTTGGGCTTTTTGGTTTCTTTGTTACTTTTAATTTGGCCTTTTGCCATGATTGTTCTCCGCTGTAATGAATAGTCGCTTCATCATAGGCTGATAGCGCAATATAGGGTGATTATTTTCGTTTAATCTCAAGGTTGCGCTTGCTCTCTTAAGCGCTCCGCCAGCGCTTTTGAGGCTTCCTTACGTTTTTCAGCATAACGTAATATATTTTCTAGTTGCATGGCTGATGGCAAATCTGGGTCTAGTGGTAGCTTTGATAGCTTTTCAAAACTTTGCTCATAAGGCTCGCTAATCGAATAATCAATTTTACCTGCAAGCTCATCAAAACTCACTTTACCCTGTTTTCCCTCATGCATAATTTCTAACCAAGAGCGGTTAATGGCTTGATCTTGAAACAAAAAAGCACTGATTTGACTACGCAATAATAGCTCGTCACTCCAGCGATATTTAGGTGGTGGGATATTTTTAAACAAGAAAATACTGACTAAAATAGTGGTTAACACTGCGCCTACGCTATATTTTAGCGGCATGATGCGCGCAGTAATTGTCTGAGAAAAAATGATGCTTGCTAATAAACCTGTGATGAATCCACCGATGTGCGCTGCATTATCAATACCAGGAATCACAAAACCCAAAACAACTGTCAGTACCGCAAATGCGCTACCCGCACCAAATAACCAACGGAATTCACGGGCATGAATAGCGGCTCTTTCGCGCCACAAAAAAACCAGCACTGCGGCGTATATGCCAAAAATTGCACCCGATGCGCCACCAGAAACGGCTGAATTGCCTTGCACCACTAGCGATAGTAAATTACCGCCCAAGCCACTGATTAAGTATATGCCCAGAAACCTTGCGTGGCCGTACATACGCTCTGCCAATTGACCTGCATCCCACAATGCATAACAATTAAGTACCAAATGCATGGCGCCAAAATGCAGAAACATGGCACTACCCAAACGCCACCATTCACCATCTTGTGTGGCTGGGCCAAAGTTCGCACCCCAGCTAAGCTGTATGCCGTTGGGCGAATGCCAAAAACCTGCACCGCCAAGCAACATAGCGGCAAAAACCAACACATTAATAGCAATTAACAGCTTGGTTAGCGTGACATTGGGCAGGCGTTGTTCTAAAACTTCATGAAATGATTGCAACAAAAATCCAGTAAGTTAACGGTTAAATAAAGGCCATTTTTGGGAAAGTAATTGCGACTTAACTAGCATATAACAGTTTAATTTAATCTGAATGACAAATCCGTTGAATTAACAAAAATTCGCTCTACAATAGAGATGAATCCATTTTAAATTGAAAGATATTGCCATGCTACCAATGTTTGATGCCACCATTTTGCCACTGGTTCACACCTTAAAAAGCTTAAGTCATATTTTAAAAAAAGGCGAAGAGTACGCTGATGCAAAAAAAATTGAGCATAGCGTTTTGTTAAATGCGCGACTTTTTCCTGATATGTTCCCATTAACCAGGCAAATACAAATTGCCACCGACATGAGCAAAGGCGCTGCCGCAAGATTGGCAGGCGTTGAAATACCAGCATATGAAGATGATGAAACCACCTTTGAACAATTACAAGCACGCATTGCCAAAACCATTGCGTTTATAGAAAGCATTGAACCAGCACAATTAACTAATGCTCAAACCCGCGACATTACAATTACCGTGCGTAAAATTGAGCTTAAATTTACTGGGCAAGATTACTTGCTGAAATGGGTGATGCCAAACGTGTATTTTCATGTAACCACCGCTTACAACATTTTGCGCCACAACGGTGTTGAGCTTGGCAAACCCGATTTTTTAAGAATTAACTCTTAGGTTAAAAGCACACAAAGGCAAAAGCATGTTAAAACTTAACCCTAAAATTAGCATGATTTTGTTTGCAATAGTGGCGGCTATTCTTTACTTTTTGTATGACAAATCTGCTTCAGAACCAAAGCCTAGCTTAAGTCCAGCACAAGAACAATTGGCTAAAATGGGTGACAAATGCTTAGATTTTGGTGAAAGAGCCGTGGCAAGCGATGTGCCGATTATTGAGTTTCAAATGCTGGTGCGCTTGGCCAAAAAAACCAATGTGATTGAAAGATGCATGACCGATAACGGTTATAAACAAAACTCTGCATGGCTAAAATACGCACAACCTATTGCAACGGATAACGCCGCTAAAAACAAAATATCGTTCAGTGAAGCGCTTACTAGCTTAAGCAGGGCAGATATGCAGATATTTACGCCAGTTGCCAATCGCCCCGATTATTGGGTTAAAAACTAGTTAACCTGCATGACTCACTATGCGATTTCTGCCTTTTTGCTTGGCGAGATACAGCAGCCGGTCTACCTCATGAATAAAAGCTAAGGATTCATCTTCAACTTTCGGAATAATCGTCCCTACACCTAAACTAATCGTTAATACCTGACTTATTTGTGATTTTGCGTGCAAAATTTGCTCTTTAAAAATCATCTGATTGCATCGTTCAGCCACTTTATTTGCTGCCGCTGCATCTGTTTCTGGTAACACAATCACAAATTCTTCACCGCCAAAACGTGCGCAAAAATCGCGCGAACGGGTTGCCACTTTACTTAAAGCCTGTGCCACGCTCTTCAAGCTTTCATCACCCTGAATATGTCCATAATGGTCGTTATATTGCTTAAAGTAATCAATATCCACCATAATCAAAGAAAGCGGCTGATTATTGCGGCGCGCGTTCAGCCACTCTACTTCCATCACCGAGTCAAACATACGCCGATTGGCAACGCCCGTTAAACCATCTTTAAATGACAGCTCTTCTAGTTTCTTTTGCATGGCGATTAATTTTTCTTCGGTTTTTTTACGCTCACTGATATCAAACATAAAACCCATAAGTGAATTCGCAGTGCCATCTGGATTGCGCACCACATGCACTACATCGCGAATCCACACATACCCGCCATCTTTGGTCATGGCGCGGTAATCTGCCTCATGATCTTCACCTTCTATAGATTTTGCAACGCAATAATCCACTACCCACGCTCTATCTTCAGGGTGCATTCTATTTGCCCAGTCTTCTGAACCCACCCAGCTAGATTGCGGCCAGCCCAGCAAACTTTCTATTTGTGGCCCAATATAAGCAAATTTCATGGTCGCCCAATCCAATTTCCACGGAATCGCTTTGGTCGATTCAAGCAAGGTTTTATATACCGCACTATCTAATTCTAAAGGCTGGCTGGCACTAGTCATTTTTATTCCAAGTGTGAATTTATGTTGATTTAACCCACTATAATATTAACTTACGCCCCAATGTTTTGGCGTCCGAATGAATATTAAATCATCTTCTACGTCATATCGCGTATTTTTTTAGGGGTTTTTAATGGTTAATATGCGTCATGTTTATATGAAAGCTTAATCGTGAAACTACTCTCAGTAAATATTTCGCCACCAAAATTAATAGAAATTAACGGCCAGCAAGTATTAACTGCTATTTACAAAACCCCTGCGCAAGGCCGCGTTTGGCTGACTAAATTAACATTGGTGGGCGATGGTCAAGCAGACACAAATGTGCATGGCGGTGAACACCAAGCCGCCTACTGCTACCCTTTTGAACACTATGCTTATTGGCAAGACCGCCTCAATTTATCCGATTTACCTTATGGTACTTTTGGTGAGAATTTCACCGTCTCTGGTTTATTAGAAGGAGATATTTGCATAGGTGACGTGCTACAAATCGGTGATTCTAAAACAGGTGTCAAAGTGCAAGTGACCATGCCACGTATCCCCTGCTTTAAATTTGGCCACAAAATTGGCCATCCAGATATTTTAGATGCGTTTTTACGCAGTGGCAAAAGCGGTTTTTATTTGCGCGTGATTCAAACTGGCGAAGTAGCCGCAGGCGATGCAATTACTGTCATCGAACGCGATCCGCAGGCAATTAGTATTCGCACAACCCTTGGTTTGCAAAATCTGAATGAGGGCGATGATGCATTGTTGAGACGGGCGTTGAGCGTTGCATCATTAACACCTTTATTGAAGCAGATTTTCGAATCTAGACTGCAAAAAATGTAAAGTTAACCTGTTTTATTTCACTAAAAATGCGTCTTAAAAATAGTGATAGCTAACTTTATTTATCCTAATATCATCAATAAAAAAGCCTGCAAATGCAGGCTTTTTTATTTCGCTAAAGTTTATTGGACTACTGGCTGGGTACCAAGCACAACACTACCCATCACATCACCTACCGTATTCGTTGTAAAACCGTATTGCAAGCCTGCTCTCTCTGCATTTGCGCCAAAGAAAGCACCTTGCACAACGCTACCACCTGATAATTCACCCGTACAAGATAACAAACAGGTTGTTAAACCACTAATCAGGTCAGAAGTTTCTGTAACCGTACCACCAGCACTAAAGTTATTTCTATTGCTACCAGTGGCCAAGCTCAAACCTGAGGCATTGACTGAAAATGTATTGTTGCCAACTGCAATATTATTGAGTGAGTATCCATAAGCAAGTGTAGAGAAGTTAACGGTTAAGTTACCAGTCACTTGGTTTGCAGTACCCAGTGTAGTAGTAATCGCGCCTGGGCTACCTGTAATAGATATAGGCGCAGTAGAGGCAAGTACATTGTAAGTTGCCACCGGGTTTGCCAAGCTACCTAAATTAGATAGGCTGGTAGCCGTTGTTAAGGTACCAAAAATCCCTTGAAAATCTGCCAAGCTTTCTGAAGTACTGCCAATTAAATTAGTGACTATTTTTGTTCCTTTACTACGGCCCAATCTTACATAGGAGTCTTCGTATTCATTGGTTGGCGTATCCAAAGCATAAGTAGTGGTTAAACCAGCGCCTTGATTCACCGTCACATTACCCACACCGTCAGTCGTTACATTATCAACGAGTAGCGCATTGTTGTGTAAGCCAGTTACATTAGATGTGGCGACAAACAACGTACTGAAATAGGTGGTTCCTGTTCCTGTTCCTGTTCCTGTTCCTGTTCCTGTTCCTGTTCCTGGATTCGGATTCGGGTTAGCAGTAACAGCTTGTGGTGAATTTGCAATAATCAATGGCGTACCGGTATCCGTTACAGTATCGTTTGCCGCAAAAGCCAATTTAGTTGTAGATGGGGCGGTTACAGCCGCGACAGCTGCAGTTTTGCTGAATTTTGGCGCAGCGCCAATGCCTGCAACACCAATGGTTATGCCTGACAACGCATTTAAGCAGCCACCTTGATTGCACACATCTACACTACCGTGGTTAGTCGTCATCAGTAATTGGTTGTTAAAAAAGTTAACTGTAAATTCAGTACCACGAATACCAATGGTCGCCACAGCGGTTTTCAGCTGATAGCGATCACGATTTTTATGACCGATTAAGCCACTTACTGTGCGTAAGCCGCCTTTAACCAATTCAGTAAAAGCATATTCACTGCCGTCTTCTTTTCCAGAAAACTCATATTTATTAATTCTGTATACCGTATTGGGTTGCAAAGATACTTTACCGCCATCAATTAGTGACAACTGCAAGCGGCCATCTCCCGTTTCAATGGTATCGCCAGCATTTAAAACCGTATTTTTTTCGGCTGCTGAAGTGGTTTTGTCTGCATGCGTAATCGTTGGATTGCCTGTTTTAAAGGTGACCGTGCCAACCGATTGAGCAAATGTAAGCGGTGAAACCAACATACATGCTGCCACAAGGCTTATTTTTAGCGTTTTTAATATGAACAATTGAAACTCCTAAATAGATTTAACTCTGTTAATGCATTGACTAAACACGCATTTCAATACGCGCACTGAAACATTTAGCCAACATCAGTTATAATTTTGTTTTTACATTATTTGTAACTTCATAAGCTAGAATCATGCCAATTTATGATTTTCAATGCACAAGCTGCGGCCACAAGCTAGAACTTTTGCGCAAAATAAGCGATGCAAGCACCACTGCATGCCCAAATTGCAATCAAGAAACATTCAGTAAAATGCTTTCTGCGCCTAGTTTTCAGTTAAGTGGCAGTGGTTGGTATGCCACCGATTTTAAGGATAAACCGTCAAAAAACGCATCCTCAAAAGCAAACACAGAAGCCTCAACAAGCAGCACAGATGCGCCAGCAGCTTGTAAAACAGGCTGTGCCTGTCACTAACTTAACCAATTGAACTAACATGAAAAAATATTTTATTACTGGCTTGCTGGTGTTAGTGCCTTTATTTATTACCATATGGGTAATTAGCACGCTGATTCAAACCATGGATCAAAGCCTATTATTATTGCCAGCGGCTTGGCAGCCTAAAAATGTATTTGGATTTAATGTCCCTGGATTAGGTGCAATCCTCACTTTAGTGATTATTTTTGTCACAGGTTTAATAGCGACCAACATATTTGGGCAGCAATTAATCGCGTTATGGGAGAGTTTTCTTTCGCGCGTGCCATTCGTCAAAACCATTTACTCCAGTGTTAAACAGGTGTCAGATACGCTGTTTTCAGATTCTGGCAATGCGTTTCGCAAAGCCTTGTTGATTCAGTATCCGCGTCAAGGCAGCTGGACGATTGCATTTTTAACTGGCGCGCCAGGTGGCGATGTGAGTAATCACTTAGTGGGTGATTACGTTAGCGTTTACGTGCCTACAACGCCCAACCCGACTTCTGGCTTTTTCCTGATGCTGCCAAGAGCTGATGTGATAGAGCTGGATATGAGCGTAGACGAGGCGTTGAAGTACATTATCAGTATGGGCACAGTCACCCCAAAAGACCGTAAAACACGCGAATTACCGCTTTAATTTTATTCAAAACTTTTATCTAAACCTTTATTCAACCAGCCGACTTAACACTATTTTTTAACGAAATTTATTTTATGACTATGCGTACACATTATTGCGGCCATCTAAACCGCAGCCACATTGGCCAAACTGTTAGTTTATGCGGCTGGGCGCATCGCCGCCGCGATCATGGTGGTGTGATTTTTATTGATTTGCGCGACCGCGAAGGCATGGCGCAAATTGTGGTGAACCCTGATACGGTTGAAGCATTTAAAGTGGCCGAGTCGGTGCGTAGCGAATATGTATTAAAAATCACCTGTGTAGTCCGTGCGCGCCCAGAAGGCGCAGTAAACGCCAACTTATCGACTGGCGAAGTCGAAATGATTGCGACAGAAATCGAGATTTTAAACGCATCGCTGACGCCGCCATTTATGTTAGATGATGAAAATCTGACGGAAACGGTGAGATTGCAACACAGATACATCGATTTGCGTCGCCCAGCCATGCAAAAAAACCTGATGCTGCGTTATCGCGTGGCTAAAACCTTGCGCGACTATTTAGACACCAATGGCTTTATTGAAGTAGAAACACCGATGTTAACGCGTTCAACACCTGAAGGTGCGCGCGATTACTTAGTGCCAAGCCGTGTGCATGCAGGCCAGTTCTTTGCATTGCCGCAATCACCGCAGTTGTTCAAGCAATTATTAATGGTGTCAGGCTTTGACCGTTATTTCCAAATCACTAAATGCTTCCGCGATGAAGATTTACGTGCTGACCGTCAGCCAGAATTCACGCAAGTGGATATTGAAACATCTTTTTTAAGCGAAAACGAGATTATGGATATTGTCGAAGAAATGATTCGACAAATGCTCAAATCGGTTCAAAACGTGGATTTACCAGCTAAATTCCCACGCATGCCATTTAGCGAGGCGATGAATCGTTACGGTTCAGATAAGCCTGATATGCGCGTGACTTTAGAAATCACAGAGCTTTCCGACGTGATGAAAGATGTAGACTTTAAAGTATTCGCTGGTGCAGCCAATATGTCTGGTGGCCGTGTGGCTGCTTTGCGTGTGCCTAATGGCGCCGCGATTGCAAGGTCAGAAATTGATGCGTATACGGAATTCGTTAAAATCTACGGCGCAAAAGGTTTGGCTTATATCAAAATCAACGATGTCACTAAATTGAACGAAGAAGGCCTGCAAAGCCCAATCGTAAAAAATATTCACGCCACGGCATTGCAAGCGATTATCGACCGCACAGGCGCGCAAAACGGCGATATCGTGTTCTTTGGCGCAGATAAAACCAAAGTAGTAAACGAAGCATTAGGCGCATTACGCTTAAAAGTTGGTCACGATAAAGGCCATGTTGATGGCCGCGCATGGGCACCATTATGGGTGGTGGATTTCCCCATGTTTGAACACGATGAAGAAAACGACCGCTGGGCAGCCTTGCATCATCCGTTTACCGCACCTAAAGATGGTCATGAAGATTTGTTAACCAGCAATCCAGGTGCGGCGCTTTCAAAAGCGTACGATATGGTGTTAAACGGCTGGGAAGTGGGCGGCGGTTCAGTGCGTATCCATAAACAAGATGTGCAATCTAAAGTATTCGATGCACTCAAAATCAACAAAGAAGAAGCGCAAGAAAAATTCGGCTTCTTGCTGGATGCCTTGCAATACGGCGCACCTCCACATGGCGGTTTGGCTTTTGGTTTAGACCGTTTGGTGACATTAATGGCTGGCGCCGAATCCATCCGTGACGTAATTGCCTTCCCAAAAACCCAACGCGCGCAATGTTTGATGACCAATGCGCCGAATGAAGTGGATGAGAAACAGTTACGTGAATTGCATATACGCGTTCGTTCACAAAATCCAGCGGCGTAAAATGCACTCACTTCGCGATAACGTCGTTACATCCGCTTGCCGTACTAATCGTACTGTCTACGCGAATGTGCCTAGTTCTCGCATCGTGAATTGCATTTTAGAAAGCTAATATGCTGAATAAATTACTATTAGTTGATTTTGAAAATGTGCAGCAAGTGGATTTGGCTAGGTTGGATACAACATATCAAGTTATCATTTTTGTGGGTGCAAGTCAGAAAAACATTCCTATTGATTTAGTTGCTAGCGCTCAGAAACTTGGTTCAAGAGTTGATTGGCAAAAAGTCGAAGGTAATGGAAGTAATGCATTAGATTTTTATATTGCAATGCACCTAGGACGGGTTTTGGAAAAGTCACCAGATTTAGCATGTGTAGTCCTTTCAAAAGATAAGGGCTTTGAGCCGCTTCTTCGCTACCTAAATAAGGTCGGTCTAAAATGCAAACGTTTAAATAGCTTGCTAGAGCTTGATTCGGAGCCAATCAAATCTGACTCTGACTATCAAAGAGTAGTGGAACTTTTGTCTAAGATTGAAAAAAGAAATTTGCCACGCAGACGCAAAACTCTAACTCAACATATATCTGCTATGTTTCAGAAAAAGCTTCCACAATCTGATGTTGATAGAATTATTGATATATTGTTTGCTAATAAGTTGATATCTGAAACTAGCAATATTATTTCCTACGAGTTTTAATTATGCCAGTCACCGAAATTAACCATATCAACCTCCGCGCCAACCGCGACATGATGCATGTGTTGCGCGATTTTTATTGCGATATTGTCGGTTTAAAAGTGGGGCCGCGCACGGCAACGACTAGTTATGGATTTTGGCTGTATATTGGTGATAACGATGTGGTGCATTTGGCTGAATATAAAAGGGACGAAGAAAGTGGTAAGCTCGCGCCTGATTTGCATGTGAACGGCACTTACGACCATGTATCGTTTACCTGCAACGATATGCCCGCGATGGAAGCGCATTTGTCTGCGCATCAAATTTCATACACCTCGCGCACGTTAATTAACGGCGTAAAACAAATCAATTTTAAAGACCCTGCAGGCAATGGTATTGAGTTGAATTTTGAAGAGTTTCGCAGCAAAAGTTAACCACTTTTTTTGAGCTAATTTTTATTTGCTAACTTTAATGATTGTTTAATTTTGTTGTGTGACTCGCATCACATACAAGCGCTTGAATAAAACTAAAATAGTGAACGGTAGTCATAATTTTAACTAACACATTAAAGCTAATCGTGTTAATTCTGTGTAAAAACAGATTTGGAGATGAGATGAAAACAAAACAATTTTTAGTAAGCTCACTGGCTATATTTGGTCTGCTTATTGGCGCAAGTTCAAGTGTGATAGCAGAGCCTAATCCAACACTATGGCCTGTGATGAAAGAAGCGTTTTTTGAAAAACGCGCGATGCAAGAAGTGACTTTTATGAAGATTGATGCGCCACGCCGTGCCGAGAGTGGTGCGCAAGTGCCAGTGACTTACAGTATTGATAATGCAGCGGCCAATGGCGTAAAAATCACAAAACTATATGCTTTTGTTGATGCAAATCCGATTCCACTCACTGCAACTTATCATTTAACCGATGCCTTAGGCGATTTTCAGCTGGCTACGCGTATTCGTTTTGAAACTGATGCGTTTGTGCGTTTGGTGGGTGAAGATGCAAAAGGTAATTTATATTTAGCATCACGTGAGATTCGCGCTGCAGGCGGTTGTGGTGGCACAGTAGAAAACGATGAAGCAGCCACACGTGCGGCGGCTGGTAAAATTAAAATGAAAGTTGAAGAAGTGAAAATTGGTGCAGCCACGCCAGCCACATTTAACATTAAACACGTGATGCGCACTGGTTTGCAGCGCGATTTAGTATCGCAAGGTTTTGTGCCAGCTTTTTATATTAACAAAACCGAGTTTACATATAACGGCAAACCTGTGATGACAGTAGATGTGGGCGTGGGCACGGCAGAAGACCCATATTTTAAATTTAACTTTGTACCTACAGAGCCAGGCAAATTAGAAGTATTAGCCACAGACAATGAAGGTAAAAGCTTTACACATGCGGTTGAAGTAAAAAGTTAATCACTCAAGCTGTGCAAAAAAGGCTTCTTTTAAAGAGGCCTTTTTTATTGCCTAAATTAATGCGTTGATTCATGCCGATTAACAATTGTCGGTGCTAAAATTGTGTATTAATTGAGGAGATTTCGCATGAAAAGCTACCGCAAAGAACTCTGGTTTAACCCGCCCACCCGTGTGGCGTTTATCCGTATTACTGAACAGATTAATGAATGTTTGCGCGAGAGCGGCGTGCGTGAGGGTTTGGTGTTGGTGAACGCCATGCACATTACCGCCAGCGTGTTTATTAATGATGATGAGCGGGGTTTGCATCATGATTATACGCAATGGCTTGAAAAGCTTGCGCCGCACGAACCAGTAAGCAGCTATCGCCATAATGATACGGGCGAAGATAATGCCGATGCACACATGAAACGCCAGATTATGGGCCGCGAAGTAGTAGTGGCGATTACTGAAGGCCATTTAGATTTTGGGCCATGGGAGCAGATTTTTTACGGCGAATTTGATGGTAGACGCAAAAAGCGCGTGCTGGTTAAAATTATTGGTGAGTAATACGCCAAGTAATTGATTAATAGTTTGAATGAAAATTTCGGCTTAAAAACTGGTTAAGTCACTTTTTTTAACAACAAAAAAGGGAGCAATTGCTCCCTTTTATTTACAATGAACAAATTTTATTTATTCATTACGTACATTGTTACTTCAAAGCCAAAACGCATTTCTGTAGCTGCTGGTGTTGTCCACATGATAAATATCCTTTTTCAATTAGTAAAATTTAGTATCACAACAAACCGTTAACTTTGTATTCATTCGTTGCTTGTTTGTATGACTGCATTGTGCGCCTGTTGTTAGGTTTAGGCACTGCAATTAGCCATTAACTAAGCTTAAGCATTTTCATGAGCCTGAACTCATAAATTGCTTAGCTACTGAAACTAGCCGCGAATATACTGCTCAAGCTCTTTAATTAAGCGTTGCTGATAGCTAATAGTTTCTTTAACCAGATCACCTAATGACAGCATGCCAGATAATTCTTCGCCATTTAAAACAGGCAAATGACGTATGCGTTTTTCACTCATCAGGCTCATAGCGCTTTCGACTAAATCATCCGCTTTTCCAAAAATGACTTTATCACTCATCACTTCAGATACTTGGGTAGTTTTAGATGAGCGACCTTTCAAAACGACCTCGCGCGCATAATCGCGTTCAGAAAAAATACCCACTAGCTTGCCCTCTTCAATCACAGCCAGCGCGCCAATTTTGTACTCAGCCAAAATCACCAGCGCATCAAATACAGGGCGATTGGGGGCAATGCTAATCACTTCTTTATGTTTTTTATCGTTTAATATTTGTTGTAAGGTTTTCATGATCTTCTCCCGCTTGTTAGCACTTTAAATATACACCGATAAATAATTTAGCCAATATCTGCCACTTAAATAAGTGATAAAATTACTAATTATATGAAACCGCCAACTCAAAAAGTGCGTGTATCTTTTAGCTGAAACAGCGACAGTAAAGCCATCAATACAGTGAATCTTAACCCTTAAAATAATGCTAAAACACAGTACCAAAATCACTTTACGCGCATTTACTGCTTTGCTTATATTAACCATCATTTGGGGCTATAACTGGGTGGTGATGAAAAGCGCATTGCAATATGCAGGGCCTTTTCAGTTTGCGGCACTACGTACTTTTTTAGGTGCGCTAGTGCTGTTTGTGGTGATTTATTTCACTAAAAGACCTTTGGGCTTAAAAGAATTTCCCACCATGCTTGTGCTGGGATTATTGCAAACTATAGGCTTTACTGGCTTGCTGATTTGGGCGCTGGTTGAGGGTGGCGCTGGCAAAACTGCTGTATTAACCTACACCATGCCATTTTGGGTGATGTTATTTGCTTGGCCAATGCTTGGCGAAAAAGTGCAAGGCTGGCAATGGCTAGCGGTGGTTTCTGCCGTGTTTGGCATGGTGCTTATTTTTGATCCATTGCATATTAAGGCAGATGGTTTTAGCATGTTTCTGGCCATCTGTTCTGGCGTATCGTGGGCATTATCGGCGATTATTTCTAAAAAACTACATCAACGCAGCCCTCATTTAGATTTACTTAACCTGACGGCTTGGCCTATGTTGCTTGGCTCTGTGCCCATGTTAGCAATTGCCTTTATAGTGCCTGCCCCGCCGATTCAATGGACAGGCTATTTTATTGGGGCCGTGCTGTTTAATGTAATTTTAAGTGGCGCGCTAGCTTGGCTGCTTTGGCTATATGCCTTGCAACGCTTGCCCGCAGGCGTTGCCAGTATGGCATCTATGTTAGCGCCCGTGATTGGTGTGATTGCTGCATGGATACAATTGAATGAAGTACCCAACATATTTGAGCTGATTGGCATGCTGTTAATTGCATTGGCGCTGGTGCAAATATCCGTCATTACCATGCGCAAACATCAGCCAGTAGATTGCGCACAAGGCCAAGAATAAACTGCATCCAGCCTATGATAAAATGCACGGATATATACAACATATCGACGCATAAATTTCAAGGAAAACAGTATGGCAGGGCATAGTAAATGGGCAAATATTCAGCACCGCAAAGGTCGCCAAGATGCCAAACGCGGCAAAATCTTCACCAAACTCATCAAAGAAATCACGGTAGCCGCGCGTTTAAGCGGTGGTGACGTCACCATGAATCCGCGCCTGCGCGCCGCTGTGGCTGAGGCAAAAGAAGAAAACATGCCAGCCGACAATATTACGCGTGCCATTAAAAAAGGTACGGGCGAATTAGAAGGCGTCAATTATGAAGAGATTCGTTACGAAGGTTATGGTATTAGTGGCGCAGCGATTATTATTGATTGCTTAACCGATAATAAACAACGTGCAGTGGCTGATGTGCGCCATGCACTAACTAAGTTTGGCGGTAATTTAGGCACCGATGGCTCTGTGGCTTTTATGTTTAAGCACTGTGGCAGCATTCTGTATGAGCCAGGCACTTCTGAAGATAAAGTAATGGAAGTAGCGCTTGAAGCAGGCGCAGAAGATATCGTCACCGATGAAGACGGCAGTATTGAAGTCATCACCCCGCCCAATGATTTTATCGCCATTAAAGAAGCGATGGAAGCCGCAGGCTTAAAAGCCGTAATGGCGGAAGTGATGATGAAACCAAGCGTTGAAACAGTTTTTACAGGGGATGATGCAATAAAAATGCAAAAAATTCTGGATGCGCTGGAAGATTTGGATGATGTGCAGGATGTTTATACCACAGCGGTTATTGAGGAGTAAACATGTCCATCTTGCCTAAATGCTCTGTTGATAACTGCACTAGTTCAGTTTCAAAGGCCGGCTTTAAACTTTGTTTAGAGCATTGGCGAGTTGAAAATAAAAAGCCAAAAAAAGAACAAGAAGATGAGCATAAAAAATCAGAAGCAGATAAGCCTGTTACATCAACTGTCCTAAATTCGACCCAGCTTGGTGAGCGTTTAGGTATAGACGCTAAAAAAGTTAACCAAGTATTGGCTGAATTGGGTTGGATAGAAAAAGGCAAGAAAGGCTGGTTGCCAACGGTTCAAGGCAAAAGATTGCGTGCTGAATCACACGAGTATCACAAAACAGGAGTTCCATTCGTATTGTGGCCTGATGCAATTTTTACATCGCGAATATTAAAGAATGCTGTATCTGAGTTTTTAGGTACTAAACAGCAGCAGCCAAAAGATATAATTGTTGAGGCTACAGCAGTAAAAAAAGAAGAAAAAACAGTTGGATTTAGAGATAAGTTTGTAGCTAGCCATCGTGCAACAGATGGACACATGGTTCGCTCAAGAGGTGAAATGCTCGTTGACAATTGGCTATATTTTTCAAGGGTTGCGCACGCATATGAGCGTTTGCTTCCTGTAGAAGAAGAGCTTTATTGTGATTTTTATGTGCCTGAAGGTAAGGTTTACATTGAGTATTGGGGTTTAGATAATGATCCAAAATATATTGAACGGAAAGAACTAAAAAAAGAAATATATAAAAAATATGCACTCAATCTGATTGAGTTAAATAACGCTCAAGTTGATAACCTAGACGATCACTTGCCGAAACTGCTTCTAAAATATGGTGTGGTTGTTGACTGATAAATTGACGCGAATTCTTGGAATCGACCCTGGCCTACGTTTAACAGGTTTTGGTGTGATTGAAAAAGTTGGTGAAAAAATCACCTATATAACCAGCGGCACCATTAAAACTGCGAGTGGTAAAAAGAATAAAGTGGCAGGCGAAGACGATAGAGAAGAATTACCAGCGCGGTTAAAAATTATTTTAGATGGCTTGTTTGAGGTCATCGATACTTATCAGCCCACGCAAGCGGCGGTTGAGAAAGTGTTCGTCAATGTGAATCCGCAATCTACTTTATTGCTGGGTCAAGCGCGTGGTGCAGCGATTAGCGCGGCGGTGATTCGCAACTTAATTGTGGCTGAATATACGGCCTTACAAGTCAAGCAAGCCGTTGTGGGTAATGGCCATGCACAAAAAGAGCAAGTACAGGAAATGGTCAAACGACTGCTGAATTTGCCTGGTTTACCAAGCCCAGACTCAGCTGATGCACTGGCATGCGCAATTTGTCATGCACATGGCGGGCAAGGATTAGGGAAACTGGCCACAGCGGGTTTTAGAGTTAAGAATGGTAGATTAATATGATTGCACGCCTAAACGGAATTCTGATTGAAAAAGCACCACCGCAAGTGGTGATTGACTGTGCGGGCGTGGGTTATGAAGTAGAAGTGCCGATGAGCACTTTTTATAATCTGCCAGAAATAGGCGCAAAAGTGCAATTGCTGACTTATATGGTGGTGCGTGAAGATGCGCAATTGCTGTATGGTTTTGGTAGCGAGCAAGAAAAAAGTACGTTTAAACAATTGCTTAAGGTTAATGGCATTGGCGCTAAATCGGCATTATCTATCTTAAGTGGCGTGAGTATCGAAGATTTGATTCAAGCGGTTAACTTGCAAGAAGTGGCGATGCTGACGCGCATTCCTGGCATTGGCAAAAAAACGGCAGAGCGTTTGCTGCTTGAGCTTAAAGATAAATTCTCGATTAATGGTGTAAGTGGCGTGGGTGCTGCGCAGCCAAAATCAGCCACTAGCGATATATTGAATGCGCTGCTGGCACTTGGTTATAACGATAAAGAAGCATTAGCCACGATTAAATTGTTACCCAAGGAATTGTCTGTTTCTGAGGGCATTCGGCAATCTCTAAAATTCCTTTCAAAAAACTAGTTAAGTCAAATGAGTATAAAAAAGTCGCTGTAATTGAAGCGACTTTTTTATTACTCATTTGCATGTTTTAAGTTTTAATATTCATGTCTAATACAGGTACAATTTAACCCTATAAATGGGCTTAATTTTAGCCTTACTACATAAGGTTAATCGATGAAAAAGTACAGCTTAATTGGTTTCTTAATTGGCATAACGTGCCTTGTGCTGGCTGCGTGTGGCAATCAGAATGCATCAAGCGAAGCGCCAGAGTATTCAAGCTTAGCCGCGCCAATGGGCAAAATGGCGGTAGATTCGATGTCTAAAGTTGCTAGCACTAGAGATACTAGCAATAGTGCCGAACAAAGCTTAACTGAGATGAGTGAGCCAATAGCTGATAATGCCGCTAAAAAATACATTGCACTGCGGCATCATTTACAAATCGAAACTGTGGCTGAGAACATGCAAGCCAACTTTGATGCCGCCCTCAAACACTGCGAAGCGCTTAACTGCCAATTATTAAGTGCAAATTACAACCAAGAAACTGAATACAGCCCGCCATCTGCCAGCTTAAGTGTGCGTTTACCACCCAGAAATGTACCCATCTTTTTAAGTGGATTAGCCAAAAATGGCGAGGTATTGCAACACAATCGAGATAGCGAAGATAAAACCATTCAAGTGGTGGACGCAGAAGCGCGTATTAAAAATCTAACCGATTTGAGGGATAGACTGCGCTTGATGTTGCATGATAAAACAGCTAAGTTTAAGGACATTATCGATGTAGAGCGTGAGTTAGCCAATACGCAAAGCGAGTTGGACAGCATTGCGAGTGTACGCAAAATGTTGGCGTTAGAAACTGATTTAGTCGCTGTCAATATCGATTTTACTGCCGCACAGGGCGTTACCGAGCAAGGTTTTTTTGCCCCAGTTGCACGCGCACTTAAAAATGCGGGGCAAGTGTTGATGGAAAGTATTGGTCAGGTGATTACTTTCGTGGTGGGTGCAATTCCGTGGTTGTTCATTGGCATTTTTATGCTCTGGTTAGTACGTAAATTTTGGCGAAAGCCCAAAGCTAATTAATATTTAAGCGATATGATTGGCTTAAAGATTATTAAAGTGGCAAATTGATTAAAGCCTTGAGTAGAGCTGATTAAAAAGTATGCTGATGATTCGTTCTGCAAATGCCTCACCCCAACATTTATGCTTAACTGCAGCTTTTTTGGCGTTTTTTAATCTTGCTGCTTACGCAGAAAATACCTCTTCAGATTTTATGTCTGAAGACGATTACATGGGTGAGGTGCCAAAAGTATTAACCGTATCGCGCTTATCACAAGCAGCAGCAGATGTCCCCTCAGCAGTAACCGTAATTGACCGTGAAACAATTCGTGCCAGTGGCACTGTTGATTTGCCAGATATTTTTCGCTTAGTGCCAGGTATGTATGTGGGCGCCAATGCGGGTTATGTGTATAACACTAATCACGCGGTTAGCTACCATGGCATTACATCTGCTTATGCAGGCAATATGCAAGTGATGATTAATGGGCGTTCGGTGTACAGCCCATTATTTGGCGGTGTCAATTGGAGCGAGCTGCCGATTGCGATTATTGATATTGACCGCATTGAAGTTACCCGTGGGCCAAATGCCGCAAGCTATGGTGCAAATTCTTACTTTGGGGTGATTAATATCATTACCCAAACCCCAGACGAAACACCTGCCAATAGCGTGGTTGCAACGCATGGCAGCGGCCGTAATGAAGTATTTTATCGCCATGCTGGCAAATTAGATGCGCTGAGTTATCGTTTTACAGCAGGTTATCGCCAAGATGATGGATTGGACGATAGAAATGATTTTAAACGCACGCGTTTTATCAACTCGCAGGCGGATTACCGCATCAATCTGAAAGATACGCTTGAGTTTGAATTGGGTATTGCCGATGGTGCGCGTGGCGAAGGCAATATTGAAAACGATCCTTTTGTTTTTTTGCCACGTACCAAACAGATTAATAATCACTATGCATTAATACGCTGGCGACATCATATTTCTGATACTAGCGATTTCACGCTACAAGCTTTTCACAACTACGACAAATCAGATGATGAAACCACTTCGGTCAATTTAAGGCCAATAATAGCAGCAATAAGCCCTGTAGTTGCCGCCAGTTTAGTTAACGATAATGTGTATGTGAATAATGCTGTTGTACAACAGCGCACCGATATTGAGGCGCAGCAAACATTTGCTTTGGGTAAACAAATTAGGGCTGTATGGGGTGGCAGCGTTAGGCAAGATTCAGTTTATGCGCCAAACTATTTAGACTCTAGAAAAACCGATTACTTTAATCTGCAACGGCTTTTTGGCCATGCAGAATGGCGTTTGCATGAAAAACTGACAGTCAATGCAGGCGCATTGATTGAGCATAACGATTTTACTGGCACTGACACTTCACCCAGAGCCAGCCTTAATTTTAAGCCTCACCCAAATCATACTTTTCGCATAGGCGCATCTAGTGCATTACGTACACCCAATTATGTAGAAGAACGGTTTAGGGATAGGTTGGTGCTGCCCACTACATTAGCTAACCCTAACACGCTTATTTTTCAATATAGAGCAAACACAGGGAATCTTGCGCCAGAGCAAATTATTTCACGCGAATTAGGTTACTTAGGCAAACTGGGCCGCTTGCAATTAGATGCCAGATTATTCAGCGACAAGATTAGTGATGTGATTAGAGATGCGAATCGAACAGATTTAGTCGTGCCGCCCAATGCTGTGCTATTAAACCCTTTTCTTGGTGCAGATATTACAACAAATGTTAATCAGGGCGGCGCTGAGGTAAACGGCATAGAATTTCAGGCAAATTGGCAGTTAAGTCGCAATACTAACCTACTGGTGAACCATGCTTATATCCATATTCGCGAAACTGAAGATGGCCTTAAACAAGATTACACTAGCTCAGCGCCTCGCAACACCTTTAGCTCCCTATTAACACATCGTTTCAACCCACAATGGGATGCCAGTTTGGCTTACTACCAAACGAGTGAGGCTGACCTTTTGGGGGATGGTAATAAGGTTGATTTAATCAGAAAATCTGATCTAAGGCTAGCCAGAAAATTTCAAAGTGGTCGTTATAACGGCGAGGTCAACATGGTGATTGAAAATCTATTTAATAATCATTATGAAGAATTTGCCGATTACAACACGTTTAAACGCCGTGGCCGCATTAATGTAAGGCTAGATTTTTAATGCATTTTAAGTGTTAACTTAATCGTACATAAAGTGATTCCTATTGTTTAAGCAGTCTAAAAATAACTATTTTTTATTGAAAAAATTAACGCTGTTAGCGTTAATCGCGCATTTGTGCTGCCCAGCTTTATCTTATGCTTACACTGGTATTACCATCATCATCAGTGCGCCGTCACAATCTTATTTAGAATTTGTAGACCATTTTAAAGAAGAATTAATTGCCACAAAAAACACTGCTTTGCGTGTTAAAGTAATTGATTTGCAAGATTCAGAAAGGCCTGTAGTTGCAGAGAATAGTGAGCTAGTGATTGCGCTGGGTGTCAAAGCGTTAGAAGCCTCCAGCAAGCTAAAATTTACTACTCCTGTATTGGGCGTTTTTACGCCGCTACCTACTTTTAATAAATTGTTAGAAGCAAGCGGGCGCGATTTAGGCAATTTTAGTGCGATTGTGTTAGATCAGCCCTATTCGCGGCAAATGTTGCTCATTAAAACAATTTTGCCAGAAGTAAAAAATGTGGGCGTTATGCTGGGCAAAACTTCATCGCAATATTATGAAATAGTGAAAGATACAGGTGAAAAAAGAAACCTTAATGTATCCATTGAAACCATTAAACAGGAATCAGAATTGATCCCTAAATTACAAAAATTATTAGATAGTACTGATGCGCTGATGGCGATTCCTGACCCTGTGGTGTACAGCCGCGAAACAGCGCAAGCTATTTTGTTAACTACTTATCGGCATCAAAAACCGGTATTCGGCTATTCACAATCGTATGTACGTGCAGGTGCTTTAGCGGCTGTTTACAGCACAACCAAACAATTGGCTAAACAAGCGGCAGAAATTGCCATCAAAACGCAAGCAGCGCCTGGCTTGCTTCCACCACCGCAAGCGCCTCGCTATTTTTCAATTTCTGTTAACTACCAAGTGGCGCGTTCACTTAATATTACGGTTGCTGACGAAGAAAATGCCTATAGAAAATTGCTAGATGCGGAAGCAGCTCAGCATGAGTAACCCTTTCAAAAAATCTTCGGGTGAAAGGCCTTTGGGTAAAATTTCCACCAATCAAAAACCATTAACCAATGGCAGCGGCTCAGCCAACGATTCCAGTTCACCAAACAGACGCACTTCAAGTGCCAATTACAGTGCGCTGGGTGGTTTTGGGTTGCATCATTTTGGTTTTAATAACCTAGGCATTAAATCGCGTGTGATTTTACTAGGCACAGTTCCAGCCATGTTATTTGCGATTATTTTAGCAGGCTACGCTATTTCAAACGTGTTTGGTGTTTTAAATCAATCACTTAGTGATCGTGGCCGTATTATTGCATCACAATTGGCACCAGCCGCCGAATACGGCGTGATTTCAGGCAATCGCCAAATTCTGCAAAAATTAGTCCAGCAAGCTTTAGTGAATGAACAAGAAGTGAGAACAGTATTGGTGATTGACAGCAAAGGCGTCGTGCTTGCACTCAGCGGCCGGCCACTGGCGCAAGAGTTAATTAACCGCATCGATAAAGACAATATCAACGAATTCAGACAAAAAGGCAGCACTATATTTACCGCGCCCATTACCCGCAGCTTGGTTGAGATTGATGATTTTACTAGTCCATACGATGCTGGACGAGATACATACAACAGTGAACAGCCAATGGAAATTGGCCAAGTTTATGTGGATTTAAGCAATCAAACATTACATAGTTTAAAGCAAGATTTAATCACTAAAATTGTATTAATCGGCTTATTTGGCTTGTTTATAAGTGTGTTAATTGCTTGGTGGATTGGCCGTAATATCACGAAACCGATTCAAGAAATTGCGCACGCTGTTAATAAAGTAGGCGAAGGTATTTTTGCACAAACCATCACCGAAAACTCTAGCGGTGAGCTTAAAACTTTGCAAAAAGGCTTTAACTCAATGTCTACCAGCCTTAAACAAGCATACGACATGATGCAAGACAAAATTAATGATGCAACCAGTATGTTACGACATCAGGCGCAACATGATGATTTAACAGGCTTAATTAATCGACGCGAGTTTGAAGCTAGGCTAGAGCGCAGCTTAAAAAATGTGTACGAATCTAATGCGCAGCATGTATTTTGCTATATGGATTTAGACCAATTTAAGTTGGTGAATGACACCTCTGGCCATGCGGCAGGCGACGAGTTGCTCAAGCAGGTTAGCGCATTGTTTGCCAACCGCATGCGCGATAGAGACACTTTGGCGCGTTTAGGTGGTGACGAATTTGGCTTGCTATTAGAAAACTGTAGCCTTGCCGATGCCGACCAAATTACCAGCACCATATTAAAAATCGTGCGTGATTATCGCTTTATGCATGACGATAAAATTTTTAATATTGGCGTCAGTATCGGCATTGTAGTGGTGAATGCGAGTTTTGAAAGTGTCAGCGATATTATTCATGCGGCCGACTCAGCTTGTTACTCAGCCAAAAAAGCGGGCCGTAATCAAAGCTTTTTATTCAGTGCTGGCGATATTGAAGTCGCTCAGCGTCGTAGCCAAGTCGAAGCAATCTCTGACATTACCGATGAAATTGATGATGAACAATTTATGCTGTATTGTCAGCCCATCGTGCCACTATCTATTCATGTGCAAGCCCAGCATCACTATGAAGTATTAATTAGAAAAGTAAGTCCAGACGGCAAAATTATGTTGCCTACTTCGTTTATCCCATCGGCTGAGCGTTATCACCTAATGCCCAATATTGATCGCTGGGTGATTCGCAACACATTTGCTGCGTATCGCGAAATGCTGGATAAAAGCGCAGAAAAATGTAACTACGTATTTTCGATTAACTTATCGGGCACCTCGTTAGGCGATAAAAGCTTGTTGGGCTTTATTCGTGAGCAACTAGTCATTTACGCAATACCGCCAACATCCATTTGTTTTGAAATTACCGAAACCTCAGCGATTGTGAATCTTAAAAACACCATTCACTTATTTACAGCATTAAGAAAATTAGGCTGTAGCTTTGCGCTAGACGATTTTGGTAGCGGCATGTCATCGTTTACCTATTTGAAAAATTTCGAAGTAGATTACTTAAAAATTGACGGCGCCTTTGTAAAAGAAATGCACACCAATAAAATTGACCACGCCATGGTGCGCTCGATTCATAGCGTGGCAGAGGCCATGAATATTAAAACTGTGGCTGAATTTGTAGAAAACGAAGCGATTTTAAAAGAGCTTAAATTAATTGGCGTGCATTATGGACAAGGCATGCATTTAGGCTCGCCTGTTGCGATTAAAAAATTGATTGAGAATTTCTCACAATTAAACTCATAATGGCGTTTAGTTAGCGCGCACTGCGTTTAAGTCATTTAGCAGTTATGGGTATCTCTGTAAATTCAAGTTTCTAAGTTAAACAAGGCGCGATTAAAAAATAATGACGCCGCATATATTGATATGTAAGGAATTATTTTTTATGAGCAACGCAGTGTAACGACGAAAATTGGATTTACAGAGATGCCCATATGATAGAAACAGACCGATTTATTGCCCCAGAAGCCGCCAGCCCTCAAGAAGAGGCGATTGAGCGCGCGCTGCGTCCCAAAGCCCTAGATGAGTATGTTGGCCAAGAAAAAGCGCGTAGCCAGTTGGAAATTTTTATTAACGCCGCGCGTGGCAGAAGTGAAGCCTTAGACCATGTGCTGCTGTTTGGCCCACCCGGCTTAGGCAAAACGACTTTAGCGCATATTATTGCGCGGGAAATGGGTGTTAACTTACGTCAAACCTCAGGGCCTGTATTAGAACGCGCAGGCGATTTAGCCGCCCTGCTCACCAATCTAGAACCGAATGACGTACTATTTATTGACGAAATTCACCGATTAAGTCCCGTCGTAGAAGAGATTTTGTATCCAGCGATGGAAGATTACCGTTTGGATATTATGATTGGCGAAGGTCCTGCGGCAAGAAGCGTGCGCCTTGATTTGCCGCCATTTACACTGGTTGGCGCCACCACCCGCGCAGGCATGCTAACTAACCCATTGAGAGACCGTTTTGGCATTGTCTCCCGCTTAGAATTTTATACATCAGAAGAGTTAGGTAAAATCGTGCATCGCAGTGCTGGTTTGTTAGAAGTGCAAATTACAGCAACAGGCGCATTAGAAGTGGCCAAGCGATCACGCGGTACGCCGCGCATTGCGAATCGATTGTTGCGCCGGGTGCGCGATTACGCACAAGTGAAATCAGATGGTATTGTCAGCAGCGAAGTGGCAGACGCGGCGCTTAAAATGTTGGATGTGGATAGTCTTGGTTTTGATGTGATGGATAGAAAACTGTTACTTGCCGTGCTGGAAAAATTCGGCGGTGGCCCAGTCGGTTTAGATAATCTGGCGGCGGCAATCGGTGAAGAGCGCGATACCATTGAAGATGTACTAGAACCTTACTTGATTCAGCAAGGGTATTTAATGCGCACACCGCGCGGCCGTATCGCTACAGGCTTGGCTTATCAGCATTTTGGCTTGCCAGTGCCTAAAACATTAGCAGCAGGTGAAGCTTGGCAGCAGTAAACTCGCATCAATGGCCTGTACGCGTCTACTACGAAAATACCGATGCGGGCGGGGTGGTTTATCATGCGCAATATCTTAATTTTATGGAACGCGCTCGCACCGAGTGGTTGCGCCATTTAGGGTTTGAGCACACCACTTTATTGCAAGAGTACAATTGCGTGTTCGTGTTACACAGCATGCAAATTCAATTTAAAAAATCTGCCAAATTAGACGATTTGCTCACAATTAGCAGTGAAATGACTAAAACAGGCCATGGTAGTGTAGAGTTTTTACAAACAATCCAGTTAAATCAACAAACATTAATAACGGCACAAGTAAAATTAGCGTGTGTACATGCGTTAACTTTTAAACCAATTCCTGTACCGATTGCTGTAAAACGCATCATGGAAAATCAAGTAGTGGAG
This sequence comes from Methylotenera sp., assembly GCA_021732365.1. Lineage (GTDB taxonomy): Bacteria > Pseudomonadota > Gammaproteobacteria > Burkholderiales > Methylophilaceae > Methylotenera_A. The sequence goes on along the minus strand of JAKFVD010000025.1, from coordinate 24,642 downwards.
AGTGTATGAACGCAGAAAATGATATGTCTTTGTTAAGCTTAATTTCGGGCGCCAGCTTGCCTGTGCAGCTGGTGATGCTGATATTATTGATGACTTCACTTTTTTCTTGGTGGTATATTTTTATTAAGGTTGCCACCATTAAACGCGCAGAAACCGAATCAGAAGATTTTGAAAACAAATTTTGGTCTGGTGGCGATTTAAATAAGCTGTACGAAAGTGTGACCGCTGGCCGCCGCAAGCCGCAAGGCATGGCCAGTATATTTGAGGCAGGATTTAAAGAATTTATCCGCCACAAACAGCAAGGCAGAATGGAAGTGTCTGACGTGATGGAAGGCTCACGCCGTGCCATGCGCGCTGCTTATAACCGTGAACTTGACGACTTAGATGCGCATTTGCCATTTTTAGCATCTGTCGGCTCGGTGAGCCCATATATTGGTTTGTTTGGCACGGTATGGGGCATCATGAATTCATTTCGTGGCTTATCCAGCGTAGCGCAAGCAACGCTTAGCCAAGTAGCGCCCGGTATTGCAGAAGCGTTAATTGCAACCGCAATTGGCTTATTTGCGGCGATTCCTGCTGTGATTGCCTACAACCGATTTGCAAGCTCAGTGGATAGGCTGTCGGTACGCTATGAAAGCTTTATGGAAGAATTTACTAATATTTTGCAACGTAAATCATAAGGGGTAAAAAATGCGTACTCGCAAACGCCGCATGATGAACCAAATTAACGTGGTGCCCTATATCGATGTGACATTGGTGTTGCTGGTTATTTTTATGGTGACAGCACCCATGACCAACCCAGGTGTGGTTGATTTACCTAAAGTGGGGCAGGAAGCACTAAAGCAACATGCTCTGCCACCAATCGTACTGACTATTAAGTTAGATAAAAAAATAGAGCTAGAAAATACTCCAATAACGCGCGATGTTTTGCTTGCAAAAGTTAGAGATGCGCTTAAAAAAAATCCAGAGCGCGCAGTTGTAATAGCAGCAGATAAAAATGTTAAGTACGATGATGTAACTGCTGTAATGGGATTGTTGAAACAAAATAAAGTGGGAAAAGTTGGGCTATTATTAGGTCCTAGTTAAGATGTTAAGAAAGCACGAAAATACAGACTCATGGAAAGCTGGCTTTTTGGCGATTACAGTGCATCTGCTGCTATTGGGAGCCATGCTCGTTTCGTTTAATTGGAAAGCCGCGCACCCCGTGTTAAATGTCACAGAGGTGGAGTTGTGGGATAAGCTACCTAGCACCAAGCCCACAATTCAAGTTACTCCAAAGCCTGAACCCAAGGCAATTGTAGAAGAAAAACCCGAACCAAAACCTGAGCCTGAACAACCAAAAGTGGATATTGCGCTAGAAAATAAGAAAAAAGAACTAGAGCAACAAGCAAAAATTGAATTAGAAAAAAAGAAAAAAGTAGAACTAGCTAAAAAAATAGCGCAACAAATGCGCGAAGAGGATTTACAGAACAATAAGGCTGCAGAAAAACAAGCAAATATTGACCGCGAAAAAGCATTAAATAAGTTACAACAAGATTTGCTAAATGAAAACAGTGGTGCAGATACTAAAACTGCCAGCGCGGCTAATGCCAGCATTATTGGTGAATATACCGAAAAAATTAAAGCTAAAATTCGCGGAAATGTGAATAAAATATTGTGCGCTGATGGCAACCCAGAGTTACGGTTTGATATCGGCTTGCTGCCCACAGGCGAGTTAAGTGGCCCGCCCAAGCTAGTAAAATCGAGTGGTAGCGCTGCTTGTGATGATGCTGTGGAGCGTGCCATTGCAGCCTCTCAGCCATTGCCGCTACCAAGCGACCCTGCTATTTATGTAAAATTTAGAAGCTTAAATTTACGATTTAAACCAAACGAGTAAGCACTAAATTAAATGCAGAAAATTCGATGTAAATAAAGCGTTAAGTATGTAACAAATTGTAAATTGAGTGGCATCTATAGCTGTTTGCAGTAGAATTTAATTGAACTTTTAAGCGGATACAACACTAAAAGATAATGAAACTATTTAAATTAATGGCTTTTTTAGCCAGTTTTTTGGTCGCAAATATCAGTTACGCTGCTCTGGATATTGAAATTACTGGCGGCAGTGCGCAACAAATTCCAATTGCAGTTGTGCCTTTTGCTAATGCTGCTGCCACTAAAGATAATATAAGTGAGATTATTAGCGCGGACTTAAAAAGAAGTGGCCTATTTAGAGTGTTAGAAACACGCGGCATGGCGAATTTACCTACGTCACCTGCTCAAATCAAGTATGCAGAATGGGTCGCGTTACAAGCGCAGGCTTTAACAGTGGGTAGTGTTGAGCCGATTGCAGGTGGTCGTTTTAAAGTGAGTTTTCAGCTAATGGATGCGTTAAAGCAAACGCAATTAGCAGGTATGGATTATCAAATTGCGCCTAATCAGGTGCGCACAACGGCGCATAAAATTGCCGATATCATCTACCAAAAATTAACAGGTGAGCCAGGCGCCTTTGCCAGCCGTATTGCTTACATTACCAAAATAGGCAAGCGCTATGCCTTGCAGGTGGCCGATGCAGATGGGTTTAATCCGCAAACGGTTGTTTCATCCAATGAGCCGATTATTTCGCCAGCGTGGTCACCTGATGGCAGTAAATTAGCCTATGTTTCATTTGAAAAGAAAAAACCGATTATTTTTGTGCAATCGCTTACCAGTGGTAAACGCGAAGTGTTGGCCAATTTTAAAGGTAATAACAGTGCGCCGTCTTGGTCGCCAGATGGCAATAAATTGGCAATTGTTTTAACCTATGGTGCAAACTCGCAAGTGCACACTATTAATGCCAATGGCAGTGGTTTAAAGTTAATCACAAAAAGTAACGCGATTGATACGGAGCCGGTATTTTCGCCAGATGGCAGCCATATTTACTTTAGCTCAGACCGCGGCGGCAAGCCGCAAATTTACAAAGTGGCAGTTGATGGCGGAACGCCAAGCCGCGTGACGTTTGAGGGTGCTTATAACGTATCGCCAAAATTTTCACCCGATGGTAAATCGCTCGCATACATTCGTAATGACGGGGGTAAATTTAAGGTGGCTTTGCAAGATTTGGCGACCGGGCAAGTGCAATTGTTATCTGAGGGAAGCCAAGATGAATCGCCCAGCTTTGCGCCCAATGGCCGTGTCATTTTATACGCGACTAAAGCCCGTGGTCGTGGTGCATTGGCAGCAGTTTCATCTGATGGCAAAGTACGTCAGCGTTTAAACGACGCAGCGGGTGATGTGCGCGAACCAGCCTGGGGGCCTTTATTAAATTAGTGCGTACTGCCTAATTAATGTGAATCAAAAGAATTGACACATTGATTTGTGCGCTAAATAATGATATTCAATTTCGTTTCAAACTTAAGTCCCAATTTGGGCATAAAAAGGAGAGCAATATGACTAAGCAATCTGCAATAAATACGAAATTAATCACAGCATTGGGTTTGGCTGTTTTTTTGGTCGCATGTAAAAGTACGCCAATAACACCTGCTAAAGTAGAAGACAAAAGCCCAAGCTCAGCATCAACTGCAACCAACTCAGGTGGCGATACAGGCGCTGATGCAAATGCAGTGAAAGAAGTCATGGTAGATGGTAATGCTAACGGTTCTGCAGACGGCAACCCATTGCGCGATCCAAACAATATTTTATCTAAACGTAATATTTATTTTGATTATGATAGCGATGCAGTGAAAGCGGAATATCGCCCAATCGTTGAAGCACAAGCTAAATATTTATTAGCACACCCTGATGCGAAAATGACGCTACAAGGCAACACGGATGAGCGTGGCACACGTGAATACAACTTGTCGCTTGGTCAACGTCGTTCTGTTGCGGTTAAAAAATCACTTAATTTACTAGGTGTGCAAGATACACAAATTGAAACGGTTAGTTACGGCGAAGAGAAAGCCACACAAAACTGTGCAGGAGAAGCATGCGATAAAGACCGCCGTGTTGATATCGTACATCAAGGCGAGTAATTATTTTGCTTAACGCACAGTTGAAAAATCTGCCAAGAAATCTACTCATGCTATTGATTGCAAGTAGCGCAATCAATAGTCATGCCGCGCTATTTGATGATAAAGAAGCGCGTAAAAAGATTTTAGAGGTAGAAGCTAAAACCCAAAGTAATTTTGATGCTAATCAAACGGCAATTAATGATTTGAAAAAAAGCCAAGCCGCCATTGAAAAGCGGCTTGCTGCGATTGAAGCCGTCATACAGGGCCAAGGTTTGGCCGATATGCAAAATCAATTAGAAGCGCTGAAGCAAGAAGTTGCCAATCTAAAAGGTGATTTAGAGCTTGCTAATCACCATTTAGAAACCACGCAGCAGCGCCAAAAAGATTTGTATACTGATACCGATACGCGCTTGCGTAAGATAGAAAGCGCAGCGGTTGCGCCTCCAGTGACCCCTGTAGCTGCTGTTGTGTTAGAAGAGAAAGATGTGAAAGCATTTGCTGAAGCAGATAGTTTGAGCAAATCTGCCAAGCATAAAGAGGCTTTTGCTGCTTTTGATGCTTTTCTTAAAGATTATCCGAGTAGCAAGCTGGCGCCTGACGCACTATACGGCATGGGATACACGCAATTTGCATTAAAAAACTATAAATCCAGCATTGCTACGCAGCAAAAGGTGATTGATTTGCACGCAGAAAGTCCGAAAGTGCCAGATGCCATGTACAGCATGGCGAATAGCCAGATTCAGTTAGGGCAAGTGACTAATGCTAAAAAAACTTTGCGTGATTTAGTGGTTAAGTATCCCGATGCAGAAGTGACGCCTAACGCACAAAAGCGTTTAAAAATGCTGGAAGCATTGAAGTAAGGCTTTCAAATCCTAACTTAACTGATTTTTTCGCGGTAAAATAACGCCAACTCAACAGTTGGCGTTTTGCTTTTTGCATTCCCCTAGATATTATTTATGGCTTTAAAAATCTACGAAATCTTCTATTCACTGCAAGGCGAAACCAGTCGCTTTGGCCTGCCTACGGTATTTATACGCCTAACTGGCTGCCCGATGCGATGCACCTATTGCGATACCGAATACGCTTTTAGCGGCGGTAACAATATGGAAATTGCTGATATTTTAAGCAAAGTTGCCGAATTTGGTACCCGATATGTGACGGTTACTGGCGGTGAGCCGCTCGCACAAAAGCAATGCCATGTGCTTTTAAAAGATTTATGTGATGCGGGTTACAGTGTATCGCTTGAAACAGGTGGTGCTATGGATATTGCACAAGTTGATCAGCGCGTATCTATTATTCTGGACATTAAGACGCCTGCCTCAAATGAAGAAAAAAATATGCTGTGGGGCAATTTGGCACATGTTAAATCCAGTGATGAAATCAAATTTGTGCTGTGCAACCGCGCCGATTATGATTGGGCAAAAGCAAAATTGATTGCGCTTAAATTGACGGAAAAATGCCCCATATTATTTTCGCCAAGCTATCACGAGCTTAGTGCGAGCGAGCTTGCCAGCTGGGTTTTACAGGATAAGTTGCCTGTGCGGATGCAAATTCAATTACATAAAATTCTTTGGGGCGAAAAGCAAGGCGTATGACTAAAAAAGCAGTCGTTCTTTTATCTGGCGGATTAGATTCTGCAACCTGTTTGGCAATAGCAAAGTCGCAAGGTTTTGACTGCTTCTGCCTAAGCTTAGATTACCATCAGCGCCATATTGCCGAGTTGCAAGCGGCTAATAAAGTCGCAATGACTTTGGGCGCGACAGCGCATAAAACGGCCCAACTGGATTTAAGCTTATTTGGTGGTTCTGCCTTAACCGATAATGCGATTAATGTGCCAGAAAGTGGCGCTAACCCTATTCCTGCTGGTATTCCTGTTACTTATGTGCCAGCACGCAATACGATCATGCTATCGCTTGCTTTGGCATGGGCAGAAGTGTTGCAGGCACAAGATATTTTTATTGGCGTCAATGCACTAGACTACTCAGGCTACCCTGATTGCCGCGGTGAATATGTAGAAGCATTTCAACAAATGGCTAATTTAGCGACCAAAAGCGCGGTAGAAGGCCAAAAAATCACCATTCATGCACCATTAATTGAGTTGAGCAAAGCCGAAATTATTCATTTAGGCATACAATTAGGCGTGGATTATGCGATGACGGTTTCATGCTATCAAGCCGATGGTCATGGCCATGCCTGCGGCAAATGCGATTCTTGCAGGTTGCGCAGAGAAGGCTTTATACAAGCCAATATAAAGGATCCAACGCGTTATAAGCTAGCTTAACTTGTTCAATCGCCAACTATTTAAATAAGACTAATAATGACTCAACAAACCAATCAAGATAATAGCTGGCGCGTTAAAATGCTAGAGCAAGGCTTGGCACACTTAGGTCAGGCTTTGGTGATTGTATCTAGTCGTGCAGAAGTTTTATTTGCTTCTAATGCAGCAGAGACATTACTCAAAAATCAATATGGTTTGGCCGTTATCAATCAGCAATTAACCGCAGAATTAGTGCCAGATAACGCACGATTGCAAAATGCCATCAAAATGGCAACTGACGCGCAACACACGCAGGACAATTCAATTAGTATTTATGTACACCGTAATCAGCACCCTAGGCCCTATTATTTATCGATTAGTCGCATGCAAAAACAAGAAGACGAGCGGCGAGATGGGCATAGTGTGTTGATTTTAATCAAAGATTTAAGCTTAAATTATGAGTTTTGGACCGAAAGATTAAGTGCAGAATTTGGCTTGTCCCGCCGTGAAGTGGAGTGTGTGGTGCTATTAACCGAGCGCAGAAGCACCAAAGAAGTGTCAGAAGTGATGGGTATTAGTACGGAAACCGTGCGCCAGTACATTAAAAATGTATTCAAAAAAATGGATGTGCAAAAACAACATGAATTAGTCAGTTTGGCGCTAGAATATAGACGAAATCGTTAATTAACTGCATTTAGTTAACCATTTTAAATGCTTAATATTTGATTGATTTAAATATTTTACTTGTCAAGATTCTAGTTTTTCACGTATAATCCGCGCCTTTCTGCATAACCTTTTCTATTAAAGAGAAATCTAGCTATGGTCGTGATTCGTTTATCTCGTGGCGGTTCTAAAAAGAACCCATTTTACAATGTTGTAGTAGCTGATTCACGCAATCGTCGTGATGGTCGCTTTATCGAGCGCGTTGGTTTTTACAACCCGTCTGCTAAAGCTGGCGCAGAAGGTTTGCGTATCGACGCGGCTCGCGTTAGTCACTGGACTAGCAATGGCGCGCAAATGTCAGATACCGTTGCGCGTTTAGCTAAAACGCACGCAAAAGGCCCAGAAGCGGCTTTAGCGGCTAAAGCGAAAGATGCAGCCAAAGCAGATGCGGTAAAAGCGAAAGCAGCAGCATTAGAAGCGGCTAAAGTAAAAGCTGCTGCAGATGCAGCTAAAGCAGAAGCCGATGCAAAAGCAGCTGCTGAGGCAGAAAAAGCCGCAGAAGCTAAGTTAGCAGAAGAGAATGCTGCCGCTGAAGCTGCAAAAGCAGCCGAAACTGCTGCTGCAGAAACACCAGCAGTAGATGCAGCGGAAACGCCAGCAGCTGACGCTTAAGCCGTTATCAGCTTAAGGTGTCTTAAGCGATGAGCGTAGCTTCAACCAAGTCAGCAGCAAATAATTTAGTAGTCATGGGGCGCATTGTTGCGCCCTACGGCGTTTTTGGATGGCTAAAAGTATTGCCTGATACAGAAGCGCTAGACGGTTTGTTTGATTACGACACTTGGTGGGTAGGTAAAGACAACAATTGGCAAGAGCTAGATGTTGTAGAAGCAAAAATACATAACGATGTATTAGTGGTAAAACTGCAAGGCATAGATGACCGCGATGCGGCATTTGCTTGCAAAGGCAAACAGGTAGCAGTACCGCGAGATGCGCTACCAAAAGCTGCGGAAAATGAATATTACTGGTCAGACTTAATTGGCTTAACCGTTAAGAATCAGCAAGATGTGGTTTTTGGTGAGATAAGCGATGTGTTTGAAACCGGTGCAAATGATGTGATTGTGGTGAATGGCGGCGAATTGAATAGTGAGCGAGAGCGCTTGATTCCTTTTACGCCACAAGTGATTTTGGATGTGGATTTAGCAGCAAAAACCATGTTGGTTGATTGGGATGCGGATTTCTAGCATTTAGATTCCAATATGCGCTTTGATGTGATTAGTTTGTTTCCTGAGATGTTCGATGCCATTACAAAATTTGGCATTACATCAAGGGCATTTCAGCGCAAGACTTATGATTTGAATATGATTAATCCGCGCGATTTTACGCAGGATAATCACAAAACCGTGGATGATAGGCCTTACGGCGGCGGGCCTGGCATGGTGATGCTGGCTGAACCTTTGTCACAAGCAATTGATTTAGCTAAAAAAAATCAAGCGGCTTTAGGTGTTAAGTCGCATGTGATTCACATGTCGCCGCGTGGTATGCCGCTAAATCACGAAAAAGTGATACAACTGAGCCAAATGCAAGGCTTGATATTGCTGGCAAGTCGTTACGAAGGTGTGGATGAACGCCTGATTGGCGCGCTAGTAGATGAAGAAATATCGATTGGTGATTATGTATTAAGTGGTGGCGAATTGCCCGCCATGGCGTTGATAGACGCAGTAGTTAGGCAGTTGCCAGGTGTACTGGGTAATGCAGATTCGGCAATAGAAGATTCGTTTGTAAATGGCTTGCTGGATTATCCGCATTACACGCGGCCAGAGATATATGAGAAACAAAAGGTGCCAGAAGTATTATTGTCTGGCAACCATGCAAAGATTAGAGAATGGCGATTGAAACAATCGTTGTTGCTAACAAGGGCGAAACGCCCTGATTTATTGGCCGCAAGGTCGTTGACGAAAGAGGAAACTCGGCTGCTACAAGAAGGACTTAGAGAGCAGGAACAAGCATCTTCATAATTAAAAGGAGCACAAAGTGGCAGATATTATTAAAATGTTAGAAACGGAAGAAATTGCGCGTTTAGGCAAAAACATTCCAACTTTCGCCCCAGGCGATACAGTGGTGGTTGGCGTAAACGTTGTGGAAGGTACACGTAAACGTGTGCAGGCTTATGAAGGCGTTGTAATTGCGATTCGCAATCGTGGCCTTAACTCATCATTCATTGTGCGTAAAATCTCATCTGGTGAAGGTGTTGAGCGTACATTCCAAACTTACTCACCATTAATCGCTTCTATTGAAGTGAAACGCCGTGGTGATGTACGTCGTGCTAAGTTGTACTACTTGCGTGAGCGTTCAGGTAAATCTGCACGTATTAAAGAGAAATTAGTGGCGCGCGAAAAAGAAATTATGGCACCATCAGAAAAAGCCTAAGTTGTTGAATTAGATTTAATGCTTTTTTAGCAATACCAAAAGCCCCAAAACAATTAATACTGTTTTGGGGCTTTTTTATTTGCGTTGGTTTTACTATTTAAGTTAAATTACTAACTACGTAAATTAATCTTTTAATGGCTTTCGTTCATCTTAAACTATGCACACTAATAATAAGCATGCCCTGCAATATGACGCTGTTTTAGCAGCCCCATTTGGTGCAATAGGCATCGCCGTGCAAGGTGTGCAAGTGGTAATTGAGCTGCTACCTGAAAGGCACACTCCTAAGCCTGCGCAGCATAAAATGGCAGAAAAAGTAGCATCACAAATTGAGGCTTATTTTAGTAACGCTTACAATGATTTTAATTTACCTATCGTTTATAAAGGCACGCCGTTTCAACGCCGTGTATGGCAAGCAATCAGCGCGATTCCATGCGGGCGAGTGCTCACTTACGGCGAAATTGCCGAGCAAATCGGCAGTGGTCCGCGCGCTGTTGCAAACGCTTGCGGTGCCAATCATTTGCCCTTGATTATTCCATGTCATCGCGTGGTCGCTAAAAATGGTTTAGGCGGCTATATGCGCGGCCAAGTAGATGGTCTGAAAATTAAAAAATGGCTACTAAAGCATGAGGGCATTAGCTTTCAAAAGAGTAAACCAATGTGGCCGAAATAGACAAAGATAACCATACAGGCGAGCAGAATATAAGCGAGTTGGATACATTTATTGATCATCTTTGGCTAGAAGATGGCTTATCTAAAAATACACTCGAAAGTTATCGCGCAGATTTAAGCCAATTCCACACATGGCTTTGCACCCAAGATAAGCATTTGATAAATGCGCAACAAGCAGAAATTCAGCGTTATTTAGCCGTTAAGTTTCCGTCTAGTAAACCGCGTAGCATCAGCAGGCTGATTGCCAGCCTGCGCCGATTTTATCGTTATGCCTTGCGCGAGCATTTAATTTCGGAAGACCCCACACTGCAAATCGAATCGCCTAAATTACCGCGCAGTTTGCCTAAAAGCCTTAACGAGCAAGAAGTGACCGATTTGCTCAACGCGCCAGACATCAACCAACCAATTGGCTTGCGCGATAGAGCAATGCTGGAATTGCTGTACGCCAGCGGTTTAAGGGTTTCAGAATTAGTCACCGTAAAAGTGAACGAAGTCAGTACGCAAGACGGCGTAGTCCGCGTCACAGGCAAAGGCAGCAAAACGCGCTTAGTGCCAATGGGCGAAGAAGCGGCAGATTGGATAGACCGCTACTTAAAATATGCGCGACCAGACATTTTGCAAAAAAGATTATGTGACGCGCTTTTTGTCACCAATCGCGCCGATATGATGACGCGACAAGCATTTTGGTATTTGATTAAACGTTACGCATTGATTGCTGGCATTAACAAACATATGAGTCCGCACGTATTACGCCACGCGTTTGCCACGCATTTACTCAATCACGGTGCCGATTTGCGCGTGGTGCAAATGTTATTAGGTCATTCGGATATTTCCACCACGCAGATTTATACGCATGTGGCGCGAGAACGCCTAAAACAACTCCATTCCATGCATCATCCGCGCGGATAAGCAGGACTTAACCCAATATTTTCATCACATTCTTCTATCACGGTGGCGGCATCCCAAGCACCCACAATTTCTTTGGCTTTTGCGTAATAGGAATCAGCTACATTCACAGTTACCAAACCAATCGCCGGTATTTCACCAACTCCACCTTGTAATAAATCGCCGAAAACATAAGCGGGAATTTCTTGTTGTTCTAATAGGTTTTTGATTAGATGTGCTTCGATGCTGTTTGAGGCGTTGTAGACGGTTATCATTTTTTTGGCCTTTTTATTCGGTTAAGTTGCTTTTCGCCACTAGGCGACCCTATTTCTTTTGCGTAGCCAAAAGAAATAGGGTAAAGAAAAGGCTGCCCCACACCACGGCTTTCGGCTGCCCTGTGCTACTCTTCAACAAAGGCGTCTGCGGAACTCGCTACGCTCAAACAGTCCTCGACGAAACCCCCTTTATTGACTGCGTTGCTCGGCGTGGCGTCAGGGGGTTATGTTAAGTTACTACATAAAATGAAGTAACAATCTAATTTCAGCATTAACCATATCCCGAACAAATAGAGCCAACCAGCGTGCAGCTTCTTCATCAAAATGAGCTTCACTGAATTTGTTTCTAGAGCGATCAACTGTATGAGCAATATTGCTGAGCATGGTAAAAGCTTCATCTGGATATTTGTCAATATTGCTTTTCAAATAGCTCTGTACTTCTCTTGTCAAAGCTAAAAGCTCTGGTTTTATTGAGCTAGCAGGGATGTTTTTAAATACAAATGCTTTCAGAAATCCTTCAAGACATGTGTATGCTAATGTAACTGCAGATGCGTAGTTTAATGCGTTAATCCTGACATCTATTTCATTAAGATAGTCACTTAATCTCTTGGCGTTCCAAACTTCTTTAGAAATATCTGGACTAGGAATAGTAGCTAGTTCACCGAGTTCGTTCTTTAGTTCTGCAACTTTTTCGGGTTCAAAAATTTGAACATCGTCAAGTATAGTATTTATTATTCTTAATCTATCTTCATCATTAAAGCTAATTAGTATGTCGTAATAATAATCTTTTCTACTGGTGCTTTTTCCTTGTTTATTACGTTGATCAATGTACTGGTTATAATTAGCAAAATAAGGGTCAATTTCTCTAACTTTACTAATAAATCTAGAACCTGAAAAATAGGTATTGCCTTCAGTATTGATTATTGTAAATAAACGATTGAAAACCCTTACCCAGTTCATTTAACTCTCTCAACTATAATCCCCAAAGCCTTTAGTCCAGGCAATATCGCAGGTTTAGCCACTTTTACTTTTACACTTAACACTTTAAACTCACTCAAAATCAATTGGCAAATATGTTCTGCTAAGGCTTCAACCAATTGAAAGCTGTTTTGCTTTAATGTTTCGCGAATGCGAAACACTACGGCGCCATAGTCGACGGTATCTTCTATCGCATCGCTTTTGCAAGCTTTGCTTAAATCGACGCCGATTTCAATATCCAAAATAATGGTTTGTTCCACCATGCGCTCCCATTCGGGCACGCCGAGTTTGGTTTGTACTTTTACTTGCTCTAAAAATATGGTGTCCATGATTTTTGCGATGGTTTAGAATGTGTGTAGTTAGATTTTAGAGCATCTCGAGAGGATTAAGCAAAGTGAATGAGTTAGGTTTTATTCCCGTGACCCTTATCCCCATCGTTTGGATTGTGGCAGCTTATTTGATTGGCTCAATTGCGTTTGGTATTTTGGTCAGCAAATTATTCGGTTTGCCCGATCCGCGCACGGTGGGTAGCGGTAATATTGGTGCGACTAACGTGGCGCGTAGTGGCAAAAAACTGCCCGCGATTTTAACCTTGCTAGGTGATGCGTTTAAAGGTTGGTTGCCAGTTTGGCTGGCGTTGCAATCGGGCATGTTAATGTGGGTGGTGGCTTGCGTTGGATTAGCCGTATTTTTCGGGCATTTATTCCCGATTTATCACCGTTTTAAAGGTGGCAAAGGTGTGGCGACTGCACTTGGCGTGATGCTGGCAATTTCGTTAATGCTCGGTTTGGCGGCTTTAGTCACATGGGCGGTTGTATTTGCAATTTCGCGCTATTCTTCGTTGGCGGCAATTGTGGCGGCGGTTTTGTCGCCACTTTACGCGTGGTTTTTATTGCCTTATCAAGATTATGTGATGCTAATGTTGGTGATTGCGGTCATGCTCATTTGGCGACACAGAACAAATATTCAAAAATTGCTGGCAGGCACTGAATCTGGGTTTGGCAAAAACAAAACTTAACCACAAAAAATGGTTAAGTTTTTCTAGACACTGTCACTATGGTGCTTGTAATTCGGCTAAATCCCATCTCGGCTTAACGCTCACGCTATAATTTTGCGGCGATTTGTTAGATTGCTGTTGCGCTAATCGCATGGCTTCCAACCGCATCGCTCCTGCAAACGCAATCATCGCGCCGTTGTCGGTGCAAAACTCCAAGCGTGGATAACTCACTTTGCATAATTTGCGCTTGGTCGCCGCATTTAATTTTTCGCGCAATCGCGTATTTGCACCTACGCCGCCAGAAACCACTAAATTATCCAAACCCGCTTCGCGTAGAGCGCTCATACATTTGGTGGTTAAAATCTCTGTCACCGCCTCTTGAAATTCCCAAGCGATATCTTTTTTAGTTTCATCGCTTAATGGCTGATTGTTATTGGCTAAAGTGAGTACAGCCGTTTTTAAACCGCTAAAGCTAAAATTCAAATCTTTGCTATTAAGCATCGGTCTTGGCAAAGTAAATCGCGGTTTACCAGAAGAAGCAAGTTTTGCCAGCGCTGGACCACCAGGATAGCCCAAACCTAATAATTTAGCCGTTTTATCAAAAGCTTCGCCAGCCGCGTCATCCAACGTGTCACCCAATAATTGATATTGGCCAATGCCATCAACGCGCATCATCTGACTATGCCCACCTGAAACCAATAGCGCCACAAACGGAAATTGCGGCGGATTTTCTTCTAGTAAAGGTGCCAGTAAATGGCCCTCTAAATGATGTACGCCAACGCTAGGCACGTTTAACGCAAAAGCTAGCGATTGCGCGATGCTGGTGCCAACCAATAAGGCGCCAGCCAAGCCAGGGCCTTGCGTGTAAGCAATGCCGTCAATATTAGCCAGTGTTTTATTGGCTTGTTTCAGTACGATTTCTGTTAATGGTAGCGCACGCTGAATATGGTCGCGCGAGGCGAGCTCGGGCACTACACCACCAAATTCGGCATGCATGGCCACTTGCGAGTGCAACGCGTGTGACAATAAACCGTGTTGTGTATCGTAAAGCGCAACGCCTGTTTCGTCGCAAGATGATTCAAAACCTAAAACCAACAAATGATTATTCCTAACGTGAATGCATGTAAAAATATGCGGTATTTGTAATTAAGTTGGTACATTTAAGCGGTAAATGCACAAAATCATTGAACAAAAGCAATTATACGATTAAAATGGCAGACTTTTCTTGAGTTTCTGAACGGAAGCTTAAGTGTTATTGAAGTCATTGCCGATAAGAGAGAACGAATGTCTAGTGTACGTGTAAAAGAAAATGAGCCGTTTGACGTTGCTTTACGCCGTTTTAAACGCCTAATTGAAAAAACAGGTTTGTTGAACGATCTTCGCGCACGCGAATTTTACGAAAAACCAACTTGGGAACGTAAACGTAAAGCGGCGGCGGCGGTTAAACGTCAGTATCGCCGTTTACGCAATCAAACATTGCCAGCAAAATTATATTAAGCTTCTCGCTTAATTAAATGTATGGCTGAAAATAATATGGCGGATAATCAAGCCGCTGACGTAGCATCAAACGAAGTGCCTGCATTTTTGCATATTGCAGATCGATTTATTGCCTTGGCCAATGCGCAGGCGCAAGAAAACGATCTTCCTACAGCAAGTGCAGGCTTTTTGTATGCCAATGCACGCTTTACGGCCTTTTTAGTGGCTTCGCAATGCGGAACGGCTGAAGCACTGGAAACAGAAAAAGCGGCGGCGATTGAGTATTTTGTGAATCAATACGCGCAAGCGCTTACCAGCAACATCACTGATTATCAAAAAAACTTTGCGCAATACTTTAGTAAGTAATTGGCAAGTAAATTGTGATGACGCTTAAAGCCAGCATTTCAGAAGACATGAAAACCGCCATGCGCGCAAAAGATAGCGCACGTTTGGGCACAATTCGTTTGTTGCAATCCGCCATTAAACAGCGCGAAGTAGACGAGCGCATTGAATTGCAAGATGCTGACGTGATTGCGGTGATTGAAAAAATGTTAAAGCAACGTCGCGATTCGATTGCGGCGTTTGAATCTGCAAACCGCACCGATTTGGCTGATATTGAAAAATATGAAGTCACCGTGCTACAGACTTATATGCCAAAGCAGTTAAGTGATGACGAATTGAATCAAATCATTACGCAAGTGATTGCAGATTCGGGCGCGACTGGCGCGAAAGATATGGGTAAAGTGGTTGGTTTAGTGAAGCCTTTAGTTGCTGGTGTAGCCGATATGGGTAAAGTTTCTGGGTTAATTAAAGCGCGATTAGCTTAAAATATATTAAGCCGTAAAAATGAAAGGAGCGAAAGCTCCTTTTTTGTTTTGTAATTTGGGCTAAAATTATTCACTTAATTTAAGTGTTAAGTATTACGATAACTTACAACAAATGGCGCAAATATTTTGATTCCAGAAAGCTTTATTCAAGATTTATTAAATCGCGTCGACATTGTTGATGTAATTGATAAAAGCGTACCACTTAAAAAAGCGGGCGCCAATTATTCTGCCTGCTGTCCTTTCCACAACGAAAAATCCCCCAGTTTTACCGTCAGCCCGACTAAGCAGTTTTACCACTGTTTTGGTTGCGGTGCGCATGGTACGGCGATTGGCTTTTTAATGGAATATGCAGGGTTAAGTTTTGTGGAAGCGATTCACGATTTAGCCAAAAATGTGGGCATGATTGTGCCGCAACAAGACTCAACGCCTGCTTCACGCGAGGCAGATGCAACTAATAAAACCATTAAGTTAGGCTTGCAAGAAACATTGCAACAAGCCGCCAATTATTATAAATCGGAACTCAAAAAATCAGAACGCGCCATTGAATATTTAAAAGGCCGCGGCTTAAGCGGCGTGATTGCCGCTAAATTCCAAATTGGCTACGCGCCAGCTGGCTGGCAGAACTTACAAAGCATATTTGCCAATTATGACAACGATGCCTTGCAAACCGCGGGTTTGGTGGTTGAAAATGAGCAAGGTCGGCGTTACGACCGCTTTCGCGACCGCATTATGTTTCCGATTCATGATCAAAAAGGTCAGGTAATCGGTTTTGGTGGGCGAGTGATTAACCCAGAAGATACGCCAAAATATTACAACTCGCCCGAAACGCCGCTATTTCAAAAAGGCCATGAGTTATATGGTTTATTTGTGGCAAGACGCGCGATTCGTGATGCAGGGCGTGTGCTGGTGGTTGAAGGCTATATGGATGTGGTGGCGTTGGCGCAATACGGGATTGAGTACGCGGTAGCTGCCTTGGGTACGGCCACTACGCCGTTTCATATCACCAAGTTAATGCGCCAAACCGATGAAATTGTGTTCTGTTTTGATGGCGATAATGCTGGCCGCACTGCCGCTTGGCGCGCTGCGATGAATGCGCTGCCCGCCTTAACGGATGGACTGAAGCTGAGATTTTTATTTTTACCAAAAGAGCACGACCCCGATAGTTATGTGCGTGAGTTTGGCAAAGAAAAATTTGAGCTAGAAATGCAAAATGCGATGCCGCTTTCGCAATATATTATTGCGCATTTAAGTGAAAAAAATCCCCTCAACGCGCAAGAAGACTTAATCAAATTTGTGCAAGATGCTGCACCAATTTTGCTAGAAATAAAAGCACCATTAAGCGCACTATATATGCGAAAGAAAATTGCAGAGCTGGCTGGGCTAACTGTTGAGGCGCTTGAGCATAAGCTTAAATTACCTAATCCAAATAAAACATCCGCCAAAGCTACGCAAAAACAATCGCGTGCACCACTGTCGATTGAAAAGCGTTTTGTATTGATGTTAATGATGCAACCAAGCCTAGCAAGGCCTGAACATCTTAATTTCGGGCATGGTTTTAGTGAGCAGGATATTTTGATTAAGGCAGCCGTCAATGCTGCGCTGCTGCAGCCGCAATCTAAACCAGCTGCGCTTTTGCACACCATAGAACCGCTAGTGGAGCCAAGATTATTACGTGAGATTCAGCGCGAATTACAGCTATTAGATGAAAGTTTGGATTTTAAGCTTGAATTTACGGGTGCTTGTACCCAATTAATGGAGTCGTTACAGCAAAAGCGTGACGATAGTATGTTAGATGCTGTGAAAGAGAAACCATTCAGTGCTTTATCTGACCAAGAGCGTGAAATGTTAAAGAGTTTGACAGCTAAAAAATAGTCAGCCGACAGAACGATTGGCGTGACATATAGCTTAAAAATAAGACGCCAAAACAAGTAGTTAAATTAGCTAGCCAACTTAGTGAAAAAATTGCTTCTTGCTCAAACAGGTCATATTTTGCTTAAAATTTAGCACTTTTTACAGTATAATTTAGGGTTGTTCGTCACCATCAAAACTTAATAGTGACGTAGCGCCAGAATCATAGCAGTAGTCTCATAGAATAGGATCAGGCATGGCCAGACCAAAATCAGATAAAACATTAGAAAAAGAGCGTAATAAGCTGGCGGCAGAAGCCGCGCTTGACCCAGCAGCACTTGCGCTAGACGCAGAAGCGCGCCGTACACGATTGAAGTCGCTTATTATTTTAGGTAAAGAGCGCGGCTATTTAACCTACGCCGAAATCAATGACCACTTGCCTGATGATACACAAGATTCTGAGCAGATAGATGGCATTATCGGCTTGATTAACGACATGGGCATTCAGGTGTACGAAGAAGCGCCTGATGCCGAAGTGTTGTTAATGTCTGATGCGCCACCCCCTGTTACCGATGAAGATGCGGTAGAAGAAGCGGAAGCGGCGCTGGCTACAGTGGATTCTGAATTTGGTCGCACCACTGACCCAGTGCGTATGTATATGCGCGAAATGGGTACGGTAGATTTGCTGACACGCGAAGGCGAAATTGAAATCGCCAAACGTATTGAAGATGGCCTGAAACACATGGTGCAGGCGATTGCTGCTTGTCCTACCACCATTGCGCAATTATTGAACATGGTGGATAAAGTTGAAAAAGACGAAATCAGTGTCGATGATTTAGTGGATGGCTTAATTGATACCGATATTGGTTTAGATGACGCGATGGCGGCTGAAGCCGATGAAGAAGATGAGCAAGATGTTGATGATGACGAAGATGACGACGAAGATGGCGCAAAAGCCACTGCCATTTCTGCGGAAGCCTTAGCTAAATTAAAAGAAGAAGTATTAAAACGTTTTGCAATTATTCGCAAAGCCAATACAGAAATGAATGCAATTCGCGAACAAAAAGGCTCGCAAGATGCTGGCTATAAAAAGCTGCATGAAGCCGTTTTAGAAGAGCTCACCGCATTTCGATTCTCGGCCAAACAAGTAGAAGCCTTGTGTGAACAAGTGCGTGGCTTGGTTGAAGAAGTGCGCGGTCATGAGCGTAAAGTAATGGATTTCTGTGTCGATAAATCTGGCATGCCGCGTCCGCATTTTATTAAAAGCTTTCCAGGCAATGAAATTAATTTGACCTGGTTAGATGTTGAATTGGGTTTGGAAAAGCCATACATTGAAAAATTAACGCGTTATAGACATTCTATTATTGATCAGCAAGATCGTTTAATTGCACTGCAAATCAAAGTTGGCATTCCAATTAAAGAGCTGAAAGAAATCAATAAGCAAATGACCACGGGTGAAGCGCGCGCGCGCCGTGCCAAACGTGAAATGATTGAAGCGAACTTGCGTTTGGTGATTTCTATCGCCAAAAAATACACCAACCGTGGTTTGCAATTCTTAGACTTAATCCAAGAAGGTAATATTGGTTTGATGAAAGCGGTGGATAAATTTGAATATCGCCGCGGCTACAAGTTTTCAACGTATGCAACATGGTGGATTCGCCAAGCGATTACGCGCTCAATCGCCGATCAAGCGCGCACCATCCGTATTCCTGTGCATATGATTGAAACGATTAATAAAATGAATCGTATCAGCCGTCAAATTCTGCAGGAAACAGGCATAGAGCCAGACCCAGCCTTGCTTGCCGAGAAAATGGAAATGCCAGAAGATAAGATTCGTAAAATCTTAAAAATCAGCAAAGAACCGATTTCAATGGAAACGCCGATTGGTGACGATGAAGATTCGCACTTGGGCGATTTTATTGAGGACAACACAACGCTGGCGCCAATGGATGCTGCCGTGTACGCCAGCCTGCGCGACGCAACTAGCGAGGTACTTGAATCATTAACGCCGCGAGAAGCAAAAGTACTGCGTATGCGCTTTGGTATTGAAATGAATACCGACCATACGCTAGAAGAAGTGGGCAAGCAGTTTGATGTAACACGCGAGCGTATTCGTCAGATAGAAGCAAAAGCCTTACGTAAATTGCGTCATCCTACGCGCTCAGAGCGTTTGCGTAGCTTTTTAGAAACAGGTCAAGATTAGCAAAAAAATTGATACGTTTTTTGAATTAACTAATTCGGTTAACTCAGATAAGGCCCCCTAGCTCATGCTTGGTTAGAGCAGCGGACTCATAATCCGATGCTCTAAAATTTTCTAGAAAGTTTTTTAGATAATTTTCATGTGCTTAGGCGCATAAGGTAGTAAAAAGTAATTTGTAATACCGAAACAGCATTATGTAAGTAGTTTCAGAAAAGAATAAACGTGGGTAAGTGTTATAAAATGCCCAAGTTGTAAGTTTAAGGCCCCTTAGCTCATGCTTGGTTAGAGCAGCGGACTCATATGTAAATGTGCCATATACGTGGAAACTGTATATGGGATGGTGTCAAATTCGGTGAAACCTGACGGCAGAAATGCACAAGGCAATGCCGAGCGAAGCTTCAGGTAGAAATGCTTGTTGAACGTGTAGAGACTAGACGGCACCCACCTAAAGCGAAAGCAATGGTGAAGGCATAGTCCAGGGAGGCGGGAAACCGTCACAAACCAGAATCCGTTGGTGCTGTGTTCGACTCACAGAGGGGCCACCATTTGAAGACGACTTAGGGAGAAATCTCTAAGTCGTTTTTGTTTGTGTATGATGAGAATTTGAGGAATTTAATCAATTTTCTTGGGATCATTAACCATCTTCATCATGTAGTGATACAAATATTTTTATTAGTTTGATTCAGCTTGAGTTTAATCGACATTAAAATGTATTCAGACATTACAGGAGATACGCTATTTCCGATCATTCTAAAACTATGCCATTTAGTTTTATGGAAACAGAACCAATCCGGAAATCCTTGTAATCTAGCAGCTTCTCTTACCGTGATAACTCTTCCTTCAGAAGGGTGCAATGGCCTAACTGCTTGAAAACTTCCCTTATCGGCACCTGTCCCGGCTCTTAGAGTAGGACATAGTCCATCCCATTCTAATTTTTTTGATCTACTGATTGTGTCTATCGCTCCAGGTTTGGTATTAATGTATCTACTTTTAACAATCTCAGTGTGAGAAGTAGCAAAGTTACCTGAAATTTCACCCTGCAATAATTTTTCTTTAGCAACGTTCCATCCGAGGCCAAATCGAGGCGGCATTCGCATTTTTTTAGCATAGTTAGAAATTGGAATTACGCTTTTATACTTGGACCAACCATAATCTGTTTTATCCTTTTGTTGACAAATTGGAGTTGGTAAATCAAAAATGGCTTCTTTTACTGTTGTTTTAGATATCCCTAAAGGAAGTATATCTTGCATAGAAATGTGACCCATTTCTTTAGAATTGTAACCTATGACAACTACTCGTTTTCTCTTAGTAGGTGCACCGTAATTTGATGCGTCAACAATAAATGGAGAAATGACTGTATAAGAGGAATCTAAAATGGATATGGCTTTTTTTAGTTCTTCAATATTCCCTTTATCGACCAAGCCTTCAACATTTTCCATTACAAAAAATTTAGGCTTAATGATATTAACCGTTCGAAAAAAATGACCTAACAATGTTCGACGTGGGTCGCTCGGCTCATTTTTTCCCATTCGACTATATCCTTGACATGGGGGGCCACCAATAACGCCATCTATTATTTCTCCATTTAAAGCAACACGCCAGGATTCTTCATCCATGGTAGTCAAGTCGCCGGTTATAACATGCGTATTAGGAAAATTTCTTTTGTAGGAAGATTGCAGATTTCTATCTATGTCGACAGCTATTGCAATATTAAAGCCGGCTAATTCAGCCCCAAGTGCAAAGCCTCCGCATCCTGAAAATAAATCTACAATTGTATTTTTTTCAGACATATACCTATCACAATTCATAATACATAATTATTTCATACAAATTGGAAGAAATCGACCGCAGATTTAAAATGACTAATAAAGCAAATACTAAATAGTTATGTAATTATATTTAGAAATCAAGTCCAATTGCTTTGGAAAAAGTGGTGATTAGTATACTTTTGGAGTTGTAAAAATTTAATTTGCTAAATTTCTGCCGCAGCATACATTGGATAATACCTATAAACCTTAGCATATTTTTCGGTAATCATTTTTGGAATCAACGGCTCTCTCTTGGTTTTTTCTGCTCCAATAGGTAAATGAGCTTCTAGATACCTTATTTCTTTCAGAGTTAAACAAGGAGCATCAATAACGTAAGGCTGATCAGATGTCCTAACAAAACTTAAATCATCCCAAGGATTCTTTTGCAAAATTGTAGCCTGAGAGTTTTTCCATATTACTCCTCCCAAAGTTAGCATTTTTGCTCCGTCTGCATATTGAAAGTTCAGCATTTGTTTAAAGTTTAATTTTTGCTGTGGTAACAAAACACCATTCCTTGCACTTAAGGTTTTTTCAATCTGATTATTAATAATTTTTCTTAATATCAGATTTGCACCTGCACCCCTGAAATCTTTTAATGTCACTCCGATAGGCATATTTTCTTTACCAATTGCATCTTCAAAGTTTTTAAACGAATCTGCTGATGATTTATCAAATTCCGCATTTATTGAAATTATAAAAACACTGCCTGAGCTGGCTTTAGAAAAAAATTCGGCGATATCTGACAAGCAATCTTTATTAAGCTGTCCATCATAATCAAGCCATATGATTGTTTTCTTTATCCAGGTTAACTCTGCAAGCACTTCGTAAGAGTTTCTGAAATCAAGCTTTACACATTTGAATGGTCGATTAAACTCAAACCTACTTTTGCTTGAGGTGTCACGCTCAATACTTATCATGTCTGTAAAGCCCATAACTCTATGAAACAAAATAAAGTCTGTAAAATAAAGCGAACCGAATCCTACGTATCTATATGAAGAAAGTTTTCCAAAAATAGTAAGTCTATTTAAGAATTCAGCAATCATTTTTCTTTCAATATGCTTTGCAGGCCTCAAGTTATAATTAATAACATTATAGGAAGCCGCCATTATTCATCGCCTTCCATAGTCATGAAGTAGTTAAAAGTTTTTTCGCCAACTTCCTTAGTGCTCGCAGCATTTAACATTTTTTTTGCTTTTTCAACTTCTTCTGAATTTTTTTGATATGTAATTCTAGTTAACTTGTTTTTATTTTGAACAGGAACAGCCTTATATACAAAATTTGATGAATTTGCCAAATACTCAAATTGCACAGGATCTGATTTATCAACTGAATCTGTTAGAGGATTTTCTTCTGTGTCTTTTTCTCTATCTAATTTATTTAAAAATTCCAAAACCGGTTTCATACAGTTAATCATTTCTAACTTTACTGCTTGATATATTGGCAATTCAGCATCAACGTCAGTTTTAGTTGTATTCCAGGGTAAGCGACCAGCATCATCACAATCGAAATAGATGTAGCCACGGAACCTTGAATATTGGTGATGGAATCTTGGCGTTCCTTCCCCCCAGCCAGTAGTGTCATCCTGGTTGGCTGCGAGAATAGTTCTTCCATTACAAATTACATTCCAGCCAGCCTCTGATGGATTTGAATCTAATATACCTGCGTAGATTCTTACTACTACTGGATTTGGTGACGTAGGATAAAATTCAAGTGTTTTAAAAATCGGAGTTAATTCTGCTGACTTTAAGAGTTTCGGATGCAATGCAGAAAGTACATATGGTCCGATTTTTATTTCAAATCCTTTATTCACACTTTCGGCATGAGCAGATTCAATCATGTTTCTAAGTTTTGTATGGAATGCTCCAAGGACTATTTCCTTTGATGGACTTTCATTCAACCCAGTAATTTCGATATCAGTACTGAGTTCATTTTCAGGAACAGTGATTCCTTCCTCTAGAGCAATAAATTTTAAATCCCAGTCAGAATCTTTTTTCCAATCCGCCACTTTAAAGTCCACAGTAAACCTAGATGTAGGTGCGTTTGATACAATTTTAATTTCATTGCCAAGTTTAAAAATTGCCCTCTTCATACCCACACCGAATTGCCCAACTGAATGCTTGGTTACTGGTGGGGGATCGTCTGAATCTCTACCAAATCGGAATGCATACTTTCTTGCAACTTCTGCCTCTATACCACCGCAATTATCTGTGATTCTAAATTTGTTAGCTTCTAACTCTAAATGTACATATAAGCCTTTAAGATCGCCATCTCCTCTCATCTTTCTAGCCCCGTCAACTGAATTATCTACCAAATCCACAATCGCTTCAGCCAGATCTATATCTCTAATTAGTATAGATATGAAAAAATCTTTTGTGGCTGAAGCATCAATTTTCATTGGATCTTGATCCATATTTCCCCTTAAGCTACTTTGAAATTTAGCAATTCAATCAAGAAACCATAGCATATCTAAAACTTTAAATTGCGTAGACTTATTAGTTAAATTTTCTTGCCATTTTTTCAAAGTATAAATGATTTTTGTATCTATTCTTATTGGCTTATAAGATTGAAAGCCAATAATTTATGTTTGATTTTTTTTGAGTATTATCTTTCTTACACATACCCAAGCAGCTAAATAATTTAATTGGATTTTGGCACAAATAAACTCGGGAATGTATCCATCTTATATGAAAGACCAATAAACCTATTTTCATATAACTAAGGAGAGAAACCATGAAGCAAAATAAAGCCCCAAAAGCAAACGCTGCTCCAAACATTCCAACTGTACCTTTACGCATCATCAAGATAGCATTTTGCCCAACATGCTCTGGTAAAGCCGAGCTGACCTATCACTTGGGCTGTAATCAAGATAACCAAGTTTATATCCGCATTGTAGTAAATACTGGCGGTGGATTTTTTAGTGAAGAATGGGTAGCGCTTGAAGCTACTTTGGAAACATTGGACAAAGCACCTCATCCCATCACCGCAGTTCCATTCATTAGTTTGTTTAAAGGTAAGTCAGTCAATACACCAGGTTTCTTATTGGCAGTATTAAAGCATGAGGGTCTAGTCAAACTGCTACAAGGCAAAGTACGCGGTTATGAAAAGCTATCCACAGAAGCATTTATGGCCGAAGTAAATAAGCTTGTGTCCTCCGATGTCGACCTAAAATACGTACCGCCAACACCCATCAAAAAATCTGCAACAACACTTCCACCTAAAAAATCTAAACAAGCATCACCACCAAAATCTACTCCCTTGTAGTGTTAGTCCGGCGCTCTTAAAAATTAAGTAGCCATAATCCTAGGCCAGTCAAGGCCCTTCAAATTTTGAAATACAGTAAATAAGTTATACCGGCGCTATACCGGTC
>JAKFVD010000018.1 GCA_021732365.1 Methylotenera sp. | reverse complement strand
TTGCCGTAGGGCTTGGGCCACTTGTCATCGGTAAAATCGTTTCCCCTAGTAGGCCAGATAGCGAAAAAAACTCACCCTATGAGTGCGGTTTTGAGGCGTTTGAAGACGCGCGTATGAAATTTGATGTACGTTATTATCTTGTTGCCATTCTGTTTATTCTTTTCGATTTAGAAATTGCATTTTTATTCCCATGGGCAGTTGTTTTGCAAGAGATTGGCTTGGCTGGATTTCTGGCGATGATGCTGTTTTTATTCGTGCTGGTGGTTGGATTTGTGTATGAATGGATGAAAGGCGCCCTTGAGTGGGATTAAAACAATGGGATTAACGTGCTTAAATAAAATTTGCCTCAAAAAACGGGTTAAGTTCGGAGCTAAGGCATGAGCTTAGAAGGCGTTTTAGAAAAAGGTTTTGTTACCACCACGCTAGACACGGTGATTAACTATACGCGCACTGGTTCTTTATGGCCGATGACTTTTGGGTTGGCTTGCTGTGCGGTTGAGATGATGCATGCAGGTGCTTCGCGTTACGATCTGGACCGATTCGGTATTGTGTTTCGCCCTAGTCCAAGGCAGTCTGATGTGATGATTGTGGCAGGTACTTTGGTGAATAAAATGGCGCCAGCATTGCGTAAAGTGTACGACCAAATGGCAGAGCCGCGCTGGGTGATTTCAATGGGCAGTTGCGCTAATGGTGGTGGGTATTATCATTACTCCTATGCTGTGGTACGCGGTTGTGACCGCATCGTGCCGGTAGATGTTTATGTGCCAGGTTGCCCACCAACGGCTGAAGCTTTGCTTTATGGCATTATTCAGTTGCAGAAAAAAATCAGACGTACTAATACGATTGCCAGATAATTCCTATGTCACTTAAACTCGATCAATTATCGGCTCAGCTAAAACTTGCCTTAAGCGATAAAATCACGCAATTAACGGTTGCACTAGATGAAATTACCATCGAATGCCGTGCTGATCATTACATTGCCGTGTGCACAAAATTACGCGACCATGCTGAGCTTAAATTTGAGCAGTTAATTGATTTATGCGGCGTAGATTACAGCGAATATAAAGACGGTATTTGGGAGGGTGCGCGCTACGCCATGGTGTTGCACCTATTGTCTGTTAGCCTAAATCAGCGCGTGCGCTTGCGTGTATTTGCGCAAGATGATGATTTTCCTGTATTGCCAACACTGGTAGATATTTGGCCAGCAGCCAATTGGTTTGAGCGTGAAGCCTTTGATTTATATGGTTTAATGTTTGAAAATCATCCTGATTTGCGTCGGCTTTTAACCGACTACGGTTTTGTTGGTCATCCATTCCGCAAAGATTTCCCTATGATCGGCAATGTGGAAATGCGCTACGACCCAGAGCAGCAGCGCGTGATTTATCAGCCTGTTTCCATTGAGTTACGTAACAACGTGCCTCGCGTCATTCGTGATGAAGGAGCGCATCAATAATGGCTGAAATTAGAAATTACACCATGAACTTTGGCCCACAGCATCCTGCAGCGCATGGTGTGTTGCGTTTGGTGCTTGAGCTGGATGGTGAAGTCATCCAACGTGCTGATCCGCATATTGGCCTGTTGCATCGCGCCACTGAAAAACTAGCCGAAAATCGTACCTATTTACAGTCAATTCCCTATATGGACAGGCTGGATTACGTATCCATGATGGCGAATGAGCATGCTTACGTCATGACCATTGAAAAAATGATGGGTATTGACGTGCCGATTCGCGCGCAATATATCCGTGTCATGTTCGATGAGATTACCCGCGTTTTAAATCATCTGCTTTGGTTAGGTGCGCATGCGCTAGACGTTGGCGCTATGACGGTGTTTTTGTACGCATTCAGAGAGCGCGAGGATCTATTCGATTGTTACGAAGCGGTATCTGGCGCGCGTATGCATGCCGCATATTACCGTCCAGGCGGCGTATATCGCGATTTGCCGCATCAAATGCCGCAGCATGAAACCACCAAATTCCGCAGTGCCAAAGAGATTCATCAACTCAATGAAAACCGTCAGGGTTCATTTTTAGATTTTATTGAAGACTTCACCAATCGCTTTCCTACTTATATCGATGAATACGAAACGCTATTAACCGATAACCGTATCTGGAAACAGCGTACTGTAGGCATCGGCGTGGTTTCGCCAGAGCGTGCTTTGGCGCTGGGCTTTACTGGTCCAATGTTGCGCGGCTCAGGTATTGAGTGGGATCTGCGTAAAAAACAGCCTTACGAAGTGTATGCGAATTTAGATTTTGACATTCCAGTTGGCGTGAATGGTGATTGTTACGACCGCTACTTAGTGCGCATGGAAGAATTCAGACAATCCAACAACATTATCAAGCAATGTATCAAATGGCTGCGTGCGAATCCTGGTCCAGTGATTACCACTGATAATAAAGTCGCTCCGCCAGACCGTGAAGGCATGAAAACCAATATGGAAGACATGATTCACCACTTTAAATTATTTACGGAAGGCTTTCACGTGCCAGCAGGCGAGGCGTATGCGGCGGTAGAGCATCCTAAAGGTGAGTTTGGTATCTATATGGTTTCAGATGGCGCTAATAAGCCTTATCGTTTAAAGATTCGCGCACCAGGTTATCCGCATCTTGCTGCATTGGATGAAATGACTAAAGGCCATATGATTGCCGACCTTGTCGCTATCATAGGAACGCAAGACATCGTTTTTGGCGAAATTGATAGATAAAATTTGATAGATAATTTATGTTAAGTAAAGAATCCATAGTAAAGATAGATTACGAGCTCACTAAATACCCCGCTGATAAACGTCAAGCGGCGGTAATGAGTGCGTTGCGCATTGTGCAAACCGAGCGCGGTTGGCTTTCAAAAGAAAGCATCACAGAAGTGGCTGAGTATTTGCGCATCCCTGAAATCGCGGCGATGGAAGTGGCGACTTTTTATAATATGTATGACTTGCAGCCAGTTGGAAAATACAAAATCAGTATTTGTACCAATATTTCTTGCATGTTGCGTGACTCTGATTCAATTGTGAATCACTTGCAAACCAAGCTAGGTGTTGGCTTTAATGAAGTGACGGCAGATGGTAAGTTTTGCTTAAAAGAGGGCGAGTGCATGGGTGCTTGTGGCGGTGCTCCTCTGTTTATTGTAAATAATCACACCATGCATGAGTTTTTAACGGTGGATAAAGTAGACGCTATTTTAGAGGAGCTAAAATAGTGGCTGCAGCAAACAAAAAACCTGTGATGACCGATTTAAAAGGTCAGACATTACTGACTTTACGCTCGTTAACTGAAAAAAATCCAGCCTCATTAGAAACCTATATCAAGCTAGGTGGCTATGCACAGCTGAAAAGAATCGTTACCGAAAAAGTAAAAGCCACCGATATCATCACGCAAATCAAAACCTCCAATTTACGTGGTCGTGGCGGCGCAGGCTTTCCAACTGGCCTTAAATGGAGTTTTATGCCACGTTATTACGATGGCACAAAATACCTGGTTTGTAATAGTGACGAAGGCGAACCAGGTACGTTTAAAGACCGCGATATCATTCGTTATAACCCGCACCAATTGATTGAAGGTATGGCGATTGCCGCTTATACATTAGGTGCGCGCGTTGGATATAACTATATTCATGGTGAGATTTGGCAGGATTACGATATTTTTGAAGCGGCATTGCACGAAGCAAAAGCGGCAGGATATTTGGGCGAAAATCTATTTGGCAGCAATTTCAGTTTTGATTTGTACGCGGTACATGGCTATGGCGCTTATATTTGTGGCGAAGAAACGGCACTGATTGAATCGATTGAAGGCAAAAAAGGCCAGCCACGTTTTAAACCGCCTTTTCCAGCCAGTTATGGCGTGTTTGGCAAGCCAACCAATGTGAATAACACCGAAAGCTATAGCAGCATTCCTTGGATTTTGCAGCATGGCGGCCAGGCGTTTGCCGATTTGGGCGTACCTAATTCTGGCGGTACCAAGTTATTTTCTGTATCTGGTCATGTAGAAAAACCAGGTAATTATGAAGTAAAAATGGGCATGCCATTTGCTGAATTATTAGAATTGGCAGGCGGTATCTGGAAAGGCCGCAAATTAAAAGCGGTGATTCCTGGTGGCCCATCTACGGCAGTAATGACAGCCGAAATGATTCAAAACGCTACCATGGATTATGACGGTTTAAGCAAGGCAGGTTCAAGCTTAGGCGCGGGTTCTATGATTGTGATGGATGACACGACTTGTATGGTTAAAACGCTTAAGCGTTTATCCTATTTCTTCTACGAAGAAAGCTGTGGTCAATGCACACCATGCCGCGAAGGTACGGGCTGGGTGTATCGCGTGATTAGCCGTATTGTAGATGGCAAAGGCAAAATGGAAGATTTAGATTTGCTAACGGATGTTAGTAATAATATTTCTGGCCGCACAATTTGTGCTTTGGGCGATGCAGCAGCAACGCCAGTGTTAAGTTTTATTAAGCATTTCAGGCCAGAGTTTGAGTATTATATTCAGCATGGTAAGTCGATGATTGACGGTAAATAGCATATGTTAAATATTGAAATAGACGGCAAACCATTAGAAGTCGAACACGGCAGCACCATTATTGATGCGGCTGATAAGGTCGGTATTGAGATCCCACGTTTTTGCTATCACAAAAAATTGTCGGTAGCGGCCAATTGCCGTATGTGTTTGGTACAGGTTGAGAAATTCAACAAACCATTGCCAGCTTGTGCCACACCTGTAGCCGACGGCATGAAGATTTTCACGCGTAGTAAATCAGCGGTTGAAGCGCAAAAAAGCGTGATGGAATTTCTGCTGATTAATCATCCCTTAGATTGCCCAATCTGCGATCAAGGTGGTGAGTGTGATTTACAAGATATTGCTGTTGCTTATGGCGCTAGCGGCTCACGTTATACAGAAGAAAAACGCGTTGTTTTAAATAAAAATATCGGTCCATTAATCAGCACGGATATGACGCGTTGTATTCAATGCACGCGCTGTGTGCGCTTCCTGAAAGAAGTCGGCGGCATGCAGGAACTGGGCCTTGTCGGTCGCGGCGAACATGCAGAAATCACCGCTTATGTGGATAAATCGGTCAACTCTGAATTAAGCGGGAATATTATTGATTTGTGCCCAGTTGGCGCACTCACCAATAAACCATTCCGCTATTCAGCGCGTAGCTGGGAGCTGACACGTCGCCCCAGTATTGCGCCGCATGATGGTTTGGGTTCACATATTGAAGTGCATATAAAAGACAATAAAGTGATGCGCGTATTGCCGCGTGAAAAAGAAAGCATCAACGAATGCTGGTTATCTGATCGTGATAGATATTCTTACGTTGGTTTAAATAGCCCAGACCGCTTAAAAGTGCCGATGATTAAGCACAACGGCGCATGGGTAGAAACCGATTGGAAAACCGCATTAGAGTTTGCCGCAGGTCAGATTAAAGATATCACCAATCAGCATGGTGCTGATTCGCTAGGTGTGTTAGTTTCGCCCAATAGCACCATGGAAGAAGGCTATTTAATCAAGCAATTAGCTAATGGTTTAGGCTGTGGTAATGTGGATTATCGCCTACGTCAAACCGATTTTAGATTGGATGGCAAACGCGTTGGAACGCCTTGGATGGGTTGTAATATCCAAGAAATTGAAGAGCTAGACCGTATTTTGATTATCGGCTCTAACTTACGCAATGAGCATCCTTTATTGGCGCAACGTTTCCGCAAAGCGGTTGCCAATGGTGCGGAATTATCCATCGTTAGTCCGCTAGATAATGATCCACTTATGAAGATTGCACATAAAGTGATTGTGCGTCCGAATGATATGGTGAATGTGCTGGGGCAAATCTTAAAAGCGATGTCTGGCTTACAACGTTTGTCATTATGCTTGCCACCAACACTTAATGCCTTGCTAGAAACCATTAAAGTACGCCCGAATACGCAAGCTATGGCTGAAAGCTTAGCTGGTTTGGCAGGTGCAAACGGCACAGTCGATTTGGTTGCGCCAAAAGTCGGTATTTTCTTGGGTAATATGGGGTTAAGTGATCCACGATTCACTGAGATGTATAGCATGATGGAAGCCATTGGTGGTATTTGCGGCGCCAAAGGCGGCATATTGCCTGCAGCTGCTAACAGTACCGGCATGCACTTGATGGGCGTGATGCCTAATGCAACAGGCATGCATGCGCGCGCGATGTTAGAAGTTCCGCGTAAAGCGTATCTGCTATTGAATGTTGAGCCAGAATTAGATTGTCAGCATGCCGCTTTAGCGAAAATCGCTATGGCCCAAGCCGAATGTGTTGTGGCCTTAACTGCTTTCAAATCAGAGGCGCTAGAAAATGCCGATGTATTGTTACCAATTGCGCCGTTTACCGAAACATCAGGCACATTTATGAGTATGGAAGGGCGCGTACAAAGCTTTGCAGCTGTTGCTAAACCGCTTGGTGAGTGTCGTCCTGCTTGGAAAGTATTACGAGTTCTAGCGAATACCTTAGGATTAGAAGGTTTTGATTTTGATAGCAGTGAAGCCGTTAAAAATGCCATCTTTAAAGGTGAAAAACCTTCAACAGTGGTATGGCGTAGCCTTAACAACAACTTAAAAGAGTTGGTTGAGATTGAAGTCAATATAAAATCGGACGGCTTGCAGCGTATCGGTGAAGTGCCGCAATATGAATCTGATCCAATTGTTCGTCGCTCAACGCCATTACAAAAAACTAAATATAACATCAGGCCAATGGCACGTATGCGAGCGGAACAAATCGCGCAATTAGGTTTGGTTGAAGGTGATGTTGTATTAGCTAGCCAAGATAAAGGCAGCGCTGTGTTACAGGTTAAATTAGATAATCACGTGGCGATGGGTTGCGTACGCGTTGCAGCATCACACGAGTTAACCACTGGTTTGGGCGATTTAATGGGCGACATTACCATTGAAAAAACCAGTAAAGAGCTTTACAAGCCTTATGAAACAACCATGATGAAAGTGGTTGCATAATGGAATTTTTGGCTAACATATTTGGCGACTATTGGGATGCGGTGCATCTGACAGGCTGGACGCTCATTAAAATCGTTGCCATCGTATTGCCGTTGATGATTGCAGTGGCTTATCTGACATGGGCTGAACGTAAAGTGATTGGTTATATGCAAGTGCGAGTTGGGCCAAACCGTGTGGGTTATTTTGGGTTGCTACAACCGTTTGCAGATGCGATTAAGCTGATATTCAAAGAAATTGTTGTACCCACTGCTTCTAATAAAGCGCTATTTTTTATTGGGCCAGTGTTAGCCATTGCACCTGCATTTGCGGCTTGGGCAGTGATTCCGTTTGATGCTACATTAGTTTTAGCGAATCTTGATGCTGGGCTGTTGTACATTTTAGCCATGACATCTGTAGCGGTTTACGGTGTGATTATCGCAGGTTGGGCATCTAACTCTAAATACGCCTTTTTAGGCAGCTTGCGCTCTGCGGCACAAATCGTGTCTTACGAAATTGCCATGGGTTTTGCATTGGTGGGCGTATTAATGTGTGCAAACTCGTTAAATCTAGGAAAAATTGTGATGGGCCAAGCAGGCGGTTTCTGGCACTGGTATTTCATCCCCTTATTCCCTTTATTCGTGGTGTATTTTATTAGTGCGGTGGCAGAGACTAATCGCGCCCCATTTGACGTAGCCGAGGGTGAATCAGAAATTGTGGCTGGTTTCCATGTGGAATATTCTGGCCCTGGCTTTATGGTGTTTTTCTTGGCGGAATATGCCAATATTTGGCTGGTTTGCGCGTTAGCCGCCACCATGTTCTTAGGCGGTTGGTTATCGCCGGTACCATTTTTACCCGATAGCATTTTGTGGTTTTTAGCCAAAATGTGTTTCTTGGTGTTTTTCTTTTTATGGTTTAGGGCCACATTCCCGCGCTATCGTTACGACCAAATCATGCGTCTAGGCTGGAAAATATTTATTCCAATTACTTTAGTGTGGATTATATTTGTGGGTGCGATGATGCAAACCAACCTGGCTTATCTGTTTCATTAGGGCTTACTTGTTAAATTAATATGTTTAATACGATTAAAAATACACTTGGTAGCTTAATGCTATGGGAACTGCTAAAAGGCATGGCGCTAACGGGCCGTTACTTTTTTGCACGCAAAATTACTATTCAATACCCTGAAGAGCGCACGCCACAATCGAATCGTTTTCGTGGTTTGCATGCGCTACGCCGCTATCCAAATGGTGAAGAGCGTTGCATTGCCTGCAAGCTGTGTGAAGCGGTTTGCCCAGCCATGGCCATTACCATTGAATCAGAACAGCGCGAAGACAATACGCGCCGTACTACACGTTACGACATTGATTTAACCAAATGTATTTTCTGCGGCTTATGCGAAGAATCTTGCCCTGTAGATAGTATTGTTGAAACGCGCATTTTCGATTACCACGGCGAGCAACGCGGTGATTTACTTTACACCAAAGAAATGTTGCTGGCGGTGGGCGATAAGCACGAAAAGCAAATCGCGGCAGACCGCTTGCAAGATAAAGCTTTCAGGTAAAAACCTTAATAATTGAATAAGTTAACACTTAAAAACTGATGATATTTAACGACTTTATTTTTTATGCTTTAGCCGCCATTTTGCTGTTTGCGGGCATACGTGTGATTACCACGCGCAACCCGGTACATGCCGCCTTGCATTTGGTACTGGCGTTTTTTACAGCCGCTGGTATCTGGTTGTTATTAGAGGCGGAATTTTTGGCGATTGCTTTGGTTCTGGTATATGTGGGCGCGGTGATGGTGCTATTTTTATTCGTGGTAATGATGCTGGATATCAACATCGACAAGCTACGCGAAGGTTTTTGGGAGTATCTGCCGATGGCAGGTACTATTGGTTTATTGATGGCGGTTGAGATGGTGATGGTGCTGAGTGGTAAATATTTTGCAACGTCACAAGTTGTGAATAAGCCAGTCGATTACAGTAATACCGCTGAGTTAGGTCGCGTGTTGTATACCGAATACTTGCTGCCCTTTGAGCTAGCTTCGGTTGTACTATTAGTGGCGATTATCGCCGCGATTGTTTTAACCTTAAGAGATCGCCAAGATAATAAATCCATGAACCCTGCTGAACAGGTATTGGTTAAAAAACAAGACAGATTACGTATTGTAAAAATGGATGCAGTCGTAGAAGCGCCGCCAGTAGAAGATCCAGCAGCAGATAAGGACAAATTATAATGGCATCAGTTGGCTTGTCGCATTACCTTGTGTTGGGCGCGTTGTTGTTCGCTATCAGCGTGATTGGTATTTTTTTAAATCGCAAAAACGTGATTATTTTGCTAATGGCCATTGAGCTAATGTTGTTGGCGGTTAATCTTAATTTTATTGCATTTTCGCACTATTTAAACGATATCGCTGGCCAAGTATTTGTGTTTTTCATATTGACGGTGGCAGCGGCAGAGTCAGCAATCGGCTTGGCAATTCTAGTCGTGTTATTCCGCAATTTGCGCACTATTAATGTAGATGATTTAGATTCATTAAAGGGTTAAGTACTTAACCACTAAAAACACTCAAAAAATGACACTCCCACAAATATCCTTACTCATTGTTTTATTGCCTTTAATTGCTGCGGCTATTGTCGGGTTATTTGGTCGTCATCTGCCGCGTGCCAGCGCGCACTGGTTGACCATAGCTGGCGTGGGCGCGGCATTTGTGCTGTCAGTCATCGTATTTAAAGCCACGCTCAATGGCTACACAGCCAATTACAATTTATACACTTGGCTAACTTCTGGTGATATTCAATTTAATGTTGGATTTTTGATTGATAATCTTACCGCCATGATGATGGTTGTCGTCACATTTGTTTCATTAATGGTTCATGTGTATACCATTGGCTATATGCATGAAGACCCAGGCTATAGCCGCTTTTTCAGCTATATTTCATTGTTTACGTTCTCTATGCTAATGCTGGTGATGAGCAATAACTTCATGCAGTTGTTTTTTGGCTGGGAAGCGGTCGGCCTGGTTTCCTACCTGCTGATTGGTTTTTGGTACACGCGCCCAACGGCGATTTACGCCAACTTAAAAGCATTCTTAGTGAACCGCGTTGGTGATTTCGGCTTTTTGCTGGGTATAGGCATGGTTCTCTTTTACACAGGTAGCCTGGATTACGCGTCTGTATTTCAATTAGCGCCTTCTTTAGCTGATGTGCAGATTACACTTATTCCCAATCTGTCATGGTCTTTGATGACAGTGACTTGTATCTTGCTGTTTATCGGTGCAATGGGTAAATCAGCGCAAGTGCCATTGCACGTTTGGCTGCCCGATTCAATGGAAGGCCCAACGCCGATTTCTGCCTTGATTCATGCGGCAACTATGGTAACGGCGGGTATCTTTATGGTGGCACGTATGTCGCCGCTTTTTGAATTGTCCACAACTGCGCTTTCATTTGTCATGATTATCGGCGCGATTACCGCCTTATTCATGGGTTTCTTGGGCATTATCCAAAACGATATCAAGCGCGTAGTGGCTTATTCGACGCTTTCTCAGCTTGGTTATATGACAGTCGCTTTAGGCGCATCGGCCTATTCAGTTGCGATATTCCATTTGATGACGCACGCATTTTTTAAAGCCTTGTTGTTTTTGGCAGCTGGCTCTGTGATTATGGGCATGCATCATGATCAGGACATCCGCAATATGGGTAACTTGAAAAAGTATATGCCTGTGACTTGGATTACTTCATTAATTGGTTCGCTGGCATTAATTGGTACACCATTTTTTGCTGGCTTCTATTCAAAAGACAGCATTATTGAAGCAGTTGCTTTATCCAATATCACGGGTAGCGGTTTTGCGCATTTTGCAGTATTGGCCGGCGTGTTTGTGACAGCTTTTTACTCATTCAGATTGTATTTCCTGGTATTCCACGGCAAAGAGAAATGGCGTCACGATTCTCACGCGCATCATGATGACTCGCATGATGATCATCATGGCTTAAGCCCAACCGATGACCCACATGAACCAGGCTGGGTAGTTAAATTACCACTGATTTTGCTGGCGATTCCATCTCTTTTCATCGGCTATATTGCCATTGAGCCTATGCTGTTTGGCGATTTTTTCAAGGGCGTGATTGTTGTGAACAATGAGGCACATCCTGCCATGGAGCATTTGGCGCATCACTTTCATGAGGTGTTACATTCACCAGTAGGCATGGCTTTGCATGGCTTAATAACATTACCATTTGTTCTGGCGGCTTTTGGTGTTTTGTTGTCTTGGTTCTTTTATATGAAGCGTCCCGATATTCCGGCGGCTATCCAGAAAAAACTCCATGTAGTTAACCAAATTTTAGAAAATAAATACGGTTTTGATGCTTTCAATGAGCGCGTGTTTGCCGGTGGAGCACAAATGCTGGGTGAAAAACTATGGAAAATCGGTGATATTCAGTTGATTGATGGCGCAGTCGTCAACGGTACGGCACGCTTGATTGGCCGCATTTCAGGCAAAGTACGCCATTTGCAATCTGGCCTGATTTACCACTATGCCTTCGCCATGATTATTGGCGTGTTTTTGTTGCTGTCCATTTTTAACTTTCCCTTCTTTTTTAAAATAAATTAAATGATGACTATGGATTTTTTAAATAGCCATGTGCTAAGTTTTTCAATTTGGCTGCCAATTTTGGCAGGTGTTGTGGTGTTGCTATTAGGCAGTGATAACAAGCCAAATTTCACACGCTGGCTGGCCTTGGCTGGTGGCCTGCTTGCTTTTGCAGTGACTTTGCCGCTATACACACACTTTAACTACGCTGACGGCGGCTTTCAATTTCAAGAGTTAGCGCGCTGGATTCCCGCATTTAATGTGAATTACCACTTAGGTGTGGATGGCATTGCTGCACCGCTTATATTGCTGACCAGCTTTACCACTGTGATTGTGGTGATTGCCGCTTGGGAAGTTATTACCAACAATATCGCACAATATATGGCTGCATTCTTAATTATGAGTGGCCTGATGATTGGTGTGTTCAGTGCTTTGGATGGCTTGCTTTACTATGTATTTTGGGAGGCGATGCTGATACCCATGTTCTTAGTGATTGGTATTTGGGGCGGTGAAAATCGCGTATACGCGACCATCAAGTTTTTCCTGTATACCTTGCTCGGTTCGCTACTCATGTTGGTGGCCTTTATCTATCTGTATCACCAAACTGGTAGTTTTGAGATTGCCGATTACTACCAATTACCCTTGCCCTTAACGGCACAAATACTGATTTTTATGGCGTTCTTTATGGCATTTGCCGTCAAAATTCCGATGTGGCCAGTGCATACATGGTTGCCAGATGCGCACGTTGAAGCGCCTACTGGAGGTTCTGTCATACTGGCGGCGATTATGCTGAAACTGGGTGGCTACAGCTTCTTACGTTTTGCCATGCCAATCGCACCCGATGCCGCGCACTACTTATCTGGCTTTATGATTACCTTGTCGCTAATTGCAATCGTTTACATTGCGTTGGTAGCCTTGGTGCAAAAAGACATGAAAAAGCTGATCGCTTATTCTTCTATCTCGCATATGGGATTTGTCACACTGGGCTTTTTCCTGTTTAGCCAATTAGGCCTTGAAGGCGCTATCGTACAAATGATTTCGCATGGCTTTATCTCTGCTGCCATGTTCCTGTGTGTGGGTGTGTTGTATGACCGCATGCACAGCCGTCAAATCGCCGATTACGGCGGAGTAGTCAATACCATGCCGATATTTGCAGCGTTTGCAGTGTTATTCGCCATGGCCAATAGCGGCCTGCCAGCGACATCGGGTTTTGTAGGCGAGTTTATGGTCATTCTGGCTGCAGTTAAATACAACTTCTGGGTTGGATTCTTGGCAGCCACCACCTTGATATTTGGTGCGGCGTATAGCTTGTGGATGGTGAAGCGCGTTTTTTATGGCGATATCGCAAACTCGCATGTTGCTGAGTTGAAAGATATCAATAAACGCGAGTTATTGATATTAAGCGTATTGGCATTGATGGTGATTGGCTTTGGCGTGTATCCACAACCGCTTACCGAATTTACGCATGCTACGGCTACACAATTTTTGAATCACATGGCAATTAGCAAATTGCCAGTTGCAGGGCTTTAGCCTTAAGTTACTAGAAATTATATTAAAAAATAATGGAATATATCAAAACTGACCTGATTACCGCTTTGCCTGAACTGACTGTGCTATGCATGGCGATGTTTATTTTGCTGCTTGATTTATTTATTAAGCCAAAAAATCGTATTGTGATTTATGGCTTGGCGCAGTTTACGCTATTAGCGGCTGCTTACTTTACGGTCAGTACCTACAATCCCTCAGTTGGCTATGCGTTTTCCAATATGTTTGTTGACGATCCGCTGGCGGATGTACTAAAACTCATGACATATCTAGGTACATCGATGATGCTGGTTTATACGCGTCAATATATGCAACAGCGTGGTATGTTCAGGGGCGAGTATTACGCCATGGTGCTGTTTGCAATGCTGGGCATGATGATCATGATTTCTGGTCAAAGTATGCTCACAATTTATATGGGCTTAGAGCTACTTTCACTATGCTTATACTCAATGGTTGCTTTTGACAGAGATAACGCGCGTGCCACAGAGGCGGCGATGAAATACTTTGTATTGGGCGCGCTGGCTTCCGGCATGTTGTTGTATGGCATGAGTATGATTTATGGCATGACTGGTAGCTTGAATATCTCAGAAATCAGTAATGGATTGCTAGAAATTAATCCGAAAAATCCTGTGCTGATTTTGGGTTTGGTATTTATTGTGGCAGGTCTGGCGTTTAAATTTGGTGCGGTACCGTTTCAAATGTGGGTGCCAGATGTATATCAAGGCGCGCCAACTTCTATCACCATGTTGATTGGATCCGTACCAAAATTCGCTGCATTTGCCATCACCATCCGCTTATTGGCGCAAGGACTATATCCGCTTGCGATCGATTGGCAAGATATGCTTTTAATTATGGCAGTATTGTCTATTGCTATTGGTAATATTACCGCCATTGCCCAAACCAATCTAAAACGCATGCTGGCGTATTCCACTATTTCGCATATTGGTTTTTTATTATTTGGCTTGATGAGCGCTAATTTAAATGGTTTTGCATCCAGCATGTTTTACATTACAGCCTATGTATTAATGACGCTAGCAGGTTTTGGCATGATTTTACTGTTAAGTCGTCAAGGCTTTGAAGCAGAAAATTTGGATGATTTAAAAGGATTAAATCAACGCAGTCCTTGGGCGGCTTTTTTAATGCTAATAACCATGTTTAGCATGGCTGGTGTGCCGCCAACGCTAGGTTTCTACGCTAAATTTACGGTGTTGCAAGCCGCGCTACAAGCAGGGTTCTTGTGGGTGGTGGTATTTGCAGTATTGATGGCAGCAATCGGCGCATTTTATTATTTGCGTATTGTAAAACTCATGTATTTTGATGCACCAAAAGACAACTCTGCAATCAATGCACCAACTGATATGCAATTAGTGTTAAGTGTAAATGCAGTTGCTTTATTGCTATTAGGCATCATGCCACAAACGTTGATGCAGATTTGCGGGGCAGCTATTGCAGCTAGCTTGCAATAAGGAAAATATATTGCTGCAAGTTGTTCAGCTGGACTAGTTAAAAATCATGACTCAAACAATCCTCTTACTATTGGCGTTTATTGCCGCTAATTCACCCTGGTTTTCAAGCAGGCTGTTTTATGTAATCAGATTAAAATCCATTTCAAAAAACCTAGCTTGGTGTTTATTTGAGTTATCCATTTTATATTTAATCGTAGGATCAATTAGCTTTTACGCGGAATATGCAACGCTAGGTCAAGTTTCACCGCAAGGTTGGGAGTTTTATACGGTTACTTTCAGCTTATTTTTGGTATTCGCATTTCCAGGATTTATTTATAAAATACTGTGGAAAAAATAAAGGCTAGTGAAAGCTAGCCTTTAATTAACGTAAGCGCATTTATAAGGTTAATACAGTGTTCTGCCGTCACATAGCAAATGTGAATGCCCATCCCTTTTCGCATTAATACAGTTTTTAATAATGCCTGCCATAACAGTTTCATCCCAGCCATTAACCCAGTCCGCATGACCTGAGAAACCACCGGGCAAAGTATTTGGATAGTTGTCACTTGCAAGCCGCCAGTTTGCAGTTGAGTTTGACTTAGTGATGTTAAAGTTTACGTTAACTGTGATATGTGGGATTGCAACTGGATGTGTAGCTGGGCAGTAAAAGTCTGGTAATACATCTCTTCTGTGGCTTGGAAAAGCCATATGGTCTTTATGGTTTGGACTGTCTAAATTTTTTCCATCCCAACATTGTGGAAAATTTATCGAAAACACTAGTTTATCACCAGCTTCACAATCAGCCCCTTTAGGAATTCCAGCTTTCCAAGGCCATGTCTTTCTAGTTGAATTAGGACCTGGTAAGCATGAGAATTTGTAACCAGAGTCCTCCTCAGTAGTCGCTTTAGCATTACCAGCAATCATTCTTAAGCCCTTAGGAGGTACTTGAATGAGCGAACCGTCAATCGAACCATGTTTGTAATAAAAGCCTGTATCGTCTGGTACGACTGGCGTATTCGTGGACGTGTCAATCATAGAAGGAACCCAATATGCACTGCGATTTGCGATGCCACCATGACATGTTGAATTTCCAGTTGACGATAATGTATTTAAATTACTTTTGTAATTTAAGCTAGTGTTTCCAAAAAAAGTATGGTGATGAGCTGCACCTTGTTGGTTAGGGTAAACCAAAGGGTCATCATTACTCATGTGACTCACTTGACATCCAATTCTGAACTCCCCCCCGCTTGGTGGATAAGTATCATTAGATGGTTCAATTCGCATTGTGGAATAACCTATTGCGGGAATCACATTTTTACTAATATCAACAGCAGGCATTAAACCAACCTGAATAAGGTTGGGTGAAGCGTTTGGTATAACTGGTAACGGTGCTGAAGTATTCACTGCCACCTGCACAGGCGGTGCGATAACTGGCGCGGGTGTTGGTACAGCAGGTGCTGCTACAACAGGGGCTGGCGCCACGGCAACCGGCGCAGTAGGTGCCGTAGCGGCAGGTTGAGTTGGACTTATACCAAAGAAGTTAGAACCAGAACTTCGAGTTGGTCTTGGTATGCCAAACACAGTTATATTATTGCTACCAGAGTTAAAAGTAGATGGAATTCCTAAAGGAGAAGTTTGACTTGTCACAGGAGCTGTGGCTGGACTACTTACGGTAGGCGCAGTAGCAGTAGGTTTGGCAGAGCTTACTGGACTAGAAATTGGGCTTGAAACTACAGAACCAGTACTTACAGGTCTTGTGTTAGCAGTGTTAGTTATAAAACTACTTGTACTTGCAGCTTGCGTAACAGGAATACCAAAAAAATTAGTAGTAGTGGCTTTTTTAACAGTAAAGCCAAAAAACGTATTTAAATTTTTTGCTGAAGCAACTGATTTCTGAATTGGGCCTACCGTACATAAATCTTTTGTTTGTAGCGCATTCACCATTTCGTTACGCGTAACTTTTTTAAAGCTGCTGGCTGGTGGGCGATCGGAATACTGCGTTACGCCACGATTGTCGCGCCATTTATATATTTCTGCATTGGCTTGGTGACTGGTTGCTAACAAGGCTAATAATGGCAACGTAATTAACAGTGCGGGTGAGCGAATAAATGAACTTGTCATGGCGATGCTCCTACTATTTCTTAATGAGCTTACATTTTAGATACGATTAAATCGCTAAGTCAATGAATTGAAAATAAATATTCTAACGATATATATGTTAATAACTTTTAAGAATATAAGATAATTATGCCAATAAAATTAAACGTCAAAACTTGAAGTGCTAGCTATATTATTAGCCGCATAATGTTAAGTAAATATTACGACAATGTAATAAAATCTTATTAAGATTAACTTTAGCTTATTCTAAAGGTGTAAAAATGCGCTTAGATAATGAACGAGAAAGTAGCAATGTTGAAGATAGGCGTGGCCGTGGCGGTTTGCCAATTGGTGGTAAAGGGATCGGCATCGGCACAATTGCTTTGGCTTTAGTGGCTATGTATTTCGGAGTAGATCCTTCAGTGGTACTCAATATTGGGCAAGGCCTAAATCAGCAAGCGCCAGTTGAAGCGCAGGCGATTCCCAAAGATGATCCGATGGCGATTTTTGTGGCCAAAGTGTTGGGTAGCACAGAAGATACTTGGGATAAAATATTCGCAGACGCTGGCCAGCAATATCCTGCGCCCAAACTAGTACTATTTAGTGGGCAAACACCAACACCATGTGGAACAGGGCAGTCGGCAATGGGGCCTTTTTATTGCCCAGGCGATAGTAAAGTGTATATTGATTTGCAGTTTTATCAAGAAATGAAATCGCGCTTTAATGCGCCAGGTGATTTTGCGCAGGCATATGTAATCGCGCATGAAGTAGGACACCATATTCAAAACGTGGTGGGCACATCAGGCAAAGTGCAGCAGGCGCGCCAAAATGCGCGTAGTGAGGTTGAGGCCAATCAATTATCGGTACGTTTAGAGTTGCAAGCAGATTGTTATGCAGG
Organism: Methylotenera sp.; assembly: GCA_021732365.1. GTDB lineage: Bacteria > Pseudomonadota > Gammaproteobacteria > Burkholderiales > Methylophilaceae > Methylotenera_A. The sequence goes on along the minus strand of JAKFVD010000018.1, from coordinate 109,446 downwards.
AGTGTGGGCGCATCACGCGGATGGCACAAACCGAATACTGGAAGCGGGCGACGTAGAAGAAGCCATGACAGCCGCTGCTGCAATTGGTGATGATGCGCTTCAAAAGCAAGCGCAAGGTTATGCAGTGCCTGATAGTTTTACGCATGGGACTTCTCAGCAGCGTGTGCGCTGGTTTAATCAGGGTTTAAAAGTGGGCGATGTGAATCAATGCGATACGTTTAGTGCTGCTATTTAAATGATGAAGCTTGATTTAACTGAGCACTTGGTGAGCTCTGAAACAATCGCCTCAGGCGGTATGTTGACTGTTAAACGTGACCAAGTGCGCTTGCCAAATGGACACAACAGCCAGCGTGAATATGTGAGACATCCAGGCGCAGTAGTGATTGTACCGATTTTAGCAAATGGCAATGTTATTTTAGAGCGCCAATTCCGCTATCCCCTGCATCAAGTTTTTATTGAGTTGCCAGCAGGGAAAATAGATGCGGGAGAAGAAATTTTAGTGACAGGCCAACGTGAGTTGCTGGAAGAAACGGGTTTTAGCGCAAAAAAATGGGTTAAGTTGGGTCACCAGCATCCTTGCATTGGTTACTCTAATGAAGTCATCCATATGTATTTAGCGCGTGGTTTAAGTGCGGGTCAGCATCAACGTGATGCCGATGAATCGCTAGAGGTATTTGATTTGCCGTTTGAGGATTGCATGAACATGATTCAGCGTGGTGAAATCACCGATGGCAAAACAATCGTTGCCTTATTTTTCGCAGAAAAATACCTGATTAAGCATGGTTAACTTCAGGGAGTTAACCTAATAAATGGCTCAAATATTAATCATAGGCTGCGGTGATTTAGGCACAGCAATTGCAGCGTTATTGCATCAAGCAAACCATGAAGTGATTGGCTTAAGAATCAGCCCGCGAAATTTGCCGCATGGCATGCAAACGATTCAGGCAGATGTTACAAAAGCGAGCACTTTAGCAGTATTAACGCATCTTAATCCGCATATTATTATCTATTGCGTGGCGGCAAGTGCGCAAACCGATGAAAATTATCATGCCATTTATGTGCAAGGATTAAAAAACGTATTGGCAACACAAGCGCGCAATGCCGATTTACAGCATGTGTTTTTCGTTTCTAGCACACGGGTGTATGGGCAAAATACGTCAGAAATTTTAGATGAAGATACGCTAGCAATTCCTGCTGATTTTGGTGGTGAACGATTATTAGAAGCTGAAAATGTGTTAACTCAATTAACTTGCAAAGCCACAATATTAAGGCTTTCAGGCATTTATGGGCAAGGTCGCTTATATTTGGTTAACACAGCAAAAGACCCCAGTCGCTGGCCTGTCAATAATAGCTGGAGCAATCGTATTCATCGCGATGATGCAGCAGGATTTATTGCATTCTTAGTGCAAAAAAGCTTGAATCAGCAGCCCGTAGAAAATTGTTATATCATCACCGATGACATGCCTACTTTGCAATATACGGTGCTCAACTGGCTTGCAAGGCAGCAAGGCATAGATGTCAGCGAAATTCAAACGCCTGCAAGGCAGGGAGGCAAGCGCCTAAGTAATCACCGTTTGCGCGCGACGGGTTTTGAGTTGCAGTATCCAGATTTTCACATAGGCTATAGCAAAGTGCTGGAAACGACTTAAAACGATGATTGAAAAACGATTTAATCGATTTATTCTTTGCATAGTTAATGCAATTTTTTACTTAATAATCAATCCAGTAGCAATTGCAGAAGAGACTGTAAACTTTGATACATGGCTTGAAACATTGAAGTCGGAGGCTAAAGCTGCACAGATTTCCGAGCAGACTATCAATGACACATTTCAGAACGCGCAATATTTACCAAGCGTCATTGTATTAGATCGCGGTCAGCCAGAATTTATCTCACCATTTTTAAATTATGTAGAAAAGCGCGTAAGCCCTAATCGAGTAGCCAAGGGCAGGGCATTACTGCAAGAGCACGAAGCGCTTTTAAATCAGATTGAAGCAAAATATGGCGTACCTAAACAAATATTAATGGCGTTTTGGGGCTTAGAAACCAACTACGGTAGCAATAAAGGCAATTATGGGCTGCCATCCGCGCTGGCGACTTTAGCTTTTGAGGGGCGCCGTTCCCATTTTTTTCGCGCGCAACTGTTTGACACAATGCGTATTATCGATGCAGGGCATAACAAAGTTGCAGGCATGCGCGGCTCTTGGGCAGGCGCGATGGGGCATATGCAATTTATGCCATCCACTTTACTTAAATATGGTGTCGATGCGGATATTGATGGCCGCATGGATATTTGGACATCTTTGCCAGATGCGTTTGCATCGGCCGCCAATTATCTGAATCAGGTTGGTTGGCGTAAAACTGAAATTGCAGCGCTTGAGGTGAAATTACCCAATGAATTTGATTATAGCTTGGCGCAATTGAATCGCCGCCAGCATGCTTTGCATTGGTCTAAATTGGGTGTGTTGACCATGGAAAATAATGCTTTACCAGAACTGGCAGAAGCGGCAATTTTGCTACCACAAGGGCGTTTTGGCCCAGCTTTTATGGTGTTTCATAACTTTGATGTGATTATGGATTGGAATCGCTCAGTCAACTATGCATTATCAGTTGTGCATTTATCCAATCAGTTCATCGCAGATAAACCGATTGTTGCAGGAGATTTTGCCGAAAAAGAAGCGTTAACTTTTAACCAAATGTGGGCGTTGCAAGGCAAGTTAAATGAATTGGGTTTTGATTGCGGGCCGCCAGATGGCTTTCCTGGCCTTAAAACACAGGCGGCTATTCGGCAATATCAAGCATCAGAAAGGTTGGCACAAGATGGTTATGCCAGCCCAAGTTTGTATGACCGTTTAGTACAGCCTTAGATTAATGAATGCGAACGGCTTCTAAACCAGCCAGTTAAACTGACTCTTTCGCGTTTTGCAGGGCGCACTTCGTGCCAAAATTTAGCCGATAAAAATAACACTAATTTGCCAGCCGTTGGCAGTATATCTAAGTACTCTATTTCATTTAAATATAAACGTAACTCGCCGCCATTGTCCACTTGCCAATCATTATTCAAATATAAAACACTGCTTAATTGGCGCGCTTTGGCATCGTTACCGTGACCAAATTGGTCTAGATGTCTTTGATAAGCGCCGCCAACCGTATAAATGGCAAAATGTGTCTCAAACGCTTGTAAATTCATGAATAAATATTGGTTAAGTAACATTCTTAACGCATGCATTTGCTCAAAATAAGCTTGAATCGCACTGTTTTCAAGCTGCTCATCCAGCCACATAATTTGGTCGCCACGAATGTTGGATTGTTGTGATTGATTCAGTAAACCAGTCTTAGCGGCACGCATTTCCAGATTCGCATAGCGCTTTTGCGCCTCATCACGCAAAGCTAAAATAATTTGCTCAGGCAAAAAGTTTTCACAAACAACGTAACCTTGTGTGCTCAAGCTGTCCAGTAAGGTCTCAAAATTTGTTTGCGGATTATTTTGTGTGTTCACCCAGCAATTATAACAGTGCGCGTTTGCGCGCAAACCCTTATTAAGCTAGAATTCGCACTTCGCAAAATTGCATAAACAGGCGGTTAGCTCAGTTGGTTAGAGCGCTTGGTCGACATCCAAGAGGTCACCAGTTCGAATCTGGTACTGCCTACCAAAAACGCAATACTCGGTTTAACCTTTATCAAAAGTTAACGATACAAAATGGTTAACTTTTGAGCTTGTTGCATTTGTAAAAGCCGTTAAAATAAAACGGCTTTTATTGTTTTAAGCTTGATTGAAATATTGAGAATACTTAATTAAATTGGAATTGATATGCCAGTAATTCGCCTGCCAGATGGCTCACAACGTAGCTTTGAATCGCCAGTAACCGTGGCGCAAGTGGCTATGGATATTGGCGCAGGTCTTGCAAAGGCTGCACTTGCTGGCAAGGTGAACAATCAGTTGGTGGATACCAGTTATCTGATTGAATCCGATAGCGATTTAGCGATTGTGACGGATAAATCCGATGATGGCTTAGATATTATTCGCCATTCCACCGCGCATTTATTGGCGTATGCGGTTAAAGAATTATTTCCTGATTGCCAAGTAACGATTGGCCCTGTGATTGACAATGGCTTTTATTATGATTTTTCATATAAGCGCCCGTTTACGCCAGAAGATTTAATCGCCATCGAAAAGAAAATGGGCGAGCTGGCTAAAAAGGATGAGCAGGTGACGCGCAAAGTATTGCCGCGCGATGAGGCGGTGGCATATTTCAAAAGTATTAACGAGCATTACAAGGCTGAAATTATTGCGTCGATTCCTGCCAATGAAGATGTTTCTTTATATTCTGAAGGCGGCTTTACCGACTTATGCCGTGGCCCGCATGTACCGAATACGGGCAAATTAAAAGCATTCAAATTGATGAAGCTAGCAGGCGCTTACTGGCGTGGCGATAGCAATAATGAGATGTTGCAACGCGTTTATGGCACCGCTTGGCGCAATAAAGAAGAGCTTGAGGCTTATTTATTCCAATTGGAAGAAGCGGAAAAACGCGATCACCGCAAATTAGGCAAGCAACTGGATTATTTTCATATGCAAGATGACGCGCCAGGCATGGTGTTCTGGCATCCGCGTGGCTGGAGCATTTGGCAAGAAGTTGAGCAATATATGCGCCAAATGTTCAAGGATTACAACTATCAAGAAGTGCGCACGCCGACCATTATGGATAAAACCTTGTGGGAGAAGTCTGGCCACTGGCAAAATTATCGCGACAATATGTTTGTGACCAATTCAGAAAATCGTGAATACGCCGTGAAACCGATGAATTGCCCTGGTCATGTGCAGATTTTTAATAGTAGCCTGCATAGTTACCGCGATTTGCCGCTACGCTTGGCAGAGTTCGGCTCATGCCACCGTAACGAACCGTCTGGCTCATTGCACGGTTTGATGCGTGTGCGTGGCTTTACTCAGGATGATGCGCATATCTTTTGTACCGACGAACAAGTAGAAGCAGAAGTCGCCGACTTTATTAAGATGCTCTACAAGGCTTATGGCGATTTTGGTTTTAAAGATGTTTTAGTTAAGCTATCTACACGCCCAGAAAAACGCATTGGCTCAGACGAAGATTGGGACAGGGCAGAAACTTCGCTTGCCAATGCGTTGAAGTTAAACAATTTAGACTTTGAATACCAGCCTGGTGAAGGCGCATTCTATGGCCCTAAAATCGAATTCACATTAAAAGATTCACTAGGTCGCTTGTGGCAATGTGGCACCATTCAGCTAGATCCTAACTTGCCTGAACGTTTAGGTGCGGAGTATGTGGCGGAAGACAATTCACGCAAACGTCCCATCATGTTGCATCGGGCTATTGTGGGCTCAATGGAGCGTTTTATTGGTATTTTGATTGAAAACTATGCGGGTGCAATGCCGCTTTGGTTGGCGCCTGTGCAAGTGATGGTGCTGAATATTTCTGAAAGCCAAGCCGAATACGTAATGCAAGTTGTTGAAACATTGAAGAAAAATGGCATTCGATGCGAATATGACTTGAGAAATGAGAAGATTACCTATAAAATACGCGAACATTCAATGCAGAAAATGCCTTACTTGCTCGTTGCGGGTGAGCGCGAAATGCAAGCAGGACATGTGGCCGTGCGTACCAGAAAAGGTGAAGACCTAGGTTCTATGCCGATTGCCGACTTAATTGCTCGGTTAAAAGCAGAAGTAGAAGCAAAGGTTTAAACTTTATTTTCAAGGTAGCGCGGTTTAATTTTTTTGATTAGGAGCCAGCAATAGCACAAGATAAAGATACACGAATTAATGGGGATATTACCGCACCCGAAGTTCGTTTGGTGGGAGTAGAAGGCGAGCCATTAGGCATTGTAAGTCTACGTGAGGCTTTTTTTAAGGCAGAAGAAGCGGATATTGATTTGGTAGAAATCGCGCCAAATGCCACGCCACCAGTGTGCAGGTTGATGGATTACGGTAAGTTCAAGTACGCTGAAAGCAAGCGCCAACATGAACAAAAATTGAAGCAGAAACAAGTTGTTATCAAAGAAATCAAATTTCGCCCAGGTACGGATGATGGCGATTACAATATTAAAGTACGTAATATCATCCGCTTTTTGGGTGAAGGTGATAAAGCGAAAATCACGCTGCGTTTTAGAGGCCGCGAGATTACGCACCAAGAATTTGGTTTGGCGTTATTAAGACGTGTAGAAGCCGATTTGGTAGAGCATGCGGTTGTTGAGCAGTTTCCTAAAATGGAAGGCCGCCAAATGGTGATGGTATTAGCACCTAAAAAGATAGAAAAAGTAGTTGCAAAGCAACCAAAAGTAGCAAAACCTGTTGAAAAAACAGCTGAAAAGTTAGAAGAAAAAGTAGTAGCAACAGAATAAATAAGTTTTTACTTGAGTGATACGGCGAAATGGCATGCCTAGGCACTCTTAACAACTCTCAAAGGAGAAAAAAATGCCAAAAATGAAAACAAAGAGCAGCGCCAAAAAGCGTTTTAAGTTCTTAGGTAATGGTAAAGTGAAGCGTACGCATTCACATTTACGTCATATCCTAACCAAGAAAACCACTAAGCAAAAACGTAAGTTACGTGGCACTTCGATCATCTCACCAACTGACATCAAACGCGTTCGCGCCATGATGCCAACACAATAAGGAGACCGATATGCCTAGAGTAAAACGTGGTGTCATCGCTCGCGCAAGACATAAAAAAGTATTAAACGCCGCTAAAGGTTATCGCGGTCGTCGTAAAAACGTTTATCGCGTTGCTAAGCAAGCGGTAATGAAAGCGGGTCAATATGCTTACCGTGACCGTCGTCAGAAAAAACGTCAATTCCGTACCTTATGGATTGCACGTATTAATGCAGGTGCACGCGAGTTAGGTTTAACATACAGCCGTTTCATGAATGGCTTGAAAAAAGCTTCTATTGAAGTGGATCGCAAAGTACTAGCTGATTTAGCAGTGTTCGACAAAGCGGCATTTGCAAAATTTGTTGACTTAGCAAAAGCTGGTTTAGCGGCTTAAGCTGCTTGTATCAGTTTGAAATAAAAAAAGAGGCTAAGGCCTCTTTTTTTATGGCTAAAGAAAAATATTTATTCATAATCAATCAGTTAAACATCAAAAATAGATTACTTTCGGTTAAAATACGGCATGGCTAATTTAGAACATCTCATTTCAGAATCCCTTAGCGACTTTAATGCCTGTGCAGATATGCCAGCATTAGAAAATGCTAAAGCGAAATATTTAGGTAAAACAGGTGCATTGACCGAAGCTTTAAAAGGCTTAGGTAAGCTAAGCAATGAAGAGCGTCCAGCAGCTGGAGCCGCGATTAATGTGGTGAAGCAAGCGGTAGAAGCGGCTTTAAATGCACGTCGCGAAGCGATTTTAAATGCTGAGCAAGCCAAACAATTGGCGGCAGAGTCTTTAGATGTGACATTGCCCGCGCGCGCGCAGTCAACTGGCGGCTTGCACCCAGTGACGCTCACATTGCAACGTATTGAACAATTATTTCATTCAATTGGCTTTGATGTGGCGACTGGTCCTGAAATAGAAACCGATTTTTATAATTTCACGGCACTCAATATTCCAGAGAATCACCCTGCGCGTGCAATGCATGATACGTTTTATGTGGATGAAAATAATGTGTTACGTACGCATACATCGCCTGTGCAAATTCACTATATGGAAAATAAAGAGCCTCCGTTAAAGATTATTGCACCTGGCCGTGTGTATCGAGTGGATTCTGACGCAACGCATTCGCCCATGTTTCACCAAGTAGAAGGTTTGTGGGTAGACGAAAATATCAGCTTTGCTAATCTTAAAGGTGTGGTGCAAGATTTCTTGCAGAAATTCTTTGAGCGCGATGATTTAACCGTAAGATTTCGCCCTTCGTTTTTCCCATTTACCGAACCATCAGCCGAAATGGATATGAGTTGGAATGGTGGTTGGTTAGAGATTGGTGGTTGCGGCATGGTGCATCCTGAAGTGTTTAAACATGTAAATATCGATAGCGAAAAATATCGCGGATTTGCATTTGGGCTAGGCGTAGAGCGCTTGGCGATGTTGCGCTATGGTGTGAACGACTTACGCCATTTCTTTAATAATGATTTGCGCTTTTTGTCGCAATTCAAATAATCAAGTTTTAAACATTATGCAATTCTCAGAAAACTGGTTACGCACCTTTGTAAATCCCGCAATCACTTCCGCAGAGCTTAGCCACGCCCTAACAATGGCTGGCTTGGAGGTGGAAGAGATGACGCCTGTTGCGCCTGCTTTTAGCAATATCGTAATTGGTGAAATTATTGAGGTGGTTAAACACCCTGATGCAGATCGCTTGCAAGTTTGCAAAGTGAATATTGGTAAAGAAATTCTGCAGATTGTTTGTGGTGCCAGCAATGCTCGCGTAGGCTTAAAAGCACCATGCGCTTTAGTTGGCGCTGAATTACCAGGTATCAGTATCAAAGCCGCAAAAGTGCGTGGTGTAGAGTCGTTTGGAATGATGTGTTCCGCGAAGGAGCTGGGCTTAGCAGCGGAAGCAAGCGGCTTGCTAGAGTTGCCAAATGACGCACCAGCTGGTCAGGATATCCGTGACTATTTGGACTTAAATGATCACGCGCTCACATTGAAACTAACGCCTAATCGTGCCGATTGCTTGAGTATCTTAGGTATTGCGCGTGATGTAGCGGCGATTACAGGCGCGCCAATTAATTTACCAGCTTTTGATGTCGTCAAGATTGAAAGCACAAAAACACAAGCGGTCAGTGTTCATGCAAAAGAAGCTTGCCCTGCTTATTATGGACGTGTGATTGAGTCAGTGAATGCGCAAGCAAAAGCGCCTGATTGGATGGTACGCAGTTTAGAGCGCAGTGGTATTCGCAGCATTAGTGCGATTGTGGATATCAGCAATTATGTGTTGCTGGAATTTGGCCAGCCGATGCACGCCTTTGATTTAGCTCAATTAAATGGCGAAGTTAACGTTCGATTTGCATCAAAAAATGAACAGATTAAGCTGCTAAATGATACGCAAGTTAAATTAGCCAGCGACGATTTGGTAATAGCCGATAATAGTGGTGCCATTGCATTTGCAGGCGTTATGGGCGGTGAACCAACATCCGTCACAGATGCAACATCGGCAATATTTTTAGAAAGCGCGTTTTTTACGCCAGATGCGATTGCTGGCAAAGCCCGCCGCTTGGGCTTGAGTACAGACTCATCTTATCGATTTGAACGTGGTGTGGATTTTGGCAATACAAAATTGGCGCTGGAACGTGCAACTGCTTTGATACTAAATATCTGCGGTGGTCAGGCAGGCGAAATCACCGAAATAGTGAATCAATTACCAGAACGTGCTTCTGTGAAATTACGTTATTCGCGTTTGTGTTCAGTGTTAGGTATTAGCATTCCCAAGCAAACCGTTGGCACTCTGTTGACACAACTGGATTTTGAATTCACAGAAAATGACGATATTTTTGTGGTTAAGTCGCCCACCTATCGCTTTGATATTGCGCGCGAAGAGGATTTGATTGAAGAAATCGCACGTTTGCATGGTTACGATAAAATTTCTGCGATTAAACCAACTGCTAGCTTGAATATGCTGGATGCGCCAGAAGCCTTGCTGAATAACGCATGGCTGCATAACACTTTGCAAGCGCAAGGTTATCAGGAAATTATTACGTATAGCTTTGTGGATGAAAGTTGGGAACGCGATTTGTTAGGCAATGCTAACCCGATTAAGCTTAAAAATCCGATTGCTAGTCAAATGAGCGTGATGCGCAGTGGATTGTGGGGTGGTTTGTTGGATACGTTGACTTACAACCTGAATCGTAAACAAGAGCGCGCCATGCTGTTTGAAGTAGGCTCAAGCTATCATCAGACACAACAAGGGTTCAGTGAGCAAGCACGGGTTGCTGGCTTATTTTATGGTGCATTTCAGCCAGAGCAGTGGGGCGTAGCCGCAAAAGAAGTCGATTTTTATGATGTTAAGGCGACTGTTGACAGCTTAACGCATGGTGAAGCTGAATATCGTGCAGAAGCACACAACGCTCTGCATCCAGGTCAATCAGCCCGAGTTTATCTTAATGGCAACGCGATTGGCTGGTTAGGCAAATTGCATCCAAAATGGCAACAACATTACAGCTTAGCTAAAAATACTTTTCTGTTTGAGCTGGAAGCATCACCACTATTGCAGAAATCCATTGCGCATTACGCAGAGGTACCAAAAACGCTAGCAACGCGTCGCGATTTGGCGGTAATTGTGGATGCGGATTTGCCTGTTCAAACGATATTCGATGCTATCGAAAAAGCGAATATTCCGCTTGTGACACAAGTGCAACTGTTTGATATATATCAAGGAAAAGGTATTCCTGAAAACAAAAAAAGCCTTGCATTATCAGTACTTATGCAAGATACTCATAAAACTTTGGTGGATATTGAAGCCGAAGCGGCAATGGCAAAATTGTTACAATTATTAGAAAATCAATTTGCTGCGAGTTTGCGAAGTTAGCTGATAAACATAGTAAGTAAAATTTAAGTTATCAACTGTAAAAATAAATGGATAAAAGATGTTCAGGGGAAATGTATGACCTTAACTAAGGCGGATTTAGCCGATTTGTTGTTTGAGCAAGTAGGCTTAAATAAGCGTGAGGCAAAAGATATGGTAGAAGCATTTTTTGAAGAAGTGCGCACTGCATTAGAAACTGGAGATAGCGTGAAATTATCGGGTTTTGGTAATTTTGAATTACGTAAAAAATCTGAGCGCCCAGGCCGCAATCCAAAAACGGGTGAAGAAATACCGATTACTGCACGTCGTGTGGTGACTTTTCATGCGAGTCAAAAATTGAAAAGTAAAGTTGAAGAACATTACGCTTAAGATGTATTGATATATTTCGTTTTTAAATTCTGGGTTAATTATTAACTGATGCTAGAACAAGCGCCTAAAGTGCAATTGCCGCCAATACCAGCCAAACGTTACTTTACGATTGGTGAAGTGAGCGAGCTGTGTGGTGTAAAGCCGCATGTATTGCGTTATTGGGAGCAGGAATTTACCCAGCTTAAGCCTGTTAAACGCAGAGGAAATCGCCGTTATTATCAACATCATGAAGTATTGTTAATCCGCAAAATTCGTGAATTATTATACGAGCAAGGTTTTACCATCAGCGGTGCACGCAATCGTTTAGATGGTGCAGAAGTGAAAATTGAAACTGTTGCAGCACATGCCTCTGCCAAGCCTCAAGTTAATACCCAGCCACTTGCTCATGTGATGAATAGTGTTGCTGGAGATTTTGATTTATCGTTATTTAAACGTGAAATTCGCGAAGTGATCCAACTGCTGCGCGCTTAAAAAAGCCTGTTTGCAGTATCTGTTTTACTTCTTAGTATCTGTTTTACCTAGCACACTCTCTTAAGTATTCCTGTATTCAAACACCCACTTTGGCCATTAATCGCTATGGCTAGTCTGCACATTTGATTTATAATATGCGCTCGTTACTCATCAACAGTAGCGCGGTTCGGGGCATAGCGCAGCCTGGTAGCGTACATGCCTGGGGGGCATGGGGTCGCAAGTTCGAATCTTGCTGTCCCGACCAATTAGATAAGGCTAACAAGATTTAATTTACAGCTTTTTAAGTGTTTTTTGTATCGAGTTACTTATTCTCTAATAATTTTCTTGAAATTTTTCAGGGTAACTCATTAGTCTGAATTTTTCTTTTTTGACTTTTCTTTGACCTTAATCTCATTCATTTTCTCGCGCCAGTCAGCCAGCTCCGCATCTTCAATTTCTAACTGTATCGCTAGCGCTTCTATCGTATTCAATTTTTCTTCTTCTAACCTGCGTGTTAACTTGCCACGCATCCTGCACAATAGCCGCTCTTTTTGATCTTTAGTTAAGTTCTCAGCATCTTTTAAATACTTTTCATTGGGAGCCCGGATTTTCATTATCATCTCTCTTGTCATTATCAATAAACGTTCAAGAGTATAAATTGTCTTGAACTTTCAATGTGTTACAGTTTTGTGAAATTTTATTTTTAGCAAATTGATAGAAGCTTAATATTGCAGATAAATGAATGATTTTATACTAGACGACTGGTCTAATAAGTTGCATAATAATGACAAAATTGCACAATGCAATCGTAGGTTCATGTCACTGCATTATATTCAGTAACAAACATATGCTTAAATATTAACCAATACTTAATCACTTAAAGGAAGCAAAAAATGGATTTACATACCTATGGATTAAAACCTCTCAATTTTAATGCGGAGCCAGTTGCGGCTGATTCGGCCGTTGCTGGTTTGAGCCGCCGTGCGTTTATCATGACAAGTCTGGCAATCGGTTTTGCCATTGCGTCAAACCCTATCATGGCGCAAGCAATTGTCACTAGTGATGATGGTTTGGTTGCAGGCGAGGTAAGTGTACCGACTACGGATGGCAAGATACCAGCTTATCGCGCGATGCCAAAAAATGGCAAAAATTTACCAGTGGTATTGGTGATACAAGAAATTTTTGGCGTGCATGAGCATATCAAGGATGTGTGCCGTCGCTTTGCAAAATTGGGTTACTACGCGATAGCGCCAGAGCTATTTGCGCGTCAGGGTGATGTTTCCAACATGACCGATATTGGCGACATTTTAAGTAAAGTGGTTTCAAAAGTGCCAGATGAACAAGTATTTTCTGACTTAGATGCTACAGTTGCCTACGTTAAATCAACCGGTAAAGCCAATGCAAAAAAACTGGCGACTGTTGGATTTTGCTGGGGTGGGCGTACTGTTTGGCTTTATGCTACACACAACCCTAACGTAAAAACGGGTGTTGCGTATTACGGACTATTAACGGGCATGAAGTCAGAGATTAAAGCAAATGATCCAATGGATATTGCTAGCACGCTTAAAGCGCCAATTTTAGGTTTATATGCGAGCCAAGATGCATTTATTAAAAATGAAATGATTGAACAAATGCAAGCTGAGCTTGAAAAATCGGGGAGCCATTCTGAGATTATTCTTTTCCCAAATGTAAATCATGGTTTCCATGCAGATTATCGACCAACCTACAACAAAACCGCAGCGGATTACAGTTGGCAATTAACCCGTGACTGGTTAAAAAAACACGGCGTTTAATTAACACATCTTTTTCGATGGTTTTAAGGTGTTAAGTTAAGTCCCTGTTTCATTCAAAAAAGCGCATTAATTGCGCTTTTTTTTCAATTATAATGGCTTAAATCCAAAGGAATTCATCATGCGTATGCAAACCATTCAAACCCAAGCATTTTTAGATCAAAAACCAGGTACTTCAGGCTTACGTAAAAAAGTAAAAGTGTTTCAACAGCCACATTATCTTGAAAATTTTGTACAAAGTATTTTTGATACGCTCACGATTGCAGCCGATGCTACTTTAACTTTGGGTGGCGATGGTCGTTTTTATAATAAAACGGCAATTCAACTTATTATTAAAATGGCAGCAGCAAATGGTTTTGTTAAAGTGATTGTTGGGCAAGGCGGCATTTTATCGACGCCTGCGGCATCGCATGTGATTCGGCACTATCAAACCTTTGGCGGCATTATATTATCAGCTAGCCATAACCCTGCCGGCCCTACAGAAGATTTTGGTATTAAATACAACACCGCTAATGGTGGGCCTGCGCCAGAAAAAATCACAGAAGCGATTTTTGCTAAAAGTAAGACGATTACACAGTACAAAATAGCCGATTTTGACGATATTGATTTAAATGTGATTGGCGAAACGCAGCTAGATGGTTTTAGCGTGCAGGTGATTAATGCGGTAAGCGATTATGCCGATTTAATGGCGCAACTATTTGATTTTTCAACGATTAAATCCTTATTACAATCTGGGTTTAGCCTAAAGTTTGATGCGATGCATGCAGTGACAGGGCCTTATGCTAAAGAGATTTTAGTGAATCGCTTAGGCGCACCAGCAGCCAGTTTAATGAATTGCGAAGTTTCTGAGACGTTTGGCGGCGGTCATCCTGACCCTAATCTAACTTATGCACATGAGTTGGTGGATGTACTTTATCAGCCAGATAATAAAACACAGTCAGCACCCGATTTTGGCGCCGCATCGGATGGCGATGGTGACCGCAACATGATTTTAGGTAAGGCGTTTTTTGTAACGCCATCAGACAGTTTGGCGATTATTGCTGCAAACGCACAGTTAATACCTGCTTATAAACAAGGTTTGGCGGGTGTTGCGCGTTCTATGCCGACCAGTGGCGCGGTGGATAGGGTGGCAGAAAAACTCAATATTCCTTGCTACGAAACGCCAACTGGATGGAAGTTTTTTGGTAATTTGATGGACGCACACAAAGTGACTTTGTGTGGCGAAGAAAGTTTTGGCACAGGCAGTAATCATGTGCGTGAAAAAGATGGGTTATGGGCAGTGTTATGCTGGCTCAACATTATCGCGATTAAAAAAACTAGCGTGGAAGCACTTGTTAAAGCACACTGGGCCGAATATGGCCGCAATGTGTATTCTCGCCATGATTATGAGGCAATACCCACGGACGCTGCTAATGATGTGATGGCGCATATAAAGTCTCAATTTTTGACTTTTCCCGAGCAAGTTTTTGGCCGCTACTCTGTGAACACTTGTGACGATTTTAGTTATACCGACCCCATTGATGGCTCAATTAGCACGGGGCAGGGTGTGCGTATTTTATTCAAATGTGGTTCGCGTATTGTGTTTAGACTATCAGGCACAGGAACAGAGGGCGCTACTTTGCGCATTTATTTAGAGGCCTATGAGCCTGATATAGCCAACCATCATTTAGATGCACAAGTTGCGCTGGCAGAAATGATTCAAATTGCATTAGATATTTCACAACTAAAACAATGCACTAGTCGCGAATTGCCAACGGTGATTACTTAAAACATTGCAAAAAACAAAGGCTAGAAACGCTAGCCTTTGTTAATTACTGATTAAAACAGTTTAATTATTCGTTTGTTTAGATAGCCATTCTTGCGGATCTAGTTGGCTATCGCCAGATTTATCCATTTTGCTAAAAATAGTTTCTTGTAATTTTAGAAACTCGGTTTTAGTCACTAAATGATCGCCATCTTTATCAGTTAAAGCCATCATTTTTTTGCTGCGCAACTGGCGGTTATAGCCACCTGTACCAAAGCTCACCTCTTGTTTTCCATCTACGCCAACCCATTCGTCGGCATCCAGCGAGTCATCATTATCTTTGTTAAGTGAATCAAATACGCCGCTATTAAAAGCGTTAAATTCGTCTAATGACACCATGTGATTACCGTCGGCATCTAACATTTGCATCATTTTTAACTTTCTAAATTCTTTTTGATACGCTGCAGTACCAAATGTTGTATCCGCTGCGAAGCTGGGTATCGAAAAAATCGACGTTGATAATACCGCTGCAGCAATAATCACTGCAACTTTAGTTTGAATAACCATCACAACCTCCAAAAATATTAAATTCATTCTGTAATTAAATTTTGCTAGCACAGCTTAGTGCTGCTGGTCAACCAAATTACTTACATTTATTTAAATTTAGTGGATATAAAGTGCGGTTTTATATGATTAGAATCAAAGCGTTAAGTGATAAAAATTATTCAACTTGCTTAATGGTCATCTGATTATTAAATAAGCGCACATCCATGCGGCCCAAATAACTCATGCCCAGCAATACATCGCCGCCTAAACTTGGCGCTATCATAGCCGAAACATCGTTTGCCTCAACACCGCCCACCTTGACAGATTCCAGCCGCACCATGTAACCAACGCTATCGCCATTGGCAGTATTGGTGCGCACAGCGGCCACGCTTTTAAGCTGTAATTTATCGGCTACCGCTTGCGAAATGGCAACACCTGTTGCACCTGTATCCACCAATACACTCACTTTTTGATTGTTAATAAGTGCTTCGGCACGGTAATGGCCATCTAAGCCGCGCTGCAGCACAACTTCGTTGGCATTATCGCCCAGCCGCCATATTTTATTGGGATTTTGAATATTATCGACTAGGTAATAAATGCCTGCGGCTAAGGTTAGCCAAACGATAGTGAAAATTATAGAATTGCGCGACATTAGGTGAATGATGCGAATAAAGGGATTAAAACGGCAAGGCTACATGTGGCGCTGTGCCCCAGATGACTTCTCTAAATTGTGCTTGAATACGCTTTAAGGCATCTTCAGAATCTGCTTCAAAACGCAATACAATCACAGGTGTGGTATTAGATGGGCGCATTAAACCAAAGCCATCAGTGTATTCTACGCGCAAGCCATCAATGGTAATCACCTCAACGGCGCCTTCAAAATTTGCCGATTGTTGCAATGCGGCAATCAAGGCATGCGGCTCGCCTTCGTTCATATGAATATGCTGCTCTGGCGTACTGAGACTATCAGGTAAGCTATTTAAAATTTCAGAAGGATTATTAAACTGGCTAAGAATTTCCAGCATGCGCGCACCTGCATATAAACCATCGTCAAAGCCATACCAGCGTTTTTTACCGTTGATGTCGGCATCGTTAAAGAATACATGGCCGCTCATTTCACCCGCCAATGCCGCGTTGGTTTCTTTAATTTTCGCTTTTACCAATGAGTGGCCAGTTTTCCACATAAGTGGGTTGCCGCCGTATTTGCGTATCCAAGGGCTTAAATTACGCGTTGATTTCACATCAAAAATAATAGTGGCCCCTTTGTTGCGGCTTAATACGTCCTCTGCAAATAATAATAATTGCCTATCTGGATAGATAATCTGACCATCTTTGGTGACAATCCCCAGCCTGTCGCCATCGCCATCAAAAGCCAAGCCAATTTCAGCGCGACTGGATTGCAATAAGTTGGCTAAATCCACTAAATTTTCTGGCACAGAAGGGTCCGGATGATGGTTTGGAAAGTGGCCATCTACTTCACAAAATAGCTCATCAACACGGCAGCCGATGGCGTTGTAAAGCGTTTTTGCAAATGCGCCCGCCACGCCATTGCCGCAATCCACCGCAATTTGCATAGGCCGCGTCAGTTTAATATCGGCTTGAATCGTGGCAATATAATCTTCTGCAATCGCATAGTTACGTTCAACACCGTCGCCATAAGTAAAGTTTTTTTGTTCTATACGATTCTTTAAGCTTTGAATCGAATCATTAGAAAGTGTTTCGCCAGCCAAAACCATTTTTAGGCCATTGTAATCAGGTGGGTTATGGCTACCAGTCACCATCACGCCGCAATTGGTATTGAGATGATAAGCCGCAAAATACACCATTGGTGTTGCCACCATACCCAAATTCACTACGTTGATGCCAGCTTTGCGAATGCCGTTGGACAGCGCCTGTGCCAGCTCAGGGCCAGATAAGCGGCCATCGTAGCCAATACAGATTTCACTTTGTGCACGCTGTTTCGCCTCTGACCCTAACGCATGGCCGATTAGCTCTACGATTTCAGGCGTTAAGGTTTTACCCACAATGCCACGTATATCGTAGGCTTTAAAAATTTCTTTTGGAATGTCGATACTGTTTGGTTTTTGCATAGTGGTTATCAAATAAAAATAAAAGAATTTAAAGCGTTAAGTTAAAGGCGAAGTAAATAAGTACAAAATAGGTGATGTGATGCAGTAATTGGTCGAAGCCTAACAGAATCCAGAATTTTTCACTATTCTGTGGTTGTAAATCATAACGTTTGCTAATGCGCATTTTTGCCCAATCAATATGATAGTGCACAAATAAATCAACTATCCCATAAATTAAAGCAACAAGGCCAATAAACGGCAAAAGTACGATTGCAGTGCCAATCCCATGAATCAGTGCATGCACGATTCCGCCAGGGTGAAGATAGGTGCCTTTATTACGATACATCCACGGATACGCCTGCAATGGAAAATCGCAAATAAAATGTTTGATAAACAATAAAAAAAGCGCGGTGAACATGATTTTAATTGTTAGGTTTTAATTATTTGGCTTTAATTCTATGTTTTTGCTACTCAGCTTCTTCAATCCAAGCCAGTTGAATGGCTTCCAATATTTTCTCACCGCAATGCTCAGGGCCTTCTTCAAAGCCATCCAATGCCATCACCCATTGCATTAAATCGGTAAAGCGAATGGTTTTAGGGTCGATTTCAGGGAGTTTATCTGCTAAATCTTCAGCGATTCTGAGGCTATCGGTCCATTTCATTGCTAACTTTCAATCTACAAAATTGAATTATAGCGCGCCTTTTTAGACCAATAGCAAATCATGCACAATGCATCATTAAAAAAAGCCCAGCGCTTAATCTAGTTAAGGCTGGGCTTAAAGGAAGCGACTCTGGAGATAGTGCTAATCATAATAGTAGCAATAGCTGTGCCTGTTATTTTTATTAATAAAAACAGATAGTTAACTATTTTAAATGATTTAAAAATGGTGTTTTTGCAGCAATGGTGGCTATATTAAACCAATTATTGCAACCAATTGAATAAAGGCACAATCAAGAGGACTAGTCGAAGATAGCGATGCAAAGTTTAAGATGCATCAATGGCATGATAAAATAGTGCGTTATTTTGGTTGTATTACTTAATTTAATTAACAGAAAGCCTTAACTGTCATGTTTAGCCATTCCAATAAGCTTGCAATTGCCGATTCAGCCCTTGCTACCATGATTGATGCAGAAGTTGTGCGTCAACATCAACATATCGAATTGATTGCCTCTGAAAACTACACCAGCCCAGCTGTGATGGAAGCACAAGGTTCGCAATTAACCAATAAATATGCAGAAGGCTATCCTGGCAAACGTTTTTATGGCGGTTGTGAATATGTAGACCAAGTTGAGCAATTGGCGATTGACCGCTTAAAAGCTTTGTATGGCGCGGAATATGCCAACGTTCAGCCGCATTCTGGCTCGCAGGCTAATCAAGCCGTGTATTTTTCTATTCTTAAACCAGGCGATACCGTCATGGGTATGAACTTAGGTCATGGCGGCCATTTAACGCATGGTTCCCCTGCCAACTTGTCAGGTAAGTTATTCAACATTGTGCCTTATGGCTTAAATGATCAAGAAGAAATCGATTACGATGAGATGGAACGTATTGCCGTTGAATGCAAACCCAAATTATTGATTGGCGGCGCTTCTGCTTATGCTTTGCGCTTTGATTGGGCGCGTATGGCAGAAATCGCCAAAAAAGTTGGCGCTTATTTTATGGTGGATATGGCGCATTATTCTGGTTTGATTGCAGGTGGCGTTTATCCAAACCCAGTACCGCATGCCGATTTTGTGACTTCAACCACGCATAAAACCTTGCGCGGTCCACGCGGCGGTATTATTTTGGCTAAAGCGGAATTCGAAAAATCATTGAATTCAAACGTATTCCCAAGCTTACAAGGTGGTCCTTTAATGCATGTGATTGCTGGTAAAGCAACCGCATTCTTAGAAGCGGCACAACCAGAATTCAAAACTTATCAGGCACAAGTGATTAAAAACGCACAAGCTATGGCTGAAACGCTGATTGCGCGTGGCTTGCGTGTGGTATCTGGCCGCACAGAATCGCATATGTTTATGGTGGATCTACGTCCTAAAGGTTTAACAGGTAAAGCCGCCGATGCCGCACTTGGTTTGGCACATATTACCGTGAATAAAAATGCGATTCCAAACGACCCAGAAAGCCCATTTGTGACTTCAGGTATTCGCATTGGTGCGCCTGCCATCACTACGCGTGGCTTTAAAGAAGACGAAGCCAGAATCGTTGCGAATCTGATTGCTGACGTATTGGATAATCCAACGGATGAAGCTTTAATTGCAGCCACCAAAGAAAAAGTGCATGCATTAACTGCCAAGTTTCCTGTATATGGTGCTTAGTTAACAATATGGTAAAAAGTTTATTCATTTTAATGTTTGTTTCTTATCCTGCATTTGCTTTGGATTGTGGCAATGTTTATAGAACAATCGATTTAGATGAATGCGGACGAATTGAATTAAATAAACTTGATAGAGAATTAAATCAGACTTATAAATACGCATTAAATAGCTTTGACAAAATTGGAAAGGATGCTTCAGGTCCAGCAGACAAATCTAAACTTAAGCAAAGTCTGATTCAAGCTCAGCGTTTTTGGGTGAAATATCGTGATGCGGATTGCGGCACTACCTACACACTCTGGTCAGATGGAACTATTCGAGGCCAAATGTATTTGGGATGCATGATTTCAAAAACGCAAGAACGTATTAAAGAGCTTAAGCAATATGGCGAATATGGAATTAATCCATGAAATGCCCTTTTTGCGGTGATGCAGACACCCAAGTCATTGATTCTAGAGTCAATGATGAGGGTAACTCTATTCGCCGCAGACGCAAATGTGTGGCATGCGACAAACGTTTTACCACTTATGAAACGGCTGAGTTGCATATGCCGCAAGTGGTCAAGCAAAACGGCACGCGTGAAGAGTTTAATCGTGAAAAACTACGCTTATCATTCACCCGCGCTTTGCATAAACGCCCTGTACCAACAGAATACGTAGACCGTGCGCTGGATCATATTTTGCAAAAAATGCTGAGCTTAGGTGAGCGTGAAGTACCAGCGCGCGATTTGGGCGAAAGTGTTATGCAAGAACTAAAGTTAATGGATAAAGTGGCTTATATTCGTTTTGCTTCGGTATATCGTAGTTTTTCAGATGTGGATGACTTTAATAATGTTATCCGTGATTTATAAATGACTTAATCAGGCAATTTAATCAAATGAAACTTATCAATATTTCCTCTATCGCTTTGGCTGTGTTTACAGTTTTGCTGACAATTGTATTTTTTACCTGGTGGGCATTTAAAGACAAAGTGGTATTTGGTGCTGAAAAGTTTGATCAAACTAAATGGATGCAATACGCGGCTACTATTGAGCAAGAATGTAAACGCGGCGATATGGCGTATGATTTACAGCAAAATATCTTGATTAAAGGCGCGCGCAAAGAAGCGGTGATGGCTTTATTAGGTCGCCCAAGTATTGAAGAATTAAATGAAAAAACAAATGCCATTGAATACGATTTGGGTAAATGCATGCATGTTTATCATGGTTTGTTGATATTTTTCGACGGCAATAATCAATTAACTCAAAGCCGCATTTCGTCACATTAGTTTATGTTTAATGCCAGCGACCATGTTTACATGACACGTGCGCTGCAACTTGCAGAGCAAGGCTTATATAGCACTATGCCCAATCCGCGCGTGGGTTGCGTGATTGTTAAAGATAATCAAATCATCGGTGAGGGCGCGCATTTTGAAGCAGGTGAGCCGCATGCAGAAGTGTTTGCACTGAATCAGGCAGGTGAGCAGGCAATAGGCGCGACCGCTTATGTCACGCTAGAGCCTTGTAGTCATACAGGTCGCACCCCGCCTTGTGCAGAGGCGCTAGTTAAGGCGGGTGTTAGCAAAGTCATCGCCGCCATGCAAGATCCTAATCCTTTAGTAGCTGGCAGTGGCTTAGCTTATTTACAAGCGAATCAGATTGAAGTCGCCAGCGGCTTAATGGAGTCGCAAGCAAAAGCACTTAACCCAGGTTTTATCTCAAGAATGACGCGCAAAATGCCTTATGTGCGCTGCAAAATCGCCAGTAGTTTAGATGGCAAAACCGCGCTCAATAATCACCAAAGCCAGTGGATTACCAGCGAACATGCGCGCTTGGACGTGCAACATTGGCGTGCGCAATCGTGTGCGATTTTAACGGGCATTGGTACTGTGTTAAGTGATGACCCGAGCATGACAGTACGTAACCTGAATATTAATCGCCAGCCAATGCGTGTGATTGTGGATAGTCATTTGCGTATTTTGCCGCAGGCCAAAATTTTGCAGGGCGGCAATACTTTAATTGCATTTGCGCAAGATTTAAGCAATCAATCAAATGCACTTTTGGCAACAGGCGCACAATTACTTTGTATTCCCGATGCAGATAATAAAGTGTGTCTAAAAACGCTATTAAGCCACCTTGCGCATATGCAAATCAATGAAGTGCTAGTGGAGGGCGGCGAAGGCTTGAATGGCGCTATGCTTGCACAAAACCTAATTGATGAGCTGCTGCTGTATTACGCACCAAAATTGATGGGAAGCAAAGCTAAAGGCTTATTTGATATGCCTGCGTTTACACAAATGAATCAAGCTATCGCGCTGGATGTATTTGATGTGCGCCAAATTGGCTGCGATATTCGTGTGCGTGCCAAACCTCGTTATGCATAGCTAAATTTAAAAAAACAGTATGCAAAATTAGGCTATATTCATTAAACCATGTTAATTGATACACACTGCCACCTAGATGCAGCTGAATTTAATGCCGATCGCGACCATGTCGCAACCGACGCAAATCGTGCAGGCGTCAATAAAATCGTCGTGCCAGCCGTTGCGCGCGATAATTTTCAAACGGTGATTGATTTAGCGCATCAGCATGCGCACTGTTTTATGGGGCTGGGCATTCATCCTATGTATGTGGATAGCGCAAATCCTAGCGACTTAACCCTATTAAAACAACTAATTTCAGAGCAACTAGCACACATAAATCCAAAATTAGTAGCAGTGGGCGAAATTGGGCTAGATTTTTTCGTCACGCAGCAAAATCGCGAAACACAGGAGTATTTTTTTATTGAGCAGCTTAAAATAGCGCAAGGTTTTCAGTTACCCGTGATTTTGCACGTGCGCCGCGCGATTGACGATGTGTTAAAGCAGTTGCGCCGTCATCCTGTTGTGGGTGGAATCGCACATGCATTTAATGGCAGCCCGCAGCAAGCCGAGGCATTTATTCAACTAGGCTTTAAATTGGGATTTGGTGGCACGATGACTTACACGCGCGCCCTAAAAATACGTGAATTGGCTAAAAATTTGCCCTTAGAGGCCATTGTATTAGAAACTGATGCGCCAGACATTCCACCAGAATGGCTGGGCACAGCAGGTAGAAATAGTCCTGCAGAACTGATAAAAATTGCACAAGTTTTTGCTGATATAAGAGGCATTGCAGTGTCGCAAATCATTGAAATTACAGGTAAAAATTCTGTGCAAATTTTGCCAAAATTAGCCAGTTTATGCACACCACTTAAAGTGCTACATTAACAAATGTAAAAAAACTGTATCAAACCAATGGCATAACGTAAGCCATTGATTTTATTAACTATTAAAATAGATTAAAAAATGAACTTTTGAAAAAAAGCCTTATAAATTGGTAGGTTACGGATTTAAGACACAGCAATCCACAAAGTTATCCACAGATTTTGTGGATGGAAAAACGTAAAAAACAAAACAAATAAAATTGCAAGAAAATTATTCATAATTATTTATACTATTTAACGAATTAAACCGTATAAAAAGTTATATAAATCTTGCAATTTAATCATAAGCAATATTTTTTAGTGGGGTGAGCTAAATGAAAGTTGGCAAGCAATCGTTTCGTACCATTTGGCCAGACCCGCGCTGCAAATTTGTGCATATTATCGATCAAACGCAATTACCATTTGCATTTAAAACACTGCAAATTCATTCAACAGAGCAAATGGCGCATGCGATTAAAACCATGCAAGTGCGCGGCGCGCCATTAATTGGCGCTGCGGCAGCCTATGGAATGGCGCTGGCGATGCTAGAAGATGAATCGGATGAATATCTATTAAGCGCAACAGAGATGCTTAAAAACAGCCGTCCTACAGCCGTAAATTTAGCTTGGGCGGTCAATCGCATGCTTGCCGTTTTAAAAGTGGCACCACATAATCGCCGCAATTTTACAGCCTGGCGCGAGGCGGCGGAAATCGCCCAAGAGGATGTCACGCAAAATCAACGCATTGGTCAGCATGGGCTGGGCTTAATCAAAAGTCATTATCAAGACAAAACATTTAATATCCTCACGCATTGCAATGCTGGCTGGCTGGCGACTGTGGATTATGGTACTGCGCTATCGCCCATTTATGCCGCGCACGATGCTGGCTTGAATGTGCATGTTTGGGTAGACGAAACCCGTCCGCGCAATCAAGGCGCGGCACTTACCGCTTGGGAGTTGGGTCAGCATGGCGTGCCGCATACGGTGATTACGGATAACGCAGGTGGACATTTAATGCAGCAAGGCTTGGTGGATATGGTGATTGTCGGTGCGGATCGAGTCACCGCAAATGGCGATGTCTGTAATAAAATCGGTACCTATCTAAAAGCTTTAGCAGCGTTTGATAATCAGATTCCTTTTTATGCAGCAGTGCCCAGCCCGACTATCGATTGGGAGATTGCAGATTACAAAAATATAGAAATTGAAGAGCGTGACAGCGGCGAGGTTGCTACCATTCAAGGCTTAACAGCGGATGGCAGCGTACAAACTGTACGTTTAATACCTGAGGGTTCCAAAGCCGCTAACCCCGCGTTTGATGTGACACCAGCTAGATTAATCACAGGAATTATCACCGAAAAAGGCGTTTTTTCACCTGCTGAACTGGTTAAGTTAACCCTTAAAAGTGACTAAAAGTATATGCAAAACCAACGTGAACATTTACTTAAAATAAGCCAAAAATTAGTCCAGCTTGGCTTAAATAAAGGCACTTCTGGTAATGTGAGTGTACGATTTGGTGATGGTTTTATCATAACACCTAGCGGAATGCCGATAGAAGAAATGACTGCAGATAGCATGGTGAACATGCAATTTGATGGCAGTTTTGAGGCCCATACAGAATTGAAAGGCCTAAAACCGTCATCCGAATGGCGTTTTCATCGCGATATTTTAGCCAATCGCCCAGAAATCAACGCGGTGATTCACACCCACAGCATGTTTGCTACCACGCTGGCCTGCCTGCATAAAGACATTCCGCCATTTCATTATATGATTGCGGTTGCGGGAGGCGATAACATTCGTTGCGCACCATATGCGCTGTTTGGCTCACAGCAACTATCTGATTCCGCCTTAATTGCTTTAACCGACCGCAAAGCTTGCTTGCTAGCGAATCACGGCATGATTGCACTGGGAAAAGATTTGGATGATGCGCTGGCTGTGACGGTAGAAGTCGAAAACCTGTGTGAACAATATTGGCGGATTTTGCAGGTTAATCCTAACCCACCGTTACTGAATGAAGCTGAAATGAAGGAAGTGTTTCAGCAGTTTAAGGGGTATGGTAAGTGGGCGATTTAGTTTGTCATTCTGTGTAAAGCGAAGAATCTAGGGGTTATCCTCTCGCCCTTTAAGGGGGAGGGTTAGGGAGAGGGTAAGCTGTCAAAGTTTTAGTCGGGGGTAGCCCGACACCTAGTCACTTTCTTTTGCTTGCCCAAAAGAAAGTAACCCAAGAAAACGGCACCCCGCTGTCGCTTCATCCTTCGGTCTTAGCGCCGCAGATGGGCGGCTGCGGAACTCGCGCTTTCAGCGCTCAAACAGTCCTCGCCGCTTTCCATCTGCCGCTCAAGCCGAAGGCGCGACAAAGGGTATGAAAATCATGCGAAGATTGTGAGTGTTTCAGCGGCTTAAGGGGTATAAGTAACGGGTGGATTACTTGTTTTATTCAAATTCTTTAACACATGCCCATATCCAATATTCTAATAAATATCTCTTTTTTATATTTTTCGTAAAAGTTCGGGATTAAATCTAAAGGACCTAAAGGGTCAAGATTTAGAACATCTTCGCAAATATTGTCGGATAGAATAAATTTATCTAAACACTTTTTACCCTCACCAGACTGAGCATTAGTAATGAAAGTAGAGCTTGTAGAGTTTTCAAGAAACATTTTACCTATAGGGGTATGCTGGTATTTTTCTGTGTTTTTAGCAACGCATGACAAAGCTACATATGCCAACAATTTAGTCGAAAGTTCAGCCTCATTTGCAATTGAATTATGATATGTAAGTAAAAAAATCAAGAAAATAGTTATTTTATTTTTCATTAATCTTCTCGAAGATGTCAAATAACCAGTTTAATTTTTAATTGTGACTTTTTCGTGTCAATTCAGAAGCTTAATTTACTATTGCTTAAGGTAATCAATCTCACCGATTATCTAAATATCTCGTCTGCTAATGTGAAACATCTTCAACATGCAAGCCCGTATTTTGCCTAACATACAACTCTTCCCATAATTCTTCACTGCGTTTATCGCGGGTTAAAAGTGAAAACAAAATCACCATTAAGAAACCGAGCGGAATGGAAATAATACCTGGGTTTTTTAAGCGGAATAGCGGCTTTTCTAACCCCATCATGCTGTTTTTTTGACTTGAAAAAAGTGTTAAGTCTGCTTTGGCTTTGGCGATTTGTTTCTCTAGCGTCGCTATTTTGATTTGCGCTTTTTTAGATTCTGCTAAAGGCGTGCCATGGTCAATTTCGCTGCCAATCAATACGACTTGAAACGGTAGGCTATCAAGTGCGGCTTCGGCAGGCTTGGCGGGCTCTGCTTTTTGACAGAAGGTAAAGAATTCGCAAATCAACCCCTCGCTAGCCTTTGCAGCAATAGCAGGCTTACCTGCTGCGCCTTCCAATACTATTTTGGCATCGGCCACTATTTTTTGCGGATAAGTCATATTCGGTGAAATTAGCACTAATAAAATCGCGCTACCTGCGCCGATCAGCATGCCCATTACTACGCCTGTGGTGTTGCATTTTTTCCAGTAAAGCGTGAGGAAAATGGCGGGTAAATTACTACTGGCGGCAACAGCAAACGCCATGCCGACTAAGTGCGCAACGTTCTGCCCTTTTGCCAGCATGCCAATCACAATCGCCACAATACCCACGCCAATACTGGCGATACGCGCGGCTTTTATTTGCTGTTGCTGGCTGGCGTTGCCGTCTTTAATCACGTTTACATACAAATCGTGCGCGATTGCGCTGGCAGAGGCCAGCACTAAACCAGCGACCACTGCGACGATGGTGGCAAACGCGACTGCCGCCACAAACGCCAGCATAAAGTTACCTAACAGCGAATTTTCGCCACCGCCTAAATATTGCGCTAATAAAGGCGCTGCCATATTGCCGCCTTTATCAATGCTGCCGATAGTTTCTGGCCCAACATGCATAGCGGCACCAAAGCCCAAGAACAAAGTTAACATATAAAAACCGCCAATAATCGCCATTGCCCACACCACGCTTTTGCGCGCTTCTTGCGCGTTTGGTACGGTGAAAAAGCGCATGAGAATATGTGGCAAACCAGCGGTGCCGAATACCAACGCCATGCCTAGACTGATTTGGTCAATCGGGTCTTTTAAGAATAATCCAGGTTCTAAAAAGCGTTGCCCAAGCTCTTGCGCGCTCATATTGCTGGCGGCAGTGCCTAATAACTTTGCTACCTGCGCTTGAATTTTTGGATCATCGACGACCGCTTGCAGAAAGGCAGGCAGGCTGAATCCGTATGGCAACCAAACCAAAGTGACCAATACCAAAGAGGCAATCACCAATAAAACCGCTTTGACGATTTGCACATAAGTAGTGGCGACCATGCCACCAAAAACTACGTAAGCCAACATTAAGCAGCCAACCACAATCACGGAAACTTCATAATCGATACCGATTAAGGTTTTTACCAATACGCCGCCGCCGACCATTTGCGCGGTAAGGTAGAAAATGGAAACCGTGATGGTGGAAAGTGCGGCAATCACGCGGGTTTTTTTGGGGTCGTTGCGAAACGCTAAAATATCGCCGAGCGTGTATTTGCCGATATTGCGGCAGGGCTCTGCGATGACTAAAAGTACTGCGATATAGCCCATTAAAAAACCGACCGAGTACATAAAGCCATCGTAGCCGTACAGCGAAATTAATCCTGCGATTCCCAAGAAAGACGCGGCAGAAAGATAATCTCCCGCAATCGCCCAGCCGTTTTGCAAGCCAGAGATTGAGTTGCCAGCCGCATAAAAATCCGCCGTAGATTTAACGCGTTTGCTGGCCCAATAAGTAATGTACATAGTGGCGGCGATAATGCTGCTAAAGACTAAAAACGTGAGCCAGCGGTATTCGCTAGCCACTGCGCCTTGGGCGTGGGCAGGGATACTTAACACTAAAAAAGTGGTAAAAACTGCGCAAAAAAAAGACTTCAATTTCATGTTAGATAAGCCCTTTTATGTTGTGTGCATCGTCAATTAATGCCTTTGCGCGCGCATCAAATTCGGCATTGGCGCGTTTGGCGTAAATGGCTGCGATACACCAAGCCACAATAAACTGACTTAACGCAAATAACAGCCCAATATTCATTACGCCCCAAATCTTAACGGTTAAAATTGGCTGAAAATAAGCGGCTGCAATTGGCAGGCAGAAAAAATAGATCAAGGCAAACAACATCATGCGCCACAAAAAACGGTTTTTATCGCGGTGCAAAGCCTGAAAGCGCGGGTCTGCCTCAATCGCTTGCCAATGAATATCGGTATTTTTTATCATGGTTTACCTTATGTTTTGTTGTAGCCTTGGCACCAATTAAGCGTGATTTTGCTGGTGCTTTTACTAGTTATTGTACTGGCTTTGCGGTAAAATTACTTCCCGTCTGTACGAGTTCATTCGTACGCTAATATTCAAGGGTTTTATGACCAAATATGTATTCGTCACTGGCGGTGTAGTTTCTTCTTTAGGTAAAGGTATCGCGGCCGCCAGCCTCGGTGCAATCCTCGAATCGCGTGGCATCAAAGTCACCATGCTCAAGCTAGACCCCTATATCAACGTTGACCCTGGCACCATGTCGCCTTTTCAGCACGGCGAGGTTTTTGTGACCGATGATGGTGCAGAAACCGATTTGGATTTAGGCCACTATGAGCGATTTATTTCCCAACGTATGGGCAAGCGCAACAATTTTACTACTGGCCAAATCTACGAAACGGTGATTAAAAAAGAACGTCGCGGTGAGTATCTGGGCAAAACGGTACAAGTGATTCCGCACATTACCGATGAAATTAAAAACCACATCAAACGCGGTGCAGAAGGAGCGGATGTGGCGATTGTAGAAGTGGGTGGCACGGTGGGCGATATTGAATCGCTACCGTTTTTAGAAGCGATTCGCCAGATGGGTTTTGAAGAAGGCCGCAATAACGCGTGTTATGTGCATTTGACGTTATTGCCTTGGATTCCAACCGCAGGCGAGCTTAAAACCAAACCCACGCAGCACAGTGTGAAAGAATTGCGCGAAATTGGTATTCAACCTGATATTTTATTGTGCCGCGCTGAGCGTGAGATTCCTGAAGAAGAGCGTCGCAAAATCGCGCTATTCACCAATGTGGCTTTTGAGGCCGTCATTAGCGCCATAGATTCCGATTCGATTTATAAAATCCCAGGTTTGTTGCATGACCAGATGATGGACGAGATTGTCTGCCACAAGCTGAATATTTTAGCTAAAGCCGCCGATTTAAGTGCTTGGAAAAATATCGCGCATGCAATCGCTAACCCAAAACACAATGTAGATATTGCTTTTGTTGGCAAATATGTAGATTTAACCGAGTCTTATAAATCACTGACAGAAGCCTTGATTCATGCGGGTATTCATACCGAATCCAAAGTCAAAATTCACTATATGGATAGTGAAGAAATTGAACAGAACGGTACAGAAAAATTAGCCGCGATGGATGCGATTTTGATTCCAGGTGGCTTTGGTGTGCGCGGTACAGAAGGTAAGATTGCGGCTATTCAATATGCACGCGAAAATAAAATCCCTTACTTGGGTATTTGCTTGGGTATGCAATTAGCGGTAATTGAATTTGCGCGTAATGTAGCAGGCTTGGCCGATGCCAACAGTACCGAATTTAACGCAGACGCGCCGTACAAGCTGATTGGCCTGATTGATGAGTGGCAAGATGCTTCAGGCAAAATTGAAAAGCGCGATGAAAATTCTGACCTTGGCGGCACGATGCGTTTAGGCGCACAGTCCTGTCCAACGGTTGCCGATACGCTAGCTGCAAGCATTTATGGCACACAAGTCAATGAGCGTCATCGCCATCGTTATGAAGTCAACAACCATTATGTAGAGCAGCTTAAAAAGGCGGGTTTAGTGATTTCTGCGCGCACCACGGGTGAAGATTTATGTGAAATGATTGAGTTGCCAAAAGCCACACATCCTTGGTTTGTTGCCTGTCAATTCCACCCAGAATTTACGTCAAACCCACGCGCAGGCCACCCATTATTTAAGGCTTATGTGCAAGCGGCTTTAGACCATAAAAAATCTAACTAGCAAAATTAGCCAGCAAATAAATGCGTAAAACCAATCATCTCATACAATCATTTGCAAGTTCAAAGCTGGCTTCTTGGTTATTGTTACTGGGTTTTTTTTACACGATTGCGGCTGCATCGCATGCTGGATTTATGTCTAAGTATGCCTTGCGCGATGGAGATGCAACTTTTTCAGTGGTTAACATGGTGGATGGTACAGCGGAGAGACCATTTGTTTATCGGCATTTAATTCCAGCTATCGCAAATATAGGTCAGCAGCTTGTTTCAGACCCTAATAGCTCAGTTTTTTCACAGTTTAAAAAGTTAAAGCTAGATGCCAGCCAAAACTTTACAAGGGCAACGCAGGCAAACGAATCGGGCTATGAGTATGCGTATCGACTTGTTTACTTAACCAACTTTGTTGCACTATTTATCTCATTACTTTTGCTAAGGGCATTGCTCATTCGGTTAGGTTTTGGGCAATTAGAATCCGTACTAGCCCCTGCGGCATTTATTATTGCGTTCCCCTATATTCAAAGCATAGGCGGTTTTTTTTACGATAGCGTTGAATTAGCATTTTTTGCGGCTGCGTTATTGTTAGCAGTGCAAGGTCGATTGATTGCGCTACTTGTTTTAACGGTATTTGCTACTTTAAACAAAGAAAGCTTTTTATTTTTTTTACCGACGTTGTATCCCATTTTGCGTGAAAATAATACGCTTAAAAAGACATTAATCGTGCTGGCAGTTGCTGTGTTGATTGCGGTCATTGTTAAAGCCTACTTACAGCACAGGTTTCAAGCAAATGCGGGTAGCGAAATGTACGTGCAGTTTTTTGATAACATGAAAGCTTATTTAAACCCGTTTACTTATTTGAGAAATGAAACGACTTATGGGCTGCCAGGGCCAAGTGGTTTTTTTATTACAACGATTGCAATGATAGTCATCATCGCTCAGCGCGGAAAATTAGCGGTAAACAGCGTTTGGAAACAGCATTTTATGATTGCACTCATCATTAATATGCCCTTATTTATCGCTTTTTGCGTAGCGGGCGAACTTAGAAATTTGAGTATGCTATACGTTGGTTCTGTTGTTTTTATCGCTGCAGCCATAAAAATGACCCATTTAGGTGTTAAAAATTAAGGTTTAAAATGAAACTATGTAGTTTTGAGGTGGGTTTAGATAAACCCATGTTTTTAATCGCTGGACCGTGCGTGATTGAATCGCGTGAATTTGCGATTGATACAGCTGGTAAGCTAAAAGAAATCGCCGCTAAAGTAGGTATTCCGTTTATTTATAAATCTAGCTACGATAAAGCCAATAGAAGCTCTACTAAGACCTTTCGCGGTTTTGGACTGGATGAAGGCTTGCGTATTTTAGATGAGGTGCGTAGCCAGATTGGCGTGCCAGTGCTAACCGATGTGCATACTACCGAGCAAGTGCCGCACGTAGCGGCCGTGGTGGATGTATTGCAAACGCCTGCATTTTTGTGCCGCCAGACCGATTTTATTGTGGCAGTGGCCACTTGCGGTAAGCCAGTGAATATCAAAAAAGGTCAGTTTTTAGCACCACATGATATGTTGCAAGTGGTGAATAAAGCCAAAGAAGCCAATGGCAATCAAGACACGATTATGGTGTGTGAGCGCGGCGCTAGCTTTGGCTATAACACCTTGATATCAGATATGCGTGGTTTGGCGATTATGCGTGAAACCAATTGTCCAGTGGTGTTTGATGCCACTCACAGCGTGCAGCAACCAGGTGGGCAAGGCGACAAGAGTGGTGGACAGCGTGAGCATGTGCCTGTGCTGGCACGTGCGGCGGTAGCAAGTGGTATAGCAGGGGTGTTTATGGAAACGCATCCAGACCCATCAAAAGCTTTATCTGATGGCCCAAATGCATGGCCTTTGCACAAAATGGAAGATTTATTGCATTTGTTGGTGGACTTGGATAAATTGGTCAAAAAAGCAGGTTTTATTGAATCAACGCTATAAATAGTTAACGTATTTTTATCATTAAATTTTAGGATTAAACATGAGCGCAATTGTAGATATTATCGCCCGCGAAATTTTAGATTCACGCGGCAACCCAACTGTTGAATGTGATGTTTTGCTAGAAAGTGGCGTCATTGGCCGCGCCGCTGTGCCATCTGGCGCTTCAACTGGCGCTAAAGAGGCGATGGAATTGCGTGATGGTGATGCGGCGCGCTACTTGGGCAAAGGCGTTTTGCAAGCGGTTGAAAATGTGAATACAGAAATCACTGAAGCGATTATTGGCCTAGATTGCGAAGAGCAAAGTTTTATCGATAAAACATTAATTGAGCTAGATGGAACGGAAAACAAGGATCGTTTAGGTGCTAATGCACTGCTAGCGGTTTCTATGGCCTGTGCGCGTGCTGCGGCAGAAGAATCGGGCTTGCCTTTGTACCGCTATTTGGGCGGCTCTGGCGGTATGCAATTACCAACGCCAATGATGAATATCATCAACGGTGGTGCGCATGCAGATAACTCAGTCGATATGCAAGAGTTCATGATTATTCCTGCTGGTTTACCAACATTTAGAGAAGCCATGCGTTGCGGCGCTGAGGTGTTTCATCAATTGAAAAAAACGCTACACAAAAAAGGTTTAGCCACTACAGTGGGTGACGAAGGTGGTTTTGCGCCTAATTTAGCGAGCAACGAAGATGCAATCAAACTGATTTTAGAGTCTATTTCTGATGCTGGATATGAGCCAGGTAAAGATGTCTATTTGGGTTTAGATTGCGCCAGTACCGAATTTTATAAAGATGGCAAATACCATTTGGAATCCGAGGGTTTGGCATTAAGCTCAGCCCAATTTACCGATTACCTGGCGACATGGGTAGATAAGTACCCCATCATCAGTATTGAAGATGGCATGGGCGAATTCGACTGGGATGGCTGGGACATTCTGACTAAACGTTTAGGTAAAACCACGCAATTGGTTGGTGATGACTTGTTTGTGACTAACTCTAAAATTCTGCGTGAAGGCATCAAGCGCGGTGTGGCTAACTCTGTTTTGATTAAAGTAAATCAAATCGGTACGTTGACAGAAACATTCCAAACTATTGAAATGGCAAAACGCGCGGGTTATACCGCTGTAGTATCGCATCGCTCTGGCGAAACCGAAGACACAACGATTGCTGATATTTCTGTGGCAACCAATGCATTGCAAATTAAAACAGGCTCATTATGCCGCAGTGAGCGCATTGCTAAATACAACCAATTATTGCGTATTGAAGAAGAGTTGGGCGACGCGACGAGCTATGCAGGTATGAGTGCTTTTTATCAGCTATTCAAGTAACCAGTTTGAGTGAAAGCGTTAACCTTAATTTTTGTTATCCTTATTGCCTTGCTACAGTATCCGCTGTGGCTGGGCAAGGGTAGCTGGTTGCGTGTTTGGAATGTTAACCAGCAAATTAGTAGTCAAAAAGAAAAGAATCAATCACTTAAGCAGCGCAATGAAACATTAGGTGCAGAGGTGCGTGACTTAAAACAGGGCAACGCGGCGATTGAAGAACGCGCGCGTAGTGAGTTGGGCATGATTAAGGAAGATGAAGTGTTCTATCAGGTGATTGACCAGCCTTTGCCAACTGTTCAGCCTAATCAACTACCTGAAATTTCTGCCATTCAAAATACTCAAACTGAATCAAATGTAGCGCCAGTAGCTACTCCAGCAAATTCTGCCCCTTAGCACCCGTTTTTTAATGCAGATTAGTCGTTAACTATTTGGTCGTTTAGTGCATAAGGTAGGGGTTTGATGTTAATAGCAAAGCCTTGCCAGGTGAGATTGCCTGCATGTTTTGCTTCAATCCGCAACTCAATCAAGGCATCAAATCCAGCTTGATTATTTGGCGCTACTCGCACAATTTGACCTGCTTCATTATGAGCATTATCCAGCACTGCATCGCCTTCGATTGGCGCATTGCCGGACTTGATGCTTGCCAAATAAGTACGCCGTTTCACCTTGCCCAAATAATGCGTACGCGCGACGATTTCTTGGCCTGTGTAACAACCTTTTTTAAAGTTAATGCCGTTCAGTAGGTCTAAATTGAGCATTTGCGGTACAAATTGCTCTTGCGTTTTTGGTAACACATCTGGAATTCCACTTTGAATATCCAGCCAATCCCAGCAAGGTTTTCCAACCAATTGACAATTGGTTTTAAGTGCATTAAAAATAATCGGCGCGTTAATATTGTCCGTAAAAATTTGAAAACGCGCATGGCCTGCAATCGTCGGTAATTTTAAGATTGCACCATTTTCAAGGCTGACTAATTCGTAATCCTGCGTAGGAATTTGTGTAAAAAAAAGTGTTAAGTATTCCGCAGCATTTGGGCCATTCAAGCCAAATTTAATAATGGTTTCCGATACATCTTTGATTTCTACTTTGCTGCGCATCACATACATCTTTAAGCGCTTCATCACTGGCTCTAGCAGTGTACGATTAAACTGTAAATGCAAATGATCGTAATGCGCAAACGCTAAAAATAGCGCCAGCAAACGTCCTTTTGGGGTGCAATAACCTGTGAAATGCGCGCTATTATTGCTCACTAAAAGTTGCACGTCGTTGGTTACTTGGCCTTGCAAAAAGTTTACTGCATCTGCGCCGGCAATTTCTAATAAGCCAAGATGTGTTAAATCGCACAAAGTATTGGCCTTGCTCACAGAGGATATTTCAGTTTGCGGATTCGCATAATGGCTAATTGCACCATCTTGAATAACTGCGCCGTGCGCCACTAAGCCTAATTGCCAATCTGATGCCATCATGCGATTATTTGCCTTGTATAAGTCTTATATATTGTGTGTGATTTAAATGAAAACGCTTTTTACCAAACCGATTGTCATTCAATTGCTACCTTCATCACTATTATTGGGGTTGTTGCTAGTAGTTGCAACCATCAGCAGTATGATTTTGCTGACTGCGCCTATTATTATGTTGATTAAATTAAGCGGTTTTGCATTGATTGTGGCATCAAGCGCTTATTTTATTGCACGTGATGCGCTGCTGCTGTTGCCTTGGTCTTGGAAAAAGATAGAAATCAACACAAAAGGAGTATTAACTTTGGTGAATAATCGGCAGCAGCGTATTAATCCATTGCTCTCGACTGCAACTTTTGTGCATGAATACTGTGTAATTTTGAATCTTAAGCGTCAAAGTTTTAACTTTACATTGCCGCCAGTATTGCTTTTTAAAAACACAGATAAGCAAGATGAATTAAGAAGATTGCGGATATGGTTACGAATGGTTAAAAATAAAACAAATGAACAAGCGCATTTACCAACTTATCAAGCGCTGGCAGCAGATGATTGACGTTTTTTACGCATTAACCACTGTTTCCATATTGATTTGGTTTCTTTAATAGGATGTTTAGGTAAGTAAGCTGCTAAAAATAATAAGCCAGCAGCACCTGCAAGCAGCCACTTCAACTCAAATTTAGCTTTGTCGCGACGCGCAGGTGGTTGTTTTTTCATGGCAGATAAGACTGCTTGCACGCTATCGCCGTTTACATATTGTGCGTTAATTTCTTTGCTCATGGTTTGCAGATATTTCTCATCCAGCTTGGATAAAAATCGATCGCTAGTACCACTAGCAACGCTATCGTTACGGGTGCCGATATTTGATTCTGAAATTTGTGCAATACCAGGCTGCATAGCGAAGCTTTCACTAGACCAATAACCAATGACCTGATTATTTTCATCTAATTTTGGAATCGCAGTGCCTTTGTCGCTACCTATGCCAACAAATAGCCAATCTTTTCCACCTTGAAAATCGGTTAAGTCGCGCGTATTAAATGCGTGCAATGCAGGCGTTTCTTCACCATCGGTTAAATACACCACTTGCGCGACTTCTGGAAAGCTGCGAATCAGTTTAGCAAGCGTCACCATGCTTTCGCGAATACGGCTATTGCCAGACCAGCCTGTACGCCAATCTAAATGATCAATCGTATCTTCAATGGCGGCAAAGTTTTCGCATACTTCAATTGGTGTATACAAAGCAGCCACGCTTACCCCAGCAAATAGACCAATACCAACTTGTGTGCCGCAGGGCATTTCACCAATAATACGGTGAAGCAAGTACTGCTGATATTGCATACGTGTAACGGGTTTGCCATTAATGCTTTCATCGACCACGTTCATGCTTTGTGAAATATCAGCCACTAATAAATAGCTATAAATCTCTCGCTTAATCGGCACGGTTGGTTTAAATAGCGCGATAACAAGCAATACAAAAGCGACAGTAAGCAAAGTAATATCGCGACGATGGCGAAAATAATTGACTATTTTTTTCATGATAATTAGTGGTTAACTTTAGTCGCTTATTAAGGTAATCCAACAGGAATATTGCCCATAATCAAGCCTGGCGTATCAGATTCGCCCACGCCTGGGGTTGGGGTGCCTGGCAACATCGTTAATAGTCTATCTAAATTGTGACGCGCATCCCAATGAGCATTATCGTTTTTTAGCGATGAAACATAAGCCGCTTTGGCTTGGCGTAATAAATATTCTGCTTCATCACGCACGGTATTATTGGTGCCATTAATCGCTAAACCGCGCAGAAAAAACATATTGCCAATATTGTAACTGATGGCCGATTTTTGACTGGGGTCAGCCTTAGGTAAGGCCTGTGTAAATAATAATGTCGCCTCTTTATAGCGTTCATTTTTAGCCAAATAAAGCGCAGTGGCAAATTTAGCTTCAAAACTTTGTTTATCGGTGGCAGGTGTTTTTCCAACGCTAACGGCTTGATTAAACGCATCTATTTGTCGAATACGATTAAAGGTATAAATGCTTGCAAGCAGACAAATAAGACTTAAAAACACCAAGAACCAAGTCAGTTTTTTAACCGACAATAAAGATTTAATATCAAACGTCATACAAGCCTCAACTGTGTTGGTTTTTTCAATTTAATTTTTCCAGGTTTTTACTTCTAAATACTTTACGCCCAATAACAATGCAATCAAGATGGCGGCAATCATGAAGCAAAGATTAGAAAAGTCTTTACCGGGGATTTTTTCTAAATATTTAATCGGCTTTTTCTCTTTGCGGTTAATGTCATCAATCGCCAACTGTAATGTTTTTGGATTTTCAGCTTCATATGCATTAAAAGGTGTTTTAAACGTTTTGAAGAAATCATGTAATTCAATTTCAGGCGGCAAGGGTTGATCTTCTTGTGGTACATAGTTTTCATTGAAAATACTCAAACCGCCTGGTTGCTTTAACACAATCCAATACAAGCTCAAATGCATGCGGTCGTACCAATCTTTGATTTTTTGTTGCGTGTTGGCATCAATACGGCCAGCACCATCTGATAGCAATACTACTGCGCGAGATCCAGAATCAGGTACTTTATCGAACAAGCCAGCGGCAGAAGTTAAGCCGCTACCGATATTAGTTTGAAACAGTGCATTACCAGCAGTGGCGCGCACTGCAGCAACCGCAGCTTCTTTATTTTCGGTTAATGGCAATACATACATCGCCGAATTACTGAAAGTAATCATGCCCAGCATATCGTTTTTGCGCGATTGCACAAATTGCGTAATCAATCGACTAGCAGCAGCGGATTTAGACTCACCAACAATACCATCAGAAGTGCCAGAAAAAGGGTCATCCATACTGGCGCTGCGGTCTAATACCAGCGTAATTTGAGCGCCCACACCAATACGTTCAACTAATTGCTGGTTACTGTGTGGTGCACTTAAGCCCATGATAATAAAAGTTAAAATAAGTACTGCTAATATTTTTAAAATCAGTCCGATTAAATCAGATAACGGGTCAGCTGGTAGCATGTCTAGCCAAGAATAGCTTTTGCTGTGCGCGCGTTGAAACACCAATGGCAACAGCGCCAACGGCAACAACCATAAAACCCAAGGGTGAGAGAAAGACATGCGTTAAGCCTTGTTCACTTTTTGTTTGTCAGTTATCAATCCACGCTCACAGTCACGGCAGCGACGACAAAACTGTGCCAGCCATTGAATTGGCGTATCACCAACAGTGTGTTTTGCATTTGGCTCAAAAAATACTTGGCGCGATAAACCAAAAAACT
Source organism: Methylotenera sp. (assembly GCA_021732365.1). Classification (GTDB taxonomy): domain Bacteria; phylum Pseudomonadota; class Gammaproteobacteria; order Burkholderiales; family Methylophilaceae; genus Methylotenera_A. Next base: position 71,387 of record JAKFVD010000018.1, on the reverse strand, counting down.
GGTTAATTTCAGATTCAATTTGTTTAAATGCAGGTTTTTGTTCAAAAAGCTGGTTTAAATTACCGTTAAACAAACTAAAACCTGCTGTTTTGTTAAGTGAAGTATGCATGCTGCTAACCGCATCTTGCAAGCCTTGTGGCGTGTTGGGTGATTTGCGAATCAGGCGATACGTTTTAGCAAAAGGGCCGCCCATTTTCGGTAGCCAAGTATGCTTGCCTAGCATATATAACAAGCCTAGTAAGCTTAAGCCTAAAATAGAAAGCAAAATTTTAAGACGTTGTTTTTCATCACTATTATCCAATAGCAGTGGGCCACGATAGCCAGTCATGTCTGACTCCACTTTCACCGCGCCAAAAATTGAAAGTGGTGAAATCGCGAAGTCCCAGCTGGGTATGCGATAACGCACGATTTCTTTAGTTTTTGTATTAATAATGCGTAAATATTCAGCCGGCAATGCACCATTTTTTGCCACCACATTGTTAGTAAATACTTGATAACTTAAGGTTAAATCGTGCTCAACCGAATTGTCGCTTTCTTTTTTAATGTGCTTAATATTACTTAAATCGATGCCGATTAATTGGCCTTTGTAACGTCTTTCGTAGCCGATAATCGGCAAAGATTCATCAATTAACAAGTAAGGTTTTTTAATATTAAGCGTGATATGGCGCGTTAAAATATCACCTACGGTGTAACCCACAGTGCGCTCAGGCTCCTGCAGTTGTATGCTGACAACGCCTTCTTTAATGTCGGGTAAAGTTTCGTATTCCAGCGCATGCGCTGGAATGCTCACACTTAAAACAATTGCCAGCAAATACAGTTTAATTAATTGGGTCATAAATTTAAGACTTAAATGATAGTTAAGTAGCAATAATTGTTAAGCGGCAACAAATTGATGGAAATATTCAGTTAAGGCATCTGCATCAAAGTCACCCTCCACATAAAACGGTGGCATATCGAACTGCATAAACAATTTGTAAATCGCCTCACGGCGCGCTTCAAATGAAGCAATGATTTTGTCGCGATATTCTTTGCGCAAAAATAGGGTACGTTTTGCGCCTGTTTCAGGGTCTGTGACTGCAGTAATACCAAACTCTGGCAGATTTTTATATTCGTCTGCATCCCACAAAACCACTGGCACAATATGGTGGCGCAGTAAGTTCGCCAAAGAGCTTTCTAATTCTTTTAACGGCATATGAAAGTCAGAAATCAAAAAAACCAATGAGCGCTCACGCGGCAAATAACGCCAAACATCGGCAATGCCGCTGCCAGAAACTGGCTCAGGATGATATTCTTTTAAGCGTTCGGCTAATTCAATTGCGCGCTGCGATTTAAAAGATGCCGTGCTAATCCAATCTTCGCGGACTATTTCGTCAAAGCCCACAAAACCAAACGGGTCAGAATTTCTGGTCGCGGAACGCGCAATTGATTCTGCGATATCGGCCGCTTTACGAATTTTGCGTTCATGCTTTCCATTTACTTGGCCACCAAAATTCATACTGCCCGATAAATCGCAAATCACAAAAACAGGCGTTGCACTTTTTTGGTTGAATAAGCGCACATACACTTGCTCCATCGGGTCGCGAATGGTTTGGCGCAAATCGATACGGCGTGGATCAGGATAGCTGATTAACGAGGTATGACCGATAAACTCCATACCCATACCACGCTGCGTACTGGCGTGCCGACCTGGGTGGCGGCCACGGTTACGCCAACCGATGTGGTAGCTAAACTCTTTGATGTTTTCGATAGACATTATTAATCGTCGCCATTATTCAATGATTTTAATGGTTAAGTTGCAGGTCAAGGCGCAGCAACGGCGTTGATAATATTGCTCAGCATTTCGCGTGCGATTTCTGTGCGGCGCATTTCATAAACTGGGCTGAAAACTAGGCGATGCGCAACTGTTTCGTGAAATACTGCATGAATATCTTCTGGTGTAATCGCCGTGCGCTCATTCAACCAAGCATTCACGCGCGCCGCGCGTAACATCATACTCATGCCGCGTGGGCTGGCACCTGCAAGCACTAAGCGATTCATATCGACATTGGTGACTTTTACACCAAAATCAGTTGGTTTACGTGTAGCTTTCCAAAGATTTAACGCATATTTTTCCAGTGTTTTTGAGGCTTCAACACTTTTTTGAATCACGCCAGAAAACGCATTTAATTCATCAAATTTAAGTACGTCAGGTTTAACCGTATCGATTAATGCATCCACATTATGGAAGCGCGTATCAAACATCAGGCCAGACATGATGTCATCGTCATTTGGTACCACAATTGGAATTTCCATCATAAAACGGTCACGCGCCGCCGATGGAATTTCAAAAGTTTCTTCTTTTTCCACTTGGTTGCGGTCTGCAAACACAATCATATGCGGGAATGTGTGCTCTTTATTAAACGCAGATAATGTGCGTTCTGCCATCACGCGCAACAGCAAAGAGTGCACTTGCGGGCGCGCGCGGTTAATCTCGTTAAAGAAAAATACGGATAGATTTTCACCAGACATCAAAAGTGGGCCAGCGCTTACATGCGGCTTACCGTCTTCACCCAAATAGGTGTGGTACACCAAATCGTTAGGCATTAAGTCAATGGTGCCCTCAATACGCTGATAGCCGCCGCCAATCCCGCGTGTAAAAGCCCGCAGCAGGGTAGTTTTGCCCACACCAACATCACCCTCAAGCAATACATGGCCACGCGCAAAAATCGCAATTGTGATTAAGCGAACAGGGTTATGCTGACCAACCACTACTTTGTTCACTTCGGTTTCTAAAGTCAGCGCATGTTGACGCCAGTCGGCTAAAAGACGGTCACTCATTGAGTTTTTCCTAAATTTAAATGATTCAGTAAAGAGGGTTAATTCGTTAATCTTAATTTAATATCGTCGCTAGATACGATTACTTACAATTTGTTAACAATATAAATGAATTTTAATAAAGTGTATACAGGTTTGTATAGTTTTGCTGCATTTATGGTTTTGGGGGGATATTATTTTGCCTGCCAATCCTAAACATCATATCTGGAATATAGCTTGCAATCACCAACAAAAATGCGATTGTGGCAAATAGCCAATCTAAAGGCAGTTTGGTACTAAATTGACTATTGGATGGCTGCTCATTTATTGCCGTGATTAATGCTTTAGCTGAGCCAGCTTTACTGTATTTTGCACCAATTTCTGTGCTTAACTCTTTTAAATACTGTTCATCTAGCTGCGATAAATAATATTCATAAGGCTCAGTTGCAATCGAATTATCTCTGCCGCCGTTATGGCCTTCATCAATGTTTGAAGCGGGGTTCAGCTTTATTGCATCGGTAGACCAATAACCAATCACCGCGTTTTTATCATCTAGCTTTGGGATAGGTGATGGGTTTTCGTTGCCTAAGCCCACAATCAGTAAAGGCTGCTTGCCTTGCCATTTAGTCATGCTCACTTTGGTAAAAATATTCAGCGGCGCTGCCTCTTGGCCGTCCGTCATAAAAACCACTTGAGCGATACCATCACCATTGGTTACTAAAAGCGATTCAATCGATAAAAGACCTATACGTATATTGCTATTACCTTGTGACGCCATGCGCCAGTCTAAATGGTCTATCGTATCCCAAAGTACATGGTAATTGGCGCAGGTCTCTATCGGCGCATAGAGTAGTGTAGCCGTGGTTTTAAAAAATACACCCAACCCAACTTGAGAGCCACACGGAAGATTTTTTACCGTACTTTTTAACAAATCCTTGGTGTATTCCAGCCTACTAATTGGCTTGCCAGATAAACGCATATCTGGCACGTTCATACTTTGCGTGACATCCACAATAAAAAGCGTACTTTTTAACGTCTGCTGGATATTAATGTAAGGCTTGCTGATTGCAATTAACAAAAACATTAGCGCAAAAACTAAGCAAATAGTTTCGTGATTGTGCTTAATATAGGCTAAAAAGCGCATGAATATTGGTTTGCTTAGAAATTGATTTATTCGAGCTTAGGTCCAGGCTTAGATTTAAGTGTAGATTTAAGAATAATGACTGCACCTTTGCCAAAGCCATAACTAGTTGTAATCAGGCTTGCAAATAAGTACCACTGGAATATTGGCGGCGGCGGTAGTTTGGGATTGTCTAAAATTGGGAATATTGACATGAGTAAAAACAGGCTGGAGTTGGTAAACGCACCTACCACCATTGCCCAGCGCACACTGCAAGGCAATGGTATTTTTGCCGCGTAATAGCCTAAAATAAGTGCACTCATTAGCAAGAAATCAATATGCGCTTGCAACAAACGCATAAATTTTCCTGCAAATAAAGCTTTAAGCGGTGCTACACCAAAGTTTAAGCCTACCATACACCATGCAAGTAATAGCGCCATTAGCATCCGCAAGGCAGCGCCTCTAATTAACACGATATTGCCAGCATGATTGTCGATTTGTTGCATTGCTATCTCCCTTAGGTTGATATTTTTTTGCAGTGTAAGTTGGCTGGTTTTAATATGCTGTGCCCAAACGGCGCGATGACTTGACTGAAACGGTGTTTTGCTTGTTTACATACCCAACAACAACTTTTAATATGATTGTTAATGGTGAATAGACATCCGAAAAGGCTTATTGCAATGCTTAATCACAGCCAGTCATTTTCTAGCGCAGCCTATTTAAATCACGCCAAATCAGCAGCAAAAGGCTTAAAGCTTTCAACCGTGGGTGTGCGAGCGCGTGATAGGCGAGATTGGCTGCAAGACATGATTTGCCAAGAGTACACACGTGTTGAAGTAACGCCGCCTGCAGATGGTGATTTATTTAATGAAACTACTTTTTATGCATGGCAAAACTTACGTCTGTCTTCCATTCAATCGCGTGGTTTAACCATCGAAAAGCAGTCATGTGAGCCTTTTCACAGCAGCCAAGATAATTATTTAGCGGTAATTTTGCTTACTGGCAGTTATCTGCTTGAACAGAATGGGCGTGAGGTGTTTCTGCAGCCTAATGATATGACTATCTACGATGCGACTAAGCCACATCGCATTCAATCTTCTCGTGGATTTTCTAAGCTACTGGTATCAATTCCACGCAGCTTAATGCGCGATAGCGTTGCAGGTATTGAGCATTGCACAGCGATAAAAGTGTCAGGGCAGGCGGGCATGGGCGCTGTGGCAACCCATTTTATTCAATCTGCAGTTAATCAAGTGGCAAATGTGCCAGCAGATGATTTTTATGCGCTGTCAGAACAATCGCTAGATTTACTGACTTTAGCGTTTACATCGGTGCGCCCGCAAAATTTTAATCTTTGCCGCAGCCGCTCAATTTCGTTAAAAATTGTTAAAGATTTTATAGCCCGATACTTAGCGGATGCGCAACTGGATACCCCGATGATCGCGGCAGGAACGCGATTTTCAGCACGTTACATGAATGATTTATTTAAAGATGAGCATACTTCATTGATGCGCTATGTGTGGGCATGCCGCTTAGAAAAATGCTATAAAGAATTAATTGCTTTGAACAATTACCCAATATCAATCATTGCATTTAAATGGGGATTTAACGATATGTCGCATTTTAGTCGATCATTTAAAAAACGTTTTGGCCTGAGCCCAATCGAGTTAAAAAGCCTTGCTAAACAACAAATGCTGATAAAAAGCGATAAGTTTTTTGACTAAAACTCGATATAAATTGCGATCAGATATTTAGCGCAATGATATTATTTTTGGATATGTCGCTGAGATAAGGCTTTCGCAAAATGCAATTTCCAGCGAAAATAGCATATATCCTATCAATATAATTAAAAGTCCAAATTAAATGACTAAACAAAATAGCTTTACCAAAGAGGAATTACTAAAGTGTGGACGGGGGGAAATGTTTGGTGCAGGCAATGCGCAGCTACCTTTGCCGCCAATGTTGATGTTTGATCGTATTGTTAAAATTACTGAGGGTGATGGCAAATACGGACATGGACAGATTGTTGCAGAACTCGATATTCGTCCTGATTTATGGTTTTTTGATTGCCATTTTACAGGTGACCCCGTCATGCCAGGTTGCTTGGGCTTAGACGCTATGTGGCAATTGGTTGGTTTTTACTTAGGTTGGATGGGTGGGCCAGGACGTGGTCGTGCGCTAGGGGCTGGCGAGGTGAAATTTAGCGGGCAAGTGTTGCCAACCGCTAAAATGGCCACTTATACCATTGATTTAAAACGCGTGATGATGCGTAAATTGGTGATGGGGATTGCAGATGCGACGATGTCATTAGATGGTCGTGAAATATACGCCGCCAATGATTTGCGTGTAGGCCTGTTTACGCGAACAGATAATTTTTAACGCGGTTTTTATCCGTATTTTGAATGCACAATAAAGAAAATTTTTGAGGAGAACACGCAATGCGTCGTGTCGTAATCACCGGGTTTGGCATCGTATCCAGCCTAGGTAACAATAAAACAGAGGTACAGAAAAGTTTGTACGAAGGAAAGTCTGGTATTAGTTTTCAGCCAGAATATGCTGAGCGCGGAATGCGCTCGCAGGTTGCGGGTTCGGTCAAGCTAGATGTGCAGGAATTAATCGATCGCAAATTAATGCGCTTTATGGCTAAAGGCCATGCTTATGCTTGGATTGCATTGCAAGAAGCGATTGCCGATGCAGCGTTGGATGAAAGTCTGGTTTCAAATGTGCGCACTGGTATTATTGTTGGCGGTGGCGGGCCTTCAACAGAAAGTATCGAAGAAAGCAACCGCGTACTAGCCGAAAAAGGTATACGCCGTGTTGGTCCTTATATGGTTACTAAAGCTATGTGTAGCGGCATTGTTGCTACTCTTGCTACGGGTGCCAAAATCAAGGGCGTTAATTACGGCATCAGTTCAGCCTGTTCTACAAGCGCGCACTGTATAGGCGCTGGTGTTGAGCAAATCCAATTGGGTAAACAAGATATCGTATTTGCTGGTGGCGGTGAAGAGGAGCATTGGAGCTTATCTTATTTGTTTGATGCGATGGGTGCGATGTCCAGCAAATATAATGATACGCCTGATAAAGCATCACGTACTTATGACGCAAACCGTGACGGTTTTGTGATTTCAGGCGGTGGTGGCATTGTGGTATTGGAAGAATATGAACATGCTAAAGCCCGTGGCGCAAAAATTTATGCAGAAGTGATTGGTTACGGTGCAACATCCGATGGCTACGATATGGTAGCGCCAAGCGGCGAAGGCGCACAGCGTTGCATGAAGCTGGCTTTACACACGCATGAAGGTCAAAAAATTGATCATGTGGATTACATTAATACACATGGTACAAGCACCCCAGTGGGTGATACTAAAGAGCTAGAGGCCATTCATGCTGTATTCGCAAGTGGCGAATATGGCGCAATACCAGCTATTGCATCAACCAAGTCACTTTCAGGTCACGCATTGGGCGCGGCAGGCGTGAATGAAGCGATTTATACCTTAATTATGATGGAAAATAACTTCATCGCCGCGTCAGCCAATATTGAAACGCTGGACCCCGCTGCCGCTGGTTTGCCTATTGTCACTGAGCGGATTGACAATGTGAAAATTGAAACTGCGTTATCGAATAGCTTTGGTTTTGGCGGTACCAACGCCACGCTGACTTTATCGACTAAATATTTGTAGTCATTCACCTGCCATTTAAAAGATTAATCATGAAAATGTATTTGCAGATTGGTCTGTTGTTGATGATGGCTTTTTTATCAAGTTGCGCAATATTAGGCGACCGTACGGTGAATGTAACCGAAGCACAAATTCAGCAAAAGCTGAATGAGAAATTGGCAGTGCCGATTCAATTGCTGAAAGTGTTTGATGTGAGTTTAAGTAATTCGGTTGTTAAATTTGATCAACAAACAGGCCGCATGCAAACCACATTGGATACGGTTTTAAATAGTCAGTTATTGGGTAAAAGTGTCGCAGGCAAGCTGGGTATTTCGGGCAAATTACGTTTTGATGCGGCGAGTCAGTCAATTGTGTTAGACGAGCCGCAAATTGATCAATTTAATGTTGATGGCGCTGATAATCAGTATAACGAAATTGTTAACGCATTAACAAAAACGCTTGGCAAACAAGTGTTAAGTGGCATTACCTTGTATACGGTTAAACCAGAAGACTTAAAATTTGGCGGCACTACCTACAGCCCTAAAGATATTCAGATTACCGATAAGGGTTTGCAGTTAACACTAACGCCTGCAAAATAACTTAAGCCTGCACCAGCAAAGCTGCAGCCACATTACGGCCCTCACTCATTAAAATATTATAGGTTCGGCAAGCTGCCGCGGTTGTCATGCACTCAATTGGAATGCCGTTTTCTGTTAGGCTTTGCGTTATTTTGGGATGCAAAAAACGATGCGTTGAGCCAGTGCCCAGCAGCACAACCTCAGGTTTAATATCGGCAATAACGATGAAATTTTCCGCTGATAACTCAGCAAAACTTGTAGCGTTCCAATCTAAAATTAACTGATCCGCCAGCACGATTAGATTTTGTGCATATCGCTTTTTGTTAATTTCAATAAAATCTTCGCCGTAACCAGTGATTAAGTGTTGATTTTCTGCGGTGGTTAAATGTAGTTTCATACTTCTATTTTAGCGTGGCTTTGATTGAAGAAAAACCTTTTTCTAAGGTAAACTGATGGATTGTACTTAACCCCTTTTTTAACCCGAATTTTATCCAAAATCACAGATTAACTAGCCATTTTATGCAACCATTACTCAAATCCAATAAGCTCGCTAACGTTTGCTATGATATTCGTGGCCCGGTGTTGCAGCGAGCGCGTCAAATGGAAGAAGAAGGTCAGCGCATTATTAAGCTGAATATTGGTAATCCTGCTGCATTTGGCTTTGAAGTGCCAGAGGAAATTCAGCTGGATGTGATTCGCAATATGGGTGACGCGGGCGGTTATACCGATTCAAAAGGCCTATTCGCGCCGCGCAAAGCCATTATGCATTACACGCAAAGCAAGCATATTGCCAATGTAACGGTAGACGACATTATTATCGGCAACGGTGTTTCTGAGCTGATTGTGATGGCGATGCAAGCGCTGGTGAATAATGGCGACCAAGTGTTGGTGCCAATGCCAGATTATCCATTATGGACTGCTGCTGTAACTTTAGCTGGCGGCACCGCACGTCATTACCTGTGTGATGAAAACACAGGTTGGTTACCCGATTTAAAAGATATTGAAGCAAAGATTACCGCCAACACGCGCGGTATCGTGGTGATTAATCCGAATAATCCAACCGGCGCGCTATATCCAAAAGAAACATTGCAAGGCATTATCGAAATCGCGCGTCATCATGGTTTGGTGGTGTTTGCCGATGAGATTTACGATAAAGTTTTATACGATGAGGCTGAACATATTTCAATGGCGTCATTGGCGGAAGATGTGTTGTTTGTCACGTTTAACGGCTTATCTAAAAATTACCGTACTTGTGGCTACCGCGCTGGTTGGATGGTGGTATCAGGCAATAAAAGCGCAGCAACCGATTATGTAGAAGGCCTGAATATGCTGGCCTCCATGCGTTTATGTGCCAATGTGCCAGGGCAGCTGGCTATTCAAACCGCGCTGGGCGGCTATCAAAGTATTGATGATTTAGTAGCACCCACTGGCAGGCTTTGCAAACAGCGCGATTTGGCTTATGAGTTGATTACAGCGATTCCTGGTGTGACCTGCGTTAAACCAAAAGCGGCTATGTATCTGTTCCCTAAGCTTGATCCTAAAATGTACCCGATCAAGGATGATCAGCAATTTATTTTAGATTTACTATTAGAAGAAAAGGTATTGCTGGTGCAAGGCACAGGTTTTAACTGGAAAACGCCTGATCATTTCCGCGTGGTGTTTTTACCTAATGTGGATGATTTAACCGAGGCGATTAAACGTATAGCCAGCTTTTTAGCCCGATACAGAAAAAAACATAGCAAAAAATTAGATGGAGTAACGGTTTGAAGCAATCTGAATTAAAAGAATTACGCGTAGGCCTTTTAGGCATAGGCACAGTTGGCGGCGGCACTTACAATGTATTAACGCGCAACGCAGCAGAAATTACACGCCGCACAGGTGTTGCGATTAATGTGCTGCAAGTGGCCGATAAAAATATTGACCACGCAAAGCAGGTAACAGGCGGCAATACATTATTAAGCACCGATGCGTTTGCGATAGTGAATAATCCAGATATTGACGTGGTTGTAGAGTTGATTGGTGGTTATACCTTAAGCAAAGAATTGGTGTTAAAAGCGATTGCTAACGGTAAACATGTGGTGACAGCAAACAAAGCCTTAATTGCTTTGCACGGCAATGAGATTTTTGCAGCGGCGCAGCAGGCTGGCGTCATTGTCGCGTTTGAAGCCGCTGTTGCTGGCGGCATTCCAATTATCAAAGCTTTGCGCGAAGGCTTGGGTGCAAACCGCATTGAATGGGTTGCGGGCATTATTAACGGAACCACCAATTTTATTCTCACTGAAATGCGTGAAAAAGGACTGGCTTTTGCTGATGTGCTAGGCGAAGCGCAACGTTTGGGTTATGCAGAGGCTGACCCAACTTTTGACGTAGAAGGTATTGATGCTGCACATAAATTAACCATTATGGCGGCGATTGCTTTTGGTATGCCGATGAAATTTGAGCAAGCTTACACCGAAGGTATTACCAAATTACAGCAAACCGATATTAAGTATGCGGAAGAACTCGGATATCGCGTGAAATTATTAGGCATTACCAAGCAAACAGAAAACGGCGTAGAGCTTCGCGTGCATCCAACCTTGATTCCAGAAAAACGTTTAGTGGCTAATGTAAATGGCGCGATGAATGCGGTGGTTGTAAAAGGTGATGCAGTAGGCCCAACTTTATATTACGGTGCGGGCGCTGGCGCCGAACCAACCGCCAGTGCGGTAGTCTCTGATTTGATGGATGTGGCAAGGTTAAGTAGTGCAAGCGCGGCGCAACGTGTGCCTTATTTGGGCTTTCAGGCAGGGCAATTAAATGATTTGCCGATTTTGCCGATTGCGCAAATCACCAGCGCTTATTATTTGCGTTTACGCGCATCAGACAAACCAGGGGTGTTGGCTGGGGTGACTAAAATATTAGCTGACCGCGATATTTCAATCGATGCGATGTTGCAAAAAGAACCTGCTGATAACGAAACCGAAGCGGATATTGTGATTCTAACGCATGAAACAATAGAGGCAAATATGGACGCAGGAATCGCTGAAATCGAAGCACTGCCTGCGATTGTTGGGCAATTAGTTAAAATTCGTATGGAGTCACTCGCACGCTAGACCATTCAAAGTAAAAATGTGAATCATGACTTAACACTCAATTTCGAGTGAATTTTAGTGTTAAGTACGTTGAAAATATGCTTTATAAATCTGCTTAAAAAGCATATGATTTAAAAATAAGTGCTTTAAAAATAAGTGCCGCAAACAAATTAAGTCACAGCGCTTATTAATCAGCCAATTAAATTCTTTTTCAATTAATCAGCATCGTTTTACAAAAAGTACCAAAGTTTAATATATGCAGACCAAAAATATACTCGCGCCGATCAGTCACCTATTGACGCTAGAACGCAAAGATCTAATCGTCATTTTATGGCTCACGCTGGCAATTGGTATTCTTAATCTGGCCACGCCACTTGCTGTTCAGACATTGGTCAATATTGTCACCATGGGTGGCGTAATCAAGCCATTGATTGTAGTGAGTTTTGTTTTATTTGTGCTCTTGGTGCTGTCAGGTCTGATTTACATGATTGAGCTAGTTATTGTTGAGTATATCAAGCGCCGTATTTATGCCAGCAACGTCACGCAGATGACGAAACGCATTCTTAAAATTGATTTAAAAGTCAGCGACACACATTACCCAGCAGAGCTCATGAACCGCTATTTTGATTTAGGCAATGTTCAAACCGCTTTTTACAGCCTAATTACCGTAGGCTTAACCGCTGTTTTACATGCAATTATCGGCAGTATCGTGCTGATAATTTACAGTTTTTATTTTGCGGTGATTGTGTTTTTAGTATTGCTTGCAACGTGGTTTATTGTGCGCGTGCTGGGCAGGCAGGCAATCAATACCGCGGTGGCAGAGTCTTATGCTAAGTATGATACCGGCGCATGGTTAGAAAATATTGCCAATAATTCTAATCTGTTTAAATTTTCAGACGGAGAGAATTACGCTATTAAAGGGTCGGATAAGCTGATTGTTGAATATTTACATCGACGTCAGTCGCATTTCAGCATCTTGCTTAAACAGAATATCATTACTGTCATTGTTTATGCTTTAGCTGGCACGGTGATGCTAGGAATCGGTGGCTGGTTAGTCATGCGGGCAGAAATTAATCTGGGTCAGTTTGTTGCGGCAGAGCTGATTATTTTTACAGTGTTAGGGTCTTTTTCTAATTTCGTTAAACAGTTGTCTAATTACTACGAATTAGTGGCTGGTTTGGATAAGTTAGAAGTTGTTAAAACCATCGATATTGAGCCCAGTGGTAAGCATGAGTTTAATCAAAATCATGCGCTTGCTGTGCGCTTAAAAAATGTCAGTTATCAATTTAATGCGAATAATCAGCCTATTACTAATTTTTCACTGGTGATTGCTGCAAATGAAAAGTTGGCCATTTTGGCAGACGCTGGTATGGGTAAAACCACTTTGGCTGAGTTAATAACAGGGCTTCGCCTACCCACTGAGGGCCAAATAATTATCAACGATGTAGACTTGCGCCTGTGCAATTTGCCTAATCTGCGTCAAAAAATGAACCTGTCACGCAGAATTGAAATCCAGCAAACCAGTATCTTGAATAACCTGCAGTTAAATAATCCCAATATTAAACTCGAAGAGGTGAATGCTTTATTAAAGCGGCTCGATTTGCTGGACGTGATTCTGGATCTTCCAGAGGGTTTAGACACCGAGTTAACCGTGATGGGTACCCCACTTTCTACCGTGCAAGTGAAGTTAATTATGATTGCGCGTGCGCTATTACAAAGCCCCAAGTTATTGATACTAGATGGCTTGCTTGATGAGATTGACGCAACATCGGCACAATTAGTCTGCCGCATTTTGTCAGAGCAAAACGACTGCACGGTTGTTGTGATGACACGCTCAACTGCCATAGCCCAGCACTTCACGCGCATCATTAAATGGGATGATTTTGGTGCTGATGCTAAACAAGTGCATCACACACTGTTGACTGATTCAAGCATGCAAGGTGGCAGCCAATGAGCATGATAATCGAGCCTAAGCAAACGAATTTAAAATTTAAATTACTGAAAACGCCCACCTATGTGCGGCATTTAACTTATCTGCTGGCTTGGTCAATCGTTGTTTTGCCACTATTAATGCTATTTTTGCCGTGGCTGCAAAATATACAAGGCACTGGCACTATTACCGCCTTTCAGCCCACAGATCGCATTCAGACAATCAACGCGCCAATTGATGGTTTGGTGTCTAAATGGCATATCACAGAAGGTGCAGTGGTAAAAACAGGAGATTTACTACTGGAAATACGTGATGTTGACCCTAATTTTAGTAAGCGCTTGCAGGAACAACTAGACAATAACCGTGCAAAGCAGCAGGCAAAACAAGATGAGTTAGCTTCGTATGAGTTGCAAGTGCAAAACTATCAGACAGTGCGAGATAGCCGCATCAGCGCGGCTAGCTTTAAACGTGATATGGCACGACAAAAAGTGGTATCAGCAATACAAGCAATTGCAGCGGCTGAGGCGACTTTTGAGGCGAGCAGATTCCAGCTAGAGCGTATGCAAAGACTGCTGAAAGATGGTTTGGTATCACAGCGCGATGTAGAGTTGGCGGAACGCGACAATACGATTGCCAGCCGTAACTTAGCCAGCAGCAAAGCGATACTGGATGCCGCAAAAGCAGAGGAAAGTTCTGCGCTGGCCGAAGTGTCGCAATTCGGGGCGGATGCACAAGGTTCAATTCAGGCAGCTAAGGCGCAAATTAATAAACTAAAAAGCGAATATGCGGATATTTCGAATGACATTAATACGGCTAAAACCAATGTAGCCAGACAAACAGCACAAAAAGTGTTTGCACCCACCGATGGTGTAGTGTTTCGCGTGCCAGTCAATTCACCGTCGCAATTAGTTAGTAGAGGCCAAGCCTTGCTCACCATCGTGCCAGAAAACAATTCACGTGCAGTGATTTTGCAAGTACAAGGCTTAAATGCACCACTCATCACCCCTGGTAGCAAAGTGCGATTGCAATTTGAAGGTTGGCCAGTCGTGCAGGTTTCTGGTTGGCCTAAGATGGCTTATGGTACTTTTGGAGGTAAGGTTAGCTTTGTTGACCCAGCCGACTCTGGCGATGGGCGCTTTAGAGTGATGGTCGTGCCAGATGAAACCGAGCAGAAATGGCCTAGCAGTCGATTCTTAAGGCAGGGCAGTGCGGTACAAGGCTGGGTTTTACTCAACGAAGTTTCAATTGGCTATGAAATCTGGCGTATTTTAAATGGCTTTCCACCAAATCTGGTTGCCACAACTACCACTACCGATGAAACCAGTAATCCGAATCCTTAGTTTGTCCAATAAACTGCATCTATTGCCATTGCATAATAGGCGATTTTTACCGCTTTTAAAGTGGTTAAGTTTTCTGGCTATTGTGCCCTTATGTACAAGCATCAATACTTATGCTGATAATACAGACAGCGCAATCCAAATAGATGTAGATGCCAAAGCGAAACATAGGCTTCAACAAGATGAATTTTTGAATCTGGATGCTTCATCTCAAGCCAAAGGAATGGATATTGAGCAAGCAACTGAGCAACTCAATGCGCAGCGTAAAGCATTAGATTTAAAGCTGGATTCGGGCCTGATTTTAAATGGCTTAGCAAGCGATAATCAGCAAGCTTCTGATCAACAGCTCTCTAAACAAAAAACACAAGGCGTTAAACAAAGCTTGGCAGAAATTCGTGCCAAGGCTTTAAGCGCAAATCTATCACTAAAAATTGCTAATTTTAACCCCGCAATTGCGCGCACTCAGTTAGATGAGGAGCGCGCTAAGTTTGATCAGATTATTTTTGCTAATCTAAAATATGGCGATAAAGATACGCCTGAAATCAGCAGCGACAATATTCGGTTCACTTCAAATAATCCTAGCTTGGATGACGAACTGGTTAAGCTGAATAAAACACCACTTCGCACCAAATCTATATTAGGTGATGTGGGCATTGCTATTCCACTACGAACAGGTGGCACGGTTACTATTTCTGCGCCATTTGAGAATATAGATAAAACAGGCGATTTTACTTCTGACCAGTATCGAACCGGCCTTAAGTTTTCGATTAGCCAGCCTTTATTGCGCGACGCAGGCTTTAGCGTGAATGAGGCTTCTATCCAAATTGCGGGTATAAATGAACAGGCTAGTCTAGCCAGCACGCGCTTACAGTCTATACGTATTATTGCGACGATAGATAAGGCTTACTGGGCTTTGAATCAGGCGTGGACTGAGCTTGAAATTAGGCAGCAACAGTATGAGTTTGCCGTGCAAAATTTGATCATGGTACGCAAGCGTGTGCAAGAAGGCTTAACTGCCTCTATTGAAATTAATCGCTCTGAAATTGGCGTTAATGATAGGTTAGAGCAATTAATTATCGCCAAAACCAACTTAAGTCTGGCGCAAAGACAATTAAAATTTTATTTGAATGACCCACAATACGCCGTTACAGACGAAACCAATTTTATCACCACCACCCCACCAGATTTATACAATTATCAGTTTGATCGTCAAAATTTGGTTAAGAATGCGCAAGCCAATCGTCTGGATTTGCTAGAGACTGAACTCAGATTAAGTGAAGATTCGCTGAGAGTCGCCGTGTTGCAAAATCAAACATTGCCTTTGTTTTCGCTAGATTATGCGTATGGTTCTTTGTCAGACTCTGAGTCGTCATTTAGTCGGTCTTACAGTAGTTTGGGACAATTTGATTTTAACGAATGGTACATAGGCCTGCGCTTTGAGCTGCCTGTCAGCAATGATGCGCGAAAAGCCAGACTCAGCCGCGCTGTTCAGCAGCGACTTCAGCGTTTATCGACCAAAGAGTTGCAGCAATTAAGCATTCAGCGCGAGATTTACGATGTTCTCGATACGCTAGAGCAAAACTGGCAACGGATTGTTGCCAACAAACAGCAAGTAGCCATTGCTGGCACCAACTACGAAGCTGAATTAAAACAATTTAAAGAAGGCTTGCGCACGATGACAGAGGTTTTGGAAGCTTTAACCAGACTAGGTGACGCGCAGGTTCGAGAGATTAAAGCGATTACCGATTACCAAGCCTCACAAGTTGATTTAGCTTTTTCTACTGGTACTTTGCTGGGATATAGCCGTGTTAATTTCGACCGCGTTAATTTCGACCATGTTAATTCTCCTACGCGCTAAGCAATCAATTTATAATAACAACTTATTTTTTTAACCGTGTTTTTGCAATGAAATATATATCTACTCGCGGGCAATCACCCGCCTTAAATTTTAGCGAAATCTTACTGGGTGGTTTAGCGCCAGATGGCGGCTTGTATTTGCCAGAAAGCTATCCCCAATTTAACGATGCCGACTTAAGCGCAATGCGTGGTATGACTTATGCCGATTTAGCTTTTGCGATTCTAAGTCGTCTGATTGACGATATTCCAGCGGCTGATTTAAAAGCGATTATTGATAAAACCTACAGGGCGGATGTGTACAGTTTTACACGTGCAGGGCAAAACGCCACAGATATTACGCCAACCATCCAGCTAGAAAACAATTTGTATTTATTAAGCCTCTCAAATGGCCCAACGCTGGCTTTTAAAGATATGGCGATGCAGTTGTTAGGCAATCTGTTTGAATATGTATTAACTAAAAACGGTGCGACAACCAATATTTTAGGTGCGACTTCTGGTGATACTGGCTCTGCGGCGGAATATGCGATGCGCGGTAAAAAAGGTGTGCGCGTATTTATGCTATCACCGCACAAAAAAATGAGCCGCTTTCAAACCGCGCAAATGTTTAGCTTGCAAGATGAAAACATTTTTAATATCGCAGTAAATGGCGTGTTTGACGATTGCCAAGATATGGTGAAAGCGGTTTCAAACGATGCGGCATTTAAAGCGCAATACAAAATAGGCGCAGTTAATTCGATTAACTGGGGCCGTATCGTTGCGCAAGTGGTGTATTACTTTAAAGGCTACTTTGCAGTAACTTCAAACAATTCGCAAAAAGTAGATTTTTCTGTTCCAAGCGGCAATTTTGGCAATGTATGCGCTGGCCACATTGCACGCATGATGGGCCTGCCTATTGATAGGCTGGTGGTTGCTACTAACGAAAACGATGTGTTGGATGAGTTTTTTAAAACAGGCATCTATCGCCCACGCGGTTCCGCTAATACTTATCATACGTCTAGCCCTTCAATGGATATCAGCAAAGCATCCAACTTTGAGCGCTTTGTGTTTGATTTGGTAGGTCGCGATAGCGCCAAAGTGCGCGAGTTGTGGGCTAGCGTGGATAAAGGCGGTGCCTTTGATATTAAACATTTGATGTCAAAATTAGCCGATTATGGCTTTTTTTCTGGAAGCAGTAATCATATTAATCGCATGCAAACCATACGCGAATCTCAAGCAAAATATAATGTGGTGATTGACACGCATACTGCAGACGGCCTTAAAGTAGCGCTTGAATATAAACAAGAAAACACGCCAATGGTGGTGCTAGAAACGGCGTTGCCAGCAAAATTTGAAGATGCGTTAGTAGAAGCATTAGGCGAAGTGCCACCTCGCCCAGACAGCCTAAAAGGCATAGAGCAGTTGCCGCAAAAATTCACGGTAATGGATGTCGATGTGACAGCGATTAAAGATTTTATTGTCAACAATACTTAACGTTATGAATCAATATACTGATTTACTGAATCACGTTTTAGCACACGGCAACGCTAAAACAGACCGCACAGGTACAGGCACAACCTCTGTGTTTGGCTACCAAATGCGTTTTGATTTAAATGCAGGCTTTCCGCTTCTCACGACTAAAAAAGTCCATTTAAAATCCATTATTCATGAGCTACTTTGGTTTTTACAAGGCAGTACCAACATTGCCTATTTAAAAGAAAATGGCGTACGTATTTGGGATGAGTGGGCCGATGAGAATGGAAATTTAGGTCCGGTTTATGGTTACCAATGGCGTAATTGGCCCAAGCCGGATGGCACGCATATCGACCAGATTACACAAGTCATTAATGCCATTAAAAAAACACCTGATTCGCGCCGCTTAATTGTTTCGGCTTGGAATGTGGCGGATGTCGACCAGATGAAATTGCCACCTTGTCATGCATTTTTTCAGTTTTATGTGGCTGATGGTAAATTGAGTTGCCAGCTTTATCAGCGCAGTGCAGATATTTTCTTGGGTGTGCCGTTTAATATTGCATCTTATGCGTTATTAACTATGATGGTGGCGCAAGTATGCGGATTAAAACTGGGTGATTTTGTGCATACTTTGGGCGATGCGCATATTTACAGCAATCATATGGAGCAGGTGCGCGAACAATTATCACGTGCACCAAAATCGCTCCCGCAAATGCGTATTAACCCGCAAGTTAACGATATTTTTTCGTTTAAATTTGAAGATTTCACACTAGAGAACTATGACCCACATCCTGCTATTCAAGCAAAAGTCGCTGTTTAGCACATCTCATTTATACATTTGGTTTTTTACAGCCAGTATTTGGCTGTATGGAGCCGTAATTGTAACAATGATGTAATTAATCAATGACCTACGAATTTTTAGGTACAATTCTTGCTCAAATTCAAGATGTAATGATTTTGGGATACATTTTTTAATTCACTCTGGAGATAACCATGATTCGTTTAGCAATTGGTGCCACACTAGTGGCCGCAGCATTTTTAGCAAATACAGCTTTTGCTGACCATCAAACTATCAAGCCTAATAAAGTAGATAGCTTAGGCAAATGCGTAAAAGCAGCTTTAACTGCGCATGAAGGCAAAATCGTCAAATTAGAAATGAAATCAGAAAATAAAAAACCAACATATGAGTTTGATGTTGAGTCTGCTGATGGCGCTGCTTGGGATATCGAGTGCGATGCAAAAACAGGTAAAATTACTGAAGTTGAGCAAGAAGTAAAAGCAGATGACGCGAAATTTAAAGCCTTGGCTAAAGTATCAGAGGCGGACGCTAAAGCAACAGCATTAGCCGCACATCCTGGCACTGTTGTTGAAACAGAATATGAACTTGAGGCAGATGGTAAAGCATCATACGAGTTTGATATTTTAGAAGCGGATAAAGAAGAGGTTAAAGTAGAAGTGGATGCGACAACTGGCAAGATTGTTGAAAAAAGCTATGAGGTTTATCAAGTAGGTCATGAGTAATTCTTGCGTTTGATATAAGCAATAAAAAGGCGCGGTTAGCGCCTTTTTATTGCTTAAAAGTTAACCGGCTTTAGTCGTTAACTTGTCGATAATTTATGTTAAAAATATTCATATACTGCAAAGTGGGCTAAACGGGTGAAGTCCATATATTAAGTGGTATGCTGATTCAGTATAATGGCGGTATGGCAAACTTATCTATTATCGTTGCGGTTGCAGACAATAACGTTATCGGCATCAACAATACGCTGCCTTGGCATTTGCCAGAAGATTTGAAGCGTTTTAGAGCATTAACTACAGGTCACCACATTATTATGGGGCGCAAAACCTATGAATCATTAGGGCGTTTATTACCTAACCGCACAACTGTGATTGTAACGCGCAACAAAAACTATCATGTTGAAGGTGCATTAATTGCACACTCACTAAAATCGGCGATTGAATTGTGTAAAACAGATAACGAGCCGTTTTTGATTGGTGGTGCAGAACTATATAAAGACGGTATCGCGCTGGCGAATAAACTGTATTTAACTCAAGTGAATACTACGGTTGCAGGTGATGCATTTTTTGCAGATATTGATTTGAATGACTGGAGTTTAAGTGAAAAAAAAGACCACATCGCAGCGAGTGGTCTTGAATATAGTGATTTAGTTTATATTAGAAAATAATCTGCAAAACTTAACACTTAAAAATGCACGAATAAATTAAGCAACTTATTGTTCTACACAATCTACAAAATAAACGGCTTTACCATCTACGATTTCTTTCACCAAACCGTGATTATCTGCTTCAAATCCAGGGAATTTTTCGTTAAATTCACGCGCAAATTTTAAGTAATTCACAATGATTTTATTGAATCGTTCGCCTGGAATTAATAGCGGAATACCAGGTGGATAGGGTGTTAGCAGCACTGCGGTGATTCGGCCTTCCAAATCATCAATCGCTACACGGTCAATTTTTCGATGCGCCATTTTGGCGAAAGCGTCAGTCGGTTTCATCGCTGGCACCATGTCTGATAAATACATTTCTGTGGTTAATTTCGCCACATCATTGGCCTTGTAAACGGCGTGAATTTTTTCGCACAAATCACGCAGGCCTACTTTTTCGTAGCGCGGTTGTTTCTGTACAAATTCAGGTAGTACTTTCCACAAAGGTTGGTTCTTATCGTAGTCGTCTTTAAATTGTTGTAAGGCGGCTACCATCGTGTTCCAGCGGCCTTTTGTAATGCCGATAGTGAACATGATAAAGAATGAATATAAGCCAGTTTTTTCAACGATTACACCATGCTCAGCTAAGTATTTAGTCACAATCGCTGCAGGTATGCCGAATTTATCCGAGAAATTACCTTTAATATCCAAACCAGGTGTAATAATGGTCGCCTTGATTGGGTCCAGCATATTAAAACCTTCTGCCAGATTACCAAAATCGTGCCAAGCGTCATTGGCTTTTAACATCCATGCGTCGCGCTCTTCAATACCTTCTTCACTTAAGTCGTCAGGCCCCCACACTTTAAACCACCAATCGGTGCCCCAATCTTCGTCCACTTTGCGCATGGCGCGGCGGAAGTCTAAAGCTTCCATCAAGCTTTCTTCAACCAATGCCGTGCCACCAGGCGCTTCCATCATGGCCGCCGCAACATCAATACTGGCCACAATCGAATATTGTGGACTGGTAGAGGTGTGCATTAGGTACGCTTCATTGAAAATATCGCGGTCTAGTTTATTGTTTTCGGCATCTTGCACCAAAATTTGGCTGGCCTGAGATAAGCCCGCTAACAATTTATGCGTAGATTGTGTTGAAAACACCATGCTCTCTTTACAACGCGGACGGCCTTCTCCAATCGCATGATAATCACCATAGAAATCGTGGAATGTGGCATGTGGTAGCCAAGCCTCATCAAAATGCAGGGTGTCAATCTTGCCATCCAACATGTCTTTGATTTCTTCTACGTTGTACAAAACACCATCGTATGTCGATTGCGTAATGGTTAAAACGCGTGGTTTAGCTGATTTATCTAAAATAAAAGGGTTGCGGTCGATTTTCTTTTGAATGTTTTCCCATTCAAATTCGCTTTTTGGAATCGGCCCGATAATACCAAAATGGTTACGTGTTGGCATTAAAAATACCGGTACCGCACCTGTCATGATGATTGCATGTAAAATCGATTTATGGCAGTTGCGGTCTACCACCACTACGTCGCCCGGCGCGACTGTACTATTCCACACCATTTTATTGCTGGTTGAGGTACCGTTAGTCACAAAATACAAGTGATCACAGTTGTAAATGCGTGCCGCATTGCGTTCAGAAGCGGCTACAGGGCCTGTATGGTCTAAAAGCTGACCAAGTTCATCTACCGCATTACACACATCGGCACGTAACATATTTTCGCCAAAGAATTGGTGAAACATCTGGCCGACTGGGGATTTTAAAAATGCCACGCCACCAGAATGGCCAGGGCAATGCCACGAATAAGAGCCATCTGCTGCGTATTCTGTCAATGCTTTAAAAAACGGCGGAGCCAGGCTATCTAAATAAGTACGTGCTTCACGCAAAATATAGCGCGCCACAAATTCAGGCGTATCTTCATACATATGAATGAAGCCGTTGAGTTCGCGCAGAATCTCATTTGGAATATGGCGTGAAGTGCGCGTTTCACCATGCAAGAAGATTGGGATTTCTTCGTTACGATAACGAATTTCATCAACAAACTTACGTAAGTTGTCTAGTGCGTCGTGGTTACCTTCAACAAACTCATTGTCATCAATCGATAAAATAAAGGCTGAAGCGCGGCTTTGTTGCTGGGCAAACGAGGTCAAATCGCCATAACTAGTGACACCTAATACCTCAAAACCTTCAGCTTCAATGGCTTTTGCCAGTACACGAATACCCAAGCCAGAGGAGTTCTCAGAGCGAAAGTCTTCATCAATAATAACAACGGGAAAGCGAAACTTCATTCAATATCCTTAATTAAATCTTATGCATTAACAGATTTTTTGCTAGATTTTAGGCAGTGTAACGCCCACTTGACCTTGGTATTTACCACCACGGTCTTTATAACTGGTTTCGCAAACGTCATCTGCATCGGCTTCAAAAAACAATACCTGCGCGCAGCCTTCGTTGGCGTAGATTTTGGCTGGTAGTGGTGTCGTGTTGCTGAATTCCAATGTCACATAACCTTCCCATTCAGGTTCAAATGGGGTGACATTTACAATGATGCCGCAACGCGCATAGGTTGATTTGCCTAAACATATCGTCAACACATTACGTGGTATACGGAAGTACTCAACAGTGCGGGCTAATGCGAATGAATTCGGCGGAATAATGCAATAGTCAGCATTCACTTCCACAAACGAATTCGGGTCGAAATTTTTGGGGTCAACAATGGTGCTGTTTAAATTGGTAAACAGTTTAAATTCTTTACTGCAACGAATATCGTATCCATAGCTAGAGGTGCCATAAGAAACCATGCGCTGGCCTTCGGCATTCATCTTGACTTGATTCGGCTCAAACGGCTCTATCATGCCGTGTTGTTCAGCCATTTGGCGTATCCATTTATCAGATTTTATACTCATGCTTAAGGCTCATTCACTAATCTATTAAAAGGTAAAAAGCGGAGTATTAACCCCGCTTTTAATGAGTGCAAATAATAACAATAAATCACACTTTGATTGCAAATTATTTTTAACGATTACTGATCGCCGCCTAACTCAATGCTATATCGCCAGAACTGATCTTCTGCTTCAAAAATCACTTTTGAAGCTTCAGGATCGCAAGATCCAGCAGTGTATTGATGCACTGGCGATTTATCCGCTGCCCAAGCTTTAACCACTGGATCAACCAAACGCCATTGCGCTTCCGCTTCATTAATATGCAGATAATTTGAATTATCACCTTGCATTAAGTTAAGCAATAAAGCCTCATAGGCATCAACCGTGTCATCTTCAGGCAAACGGTTTGCAGCGTCTAACTGAATGGTGCGGGTATTGATATCTAAGCCTGGTACTTTGGCTTGAATCTCCATTTTGATACATTCACGCGGCTGAATGCCGATAATCAGCCAGTTTTGATCTTGCTCATTCACTTGTAACGGTGCTTTTTTAAAGCGGATAGAAATGCGGGTATCCGCTTCATGCAAGCGTTTTGCGGTGCGGATATAGAACGGCACACCTTTCCAGCGTGGGTTATCAATAAACAATTTAAGCGCTGCATAAGTTTCTACTACGCTGTCAGGATTTCCTAACTCTTCCAAATAGCCCGGTACTTTTTCGCCCTTGCCCTCAGAAGTACGGACTTCACCAGCCGCATATTGTGCACGGAAAGCATGTTTGCTCAATTCGTTTACAGGAATCGGGCGAATTTGCTCTAGAACCTTGATTTTTGCATCGCGCACACCATCAGGCGTCAAGTCTTTCGGCAATTCCATCGCGGTTAAAGCCAAAGTTTGCAGGATATGGCTTTGAATCATGTCGCGTAGCGCACCGGTACTATCGTAGAACTGGGTGCGGTCGCCAACGCCCAGCATTTCAGTATTGGTGATTTGTACATGATCGATATATTGATTATTCCAAATCGGCTCTAATATCGTATTGGTAAAACGTTGTAGCAGGATGTTTTGTAACGCAGACTTACCCAGATAATGGTCGATGCGATAGATCTGGCTTTCTTTCAGGTTTTTAGTTAACGCAGATTGCAATTCTTTTGCAGAGGCCAAATCGGTACCAAATGGTTTCTCAACCACAACACGGCGCCAAAATTTATCTTCTTGCGTTAAGCCCACTTTTGCTAACGATTCCACCACAGGCGCGAAATCTACTGGGCGAACGGATAAAAAGTAAGCCAAGTTTTGTGGGAATATTGATGTATCACTTAATGTATTTTTAAGCTTGCTAAACGCATCAGGATCTGTTGGCGGATTAGCATGGTAGAAATTACGTGCGATAAAACGCTCAAATGCCGCTGCGTCGTAGCCTTTTTTAAACTTAGCATCCAACATGCTTTTAATATCAGCACGCCATGCTTCTAAAGTCACTTCTTGACGGCCAACCGCTAAAATTTTCAATTCAGCAGGTAAGCGACCAATTGAATCTAGTCTGAATAATCCAGGATAAAGCTTTACACGCGCTAAATTACCACTTGCCCCAAATAAAACCAGAGTACAGGGGTCGATTGTTTGAGTCATTGCGTAACCTTAAAAATATGAAATTTGAAAAATATAAAATTTGGTTAAATAAAAGGGTTAAGTCGCTATATTTATTGAGGGGAAAACCCCTCAATAAACGCTTAATTTTTTAACTATTTAGTTTTTCTTGACTGCATGACCGCCAAAAGCATTGCGCATTAACGATAACAGTTTGTAGCTGTAACCATGTTTATCTTGGCTTCTGAAACGCGCTTGCAATGCCACTGTTAACACTGGCGCCGCAACACCTTGCTCAACCGCTTCAACCACCGTCCAGCGACCTTCACCAGAATCTGCAACATACGGTGCGATTGAGTCTAAATCCTGATCGTTTTTGAGTGCTTCGGCTGTCAAGTCCAGTAACCAACTACGCACAACAGAGCCATGACGCCATAATTCAGTAATTTGTGCTAAATCTAAATCGAACTCTTCTTTGCCTTTTAACAAGTCTAAACCTTCAGCAAAGGCTTGCATCATGCCGTATTCAATACCATTGTGTAGCATTTTAGTGAAGTGACCAGAGCCTACTGGACCTACGTGTGCCCAACCGCGGTCTGCGTGTGTCAATGCTTGCGCATAAGGCGCCAATACGTCTGCGTATTGTTTATCGCCACCGTACATCAGGCAGTAACCGTTATCCAGGCCCCAAACGCCGCCAGAAGTACCGCAGTCAATAAAGCCGATGCCTTGTTCTGCTAACATCGCGCCACGACGTTGACTGTGCTTGTAGTTTGAGTTGCCGCCGTCGACGATAATATCGCCTTTGTTTAATAACGGAATTAAGTCTTTGATTTGATTTTCGGTAATTTCGCCTGCTGGCAACATTAACCAAACAATTTTTTGTCCTTCTAATTTGCTAACGGCATCTACTACAGAGCTAGCTGCAATCATGCCTTCAGTTTTAACTAGAGTGTTGACGAATTCTGTGTTGAAATCGAAGCCTACGACTTCAATTTTGTGACGTAATAAACGCGCAGCCATATTGCCGCCCATTTTGCCTAAGCCGATCATTGCTAATTTCATGCTGTTTTTCCTATGGTGTGAGGATAATAAAAAGCACCCATCTTGTGGATGTGGTGAAAACAAAAAATAATAATTCTTGAAGAATTATCTAATTGAGTTAAGTATAATTATAGCAAATGCAGTAGCAGTTCTCAAATGCGGCACTGCTAAACACAATATTAGGTATAGATTTTTAAAAGCAGAGAATTTAAAGCTGCTTTTTTTATTTTTTTAAAGTTTCCATTAGGTTTTTATGACGCAAAACACTTCACTTGATCACACTCGCTGGCATACTTTTCAATCGCAGGATGCCATTAACCAAGCCGCTGTTAAGCGCATTTTAGCTGCCGCAGAAGAAGCAATTCAGCAGCACGGCAGTTTTTTAGTGGTATTGGCCGGCGGTAGTACACCAAAAAGTGTGTATCAATTATTAAGCCAACAAAAAGCTGATTGGGCCAATTGGCATGTATATCACAATGATGACCGTTGCTTGCCAGTAGACCATGTAGACCGTAATAGCAAAATGGCACGCGATGTCTGGTTGAATCATGTGGCGATTCCGCAAAATCAAATTCATGATATTCCCACTGAATTGGGCAATCTAGAAGGCGCGAAAGCCTATGCAAAAACCTTAAATGGCGTACGTGCGTTTGATCTGGTTATTTTAGGTTTAGGTGAAGATGGTCATACGGCCAGCCTTTTCCCGAATCAAGCTGTAGATAATAGCGCCGATGTAGTGCCAGTTTTTGATGCACCAAAACCACCCGCTGACCGCGTGACCATGTCGCAAAATCGTTTAAATAACACGCATGAAGTGTTGTTTTTAGTGACTGGCGCAGGTAAACAAGAGGCTGTGGACAATTGGCGTAATGGCGTCAAAATTCCTGCGACTTTAATCGCACCTAAAAATGGTGTAGATGTGTACTGTTATGGTGTAAAACTTAATTAGCGCTTGTTTTTAACCATTCGATGACATCCTGAACATTTTTATCTGGTGGAAACACTGGATAAAAGGTCTTGATGATTTGGCTGTTTTCTACAATGATTGTTAAGCGTTTGTATAACTCAAGACTATCTATATAAAAAGTAGGTAATCCAATTATTTTTTTAAGCCCAAATGACTCATCGCTTAATAATTCAAACGGTAAATGCAGGCGATTTCTAGCTTCTAGTTGGTAATCTGTGGTCTGCGAACTCAGACCAAATATTTTAGTGTTTAATTTTTCCAGTTCATCTGCATGATCTCTAAAACTGCAAGATTGCGGAGTGCATCCGCGCGCGCCGGGGATATTATCCCAATCTGGCGGTAGTGCAATATTGGGTTGCCCCGTCATTGGGTAAATATAAATAACATATTTACCCATTAACTTATTTAATGAAACAAGCTCACCATTGGTTGCGCTAAGTTGAATATCTGGTAAATAAAGCCCATTCAAATGATTGGCAGCGCCATCATCAGTTGGCGCTGGTAAATTATTCGGTAGCTGAGATAAATTCAAAAATTAAGTATTCTGAATCACAATATTCGGAAACTTGCTACTGTGATCTAAGCTGGCATTAGCGATTTTAATGGCAGCTTTGCGGGCGATTTCTTTGTAGATATTGGCGATTTTGGAATCTGGCGTGTTTATAACAGTGGGTTTTCCGCTGTCAGTTTGTTCACGGATGCTGATATCTAAGGGCAGTGAGCCTAGTAAATCAACTTTATAATCATTACACATTTGGGCGCCGCCACCTGCGCCAAAAATATGCTCCTCATGACCGCAATTGCTGCAAATATGCGTGCTCATATTTTCTACAATGCCCAAAATAGGAATATTCACTTTTTCAAACATTTTCAAGCCACGTCTTGCATCCAGCAGGGCAATATCTTGCGGTGTCGTCACGATAATCGCGCCTGTCACTGGGATTTTTTGCGCTAAAGTCAGCTGAATATCGCCAGTGCCAGGCGGTAAATCAATCACCAGATAATCTAAATCATTCCATTTGGTATCGCGCAACAATTGCTCTAGCGCACCGGTCACCATTGGGCCGCGCCACACCATGGGCGTATCAATATCCACTAAAAAGCCAATGCTCATGGCTTGAATGCCGTGCGCCAGCATTGGCTGCATGCTTTTGCCATCCGTGCTTTCTGGGCGACCGCTAATGCCTAACATTTGCGGTTGGCTAGGGCCGTAAATATCGGCATCCAATAAGCCTACTGTCGCGCCTTCTGCAGCCAGTGCTAAAGCCAAATTCACTGAGGTAGTGGATTTGCCTACGCCGCCTTTGCCTGAAGCTACTGCGATAATATTTTTTACATTCGGCAATAAATTTACGCCTTGCTGCACTTTATGCGCAACGATGCGGCTGCCAATATTCACAGTCACTTCACTCACATCAGCAAGCGATTTTAAATGCTCAACCACCAGCGCTTGCACATCTGCCATCACGCTTTTAGCTGGGTAGCCTAATACAATATCTAGGCTCACTTTGTCTGCATTAATTTGAATATTTTTAGCCGATTTGCTGGTAATAAAATCTTTGCCAGTGTTTGGGTCTACAAGCGTTTTTAGCGCGTTTTGGATATCTGATTCTGTGATTGCCATGATTGTGAATTTTACTTAATCTTAAAAGTACTATTTTAGCGCAAGCGCATGTTTTAGGCGTGAATGCTTAAAGCGAAAGCCTGCTTAATTTGCTAAAATAGCGTTTTACCTCAATTTAAAGCAATTTATGGCACGTAAAATCCTGGTAACTTCCGCCTTACCCTACGCCAATGGCAGTATTCACCTTGGCCACTTGGTGGAATATATTCAAACCGATATTTGGGTGCGCTTTCAAAAAATGCAGGGTCATACGGTGCATTATGTGTGTGCGGATGACACGCATGGCACGCCAATTATGTTGCGTGCAGAGAAAGAGGGCATTACGCCAGAGGCCTTGATTGCTAATGTGCATAAAGAACATAGCGCAGACTTTAAAGAGTTTTTGGTAGAGTTTGACAATTATTACTCAACCAATGCGCCTGAAAATAAAGAACTATCGCAAACCATTTATCGCAAATTAAAAGCCAACGGCAAAATTGCGACTAAAACCATTGAGCAGTTTTACGACCCTGTTAAAAACATGTTCCTGCCTGACCGCTTTATTAAAGGCGAATGCCCGAAATGTCACGCCAAAGATCAATATGGCGATAACTGTGAGGTCTGTGGCGCAACCTACAATCCAACTGAACTGATTAATGCCTATTCAGCGGTATCTGGCGCCGCCCCAGTGCGCAAGGAAACGGAACATTACTTTTTTAAATTAAGCGAATGTGAAGCGTTTTTAAAAGACTGGACGCGCAGCGAAGCCATAAAAGGTAAGCCCACCTTGCAAGGCGAAGCCGCCAACAAAATGGGTGAATGGTTTGAGAATGGCCTGAATGACTGGGATATTTCACGCGATGCGCCTTACTTTGGCTTTGAGATTCCAGATGCGCCTGGTAAATATTTTTATGTATGGCTGGATGCGCCGATTGGCTATATGGCTAGTTTTAAAAAACTGTGTGCAGATAAAGGCCTGGATTTTGACGAATATTGGAATAAAGACTCCAGCACAGAGTTGTACCATTTTATTGGCAAAGATATTCTGTATTTTCATGCCTTGTTTTGGCCTGCGACGCTTGAATTCAGCGGTTACCGCACGCCCACACAAATTTTCGCGCATGGTTTTTTAACCGTCAATGGCGAAAAAATGAGTAAATCGCGCGGCACGTTTATCACGGCGCGCAGCTATTTAGACCATATTAAGAATCCTGAATATTTGCGTTATTACTATGCAGCAAAGCTCAACAGCACGATGGAAGATATCGACCTTAGTTTGGATGACTTTGTGGCGCGCGTGAACAGTGACCTGGTGGGTAAATATATCAATATTGCCAGCCGTACCGCTGGTTTTATCAATAAACGTTTTGCCGGAAAATTAAGCCCAAGCAGCAGTAATACGGTCATTGCAGAGTTAAAAGCAGCGGCACAAATTATTGCTGATGCTTATGCTGGGCGTGAGTATGGACGTGCCTTGCGCGAAATTATGCGTTTAAGTGATATCGCAAACGGGTTTGTAGCCGAGCGTGCACCTTGGGTCATGGCAAAACAAGAGGGTCAAGATGCGGCATTACAGCAAGTCTGTTCTGATGCAATAGAAATGTTTAGATTACTCACCTTATATTTAAAACCAGTTTTGCCAAAGCTAGCGGCAGAAATCGAACAGTTTTTAAACATTGAGCCACTTAATTGGGCAAGCGTTAATGCTAGCTTAAATGCAGGTCATGCAATTAATGAGTACAGCCATTTGATTACCCGTATTGACCCTAAATTAATTGAAGCCATGACAGAAGCTAACAAAGAGAACCTGACTGCAACAGCACAAGTGAGTGCGCCAGCCAAGACAAAAGCAGAGCCTGAAGCTATCTTACCTGAAGGCGAATATATCAGTATTGATGACTTCACCAAAGTGGATTTACGCATTGCAACTATCGTTAATGCCGAACATGTTGAAGGTGCAGAAAAGTTACTAAAACTGACTTTGGATATAGGCGAAGATAAGACACGCCAAGTGTTTGCGGGTATTAAATCTGCTTATGATCCTGCGACATTGGTCGGCCGCAATACGGTGATGGTGGCTAATTTAGCGCCGCGTAAAATGAAATTCGGCATGAGTGAAGGTATGGTTCTAGCGGCTAGCGATGAGCGCGGTGGGCCATTTATATTAACGCCTGATGTAGGCGCACAGCCTGGTATGCGCGTTAAATAATCCATATATCTGTAGGAAAACACCTACAGATATTTCAGCTTTAGCTTATTGGCGAATCTATCAAACCTTGTAAACTCGTGCTACTAATAAAGCAGTAGCTTTGTTGCAACGATTAAAATGATTAAAAAAGGAAGTCGTAATGAAATATATTCATGCCCCATTATTAGCAATTTTATTATTATCTGGACATGCATTGGCTGCAGACAGCAACGCTAAAACCGCAGTAGGTGGTGGCTTGGGAGCCGCAGCAGGTACAGCTCTGGGTGGTGTCGTAGGCGGTAGCACAGGTGAAGTATTAGGCGGCGCAGTGGGTGGCGGCCTAGGTGGTGCGGTTACGACCAAAGGTGAAGGTCAAGCTGGTGCGGTTATTGGCGGCGCAGCGGGTGGTGCAGGTGGTGCTTACGTAGGCCGTAAAGTAAGTGGTAGTGGCACAGGTGCTGTGGTTGGTGCAGGTTTGGGTGGCGCTGGTGGTGCGGTAGTTGGCAAAGTGATTGATGAGCCAAGTAAATCAAGCAGCGGTAGCCACAGAAAGCATCATCATAAAAAACATAAGCACGGCAAAGGCCATGACAAACATAACGATTAATTTGAATTAGAACGCTACGATATAAAAAAGCCCTCAAGTAGAGGGCTTTTTTGCTAATCAACCGACATTAAAGATTAGTATTACTTTGCTTTTACGTCGGATTTAGCTGCTGATTTTTTATCGGCAACGGCTTTTTTCTCAGCTTTTTTTGCATCTGCGGCAGCTTTTTTCTCTGCCTTAGCAGCTTCTTCAGCTTTTACGGCTTTGCTGTCTTTCTTTTTATCAACAGCTTTGGTTTCTTTAGTGGGTTTAGCCTCTTTGCTTGCGGTAGGTGCAACAGCTGTGGATTTACCACTGATAGATACGTTTTTTCGCACATTTTTTAGTGTGACTTCGCCTATACCATCTACCTTTTCAAGCTCATCAACAGACTTAAAGCCACCATTTTTTTTGCGATAATCAATAATGGCCTGCGCTTTTACTGGGCCAATACCCTCTAAAGACTCTAGTTCTGCTTGTGTTGCAGTGTTTAAGTTAACGGCTGCAAACGCGCTAAAACTAAGTATGAAGCTGGCGAATAATGCGATTAGTATTTTTTTCATTTATTTTCTCCTAATGTAAGTGTTTGTGATAACAAAGTTATCAACGTAAGTGTACTGTTTTAGTTGAATTTGAACTAGTTTTAACGTTAATTTATTGATTGTATTTCTTCATTAATCGCAATTAGCGCTTCAATTGGCCGATTAGCCTGCGTGATAGGGCGACCGACCACTAAGTAACTTGCGCCAGCGGCCAAGGCTTGTGTTGGCGTTAAAATACGTGTTTGATCATCTTTGCTGGCAGTTGCAGGGCGTATGCCTGGCGTAATCAATAGAAAATCCTGCGCAAGCTGCTTTCTCAATAGCTGTGCCTCAAGCGCTGAACATACGACGCCATGCAAGCCTGCAAGTTGAGTGAGTTGTGCTAATTTAAGCACTTGATTTTCAATGCTGTTTTCAATACCAATTTCATCTAAATTGGCTTGGCTCATACTGGTGAGAACGGTTACAGCAATGAGGTAGGGTGAATGTTTACTTTTATCAACACCTTCTAGTGCCGCTTGCATCATGGTTTTGCCACCGCTGGCATGCACATTCAGCATCCACACACCTAAGTTGCTGGCTGCTTCGCAGGCCTTTGCTACGGTATTGGGAATATCATGAAATTTTAAATCTAAAAAAATTTGGAAGTTTTTGGACGTTAACTTTTCTATTAATTGTGGGCCTGCGGCAGTGAATAATTCTTTGCCTACTTTAAGCTTACATAAGCTTG
This sequence comes from Methylotenera sp., assembly GCA_021732365.1. GTDB lineage: Bacteria > Pseudomonadota > Gammaproteobacteria > Burkholderiales > Methylophilaceae > Methylotenera_A. Next base: position 39,284 of record JAKFVD010000018.1, on the reverse strand, counting down.
GGTCAAGTTGATTAACCAGACTCAGCGCACTGGACGCGTCGGCATAATCTAGCGCGACGATGACTTTAGAATCATTCATTTATTTAACTTTTAATTATTTATTTTTGGTTAGATTTTTTTACCGTCATTTCACGGCTAATGGTTTCTGATGGCTCTGCAGGCAACGATTCCCATGCATTGCAAGCAGGGCATTGCCAGTGATATTGTTTAGCGCGAAACCCGCACTGATTACAATGATAAGCCGCGCGATTACCAATGGCATTACGTACAGTTTGCTGTATCAGCTGCACGTCTTGATTATTGACATCATCTGCCATGGCGCGCGCTTGTAGTAGCTGGTCTAGCGTGTTTAAGCTAGGTTGGCGGATGAGTTCATTACGCGCCAGTTTGGCTGCACTTTCGGCGCCTTCTTCAGTTAAAGTCGCTTCATATAGAACAGACATTAAAGAAGGTAATTTATAGGTTTCAATATAGGTGTTAAGTTGCGCTAAGCCTTCTTTCAATAAGTTGGCCGCGCGATAACTTTTGAGCATTTTGCCTGCGACTAATCCTAAGTACTCTGGCTGTTGAAACTCAATGCGTTTCCAATAAGAAATGGCCGTTTGATGCTGGCCTGCGCTGGCTTCAATATCGCCCAATAATACATTCGCGCGAATACAATTTTTATTGGCATCTAATGCCAATGCCAGCTGACTATGCGCGGCATCTGCATTTTGTGCGATGATAAAATTCATAGCCAATTCGCAATAATACTGCGCAACTTCTACTCTAAAAGGCACGCCAGATAAGCGCTCTAGCTCGGTTGCGGTAGTAATGGCTTGCGCCCATTCGCGCTCACGTACATAGATTTCTAATAAAGCGCACAGAGCAGGCTGCTTATAGCGCTGATCTTCTAAGCCTTTAAATAACTCTTCTGCGCGGTCAAATAAACCTGCTTTTAAATAATCTTGCGCCAGCTCTGCTTTTACCGCGTTGCGTTGTGGCTCAGTCAGTTCTTTTTTATCCAACAAATTCACATGCAGATTAATCGCGCGGTCGGTCTCACCTGTTCGTCTAAACAAACTACCTAAAGCAAAATGTAGTTCTAGTGAATCGCTATTGGCTTGCACCGCTTCGCTGAACGCTTCTACCGCTTTGTCATGCTGATCGCCAATTAAAAAGTTAAGCCCTTTAAAATAGGCGGCAGGCAGGGTGGTTGATTCTGATAGCAGCTGTCTAATATCTACGCGTGCAGCAATCCAGCCCAGCGTAAAAAAAAGTGGGAGCACTAAAAGCCACCAATATTCAAATTCAATCATCATGATTATTTAACTATTTTATTCAAAATTTTATCTAAACGTATTTTACCTAAGCTTGTGCGCAATGACTAATAGTTAAGGGCGTAAAAAAACGGCACTTAAAAATGTAAGCGCCGTTTTTTATATTTGCTAGCAAAAATCTATTTTATGTTGCTGAATCAACGCGATCGCGCAACTCTTTACCTGCTTTAAAGTGCGGTACATGCTTTGCAGGTACTTGTACTTTGCTGCCAGTTTTAGGGTTGCGACCCAAACGTGGCGGACGGTAATTTAAACTAAAACTACCGAAGCCACGAATTTCGATGCGCTCGCCAGTTGATAAGTTATCTGTCATTGCATCTAAGATGGCTTTAACAGATAACTCAGCGTCTTTCACAACCAGTTGTGGAAAACGCTCTGCTAATAAATTAATTAATTCTGATTTTGTCATGGCTTATAGTTGCCTTTAATTTAGCTTGTAATTATCTAACGTAAAAACGTCTTAAAATTAATATCGATTAACATCAAACTAGCTTTTTGCTGCTGTTTATTTCTTGCTATCCATTTTTGCTTTTAATAAAGCGCCAAGGTTAGTTGTACCCGCTGTTGCTGCGTCATCTGCTGCTTTAGTTGAGCTATCTTCAGCTTTAGTTTTAGCAGGTTTTGCTTTAGGTTTTGCTGCTTTGTCATCGCTAGATGATGAAGGTGTTGCACCTGATGGATCTTCTGTCAGTTGTTTAACACCTAGAGAAATACGCTCTTTCTCAACATCGATTGCTAAAATAATGGCTTGTAACTCGTCACCTTTTTTGAAGTTGCGAATCGCTTCTTCGCCAGTTTGAGTCCAAGATAAATCAGATAAATGTACTAAACCATCAATACCGCCAGCTAGGCCGATAAACACGCCGAAGTCTGTGATGGATTTGATTTGACCAGAAACTTTATCGTTTTTAGCGTGTGTTGCAGAGAAGTCATCCCAAGGGTTGGCTTTACACTGTTTCATCCCTAATGATAAACGACGACGATCCTCGTCAATCTCAAGAATCATCACTTCAACTTCGTCGCCTAATTGAGCGATTTTACCTGGGTGAATATTTTTGTTAGTCCAATCCATTTCTGAGACGTGTACCAAACCTTCGATACCTGGCTCTACTTCAACGAATGCGCCGTAGTCAGTAATGTTTGAAACTTTACCGAATAAGCGTGTGCTTACTGGGTAACGGCGAGTTAATGCAACCCATGGGTCATCGCCTAATTGTTTAATACCTAATGAAACACGGTTTTTCTCTTGATCGAATTTCAAGATTTTCGCTTCAACTTCTTCACCAACTGTTAGTACTTCTGATGGGTGCTTCACGCGACGCCATGCTAAATCCGTAATATGCAACAAGCCATCAATGCCGCCTAAATCAACGAATGCGCCGTAATCAGTAATGTTTTTAACAATACCTTTAATGATTGCGCCTTCTTGCAATGTGCCCATTAACGCTTCGCGGTCTGCACCCATGCTGACTTCCATTACAGCACGGCGAGAAACCACGATATTGTTACGTTTGCGGTCTAGTTTAATAACTTTGAAATCCCACTCTTTGTTTTCGAATGGTGTGGTGTCTTTTACAGGACGTACATCAACCAATGAACCTGGTAAGAAAGCCATAATGCCGTTTACAGAAACGCGCAAGCCGCCTTTTACTTTACCGCTTACAAAGCCTTTCACTACACGGCCTTCGTTCATGGCATCTTCTAAATCAAGCCAAGCTTCCATTTTCTTCGCTTTTTCGCGAGAAAGTTGTGTAGAGCCAAAGCCATCTTCCAATTTTTCGATACATACTTTTACAAAGTCGCCAACGGCCACTTCAAGCTCACCTTGAGCATTTTTGAATTCTGCAGCATCAATGACGCTTTCAGATTTTAAGCCAGCGTTAACAATCACGTGGTCGTTATCAATCGATACAACCTCGGCGGTGATTACTTCACCAGAACGCATTTCCTGACGTGCCAAGCTTTCTTCAAAAAGCGCGGCGAAAGATTCCATCGAAGATGGGGTAGAGTTAGAAGTAGAAGCCATTAAATTGAGATACCTAAAAAATTACTTAACCAATATTTTGAATAAAAAAACTAATTAAGCGTTCCCACCTAGCAGTGGGGCAGTTATTAAACGTTAAGCTAACAATAATATTGTTTTTAACTTAACACGAATCGTGCATGTTACACAAAAAATAGCTTGTGTTCAATGACTTAATGCATTTTTACGTTTAATTAATACTATTTTTTCATGGCTTTTTACTGATGTTTTTGATAAGCGTTTAAAACGAATTGCACCGCTTGCTCAATACTGCATTCAGAGGTCTCTAGCAGTAGCGCATCGGCGGTTTGGATGAGCGGTGCGGCGCTACGTTGGCTATCGCGCTCATCGCGACTTTGCAAATCTGCTAAAATTTTCTCGTAATTGGCGCTTAGGCCTTTATTCATGAGCTGTTTATAACGACGCTCTGCCCGAATTTGTACGCTGGCGGTTAAAAATATTTTAAGCATGGCATCTTTAAAAATGACTGAACCCATATCGCGGCCGTCACCCACCAAGCCAGGCGCTTGGCGAAAAGAGTGTTGTAAATCCAGTAAGGCGCTACGTACAGGCTGATGAATTGCCACCTCAGATGCGCCGCGGCTCATTTCTTCGCTTCTCACGGCTTCTGTAATGCGGTCGCCATCTAAATAGATTTCATTTTGGTTAAACTGAATTTTCAAGCTTTTTGCCAATTCGCCAAGCTTATCTGCGGCATTCCATTGAATATTATTTTTATAAGCGGCAAATGCAACGATTCGATACAAAGCGCCAGAATCTAGATAGTGAAAGTTTAATTTTTCAGCCACTAGCTGGGCAACTGTACCCTTGCCGCTGGCAGACGGGCCATCAATAGCAATAACTGGGATAACCGAAAGTGAGGAGTTGTTGGTCATAAGTAAAACTTATCAAATGGATTTTAATAATGAATTGGATTAAAAAAACTAATGGGCCAATAATAGCCCTATAAACATAAGGAATCCAAAATGGCTAAAACAATTTCATTTGCAATTTTACACTTTAGCGTTGCTTTTACGGTGGGTTATTTGTTAACGGGCAGCGCTTTGGTAGGCGGCTTGTTGGCTGTAATTGAGCCAGCTTGCAATACCGTTGTATTTTATTTTCACGAAAAAGCGTGGAAAAACTTTGAGCAAAATAACCCAGAAAAGTATGCCAAAGCAGTTAACCTTGGCTGGTTGCATTTGCATTAATTATTAGAACTATCAGTACTAATTAGCTAACCAGCTTTTTAAACTCATCAAAATAATTAGGAAATGTTTTATTCACACATTTAGGGTCGTTAATGGTAATCGGCACGCCGCCCAAACTAACTAATGAAAAGCACATCGCCATGCGGTGATCGTCGTATGTGTCAATCACGGCATTTGGCGTTAACTGTGCTGGTGGTGTAATCGTTAAATAATCTGCACCCTCAACAACGGTAGCACCCACTTTGCGCAATTCGGTTGCCATTGCAGTCAAGCGGTCTGTTTCTTTAACGCGCCAACTGGCAATGTTTCTAAGCGTAGTTGTGCGCTCTTGGTCTGAATTACCTTGGGCAAACAAAGCCATAATCGCCAATGTCATCGCGGCATCGGGAATATGGTTACAATCCAAATCAATGGCTTTAATTTGATGAGCCTTCTGCGATTGAATATGATTTTCGCCAAAGCTAATTTTGCCGCCCATTAGTTCAATCGCCTCTGCAAAACGCACATCCCCCTGAATGCTATTTTTGCTCAACCCTTTTACCTGTACATCACCAGCAATTGCGCCAGCCGCCAAAAAATAAGAAGCGCTAGAAGCATCGCCTTCTACATAAATCGACTTGGGCGATTGGTACTTACTGTTGGCAGGAATACTAAAACTTAACCATTTATTTCGGTTAACTTTTACGCCAAATTTGGCCATTAAGTTAAGCGTGATTTCAATATAAGGCTTTGAGATTAACTCGCCAATGACTTCAATTTTTGCCTCTTGGCCACTTAAAGGCAAAGCCATCAATAATGCCGTTAAAAACTGGCTAGAAACATCACCACGAATTTGAAGCGGTTTGCTTAAATCTAATTTAGCAGATGAAATATTGAGAGGCGGAAAACCATCATTGGCGGCATATTCAATATGTGCGCCTGCTTGACGCAGTGCATCCACCAAATCGCCAATCGGTCTTTCATGCATGCGCGCCACACCGCTTAGTTGGTAGTGACCACCTGAAAAAGCCAATGCGGCAGTCAAAGGCCTAAAAGCAGTACCCGCATTACCCAAAAATAACGCCGCTTTTTTATTAGGAAAATTGCCATTACAGCCAGTAACGCGCCACGTATTTTTGCCAATATTTTCGCAATTAACGCCTAATATTGCCAAAGATTCCAGCATGCGGCTGGTATCGTCAGAGTCTAATAAATCATGAATTTCGGTAATACCATCAGCCAATGCCGCCAGCAATAAAGTGCGATTTGAAATACTTTTAGAGCCTGGTAAAGTGATATTGCCTTGCGCTTGGCTGGCAGCGGGTAAGTGTAGTTGTTCCATTGACGGTTTTCTGTATTTTACTTTACTTTGCTATTCGCCCAATTATTGCGCGCCACACTGGCGCGTTCAAATAAAGCTTGCAGTCCAGCGCCATCTTCATGCTCAAGCAGCTGTTTTAATTGACTTAACTCAAGTTGGTAAGCGGTTAATTCGCTCAATAAAGCCGCTTTGTTGGCTAAGCTAATATCGCGCCACATCTCTGGGTGGCTGCCTGCAATTCGCGTGAAATCTCTAAAACCGCTGGCAGCAAAGCTGAATAATTGCGCAGCATTTGGGCGGGACGCAATGTCATCTACCAAAGCAAATGCCAATAAGTGCGGCAAATGGCTGACTGCTGCGAAAATACCATCATGTATTTCGGCAGACATTTCGGAAACATTGGCGCCAGTTGCCTGCCAAAACTTTGTAACGCTAGTCACTGCATCAGTGTTAGTTGCAGGCGTGGGTGTTAACACCACATTTTTACCCAAAAATAAATCAGACTTTGCGGCAGAAACACCACTTTTTTCGGCGCCAGCAATAGGGTGGCCACCCACAAACTGATTAAATTGCGCACCTAAAACGGTTTTAGCACACGCCAATACATCTGCTTTGGTACTCCCTGCATCGGTAATCACGGTTTGCTTATTTAAATGCGGTTTAATGCTTTGTAATATAGCGGTAGTTTGCGCAACTGGCGCGGCGATGAGTATCAAATCAGCATCTCGAATAGCCACATTAACATTAGTCTCAGCGCTGTCAATCACCCCTAAATCTAGTGCTTCTTTCAAGCTTTTTTCGGTGCGACCAACGCCAACAATATGCGTAGCCAAACCCGCTTTTTTTAAAGCCAATGCAACAGAGCCGCCAATAAGGCCTACACCAAAGATAACGAGTTTTTTCAAAGTTATAGTTTTCTAAAGACAGCCGTTACTTGAGAATAAAAATTCTTAAAGAAAAGTGCCGAAAATCAAAGTGGCAATTATAGCATTTTTGCCATTAAATCCCTTTAAGTTGGCTTAGCTAGGTGCGCACATTCTTAATAACTTATTAAAAAAATATGGCAACGGTGTTTTACTCAGCCAGTGACGGTTATCAGCAATTAGGGGGTAAGCACGTGTTAAAAGCGGTCTTAGCGTTTTGCTTTCCCAAAATAGCCCTAGTTTATTAAAGCCACCAGCTTTATACGCAAGAGCAAATACATCCACACCAGTCAGCCAAAGACCTCCAGCATCAACAGCGTGAATGCGATTCATCATTTCTGATTTTGTGCTGGGACAGAATGCGGGTTCGTTAAAGCTGTCGTTAGAACAATCAACCAAAACTAATTTATTCTCAAAATCTGTTTCTTTAATCGTGTGCATTTCGGCCGCACACAAAGGGCAAGAGGCATCATAGTAAATGGTGAGTGGATATTGGATTTCCATATAATCTTTCATGTGATTAAGTTAGTTTCCCAGTAAAGTTTTTATCTTTGCGCCATATTTCATTATTTTGGTTAATGTTTCGGGCTTAAGTTTTATCATTTCATCACCCCAAATAGACAAGGTTTGCATGAGTGCTAGCATTTCTTCTACGCGTTTTCTCGCCGCTATCTCATTTTGGTTAAATGTATTACTTTCTAGGTATTGTTGTAAAAACTTGACTGTTGGATCAAATTCGCGCGCTTTGCGTTCAGTAATAACAGTTCTGAAAAGCTCCCAAATATCTAAGGAGGTTTCAAAGTAGTCGCGTCTATCGCCCATCATGTGCGTTACTCTAATTAAATTCCAATTTTGTAACTCTTTTAAGCTATTACTCACATTGGATCGGGCAACTTGCAACGTGTCTGCAATTTGTTCTGCGTTTGCAGGTTTGCCAATAAAGTATAAAAACGCATGGATCTGCGAAACCGTGCGATTAATGCCCCAGCGAGTGCCCATCTCACCCCAGTGCAATATAAATTGATTTCCTAGTTCACTTAGTTGAATTTTCTCATCTGTGAGAGTTTGCATTTTAACGCCCTTTAAAAATTAAGTTGACCAATTATCACATTTATCGTATATTTCTGTCAATACAGAAATTAAAGAATTAAATGATGGTTGAACAGGGGAAGCGATGCGAGTTTTGGTGTTGGGCGGTAACGGTTTTATTGGTAGCAATATCGTTAATAGCTTAAACAAATTGGGTGCTGAAGTATTTGTGGGCGGCAGAAACCTAATAAATAAATCAAGCGTTATCACAGTAAGAATGGAAAACATGGGTAAAGCTAATAAGTGGATTCCACTCTTGAATGAGTTTGATGTGGTGATTAATGCAGTAGGGATTTTGCGTGAAAGAAAAGGCGAGAGTTATAACGACATACATGCCAAAGCGCCTTCGGCTTTAGCAAAGGCCTGTGCCAAGCTTGATATTAGACTTGTCCATATTTCTGCGATTGGTTTAAGCGCACAGGCTAAGAGTGGTTTCATAATTAGCAAATATTTAGGTGAGCAATCTATTATCCGTAATGATGCTAATGTGGTTATTGTTCGCGCATCATTATTGGATGGGCAGGGTGGTTATGGCGCCAGATGGTTCAGGCGCGTGGCTTGCTGGCCTATACAGTTTGTAATGCAAAGTGAAGGATTAATTGCACCATTACAAGTGACTGATTTAGCAGATGCAGTCGCAAACTTAGTGGTGAACAAAATAAAAACACCAAATATTATTGAATTAGGTGGTGTTGAAACAATGAGCATTCCTAACTATTTGCAATTACTTCGCTTAAGAATGGGTAAAGACAGAGCGATTCAGATAAATGTGCCTAAGTCATTAGTTCGCTTAGCGAGCCATGTTTTTGACATGTATGCTTTGACACCATTATCGTTTGGTCACTTTGAGTTGATGCAAGGCTATAACGTACCTGCAATAAATAAGCTTTCATTTTTACTGGGGCGCGAACCACAGTTAGTTGGTTTAACTGTCAATATTGCTAACAAGTCATTTATTGATATCTGCACTACCTAACTTATTGATACTGTGAAAATAGTTTGAGTAGGCTAATTAAATCCACTCACCATCAATCAACTTTTGTTGTGGTTTAAATTGTTGTTTATAAGCCATTTTTTGACTATCTTTTATCCAGTAGCCCAAATACAAATACGGTAAGTCCAAGCTTTTTGTCCATTCAGCTAGCCACATAATTGAGTACGTTCCATAGCTTGCTTTTGGCTCAAGCGCATTATAAAAGGTGTAAACGGCAGAAACCCCATCGTTCACAATATCTACTACGCTGACAATTTTGACTTGGTTGTTGGCGTCTTTAAATTCAATGATTAAAGATTCTACGTTGCTTTGGCACAAAAATTGGCGGTACTGCTCAGCATCGTCTTTTGGTGCTGTACTTGTTTCGCTGGCGGTTTCATCTTGATGGCGCAGCGATTGATAGCTTTCGTAAAGCGCATAATGTTGCTGATTAAAGTGCAGCGGTAAAATTTGCGCGGTTAAATCGCTATGTTGCTTATAGGCGCGTTTTTGGCTGCGGGTTGGTGTAAATTCGCTTAATACTAATCTCACGGCAATGCAGGCACGGCAGTTTTCGCAATGCGGTCTGTAGGCAAATTTTCCGCTACGTCTAAAGCCTTGAGTAATCAGCCCATTGTAAATATTGGCATCAATTAAATGCTGCGGCGATGCAATTAAGCTTTGCGCTAATTTATTAGGTAGGTAGCCACATTTATATGGTGTGGTCACATAAAATTGTAATTTGTGCAGCGGCTTTTCATTCGGTAAGCTCATGTCAAAAGTTTACCAGTTTGGTCAAATTTTGCATGAATTCTTCACGTTCGATTTCGCGGCCGCCAAAGCTTGCCAAAAGCGGTGTATGCATTTGGCAATCAATCATGCCAATGCCTTGATTTTGCAAATGATTGACTAAGTTCGCAAAAGCTACTTTTGAGGCGTCGGTTTGGGTGTGAAACATACTTTCGCCGTAAAACATTTTGTTGATAATGACGCCATAACAGCCCCCAACTAATTGGTTATTTAGCCAGCTTTCCATGCAAATGGCATGACCTAATTGATGTAAATCACAATAGGTGTTAATCATTTCTGGTGAAATCCAAGTGCCTGCTTGACCAAGACGTTTCGATTCACTACAGGCTGTCATCACATCGCGAAAAGAGGTATTAAAGCGTATTTCAAATAGGGATTTTTTAAGCGTTTTTTTAAGTGAGTTGGAAATTTTTAGTTCATTTGAGAATAGCACCATGCGTGGATTCGGGCTCCACCACATAACTGGCTCACCTTCATTAAACCAAGGGAATATGCCCTGACTGTAAGCGTTGAGTAAACGCTCAGCGTTTAAATCGCCACCAATGGCGATTAAGCCATTAGGCTCTATTAAAGCTTGGCTTAAAGGTGGAAAAGGGCAGTCATTTTCAATTGCCGCCACTCTGCCTGTTTCTAATTGATAATAGCCTATGCTCAAATTAAACTAGCTTGCTTAAAGTAACATCCAAGCCGCCATCGCTACCATTAATAAATCTTCAATAATGGTGACAGTAGTCATGGGCAGATTAAAGCCTGTACCTAAACAGGCGCACTTAATTTGTTGCTTATTCATCACAGCCAAAATGACGCCAATGCTAGAAAACAGCATCACAACTAAAGTGATGGCATTGGTTACCATTGGTTTGAAATTAACTAGGTAAGCAATACCAAGACCAAGCTCAATAAAAGGGTAAACAAAGCCATAGTTATATACACGCTTAGCCAGTAAATCGTACATGGCATAGCTGCTAGCAAAGCCAGCTAAATCGAGTAATTTAAAAAACGAAAAAACTAGAAAGAAGCCAGCCATAAAATTGGGCATAAAACGGTGCAGTACAAATTCACCATAGGTAAATTCCACCGCTAAGGCGACTAACAAAATGTAGAAAAAAACCAGTAATAATGGTTTGTAAGTGCTTAACCAATTCATTTTTTCAGCGGCAATTTGAGGTGCAGATGTCAGATTGGTTGCTGATTCAACAATGGGCTCAGCAAGAGACTCAACAATAGTATGCAACTCATAATGGCCGACTTTTGCCAAAGCCGCATTTAGTGCGGGTAAATCTACCTTAAGGCTTTTTAACACAGCCTGTGGCGGATCAAGCGTGATTTCAACCGATTCTGCCAAGGGCGCCAAAGTGGTTTTAACGCGATTTACACAACCGCCGCAGGTCATGCCTGTTACTGAATAAACTGTTTTCATTTTTTAATGTCCATAGTTTTATCATGATGTAAGGGTATGCTTTAGTCAACCATTTAAAAAATTACATCAATCTTACAAATATAAGCTTTTTAATCAAGCAATTAGAGCGTAAAATGCGCAACTTAATTTAGTTTGATTTAACCAAAGTACTGCATGGAAATTTACACCAATAATTTAGCCAAACCGATTCACACCTACCGCCCCTATTGGGCGAAGCGCTTTGGCACGGCCAAAATGTTGCCGATGACGCGCGTCGAAATGGATGATTTGGGTTGGGATAGCTGCGATATTATTTTGGTGACAGGCGATGCTTACATCGACCACCCCAGTTTCGGCATGGCTTTAGTTGGCCGTTTGCTTGAGGCGCAGGGCTTTCGCGTGGGGATTATCGCGCAGCCCGATTGGACGGACGCCAAAGCATTTAAAGCTTTAGGCAAGCCTAATCTATATTTCGGCATTACCGCCGGCAATATGGATAGCATGGTCAATCGCTACACAGCGGATAAAAAAATTCGCTCAGACGATGCTTACACGCCAGATGCTGCACCCAATAAACGGCCAGATAGGGCGGTTTTGGTTTACTCACAACGTTGTCGCGAGGCGTATAGCCAAGTGCCGCTAGTAGTCGGCAGCATTGAGGCCAGTTTGCGCCGCATTGCGCATTATGATTACTGGTCTGACAAAGTGCGCCGCAGTATTCTGGTGGATTCTAAAGCGGATATTTTGCTTTATGGTAACGCCGAACGCGCACTGGTTGAGTTGACGCATCGCATCGCAAAAGGCGAAAAAGTCGCGGATATCCAAGATATTCGCGGTACGGCTTTTTTGCGTAAGCAAATTCCAGAAGGTTGGGATGAAATTGAAAGTACCAAGCTAGACCGCCCTGGCACGATAGATAAGCCGATTGACCCATATGAAATGAAGATGGGCAAAGCGGACGCCAGTTGCGCAACAGAAGAGAGTAGCGCAAAACCAGTATTGCCAACAGGCACTAATATCATCACTGTTGTGCGTAAACCAAAAGCCGATAGAAGCAAGCAAGTCGTGCGTTTGCCTGATTATGAAGCGGTATCGAAAGACCCGATTTTGTATGCGCATGCCTCACGCGTGTTGCACTTAGAAGCCAACCCGGGCAATGCGCGCGCACTGGTGCAAAAACATGGGGACAGGGAAGTGTGGCTGAATCCGCCGCCGATTCCACTGACCACCAAGGAAATGGATTACGTGTACGATATGCCGTATGCGCGCGCGCCGCATCCCATCTATAAAAATGCCAAAATCCCTGCGTGGGAAATGATTCGTTTCTCAGTCAATATCATGCGCGGCTGTTTTGGTGGCTGTACTTTCTGTTCAATTACCGAACATGAAGGCCGCATTATTCAAAGCCGCAGTGAAGAATCGATTCTGAAAGAAGTTGAAGAGATTCGCGATAAAGTGGACGGCTTTACAGGCGTGATTTCTGACCTTGGCGGGCCGACTGCCAATATGTACCGCATCGCCTGCAAGTCTGAAAAGATTGAGCAATCGTGCCGAAAACTATCATGCGTTTATCCAGGCATTTGTGAAAACTTGAATACAGACCATAGCGCGCTGATTCAGCTATACCGCAAAGCGCGTGCCATTAAAGGTGTTAAAAAGATATTGGTCAGCAGTGGTTTGCGCTATGATTTGGCAGTTAAGTCGCCAGAATACGTCAAAGAGCTGGTGCAGCATCACGTTGGCGGTTATTTAAAAATCGCGCCAGAGCACAGTGAAGTAAACGTGTTAAGCAAGATGATGAAGCCAGGCATGGGCGCTTACGATGAATTTAAAGCCATGTTTGAGAAGTTCAGTGCGGAAGCAGGCAAAAAACAATACCTGATTCCTTACTTTATTGCGGCGCATCCAGGCACAACGGATGAAGATATGCTTAACTTGGCGTTATGGCTTAAAAAATACGAGTTTAGGCTAGACCAAGTGCAAAACTTTACGCCTACGCCAATGGCAATGGCGACTGCTATGTACCATAGTGGCAAAAATCCGCTGCGCAAAGTAACGGCTGATTCTGATGATGTGCCGATTCCAAAAAATGGTTTGCAACGTAAATTACATAAAGCGTTTATTCGCTATCACGACCCTGCCAACTGGCCGATGTTGCGTGAAGCGTTGAAAAAAATGGGACGCGAGGATTTGATCGGCAATAGCAAAAAGCATTTAGTGCCCGCGTTCCAACCTGCAGTGATGGGCGCTATTCGCCAATCCGATGGCAGTACGTTTAAATCGAAACAGCCTTTGCCTGCTAAGAAATATGGTGGCTTGCCTAAATCGTTTAACAATATGAAAAATGCGGCAAGGCCAGCGCGTAATAAGTAAGCTATTAATATCGACTCAACTTTAACTTTTCGTTAATTTGTCAAGTTCTAATTGAACTGATTGAAGTAGTTTTTTTGTTTTACTCTCAAAAGTAAGTGCAGTACCCTGCTGTGCCTGTAGCTGATTGAAGTAATACAGTTTATCCACACTTTTGGTTGATGAATAACTAAATAGAATAGGCTTTAGTGCGTCATCAATGTTTGTTGCCTCCTCCGATAAATCACCTTTAATGTCACTTTCTAGCTTAGATATTGTTGATAATAACACTGGATAGCTTGTACTAAGATTTTTGAGTTTTTCAAGTTTCTGTGAGTATTCATTAAGTACATCCTTAGCAATAACCAAGGATGAGATAGATGCAAAATCACTTGATAAAGATAGACTTCTTGCAACCCCTAAATTAGCAAGTGTTTCATTGAATTTTTTAATGCTGACATCATCAGTTGTTTGTAAGCTTTTATGTGCATAATCAATCCCAGCGTTAATGTTACATGCCCCGTGATAGTGAATAGCATCTGCAATTGCAGCTTCAACAGTATAGGTTGATATGTCTTCAGAGCGTTTAACCAAAATACTTTTAAGTATAACTGAACGATTTTTTTCAATGCCTGGAATAATAATGCTACTTGCAACATTATCAAAGATTGCTTGATTAAGCTCAGCACGGGTGCCACTTGTAATGCCAGCTAATCCAGACAATACTCTAGCAGCTTTTTCTCCTGTGACAATTGCACCTGCACCGCCAAGTATCGTTGTGGCCGTTCCGAAAATACTATTATTGAAATTGCTGAGGCGAGTTAGGTAAGTGCTATAAAGGTTACAGCGTTGGTTTGAGGCGGCAATTAAGCGATCTTGAATTTGGGAGCGACGAGCTGAGCTCTTGGTAGAGTTATTTGCTTTTAAAAAAGCTAGGTTTAGTAGTTCTGTTTTTTGAACAGATGAGAGTTTGTCGTAATAATTTTCATTAAAACTGTTGTGTGTAATCACTGCACGTTCGGGATCAAGTAGTTGAATAAGCCCTATATCACTGAAACTTTCAAAATTTTTATCTAAAATCTGGTTAGCTGAGGCTGTGTTAACACGATTTTCACCAAATAATGTTTTTTCAGGCCCATATGTGCCACAAGCAGATAAGCTAATAGCGCAAGAGATAATAATTAATAGGTTAATATTATTTTTCATGTTGAATCCTTTTTTGAATTATTAAGCTTGTTAATTCATATAAGTACAGAATAAAAACTGGCTTATTTTTTTGCTGTTTCTATAATGTGGTATGTGTCTCTTGCTAAGTTTTTTTTCGCTTTTGAGTTTTTACTTTTTTCAATATCAAACATTACAGCTTTAGCAATATGCTCCCCTAATCGCCTGTAGCTCTCAAATTGAGACTCATCAAAAAACTGATCTACAGTAGAGTGGTGCGGGAAAGTAGGTTCTTGCAGCTTGTAATTAATTAAGTCTGCTGGTTCTGTACCAGTGAGTGAGCTTTTGATATACAGCAGAATTCCATTTTCTTGTTTTGGGTCTTTTTTGCTATACAAAATTTCACCAATTGCATAATGCTTTTCTGAATGTTTAAAGCTGCCATACACACTTTGTTTGCTGGGGTGTAAGTTATTTAAGTCATCAAACTTGATACGCACATCAAGGTCTGTTTCGCATTTACGTATCGCATTGCCCAGGTCATCAAATTGGTAATTCCCATCTTCGCCAGCATCAATCGCTACAATCAGTTTGCATTTTCGTCTTATTAATTCATATATGCCTAAGTTCTCAAAGTGGCCGCCATCCGATAAATATAGGTAAGGTGATTTAGCGTTGGTATTTATAAACAACTCATTAAGTAGATGTGCAAAGTTATTTTTAGGACTAATATGTTGCCAAGTTTTGCTATCTTTGCTTGGATTACCAAACCAGCGACCAAGCCTTGCGTTAAATAGAGTCATGATGAAAGCCATTACAGGGTTAGTGTGGTAACCCATGTTAGGGCTAACTGCAGCACCACTAACAGCGATTAGGCTGCCTAACATAGGACCACCTTTTTTGTCAGCATATTGATCTGTTTTGCGATAGCCGCCACTTCCGTCGGGTAGCTGAAAACCAGAATAGCAGGGCGTAAATGTAAATGAGGCTGCTTTACGTTGTTGCCAAGCCAGTTCTGAACCATCACTGATGTTGAGTGCAGTATTGATGATATGGATAGGTCTTTGGTTTTTTAACTCAGCGAATCTTAGATCATCTTTATCATCAAAACCTGTAAATGAATTCGGTAGGCGTTCGTTGTTAGTTGCGCCCAAGTAGCAGCGGGTAAGACGGTTACGATAAAAATTGTGTAGTGAGAATATATTGATGTCAAATCGGCGATTACCAACTAAAAAAATAATTAACAGGCTAATAAACCAAAATCGTGTGTAGTTTGAGTGATAAATCTGGTGGCTGGCATATCCAAAGCCAGTAAAAATAAGCACAATTATAAAATATGGTAGAAATTTTAATAATCTATTAGCAGGGGCAGAGGCATCGGTGGCGCTTGAAACCTTGCTTTGTCCTATCTTTGCGCTTGCAAAAGCAAATAAGTAGCTTGCAACACTAGTGACAGTAATGTCTAGACTGCTCAAGTCCAAATAACTAATCAATAAAGGAAAGTATACCGCGAAGAAAAATACTGCAAACCAAGTAAGTGTTACAGCAATAGTCACGCCACCCATACGATGCCACCACTCACGTATTGGAGAGGGAATGCTACGCCCGCCAAACCCCATTATTGTCATTATTGCGAGATAGATAAAACCTATAAATAATGGCACACCTAAACCAAGCGCAAGATTTAGTTTGGCAATGCTTTCCCCTGATGGCTGAGAGGGTGGAGCGACTAAGCTTTTTAAAAAACATAAAGTTTCACAAGCATTAATGGGTGAATACAAAACTAATAAGACTGACCCTAGCCCGCCAGCAGCGCAAATCCATTTCCAATTTATTTTGAAAGGACAAGTTTTAGGGTGCTTAATTGATAGTTTATAAGCCCCCAACAAACCAAACGTAAGTAATAGTGCGCCAACAAATAGTTGAATTTTTTGCGGTGAATAACACTCTGAACAATTAATTATGTAATTTATAAATGTAGATGCAGTATGCGTGTTTGGCAATGACAGGTTCATCAAAAAATTACGTATGTGTTCTAAAAATGTTAAGGCATAGCTAAAAGCAAAAAAATCTGCAGAGTAGCTAAACCAGTTCACCAAAATAAATATTATCAACAGACTTGATGCAAGCAGCACTTGATTGACAAGGCTATTACACAACCACTGTGAAAATGCCGCCAAGGTATCTGTGCTAAATATGCCTGCCTTAGGTGTGAGGTAGTTGCTGTAACTGCGAAGCCAGTTAATATCCTGTTTAATCATCTCACTAGGAGTTAACTTATCTTCATTTGCATTTAGTTTACTATTTGTTGCAGACGGATCGAGACCTCTAGTAATAGCCTGCGCATCCCACTTGTTTTTGCTTAACATTGCGGAAAGATATGCTCCGATATAACCGCCACCAGATACAGTGGACAAGTAATCAAAACAATTAATTAGATCGTGCTTAGCTAGCGACTGTAAAATACCCAAATTAATAGTAGCACTGCGTATACCACCACCAGAAAATGCTAGTCCGATAAGCTGTTGTTCGCTTTTTGCATTAGCTTGTTTATCATCTACAGAATGTACCTTTTCCTTTTTCGTGTCGATAAGTTTCTTTTCTTTATCCCATATCTCTTTAAAACTAAATGATTTCTCCACATTGTCTGTATCGCAAAACATCTTGATCTACCCTTAGGAATTAGTGTTCGTTCAGCGCAGACGGGCACATAAAAACACTTATGTACCATGGAGTAGAGTTTGAGACTTTTTTTATCACAAAGTTAAAGTCTTTCGAGGGAATCTCTTGTTGCTTCAAAAGACTGCTTAATACATTTGCTATTTTCTGCTCATCGTCAGAACTCACATTGATTAAATATCCCTCTTTTCTATATCCAGGCTTAATATTTATTTCTGCAGGTAGCTTTCTTACCCGCCAACGACCAGTAGCAGATTGATCTAAGTTTTTAAGATTAAAAGCTGATTCAGCAGCGTTTTTAGCAGCCTCTGGATTGTCTGCCGTTTCACACCAAAAAAAATCAAAATCGTAGTTTGACCATTTCGGGTCATTAATATTTGAAGATTGTGCTGCTACTGATAATGATTTTTCATCTCTTAATCTAGAGGATTCGGAATCATTTTGATCTGCTCTAAATATTGTAAGGTCTACTTTATTTTTAACCGCTTCTGTTTTTAATATTACGGCGTCTGTTGGTTTTATTACTGTTGCAGAAGCGTTATCTGCAGCTGCTTTTACTGCTGAGGCTAACGATTTACGAACTTCAATATCTGGCACAGCCTCAATTAGAGCTGCTACAGCAAACAGTCGATTAAGTAGTATATCTGGCGTCTGATTAGGAGTTTTGTATATATTTGAAACCTCTTCAAATATTTTTATTGTTATTTCATGATTAAGCTTTCTGGTTTCACGCTCATTGGCACTTTTGGCAATTTCTGCTTTAAGGCTTTCAATAGATGACCCTTGAAGGGCAATCGTATCTTTTACAGTACTCGACTGAAACGCAGTCCATCCTGTAATAATCATTATCAATATACCAACCGATTTTTCGATTAAGGTTAGCGAGAACGTAGGTTTTAAGTCATTGGAATCAGTCATTATTAACCTAACTTTTATTAAAATACAAACCAGTTAAATTATTCTTGCCACTTCAAAATGCATACCATCTTTTCTGGTACTAAAATGTCCACCCCAATAAAACCCAAAGTTATGCGCAATTGGAACCAACTCATAAACACAGCCTTTTTGACCAAAAGTGGCTGGTTCAGCACCTAGTTTGTTCCACGCATAGTTAATATCAAAAGCCGTTGCAAAAGCATGATTTGAAAGTGTCTGATTTTTTGCTCCACCTCTAATATATCTTGGGTTATAAGCACCATCAAACGTCAATATTTTAGAAAGCAACCCTGCTTGTTCCCAAGCAGCCCACAGACCAATTAATTGATGCGCAACTTCACGGTTAAACCAAATAGCACCATTAGCAGGTGCGCCTTTAATACCGTGTAACTGTGGAATAACTGTTCTAATTAAATTTTGACTCTCCCAGCCATTCGTGATTTTAATTTTTTCTGGGTTTTTGGTTGTTGGGCTTGGTGTAGCGACAAGTGGGCCAAACATACTTTGTCTTGCATTGTTACCAATTAGCGGTGGAAAGCTTGGTAATAGTGGAAATGATGATTGTGTGGTGGAGTAATCGACAAGCTCAAAACCTAGCATAGCAGCCTTACCTAGTGTTTGGTTGCCAACAACGCCATCTATATCTAGCTTGTATTTTTTCTGGAATCCAGCGGTTGCGGCATGTGTAGCATTGTCAAAAACAGCAGTTTCTTGCAACATAAACTTTTGACCACGAAGAAACTGCTGCCATTGCACAACTATGTGACCAGTTGACCCTAGTTTTAATATTTGCATATATTGTTCTTTTAAAAAATCTTGCTAATTACAACTAATATTTTGTTTTTTCAAATTACCTACAGCGGCTTCTTCTCCTTGTGCGGCGGCTTTACATGTCCATTGGTCTGATAACTTTTGACTCCGCTGAATGCCGTTGCCATTTTCATACAGCCAAGCAAGATTGGCTTGAGCGGTCATATGGCCTCTTTCAGCTGCGAACAAACAATATTCAAGTGCTGTTCTGTGATTCTCGGCAACTCCAGTGCCATCCATAAAATTTGAACATAAGTGAGAGTGTGCACTAAGGTCTCCCATGCTGGCTGCTTGCTGGAAAAGACGGTGTGCCTCAAATAAATTTTGCTTCACCCCCTGTCCTTCTTTGAGATGGAAGCCTGCATTACGCAATGCTTGGCGTGATATTTCAGGATCAGGGTCTTTAGCCAGCTGTAGTGATGCAGCATAAGATTTAGCGTAATCCCCACGCTCACGAGCACTGCTGGCAATATCAATAAGTTGATCCCTACTTTTGTTGCTCAGGTCACTTGTAGCTGATGATGAAGACTGATTATTAGCAGACTGCCGATTAGTCTTTTTATTGGATTGGCTAGATGTGCTAGAGTTTGAGGATTGGTTTGAAGAAGCACTCTGTCCTGAAACACCACTAGCAAATGCCGATGCATCACATCTATTTGAATATAGATAATTGAGAGCGCAGTGTTGAAACCTTGAGCGTCCCTCTTGATTTCTACGGGTGTCTGCAATCGATACACATTGTTTTACTTTCTGGCTTTCAGACAAAGGGATACCATCTTCATAATCCAACCAAGTTCTTGCATATTTAGTTGGAACTTCTGGTGCAATCTTCTTAAATTCGTCAAATGTTTCTACCTGCCAATAACCAGCATATGAGTCGAAGTATATTTCCTTTACTTTTTTGCCTGCTTTGTTTGTCGTAAATTCAGTTTTGTCCCAGGTTTCCTTTAAGAACTCTTCACATGGCATTGCGTTTGCCAAATTCACACCGATTATTATCTGAACTGCAAATGCGGTTAAGATTGCAAAAAAGTATTTTTTATTTAGTTTCACACTTCGTCCATTTTTCATCATTAACTCATTCAAAAATTTTATGCAGTTCATTATTTCAGCGATTAACACACGATTTTGCCTTTAATGTATGTATAGTTATTCTATTGATATTTAGAAATAAAAATACCCCACTGTTGGGGGGTATCTTTAAATGATTTGTGTAGTAATATTTAGTTAGTAAACTTACTTAAATGAATGCAGTGCAACAACAATAAAAAAGGTGTTGTATGGATGCAGAGGTAAGGCTTAGCGACTATCAATCGGTCGCCCAACTAAAAACCATTCGCGATATTGTGCGCTTGGCTAACCCTATTCAGCGCAATGTATTAACTAACATTGGTATGTTGGCCAGCAGTGGTATTAATAGCCACCATGTGGTACGCATTGTGCCTATGCTGTTACGCAAAATTATGCCGATTGATATTGCAGGGTTTTGTTGGTCTAACGCTACAGGCGATATGATTGATGCGTATGCGGAAACGCCATATTTCTTATCTGCGGATATATTGCAATCTAGCATTCGTTTTCAGAATGAATCTAAAGGCAATTGGCTGTCATTTAAAGAGAATGTGATGGCGGGCGCTAGTGCTGGCAATATTCAGCGTTTTCAAAACGATACCTTTTACGATTCCGATCACTTTATGAATCACTATGGCCGCATCAATATGCGCCATTTGGTGGATTTTGTAGTGCATGATGGTACTAGACCTTATGGCGCATTCCTGCTGATGCGTTCTTACGACAAAGGGGCATTTGCTGCCAAAGAGGTTGAGATATTAAGAGCAGTCTCGACCTTGCTTCCTAATGCTTTTAAAACACCTATTCAAAGCGACATTCCAACAAAGCGAACTTATGATTTAGGCATAGTTATAGTTGATAAAAAGTTAAATCGAAAATTCTGTAATTTAACGGCACACCAAATTTTATGGATGATGACAAGAAGCTCTGAAACGCCTATGCAGTTTGATGCTGATGATTGCTTAGATAATTTGATTAAACAAACCTGCAAACTCGGCATTAAACAAGCGATTCAAAATCAACACTTTACCGAAACACGCAACTGCTATTGGGGCGAGTTTATTGTGAAATATAGCTACGACCAAGAACTGGAAACTGTTGCGATTAACTTACAGCAAATGCAACCTTACCCATGCCATATTGCCATTAAGCTCAGCCAAGAAGATTTAAGCCCTGCAAGATTAATGATTACATGGCTGCTGCTTAAAGGCAGCGTGCGCAAAGAGATTGCTAAGTTATTAGAGATAAAAGAAGACACGGTGGCTGAACATATTCAGGCGATATTTAAGCATTTTGGCGTGAGCTCAACAGTTAATTTGGTGTTGAAGGTGTATCGCTGAACGCGATGGGATGGGTGTGGAGATTTTAATTGCTTAAGTTAAGCCGCTAATCTTTCTATATGAACAGTAGTTTTTTGTTCGGCTTGCCACAAATCGTATTTTACTTGCATACTAAGCCATACCTCAGATGAGGTGCCAAGCCATTGTGATAATCGAATGGCCATTTCTGCGCTAATGTTGGTATTTGCATTCAGTATTTTAGATAAGCTTACACGAGAAATTTTCAGCGCTTTTGCAGCAGCTGTTACGCTCATATTTTCAGGTATCCATTCACGCAATACGTGGCCAGGATGTGGCGGATTGTGCATGTTGCTCATTATTTATTCCTTTAGTGATAATCTTGATAATCGACTAGTTCAACATCTTGATTTATAAACTTAAAAGTCAAACGCCAGTTTCCATTTACTGTAATGGATAAATGATCTTTTAAATGACCTTTTAGTGCGTGCAATCGCCATGCGGGCACATTTACATCGTCTTTTGATGTTGCACTATCTAGCAAAGCTAATTGCAGTTTTAGTTTTTCTGCATGATGCGATTGGATTCCTGCCTTATTGCCAGTTTCAAAAAAATCTTTTAACCCTTTATGCTTAAAACTTTTTATCATTATTGATTGTAAACTGATAGTTTACAGATTACAACTTAACGAATAAGTTTCGTTTAAGCTGGTGAAGTACATAAAAGTATGCATGATTGAACTTGCCTTTGTGTTTGCGGTTCATAATGCATACTTAACCATTAACCAACAGGAAAAAATATAAATGCGTTTGCCTATAATATTTAAGTTTCTGATATTGCTTAGTTTTTTTGTCACATCACAAGTGCAAGCTACCGAAAAAGGCTTGTTTTGGAAAATGGAGTCACCTACTGGTATTGTCAGTTATCTATTTGGTACGATGCATACCGATGATAATCGCATCACCAGTTTTTCGCCGAATGTGATTAATGCGATCAAAAGCGTGGATACGTTTGTGATGGAGACTAAGCAGGATAACAATGACCCGACTGTACTGTTGATGAAAGACGCTACTTTGCGCGAAATGCTAACTGAGCAAGAGCTTGAACAAGTGCGTGAATTAGCGGATTTTCATGTGATGCATTTAGATGCGGCGATGCAGATGAAGCCTTGGCTGCTGGCGGTGGTGTTTGATTTGCCCAAGCCGCAAACACCGTTTGCGCAGGATAATATTTTGATGACAACTTCTGAAGATTTGTTAAAAGATGTTGAGGGTTTAGAAAGTGCCAAAACGCATTTTGGCGTGATGGATGATTTTAGTCGTGAAGAGCA
Source organism: Methylotenera sp. (assembly GCA_021732365.1). Lineage (GTDB taxonomy): Bacteria > Pseudomonadota > Gammaproteobacteria > Burkholderiales > Methylophilaceae > Methylotenera_A. The sequence goes on along the minus strand of JAKFVD010000018.1, from coordinate 16,600 downwards.
ATTAGTGATGTTGCGCGCCGTGTTGAAACGCACGCAAGAACAAAAAGAAGCGGATTTTGAGAGATTAATTGCTGCTTATTTAGAAGGTGACTCTGACAAAATTAGTGCATTAGATGAAAAAATCACAGGCGGCATGTTGCCTAAACCAATTTGGGCAAAAATGAAGACTAAATTATTAGATGAGCGCAATGTGGTGATGGCAGAGGGTAGCATTAAGGTGGCGAATGAAAAGCCAGTATTTATCGCGGTTGGCGCATCGCATTTGGCAGGCAAAACAGGATTGATTGAAGCGTTTAAAAAAGCAGGCTTTAAATTAACTAAGGTTGCTAAGTAAAAACTTAATTGATAGGTAATTTGATATTGACATAACCGCTTGGCTTGTTTGGCCTTGAGCACCACCAAATAAGCCAGATTAAAGCCACTTGTACAGGGAAACGCACAACTAATAGCCACTCTGGAATGCTGGGAAATAAATCGGGATGTTGGTACATGTGCACATTTGCCAACGTGACGATAGTGGTGAGCAACATTAATCCATAACCCGCCAAATTTCTCACAGGCTTAACCCATAAGCCAATCGCGCCTAGTAATTCAAACGCGCCGCTGATATAAACACAGGCTAAATGGTAAGGAATATACGGCGGCATAATGCGCAAAAAAGGTTCGGGATTAGCAAAGTGCATCACACCGCCAATCACAAACCAAGTAGTTACAAATAATCTGGCTGCTGTTTTCCAGCGATCACTGGAAGATTGAAAGACGTTTTTAATCATGACTTAACCAAAAATTTCACCCAAAAAATGTGTTAAGTCTAGCTGCTATATTTGATTTTCATGCGTTCAAAATCGGCTAAATAATCGGTCGCTAAACTATTTTTTTGTTTATCGCTGAGCAATTTGCCAGACAATTGAAAAAACGCTTTTTCTTCTTCATCTAAATGGTGATTTACTTTGTCGCATAGGGCTTTAGCGCGGGTTAGCCAGTCTTGCACGGTGGGGTCGTTGGTGGTGAGTTCTTCCATCAATTCTTCCATTTCATGATGTTCTGACAAGGCGTGGCGCGATATCGATAAGCCAGCATCTTCCATCATAATGGGGCAGTACAAAAAACGTTCTTCTGCGGCGGCGTGGGCTTCTAGCTCTACTTTTAACGATTTAAACATTTGCTTGCGCAGTTGTGCGTTGGGTTCGCTGGCTAGTAGTTCTGCGCAAAGTTTTCTTTGCTCGTCGTGGCTTTCTCTTAATGCTTCATAAATATTCATGCAGTTTCCAATCGTTGTTATTTGGGTTTGGTGAGCACTTCACTTAATATTTCCTCACTTGATATTTTTTTACTTAATATGCTTTTCACTTGCGATTTTTTGTATGTAGCTGGCAAAATCTGCGTCTTCACCCTGCAATAAACGCGGCAAGGTCAATCTAAAGTCATCGCGCTGACACCATTCGCGCATATAGTCGTCCCAAGATGCCCATCTACGCAGTTGCTTGCCAGACATATTGTCTTCGTAAGCCAATAAATATGCGCGTTCAAACAAAGATATTAATATTTCAAACATGACTTGAATGCGCTCGCGCTGTTCTTCGGTTAAATCGCTAATTTCACATTGCGAACGTAATTTAAGATCGGCGTTTTGCATCACCAGCATTAAAAAATCGGTGTAGGCGTCAGATAAAAGCTGGTAAACCGCTTCCTCTTCGTTTTCGCGCTCTTTGCGTTGCTGCCAAATAAAAGCAAATATACCCAGTGGCAAACCAAAGGCGGTGACAATATAGCTAGTGAGTTCCCATGTTTGAAGTGTAAACATGCGTTAATACGGCATTAATGTTGAGCGTTTGAAAAGCGATTGGCCTCTAACTCTATGGCTTCAATCGCCAAGTCAAAATCCATCGATTTATCAAAAAAGTAATGCACGCCCAAGCTTTTGGCCAAGCTACGATAGTGCGGGTGAGCATGATTGGTGAGCATGATGAGGATGGGTTGTTTAAACGGATAATCTTGTTTTTGAATATGCTGAATCACTTCAAAACCGTTGCCCTCTGCCAATTCAATGTCTAGTAGCAAAATATCAAACTGTGTTTCATCTAATAAATGAATCGCTTTACGGCGCGTGGCGGCAGTGCCAGTCACACTCACGTTGCTCAGGTTATTAATCGTTTCAAACAACACCTCGCGCAGTAAAGTCGAGTCTTCTACCAGCAGCATTTTCATGGGTTCTGGTTGCAATACTCTGCTTTTGCTAGAAGCAGATTTATTCGAAACATTGTTTTCAAAAACGGACATTTTATGCATTACTGACAAAGATTGTTTATGTAAACCATATTGTAAGCGACTGTCAATATTTAAAATATCGGGATTTGTCTGACAAGCGGCTACAGATGGTTGATTTGAATGCATTAAGTGATTAACCCATTTTTAATCGCATAATAGGTTAAGTCCGCATTGGTTTTAAGGCTCATTTTTTCTAAAATACGCGAGCGATAAGTGCTAACCGTTTTAACGCTAATATTGAGCTCGGTGCCAATTTCCGTGGCACTTAAACCACCTGCCAGCTTAAAAAATACCTGAAATTCGCGATCGCTTAAGGTTTCGTGCAATTGTTTTTCGGTAGGGTGGCTAAGCTGCTCGCTCATTAATTCAGCTAATTCAGCCGATATATAGCGTTTGCCATTGGCAATTGTTCTGATGGCCTTGATGATTTCATCTGAATCGGCATCTTTCGACAAATAGCCCTTACAACCGTTACGAATCAAATTCAGTGCATATTGGGCTTCGGCATAGCCGCTCAATATCAGCACCGGCAAATCTGGGGATACATGTTTTAAATCATGTAAGGTATCAACACCATTTTTATCAGGCATCGAAATATCTAGCACCACAATATCATATTGATTTTTACGCACTAAATTAATCGCTTCTAAGCCAGAACCCGCTTCACCTGTGACGGTTAAATCAGATTCTAGTGCGATTAAATTTTTTAAGCCCTGACGCACAATGCTGTGATCATCGACCAATAAAACGTTTTTCATGTGATTAAACTCGTTAAGAAAAGATTATTGATTGGCCTCATCTGATATATCGGCTGTTCCATCTAAGCCGTTTTTGAACACTTGCCAATCTTGTTCAATTTGTACCATAGATTGCTGTAACAGCGGTTGTTTTTTCCAAGATTGACGTATAACGAGATACACAATAATGCTTAAAATAATGGGTAAAATCATGGTGGTTCCTAAAATAATATCGCGATTTTCGCTGTTCCAAGCGGTTGCGAATAACCACATTAAGCCTGTTAAGCCAGTACAAATAGTGGCCAGCAAAATAAACATAAACCCTAAAAAGCTATTCACCATACGTTTTACATCATGATGAAACTGGCTTTTAAAGAGGACGGCGTGGCTTTCTAGCAACGCCGCCATACTCTTTTTGACTGCGCCAAAATGATTCTCACTATTTTGACTCATGTGCTCCTCTACACGATTACGTATAAATTTGGTGATGAGTAATTGAGCAATCAATTTAAGCGCAGTTTTTAACATGGTTAAGTCTCGGGTTGTGTAGATTATTTAGAAGATTGCTTAGAACCTAAAATATAACCTAACAACACGCCAGCACCAATCGCTAAACCTAGGCTAAGCAATGGTTTTTCTTGCACTGTTTGCACGGTGCGCTCTTTGCCAGTGCTGTAAGCGTGCGAAACTTCATCTTGAACCGTGCCTTTTAATTCATAGGCTTTGTCTAAAATCTGATTTTTAATATCAGACACATTGCTAGAGCTTGTGTATTGATTAATTAACGATTTTAAACTGTCAATCACGTTCATCGCTTCGTGTTTGGTTTCTGTGGTTTTTTGTTGTAAGTTTTGGCCAATTTTTTCGGCACTATGTCTTACATCGTTGGCAACATCGCCAACATTGTCTTTAACGTTATCAGCTAAATGTGTCACTTTATCTTTTAAATCTTCTTGTTTGTTTGAGCTAAACATGGTGAATTCCTTTATATCAATTAAAAATAGTTAACCATTAAAATGGTCGAAAAAATTAACGTTTTCTACCCATTAAGAACGAAATGATGGTCACAATTAAAAACACAAAAAATAAGATTTTTGCAATTTCAGTTGCGCCAGCAGAGATGCCGCCAAAACCAAACACAGCGGCAATAATTGCGATAACAAAAAATACAACGGTGTAATGCAGCATCTTGAACCTCCTAATTAAGTACGTGTAATAACAAATGCAAATGCACAGTTGCAACTATACGCAGGCGGCTTGCTTACAATCAGCGGCTTTTTTCTGAAACTCTTGTCAGAATGCGCTGACAGAGCATTTTAATTTTTAAAATATCAACTTAATGCCAAGCACTGCGGCGCCTACAACCAATAAGGCCAATACAATAAATATAAAGAAGAAAAATTTTGCGATTTTGGTCGCGCCAGATTCCACACCTTTAAATCCTAATAAACCTGCAACAATGGCGATAACGAAAAAAACGAGTGCGTAATACAGCATGATTAGTCCTTAATGGAAATGTAATAATAAATGTAAAATAATAGCAACTCGTACCATAACCCAGCCGCAGGCAACTGTTTTAGAAGCTATAATCTGATTTTGATGTCAGAAAGTGATTACACGTTTTGAATGAAAATCTACAAAAGTTTACCCACATAGTAGTAGAAAAAACCAAGAAGATGATTGACCGTTGCTGGCGTGGTTTTGAGCGGCTGATCACTTTGCTGGGCGGCCACACAATAGCCATGCTTGCAGTGGCTTTGCTTATTACGATGATATCGGTTTTATACAGCGACAACTGGATACTATCGATTGGTCGGCAAGATGTCGTGATTGGCCAAGTCAGATCAAACATTGTTCTGTTACATGATTTAAAAACCAATTTATACAAAGCCGAAAGCGCGCAGCGTGGCTATCTCTATACTGGCAGATCAGGTTATATTGAACCATTTAATGATGCATTAAATGAGGCCAGAGAAAATATCAGACAAATTGAAAACTTGGTGATTCGCACATCGGTGGGCGAAGAAGAAATAAGAGGCCGCGAATGGGTGAAAATTATTTATGCCAGTTTAGAATCCAAAGCAGCAGAAATGAAAGTTACTATTAACTTAGTTAAATCGGGCAATGAGCAAGAGGCAAGGCAGGTGGTGAATCTGGATGAGGGTTTGGTTGAAATGAAGAAATTCATGGATCACACCAACTCTCTGATTAAAAAACAAAACGATAGTTTGAACGCAAAAATTAAGGCGCGTTTAGACACCATTTTAATTGCACGCATTTCGATTTTTGCTGGCGCTTTAATATTGATATGGTTAGTTGTATTGGTCATTAAACAATTACTGGCAGAGATTGCCATTAAGAGCGATCTGCAGTTGCGCGTACAAAGAGAAAATGCAGTCTATGAAGAAAAACTACAGCAGCAAACTAAATTACTGCGCAGTCTGGCATTAGATTACCAGGCAGACGTAGAAAGAGAACGACAAAAGTTATCACGCGAGTTGCATGATGAGTTAGGCTCAATTTTTACTGCAACCAAAATGGATATTGCTTGGGTGATGAAAAAGATGAAAGCTGTTGCCCCCGATGTGTCGACTGAAGTGGTGGATAAATTGCGCAAAACCAGCAGTTATGTCGATCAGGGCATTCAATATCAGCGTCATATCGTGCAAGAACTGCATCCATCGATGTTGTCTACATTTGGTTTTTGGCCTGCGTTGCAATCGCTGATTAACGATGCGGCTGAGCGTAACCAGTGGCAATTAAGGTTAAATCTGCCTGATGAAAATACTAAACTCAACGAAACAATTAGCCTAGTGGCGTATCGCATTGTGCAAGAGACCTTGAATAATGCAAACAAGTATGCAAAAGCAACCACTATCGCAGTGGATATTATGGTTGATAGCCATTATTTAAAACTGGAAATAGAAGATAACGGCGTTGGCGTAGATCTGAATGCGCTAGACGGCAATACCCATGGCTTATCTGGCATGCGTCACCGCGTGTTGGCAATTGGCGGGCATTTTGAAATGATGAGCGAGCCAGAAAAAGGCGTGCTTATTCGTGCTTTAATTCCATTGGATGTTGCGGCCGTTTAATTGCTTTTACTTCAAAATTTTAGTCCAGCTATCTTAGTCCAGCTATCTTAGTCCAGCTGTAGTCTGTTTCTGACAGCATAATCAGTCAAAGCTGGGCTTTTTTGGTTTTGCCAAATGCGTAACATGCACTCATGGCAAAATCATTCAATCAATGTTTGGTATTGCCTCTTAACTTAACTTATGAGGAGCTTTACCATGAACATCACTACACCTTTAAAATCTGCAACATTCGCAATTGCACTGGCTTTTGGCGCCACCAACATGCAAGCACTTGCATACGATGCTGAGACAGTGCAAGAAAATCAAGCGCCGTTAGCAGCAGAATTTAATAAATTAGATACTAACAGTAACCAAAACTTAACACGTATTGAAGCAGCAAAAGATAAATTATTCACTGCAAAACATTTTGAAAGTGCTGACATCGACCGTAACGATACGCTGAATCAAGAAGAATACGCTAATTACAAATCGGCATCACAGCAAAAAGTGGTGAAAAGAGTAGCCTCTGATAGTGTGATTACATCTAAAGCCAAGGCAGAGTTGTTGGCTGAAAAAAATCTAAAAAGTTTGCAAATTAGTGTTAAAACTTACAAAGGCGATGTGATTTTAAGCGGCTTTGTGGATGATGAACTTTCAAGAGTAAAAGCTGAAACAATTGTTTCAAAAATTGAGGGCGTTAAATCAGTTAAAAATAGCTTAGTTGTTAAAAGTTAATATTGAATTTTTGCACAACTTAATAGGAGCAATATGATGAAAACCAACATGAAAAATACGTTTAAACCTCTAGCTATTGCAATCACTTTTGCGCTTGGCTCGGTTACATTGGGCACAGCAGCAAACACTGTTTTTGCAGAAGTCACCACAGATATTTATAACAACGCCAGATGGCAATCACCGCTAGCGGTTGAGTTTGCGGCTTTGGATAGTACAGGTAACGGTTTATTGCTGCCAAACGAGGCATCAAAAGGCAAAGCGTTTAATAAAACTACTTTTGCAAAGGCCGACGCAAACCGCGATGGCTATATTGACCAAGATGAATATGTTTACTTTAAAACAGGCGCTTGGCCAGTAGTTGCTAAATCGAATGTCGATGTGAATGAAGCAAGCTCAGCTGATTCTGCCCAGGCAGTTCCTACTAATGAGGGCGACGCAATGGTTGTTGCTGAAGCGCCTGAAACTGAAAAAAGAACAGTCGGTGACGTGATTGATGACAGCATTATTACGGCAAAGGCTAAGGCTGAAATTTTAGGCACAACTGATTTAAAAAGCCTGCAAATAAGCGTTGAAACGCGTGATGGCGAAGTGATTTTAAGTGGTTTTGTGGATAACGCTGCCGCTAAAATGAAAGCCGAAGAGGTGGTTTCTAAAGTAGAGGGTGTTAAATCTGTTAAAAATGGTTTAGAAGTGAGAAGTTAACCATTCAAACGCATGACCATTCAAAAGCCGTTTAGTGCAAACTAAACGGCTTTTTTATTCACGCAATCTTTAAACCAATTTATTCAACATGCGGCCCAGCTTTATAGTTGATGATTTCAGTGGTTTGCGGCACGTAAATCAAATCATCGGTTGCAAAGCCCAGCTCTTTAGCGCGCGCAATTAGGTGTTGTTTAATCGGGTAGCCCAATTGTGGTGTGCGCGATAATATCCATAAATAATCCTTGCCACTGGTTACCATTACGTAATTGTAATAGGGCTTATCTAGCTCAATAATGTTATACGGTGCGTAAAACGGGCCAAAAAACGATACTTCTAATTTGCCGCTGTAAGTGCCATCTGGATTGGCCGCATCAACAAAACGTGCTTTGCCTTCGGCTTCTTTCCATTCATTTTTTTTGCGGTTAAAGCCGCGGTTAATCACCTTAATCGTGCCATCTTCATTTTTGATATATTGTGCAGTCACGTTTTGTAAATCACGCTCAAAGCTGTGATCCAGCCGCACGATTTCATACCATGTTCCCAAATATTGATTAGCATCAATATTTTGCACGACTTTCACATTGTCTTGTTGCTCAGCGCAGCTAAGTAGACTAAAACATAAAATAATCCATAACCATTTTTGCATGTATCAAATCCTATTTATTCTTAGTATGACGTGCGATAAATCGGTCTAGTTCCGCTGCAAATGCTTGCCTGTCTGCCTGATTAAAAGTGGCAGGCCCACCAATTTCTGCACCTTGGCTGCGTAACTCATCCATCATATCGCGCATGGCTAAGCGCTCTGCAATATTGGCGCTAGAATAGAGTTCACCGCGCGGATTAAGCGCATGCGCACCTTTTGCAATCACAAGAGACGCTAATGGAATATCTGCCGTAATGACTAAATCGCCAGCCTGCAAAGCTTGTACAATGTAATTGTCAGCCACATCAAAGCTTTTATCTACATGCACCGCGCGAATATGCGCTGAGGGCGGCACACGCAAAAATGCATTCGCAACTAAAGTGGTGTTAATGCCTGTGCGCATGGCTGCACGATAAAGAATCTCTTTAATCACGACTGGACAAGCGTCCGCGTCCACCCAGATTTTCATTTTTTAAAATACATCTTTCTTCATCATTAGGCGTCACGCATCCAATAATTTTCGGCACTTTTAACGTGTTAAGTTTAGCGCCCGCGATTACCACTATGATGCACTGGTTTGTTTGTATTCGGCTGATTCATGTTCTGAAAAGGCTTTTGCGGTGCTGGCTTTTTCGCTTGTGGTTTGGCTTGTGCAGGCTTTTGACCATTACCTTGCGAGCGATTGCCTTGTTTTGCTTTAGGCGGCGTATTTCTAGGACCACGCAGTGCTTCTGGCTCTATCTTTGTCGGCGGCACAAAACCCTCAACAGACACTTTTGGAATCTCACGCTTAATCAGCTTTTCAATGTCTTTTAAGTATTTCGCTTCTTCAAAATCCACCAATGAAATCGCAGCGCCGCTGCTGCCCGCGCGGCCAGTACGGCCAATACGGTGCACATAATCTTCTGGCACGTTTGGTAATTCAAAATTCACCACTTGCGGCAACTGGTCGATATCTAAGCCACGTGCGGCAATATCTGTTGCCACTAAAACGGGAATATCACCATTTTTAAATTCCGCCAAAGCCCTAGTACGCGCGCCCTGGCTTTTATTGCCATGAATCGCCGCAGCAGGAATACCATCTTTAATCAACTTTTCAGCCAAACGGTTCGCGCCATGTTTGGTGCGGGTAAACACCAGCACTTGTTGCCAGTTATTGGTTTTAATCAAATAGCTCAATAGGCTAGATTTATGCGCCTGCTTCACCAAATGCACCGTTTGCTCAACCATTTCAGATGCGGTATTGCGGCGCGCCACTTCAATAAAGCCAGGCTTATGCAACAAGCCATCTGCTAATTGCTTAATTTCGTCAGAGAACGTAGCTGAGAACAGCAAATTCTGGCGCTGTTTTGGCAGCATTGCCAATAGCTTTTTAATATCGCGAATAAAGCCCATATCCAACATACGATCCGCTTCATCTAACACCAAAAACTCAACGGCTGATAAATCCACTTTGCGCTGATTGGCTAAATCCAATAAGCGGCCAGGTGTAGCTACCAAAATATCGATTGGTTTAGAAAGGCGATTAATTTGTGGGCTTATATTGACGCCACCAAACACAACAAACGATTTTAATTGCAGATATTTGCCATAGGTTTTAACAGATTCTTCAATCTGCGCAGCCAATTCGCGCGTTGGCGTCAGCATCAAACAGCGTGGCTGCCCAGCCTTATTTTGTTTGGGTTTAGCGTTTAATAAATGCAGCAAAGGCAACGTAAAACCAGCAGTTTTACCAGTACCCGTTTGCGCACCAGCCAGCAAATCGCCGCCGTCTAATACAACAGGTATGGCTTTGGCTTGAATCGGCGTTGGAATGGTATAACCTGCATCCGCAATCGCACGCAGAATAGGTTCGGCTAAGCCTAACTGGTTAAAGTTAAGTGTAGGGGTTGTTTCAATAGACAAAGTAAAACTTTCAAAAAACTAAAGTTGGTCTGTTGTTATTGTTAACAACACCAATCAAGACAAACAAATATAGGGGAAATAAAAAGTGGCCGCTGCACAGATTGGTTTTTGCAGGGTGGAGGTATTATACGGGGTAAAGCTAGGAAAGCGAAAAAGGGTTTAAAGTTAATTTAACGTTTGACATGAGGGGCGCGCTTTAGCCTGTCCAGCTCGATGGATGGGTTAGGGTCGCGATACCTGCTTTTACGAAAACTGCCAACAACAGTAAATATAAGCTGAATAACAATAATTCCAGCAGCTATACCTCCGAACATCAGAATGTATTGTTTACGTTGGGCCATATTTGATGCCAAAATATCTTCAAATGATAATAAGTTTGACTGAGCATTACTTAAACTCCAAACGTAAACATCTTCTCCATGAAACATTGCGGGTTTATTCAACAGCACGGAGAGAGTTGCTCCAGGTTCAAGATTAGAGATGCTTGTGGGAATTTCACAGTGTTTCCAGAGAAAGCAAATGTAAGCAATTTTGGCAATTTCAATCGAACCATTCGGTAGTTCAATTTCAACTTTTGCGTAGGGTAGTGCTTTGTATTGATGAACCTCTATGATTTGAGAAATTAGTTTGCCAGTTGCAGGCCTGAGTTCACTTGCTTGAGGAACGGGCTGTTCAACTACTAACAAAACCCCACACCAAAAAGCAACAAACACTGAGATATACAAACTACATTTTATAAATTTAACTTTCATTCAACTTTAAACCTTAAAGTAAAGTACACCCCAAATACGAACTTAACTTTTTATTTTGACATGTTGTAATATTTAAATAAATGGCATAATCCAAATCAAATAAATGTTAAATAATTTTTAGCAGACCTAATTTAAGTCACTAAATTAGAACTTAGAAGCACAAAATTAATTAAACAAACACTACTTTGCACTAAGCATCATCATATCAGCTTCACTTAACCACTTCCATTCCCCCACTTTTAAATCCTCAGGCAACTTTAATTCCCCAATCTGAATACGTTTTAAGTCTTCTACACGGTTACTAATTGCGGCAACCATGCGTTTGACCTGATGGTACTTACCTTCTGCCAAGGTCATATGAATCACATTTTCGGTGATTCTTTCGCAGGCTAGTGCAGCGATTGGCGCATTTTCATCGATTAACTGTACGCCTTTTAAAATATGCGCGATTTGTTCATCGCTGACGGCGTATTTGCAGGTGACTTCGTATATTTTTGGTACTTTGTGTTTGGGTGAACTCATGCGGTGGATAAATTGGCCGTCATCTGAAATGAGTATTAAGCCAGTAGTGTCTTCATCTAATCTGCCGATACACTGCACATCGCGAACAACCAATGGATGCGGCAATAAACTATAAATCGTCGGGTGATGCTGGGTTTTGTGTGAGCATTCGTAATTGCTGGGCTTATGCAACATTAGGTAGGATTTTTCGCGGTAATGCCATGCCTCGCCTTTGACTGTGAAACTTAAATTTTCCAGCTCAAATTCCGCATCGGGGTCATCACATAATGCGCCATTCACCGTAATTTCTTCATTGATAATCATGATGCGGCATTGTTTGCGGGTGCCGAAACCTTGCTTGCTGAGAATACGTTCTATATCGAGTTTTTTAGCCATACAGGGATTATACAAATAAAACACAAAAAGCCGTCATTCCCGCGCAGGCGGGAATCCAGTTAAGGTGAAACTTCTGAAACTTTATTCTCTTCTCTATGCGACCTAAATTACGTTGCTAATAGTTTCAGAATTAGGATGTGTCTGCTAATTGACTGGATTCCCGCCTGCGCGGGAATGACGGGAGATTTTCTACTTTGCGCAGAATCCAGTTTTTTTGCCACAGTCTATAGATTCTTCGCTATGCTCAGAATGACGGTGTAGCTTTGATAGTAATAACGTTTAATTAATCTTCATTCACAAAGTTGTACAGCAAGGCACCAATTACCGCGCCAATAATAGGGGCTAACCAAAATAACCAAAGTTGATCTAGCGCCCAGCCACCTTGAATAAGCGCAGGGCCGCTGCTACGTGCTGGGTTAACTGAGGTGTTGGTAACGGGGATGCTAATCAGGTGAATTAAGGTAAGTGTTAAGCCGATTGCTAACGGCGCTAAGCCTGCTGGCGCGCGTTTATCGGTTGCGCCCATAATGATGAACAAGAATATTGCTGTCATCACCACTTCGATAGTAAAGCAGGTTAATAAAGTGTAGGCGCCAGGTGAGCGTTCGCCATAGCCATTTGCCGCTAATCCGCTACTAATTTCAAAGCCTGCATGGCCTGTTGCAATAAAATAAATAAGCGCGGCTGCCAACGTTGCGCCTACTACTTGCGCGGCAATGTAGGCAGGTAAATCGGCACTGCTGAATCGCTTGCCTACCACTAAACCGATTGAAACCGCTGGGTTGAGATGGCAACCCAAAATATGCCCAATTGCATACGCCATAGTGACAACTGTAAAACCAAAAGCGAGAGAAACGCCTAATAATCCAATGCCAACATCGTGAAAATGCGCGGCTAATACTGCGCTACCGCAACCACCTAACACTAGCCAAAAAGTACCAATTAATTCTGCTACCGAACGTTTTGTTAATGACATATTAATCTCCTCACTGTTGATTTTTAAAGGGATATAGCGCAAAAATAATTTACGCTTAATAAACCGAGTTAACAAGATGCTTTGGGTTAAAATGCATTAAGTTTTGTAAACGATAATGTCAACTTTTTAAGTATTTATTCCTATGAGCTTTAAACACATTACCTCGCGCGATAACCCGATTTTTAAGTATCAAAAGAAATTGGCCGATAACTCACGCGAAAGAAAAGCAGAAGGCAAAACACTGTTAGATGGCGTACATCTGATTGAGGCCTATTTGCAAACTTTTGGCGAGCCAGACTTAATCATTATTCCAGAGGGAAAAAGCACGCTGGAAGCCAGTAATTTGATGCAGCAGCTTGAGCATGTGAGCACGATTATGTTCCCCACGCTAATGTTTGCAGAGCTAACGCCAGTGGCTAGCAGCACAGGTATTTTAGCGGTGGTGAAAACGCCAGTGATAGAGTTACCCGATACGCCACAATTTGTATTAATGCTAGAAGATATTCAAGACCCCGGTAATTTGGGCAGCATGTTGCGCACCGCGGCGGCGGCGGGCGTGCAGGCGGTTTATTTAAGCAAAGGCTGCACAGATGCATGGTCACCCAAAGCTTTACGCGGTGGGCAGGGCGCACAGTTTGTGCTGCCGATTATTGAAAACGCTGATTTGGTTGCCGAATTACAAAACTTTAACGGTAATAGCTATGCAACAACGATGGATGGTGAGTCTTTGTATAGCCAAGATTTAAGCCAAGCAACGGCTTTTGTAATGGGCAATGAGGGCGCAGGTTTGCGTGAAAAAACCATCGCAAATTGTACGCATAAAATCAGCATTCCTATGAGCCAGAGTAACTTGGCAGTAGAGTCGCTGAATGCCGCCGCCGCCGCCGCAATTTGCTTGTTTGAACGCAAGCGGCAAAATAGTTAACACATTTTTTTGACTGAAAATAAGTATTAATGTTTGGCGGTACTGATATTGACACTTGCTTCAGTCGCCAATAAAGCCGCCGTATCTACCGCATCAAATAAATAGTGTTTATTGCAAAAATCGCAATTCACTTCAATTTTACCCAGCTCTGCCAAAATGCTATTTAGCTCTTCTTCGCCCAGCATGCGCAACATGCTTGCCACGCTGGTTTGATTACAACTACAGTAAAATTGTGTTGGTTTTGGCTCAAATAAGCGTACATTTTCTTCAGCAAATAATCGACTTAACAGTATTTCGGCAGGTAAATTTTGTAACTCATCGGCAGTCACCGTATTGGCTAAATAATTCATGCGATTCCACGCATCTAAGTCTTGGTCGATTACTTTTTTGTTTAGCGCTGCCGTACCGCCAATATCAGGCAATTTTTGTAATAACATGCCGCAAGCGCTTGTGTCATCGCAAGTCAGCCAAAGTGAGGTGTCAATCTGCTGGCTGCGCAGCATATAGTTTTGCAGCATTTCAGCAATTGTTTCGCCCTCAATCGGCACAATACCTTGATACGCTTCACCTTCTTTTGGATCTAGCGTAATCACAAACTGGCCGTTTCTGACTAAATCAATAAAGTTAGTTTCAGCAATTCTGCTGGTTTGCGTTTCGTCCCACTTGGCAGTGGCGCGTATGTTTAAATCGGAGTTGCATTCCACCACCAATAATTTAAGCGCGCCTTTACTTTGAATCTGCAAAACCATTGCACCATCCATTTTTAGTGTGGCGGATAATAATGCGCTAGCCGCCATTAACTCGCCTAGCGCATGCTTTAAAACAGGTGGCAGTGTTTGATGCTGTAATACTTGATGGTAAGTGTCGTTTAAATATACCAAATTGCCGCGAATCGGCATGGCGTTATTGAATTTATCTTCAAATAAAAAGTGTTGCAGGGTATCGGTTAAGTTTTTCATAGCCTGTATTTTAGCAAATGTGGCCATTGAAAAGCCGTTGAAAATAAAAAAAGCCCACGCAATTGCATGGGCTTTGGTCATGCTGATTGTTGTTTAAAAGTTATAAATCAATGTGGCGCGGCCACTTAATGGCGAACCAGGTGTGATGTTTTGATTATTATGCGCAAATAATGCATATTCTTTATTGGTTAAGTTTTCCAAGTTCACTTGTAAACGTAACTTATCACTGAATTTGCCATATATAGCCGCATCATAACGGGTGTAGCCTGGCAATAATGTGCTTTGCGTTGCCGTTGGTGATAAGGCAAAACGGTCAGATGTGCTGACAATACCTAATGCCACTGCCCAAGTATCATTAATTTCGTATTTGTTCCAAAGTGACAAAGTGCGATCGGGTGTTAGGCCTAACTCAGCGCCTCTTAAAATTGCACCTGCGCCAGAACCTTGTTGCTCAGTCACTTCGCCATCTTGGAAAGCAACGCCGCCGAAAATACTCCATTTACCCGTGATGTCACCAGCAATACCCAACTCAATACCTTTGGTTTCTTGACCATCAACCAAAATTTGCAAAGCAGCATTGTTAGGGTCAGTCACTTGAACGTTTTCACGATCAAGCTGATAAACCGCAGCCGTTAATGCAAGGCTAGGGTTAACGTCCCACTTGGCGCCAATTTCATAATTAATAAATTTTTCAGGGTTGAATGATTGATTAGTCACTGTTAGCCCAATAAGTTGATCGCCAGCGCGTGGCACATAAGAAACACTGTAATTGGCATAAATTGAAACTGGCTCAATCGGTTTATAAATTAAACCTGCGCGTGGTGATAAAAAAGTGTCGGTTACATCAATATTTTGATTGGCTCTAATATTGGTGTAGTCAGTATCAAATTTGTCATGACGCAAGCCCACAATCGCTTGCCAGTGTTCATTGAACTTAATCTGATCTTGTAAGTAAAACGCCACGACGCTGATATCACTTTTTTGATTGCGCACTAAATTATTAAAGTTGGCTGGGGCTGCAAATGGTGATGCTGAAGATACCACTGCAAAGTTACCATTATCGGAAGCAGACCCTGTAGGGGTAAAACGTGCGTTGGTGGTGTCTTGCTTAGAAAGCTCCACACCCGCAAGCAATTTATGTTCAACGCCACCAAATTTTGCTGTGTATGTCACATCGGTTTGGTTGATTAAATTTTCACGTTCAGTTTCATCAAGATATGCACCTAGCTGAACAGTGCCTGCGAGAGTAACCGGGCCGTTAGCAAAGACGTTTTGATAAAATTTATCATAATTAGCATAGCGCGTACTGTTTTTAACACCAATACCGTTGTCGAAAGCATGTTCGATCACAGCATTAAACGCCACTGTTTCTGTTTCTGTTGGGCTTAAGCGAGCATTGCCAAAGAACTGGTCGTAATCGCCAATGCGGAAAGGGCGGTTACCCAAGTTTGCGGTCGCACCTGCTCGACTGGTTTGAGATGGTACACCACGGTCTGCAATACGTTTGTCTTTAAAATATTCGGTACTGAGTACAATTTTTGTTTTGTCAGATGGCTTAATAGTGACAGTTGGGGTAATACCAAAGCGTTCAATATCGACGCCATCGCGGTACGATCCAGAATCTTCATAAACGGCATTAATACGGAAAGCGATTTCATCGTTTAAGGCTTGGCCATAATCACCAGAAACACGTTTGTAATCATATGCGCCATAGCTGGCGATAAATTCACCAACAGGATCCCAGCCAGCTTGTTTGGTTACGCGATTAATTGCGCCACCTGCACCACCACGACCAAACGCCATACCATTTGGGCCTTTTAACACTTCTAAACGGTCGGTATTATATAAATCGCGATAAGTTTGCACATCATCACGCAAGCCATCTAAAAAGAAATCGCCTGTTGTGTTGTTGCCACGCAAAATAATTTGATCGCGGTTGCCTTCACCTTGTGCTGATTGCACGCCTGGCACATATTGCACCGCTTGCGAAATGCTCTGAATAGATTGATCTTTAATTAAATCTTGCG
>JAKFVD010000020.1 GCA_021732365.1 Methylotenera sp. | reverse complement strand
GCGTGATTGATGCAGAATTTTTAAGCAGCGGTGATTACCGACAAATCAATAAAGTTTCCAGTCTATTGCAGGGCTTGGTTGGAGCAGGCGCAACCATTAAACGCAACGATAAAGAACAAACCGTGAGTACCTTTAAACAGGCCTTGGATTGGTTATTATCAGAAGCCAAAAACACCTTGAATATTCAGCGCTATAAAGGTTTGGGCGAGATGAATCCAGAGCAGCTTTGGGAAACCACCATGGATCCAGCGGTACGTCGTTTGTTAAAAGTGCAAATTGATGATGCGATTGCAGCAGATGAAATTTTCACTACATTAATGGGGGATAACGTGGAACCAAGGCGTGCATTTATTGAAAACAACGCATTGCGCGCAGGTAATTTGGATATTTAACATCCTGTCGAATCTCACAGAAAATGCAAACTGTCTCATTCAAATGCAAAAAGAATCTCACAAATAATGCAAAATTTCTACATAATAAAATTATGTAGAAATTAGATAATTTAAAAAAAGCAGGTATTTAGACCTGCTTTTTTTGTTTATTAGGGGTTGAGATTTAAATTCGTATTTATAGCTTGTTAATTGATTATTGGCCTATAAGTGCTAGGATAGCGATACATCATAATGTAACAGATGGCTTTATCTAAATAATCATCAAAATAAATGCTAAGAAAATTACAAAAATTATTGCTTGAAAGTCCCAAAATTAAAGCTAGAGTAATAGCAAAAAAACTTCTATTAGATAGAAGTGCAGTGAGTTTATTTTTACATGAAAACACCGATTATTTTCAGCAAGACGAAGATTTCTGTTGGTCACTAAAGGCATCAATTTTACGCATTGAATTTGATTCAGATAGCTGGATTGACTGTAAAAAATTTGAAACAACTTTAGCTAATAGTGAGTCTCCACTCGAATCAAATTTTGACTCAATAGTTTTTGTAATTCCCAAAGGCTGCAATTTATTGCTTGAAGCAATTGCAAGGCTAATGGCTCTTGCTAATCAGCTAGTTCATATGAACAAAACTGTAACAGTTGACTTTAGTCAGCAATATTCATCATTGAGTTACGTTAATCGTATTGGGTTTTTCGATCATCTGCATGCCAAGGTTGTAGTTTTGCCTAAAAGACCAACTGTTTCCAGTGCTGAAGTATACAAGTCTAATAATGATAATTTGGTTGAGCTTGCATCAATTAACCCTAATAATCTCGATGAAACCATACCAGAAAGATTTAAAAAAGTTTTTGTCTCACACGCTGGTGATGAATATGAGCAAACGGCATTTACAGTGATCTCAGAGTCTTACGGAAACGTGAGAGATCATTCTAGATCGCTACTGCCTGGATTTATTGGCCTTCAACTTTACAAAAACACCTCACCGCCTCATATTCAAACAGTCATATCAGACAGCGGAAAAGGCATTTTAGGGACGCTTAATCTTGTATTAGCAGAAAAATATCCTGAGATAGTGGAAGAGATGAAAGCTTTGGAATTGAGCCCAGATGTCCACTTATTAAAAAAAGTATTCACTGAAGGTGAGATTTCTCAAAGCTATGAAGAGGGACGAGGGTTAGGGTTAAGAAGCACTGCGAATGCAGCATCAAAGTTCAACGCTACGATACTAGTAAGACAAGAAAATTGTGAGGTTAGATTTTTCTACCGAAATGGAAGATTATCAAATATAACCCACCAAACCGATATGCGACGTTTACTTGGGACGCATATTTGTTTTGATTTCAGCTTGACTAATAATACTAATTCTCGTTAAATAGATGCAATGAATCAGAATCGGCACAAATTAAATTTGCTACAACTCACGGGTGACAACACGCATCCTTTTGGGAATCAGCAGGGTAAAGCGACATTTCGTAAACTGAAAGACTTCATAGATGAGCGTCCAGCAATTTCTATTCTAGGTATTTCTTTGGCTGAAATAAAAGCCACTGATGCCTCTTTTCCTAGAGAAAGTGTTATATCTGTTGCTCAATTATATCGTGGCAGTAAAGGTATATATATAGTTGATGTTCAGAATAGAGACATTCTAGATAATTGGAATTATGCCGCAAAAGCTAAAGATCAACCTATTATAGTTTGGGATAATAATAGTTATGAGATTTTAGGCCCTTCGTTGACGAGCTCCAATAAAGAGTTAATAGATTATGTTTTAACTAAGGGTAACATTTTAGTTTCACAAGTTGCATCAGATCTGGAAATAAGTGTACAAAATGCAAGTACAAAGCTTAAAAAACTTGTTATGGATGGCTATATCTTACGTAATGAAGTTGTAGCTGAATCAGGTGGCATTGAGTACGTATATCAAGCTATAAAATAATTCTGATTAAATATATTGATTTAATCAGAATATATCTGTTAATATACACGTAACCAGAAATTACTTTTTTTAATCTCTGGTTAAACGGTTTAATTTAAACAGATTAAAGGAGATTTAAATGGCAACAAATCCACCTAGCGGTGATGGGCATCGCAATGGCGCAGTTAAGGATCGCTCTCAAACACAGACCCCTTCGGGTAATTGGGTAAAGCGCGATAAAGATACGGGTCAATTTATGGATGTAAAAACTTCAGATAAAACACCATTTAAAGGTGTTACAAAGGAAAAAAATGACCCAAACTAACGAAAAACATCAAGAACGCGAGTTTCAAATATTCGTCCAATCACGCCCGCGAAAAGTGATTGGTCCAACCATCGCTTTTGAAGAGGTTCTTAAATTGGCTAACATTGATACCACCGGTCAAGATCTAGGGCTTTTCGATGTGGACTGGACGCACGGCAACGATAGGGGAAGTTTAACTCCTGGACAAAATGTGAAGTTACAAAATGGGATGCGCTTCGATGCCGGAAAATCTAACCGCTCTTGACACCGATGTTCAGCGTCTTCTAGATGCTGGATATCGGATCACAATTAAGGATAACTACCTCATCATTGATAACGTACCTTATGTTTCGTCATGTGGTGTAGTTAGCCGTGGTGCACTCATTTCAGCGTATACGTTTGTAAACGGTATTTGCAATACAGGAGACCATACTGTTTATTTCACTGGCTCTATGCCCTGTAGAGCTGATGGCACATCTCTAGAAGTAGCTATGCATGCTGGACCAAAGCTTACTGCCCCACAGTCAATTGCTGGTCTAGATGTTTATTGTCGTTTTTCAAATTATCCTAGCCCTGAGACTCAGGCTGAAATGCGCACCAACATTTTTATCAAAATGCAGCATTACATACGAAAACTGGAGAGTTATGCTATTGCGATAGATCCAGAGGTATCTGCAAGCGGTACTACATCGTTTAGTTATAGAAAAGAAACTTCAGTGTTTCACTACCCAAATACCGCAATAGCTCGTGCTGGACTTGACGCTTACGAAGAGAAGTTGAAGCTAAAAAAAGTAGCAATTATTGGCCTTGGTGGAACAGGAGCCTACATCTTAGATGCATTATCTAAGACACCAGTAAATGAGATCCACCTTTTTGATGATGATGTAATTCAGGAACACAATGCCTATCGAATGCCAGGAGCTATGCCAGAGAGTATGGTTAACATAGGTCTGAAAAAAACAGAATATTTAAAAGACCTTTATCATCACTTGAGAGGTGGAATTAATAGTCATTCATTTAAAATTGATGTGACAAACATCCATTTATTAAACGACTGCACTTTCGTTTTTATTGCAGTCGATCACGGACCTTCTCGTGGCCTGATTGCTCGTTATCTTTTAGAGCAAGGGATACCTTTCATCGACGTGGGGATTGGTGTAGATAAGGTTACAGAAGATCTTAAATTAATTGGTCGAGCGCGAGTAACGCTTATAACTAAGAATACAGGTGATGCTGCCCGACTAGTAGATAGTCTGCCTAAAGCAGAAGATCTGGAAGAGGCTATTTACAATAACATCCAACTCACTGAATTGAATGCACTCAATGCCATGCTGGCTGTAATCAAGTACAAACAATATCTAGAATTTTATTCAGAGGAAATTAATGCCGATACGTTGAAATACATATTGTCATGGAACCAGCTTAAGACGACGTCATGAAAATAAAAAAACTGCGACCTGAGTTTTTACAGAACGTACCAGACGAACTTTCTGAAGGAGTTCTATACATTAGTGAGGAGTTTGCTACAGCTGGGCATCTATGTTGTTGTGGTTGTGGAGAGGAGATTTTTACACCTCTCAACCAAGCGCAGTGGCGATTAATCAAAAATGAACGTACTGGTACGGTTAGCCTATATCCATCGATTGGCAATTGGAAATACCCTTGCCAATCACATTATTGGATAGACAAAAATGTCGTTAAGGATGCGGGCCCAATGTCTAATCGCACTATCGAGAATGTTATTAAGCGGGATCGACGTGATAAGGATAAATATATCAAAGAACATAATCAGGAAGCGCGTGATCATGAAGATAACCGTGGATATATTTCTAGGTTTGTTCGATGGTTTTTAGATAAATGGTAGAAATAAGAGGATTGACGAATAACATTGAAAGTAGTGTAGGGCTTGGTAAAAGATATTTAAGTTACTTTACTTGGGCTTATTTAACAATAAAGGAGTGAAATATGAAAGTTTTAGAATGGATTTTGAATGGGGTGTTTAGTATTGCAAGCTTATGGGACAGAAGTTACGACGAACTCCTAAATGAACATAGGGCTTATGAAAGAAGTATTTTAGTATATACCGTAATGGCTGCGATACTTATGTTGGCAGCAACATTAGTAACTCCATCTACCGAAGTGCAACCTTCAGAAGGGATTAAATTTTTCACATATAGTTTATATAAGTATATTGGAATTGGAGCTTTACTATTAGGAGCATGCAGTGCTATTTCATCTTTATGGAATTTTGCTGGACTAATCTATTTTCGCTACAAGCATGATTTTACAAATTAGTTAGGACTCAAATGACTGTATCTATGAACTGAAAGTCATCGATTAGAAAAATTAGATAAAAATATAGTTTTTTAGATTGTAATTCAAAAATTAAACTGTAGTTTATTTTTTGAATTACAGTACAAAAATATATTGTAATCAAGTACTTGAGTTATTTCTTGTATAGCTCTAACATAGAACTTATTAAGTTATCCAATAAGTATATTCAATGAGCCCTTTTGCTGAATTTTTGCATGAATTAAGGATGCGTCATGGCATTCGTCAGTCAGAGTTGGCTAAGATAATGGGGTATGAACAGGGATATCTTTCAGCACTTGAGCTTGATAAAAAAGGCCCACCTACCGAAGAGTTTATTAATAAACTTATCAATAAGTTTAATCTCACCTCCCAAGAAACATCTCAACTATTAGAAGTTGTAGATGCATCTCAACGTAAATTCGCTTTCAGTAATGAAATATCCAAAGATGCTTATTGGCTAATACGTGACTTTAGAGAAAGTTTGCCAGCCTTAACTAAAGCAGAAATTGAGCTTTTACGTAAAGTACTAGCTTTCAAAAAAGATGTACTTCAAAAGCCATTAGACGTACCACGCCAATTAAAACGCAGAAAAAATGAGGAGGCCAAAATGTAAAACGGGACAAACCAAAGGCTTGCCCCGCTTGGTGAATATCATAAAGATACCCGACCCCGAATCGTTAGTATCTTCTTAGAACTCCTAAGCGTCAAGCCTCCCATACATAAACACCCTGTTTAAGCTGATTATAAAGATCAGTAATAGGCTTAACTACGCCCAAAAACAGAAATTTCAAACAATATAGTTTTGTTGAACGGAATGGTGTTGTCATCACTTTCAGCAAAGAAAGGCGAACAATGTTTAAAGATTCATGGGAAGGACATTGGCTAGGAAACAAGCCAGATGGTGACTCACATAAGCCTGCTAGAAATGTAGTAAGGCCAACAGGTACTTTGATGCGCGGGAAAATCCCAAGTAGAAAATGTGGTCGCATGGTAAAGCATGAAAGCAAATTAGAGGGTGAAGCTGTCTTTCTGTTTGAAGCATCCCACCGCGTTATCTGTTATGGAGAGCAGCCTCCGACTATATATTATCCTGATGGCGCAAAACTTAGGCGTTATACCCCAGATTTTGAATTAGAGCTTGATACTGGGGAAGTATTAACAATTGAGGTAAAACATACTTCAAGCCTAGCACGTGAAGAAGTACGGCATCAGTTAGATTGTATAGAAAAACATTTTAGGGCATCAGACATTAATTATTTGGTCCTGACTGAAGAAGTCATACGGCAAGAGCCTAGATTATCTAACTTACGCAAAATCTGTGCAGGCGCACAACGTATTTGGCCAACAGCAGATGCAATACAAAAAGCTTTATCACAGCTCTATCCCCAATTTCCAACCACCTTACAGCACGCAAACGAATTACTCAAAAAACATAATGTGAATGTGTACAGCCTGTTTGTCACTGGCGCGCTCACTTTGGATTTAACCAGCCCTATTACCCCGGAAACGACCATTCATATAACTAAGGAGAATGACAATGCTAACTTTTGGATTGCATAAGAATACCGTATTTAATTGGCATGGAAAAACACACAAGGTTGAGCGCATTACACCAGACGACAAAATGCTACTGGAGTGCATGGAAACGGGCGAGTTTAGCATTGAGAGTCGTCAGCAGCTTCTTAATGACTATAAAGCTGGAAAAATAGAAGCCAATCTTGAAGGCGTACAAAATAGTGTATTAATGAAGCAAATTTACTCTAGACCGTTAAGCGAGTTACCAGAAAAAATTCTTAATCAAGTAAAGCGAAGAAAGCAATATTTAACAAGCATCTATGAATATGGCCCACCAATTTTCACACGCGATTACCTAGAACCAATCATTCTAAAAATTGCGGTAGAAATTAGCGATAAAAAACCACCCAATGTGACTACGGTATATCGTTGGCATAAAAAATTCTGTGTTACACAAGAAACGCGATCATTGATTCCAAGAATTGATAGACGAGGAAGGCGAGGGTTAAAGGTAGATTATAGAGTAATTAGTATATTGGTTGAAGTTATTGAAAGCCTGTTTAGACAATCACCCCAAACGACTATTAAAACTATACTAGGGGTGTTACTTGGAAGAATTCAAGAAGAAAATAAAAGACTAACACCCGATGAAGCATTAAAAGCCCCAAGTCGCTGCACACTTTACCGGTTGATTTCAAAAATAGAAGTTTTTGAAAGAATAAGCCTGAAAATCGGTAAGCAAGCAGCTGAAAAACTCTTTAGGCTCGTCAAAAATAATGTAGAAACAACCCATATCTTAGAGCGCGTTGAAATAGACCATACGCCACTCGACTTATTTCTCATTGATGAAAACACTCACTTACCCTTAGGTCGCCCCACTGTCACCATCTTAATTGACCATTATAGTCGGATGATTTTAGGCTATTACATTAGCTATCAAAATCCATCTACTGCTGCTGTAATGGGGGCATTGCGGCATGCCATACTGCCAAAAACACCAATACATCAAGCAATCCCTAATTTAAAAGTTGAGCATCAATGGGTGTGTTACGGCGTCCCTATATTGATCGTATTGGATAACGGGCTAGAGTTTCATAGTGTTGCATTGGAAAGTGTGGCATTTGATTTGGGGATTCAAATGCAGTTTTGCCCAAAACATGAACCACGATTTAAAGCTGTTGTGGAGCGTTATTTAAAAACACTTAATTATTCGTTTGCAAGCCAAATCCCAGGGGCAAGTTTTGCAAAGTGGCATCTACGGGGTGATTATGATCCGCAAAAACACGCGATATTAACCTTAGGCGAATTCACCCATCTGTTTGAAAAATGGGTGCTCGATATTTACGCACAAACCAAGCATCGTGGCATCAATACGACCCCCTGGGCTAAATGGCATGAAGGACTTCGCTCATATGAATTAAAACTACCAATGAGCGTACAAGATCTCCAAAAACGGATCGGTCAAGTGAAGACAAGATCATTGAGTAGAGAAGGTATTTTAGTTAATGGCATTCATTACATTAATGACAAACTCGGCCAGGTATTGCGTGCTCATGGAAAAGGAGTAAAAGTGCGCGTGATGTACGATCCACAAGATTTAGGTGAAATACAGGTTTGGGCGCCTGATTCAGAAGAACCGATAACAGTAGAAGCTTTAAATCAAACTTATGCACGCGGTCTAACTGAGCAACAAAATCAGGAAATTCAATATTATTTGCGCGAGCAAGGTAATGCTGCAGTGAATGAAGAGCGGCTGATTCAAGCACGCTATGAGTTATCAAAATCTATCGAAGACTTATTGAGCAGTCGCCATTTAAAAAATCGCAAAAAAGGCGGTAGATTAAGTGGTATCAGTAGTAATAATCCAAAAGGAACGATTCTAAAAAATAAAGACGCAAAACCTCAAAAGATCAAACCATCAGGACCCAAATTTAATCCTCAGCGCAAAGAGCAACCTTTTCAGATGCCAGAAATGTTGCCGACCTTTCAGTTAAAAACTAACGGGGCTTAAGATGAATTCTAAAGAGAATTTTCTGATAGTTAAGAACTTTAATGACAATTACATTTATTTTGACGCTTTTCAAAAAGCCTTTACTGCCATTGAGGACAATTTAAGCTTATATCGTCAAACAGGTATTGCTGAAAACCTGCTGGTACTTGCGGAAAGTGGTTGTGGTAAAACCAGCCTTTGTCATCTCCTTCAGCAACGCCATCCTCGATACGCCTTACCTGAACGTGATGTGGTTCCCATTTTGTCAGTCGCTGTGCCACCGGTTGCTAGCTTGAATAGTTTGTCGGAGGCAATGCTGGAAGCTTTAGGACACCCATCGCCAAAGTCAGGGACCTTAACGCGCAAAACTGGTATGTTTATCACACTTGCGAAAGCGTGCGGCATAGAAATGATTCTGTTCGATGAAGCCCAGCACCTCCATGATAGAGGTCAAGTTCGCTCTCATTATTTAGCCAGTGACTGGATTAAGCAGCTCATTGATGCACTTAAAATTCCCATTGTTTTTTTAGGTCTGCCACGAACGGAATCTTTGCTCATTGTAAATGAGCAATTAAGACGTCGTTTCTCTAAAAAGATTTATTTATCATTAGGGCGACTCCCCCTAGAAGAATTAAGTAAAGAATGCTTGCGGTTGATTTTATCTTTTAAGCAACAGTTAGCTATCAATATAGTACTGGGGAATTACAGTTGGGATGAGTTTGGTACCCGTCTATATTACGCAACAGATGTCCGTGTGGCCTATGTCAAGAAGTTGATGATTGGCATCCTAAAATATGCTTTGGAATTGGAGTTTGCGGAGGTTGGTCCAGCGGATTTTGAAGCGGTTTATAAGCAAGAAATATGGTGGGAGGCAGAAGGTGAATTAAATCCTTTCAATCCTAAATTTTGTTTCCGCAGACTTGATAGGGCAGGCGAGCCTTTTGCAGCTGGGCAAGGGGTGTAGCATGGCCGACAACACCTTTATTAATTCAAAACCAATTTCGTTTGATCATTATTTAGTTCGCCCAAAAATGTTAGAGGGTGAGAGCTTAATCGGATATGTACATCGATTTTATGAAGCGAATGGGCTTAAAGTACCAAGTGAAGTATGGTCAATTGTAACTAATCTATCCACAATTAAAACACAGTCTCAATCAGTACAAGAAGCATTATATTGTTTAATTGGCAAAGAAGTTAGTTTGAAAGAACATGATTTTTTTAGTCAATATTTACTTTCTAAAAAACACATAACTTTGGCGCATAGGTATTTAGCCCTTCATCGTTTTTGTCCAACTTGTGTGAATGAAAATTCTAGTCATTATTCGCTGTGGGATTTGTCAATGTTTACAGCTTGTCCTTTACATGGTTGTAAGCTAGCGTATTTTAGTGAGCAAAGTAAATACAACTTAAAAGATAGCAATATTTATCCTGCATCTGAATTTGAGATTCAGATCTCCAAAATAATTTTAAATGCTATGGATATTCCAAAAACCCCACTTTATTTTGAATGTGTTGATCAAAAACCCCCTAGCAATTACGTATTAAAAGATTTTTTTGATGCACTCATATGGTCCTCTAAGTTCAGGAAAGTCATAAAATCATTTGGAAACCGTAAGCCATCAAAATTAACTGTCCATTCAGTGCGCCCAAGCGATTTAGGCCTTACTGATTATATGTTTTTGCTTAAAACACCTACGCATGAACATCGTAAGAAGATTATTAAAAAATTATCAAATCAACATCAGCAATTCGTAAATCATTTAAATGGGTTTAATAATTTAAATATTCTTTGTATTGAATGTACTTATTTAATTGCGTACGACAATCCTTTTACACGGCAATTGATACCTATCTTTCAAATCTTTATAAAAGAATATTTAAATCAATTAGAGCTTAAATTAACGGTCTATTTAAATACAACAAGTCATGCCATTTCAAAACCATTTTCATTGCTTCAGTTCTATGAATGGTGGAAGCAAGTCATGTATTTATCTGCCTCATTCAAAAAATCTCCAAAAAAAGATGAAATTAAAATAACCCACTTCAGAGGGTCTATTGAAGGGGCAATAGAAGCTATTTTTAGACAATTAATTCAGGCCTCCCAACATGACGGCAGCGAATTCGTTTATGCCAATCTATTTAAAGGATGGGATTTTCCAGATCCTTTAAAAAGGCCTTGTGGCATTGAAAAAATATTGATTAATTTAAGAAGTTACTTAAAAAATTTACATCCCTATGACCTGTTAGTTTTTCATGATTTGTTAAACATAACTGATCAATCAGCCAAGGAAGAAATGTATTGTCTAATGTTCTAATAAAACATCAGGAAAATCGGCTGGACTTACTTATTCGACCAAGGCCGATTTTAAATGAGTCTGCTATAGGATATCTAAGCAGGGTAGCAGAGCGTAATTGCTTAGCATCTTTACAAGCACTTGGCGATTTGTACAGAGGTGACCAAAATTTTATAGATTGGGACTCATTCTTTAAATCCATCGGCGTCAGTGATCAAGTAATGCAATATTTGTTTGGCCCTCTCCCACAAAGCTGGCAAGTAACTTCTACACTTAGGGGAATCGCTGCAGTAGAGTTTAATCATTTGTATCGGCGATGGTGTCCACTTTGCATACAAGGGGAGGCTTATTTTAGAGGCGTATGGGGACTAAAAATAAGTTGTATATGCATCAACCATGCTTGCTACCTTATTGAGTGCTGTGAGCAGTGCAAAAAAGACCAGTCGTGGCAGTGCTCTAATGTGTCTGTATGCATGCATTGCGGTGCAGCATTACAAAAAGCCGCCCCACAAGCAGCCAGTTCAATGATGGTGACGCTACAGCGTGCACTCGTAGCTAATCTCATTGGAACGCGAAGCAATCTTTTCCCACAACTGGATACGAATGGCTGGTTAAGATTGATTCGTTATCTTGGCCAATTTAATGGGGCTAAATTGCCCCAGCGGCCTGGGCAAATATCTGGATTACACCATTTAGATGTGGCAAAAGAATGCATGCATAATGTGGCGCATTTATTAACGAATTGGCCACAAAACTTTGAACTGTTCTTACAGGCTATTCAAACTTCCATAATACCTACCTCCAGTCTCAAGAAAACCTTTGGGGTCCTATATCGTGTGCTGTATTTTCATTTAAGGGATGATAAATTTCAGTTTCTGCGCGATGCCTTCGAACATTATTTGCATCAACATTGGTGGGGTATTGTATGCAAACGAAATCGTGCATTTAAACCGACTACCATTACAGCGCACCCCCGATTGACTTTAAAGCAGGCAGCAAAACAAACAGGCTTAGCCCCATCATTGATTAGACATTTATCGACAAGCAATTTAATTGATAAAAACCACATCAATTTGCCCTCTGGCCGACAAGTCAGCTCGTTTCATCAAGCTGATTTACCACATTTAGAAGCGCTAGCAAAAGACTTGTTAAATCTGCAAACAACCGCTCAATATTTGGCTGTGTCTGAACGATTGGTGCGTGAGTTTATCACCGCAAAAATCATACACCCATTGGCTATACTCAAGCATGCCAACATGGCTAACTGGATAATCCCTAGACAACAGTTACAACACCTATGTTTAAAGTGTATTCCAAACCAAGATAAAGACTTGATTTCATTTTCAGGGATTGTGAAATATTGGCGCTTGCGAGAAGGGGAAATGGTGCATTTAATCAAAGCCTTAATCTCAGGCGAGTTAAGTGCCTTTGATGTAAGTAATCACTCTGTTGTGATAGGGAGTGTAAAGCTGGATAAAGCAGCAGCTAAAGAATGGCTATGGGCATTACGCAAGAGCTTAAATGCTGTGTCGATTGACGAAGCAGCCAAGCTAATGGGGATCAAACAACAAGTCGCCTACCACTTAGTAAAAGTTGGATTGATACAAAGCATTCAAACCAAACAGGCAGGTAAGCAAATAACAAAAGAAGCAATCGCTGCATTTAATCACAAGTATGTTGCTTTATCCGTAATAGCGGAGCAACAACAAACCTCATCATCTGCTTTACTTAAAACCTTGAAAGTTAAGCCAGTCACTGGTCCGCTGATTGATGGCAGTCGTCAGTATTTTTACCTTAGAAAACACATTACACCCAGAAAGGTTAATTATGAGAGTCAAGTTAAAGTATCCACGTAAGCAAATCAAACTTGCACTGTCATGGAGATGATCAAAATGTGGTGCCGCAAGGAAAAAGCTATAGCCAGTTAAACCAGATTGTTTAAACTAAAGAACAAACATGAGGATGTTGCTATGAAAAACCGCTATCAAGAAAATTTGAAAAAATCAGCAAAGTTGTACCACCGTAACAAACGCAACTCAAACTTCATTCGAGGTTTAATCTATTATCATCAATACGATGCAGAAAACGCATCAACCTTGTCATGGTGGGACGATGTAGACTTTATCTTGAATGATTACCGCGTCATATTGACATGGAATCATCCGCGACACGCTTATCAAGATCATATCAAGTCGGAAGCGCGTAAAAGCATTGCTCACCTAGACGTAAATATGGATGACTTGTTTAACGACGCTACGCCAAACTATGTGAAAGCAGGCCAATCCAGAAAGGTAATTAAGAGTTACACGGTGAATAAATTTTCTGAAGCGTTTGGCAAATTATCTACAGCTTACACGCAGGCCTTACAGGAAATACCACACTCGGGCATGTATCAAGCTAAACCGTCTATAACAACTGGGTGGCTAGCATGCGGTTACCTCGTGGATATTTGTGTGCCAATTGAAGTGCGGGACGTTGAAGATCTGGTGCAATTAGCCCATTTAGTTAAAAGGCTGCTTAAGCGTGAAACTAGCTTAGATAGCGAATTTCCAGGTTATGTTTACTCGAAAGAGCAATGGGGGGCTGAATCTTTGAAATTGGGAAGCAAATAGTTGTCATTGTGCATTATTCAACCCTACACCTTAAACAAACCAATTGAGTCGTATCAAGAGTACTCTGCGGATTATTGAAAGACTTGTTAAAAGCTGTTGTTAATTGCTTAGAGTGGCTGTATATAACCACTATTTCTCTCATCTAAATTTTGACCTTTAAAATATTTCTTGCAACTTAAAAAATTATAGATTAGTGTGCGATGTAAGTTTCAAAATGAAAATAGAGAAGCACTAACTCATTTGACTTCTCCCCAAAAAATTAATAAAAATTTGTAATAAAAACAATAATAGGGAGTTTCATCGGTGGCTACTCAATACCCACTCATTCAGGACGACTTCGTCTGGGCGTTAAGCGCGTTTTGTCAGCTTAACCGCATTCCCTTTTCTGCAGAGTTATTAGTTAAGCAATACCCACCACCTTATACAAGCACACAATTAGAGCAGGCTTTACAGAGTTTTGGTTTTGATACTTCAATTAAAACCAATAAGCTTTCGAGTTTAAATGCTGCATCATTGCCTTGTTTGGCAGTATTAAAAACTAAATCTAAAGAAACGCCTCAATCAGAATTAGCTTCTACTAAATCAGATTCAGTCCCAGATCAACAATCCATAGAGCAAGAAGGACTTGTAGATCCACATCATTTAGCACTCATACTCAGCTTAGATAAAGACCGTGTACTATTAATCGAGCCAAATCAAGCCCAACCGCAAACCTCAGCTATTAAAGATATTGAAGATCGCCTAACCGGCGATTTTTTAATGGTGCGCAAAGCCGCAGAACAAGTAGCTGACGATGAAGAGACTATTGGTGTGGCAGGCACTGGCAATGCAAATCAAGCGAATCCCAATCAAATCAACCCACCAAAAGAATTCGGCTTTAAATGGTTTATCCCAGAACTCCTAAAATATAAAAAGATCTGGTCAGAGGTATTAACCGCATCACTGGCTATTCAGCTAGTCGGCTTAGCAGTGCCTATTTGCACTCAAATCGTCATTGATAAAGTGGTGGTGCATCACACCACCAGTACGTTAATAGTGATTGGTTTGGCTTTATTAATATTCCTCATCTTTAGTTCTGCCATGGGCTGGGTAAGACAATATTTGGTATTACATACGGGCAACCGTATTGATGCCACACTAGGGCATAAAGTATTCAGTCATTTATTAGATTTGCCCGTACGCTATTACGATAATAGGCCCACAGGTGTCATCATCGCCCGTGTGCATGGTGTAGAAACTATTCGGGAGTTTCTGGCTGGTGGCTTAGTTACATTGCTGCTCGACTTTCCATTCCTAATCGTATTTCTGGCGATTATGTTCTGGTATAGCTGGCAGCTCACTTTGATTGCGGTAGCATGTCTGGCGCTGATTACCATTCTAAGCTTCTTTGTAACCCCCATCATTCGTGCGAAACTCAATCACCAGTTTATGCTAGGTGCGCGTAATCAAGCTTTCTTGACTGAATATGTATCAGGCATGGAAACGGTGAAATCCCTGCAAATGGAGCCACAACTTAAACAGACCTTTGGCAACTACTTAAGTACGTATCTCACCGCCAGTTTTGATAGTCGTAAGCTATCCATTACTTACAATACCGCTGCCAATACACTAGACCAATTACAAACATTGGCAATCCTTTGTGTGGGTGCCTGGCTGGTGATGCATAACACTAACTTCACCATTGGTATGTTAGTCGCATTCCAGATGTTCTCAGGCCGATTATCTGGGCCTGTATTACGCTTGGTCGGTTTATGGCAAGAGTTCCAACAAGCCGATATCGCAGTGAAACGACTGGGTGATGTGATGAATGCACCAGCAGAACCAATGACATTGATTCCCACTAGGGCTAATGTCAATCAAGCGACTAACATTACAGTAGATAGTCTCGGTTTTAAATACGCAGATGACTTACCTTGGCTTTATCAAAACCTCAGCTTCAATATTCAAGCAGGGCATTGCGTATTGGTAATGGGCCCCAGTGGTTGTGGCAAAAGTACACTAGCTAAATTATTACTGGGTTTCTATCAACCACAACAAGGCAACATCAAACTCAATGGTCAAGATATTCGTTATCTAGCTGCGAATGAACTAAGAAACCACTTTGGTGTAGTGCCACAAGAAACTGTCATTTTCTCAGGCACTATTTACGACAATCTTATCTTAGCCAATCCACACGCCAGCTTTGAGCAAATCATACAAGCCTGTCAACTGGCCGAAATCCACCAAACCATTGAGAAGCTTCCGCAAGGCTACCAAACCACAGTTGGTGAACACGGTACAGGTTTAAGTGGTGGACAGAAGCAGCGTATTGCCATTGCCAGAGCTTTGCTTAAGCAACCTAAAGTACTTATCTTTGATGAAGCTGTCTCCAATCTGGACCAACAAACCGCAGAACACTTTGCACAGACGGTGAATAAGCTTAAAGGTAAGGTCACTATTCTGTTTATTACGCATCAATTGCCAAAGGGGCTGCAGGTGGATGAGGCGGTGATATTGGGGAAAGAAAATAACGTAAAACCAAATGAACAACAACAAACAACGATGACACAAGTCAATGTGCAAATTAGCAATTTAGAGAAGGTGGAAACATGAGCCATATGAGAATTAAACATGAGAGCTCAGCAATCAAAATTGCCATTTTTTATTGGCAACAGGGCTAAAGACAAATGATAAAGCAACTTAAAGCATTAAGCTTAATAATAGCCACGGTATTCATGGGGGGTTGTGTGCAAAGAGAAATTCCTAAAGAAGGCGACATCGTCACTTGGATGGACAGGCCAGAGCTTATTATAAAAACAAAACTGGGGCAGAGACGGGAGCATATACCCAATTTAGGTTGCGATAAATGTGAGGCAAAATTCGAGCCAGAATATGAGCGATATATAGGTCAGTTTCCTGTCAATTATGTGCCAGAGCGTTTTCCTAAAATGACTCAAGCAGAACTGGATGCTTTTTTAAAAGAATATAACTCAAAGTTACACGCAGTAAAATCTCAGCACCCTTTAGAGTTTAGCTTGATGTTGAACGGGGTAAAGGGCAAGGCAACAGATGAAGGTTTTTACTCCCCCAAAGTGCTGGATGATGTTAACCAAGTAAAAGTGCTGCTGCAGGGCCTGGCTAATGGAAAAAACTTTACAAGTAAAGAAGCATATGAAGGATTTCCGAAATCTAATAAACACCACTATGATAAAACATTCTCAGATACTTACGGACTCGAATGCTACTCTGGAAATGATAATTTAGGTTTGAAGTGTTTTGGGAGATCTAGCAACGATCACGTTTTTGGATACCTTTTCACACCTATGGATGAAAATACAATGTGGGTAAGATCTTGGGAACCAATTTATGGCGGTATACAAGTTGAATGGCGCATACATCTCAAGAGCTTAAAGCATTGGAAAGAGGTAGATGCTGCCATATGGCGCTTATTAGAGAGTTGGAACGTATCTTCTGATACTTCACAAGTCAAGAAGTCTATCAAGGCTGGCACTATTTTTTACCATACCTCACCCCTACCATCTAAAGTTGACTAATTTAACACTTAAGGATATAGACTATGACCATTCTATTATCAACTGCGCACCTTGAAAAAATCAAAGAGTTTGTTGAGCCTCCTCCCGACGCAGTTAATTTCAAACCCAACTACGCGGGCATGTACGGCTACATTTACGACACATTTAAAGACCAAATGCCTTCAGACCAAGAATACTGGTTTCAACAGGCGGCAGAAATTAATAAGTACTTGAATGACCCTATTCTAGAAAATAGAACGCCATCTGCTTATTTTATTCAGCAAATGAATATATTAAGTTTAGAGGCGGCAAATAATGGATTCGCTCCTACACCTGCAAATATTAAACTCATCAGCAATACTATTGGTGAAAAAGTTTATACAGATATTGTCACAAATGGAGCGATTCCAGAGCTAGACAATCAAGTATCAGATGATATAGCCGCTGCGATTCAAGTAGGACATTTGAGCCTTAGCCAATGGGGAGGCGCATTCTATTTTTGGGATTATGTAGTGCCACAAAATCCGAGTATTGCTGAGGCTGATGGCGTAAGAACAATTGGGGAAATAGTTGTTGCTGCAAACAAGGTTCAACAGTTTGTGGACATGACCAGTAAAGCGATGGCGAGGACTATTAATGAGCTTGGACTTGTTGGTGGTGACGCAACTATACAAGCAGTCCTTGGTGCAATCAAAACATTTTCTACTGGATCAGCCGCAGGTGGCTTTAATGAAGTTGCGCTAATTCCTTTATTGTTAGGAAGTCCTATACTGGCATTCTCAATTGCCGAGGAGAGTGACCAAGAGATTGGATTTAGAGTGGTATTTAACTTGATACGTGAGCTTGAAGTAATTAATCCTGAGTTTAAAGCTAATCTTGATTTTGCTGAGGTAACTTATGACGACTTTAAGGACTACTTTAAAGCTGTTTCAGAAGGTCTTCAAGAGTCGGTAGGCAGTGTAGAAGCTGCGATTTCTAATTTATTTAAAGACACAACATTTGGCACCAACGGTGCGGACGACTTAGATGGCGGGTTTTTAATTGGATTGGGCAACGACGTTATATTTGGATTAGGCGGTAATGACACCCTGGATGGCGGGCTTGGAAAAGATACTTTATTTGGTGGTGCTGGTAATGATGTGCTTGATGGTGGTTGGGGTAATGACCAGTTAGATGGCGGTAAAGGCAATGACACTCTCAACGGAGGGGATGAAAACGACCATTTATACGGCCGAGACGATAACGACACCCTTAACGGTAACGATGGCAACGACTATATAGAAGGCAACGCAGGAGTTGATATTCTGCGTGGAGAAAAAGGCAATGACACATTAATGGGTGGTGCTGGCAACGATACCTTAGAAGGTGGTGACAACGATGACCAGCTTAGAGGCGACGCAAATGACGACAAATTAATCGGCGGCAAAGGCACTGACTTTCTGTATGGAGGAGAAGGTACGGACACCTACGAACATATTCAAGGTGATGGTAACGATGTGATTATCGATAGTGACGGCATCATCAAAGCCGATGGTAATGTACTTCATGGCGGTAAAAAGAAAAACGAACAAGACAGCTTTTGGGAAAGCACCGACAAAAAGTCACGCTATACCTTATTTACCAATGCTGATGGTAGCAAAACGCTTAACATTCTCCTTGAAAATGGCGAAAAATTATTTGTTAAAAACTGGCAAAACAATACATTTGGAATCACTCTAGAAGATGCAGAACAGGCCACCCCCGTCACCCCAAGCCCTATCAGCAGTCAAGCAGATTACTTACAGGTGACGGGTGGTGCAGTAGATGGGCAAGGTGGTAACGATGTATTAGTTGGCGGAGCTACAGCAGAAACCCTGTTTGGTGGAATAGGGGATGACATATTGTTTGGCAATATGGGTGATGACACTTTAGAGGGCGGTGATGGGCGAGACGCTTTGATTGGGGGCGCTGGCAAAGATATTATTAGGGGTGGCGCAGATGATGATTTAATCATTAGCGACACCAATTTTAAAGACGTTTCAATTCATGAGGAAAATGACCAGGGCGATTGGGAGTTGGTGAGCAGCAATGATGAGAATTGGAAAAAACTAGCAGGTAGTTGGGCTTGGAACTACATTGAGGGTACAAGCTTGTTTTACTACTCTGGGACAAGCGCTTTATATATTGGGTCTAAATGGACGGCCACAGACCCTAATTTTGGATTTGAATATGCAAACGGCACAGAGGCTGAAGATACTACCACTGGAGATTTCTTATACGGCGGAGATGGTAGTGATGCAATTTATGGGTCGTATGGAGATGATTACATTAGTGGCGACGAAGGCGATGACAATATTGTAGCCTTGGATGGTAACGACATCATATTAGGTGGTACGGGTCTTGACGAAATTGCGGGCGGCAAAGGTAATGACGTGATTGATGGCGGTGCAGATGCTGATGAGTTGTACGGAGGGTATGGTGGCGATGTTATATATGGCGGCGCAGGTGACGATAGCATCATAGGTGATTTGCCAGCATTAGCAGGAACTAATCCGTCCGCACCACCTTCTTCGACTGATTATGGTCTCATGGGCGACGACATATTAGATGGTGGTGCTGGCAATGACACAATAGATGGCGGTGGCGGTGCAGACGTTATTTATGGCGGCGATGATGACGATAAGTTGTCGGGTGACAGCATAGGTACACCAGATACTTACTCCGGTGCTGATTATATTGATGGAGGTGCTGGCAATGACAAGATATGGGGTGATGGTAAAGGCGATACATTAATTGGTGGTGATGGTGACGATACCATAAACGGTGACTCAGCTAGCATCTCTGATTCCGAAAATGGTGATGATTATATTGATGGTGGAAATGGCAATGACACTCTGATTGGTGGTGGCGGTAAAGACACTCTTTACGGGGGTGCGGGCGATGATTTAATAGCTGGCGACGCAGATAACGTGAACGTTAACTATCAAAATGATGATTATTTAGATGGTGGAGACGGCGATGACCAACTGCAAGGTTATGGTGGTGATGACACTTTACTAGGCGGTAATGGTAACGATCAGTTATTTGGTTATGCAGGCAACGATATATTAGAGGGTGGTTCTGGAAATGACTTTCTGAATGGTATGGAGGGAGATGACATCCTTAAAGGTGGTGCAGATTCAGATAATTTATATGGTGGCACTGGAAACGATACGCTCTATGGTTCAGGAGGCATTAAAGATGCATTTGGCATTTACCAAGGCTCAGATGTTTTAGTGGGTGAAGAAGGCAATGATGTCTACTACATGCAGGCTGGGGACTTTGTGGTAGATGATGTTGGTAATAATACTATTAATGCCAACGTTGGTTATTCTGACTTGCAACTGTATGGTTCGGCACTTGCGATTGGAACAGCGTATGGAAGTTATATTTTTGTAGACAATGGTTTAACCAGCGGCTTTAACAATACATACAATTTAAATGGCATCACAATAAGCCATGCAGATCTCATTGGAAATAATTACAACGAATCAGTGAATTTGAGTACAAATACTCAATTAGCAATAGGTGGTTCGCAAAGTGATACTTTATCAGCAGGAACCAGTTCAAACACTACCTTAAGAGGTGGTGGTGGTAATGATAATCTCTATGGCGCAGGTGGTGGAGACACACTTATTGGTGGAGTTGGGAATGATAATTTAGACGGTGGCGCAGGGGCTGATACTTATGTTTTTGGCAGAGGGCAAGGTATAGATACCATTAATAATGCAGACTCAGATGCATTAGGCGTGAATGCCGACAGTATTCTATTCGATGCAGGGATTACGCCAGAAGACATTGTATTAACAAGAACTATAAATGACTTGAAAATTAAGATTAGTGGTACTGGTGATGAGTTAGTAATTACAAATTATTTTAATCAAGACGGTACAACATCAAATGCTGTGGAGTTTATTAAATTTGCAGATGATACAACCTGGGATATTGCTACAGTTAAAAACAAAACACTTATTCCGACTAATGGTAATGATGTTATTACTGGTTATGCGACAAATGATATATTGAATGGAGCTGATGGGAATGACATCATAGATGGTGGTGCGGGTGATGACACGCTAGATGGCGGTGCAGGCAACGATACACTTAAAGGTAATGCGGGAGCAGATACCTATTTATTTGGTGTAGGGTCAGGCCAAGACTCCATTGATAATTTAGATACGGATGCTTTAGGCATTAATGCCGATAAAATTTTGCTTGGTACCGGTATTACTCAATCGGATGTCACTTTTAAACGTGCTGATTCAGATCTTATTTTAAGTATTAATAACACTTCAGATACCTTAACAGTCCTAAATTATTTTAACTTGGATGCAACTGGCCCTGACTCTTTAGAAAACATACAATTTAGCGATGGATTCATTTTAACCATAGAATCAGTAAAAGCTTTATTGGCAAGTGGTGGTGCAGGCGATGATGATTTGTATGGCTATTCTACAAATGACAATATTAGTGGACAAGCTGGAAATGACCGTATTTTTGGCTACGCAGGTGATGACGTTCTTAATGGTGGCAGCGAATCAGACATGCTGTACGGAGGTCAAGGTAGCGATATCTTGCTAGGTGGTACAGGTAATGACTTGCTTGATGGTGGCATTGGTAGTGATTCTTTATCTGGTGGTGAAGGTAACGATATTTATTATGTTGATGATGTTGCCGATGAAGTTATTGAATTAAATGGGCAAGGTATAGATGAGGTTTTAAGTTCAATTACTTATTCATTAAGTGGGGGTGTAGAAAATTTAACATTAGTTGGAAACGCCAACATTAATGGAACGGGTAACTCTGAAAACAATGTATTAATTGGCAACTCTGCTAGCAATCAATTGTATGGTTTAGGCGGTAACGATAGCTTAGATGGTGGTACGGGTGCAGACACTTTGGTTGGCGGTGCTGGAGATGATAGTTATTTTGTAGACAGCACTCTTGATGTGCTTGTAGAAATAGCCAATGAGGGAATTGATTCAGTTTATGCTAGCGCAAACTATACGTTATCAGCCAACATAGAAAATTTAATTCTTGATGCGTCTGCAGGAAATATCAACGCTTCAGGTAATGCCGAAGCTAATTTTATCAAAGGCAACAGCGGTAACAATCGCTTAGATGGTGGCTCGGGCGCGGATATACTTGATGGTGGTAGTGGAAACGACACTTATGTTATTGACACAGCATTAGATCAAATTGTAGAGAGTGCTGCAGGTGGCATGGACACGGTGGAAAGTAGCATCACATATATATTAACTGATGCCGCCCTTGAAAATCTCACGCTAACAGGCTCAGCTAACTTAAATGCTACGGGTAATGACGCAACAAACCAACTGACAGGCAACAGTGGTAATAACCGTATTGATGGTGGATTAGGTGCGGATGTAATGTCTGGAGGTGCAGGCAATGATACATATATTACTAACGAAGCAGGCGATAGTATTAATGAAGGCTTTAATGAGGGTGTTGATACAGTTGAACGTAACTATGAAACTTTAAATGTACTTGAAAGTAATGTAGAAAATTTAGTAATAAAAATAAATGTAGTACACGGAAAAGGCAACGAGTTAGGTAACGTGATTACAGGTAATGCAGCTGATAATAGTCTGCTCGGCTTGGGAGGTAATGACACTTTATCTGGTGAGCAAGGCAATGATGAGTTAGACGGTGGTGCAGGTGTTGATACTTTAATAGGTGGTTTAGGGAATGATATTTACCACGTTGACGATGAAACAGATGTGGTTGTAGAAAATGCCGCCGAAGGCATTGATACAGTGTTCACAAGCGCAAATTACGTTTTATCTGCTCACGTTGAGAACTTAACTTTAAATGCAGCAGCAGGCTATATTGATGGCACAGGCAATTCTGAAGCTAATCATATTATCGGTAACAGTAGTGGCAATCGCTTAGACGGTGCTGCGGGTGCGGATATATTAGAAGGTGGTGATGGTGACGACACATATGTAATTGATAATTTGTCAGATCAAATCATAGAGACGGAGTTGGGTGGTAACGATACAGTCGAAAGCAGCATTACTTATACTCTATCTAGTACTTTAGAAAATCTCACTCTAATAGGCGAAGCTAATTTAGATGCCACAGGTAACGACGAGTCTAACCAAATCGAAGGTAATAGCGGCAACAACAGAATTGATGGTGGATTAGGCTCTGACGAAATGTCCGGTGGATCAGGCAATGACATCTACATTGTTGAAGATGAAGGCGACAGTGTTAACGAAGGTTTTGATGAAGGTGTTGATACAATAGAGCGTAGTTATGACACCCTTTATATACTTGAAAGTAACGTCGAAAACCTAGTCTTAAAAGGCGAAGTTGAACATGGTAATGGTAACGAACTTGATAATGTGATTACAGGTAATGCTGCTGATAATAGTTTACTGGGTTTAGATGGTGATGACACACTATATGGTTTGGCTGGCAATGATGCCTTATTCGGCAGTGAAGGTGCTGATACCCTTATCGGCGGCGCAGGAGACGATTACTACGAAATTGATAACATTAATGATGTAGTTATCGAAGCTGCAGGCGAAGGTGATGACTTTGTCCGCAGTACCGTCACTTACACACTTGGTGCAAATGTTGAGCGTGCCGCAGTTGATGGATTTGACGACCTAAACCTTACAGGTAATGCATTAAATAATGGATTGTTTGGAAGTGCTGGTAACAATGTATTGACTGGTGGTTTAGGTACAGACTTTTTAACTGGCGCAGAAGGTGATGACGTATATGTATTCAATAGAGGTGATGGGCAAGACACTATTGATAATACCGATGTACTAGGAGCAACAGACATTCTACAGTTTGGTGCTGGTGTAACCGAGAATGATGTATTGGCATTTCAATCTGGCAATAACATCTTTTTCAAAATTAAAGGATCTGCTGACCAAATTGCCTTAGTTAATTATTTTGCTGCTAATAGCCAAGATGAAAACGGTGAAACACAAGATCACAAGATAGATTATATTGAATTTGATAATGGCGTGGTTTGGGATCAGGCGATGATTCAAACGGTAGTTAATCGTGCCAATAACAATCATTCACCTACAGTGAATAGCTATTTACCGAACTTACAAGCTAGGGCAAATAGTTTATTCACTTACACAGTGCCGTTAAGCACGATCACAGATCCTGATGTTTGGGATTCAGTTACTTACAGTATTAAGATGCAAGATGGATCACCAGTGCCCTCATGGCTCACTTTTGATGCTACTACACGGGTGATTTCTGGCACGCCAACAATCAGTAATGTTGGTAGTCTACAGTTTGTGTTGTGGGGTACGGACAACTACGGTTATGCCGCAGGTGAGTTCGTCACATTGAATGTTGCGGCGCCAAATCGCACACCTGTGCTCTCAACACCATTACCAGATCAAGCTGCCGCACAAGGTGGTGTGTTCAACTATACGGTTTCTGCTACTGCGTTCACAGACCCAGACTCTGGCGATTCGCTCAGCTATAGCGCCACTTTAGCGGACGGTAGCGCATTACCAAGTTGGTTAAGCTTTAATGCTGCAACACGAGTGTTTAGCGGTACACCTCCGACTACTGGCACGATCAGCATCAAATTAACAGCCAAAGACACGGGTAATCTTTCAGCATCCGATGTATTTGATATCGTGACTAGCGTTCAAAACTTAACCCTTAATGGTACTACAGGCGCAGACACTTTAAATGGCGGTGCAGGTAATGATGTCTTAAGTGGATTGGGTGGCAATGATGTGCTTAATGGTTTTGCAGGTAACGACACTTTAAATGGCGGGACTGGTAATGACACGATGGTCGGAGGACAAGGTGATGATGTATACACCGTGGATGCCACTGCCGATGTTGTCACTGAAAACCTGAACGAAGGCAATGACTTAGTCAACGTCGCCATTGCCACTACTAGCGGTACTTATACCGTCTCTGCAAATGTAGAAAATGCCACCCTGACCAATACTGTTGCATTCACACTAACAGGTAATGCCCTAGATAACGTATTAATTGGTAACGCTGCAGCTAATACGCTGAATGGCGGTGACGGTAACGACACGCTTAACGGTCTTGCTGGTAGCGATACCATGGTTGGCGGTTTAGGTAACGACACCTACATTATTGATGCGACTGGAGATGTGGTCACAGAAGCCGCAAGTGCAGGTACAGATACTGTTAATGTAGCCATTACCACTGCAGGGGGTACTTATACAGTCGCAACCAACGTAGAGAATGCAACGCTAACGAATACTGTCGCCTTTAACCTCACAGGTAATGCCTTAAACAATGTTCTGACTGGTAATAGTGCTGCAAACGTATTAAATGGAGGTGCAGGTAATGACGCCATGATTGGTGGCGCTGGGAATGATACTTATACAATTGATGTAACAACAGATGTCATTACGGAAAACGTTAACGAAGGAACCGACTTGGTTAACGTTGCTATCACTACTGCGGGTGCTACTTATACACTCGCTGCCAACGTAGAAAATGCGACTTTGACAAACACTGTCGCATTTACATTAACCGGTAATGCATTAGATAACATCCTCACGGGTAATACTGCTGCTAATACACTAAACGGCGGTGACGGTAATGATACGTTGAATGGACTAGCTGGAAATGACACTATGGTCGGCGGTCTTGGTGATGATACCTACACTGTAGATGCAACTGGTGATGTTATTACAGAGGTTGTTAACCAAGGCACAGACTTTGTAAACGTAGCAATTGCCACTACCAGCGGTACTTATACAGTGGCTGCCAACGTAGAAAATGCAACTTTAACGAATACAGTTGCATTTACGTTAACTGGCAATGCACTAGATAACGTCCTTACTGGTAATGCTGCAGCTAACACGCTCAATGGTGGTGACGGTAACGACACGCTCAATGGACTCACTGGTAACGATACCATGGTCGGTGGTTTAGGTAACGACACCTACACGATTGACGCGACAGGTGATGTGGTTACAGAAGCTGCAAGTGCCGGAAGCGATACGGTCAATGTTGCGATTGCCACTGCAAGTGGCACTTACACAGTTGCTGCCAACGTTGAAAATGCCTTTTTAACGAATACCGTAGCTTATAACCTCACTGGCAATGCATTAGCTAACTTCCTAAAAGGTAATGCAGCCAATAACACTTTAACGGATACCGCTGGTGGTAACGATATTCTGCAAGGTTTAGCGGGTATTGACACTTTTAATGACACTGTGGGAAACAATCTATTCGATGGCGGTATTGGCAATGATGTGATGACTGGAGGCTCTGGTCGAGAGATCTTTATTGGTGGTCAAGGCAACGACACCATTACCACAGGCACTGGCTACGACATCATCAGCTTCAACAAAGGTGATGGCCAAGACAGCATCAATGCCTCTACTGGCGCTGACAACACACTCAGTTTAGGTGGCAACTTTGCCTATAGTGACTTAAGCCTGACCAAGTCAACCAATAACCTGATTCTCAAAATAGGTGCAACTGATCAAATCACTTTTACCAATTGGTATGCCTCTAGTCCCACCAACAAAAGTGTTGTCAATCTCCAAGTTATTGCAGAAGCGATACAAGGATTTAGTCTAGGCGGAGCAGATGCATTACGTAACAACAACATTGAGAGCTTTAACTTTACCAACCTAGTTGCTGCCTTTGACGCAGCGGGTGCCACTGCTAACTGGCAACTCACAGACGCACGCCTCACAACTCATTTGCAAGCTGGTAGCGACAGCGCTGTAATAGGTGGTGATCTAGCTTACCAATATGGTAAAAACAGCAACTTAACAGGTATGGGTTTGATTAATGCACAAAGTGTGATTGCTGCTGCCAGCTTTGGCCAGAATGCACAGACGTTGAATAACCCTAGTGTATGGCAAGCTGAGGTCGTGAAACTTGCTTAATTATATTGGCGTAACAAAATGGATTGAGGAAACAAAATGAGTTTCCTTAATCCATCCTCTCAATCTCTATTACAACAGCCTGCGAATGATAATCGACAGCTCGATAGTTTCGACTTCGCACCAGGTATTTTAGGCGTTCAACAACGTCCACCATCTCCATTGCCCCGTATAGTCTTGCGTGGTGTGCTCATCCTATTCTTTGCACTATTACTCTGGGCACTCTTCGGTCGCCTGGATATGGTGTCAGTCGCCGAAGGCAAGCTAGTCCCGATTAGTTATTTAAAAATCGTACAACCTGCCGATTCAGGCATTGTGCGAGAAATAGCGATTACAGAGGGAGAACATGTCAAAAAAGGCCAGCTGCTTATTCGTATGGACGCCAATCTATCTGAAGCCGATAGCAAGTCTATTCAAAACCAGCTACAACACAAAGTGCTTGAACTACGCCGAATAGAAGCAGAGCTCAGTGGCAAACCTTTTAAATTAATGCCGATTGATTCAGTAGAACTATTCAATCGCATCTATGCAGAGTATCAATCCAACAGACGCGCCTTAGAAGATGATATTGCCGCTGAACAAGCTTCATTACAAAAAGCCTACAGTGAATTATCCTCAACTCAAGAAGTACAACGTAAATTGGAACAAACGCTTCCCAGTTTAAAAACGCAAGAAGCCGCTTACGATGAGCTGGTGAAAGAAGGTTTTGCAGGTACATTGATGGCCCAAGAAAAACAGC
This sequence comes from Methylotenera sp., assembly GCA_021732365.1. Taxonomy (GTDB): domain Bacteria; phylum Pseudomonadota; class Gammaproteobacteria; order Burkholderiales; family Methylophilaceae; genus Methylotenera_A. The sequence goes on along the minus strand of JAKFVD010000020.1, from coordinate 120,315 downwards.
GCGACCGCATTACGGTTGAGCAGGATTTACGTGCACAAGAATATAATGGCAAAAGCTTACAGGCCAGTATTTCCCAATCCCAAAAACGGCTCAATCAAATTCAATCTGACTACCGTCAGAAGTTAGAAGCTGAACGCGTGGCAATCTATGCAGAACATCAGCGCCTAGAACAAGAATGGGCGAAACAGTCTCATAAAAACAGCTTGCTTGAGCTCAAAGCACCACAAGCGGGTATCGTTAAAGACTTGGCAACTCATACCCCAGGCACAGTTGTCTCGCCTGGTACCGTATTAATGACATTGGTGCCGAATAATGAAGTACTGCAAGCTGAAGTATGGTTGAAGAACGAAGACGCAGGCTTTGTACATGCAGGTCAAGAGGTCAAGCTAAAGCTGATGGCTTATCCCTTTCAAAAATACGGCATGATCGATGGCAAGGTTTTGCAAGTCAGCGCCGATGCGACAGATAAATCAAACGCCAATAATCAGAATGGCCAAGGTGACAGCACACAGAATCCTTCAGGATCAACACAGATGGCATATCGTACTATCGTGCAATTTGATAAACAGAATCTTGAAATAGAACAACAGAAACTATTACTCACACCAGGCATGCAGGTGGCAGCTGAAATCAAGTTAACAGACCAAACAGTGATGCAGTATTTACTATCGCCGATCAGTAAAGCATTTCATGAGGCGGGACGAGAGCGTTAAGCCTAATCTTACTAAAGTCTAACAATAACAACCACTGACAGATCAATAGTCCACGTCAGTCATTTCAATGAGTTTACCTATTATGCGATTCACTATCACGTATTTCAGTGCCATATTATTACTGCTATCACTATCAACTATTGTAAATTCCGCTGAATCCGTTGAAACAGACAGTCAGACAGTCACCAGAAAAAAACAAAGCCTATTAGATATCTATTTATTGGCGCAACAGAATGACCCCACTTGGGCTGCTGCTCGCTTTAGCAACACCGCCGCGCAAGAAAAGTTTGAACAAGGCAAAGCTTTGTTTCGTCCAACCGTTAATTTCAATAGTAGCTACACACGTTCTAACACTGATATACGGTACATTGGTGGCAATACGGTATTTAATAATAACAATCAGTCAGAAGCATTTAACACTTTGAATTATGGCGTTAACGTTAATCAACCCTTGTACCGCCAACAAAATACCGTGCAGTATCAGCAATCAACACTACAAGTGCAAATAGCCGATTTGCAACTAGAGCAACAACGACAAGAATTGATGGCGAAATCGGCGCAAGTGTATTTCGATGTGTTATTAGCACAAGACAAACTGACACTAAACCAAGCACAAAAAACGGCTATTAAAGGCCAGTTTGCTCAAGCAAAAGCCAACTTTAAAGCAGGTATCGCCACCATTACTGATGTGGATGAATCACAAGCAAAATTTGACTTGGTGGAATCACAACATATTGCAATCAGCAATGAAATAGAAAGTAAGAAACAAGCAGTGCAAATACTCACTGGACAATATCCATCGGAATTCATCGGACTTCAATCCACAATATCACCAATGTTGCCCTCAACAAACTCACTGCCTGCGTCAGGTCCTACCAAATCCAGCTCAGCTTCTGCATTAATTCCAAATAAACCAGAGGCTGCAAGCTTAAGTTACTGGATGCAACAAGCGTTACTGAGTAATATCGAACTGGCTGTGGCAAGATTAAATACTGAGTTGGCGAATAAAGAAGTTTCGTTGAATAAAGCTGCTCACCAACCTACTTTGGATGCAGTGGCCAGCTATAACAAAACAAATGCGAATGGTGGAATAAATGGATTTGGTAATGACCTGAACAATGCCACGATAGGCTTACAACTACAAATTCCGCTATACCAAGGCGGCGCGATTTCATCCAAAGTCAGAGAAGCCATCGCTAATCAACAAAAAGTGCAGCAACAATTAGAGGTCGCCAGGCGTAAGGCTGAACAGGATACTAGGCAAGCTTATTTAGATATTACCACCAGCATTTCCCAGTCAGCGGCGAACGAGCAAAGTCTGCGCTCTGCTCAAAGCCAGCTTGCATCCACCAATAAAGGTTTTAAAGTAGGTATTCGAACCAGTGTCGATATATTAAATGCTCAGCAACAAGTGTTTAATGCAAAACGAGATTTACTACAGGCTCAATACAGTTACTTGCTGGGATTGGTTAAATTGAAATACGCCGCAGGGATTTTACAGCATGAAGATTTAGAAGAGGTTAACCAGCAGTTGGTGAGAGTAACTGCTGATTAACTACTAATAAATCAAGCTAGGGATTCGGTCTGTAAAGTCGAAGACTAATATCGGGTAGAGCATTCCACAAGTCCGAGAATTATTAATAATATAATTGAGTTTTAATGAGGGTTTTGTAAAAAAGTATTTCTTCTTAAATAATAACAATTGAATCAAACTCTCCTTTAAGGACATTTCGGTTGTACATTAAAATGACGATACAAGAGCTAAAACTAAGGCGGAAGGTTACAAAGTGCATTCGGCTGTGCTATACCGAATAACATGGATAAGTATTGTTAACGGAAGAAAATATTAAAGAACTGGGTAAAATTTAGATGTTTTACTGGCTGATGGTCTACCAATAGATTCTGGGGTTTTGGTAGGTTGGATTAAGACTTTTTAAGAGCAGTAGGTGCTATTACGTATTTCTGTTACTTGATAAATTTTGTACCTAAAGATGGGGTGGAATGTGGCAATAGCTAAAGAAAAATCATTAAATGATGCTCAAATACAATCTCTCAAAATTAAAAGATTAATTTTTCACGTAATTAATGTTGAAGCGGAAGAAACCCAAAGAGTTAAACCACTAGATGAATTGACTCTTGACGAAGATCAAAGCAAATTCTTTTTAGAGCGAATTAAGAGCGTAGCGAGCGGTATTCAATACAATTTTCTAGAGCACGCTGAACATACAAAAACGCCATGCAAACAACTTCTCTCTGACGAGACACAGTTTCGCACTAACTCACTAGTTTTAACACAGGCTTTTGCCAATTTTCACAAAAAAAATATGGCTAGCGGTGTTTTTGTAGTGGCTATTGTTGAATCAATGTACACAGAAAAAGAAAGCATCAATTTAGTATTCTTAGCTAAATTTGACCATAGAAATGTCTTTCAAATTATAGTCAAAGCTAACGAAAACGGGGAAGGTAATCATGCCGTCATGCAAAAAGTTGCAGATACTCTAGTTGAAGATAAAAGTGCCATTCAAAAAAGTGCATTAATTAATTTAGACAATGAAAAGTATGATTGGGATGTGCTCGCAGATGAGCGCAGGTTAAATGTTAATGGTGAAATCACCGATTATTTTAGAGCCTTTTTAGGTGTTACTCTCAGAGAAGTTGCAAGCGTACTAACAAAAAGAGCAGTTCAAGCTGTGCATCAATGGGCAATAGTACAAGCCCCGACTGATCTACCCAATGGAGAGGAGAAAGGTAATTATCGCTCTCGTGCAGTTGCTTATATGGAAAGCAACACCGTTTTTGATATTAATGACTACTTGAATGCGGTCATTAGAGATGAAGACGATGGAGATAGAAAGCTTCGAATGGAGCAGTCACTGCGAAACCAATTAGATGAAGCTGGCATAACGAACCAAAAATTTGCAACACGCCCTAACTCACTTCCAAAAAAATTAAAAAAACAGCTTTGGAAAACAGATGAGGGAGTTACGCTAGAGTTTTACGGGGAAGCTCGGGACCTTGGGATTGAAACAAAATCACGAACTGATGGCGTTCCTGGCCAAGAAATTGTGATCAAAACACGCGGATATAAAACTGTTTAAATATGTATTTCAAATTAAAAAGTATCAATCAACTGTCATTATTGAGCAATCAAGCTCAACAATGGGATGAGACTATTGATCTTTTGAGAATCACTGGAACTCTAACCTCAGCGGTTCTTAATAATTTGATAGCAACATTACAGGCATTTACGGATGAAGGAATAGAGCATCCAAGTCTAATGATCGATGAACAACCAGAAGATATTGATTCATTAAAGAGCTTATCAAAAACATCGTTGCAAGGATCTGCTAGAGAATGGGTATTAAGCCTTCACAAAGCTCGTTTGTTGATTGATGAGAGTCACAAAGTGTTTATCACTAGTAGTGCCTTCATAGCATGGGCAAACCAACTAAAACCAACTCGCACTTTAGGGTGCGACTTTAACAAACCATTGACGATTTTTATTAAAGGTTTAGCTGAAGCTTTTGGTGGACCATCGCTTAGGCTCATACCTGTAGATATCGAAGATTTCGTAGTGCCTGAGTCTGTGATAATTTTACCAGATGAAAAGCAGGTTAGATCTGTTGTTCGGGTTACATCTAGTAACCATGTTCATCTAAACCCTAACAGTATTGCACTTTCATGGGGCAACAGAGAACAACTGGAAGCGGTACCTTTCAAACGACTTTTTATGGCAGTCATGACGCTGTGTTTTGCTCAAGAAATATATGTGCAGAATGATGAAATAAGGGTCATGTTGCGCGGCACTAAGAATTTAGATTCAAATTTAATCCCAAATTGGACGTTCGATATTAGTACAAAAACTGTTGAAGATACTGCGACGGCTATCAGCTGGATGTTCCAAGAAAGAGTAGAAACTAGACAGAGACTTTTAAGTGATCGGTTGTGCTTAGACATTACTAATACTGAGTCTTTTATCGGTGGGGTAAGTGAGCATATCAATAACGCACTCAATCAAGCAAAAGAAAGATATGGATTTGTTATTCTAGATCGTAAGGATGCTTATCTAAAAGAGCTAAAAGATGTAATGAAGGATGTTCGCACGCAGGCTGATTTATATGCTAATAAAGTTAGAGATTTGGTAAGTACGTTATTACGAGATGTGCTTGCTGTTTTATTTTTAGTAGGTGTAAGCTTAATAACGAAACTAAATACTAGCGAAGTAACAACCTTATCAAATAGTGCTCATCTTTTTATATTTTTTAAAATCTTAGCTGTATATTTTCTTGTTTCAATAACGTTACAAATTATAAGCCACACAAGAGATGTGATTTTAGCTAAAAATGAGTGTGAGCGATGGCTTCAATTGACTCATGACTATCTAACAAAAGAGGTCGTAGATGAAAACTTCACTATCCCACTGACTAAACGCAAAAATATGTATTATTTTTTTGCTTTAGTGAGCGTCGTTATATATTTAGGCCTTGCTGGAGTAAGTTGGAATGCTGAAACTATGGCTAAGCATTACTCTGAAAAAAATTCTGCATTAAATCCTGCAAATCCTAATATCAGCACAGATATAAGCAAAGTTAAACCAGCTGTAAATCTCCACTAGATAAATGGGTTAAGTCCACAGGGCTGCAATAATACTTGGCATAACTAATAGCATAGAGGGTTGCTTAATGGTCAGATATAACCACCGATTCAGATTACTTTATCGTCTGCTTGACGAAACTGGCCTTGAGTGGCTAAGCGACGAAGTAAGATCATTTGCTGTTGCTCCTCGTTATTGCGAAGTGCCAGAGGATCAAGTCGAAGCTATGCGGAGTTTGATCAGACAGGATGTACGAGTCGCCCCGCAGCTCGATACACAGCCGGTAATTAGGAGTGAGCTTGTAACTGAACATAAGAGCTTTGAGGAATGTATTCAATACCTTGTCGAAAGAATTGAAAACTTAACGACATATCTGGAATCTTCCGTAACTTTGGCAATGGAACTTGGTATAAGCAATTTACAACTTGGCCCCGAAGCTAGCGGCCAAGCAGACCTAATAGAAACAGTACATCAAATGGGCGCGATTAGCAGTACGATCAGAGAAATGATAGAGATAGATTTATGATCAATGAAATGCGGGCCCTTAAGCGAATTAAACGTGACCTTAAGAACATCCTTCAAGCAGCGCCAGTACTTAAACATGCAAAGGGTGCTGGCCGTATCTTCGAACTCTACGTAATGATGCGTGTGGCAAAAGCACTTAAGGATGACGGCTGGACAGTGGAGCCACTCGCGTCTAATGGCAATAAAATTTTGACACCCGCGCTACTTGGCATCCCTCAAAAGAATTTACCGTTCATACAAAGAGGTGGTGCACCAACGGGGATTGTGCCGACATCTCTTTCTGACGGGCCATCATCCATAAAGATCAGTAGAAATGGAAAGGCTTATGAGATATTAAACGGAGTGCAATTTCGTGGTCGAAGTGGTGCTCTTCACGAGCTTGATATATCGATCGTACCACATGAGTTGGTCAAGAGTGTAAGGGCTGGAACTTCAGTGGGTTTCCCATTTGGCAGGGCACAGATAGCGATTGAATGCAAAGATGTAGGTTCAGTAGGTAGCCCAGATGAGATGCGTTCGGTCGTAGCCCGGATGTATGACCTCACGATTTTGGATGCGCATCTAAGCTATCTTAACTTGCCAAACAACGGTTTTATCTTCGACTCACCAGCGGGAGCTTTTGCAGAGCCTGTGGCACCTAAAACTTACCTGGATTCCAACATCCAGTCGCTTTGCGTATTGGCTCGTCGTAGCGGTCTATCTAGTGGCGCTATAGCTATGACAGGGCTCTATAGAATACAGCCATACATAAATGTGACTCATTCCAGTACAAGCGCTGACCAACTCGTGGACGATGTGGTAAATTGGATAAAGCTCAATTTATAAGAAAAAGATCGAGCCTATTATGCTTACAGACCTCATTTACCCACAGAAAACTTTACTGTTTTAGTCTCAAATCATCAGCTTTGCTCAGCCATTACAATAAATCTAAGGCGGATAGAGTAAGTAAAAGAATTAAGGTCTATTGCTTACTTAAAGCGCTAGGTGTTAAATATTAATCAAAGTGATATCAGTACCGAAGTAATTAATCTAACTTAGGGGAATATTATGCCTATGTATTGGCCATTGAAGTTTTGGGGAAATAGCGACCGAGAGCGAACTGTTGACCATATTACCGCTTTACGTAAGCACATTGCAAAATCAGTACCAACGCGCACAGCCTCTGAGACTTTGCTTCTAGCTACTTGGAACATCCGAGATTTTGATTCAAATAAATTCAAGGAAGGGCCTCGACTTGCTGAGTCGTTTCATTATATTGCTGAAGTCATTTCAGCGTTTGACCTAGTAGCTATCCAAGAAGTAAACGAGGACATGCGACCTTTCGAAAAAGTAATGGATTTGCTTGGACCCACTTGGAAATACATTGCTACAGACTTAACAGAAGGAACATCAGGTAACGGCGAGAGAATGGTCTTTGTTTATGATTCAAACAAAGTACAATTCAAGTATATCGCAGGTGAAGTGGTGCTTCCAAACAACGGACTAATAGATGATAAATATCAGCTAGCTAGGAGCCCATTTTTAGTTCGGTTTCAATCTGGTTGGTTCAAATTTAACTTATGTACAGTTCATCTTTACTATGGTGATGATAGTGGTGAGGGTTATCAAAGGCGAGTAACTGAAATTGACGCAATCGCTAAGTTTTTGAAAAAGCGCGCGGATAAGGATCAGCAGAACTATATTCTGCTCGGTGACATGAATGTGGTAAGCCCTGAAGATGAGACTATGAAGGCATTAAAGAAATATAAATTCGTATTGCCTGCTGATTTGACGCAAGACAATAATGCTCTGAGATGGGTTAGTAATATGGGTGGAGATAAACACTATGATCAAATTGCATTCTTACCTCGTAAAGATGAGCTAAAACTTGGGCCGAGTAAAAATAACGCTGGCGTACTTAATTATTACAACGCAGTATTTACCGAGGGTGAGGCCGAGACTTATTATCCTTTGGGAAAATCTAATGGAAACTGGCCAGAAGCTGAAGATAAGAGAAAAAAATACTACACCAAAAAGTGGCGAACTTGGCAGATGTCGGACCACCTTCCGTTATTTATAGAATTGCAGATTGATTTCACAGAAAAATACTTAAATCGAATTCGAGAAGGTATACAGCCAAAAAGTCCATCTACACCAGATGCGACAGATGATTAATTAAAGTCTGGACTGTTGTTAACGGGATTTTGAATTTTTGCATTATCTGTGACAAAAAAACGGAATTATTGCAGTATCTATGACATTTTTTGAAAAGCCGTTAATTTACTAATTGCAAAAACCCTTATAAATCAACGTATCATTTTGCATTAATTATGACATTCGACACATCCGTTAATAAAGTAATCACTTAAAAAGCCCAGAAATTCTGGGCTTTTTTTGGGTTAAGTAATCATTACTGAGGTTTTTTAAACGCTTTCCAGCCTTTTTCACCCATGCAGCCTATAAACGCAAATGTCACGGTTTGTGTTTTGCCGTCAGGTTTGTGTGCTTCGCCCAATTTTTCTACGCACGCATTACCATCGGTTTTAAAGGCGTCGGGCTTGACACCTGTTTTCCACCATGATGGTACTACAAAGGTGTCTAGCGGGTTAGAGACGACTGACTTTTTGGCTGGTTTAATGGATTTAACATTTTCAGTGGTTTTTGGTTTTTCTTGAGTTGTTGTTTTTTCATCATATACCGCACTTTTATCACTATCCAATAATTCCTTTTCGTCAGCGGCAGTTTCATCAGTTTTAGTGCTTGAATCGGTCAGTATTTCAAACGAATCTAATTTTTGAATAATCCAACCGTTGTCCTCCATGCACTTTTCAACATCTGTATCAGTCGTTTTAGATTGGCAAGTTTGCCTTGCATTTTCAAGCTGGGCAACGCTTGCACCACGTTTATAAGAAAACTCACCACAAGCACAAACGGTGATTGCAATTGCTATCAACCATGCATAATTTTTCATATTTTAAAACCCTTAACCAAGCCCTATAAACATGAATATAAAGGTATCACAATACTCAGCGCACGCATGCAGCGCCAACTACGCAATATGACGTATTTAATTCGCTACAGCCTATCGCTAATCTAGCCACATGACAAATGCATCAGCAAGTTCAGATGCGCTAGCCAAATATTCACAACAGTTTACGACTTTATAGGGGCATGCAAATGAATTTAATTTTGAAAAATAGTGTACTCGCAACTGCGGTATTAGCGGCATTGAGTATTTCAGCCACGCAATCGCAGGCGGCTGGCACCATTACGTTTGGCGAAGATAAATATCTCAGCGTTGGATTTGGCGCAATTGCTGGCTACAGTAGTGTAGAAGATGGCGCTGCAAATGGTGATGATCGTTCAAACGATTTTAACTTGAATAGTGCGCGTTTGTATTTTTCTGGTTCATTAAACAAGTATATTAAAGGCATGTTTAATACAGAAAGATCAGGTACAGGCGGCGCGATTGAGGTGATTGATGCCAACGTGCAGTTTCAGTTAACGCCAGAAATTGCCATTTGGGCAGGTCGCTTTTTATCTCCAAGTGATCGCGCCAATATGGCTGGCCCTTATTATTCTCAGGGCGGTGGTTACTGGTCTAGCATTGCATCACGCTACGGTTTTAATGGCGGTATTATTGGCCGTGACGATGGTATAGCATTGGTTGGTAGCGCGCTTGAAAGCAAATTCGCTTACTCATTTGGTGCGTTTGAAGGCGATAACATTTTTAGATTCAGCGGCGTAGGCGCCTTATCAGAAACTGCTGGCGATGAAGATAACCTGATGTATGCAGGCCGTTTGCAATACGATTTTTGGGATGCTGAGCCAGGCTATTACGGCACAGGTAACTATTTTGGCGCAAAAGATATTTTAGCAATTGGCGTGGCAGGTCGCAGCAAAAAAGATGGCGTTGTTGGCACCACTTTAGCAGTGGGTGATTACACCTCATACAGCGTAGATTTCTTACTAGAGAAAAAGGGCGTAGGACCAGGTACTTTTTCTGCTGAAGCGGCTTACTACGATTACGACACAGACGATGTACTGTTAGCAGAACAAGGCACGGCATATTCTGCAGGCGTTGCGTACTTATTTAACGAAAAAGTGGGCTGGGGTCAATTTATGCCATTTGTGCGCTACCAAAAGTTTGATGCAGATGGCGGAACAAGCGGCGCAAGCGTGAATACCGCAGGCGATATTGATACTAGACGTTTTGAAGTGGGCTTTAACTACGTGATGGAACCGTACAATGCGCTGATTACTGCAGCGTATAGCGACACAAAAGTAACAGGCCTAAGTAGCACCGATGCGATTAATGTGGCATTGCAATTCCAGTTCTAAAAGGTATGGTAGTTAGTTTTAACCACACTTAAAGCAAACTACACCTAAAGCCCAAATGAAGCGTCATTGCAAATTTGGGCTTTAGTGTTTTTAAAGCAAAAAATTTAACCTATTTTATGGGTTAAGTTTTAGCTAACGGCTTCTATAAAACTTAATTTTAGCTACCACCAACCATTTTATGCACTTGGCAAACAAGGCTTTCAAGTGCGGCATATTTTGAGCCAGCACTAATTGGCTTAAATAAACCATCGCTTTTTTTGTTGCCGACCAATTTTTTATTGGCGCTGTAAAACTGCGTGGCGTTATCTTTAAAGGTATGCAAAGTACAGTTAAATTGGGTGGTGGAATGGCTTTCGCTGTAGCTAAAATTAAGTCCATTTTTGCGATCGTTTTGTGGCTTTGAAAATAGCGTTTTTGAGCTGATATAAGGCAAGCCATCCGATTCATTATAAGAATCCATATCCACCAGCATTTCACTGTTTTTATCTTGACTAATCGATGTCCAATCTGCAGCAGCAGCCTCAAAAACGGTGCAGAAAAAAATCGCAGAAAGCAAGTAAAAACAAGCCTTTTGAGGGGTTTTATAAAATTTAAACATTGGTTTTAATGCGCTGTTTTGTAGATACATTTTGTTACCCTATTCATAAATGCGCTATCTGAAATTAACACAGTTCAGGCATTCAATCGCAATAATCAACTACGCACTTTGACGTATTTCAATCAACCTCAAGCATCACTAATCTACACATATAGAAAAACTCATTGCAGTTTATCCGTTAACTTTTAAACACTGAGTTTTCTTTGAATTACTTTAAGACTTTTGAAGCGAACCCAAATTAAGTAAGCCTAAATTAAGCTGAATTTAAGTAGGAGGAAATAAATGAAAACAATCGTTAAGTTAGATTTAGATAAAAAACCATGGGAACAAGACGGCCAGATTCATAACCGTTGGCATCCAGATTTACCCATGATTGCGATGGTAAAACCAGGCGATGAATTCCGCGTGGAATGTATGGATTGGACTGGCGGACAAATCGGCAACAACGACAGCGCGAATGACGTACGCGATGTGGATTTAACGCAAGTGCATTATTTAAGCGGCCCAATCGGTGTTGAAGGCGCTGAGCCAGGTGACTTGATGGTGGTTGAGATTTTGGATGTTGGCACATTTGAAGATAGCCAATGGGGCTTTAACGGTATTTTTGCCAAAGAAAATGGCGGCGGTTTTTTAGTCGACCATTATCCTGAAGCGCGTAAATCCATCTGGGATTTTCATGGCATTTACACCACATCGCGCCATGTGCCGAATGTGAAATTTGCTGGCATTATGCACCCAGGATTAATCGGCTGCTTGCCTTCAAAAGAGTTATTAGAAACGTGGAACAAACGCGAAGGTGATTTGATTGCTACAGATCCTGACCGCGTGCCTGCTCTTGCACTGCCGCCAGAACCTAAATCTGCCGTAATGGGCAAATTAACAGGCGATGCTGCTAAAAAAGCCGGTATGGAAGGCGCACGTACTGTACCGCCGCGCGATCATGGCGGTAATTGCGACATCAAAAACTTAACTAAGGGTTCTAAAGTTTACTTCCCTGTGTATGTGAAAGATGGCGGCCTTTCAATGGGCGATTTGCATTTTTCACAAGGCGATGGCGAAATTACTTTTTGCGGTGCGATTGAAATGGCGGGCTATTTAGATTTAAAAGTCAGCTTAATCAAAGACGGCGTAAAAAAATACGGCATTAAAAACCCAATTTTCCAACCAAGTCCACTCACACCAAACTATCGCGATTACATCATTTTTGAAGGTATTTCGGTAGATGAGCAAGGCAAACAGCATTATCTAGATGTGCATGTGGCGTATCGCCAAGCCTGCTTAAACGCCATTGAATATCTGAAAAAATTCGGTTACAGCGGCGCGCAAGCCTTATCTATTCTGGGTACTGCGCCAATCGAAGGCCATATCAGTGGCATTGTGGATATTCCAAATGCCTGTGCCACTTTGTGGCTGCCAACCGAAATTTTTGATTTCGACCTTAAACCGAATGCCGATGGCCCAAAAATTATGGTGACCAAAGGCATTGATACGGCTAAAGCGACTTAAGGAGGTTTTGATGCCACTTTATGAATATGCATGTGACGATTGCGGTGTTTTTACCGCTTTAAGAGCCATGAGCCAATCTAGCTTGCCAATGAATTGCGGATCTTGTGGCGCAGAAAGTCCGCGCATTTTGTCTGTACCGCGCTTAGCTGTGTTGGGTAAATCGCAACGCGATGCACATGAGCGCAATGAAAAATCTGCAAACGAGCCACGCGTCGCAAGACGCTCTAGTTGTGGTTGTTCTGGCTCACACACTTGTCAATCAAGTAAAGATGGCGATATTTCTAAACCAGCACAAAAAGTGAACCCAACGACTGGTGCGCCTGCATTGCAGATGCAAACCAAAAAGACCGCAAGGCCATGGATGCTGGGGCATTAAACAATATGCTAGCGCATGCATTTTTAAGGTTTTAAAAGGGTTAAGTAATTCAGTTTTATTGAGTTGTAAATGTGGTTTTTTTTAATATTAGGAGATCGTAATGAGTACTTTAAATAGACGTAGCTTTATGAAAGCGAGTGGTGCCTTAGTCGGCGCACTACTGGCGGCTGGCTTGATGACAACTAACGCATTCGCTGCGGATTTTCCAACAGATAAAGTCATGACAACAGGTTTGGCGGTGACGGATACCACAGTAAAAGTGGGTATTTTGCACTCTGCCACTGGCACCATGGCCATCAGTGAAACAGGCTCTATTCAGGCTGAAAAACTAGCGATTGAACAAATTAATGCCATGGGCGGTATTTTGGGTCGCAAAATTGAAGTGATTCAAGAAGATGGCGGCAGTGATTGGCCAACCTTTGCAGAAAAAGCGAAGAAATTATTGGCTTCAGACAAAGTGGCAGCAGTCATGGGTTGCTGGACATCTGCTTCACGTAAAGCAGCATTGCCAGTATTTGAAAAAGAGAATGGTTTACTGTTTTACCCAACATTCTATGAAGGTTTAGAGCAATCTAAAAACGTGTTCTACACAGGTCAAGAAGCGACACAACAGATTCTTGCTGGTTTGGATTGGATTGCCAAAGAGAAAAAAGCCAAAACTTTTTACTTGATTGGTTCTGATTACATCTGGCCACGTACTTCAATGAAAATCGCCCGTAAACATATTGAGAAAAACCTAAAAGGCTCAGTGGTTGGTGAAGAATACATTGCGCTAGGTGACACACAATTTGGTTCTGTGATTAACAAAATCAAGCTGAAAAAACCAGATGTGATTTACGCAGCGGTAGTGGGTGGCAGTAACGTGGCATGGTTTAAACAGTTGAATGCGGCTGGCTTAAATTCTGCTAAACAAACCATGTTAACAATCTCAGTGACCGAAGATGAAGTATTAGGCATTGGCGGTGAAAACTTAGCTGGTTTCTACTCAGCAATGAAATATTTCCAATCTCAAACCAACCCTGAAAACGTTAAATTTGTGGCTGCCTTTAAAAAGAAATACGGTAAAGACGCTGTGATTGGTGATGTAACACAAGCTGCTTACTTGGGTCCATGGTTATACAAAGCTGCTGTTGAGCGTGCTGGTAGTTTTGATGTAGATAAAGTGCAAGCGGCATTACCTGGCTATGTATTTAAAGACGCACCAGAAGGTTCTGTAACAGTGGAAAAAAACCATCACTTAACAACCAAATTGCGTATTGGTCAATGGGGCAAAGATGGTCAAGCCAAAGTGGTTTATACATCTGGCTACATCAAACCAGATCCGTTCCCAAAAGGTTATCAATAGTCTAGTTGTTGTTTAAAGGACTAGTTATTTAAAGACGCGGCAGCTTAACTTTAAGCTGTCGCAGTCTGCGAGTGAGCAGGTAGTTTTCCAGTAGTAACTTTATTAAGTTCCAATTAAGTAGGAGGCCGTATGTTTGATTATTCAATGGCAGATATGGGCAATATTATGGTGATGCAAGGCTTTTCTGGCCTGAGTATGTTCACCGTATTGCTGCTGATGGCGTTAGGGCTTGCCATTATTTTTGGGCAAATGGGCGTGATTAACATGGCGCATGGTGAGTTTATGACCATAGGCGCATATACAACAGTGATGCTGTCAAAAGTGGCAGCCACATATGGATTTGTGAATTATTATTTTCTGGTCGCCATTGTGCTGGCGTTTATCCTGGCCTTTGCGCTGGGATACTTTGTTGAATACATCATGATTCGGCATCTGTATAAGCGGCCATTAGATACTTTATTAGCCACCTGGGGTTTGAGCTTGGTGATGCAACAAGCGTTTCGTTCCAGCTTTGGCGCGAAAGAGGTGAGTGCTGAACTTCCAGAATGGATGTTAGGCTCATTTAAACCAACTCCCGATATTGATATTCCGATCAACGGCGTTTTTGTGATGGTTCTTGCGTTGCTGGTGACGGCTGGTGTTTATATGTTTATGTACCGCTCACGCTGGGGTTTAAGAGTGCGCGCCACGGTGCAAAATCGGGTGATGGCGGGTGCCGTTGGCATCAATACCAAAAAAGTCGACCGCATTACGTTTGCGTTAGGTTGCGGCATTGCAGGTATTGCAGGTGCTGCGTTTACCACGATTGCTTCTACAGGGCCAACCACAGGTACGCTTTACATTGTAGATAGCTTTATGGTGGTGGTATTTGGCGGCGCAGCCAGCTTGATGGGTACCATCGCATCAGCCTTCGGTATCGCACAAGCCCAATCTATTCTTCAATTCTTTATGACCAGCTCAATGGGTAAAGTTTCTACTTTGCTTGTGATTGTAGGCATATTGATGATGAAACCAGAAGGCTTGTTTGCTTCTAAGTTGCGTAAATAAAGTGCGCGTAAGTAAACGGTTAAGACAATTAACGGAGAATCAACATGAATGCATCCTTAAATAAATTAGTGGGCGGTAAGCAGGGCGCAATCGGACTCGCATTATTAGCTGCCTTAATCTTCATCATCCTGCCACTTGGCGTGGATATTTTCAGATTGAATCTGGTGGGCAAATACCTAACTTACGCTTTTGTGGCGGTGAGTTTGGTATTGTTGTGGGGTAACGGCGGTATTTTAAGTTTAGGCCAAGGCATTTTCTTTGGCTTGGGCGGCTACGGTATGGCGATGTTTATGAAGCTAGAAGCCTCAGATCCCATCAGTACCAAAATCCAAACCACGCCAGGCATTCCAGACTTTATGGATTGGAACCAAATCACTGAATTGCCTTGGTTTTGGCATCCTTTCGAAAGTTTACCCTTAACCATACTGGCGATATTGGTGATACCTGCTTTGTTTGCGTATTTGATTGGCTTTGCCATGTTTAAACGCCGTGTGGGTGGCGTGTACTTTGCGATTATCACCCAAGCGATTGCTTTGATTTTAAGCATATTAATCGTTGGTCAGCAAGGCTACACAGGCGGAGTTAACGGTATAACTGACCTTAAAACCATGCTGGGTTGGGACACGCGTACAGACAGTGCTAAATACATTCTTTATTACGTGAATGGCGCGTTGTTAATCGGCGCAATCTTGTTATCAAAATATATTTTGAACAGCAAATTTGGCATGCTGCTGTTAGCGATGCGCGATAAAGAAGAGCGCGTGCGCTTTTCTGGCTATGATGTATCCAATTTCAAAATTTTTATCTTCTGTGTCGCAGCGATGATTTCAGCAGTAGGTGGCGCGATGTTTACACTGCAAGTTGGCTTTATGTCACCTTCTTTTGTCGGCATCGTACCATCGATTGAAATGGTGATTTTCTGCGCGGTCGGTGGTCGTATGTCATTAATTGGCGCGGTTTACGGTACGTTACTGGTTAACTACGGCAAAACCGTGTTCTCTGAAACCTATCCTGAATTATGGTTATTTTTAATGGGTGGTTTATTTATCGCAGTAGTCATGTTTTTCCCCAATGGTTTAGCTGGAATCTACGATAAATATGCCAAACGGTTTAAATTTTTGCGCAAGTTTTCAGATACGCAACCAGCAGAAAAAGTCAAAGCGACGCCTGTTAGCGACATTAAAGAGATGGGAGTAAAAGCATGAGTAATACAGACTTTGTACTCGCGATTGAAGACTTAACGGTATCGTTTGATGGCTTTAAAGCGGTTGATAACCTGACCATGTATATCGACAAAAACGAGTTACGTGTGGTGATCGGCCCAAACGGCGCTGGCAAAACCACTGTACTGGATTTAATTTGCGGTAAAACAAAATCCACTTCCGGTTCTATCAAATTTATGAATATCGAGTTAACGAAATTATCCGAGCATGAAATCGTGCGTGCTGGCGTAGGCCGTAAATTCCAAACGCCTTCTATCTATGAGAATTTATCGGTTTATCAAAATTTAGAGGTTTCATATCCAAAAGGCCGCGGTGTGTGGGGTAGCCTGTTTTTCAAACGCTCAGATGCTGTCGTTTCGCAGGTTAAAAAAATTGCCGATGAAATCATGTTAACGGATTTTCTGGAGATGGAAGCCGCATTGCTTAGTCATGGTCAGAAACAGTGGCTGGAAATCGGCATGTTGCTAATGCAAGATCCAGAACTGCTGATGCTGGATGAGCCTGTGGCTGGCATGAGTGCGAAAGAGCGCGACCAAACAGCGGATTTGCTCAATAAAATCTGCAAAAACCGTTCTGTAATTGTGATTGAGCATGATATGGAATTCGTCAAAAAAATCGCGCATAAAGTTACGGTATTGCATCAAGGCAAGATTCTGGCTGAAGGCGCGATGGATAAAGTGCAGGAAGACGAAAAAGTGATTGAAGTTTACTTGGGTCATTAAAAAATAGTGGCCATTAAAAACATTAGGTCATTAACCTGAGCCATTAAATATAGCGCTACCATTAGGAGAATTCGCATGATTGAAATAGAAAATCTACAAGTTAGTTATGGCCAAAGCCAAGTGATTCACGGCTTGAATTTTAAGGCAGAAAAAAACGAAACACTGGCCATTATGGGCCGCAACGGCATGGGTAAAACCACTTTGTTTAAATCGTTAATGGGTATCTTGCCCAGCAAAAGCAGCAAAGCTATTGTAGATGGTGAAAACCTGCAAGGTGCAGATAGTTATGAGCGTGTGGCCAAAGGCTTGGCCTATGTGCCGCAAGGTCGCATGATTTTCCCCAGCATGACGGTACAAGAAAATATCGAAACCGGATTAGAGAAATCCAAAACACGCCAGATTCCAGAGGATATTTTTGCGCTTTTCCCAGTGCTGTATGACATGCGCCACCGCAAAGGTGGCAATCTTTCAGGTGGACAGCAACAACAGTTAGCGATTGCGCGTGCGTTGGTGACTAATCCTAAAGTGCTACTTTTGGATGAGCCGACCGAGGGCATTCAACCTTCGATTATTAAAGATATCGCCAGAGTGTTGAACGAGATTCGCAAAATGCGCGAAATCACCATTATTGTGTCTGAGCAAGTGTTAAGTTTTACCATGGAAATCGCCGACCGTATTATCGTGATTGATAAAGGCAAATTTATCCATGAAGACAAAAAGGGTGAAGTGGATGCTGCAAAAATTAAAGGCTATTTGTCGGTTTAATTGCCGCAAATGTTCAAGTGTTTTGTGGCATCATAAGGCATGGATGATGATTATTTAAGTGTTACTAAAAATGTACAAACGCATTCAAATGCGATAAAACCTGCACATTGGCTGGCAAACTTAACACTTAATTTTAGTGAAAAAAACGGCCGTAGTTATCTGGCAAAAAAGCAACATAGCGGCCCTCTGGTGATACAGAAAACGCTGTATCCAGAAGGCGAAAGCATATGTCACGGTATTATCATTCATCCGCCGGGCGGCGTGGCGGGTGGTGATGAGCTGATACTAAACGTGAGTATGCAATCCAACGCCAGCGCATTGCTGACAACGCCTGGTGCAGGCAAATGGTATAAAGCGAACGGGGCACCAGCCAGCCAGCATTTGCAGTTTGATTTGACTGATCAATCCAGCCTAGAGTGGTTGCCGCAAGAAAATATTTTGTTTGATGGCTCAATAGTCAACTTTTCGGCGGATATTCAGCTTGGCATAGATGCGAAATATGCAGGCTGGGAAATCTTGTGTTTTGGCAGGCAGGCCAAAGGCGAAACTTGGCAAACAGGTAAATTAAAACAGAAATTAGTGATTAAACGTGCAGATAAAACCATTTGGCAAGAAAGTGCACATTTACAGGCCAATGAGCGATTTTTTCACTCAAAAATAGGGTTAAGTAGCAATGTAGTGAGCGCCAGTTTTGTGATTGCAGCAGGCGCTGTGCCCGCCGAATTATTTGCGCAATGCCAGCAATTTGAAATAGATAACGCATCCGATAGCAAAGCTAAATTTGGCGTCAGCGCGTTGCCAGAAGTTTTTTCGGCGCGCTATATTGGCATGTCTGCGCAATCAGCAAGGCATTATTTTGAAGGGCTTTGGCAACTATTACGGCCATGGTATGCAAGCCGTTCAGCCGCCAGGCCGCGTATTTGGAATACCTAAAATTAAACTCAATAAGTTAAAAAGGCAAAAGTTAATACGATGGAATTAACGCAATGGAACTAACACCAAGAGAAAAAGATAAGCTATTGATTTTTACCGCAGGCCTGCTGGCAGAAAGACGCAAGGCACGCGGCCTAAAATTAAATTATCCAGAAGCCATCGCTTATATTTCTGCCGCCATTATGGAAGGTGCGCGTGACGGCCAAACCGTGGCGTATTTGATGGGTTACGGCGCCACCTTATTGACGCGCGATGATGTGATGGAAGGTATTGCAGAGATGATTCCAGACATTCAAATTGAAGCGACTTTTCCCGACGGCACCAAGTTAGTCACCGTCCACCACCCAATTCCATAAGCTAAAAATGCCAACCACGTCGCCATACTGCGTTACTTCTAAAAAATACTTCCTTACATACTACTTGTATGCGGCGTCAGTATTTTTTACGCGCGCCTTGTCTGGCTTAGTGCTTGGCATTTTTAGTAATTTAAAAGGCTAAAGAAATGATTCCAGGCGAAATGCTTATCGAAGCAGGTGAAATCAGTTTAAACGTGGATCGTGAATCGATTACGATAGACGTGGCGAATAGCGGTGACAGACCGATACAAGTCGGTTCGCATTTTCATTTTTTTGAGACAAATGAAGCGTTAAGTTTTGAGCGTAAACGTGCTTATGGTTTCAGGCTGGATATCGCCGCAGGAACCGCTGTGCGTTTTGAGCCTGGCCAAACGCGTGCTGTGCAATTAGTCGAATTAGCAGGTGACCAAAAAGTGTATGGGTTTTCAGGCAAGGTCATGGGGGCATTGAAATGAGCCTCAGTGTAGATAAACGCGCTTATGCAGAAATGTTCGGCCCAACCACGGGCGATAGAATGCGGCTGGCAGATACCGATTTATGGATTGAAGTAGAAAAAGACTACACCATCTACGGCGAAGAAGTAAAATTTGGCGGCGGTAAAGTCATTCGCGATGGTATGGGTCAGAGCCAGTTATGTGCAAAAGATGTGGCTGATACGGTGATTACCAATGCTTTGATTATTGATCATTGGGGCATTGTTAAAGCGGATATCGGGCTTAAAAATGGGCGCATCTCTGCCATTGGCAAAGCAGGCAATCCGGACATTCAGCCAGCAGTGACGATACCAATTGGTGCTGGTACCGAAATCATCGCTGGTGAGGGCATGATTGTGACGGCAGGCGGTATCGATTCGCATATCCACTTTATCTGCCCGCAGCAAATCGAAGAGGCACTGATGTCGGGCGTGACGACCATGCTGGGCGGCGGCACAGGCCCAGCGACTGGCACATTTGCCACCACCTGTACGCCAGGGCCATGGCATATTCATCGCATGTTGCAGGCGGCAGATGCTTTTCCCATGAATCTGGGTTTTTTAGGCAAAGGCAACGTCAGTTTGCCAGAGCCTATTCGCGAACAAGTCGAAGCGGGCGTGATCGGCCTTAAGCTGCATGAAGACTGGGGCACAACGCCAGCCGCCATTGATAACTGCCTAAATGTGGCAGAAGAAATGGACGTGCAGGTGGCGATTCACTCCGATACCTTGAATGAATCCGGCTTTGTAGAAACCACGATTGCCGCGTTCAAAGATCGCACCATTCATACTTTTCATACAGAAGGTGCAGGCGGCGGGCATGCGCCGGATATTATCAAAGCCGCTGGTTATGCCAATGTGTTGCCATCATCCACTAATCCAACGCGACCATTTACCGTCAATACCATCGATGAGCATTTGGATATGTTAATGGTTTGCCATCATTTAGACCCTGCGATTGCAGAAGATATCGCATTCGCCGAAAGCCGCATCCGCCGTGAAACCATTGCGGCAGAAGATATTTTGCATGATTTAGGCGCGTTTTCCATGATGTCATCTGACTCGCAAGCCATGGGCAGAGTGGGGGAAGTGGTAATCCGCACTTGGCAAACAGCACATAAAATGAAAGTGCAGCGCGGCGCGTTAGCAGAAGATTCAGCACGCAACGACAATTTTCGCGTCAAACGTTATATCGCCAAATATACGATTAATCCTGCCTTAACACATGGTATCGCCGATACGGTCGGCTCAATTGAGGTAGGTAAGCTAGCCGATTTGGTACTGTGGCGACCTGCGTTTTTTGGTGTCAAACCATCCATTATTTTAAAAGGCGGCATGATCGCCGCCGCGGCAATGGGCGACCCGAATGCATCTATCCCAACCCCGCAGCCTGTGCATTATCGCCATATGTTTGGTGCTTATGGCGGCGGCTTAAAAACCTCTGTTACTTTTGTATCGCAAGCGGGATTGAAAAATCCTGAAGTGCAGGCGCTTGGTCTAAATAAAACCTTAGTACCTGTAAGCGGCACGCGTACGGTCAGAAAAGCCGATATGATTCATAATGGTTGGATGCCGAAAATCGATGTAGACCCAGAAACCTATATCGTGCGCGCTGATGGTATTTTATTGGCCTGCGAACCCGCCAGTATTTTGCCGATGGCGCAACGTTATTTCTTGTTTTAATATTATTTATGCTGAATATCACCCAACGTTTACCCGCAATCAATCTAGCGCATCCGATTGATGATTACTTAGTCTTGCCATTCGATTTAAGGAAAAAAAGCCGTTTGCGTGTCACCTTAAAATCAGGCATCGAAGCGGCGTTAATGTTGGATCGTGGCACGATTCTGCGAGGTGGCGATTTGCTTAAAGCAGAAGACGGAAAAGTAGTGCAAATCGTTGCGGCTGAACAACCCGTAACGGATGTAAAAGCTGAAACGCAGCAGGCATTGATGTGCGCGGCTTACCATTTGGGTAATCGGCATGTGCCTTTGCAAGTAGGTGATGGCTGGCTGCGTTTAGAGCAAGACCATGTGCTGAAAGAAATGTTAATCGGGCTTGGCATGACGACGATTGACCAGCTCGCGCCATTTGAGCCTGAAGCGGGCGCTTATGGTGGCGGACACAAGCATCATGATGCTCAAGATAATTTTTCTAGATTGCCATCTGCACGCTTACGCCGACATGGTTAATTAGACTGTTAATTAAATATGCTTACGCAAAACACAAACCCACAAAATTTTGCCTCAAATATAGCGTTAAGTCGTTTGTTGCAATTGGCTAGCCCAATGTTGCCCGTGGGTGCTTATAGTTATTCGCAAGGGCTTGAATGGGCGATTGAATGTGGTGAAGTGCATGATTTAGTCAGCGCAAAAATCTGGATCAGTGATGCGCTGATGATTTACCAAGGTCGGTATGAATTGCCAGTGCTTTATCGGCAATATCAGGCATGGCAAGACGATGATTTAGCAGCAGTAAGAGATTGGGACACGTATTTTCAGGCAGGTCGAGATACGAGCGAAGCGCTGGCAGAAACGCGGCAAATGGGCTATTCCTTATGCCGTTTATTAAACGATTTGGACAGTTTGCCAAGCGATTTTATGCTTAAGATTAACGATTTAGTTAACCCTGCTTTTCCTACAGTTTATGCTGGCATCACACACCAATGGACAATTTCTTCGCAAGATATGTTGCATTCGTATGCTTGGTCTTGGGTAGAGAATCAAGTAAGTGCCGCCATGAAAACAGTGCCGCTTGGTCAGGTTGCAGGGCAGAAAATATTACTGGAGTTGGGTGCGCTATTGCCGGAAATCGTCGCTGGCGCGATGCAGTTAGAGGACACTGAAATCAGTAATTTTACACCTGGGCTTAGCATCGCTGGATGCCGCCACGAAACACAATATAGTCGATTATTTAGGTCATAACGTATTAACATCGGATAAAAATAGTATGAATAAACCCGCAGAAATATCACAAGACAATTTAAATTCATCATCACAGTCATCAGTAGAACCCTTACGTGTCGGTATCGGCGGCCCGGTTGGCTCTGGCAAAACCGCACTTACGCTATCACTTTGCAAACGCTTGCGTGATGAACTGAATATCGCCGTGGTGACCAACGATATTTATACTAAAGAAGACGCTGAATTTTTAACGCGTAATGAAGCGCTAGCGCCAGAGCGCATTATTGGTGTTGAAACAGGCGGTTGCCCACATACGGCGATTCGCGAAGATGCATCCATGAATTTGGAAGCGGTGGCACAACTGTGCAAACGTTTTGCTGGTTTGGATATCGTGTTCGTTGAAAGTGGTGGTGATAATTTAGCCGCGACTTTCAGCCCAGAATTATCCGATTTAACGATTTACATGATCGACGTGGCCGCAGGCGAAAAGATACCACGCAAGGGTGGGCCTGGTATTACTAAGTCTGATTTACTGATTATCAATAAGATTGATTTAGCGCCCATGGTGGGCGCATCGCTGGAAGTAATGGACAGAGATGCGAAAAAAATGCGTGGCGAGCGACCCTTTATTTTTACCAATCTAAAAACGGGCCAAGGCTTGGAAGAAATTGTGCAATTTATTAAAAAACAGGGCTTAATGCAGGATTAAGTTTTTGGCGACTGATATTTAAGGAAAAATCATGAGAAAAATAGTGTTAAGTATTTTGTTAGTAGGACTTTCCGGCGTGGTTTCTGCACACCCTGGGCACGATTTAGTTGGAAATAATTTCGCAAGTGCGTACGCAGGTTTTATACATCCATTAACCGGTTGGGACCATCTATTGGTGATGCTGGCAATTGGTATCTGGGCCAGCAAATTGGGCGGAAAAGCGCGCTGGCAATTGCCGCTAACCTTTCTTGCCAGCATGACTATTGGTGCAGTAATGGGTTTGGCAGGCGTTACATTTTCTGGTGTAGAAACCGCCATCGCCGCCAGTGTGATGGCAATGGGATTATTATTGGCGATCAATCTACCCATTCCAGCCATCAGCCGCATCGGCATTGTGGCGATATTCGCCGTATTCCACGGTATGGCACACGGGGTTGAGCTACATTCGCAGCAAAGCTACGCTGCATTAAGCGGCATGTTGCTCGCGACCACGCTATTACATGGCGCAGGTTTGTTGCTTGGTTCTTTGTTGAATTCGCAACGCGCTCAACTCACTAAATGGCTACAGAATGGTTTGGCTTTAGGAATGATGCTAGTAGGTGGATATTTATTAATTGCGTAAAATTTAAGCAAATTTATTGGTTAAGTTTAATAGTTAAGTATCAAGCTAAGCCTCGCCATTCTTGGCTCGGCAGGGTGAGTATGAATATCTTCAACGCCTTGTGTCGCCTCATTTTGCAAGCGCGATGTATACAGATAATCAATATCCGATACTTTGCGGTCAAATATATTGAATATATCTAAAGCCAGATTTACCTTAGAGCTAAATTGGTAAGCGACGCGCGAGTTGGTCAGTAAAGAGCTGCTGGATTTCACACTGTTATCTTCAATTAACGCGCGCGGCCCAAAATATCGAAAACGTGTAGAGCCAGACCAGCCGCTTGGGTGATTGATGGCAATGCCGATAGAAGCCGTTTTGGCGATAGAACCCGGAATATAATCACCCACTACATCCGAATCCCCAAAACGCGCACGCGCAATCGCGAAGTCGGCATCAATATAACTCCAGCTGTTGATTGGAATATAGTTTGTCCATTCTATACCCACTCTGCGGCTAGGGCGGCTGGCTTCTGTGGCGCCAGCATCACCAATAAATAATAATTCCGAATCAATATCCAGCTGGAATAATGCCAATGTTGTTTGCCAGTTACCAACAGTATTGGCTCGCCAGCCTAATTCTTTGCTGATCGCTTTTACTAGCGGGTTCACTTTTTCAGCTGGGTCGCCAGAAACGGGATCAACCCGAATAGTGGAGCCACGACCATCATTGCTGTGAAAACCACGTCCCCAGTTGACATAAAACTCGTGTTGTTTGGATGTTTGCCAAGCTAAACCCAGTTTTGGGCTGAAAATATTACTGTGCGCTTTGCCCGAGTTTTCAGCGATATTGCTCTCAATATCAAAGTGATAAATATCTTGACGTAAACCAGCGCTGGCGCGCAGATTTGTTAGAAGTTGCCAGTTGCCTTGCCACCATAAACCAACACTAGCTTGTTTTACAGCGTCTTCTCTGGTTGTGCTTAAGCGTTGGCGCGCTACAGTACGATACAAGCCAACATGATCAATGTCATCATAACGGCCTTGTAGGCCGATTTGATGGCTGGTTTCTAAGCCTGCAATATTGGCGTTAAAGCTGCGTTTAACTGTACCGCCAAGTACATTGCGTTTGTCTGCTTGTTCAAATTGGTCGCCATTTATCGGGTCATCTAAAAAGTAGGTAAAGTTAGAAAATAAATCCAGTTTGTAATGAATCGCATAAACATTGGCTTGCCACGTGTCGTCATGCCATTCTGCAGATAGACTATATCGACTAGTTTCGCCGCCATCCGTAGCATCAATTGCGCCAAAGCGGCCGATTAAACCAGCATTAATCGCACGTTTTGGAACTTGGTCGGTGGCATCCCATGTTGAATCATAACCCATCGCGGTGACAGTCCAGCCACGTTCTTCAGTGCCAGCGCTGTAACGCAACAAGCCATTGAATTTTTTAAGATTTTGGCTGTTATCCCAAGCGCCGTCATAACCTTGAGCCTCTATAGCGTACAAAAATTGACCATCTGCGATAGCTTCTGAGCTTGCATTAAACAAACGTTGAAAGCCGTAGCTGCCCACTGTGAGCTTGGCGATTGACTGTGGTAATGCGGTGGCGTAATGCAGATGCGTTGAGCCAGCCGCGGAAAAATCACCCTGTTCCGCATGATAAGCGCCTTTTTTAAACTCCAAACTATCAATCAGTTCTGGCATTAACCAATTAGAATCAATATAGCCTTGGCCATGCGCATGAGTAGGCATGTTCAGCGGCATGCCATCTAACCACACGGCAAAATCAGTGCCATGGTCAAGATTAAAACCGCGTAGATAATACTGATTGGCTTTGCCATCGCCAGAATGCTGGCTGACAATAAGCCCTGGCACTTGCTCTAACACTTCACCAGGGCGAGAAAGCGGAAGATTGCTGATGCGCTGATTGCTAATCACACCTTCACTGGCGGTATCCACAACGCCGATTAAATTTTCGCGAACGGCAGTGACTTTAACTTCTATGAGTTGAATTTCTTCAAGATTGAATGACTCAGCAAACACGCTCGCACTCTTAAACAGAGCAGTTAAAAGCAATAATCTTGTATTTGTATAAAGAAAGAATGGTTGTTTGACCATAAAAATAGTCACTAAATTACACGTTGATGATAATAGTTGGGCAATCAAAGGATGGTAATACGCAAAACTGCGTACAGATTTGCAGCGTGATTTTAACTATCATTAAAAAGGGTAATTTTAACCTGTGGTACGGTTGTTGCTGTCATATATAGATTAAGCGCATTATTAGGTGATGATAATGATAGATGGGGTTGAATTAAAGACAGTGAATATTGCGGATGCTGCACAAAATAATGCTGAACCCACACAGCGCATTGTTAAAATTCGTCGTGATTACAATACATGGGTAGCAAACGAAAGCATCGAAGACTACGCACTTCGGTTTACACCACGCTCGTTCCGCAAATGGTCAATATTACGCGTTTCTAACACTGCTTTAGGTGCTATTTCGTTTTTAGTATTAGAAGCAATTGGCGGCACAATTGCTGTTAATTATGGGGTAATTAATGCGCTGTGGGCGATTCTTGCTGTGGGCGTTATTATATTTTTAACAGGTTTGCCCATTGGTTATTACGCTGCAAAATATGGGCTAGACATGGATTTGCTGACGCGTGGTGCGGGTTTCGGCTACATTGGCTCTACGATTTCATCCTTCATCTATGCTTCGTTTACCTTTATTTTATTTTCGCTAGAAGCAGCGATTATGGCCTATGCGCTTGAGCTATATTTTCATATGCCTTTATACATTGGCTATTTAGTGAGTGCGTTGGTGGTTGTGCCACTGGTGACACATGGCGTGACATTAATTAGCCGTATACAAATGATTACGCAACCCATTTGGCTGATATTGATGTGCCTGCCGTTTATTGCGGTGCTGCATCACGATCCTGAGATTATCGCTAAATTATTACAGTTTTCTGGCACTTCTGCTGGGGCAGGTGGCGGCACAGGCGAATTTAATCTGCTCATGTTTGGTGCAGCAACTGCTGTTGGTGTGGCATTAATTCCCCAAATTGGTGAACAAGTAGACTTTTTAAGGTTTATGCCCGAAAAAACTGAAAAAAACCGCTGGCGCTGGAATTTAGGCGTATTAATGGCAGGACCTGGTTGGATTTTTTTAGGTATGGCAAAAATGC
This sequence comes from Methylotenera sp., assembly GCA_021732365.1. Classification (GTDB taxonomy): domain Bacteria; phylum Pseudomonadota; class Gammaproteobacteria; order Burkholderiales; family Methylophilaceae; genus Methylotenera_A. The sequence continues at coordinate 93,414 of JAKFVD010000020.1, read as the reverse complement.
TAGGAGGCGTACTTTTAGCGTATTTGGTTATTCAAAGTGATATGTCGTTTCAGCAGGCGGTTAACCCCACGCATATGTATTTGGTAGGGTTTGGCTACGCATTTAATTCATACGAAGTTGCGCTGGCGGTCACTACTTTTTTTGTGGTGATTTCTCAAGTTAAAATCAATATGACCAATGCTTATGCAGGCTCGCTGGCTTGGTCTAATTTTTTTGCAAGGCTCACCCATAGCCACCCTGGCCGGGTAGTTTGGGTGGTATTTAACGCAATTATTGCCATTATGTTAATGGAGCTGGATGTATTTAAAGCACTAGAACAAGTGCTAGGGCTTTATTCCAATATTGCTATTGCATGGATAACCGCAGTGGTAGCCGATTTGGTCATTAATAAACCGTTGGGTTTAAGCCCTAAAGGAATCGAGTTCAGGCGTGCGTATTTGTATGACATTAATCCAGTGGGAGTCGGTGCAATGTTTTTGGCTTCAGCACTTTCTATCGCTGCATTTACAGGCATATTTGGCAGTGAAATCAAAGCATTCTCTTCATTTATCGCATTCATTACCGCTTTGGTTACATCGCCACTTATCGCATGGCTCACTGGCGGAAAATACTATGTTGCGCGTACTAAATACGCTTTTCCCGCAAAAATGCGTACACAAAAATGTGTAATTTGTGAGCGTGATTATGAAACGGAAGATTTAGCACATTGCCCTGCTTATCAAGGTGCTATTTGCTCACTTTGCTGTTGCTTGGATGCGCGTTGTAACGATGCGTGCAAGCCGCACGCAAGCTTATCGCAGCAATGGCTGAGTACCAGTAAGTTTCTGTCGCCCAAATGGCTGTGGCCACATTTAAAAGGTGGGGTAGCGCATTATCTTTTATTGATGTTTATTGCGCTGGCTTTTTTTGGCGGCATGCTAGGATTAATTTACTTTCATGAGACTTCAACGCTTGAGGCAAATGCTTCTACTTTATTGCCGCAATTACAAGCGGGCTATTTAAAAGTCTTTGGCGCTTTAGTTTTTGCCAGTGGCATTATTGCCTGGTGGTTAGTGTTAACTACCGAAAGTCGTCGCGTAGCACAAGAAGAATCCAATCGCCAAACGGGGCTTTTACTGCGCGAGATTGATTTGCACAAACAAACCGATAACGAATTACAGCTTGCCAGACATCTTGCAGAGCAAGCGAATCAAGCCAAAAGTCGCTATATCACAGGTATTAGCCATGAGCTCAGAACCCCGCTCAATAGCATTTTGGGCTATGCACAATTGCTGGATAACGACAGCTCAATCCCGCTGCATCGCAAGCATGCCATCAAAGTTGTGCGGCGCAGTGGCGAGCATTTGTTATCACTGATTGAAGGCACTTTAGACATTGCGCGTATTGAAAGTGGCAAGCTTACTTTTGATATTAAACCGATTAAATTTCCAGAATTTATCAGCCAAATTGTCAGTATGTTTGAGTTACAGGCGCGTAATAAAGGATTGAGTTTTAAATATGAGGCCATAGGCGAATTGCCCGCAGTTGTGAAAGCAGACCAAAAAAGGTTAACGCAAATATTAATTAATATATTGGGCAATGCGGTGAAATTTACTAAGGCAGGCACGATTACTTTTCGTGTGCGTTATGTAAGAGAGCTTGCCTATATTGAAATTCAAGATACTGGGCCTGGTATTACGCGTGCTGAATATAACAAAATATTTGAGCCATTTTCACGCGGTAGTGCGGCCAACCAAATCAATATTGGCGGCACAGGGCTTGGCTTGACCATTAGTAAATTACTGACAGAGTTAATGGGGGGCGAGCTAAACTTTACCAGTGAAATTGGCAAAGGAACCACATTTCAGATTCGACTGTTTTTATCGCAAGTGCATCATTCAGAAGAAATAGAACCCAGTGTTTTTGCCAACCGCGTGACGTATCTCGGCGCAAGACGCAAAATTTTGGTTGTCGATAATGAACAAGTAGACCGCGAGCTATTGGTGAATATTTTGGCGCCTCTGGGGTTTGAAATGGCGCAAGCAGCCACTGGTAAAGAGTGTTTGGATATTTACGAATCGTTTAACCCAGATATTATTTTGATGGATTTAGCCATGCCAGTGATGGATGGCTGGGAAGCCGCTTATATTATCCGCAAAGTACACCAATCGCATATTCCAATTGGTATCGTTTCTGCCAATGCTTATGATAAAAATCTTGAAAATGCAGCAGGCATTGCCAGTGAAGATTTTATCGTCAAGCCAGTAAGTGTAGAAGAATTACTCAACTGGCTGGGCGATCGGTTGAATCTAGAGTGGATAACAAATACAGATGTTGTCGAAAATTTATTGCAAAATCCTGAAAGTGTGAGCGACCATACCAAAATGATTATGCCGCCAGAAAAAACATTAACAGAGCTGCTCGCGCTCGTTAATCTGGGTTACATCAAAGGCATTAATGGTAAGCTGGACGAAATTCTTTTAATCGATCCCAGTTATTTGGCTTTTGTAGAACTGATGCGGCAATTTTCCAGTCAATTTCAAATAGATATCATGAAAAACTTTATACAAGAGATCAACGTTCAAGAAATTCGGACACTTAACTAAAATATGGCTAGGCCAGACTTAAATCATCATCAATCGTCCGTTGTACTTATTGTAGATGATGTGATGGATAATTTAGCCGTGTTGCATGATGCGCTGGATGAATCTGGCTATGCGGTCTTGGTTGCCAGCAACGGTAAAGTGGCGATTGAACGCGCACAAGCCGCGCAGCCCAATATTATTTTGCTAGATGCCATGATGCCTGAAATGGATGGTTTTGAAGTGTGCCGACAGTTAAAACTTAACGCTAAAACTAGCCATATTCCAGTGATTTTTATGACAGGATTAACCGAATCTGAGCATGTGGTCGCAGCGTTTCAAGCGGGTGGTACGGATTATGTGACTAAGCCAATTCGCACCAACGAAGTGCTGGCGAGAATTTCTGCCCATTTAAAAACATCACGTCAAATGCATCAGGCACGTGGTGCTTTAGATGCTTTTGGTCAGGCGGCGATTGCGATTACACCGCAAAATGGAAAAATTGTTTGGCAAACGCCATTGGCGCGGCAGTGGATACAAAGTTATTTTTTTGCAGAAAATGAATCAAGTGAATTTATTACGCCTATTCCTGTATTAAATTGGATTGAGGCGGCTTATCAGGCCGATGCTGATGGCAAAACGCTACAGCCACTTACCATTATTCAAAGTACTAAGCGCTTAAGTTTTAGCCCAGCAAATATTGGCAGTGATGAGCAGTGGGTGATTGTGTTGAGAGAAGAGTCAGACGCCGCGCAGATAGAAGCGCTTATGCTGACTTTTAAGCTGACCAAACGCGAGTCAGAAGTACTGTACTGGGCAATTAAAGGTAAAACCAGTCGCGATATTGGCGATATATTAAGCACTAGCCCCAGAACGATTAACAAACACTTAGAGCATGTTTTCGTGAAACTGGGTGTGGAAACAAGAACGGCTGCGGCATCGCTAGCCGCCTCTAAATTACGTGGCTTTAATTAATAGCCACTAAAACAAAACAGAATGCTTAAAATCTAAAAAGGCCTTAAAAGGCCTTTTTATTTATTTAATTTTTTTAACACAAACATACAAAATTGCACTAATAACGACTAAAACACCTGCTAAATAATAAATACCAACTGCGCCCACAAAATCCAAAATGCTCTCCAATATAAATATCGATTGATTTAAAAGTATTCGGCTAAAAAGTTAACCACTAATTTGCGGTTAATATTTTAACGCAATTTAAAAAAATCTCAATTGCTTGGTATTGCATTGGATATAATCAGCCCAATAGTTAAGCCGTAGTTTCGTTAATCCAATCTAATAAGGGCTGCCATTGTTCGATGTCTTGCGTCACCAAAGATGGACGCATATCGAATAAACTTAAGCCTTGCTCTGCTGCGGTTACGTAGCTTTGTGCATTGCGTAAATAGGTTAAAACAGGAAAGTTGGTTTGCGCCATAAATTCAGCTAATTTAATGGCAGCGTTTGTACGACTATTCACCCGCATGCCAACTAGCGCCACAAAGGTTTTTTGTTTGCGAATTGCTTTTTCTTCATTTAACAAATCTAAAAAATCTTGTGTCGCGCCAATATCAAAAGCAGAGGGTTGTACGGGCACAATAATGCAATCGGCTTGTTTAATTGCATCAGATAACTTTTCATCCCTAAAGCCACCTGGCGAGTCTGCCACTAGCCATTCGGCCTTAAAATCAGATTGTTTAGATTTTGGTTGATGGCTTTCTATAAACGGTAATTCGGCAGAGCGTCTTTGTAGCCAGCTGGTGGCTGATTGTTGGCGATCAAGATCTGACAGCATGACGCGGTAATTCAGGCTGGCAAAATAACCCGCAAGATTAGTCGCCAGTGTCGTTTTGCCGCTACCGCCTTTGGGGTTGGCAACTAGTACGGTTTTCATATTTATCCAGTCTTATCGACAAATTACCCAATAAAAATCATACCGCACTTTTAACTTAAATTGCATACTAAACAGCTAAGTTGGCATACTAAAACTCGACCATTTCAAAATCACCTTTGCCAGCACCACATTCGGGGCATAACCACTCATCAGGTACATCTTCCCAACGTGTGCCTGGCGCAATGCCGTCTTCTGGCCAGCCTTTTTCTTCTTCATACATCAAGCCACATATAATGCACATCCAAGTTTTCATGTTGATTTCCAGTTTAATAACGTAATTATTTTAAGTGATAATTGAGTTAATTGGTCGATAACAGTATCGAATACTTACAATGTACAAAAAAAGAAAAAGCCCGCAAAGGCGAGCTTTTTCTTTTATACATAAAATTACTTCATTGCAGCAACCGCGTTTTTAACTCCTTCCGCATAAGCAGGGTCAGCTTTTACAAATTGCGCCAACATACGCGCTTGTATGCTCGCATTCGCAGTTGATAATCCACCTGCAATATTGCCAAACAACTGTGCTTTTTGGCTATCGTTCATAATGCGGAACAAATCACCTGCCTGGCTGGCATAGTCTTCATCATCTTGAGTATGGTACCCAATCCAGGCATCGCCCAATACTGGCATTGGTGGTGCTGCCACCTGCGGTGCGGGTACTGGCGCGCCGTCATTCGCTCTATCGTTAGGAAAGAAGTTAGAAGCACTTACCGTAGCGGCTTGACTGCCATAGCTCGCTTCGCTGCTGCCGTGGCCCGCAGCGTTTCCGCTGCCATGCCCTACTGGACAACCCATGCCTGCAAATGCACCATCACGTTGATAGTGGTTAACAGGGCATTTAGGCGCGTTGATAGGAATCTGATTCACATTCGCGCCCACTCGGTAACGGTGCGCATCCTGGTAAGCCAATAAACGAGCTTGCAACATTTTATCTGGCGATGCATTGATGCCTGGTACAAAATTGCTTGGCGCAAATGCTACTTGCTCAGTTTCCGCAAAGTAATTGTTCACGTTTTTGTTTAACTCTAACTTGCCGATTTCAATCACTGGAAAATCAGCATAGGGCCACACTTTGGTTAAATCAAACGGATTGATATGATAATTTTTAGCTTCTTCTTCTGTCATGATTTGTACCTCAACGCGCCATGACGGAAAATCGCCCCTATCAATCGCCTCAACCAAATCTTTTTGCGCGCCATTTGCTGGCATTTTTGCCGCTTCTTCATTGGTTAAGGTTTTAATACCTTGATTGGTTTTAAAGTGCCATTTGCACCAGAAACGCTCACCTTTTGCATTGTAAAAGCTTAATGTGTGGCTACTAAAACCGTGCACATGGCGATAAGACGCAGGAATGCCGCGATCAGACATCAAAATGGTCATTTGGTGTAATGATTGCGGGTGATTGGCCCAAAATTCAAACGCATTAGCTGGGTTTGGTAAATTGGTACGCGCGTCTTTCTTTTGGCTATGAATAAAGTCAGGAAACTTAATTGGGTCATTCAAGAAAAATACCGGCGTATTATTACCCACCATATCCCAGTTACCTTCTTTGGTATAAAACTTCACCGAAAAGCCGCGCGGGTCACGTGCATAATCGCTAGAATCTTGGCCGCCACCAACGGTTGAAAAGCGTAAAAATACATCGGTTTGTTGGCCAACTTCTTGTAAAAAGTTGGCAATGGTCACGTCTTTTAAACTTTTAGTCACCGTAAAAGTGCCATGAGCAGCCGTACCACGGGCATGCACAACACGTTCTGGAATACGCTCACGGTTAAAATGGGCTAATTTTTCAAATAAGTAATGGTTGTCATAAGTTAATGGTCCACGCGCACCCACTGAAATGCTGTTGTTATCATCGGCCACTGGTGCGCCAGCTGAGGTGGTTAATACATTTTTAGTCATGTTGCTCTCCTAATAATCAATTTGTAGTGTAGCTATAAATACCTTGTTAATGCGTTAGTGCGTAGGACGCCAGAAGTTCAACAAGCATCTGGCTAGGCTGATTCAATACATGTTGTAACATAGTTTGCTCCTTTTAAAGTGTTTGTATCCATCTAATAGTAGATACCATGTGGTGCATTCTAGAGAAGCGTGTGCCATTTGTATAATTGTATGTTTTGATACTGTTGATAAATTAAATTAATCAATGTATGATAAATTTTACTGATTAAAAGCGATATAAAAATGACATTAATCGAACTGAAGTTTGTAATGGCCGTTGCGCAAGAGCGCAATTTTAGGCGTGCGGCAGAGAAGTGTTTTGTTACCCAGCCCGCATTGAGTTTAGGTATCAAAAAATTAGAACAAGAATTAAACGTGATGATATTTGAGCGTAGCCGCTCAGATGTCACGCCAACAGAAATTGGCGTGAAAATTATTGAGCAAGCATCGCGTGTGTTAGAAGAAGCGGGCAGAATCAAACAGCTTGCTGAGTTAGGCAAAAATCAATTAAAAGGTGCTTTAAAATTAGGCATGATTCATTCAGTTGGCCCTTATTTATTGCCAGAGATTATTCCTATTTTGCGGCAAACTGCGCCAGATATGCCGCTAGAAGTAGAAGAAAACCTAACCGCAAATCTAGAGGCACAATTACGTAATGGAGTGATTGATGTGGCGATTATTGCGCTGCCGTTTGATGTGCCAGGTTTGCAATATAAAGCGCTTTATGATGAGGAGTTCGATGTGGTGGTACCAAGCGATCACCATTGGGCAAGGCGCAAACAAATTAATCCTGAAGAACTGTCAGACGAAAAAGTGCTGTTGCTTAATAGCGGGCATTGTTTCAGCAATCAAGTCACGCAAGCTTGCCCAGAGCTATCGCGAAAAGGCGAGGTGCTACAAGGCAATTCACTAGAAACGATTCGTAATATGGTGGCTTCAAATCTGGGTATTACGGTTTTGCCTTGCTCTGCAACTGCGGCGCGCTATAACAACCCATTAATCAAGGTGATTCCATTTACCAGCCCAGCGCCCACTAGACGTATTGCAATTGCTTGGCGTAAAAGCTTTGTTCGGTTAGAAACGGTAGAAATAATTGTGGATGCAATTAGGGCGATTGATTCAGATTATATGAAAATGGTTACTTGATTGCTTTAATCAATCTTAATAACTGACAGACAACAAAAAAGGCACTTATAAAGTGCCTTTTTAATTAAGCAATAAAGCTTATTTATTCATTACGTACATTGTAACTTCAAAGCCAAAACGCATTTCTGTAGCTGCTGGTGTTGTCCACATAATAATCTCCTAAAAATTTCGTTTAAGTTAACTACACAATCTATGACTTGAACAATACAGATTAGTTAAAAGTAAAGCGTATGTGATGTTATTAAAACACGCTAATGATTTTCATTAGATGTACCACTTAATAGATACACAAATTAAATAGATGCATAAGTGAAATTAAAATCATGTCATTAATAAGTGAGCAGTACGCGATAGCCCGCAACCGATAGATTTTGCACGTTAATCGCAAGCTTAATACGAATTTCTTCACGTGCAGCAATGCCATTAACCACATTATCATTTAAGCTTAAATATTCTTGTGGCCGCACCAGCTTTCTTAATACGGGTTTATCGTCAATATCGGTAAGGGTTAGCTCTATATTAGGGTAGGCTTGCGCATGTGGTGCGTTGTTAATGAGTAGGCTAGAAAAATTAATCACGTCTTGATAATCATCGCTTTCTTGCATATCAGAGTCGTCGATTGTCAGTAAATCTAGATGCTGCGGTAGGTTAACTTTGCAACTTAAATAGGCGCAAGCTTGCTGTAAATAAGGCTTAAATTGCGGATAATTGGCGGCGATTGTTGAGCGTAAAAAATAAACGCTTTGTAATAAAGCAAAAACTATCAGCAATAACACTGCAAGTATTAACCAAATATTACGCTTTGGTTTGTTGAGTTGAAATTTAGGGTCAGTAGTTAAGTCGTCAATAAAAATAGGCGCACGAATCGCATCAATATCTAAATCTTCTTCAGCAATTGAAGCAGGAGTCTGAGTGCTGATATACGGTCTATTGGAATAGTCTCTACTTGTTTTTTGATGCTTACTTAATTCGTTTTGAGTATTCAAATCGGAAAGGTTCGGCACTGTTTCCAATACCACATTCAATACTTCGCTGATTGGCTTTTCATCTACAGCACGTGCAGATTCATGGTGTTCTAACCTAGCGCTTTCAATGTCATAATCGTCTGTGTCACTAATCGTATAGCTGGCTTCTAAACTGATGTTATGTTCAACGGAGGCATTGTCACCAGCATTGCGAATCTCATCGGTCACTTCAGTTAATCTATTTTTGGCATTAAATATATGACCACAATGACCGCACCTTACTTTGCCGCGATACGCTTTTAAATGATCGATATTCAGTAAAAACTGCGTTTCGCAAGCGGGGCAGGAGGTAATGTAGTTCATTTTTTAATGCCGGTGAGTAGTATCCAAGCATCCTGTTGGCGTGGCGCATCCATAATGAACCATTCACTATAGCGCTCTGTTAACGCTTCGGTTTGCGTTTCCAGAATGCCAGAAAGTGCCAACTGACCACCTATTTTGCAATATTTAGCTAAAACAGGTGCCAGCACCATCAGTGCACTAGACAAAATATTGGCAACAACGACATCAAATGTATGGTGTGCAAATGCATTGGCATCAAAAAATTGTACGTCTACCTGGTTTTGTTCTGCGTTGTAATGGCTGGCGACAATTGCTTGGTCGTCGATGTCTACACCCACAACTTCTTGCGCGCCCAATTTTTTGGCTGCAATCGCCAAAATTCCTGAGCCACAGCCGTAATCTAAAACCGACTGCGCAGGCATGGTTTTGGTCAGCCATTCTAGGCATAAATGCGTAGTAGGGTGGCTGCCAGTGCCAAAAGCCAAACCAGGGTCCAAAATGATGTTGATAGCGTCTTCTTGCGCACTTTCTAGCCAATTGGATTGATGCCAAGTCGGCACTATCCATAATTTATTCGTGATTTTAATCGGGTCGAATTGCGCTTGCGTAGCACGCACCCAATCTTGCTCTTCAATCACTTCAGTGCTGTATTGAAAATGTGTGGTAGCAGTGGCCGCACTCAATGTTTGAATCACCTGCTCAAAATTGGTGTCAGCGTCAAACATAGCGGTGACGATATTCTGTTGCCAGATACCCGGCGGTGGATCGCCTGGCTCGCCAAAGATGGCTTGTTCGGACGCTGTTTCAGCAAACGCATCTTCAATACTGGCAGATAAGGCACCTAAATCCATCAATGCATCACTAATGGTGTCTGCATTTTGTTCATCTGCCTGAATTTTAAGTAATAGCCAAGCCATCAGTTGTTGTCACCAGTACAGAATTTATTTATGGCTAATACCTAATTTTTGTTCAAGATAATGAATGCTAGTGCCGCCCAAATGGAAAGCAGCATCTGCCATTAAATCGGCATGCAATGGAATATTGGTTTTGATACCGTCCACCAGCATTTCCGATAGTGCGATACGCATGCGCGCAATGGCTTGCTCACGTGTGGCACCGTGTGTAATCAGCTTACCTATCATCGAATCATAATGTGGCGGCACAACGTAGCCAGCATATGCATGTGTATCGATACGTACACCAGGGCCGCCTGGCATGTGGAAAGTCGTCAATTTACCGGGCGATGGCACGAAGCTGTACGGGTCTTCAGCATTAATGCGACATTCAATCGCATGTCCACGCAGCTCAATATCGCGTTGACGGAAAGCGAGCTTTTCTCCTGCGGCTACAAAAATTTGCTGTTGTACCAAGTCGATACCTGTAATCATCTCTGTCACAGTGTGCTCAACTTGCAAGCGCGTATTCATCTCAATAAAGTAAAATTCGCCATTTTCGTACAAAAATTCAAATGTACCAGCACCGCGATATTTAATTTTGCGGCAAGCTTCTGCACAACGTTCGCCGATTTTATCGCGAATTCTAGGGCTTAATAGCGGAGATGGCGCCTCTTCGATGATTTTTTGATGGCGGCGTTGCATAGAGCAATCACGATCACCCAAGTAAACAGCATTACCATGTTGATCTGCCAAAATTTGAATTTCAATATGGCGTGGATTTTCTAAAAACTTTTCCATGTACACCATGGGGTTACCAAAAGCAGCTTGCGCTTCTGCTTTGGTCATATTCACCGCATTTACCAATGCTGCTTCGGTGTGTACCACGCGCATGCCACGTCCGCCGCCGCCGCCAGCCGCCTTAATAATAACTGGATAGCCCACTTTTTTAGCGGTTTTGATAATTTCAACAGGGTCATCTGGCAATGCGCCTTCAGACCCAGGAACGCAAGGCACACCTGCTTTCTTCATGGCGTCTTTGGCAGAGACTTTATCACCCATTAAGCGAATGGTTTCAGCGCGTGGACCAATAAAAACGAAGCCGCTTTGCTCTACACGTTCTGCAAAATCGGCATTTTCTGATAAAAATCCATAACCAGGGTGAATCGCTTGGGCGTCCGTCACTTCGGCAGCACTAATTACCGCTGGAATATTCAGATAACTCAGACTAGATGCCGCTGGGCCGATACATACCGATTCGTCTGCTAATTTGACGTATTTAGCCTCTTTATCTGCGACCGAGTGTACTGCAACTGTTTTAATCCCAAGCTCGCGGCAGGCACGTTGCACGCGGAGAGCAATCTCTCCACGGTTAGCGATTAGTATCTTTTCAAACATATTTCATCAACCAATCGCAATTATTCAATAATAAACAATGGCTCGCCGTATTCAACTGGCTGACCGTTTTCTAGCAATATTTTTTTCACCACGCCTGCTACATCTGATTCGATTTCGTTGAGTAACTTCATGGCTTCGATAATACATAAAGTATCGCCTACAGCCACTTTGCTACCTACGTCTACAAACGGTTTTGCGTCAGGAGATGAAGATCTGTAGAACGTACCTACCATGGGAGATTTAACCGTGTGACCTTCAACTTCGGCCACAACAGGTGCCGCCGCGGTTGGCACAGGTGCAGATTGCGCAACAGGCGCTGTCAGCGGTGCAGCCATGTACTGCATAACAGGCGCATTGCTGGGCATTAACGCACGGCTGATGCGTACTTTTTCTTCACCTTCAGTAAGCTCCAGCTCAGAAATGCCAGATTCTTCTACCAAATCGATTAATTTTTTAAGTTTACGTAAATCCATAATAACCTCTGTATTAACTTAGTTATGATTGCTTAGTTTTGATTGTAAGTGTTAATTAGTGTTGAAATGTTGTTAAAAATAACGTTTGAGCGCATTTAAGTGGCTTTTTTGTTGCAGTAATTAATCGCGTATTGCAAAGCGGCGCTGTAACCTTCGGCCCCTAAGCCGCTAATCACGCCAACTGCTATATCGCTAAAGTAAGAATGATGCCTAAAACTTTCCCGCGCAAATACATTAGATAAATGCACTTCAATAAAAGGAGTTTTGATAGCAGAAAGTGCGTCACGAATCGCAACAGATGTGTGGGTAAAAGCAGCAGGATTAATCACAATAAAATCGACGGTGTTAACAGCATGAGATTGTATTTTAGTGACAATTTCAGCTTCGCTGTTACTTTGAAAAACCTCTAAATTAACAGCATTTTGCTGCGCAATCTTTGCCAATTGTGCATTAATCGCGGCAAGTGTTAAGCTGCCATAATGCTCTGGCTCGCGTAAGCCAAGTAGATTAAGGTTAGGTCCATGCAATACTAAAATCGATTTAGTGGTCATTTTGCGCCACTTATATTGAGTTTTATATTACATTTAGTCGATTTTTGACGAACTTTCATAGCGGCAAGTTTGCCGAACTTGAATGCTTTTGTCCAGCAAATTAACCGTAGTTAGATGAAGTTTAAGCGAAGTTATTGAACGAATTAATCTTAAGTGATTGAATGATAACTAAAATTTTACAATAGAGTCAAAAAACAGTTTTTATAAAATAGTTTTCAAGGTTTGCTCTAATAAAGGCTTAGTAATGCGGCCAAAATAGGTTTTTGCCACGGTGCCATCGGATTTAATGATGACCGTGTAGGGTAAAACGCCTTTGTTATTACCTAAACTAGCGGCAATATCCATGCCTTGTACATCCGCCGCAAATAAGGGATAGCTCACTTTAGTCTCTTTTAAAAAATCATTAATCGCGGCAACATCTTCAATTGCCATGCCTAATACAACCACATTGCGATCTTTGTATTCAGTATGCAAAGTTGAAAGCTCTGGCATCTCTTCGCGACAGGGTTCGCACCAGCTGGCCCAAAAATTAAGCACGACAACTTTGCCTTCATATTGTTTTAATGGTTGTGGTTTGCTGTTTTCATCAGAAAAATTCGCTGTAAACAAAGCTTGTGTCGACATGCCTTGGTTTGACTCGTTACCTATTTGGGTTTGTGGGTTGAGAAAAAAATAAAAGATGGCAAAACCAAGTGAGGCGATTAAGACCAGATAAAAAAGCGGTGTTTTTAATTGATTGAGCATTATTGAGCATTCACTTTATTGAGTATTTGTGTAAATTGGGCGACATTTTTATAGCCAATGACTTTGGGTTTGATTTCGTTGCCAGCGACATCAAAAAAGATAATGCCTGGCGGACCAAATAAGCCGAAGCGTTTAAGTAGTGCTTGGTCATCGTCATTATTTTCAGTGACATCGACTTGTAGCAAAACGGTATCTTTAAGTGCACCTTGTATGCTGCCATCGCTAAAAGTGAATTTTTCCATTTCTTTACAGGCAACGCACCAATCGGCATAAAAATCCAGCATGACAGTTTTGCCACTGGCCGCTGCAATTGCAGCATCTAGTTCTGCCACGCTTTTAACACGTGCAAAAGGTAAATTATGTTCAACAGAAGTACCCAGCAATTTGTTGACAGGCTGCGTAATCGCGCTAGGCAATACAGGCCAAACCAAGTAGGCGGCCATTGCCAGCATTAATACACCAAAAAAGTTACGCACAATAGTCATCCAGCTGCCCGCTTTGGGTAGTAAACTGCCAGCAGATGCGCCAATTAATAACAAAGGCACGCCCATACCGATGGCTAAGGCAAATAAGCCTACGCCGCCCAACAATACATTATGGGTTTGGCCAATATAAATTAGTGCACCAGCTAATGGCGCGGCAACGCATGGGCTAACAATTAATGCTGATAACACGCCCATGATAAACACACCCAAAAATTCACCACCTTTTAATTTTTGGCTGGCGCCTAGAATTTTGTTCTCAATTACCGCTGGCAATTTTAGTTCGTAAAATCCAAACATTGAAAAGGCCAATGCCACAAAAATTAGTGCAGTTCCGCCTAGCACCCAAGCGTTTTGTAATGATTGGCTGAGTAAATTGCCCGATAAACCTGCCGCAATACCCGCCAGTGTATAGCTAAGCGCCATACCCAAAACATAGGCTACCGATAGCCCGAAAGAGTGTAATTTGCACGCTTTACCGCTTTTTGCTTGGCTGCCAACAATAATGCTGGATAGAATTGGAATCATTGGTAGCACACAAGGTGTAAATGAAAGCAACAAGCCTGCAACAAAAAATGCACCAATAATCAGCCACAAATTGCCGCCTTTTAATGCTTGTGTCGTTTTATCATCATCTGAACTAGCAACAACGCTCGCGCTGGCATTACTACCGCCATCAGGCAATTCAATTGCAATCAGTTTGGTAACAGGCGCATAACATAAACCTTTTTCGCTACAGCCTTGATAAGTGGCAGAAATAACTGGATTATTGGCCTTACTTAACGCTATTTTTGCATCGAATTCGTGATGATAAACTTCCTGCTTACCAAAATTGGGGTCATCTTTTATTTCGCCTGCGGGCAAATTAATCTGTTCAATTTTGCCTGTGTTAGCATCTTTAATGACAAACTTAATGCGCTCTTTATACAAATAATAGCCAGGCACTATCTTAAAATTGGCATTTAAATTTTGTGCGTCTAATACCGTTAAGTTAAGCTTAAATGCAACATCTGGCGATAAAAATTCATCTTCTTGAATCTCTTCAACAAAAGCGTTTTTGCCAGTTAAATTAGTCTCTGCGGCATGCAACGCGCCCACAACAAACGTTGTCATAAAAGCGATTACAATGCTATTTAATAGGTGTTTCAAATAATGCTCCATCTTTCAAAATAAATGCCAGCAGTTGCAAATACTGCATTTAACCCCCAATTAGTGAAAACAATTGGATAGAAAGTTCTTAAGATATGCGTTTTTTAATAGGTTTAATTTTACTCGCTTTTCCATTTGCCGAACTATTTCTGCTCATAAGCCTTGCAGATGAGTACGGCTGGCGGGTATTGCTCTATTTAGTCGTCATAGCTTACTTGGGCTTACAACTGATTCGTGGTGAAAAGTTATTGTTAACGGCTAAAATGATGCAAAGTCTGACATCTGGCGGTAATCCCGTTAAAACCATGCTAGGTAGCGCGCGTAATATGGTGGCGGGTGTGTTGTTAATTATTCCTGGCGTGATCACCGATATGATTGCGGTAGTTTTGCTATTAACACCCATCAGTAAGCAAAACCCAAATGCTGCGACTAACCAATATGAACAACCATTTCAACAGTCATACCAACCAAGCCCTGATGCACGTGCCGCCAACGATGATGTGATTGAAGGTGAATATACGCATGTGCAAGATGATAATCAGAAAAAATAATTTTTAAAAAGTTAAGAAAAAATGCATAAAGTGACCATTAAAAATAGCGGCCATACATTTGATGTGCGCCCCAGCCAAACCGTGTTGCAAGCCGCAATTGAGGCAGGTGTAAATTTACCCTACGGTTGCCGTAACGGTGCTTGCGGCGCTTGTAAAGCCAAATTGTTGCAAGGCAAAGTAATGCATGACGATTATCAGGGCAGCGCGATGAGCGACGCTGAATTGGCTGCAGGCAACACATTATTATGCTGTGCAAGGCCGATGGAAGACTTAAGCATTGAGTGTCGCGAAGTAGGCGGCTTGGCAGGCATTAAACCGCGAATCTTGCCTGCACGTGTCGCAAAAAAAGAGCAGCTTGCGCATGATGTGATTGCGCTGCACCTGCAACTACCCGCAAGTGAGCGCTTACAATTTAAAGCAGGCCAGTATATTGAATTTATTTTAAAAGATGGCAAACGCCGTGCTTTTTCAATCGCCAATGCACCTCACGATAGCGATTTTTTGCAGTTGCATATTCGCGTGATTGCCGGCGGCGTGTTTAGTGAATATGTAGAAAAAGAGCTACAAGAAAAAGCCATATTGCGGCTTGAAGCACCATTTGGCAGTTTTTTCTTAAGAGAAGATTCGCAAAAGCCGATTATTATGGTTGCAGGCGGTACAGGTTTCGCGCCTGTGAAAGGTATGATTGAGCATATGCTGCATAACAATATTCAGCGCGACATTGTTTTATATCGTGGCGCGCGTCAGTTGCGCGATTTATATATGCACGATTTGTGCGAAAAATGGGCAGACTTAACCCCTAATATTACTTATATTCCTGTGTTGTCAGAACCTGCTGAAAACGATAATTGGCAAGGCAGAACAGGGCTTGTGCACCAAGCAATTTTGGATGATATCAGCAATTTAAGCGCCCACCAAGCCTATGTATGCGGTGCGCCCGGCATGTGCGAAATTGCACATCAAACTTTTATACAACAAGGTTTAGATACAGAAGAATTCTTTAGTGATGCGTTTACGTTTGCAGCTGCACCAAAAATTTAAAAACAGCTTTTTATTGCATCTTCGGTTTTAAATTAGCGCATAGCCAGCTTCAAACGGACATACTACTGAAATAAAAACGAGAGGCTCATTGCTATGGTTAAAAACACCATGCACTTCGTTTTGATGCGCTACAACAATATCGCCTGCACTAATGATGTGCGTGTCACCAGTCGTATTTAATTGATACTCCCCACAGCCAGATATAATTGTCCATGTGTCTTGGCCATGTGGATGCACGTGAGCCAAGATGCTTTGCTGGGGGTTGATATGCCATGCAACCACGGTTGCATGCTGCGATTCAGTGACTACTGAGCGTATAGGCTCACCAATATTAGGCTGCATATATGTAGCACTTTTAAACACCCGACTAGGATTTTTGTCTGTATTCATAAGTGTATCTTTTAAGCTTAAATTAAGTTTATAAGCAAATAATAAGCCTAAAAAGCACTACTGATTAATGCCTGCATTTCATCATCACCAGGCGCGTTGGCAACACAGACTTTCAAACTCATCTGCAAAGGCAATTCCGCAATTCGTGCATGATTCACAAATAGGGTAATATTTTCTAGCCATTCGGCATCACCTGCCAAATCCAGTAAGTGACGCATGGCTTCACTGCTGGTAATCACAATACCATGCAGCTTTTTTTCGTTATAAAGATTCGCCAATAAATCGCAGTTGGTTTGCGGGTTAATGCGCTGATAGCATTCCGCAAAAGTAACTATTGCGCCGCGCGCTTTTAAGCTTTCTGCCAACACATCGCGGCCACCGATGCCACGAAAAATCATCACTTTTTGACCGTTAACTTGTTGCATTTCAGGCAACGCCAATAAAGCTTCAGAATCAAAACGAACCTTACTTTCATCGCCATCTTGAATATGACTTGATGGCGTAAGCACTTGCTTTACCCCAAAGCTTTGTAGCTCATTAGCGGTAACTGGGCCAATGGCGGCAAATTTTAGGTGTTCTGGCATGCCAACATTAACCAATCGCGGCATGCCATTTTGTACCGCATTGCTGCTGATAAAAATCGCCCAATCGTACTCATGAATCGCTTGAATCACCGTTTCAAACTGGCTGTAATCGGCCAGTGGTGTGATTTCAATTAACGGATATGAAATGGCTGTGCCGCCTGCTGCAGTAATTAATGCACTTAGTTTTTTGGCTTGGTCAACAGGGCGGGTAATGGCGATACCAAGGCCAGATAGCGGCATTGTTGACATTTTAAAAATGGATTCCCGATTTCGTATAAATGACGACGGAAGTAATTTTGAACATGATTAGTGTTTAATACCATCCAGCGCAGCCAATATTTTGTCTGCACCTTTTGCCACCAATTTAGCCGCCAATTCCTGACCAACTGCTTCGGCATTATCAACACTGCCAGTGACTTTTTCGCGCAAAATTTGCTGGCCATCGACACTGGCGACAAAGCCAGCGATGCTGATGCGATTGCCTTGACGGGTTGCATAGGCGCCCAGCGGCACGGTGCAGCTGCCAGCCAGCGCGCGGCTCATGCCGCGTTCGGCTTCTACGCATAATTGCGTGTCGATATGATTGAGCGGCGCTAATATTTCAATTAAGTCAGTGCGGCTGGCACTAATTTCAATGCCCAATGCACCTTGCCCTACAGCGGGAATACTGAGTTCTGGCGAAATAAATTGGCGAATGCGATTGCCTAATTCTAAGCGGATTAAACCCGCGGCTGCCAAGATAATCGCAGCATATTGGCCTTCATCTAATTTACGCAAACGCGTTTGCACGTTGCCGCGTAGGGATTCTATTTTTAAGCTGGGAAACCTCGCCTGAATTTGGCTTTGGCGGCGCAAGCTGGATGTGCCGACAATGCTGCCTGCTGGCAAATCTTCTAATTTTTTAAAGTTATTCGATACAAAAGCATCGCGCGGATCTTCGCGTTCGCCTGTGGCGGCCATTAAAAAGCCTTCTGGCAGATTCATGGGCACATCTTTCATGCTATGCACGGCTAAATCGGCACTGCCATCCGCCAGCGCCATTTCTAGCTCTTTTACAAATAACCCTTTGCCACCAATACGTGCCAAAGGCGAATCTAAAATTTGGTCGCCTGTAGTGGTCATGCCCAGAATGCTCACTTCACACAAAGGATACAATTTTTTAAGCTTGGCTTGAATATGCTTGGCTTGCCACATCGCAAGCGCACTTTCACGCGATGCGATGATTAATTGTTTAGGTTCGAGTTTTTTAGGTGGATTGTGCATAATTAAGAATTTTAGCATGTCTTGTGTGTGTGCAAACGGGTGTACAAAAGTGTGTTTTTTGGGTTAAGCTAAAAATGGTCAATATTAAAATGAATAGACTAAACATCAATTTTACTGACGTTTTATTTTTGGAAAACGGATGGACGATGAGCTAATTAGCTGTTTTAAAACGTTTTAAGGAGAAAGTTATGCAATATCAATTAGACACTTTTATCAATTCGCTGAATGAATTTTGGGTACAGCTCATACATTTTGTGCCCAAGTTATTAGCAGTTATTGTCATTTTATTTTTTGGTTGGCTTATCGCCAAATTGGCCAGATCCGCCGTAAAACGCCTATTGACATTAACCCAATTTGATAAAGCGGCGCAAAAATCGGGCTTAGAAGCGTTTATTAATCATGGCAATTTTAATGTGACTTTAAGCGGCATTATCAGCCAAGTGGTGTATTGGCTAGTGATTCTGTTATTTGTGATTACTGGTGCGAATGCGCTGGGCCTGAATGAAGTCGCTGTGTTGTTACAACAATTAGCCAGCTATTTGCCGCATATTATTGTGGCTATTTTAGTCATTATTTTTGGTACTTTATTGGCGCGCTTTGTCAATCGTTTGGTATTTGCATGGCTGTACAGCATTAAGTTTTCGCATGCGTTAACCGTGAGTACCTCGGCAGAATATGGCATACAAATCTTGGCGATTTTTGTGGCGCTTGAGCAATTAGGCATTGGCATGCAGCTGATTCACTCATTGTTTATTATTGTATTTGGCGCATTCTTTTTGGCACTTGCACTGGCTTTTGGTTTGGGCGGACGCGAATGGGCGGCTAAAGTGATTGCCGAAATGGATGCTAAAAAGAAACAACCCTAGACGCTAATATTTTTCGTCTTGTTTTAGGTGTTAAGTTTTGCGCGCTAGCTTTGCCGAACCAGATGTTGTTGGCGGCGACTAATGGCAACGGTTTCGGGGATGTCTTTTAATAAAGCAACCCAGCGCTCTTCGTTGGCTTCATTGAGGCGTTTTTCGTAGCCAGTAATAAATATGGGCGCAACCAAGCAATTACGATGCAAGCGTACAAATCGCTCACCAAATTCGGTTTCCAGATGGGTGAGCGATTCTTCAATCAGGTATTCACGCTCAGCGGTGCGCACCGTGATATATTTCAGTTCGGCTCGCAGATAAATAATCTGTTCAATAGGCACCAAAATCACGCGGCCGCGCTCATGAATGCTGAGATGGCTACGCATTTTTTGCAGTGGCTTTAAGGCTTCAATCTGTTTAGGCTTAAGTGCATGCGCTTTATCAATCGCGGTTTGTAAGCGCTCTAAGCGAATCGGTTTTAATAGGTAATCAATTGCGTTTAAATCAAATGCTTTAATCGCATAAGCATCAAATGCGGTAGTAAAAATAATATGGGGTTTGGGTTCCAGTTTTTGTGCATGCTGTGCCGCTTCAATGCCATCCATCAACGGCATGCGTATATCCAATAACATTAAATCGGGCTTGGTTTGCATGGCCAAATCAATCGCTTCCTTACCATTTTTGGCTTCGGCAACAATCGATACATCGGCAATATCGCCAAGCAAATCACGCAAGCGATTGCGCGCAGGCGTTTCGTCATCGGCAATTAAAATAGTTAACATGTTTTTAAGCGTAATTTTCGCATCAATTTTAGTGTTAAGTTATTGGGTAAGTGGCAAGCGAATATGCACTTCATAACGGTTTTGTTTGTCGCTAAGTTGTGTTGCTTCTGCTTTAAGTGATGCTTCTAAATCAAAATGTAAACTTAAGCGTTCTTTAATATTTTTTAAGGCCATTTTATTCCCCGCATGATGTTGATTTTGCGGCGCATACGGGTTGCTAATACTAATGTGCAACTCTTTGTGTCGCGTGTAAATAGTGACCATAATTTCGCCGCCCTCTGGCATGGGCTCAATGCCGTGATACACCGCATTTTCAAGTAGCGGTTGCAAAATCAGCGGCGGAATCAGCGCATCTGGCGGCATATCATCTATTTGCCAAGTGATTTGTAAACGCTCTTCTAAACGTAACTTTTCAAGCGCTAAGTATTGGCGGCATAAAGCAATTTCTTGCGCTAACGGTACCAAGTCGCGATTATCCGCCATCAGCACACGGAATAAATCGGCCATATCTTCTAATGCGGTTTCGGCGCGCTTGGGTTGGCTACGAATTAGCGACAAAACGGCATTAATGCTATTAAATAAAAAATGCGGCCGAATGCGCGCTTGCAAGGCTTGCAAGCGCGCTTCTGCAATAGCAGGCGAGTAAGCGCGCTGTTGCAAATGAAAATAGTAAAATACAATACCAGTGACAATTGCACTTAATAGGCAAGCACGATAGACGCTTGGAATATCCTCAAACGAAAACAGTTGATTAAATACAACAAAAACCAGAATAGTAAGGCCAATTTCTAACAAAAAAATAGCGATAATACCAAGCCAGTAAGGCAATTTATTCAACAATGGATGCAGCGTATACAGGCTTAACATGCTAAGTAGTAAAATAGGCTGCACTATTGCCGATAATTCGGCTAATAAAGGTAAAAATTCGTTAAATTGTTGGCTGAATAAAATCGCTGTAATAGCGGTTAATAGGTTCACAATCAGCAAAATACGCAGGTGTATGCCAAGATTGTGTAAATTAGGTAAACGGCTATTTTTGCGCACGGCGTATAGTTCGTTATAATGAATGCACAAGTATATTATTATTAACGAAAATTTTCACAATTAAAGCCAAGAAAGCCATTACACGGTGCAAGAGAAACTAGTGCAAGACAACTCATTAAATAAAAAATCAAGCGCTTGGTCTGGCCGTTTTAATGAGCCAGTCGCAGAGCTGGTTAAAAAGTACACTGCATCGGTTGATTTCGATAAACGTTTAGCCGAGTTTGATATTGCAGGTTCCATCTCGCACGCTAAAATGCTGGGCGCGCAGGGCATTATCAGCTTGGATGATGTAGCAAAAATCGAAAAAGGTTTGACTGAGATTTTGGCGGAGATTCAAGCGGGCAGTTTTGAATGGCTGTTGGATTTAGAAGATGTACATTTGAATATTGAAAAGCGTTTAACCGATAAAATTGGCGATGCAGGTAAGCGCTTACATACGGGCAGAAGCCGTAACGACCAAGTGGCAACCGATGTGCGGCTTTGGTTGCGCGCAACGGTTGATGACATTTTAGTGGCGATTAAAAAGCTGCAATTGAGCGTTGTCGATTTGGCTGAGCTGCATGCTGACACCATCATGCCAGGCTTTACGCATTTACAGGTGGCACAGCCGGTAACATTTGGCCATCATTTGCTAGCCTATTTTGAAATGTTGAAACGCGATGCAGAACGTTTTGCCGATTGTCGCAAACGGATTAATCGTTTGCCATTAGGTGCAGCGGCTTTAGCGGGTACTAGCTACCCGATTAATCGCGAAATGGTTGCTAAAAGTTTGGGTTTTGATGGCGTTTGTGAAAACTCTTTAGATGCGGTTTCTGATCGCGATTTTGCCATTGAATTTACTGCGGCTAGTGCTTTATTGATGACCCATTTATCACGCTTTTCAGAAGAGCTGATTTTGTGGTCTTCACCCAGATTCGCCTTTGTGGATATTGCAGACCGTTTTTGCACGGGTTCATCGATTATGCCGCAAAAGAAAAATCCAGATGTGCCAGAATTGGTGCGCGGTAAAACAGGGCGCGTTAATGGGCATTTAGTGGCTTTGCTTACTTTAATGAAAGGCCAGCCGCTGGCTTACAACAAAGATAATCAAGAAGACAAAGAGCCATTGTTTGATACGGCAGACACCATTTTAATGACGCTGGCGATTTATGCGGATATGTTGCGTGGTATTGAAGTGAATAAAGCCAATATGCGCCAAGCTGCTTTAGAGGGCTTTGCCACGGCTACCGATCTAGCTGATTATTTGGTGAAAAAAGGATTACCGTTTAGAGATGCGCATGAAGCTGTTGCCCTGGCAGTAAAGCACGCGGTGCAAAAAAAATGCGATTTGGTGGATTTATCATTAAAAGAATTACAGCAATTTAATACGCTAATTCAAGAAGACGTATACGCGGTATTAACGCTGGAGGGCTCATTAGCCAGCCGCAACCATATTGGTGGAACCGCGCCAGTACAAGTCAAAAAAGCCATTCAACGTGCCCGTCAATTATTAAGTTAACCACTCAATATTGTGAAAAAATCATTCATTTTTGTGCTGCTGATACCGTTAATTTTCGGTAGCACCGTGCGCGCCATAGATGGTGTAATAGATGAACCACTCTCAACAACTGCAGCGCCAAGCGAAGCGGATGTCAATCAATCTCAGCCTATCAACACAGAAAACCCAAGCCAAAATAATTCAGATAACAGCGCATCAGAACCCACTATGTCGCAGTCGATTGGTGCAAATAATGTAGACGGAGATACGGCAACGACCATGGCTTGGCCAGCAATACCAGGTGAGAGCTTGAACGATATTGCGCGTTCGTTTTACCCTAAAAGCCAAACGATGCGCAGGCAGTTTGTGGCGGAAACAATCGCTTTAAATGCCGATTTGGAGCCAAAATTAAAGGCGACCAACGAGTTTGACGAGCCAACATTATTGCAAATTCCTACACTTAAATCACTTTCGCAAAAAGTTGGCTTGATTCAAGCAAAGCGCGCTAAAGCTCAGCGTCAAAAGATGCATTTGAGTTACAGCATTAAGCAAACCACAAGCAGAATACCTGCTTTTTTATTGCAAGAATACGAGGCCTTAGTCAGCAAAAATGCTTTTTTGAAAGCTGAGTTAGAACGTTTACACATTAAATTAGGTGTTTTGCAAGAAAAACTAAACAATTTAAAGTTGGTTTTAGATAAAACCTTAAGCTTTCCTGCAAGTACGGCAACGACTACTAGCGTTGCCACACCAAGCGATACAGCCAAAAATGTGGTTACAGATACAGTTGTAGCCGATATTAAGCCGCCTGAAACGCAAACAACTACACTTTTGCCGCCTGTTAAAAAAGTATTTAAAAATTTAAACCCTGCGCCTGCAGCGATTATTGCTGAACCTGCTGTGGTTGACCAGCAAGCAGCGCCATCGCTGACCATTAAGCCAGCATTTGATTGGTTGAAATATGGATTATTGCTGATATTAGGTGGCATGATTCTGCTCAGTGTTATCGCTTATTTAATACGAAAAAATCGTCAACGCATGTTAGCGCGCTTAAGTGAAGCGATGCCAAGTATGGAGGATGATACGGTCACCCATTTTGGTGAGCAATGGCAAGACACAGAGCAAGAGTCTGAATATGTTGTTGAGCATCAGCCCAGCGAATCGAAGAAAGCTTTTTTAGATACCGAAATGGAAAAAGCCTCTTCCACCCTAGAAGAAGCAAAACTGCTGATGAGCATTAATCGCACGCAAGATGCGATTGCACACCTAAAGTTAACCATCGAAACACAGCCAAAAGCCTCTATTAATCATTGGTTGTATTTGCTAGAAGTATTTAGAAAAATTAATGCCAAAGAAGAGTTTGAGCAATATGCGAAAAGCCTGCATCAAACGTTTAATGTGATGACGCCAGTGTGGTACGAAAACGACCTAGCGATGACTAACGCGGCGATTGTGGTATCTCAACATTTAGAAGATTTTCCGCATATTATGGAAAAACTGGACGCTGTATGGCCCAGCGAGTTGGCAAGTGTGTATTTGCGTAGTTTGATTACCGATAACCGTGGTGGTGAGCGAGCAGGTTTTAGTAAATCGGCACTAGACGAAATTTTAATGCTGATAGCGCTATTGGATACCCGTAAAGATTTTGAGTCAAAATAGGCATTAACTTAAAAACATTAATTTAAAAACTTTAATTTAAGAATAAGCCCAATAAATTGTTTAAATAGCGCTGGCCAAGCGCAGTCGGTTTAATGCGCTTTAAGCCTTGTGTGATAAAGCCTTTTTTAGTAGCCGCCGCCAGCCCTGCATGCATGGTTTGCAAGCTTAATCCTGTGCGTTGCTGAAACAAACTGGCCTCAACGCCATCTGTTAATCGCAGTGCGTTCATCATAAATTCAAAGCCTAAATCAGCGCGTTCAATTACCCAAGTATTATCAACCGCATTGCCCTTTTCTGCATTTTCCATAAACGCTTTTGGATGCTTATGGCGTGTTTCACGGGTGATTTTATCGTGATAGCTGAGTTTGGAATGCGCGCCTGCACCAATGCCTAAATAATCGCCAAATTGCCAGTAATTTAAGTTATGCCGTGATTGACTTTTGGGCTTACAAAAAGCAGACGTTTCATAATGTTCATAACCATGCTCGGCCAACAATGCTTCAATCTGCTCTTGCATATCTGCACTTAAATCATCATCAGGCAAGCTAGGCGGCGTGCGATAAAATGGCGTATTCGGCTCTAAAGTTAAGTGATAAAACGATAAATGGTCTGGATTCAGTTCCACTGCCTGTCGCGCATCTTGTAGCGCATGTGCAAGCGTTTGATTCGGCAGCGCATACATCACATCCAAATTCACCCGCTCAAACGTGTTAAGTGCTAACTCTGCGGCTTGCATCGCTTGTTTATCATCATGAATACGGCCAAGCGCTTTGAGATAATCTGCATTAAAACTTTGAATACCCAACGAAAGTCGATTAATACCTGCCTGTTTATAAGCTGTAAAACGTGCTGTTTCTACCGTACCAGGATTGGCTTCAAGCGTAATCTCAGCTCCGTATTCCAGCGGAGTTAACATGCGCACCGCGCTTAAAATCGCGTCAATCGATTCTGCACTAAAAAGACTAGGAGTTCCGCCACCAAAAAACACACTTTTGATTTTGCGTCCATAAACGCGCGGCACAGATTGTTCTAAATCCGCAATCAACGCCGCTACATAGCGTTTTTCGGGAATCTCAGTGCGCGATTCATGCGAATTAAAATCGCAATAAGGGCACTTTTTTACGCACCAAGGAATATGAATATATAGCGATAACGGCGGCGGATTAGTTAAGCCCGATAGCGTAGCGTCACCTAAAATGGGGGAGGTGCTATTAATGGGTTTTACGTGATTAAAGTTTGTTTCAGCGTTAATCGGAATAATCTTTTTCAAATGATTATTCGCCTTTTTTATATGGGTTAATCAGTTCTTCAACAATCGAATTCAATGTGGCACGCATTTGCGCCTCATTCACTTCCATCAGCAAGCCGTCTTCAAAAGCATCTTGCATCATTTGCTGAATCTCTTCAAAGTTGTCCGTCATGACTTTAATTTTTTCGGTGCAGGCAACGATGCTTTTGTCATCACGAACCCAAGTTGGTAAATTTTTCATTTGAGAATATTAGTACGTTAAGTGCTGAATTAATTGCAGCATTTTACGCAAAGCGTGGCCACGATGACTCAATTTATTTTTCAGCTCTGGCGTCAGTTCGGCTGCAGATTGACCAGTAATGGCATCTAAAAATAGCGGGTCATAGCCAAAACCATTATCGCCACGCGCTTTTTTTAAAATAGAGCCTTTCCAAATACCTTCCGCAATCAGCGGTTGCGGGTCGTCATGTTTGCGCACTAGCACCAAGCAGCAATAATAATGTGCAAAACGATTTTCATGCTGTTTTAAGGTGTTAAGTAAATGCGCGTTATTTTTTGCATCATCTTTAACGCCAGAAAAATAAGCAGAATGCACACCTGGTGCGCCTTGTAAGGCTTCTAAACATAAGCCGGAATCGTCTGCTAGCGCAGGTAAGCCTGTAGCAAGGCTGGCGTGGCGGGCTTTGGCTAAGGCGTTTTCAATAAATGTACAGTGCGGTTCAGACGCTTCTGTTACGTTAAAAGCTGATTGCGGTAATACTTCAATATTTAGCGGCTGTAACAAAGCTTGAATTTCGGCAAGCTTGCCTTGGTTGCCTGACGCAATGACTAACTGTTTTAACATACGAAAGCTTAAATTAAATACTTAAAACGTCTTTTTGTTTGGCTAACAAATCATTGATGCCGCTAGCGGCTAAGTCCAGCATCGCGTTCATGGTTTCGCGCGCAAAAGGCTCACCTTCAGCCGTGCCTTGAATCTCTACAAATCCGCCATCGGCGGTCATCACTACGTTCATGTCGGTATCGCAGTCCGAGTCTTCAATATAATCTAAATCTAATACAGGAATGCCTTTATAAACACCAACCGAAATGGCGGCAACCGCTTGTTTTAATGGATTTTCAGTAATTTTTCCTGATTTTAACAAAGTCGATATCGCATCACTCAAAGCGACATAAGCACCAGTGATGCTGGCCGTGCGCGTGCCGCCATCGGCTTGAATCACGTCGCAATCAATATGCACGCTGCGTTCGCCCAGTTTTTCAAGGTCGATAATCGCGCGCAAGCTGCGGCCAATCAAGCGCTGTATCTCTTGCGTGCGTCCAGATTGTTTGCCTTTAGCTGCTTCTCTATCCATGCGGCTGCCCGTTGAGCGTGGCAACATGCCGTATTCAGCCGTTACCCAGCCTTGATTTTTACCTTTTAAAAAGCCGGGTACTTTTTCTTCTACACTGGCAGTACACAACACATGGGTGTCGCCGAACTTAACCAGCACAGAGCCTTCGGCATGCTTGGTGTAATGGCGGATGATTTCTACTGCACGAAGTTGGTTGTTTGCGCGTTGGCTTGGGCGGTTGTTGGTATGCATAGTAAGTGCTTAATCTGTATGAAATAAACACATATTATAAGCCATGCATTATTGAGACTGATAAAACTTAACAACAGATAACGCTTAGACGCGCTACTTAACCCTAAAATTGGGCTAAATTTTTGGTTTTTGTTGCGTTTTATTCAAGGCATTTTGAATTTCGGCAATGGTATTTTCAATATCATCATCGGACAAATCATTTAAATTCATACCGTCTTTATTATGCTGTTGAACGGTGTTCATAATAGTAGTGGTTTCACCCAACGGCATCAGTTGAGTAGAAACTGCGTTACTGCTTTGTTGCCTATCACCCCATTGCAAGCCAATCGCGCTCATATTATCGCCACGTTCATCGCTGGCAAATTCTGCGCTATCCATCAGTTTATTGGTGGCATCGGCAATCACAATATGTTGCTGAATAATTTCTTTAATTTGCTGATCGCTTAATACGCCCCAAACGCCGTCTGTACACAACAGAATAGTATCGCCTTCTAGCAGCTCAAAACGGTCAGATAAATCGATTTGCGGCGGCGTTTCGCCACCTAAACAGTTGTACACTTTATTTTTGTAAGGGTGCGTAGCCATTTCTTCTTTGGTAATCATGCCCTTTTTGTATAGCGATTGCACGACTGAATGATCTTCAGTGCGGAACAGCAAATGACCATCGCGAAAATGATACAACCGAGAATCGCCAACATGCGCACAGTATAAAAATCCGCGCTGAATAATGGCGACAACGATGGTGGTGCGTGGTGACTCGATTAATTCGTCACGTTGGGTGACGTTATCAATCATATCGTGCACTTGCTGAATATGGTCAATTAAGAACTTAGCTGGGCTACTTAAAAAAGGCACTGCCAAGCGCTGAAAAGCATCGGTCAGGGTTTTAACAGCCAAATGTGCGGCAACTTCGCCATTGCGGTGGCCGCCCATGCCATCAGCCAATACTAACAACAATGCATCTTTGCTGTAGGAATAAGCCAAGCGATCTTGGTTATAATTTCTGGGCCCTTGGCGGCTGTTTTGGTAGATAGAAAATTTCATTTAAGCAGCTATTATTGAGTGTTTTTGTGTGATTAATGTGTCAGTTGCTATCTTAAAGTGGTTTGTTTAAAGCGTCTTTAATTTTTTTGGCTAAACTAGGCTTCTTTACCTCAATTGGGGGAACAATTTCAAACAAAGTCTTCTGTAATGAAAATACGCTTTGCGGTCTTTCTAAGTAATTCAGTTTGAGGCAGTTATCAATAATTTGCAGTAACTCTTGTGTGTAAATGCCTTTGCCCACTTTGGTGGCAGGCGCCAGAAAATCTTTTTTAACGCGCTGATTAGCAGCCATTGGTGCCGACCTTGCCAAGCAAGAATACATGCTGGCACCTACGCTATAAATATCGCTCCACGGGCCTAATTGTTTGCGTTCAAAATATTGCTCTGGCGGCGCAAAGCCAGGCGTGTAGCTGGGCGATAGTTTAGATTGCGTTTGCGTGAGCGTTTGGCGCGCAGAGCCAAAATCCAGCAATACAGGCGAGCCATCTAATCGAATATAAATATTGGCGGGCTTAATATCCAAGTGCAGCAGCTTTTGTGTATGCACTTCACGCAGGCCGTTTAGTAGCTCACCAAACACACGGCGCACAAATTTTTCGTTTACAGGTTCAGTTTGCGACAGGATAAAGTCTTGTAAGGATTTACCGCGCTCATACTGCATCACCATGTAAACAGTATTGTTTTCTCTAAAAAAATTCAGCACCCGCACGATATTTTTGTGGTCAATTTTGGCCAATGCCAGACCTTCCTCAAAAAAGCATTTTAGGCCGTGTTTAAAAGTGGCAGCATCGTCATCGCTACCCAGTAGCACGGTTGCGCCATCCTCACGCAAGGCCAAACCAGTGGGCATGTATTCTTTAATGGCCACAATATTTTTGTTCATATCTTGTGCCAGATAGACAAAACTAAATCCGCCTGTGCTTAGCACGCGCGTGATGATGTAATCTTGCAGAATATAGCCGATAGGCAAAGATTGATTTTTTAGTGTAGCCATCTAGTTAAGTGTAGCCTGTCATCTTGCGTGCAAAAATTCTAGTTTTGTTATTAAGATATTGAATCTTAAATCATTTAATTTACGCATTCTCGCATAAAAACCACGTTAAATCATAGGGGTTTGATACAATTATCACAAATTACTTTAACAAATAAACTTAAGAACACAACTTATGATATTGAGCATGACAGGCTACGCGTCGCAAGAACACAACACCAGACAAGGTATTTTGCTGGTTGAGTGCCGTTCGGTCAATCACCGCTATTTAGAGTTACAGCTTAAGCTGGATGACAATTTACGCTTGTTTGAAGCCACTGCGCGCGAATTGATTCAGGCTAAATTAGGCCGCGGAAAAGTGGATGTTCGCATGAGCATGATGCGTGAAGCTGGCGTAGATAGTGTGCCACAGCTTAATCACACCGTTTTGCAACAAATTGCCGAGAGCGCAAAAACTGCCGCGCAATATTTTCCACACACGCAACCTGTGAATATGCTGGACATTTTACGTATGCCAGGTGTGATGACGTCGGAAGCGCTGGATATTGACGCGTTAGAAGCGGATTTTAAGCAGGTATTAAGTCAAGTTTTGCAACATTTAATCGATGCGCGTGCGCGTGAGGGTGAAAAACTAAAAGCCGTTATTTTGGATCGACTGCAACAAATTGAGCAGCATGTCACCAGAGTAAAGCCGATGATGCCCAATTTAATTGCGCAATATCAGGCCAAATTAAGTGTTAAGTTGCACGAAGCAACCAATAGCCATGACGACGACCGCATACGTCAAGAGATGGTGCTGTATGCGCAACGCATTGATGTAGATGAAGAATTATCACGATTGGACTCGCACATATCAGAAGTAAAACGTATTTTGCACGCAGGTGGTGCGGTAGGTAAGCGCTTGGATTTTTTAATGCAAGAAATGAATCGCGAAGCGAATACACTAGGCTCAAAATCGGTGGCAGTAGAAACCAGCCAGATTTCGATGGAGCTGAAAGTATTGATAGAACAAATGCGTGAGCAAATTCAGAATATTGAGTAGTTAAGCAGGTTAAGTAAGCCAGACGCAGAATGCACTAATCTATTGCGCACATTTAAAAAATTACTTTTTAAATGCACTGTATAAGTGCATGTTTTCTTGCGCGAATTAAATATTATCGTAAGTTATTGTTTTTAAAATAATAATAATCTGGCATACGCCTTGCATAAGTCTTTATACTAACTAAAGACCTTAATCATGCAAAAATCTCCCAAAATATTTTTCGACGAAATGCAATTAGATGCATCTAAGTTGGATGAAAAGCAGGTTCGCCACATCTACGCGGCTTATCATGATTGGCTTAAAGATATTCCGCATCATCAATTAGAAAGTAAGCGCCAAGAGGCAGAGCTGTTATTCCGCCGTGTTGGTATTACTTTTAACGTGTATGGCGAGGCGGATGGGGCAGAGCGGCTGATTCCGTTTGATGTGATTCCGCGATTAATTTCTGGCAAAGAATGGTCAAAATTATCGGCTGGCGCGATTCAGCGTGTTAAAGCACTAAATATGTTTTTGCATGATATTTACCATAAGCAAGAAATTATTCAGGCGGGCATTGTGCCAGCCAGTATTCTGGCAAATTCACAATATCGGCCAGAGATGTTTGGCGTAGATGTGCCCAATCAAATTTACGCGCACATCGCCGGTATCGATTTGGTCCGTACTTCAGAATCACAATTTTATGTGTTGGAAGACAATCTGCGTACACCCTCTGGCGTGTCTTACATGCTTGAAGACCGCAAAATGATGATGCGGCTTTTTCCTGAATTATTCCGCCGTTACCATATTGCGCAAGTAGATCACTACCCGCAAGTGCTGCTTAAGAATTTGCGCGCGGTTGCGCAACACGGCATACAAGATCCAACCGTGGTTTTATTATCTCCTGGTGCTTATAACAGTGCCTATTTTGAGCATGCTTTTATTGCCCAGCAAATGGGTATTGAGCTGGTTGAAGGAACCGATTTATTTGTACGCAATAATGCCGTTTATATGCGCACCACGCAGGGGCCACAAAAAGTGGATGTGATTTACAGGCGTATTGATGACGATTATATTGACCCACTGGTATTTAATGCAGACTCCATGCTGGGTGTGCCAGGCTTGCTGTCGGTGTATCGTAACGGTGGCGTGACGTTGGCCAATGCAGTGGGCACAGGCGTGGCAGACGATAAAGCGACCTATATTTATGTGCCAGAAATGATTAAGTTTTATCTAGGCGAAGAGCCATTATTAGAAAATGTGCCCACTTACGAGTTAAGTAAAGAGGCCGATTTGCAGTACACCTTAGAACACTTGCATGAATTGGTTGTGAAAGAAGTGCAGGGTTCAGGCGGTTATGGCATGCTGGTGGGGCCAGCTGCCACTAAAAAAGAGATTGAAGAGTTTAGACTGCGAATTGTATCTAAGCCTGCTAACTATATTGCGCAGCCTACACTTGCATTATCCACTTGCCCAACCTTGGTTGAAGCGGGTATTGCGCCGCGTCATGTCGATTTACGACCATTCGTGCTGTCAGGAAAAACCGTGACTTTAGTGCCAGGCGCGTTATGCCGCGTGGCATTAAAAGAGGGTTCGCTAGTGGTAAACTCATCGCAAGGCGGCGGCACCAAAGATACTTGGGTGCTGGAAGATGCCGACGATGAAACTGAAGTGTTGCAATCACTAGCAACGCTGAGCAAAGAAACCAAGCTGAATAAAAATACCAAAAATAGTAAAGTAGAAACGGTATGTTAAGCCGCACCGCTGATCATCTTTACTGGATGGCGCGCTATATTGAGCGTGCAGAAAATATGGCGCGTGTGCTAGAAGTAACCTATAGCATGTCGCTAGTGCCTAACGCCGCACAAAGTGAGGCGGCACTTTGGCTGCCAGCGTTAGAAATATCGGGCAACGTAGATGCCTATGAAGAAGAGTACGGCGATGTAAATGCCGCAGATGTGATTCACTATTTAGCGATGGATGCGGATAATCCATCCAGTATTTACAACGCCTTGCGCAACGCCCGCGAAAATGCGCGCGCTGTGCGGGTGGCGATGACTTCAGAAACTTGGGAAAATATCAATGCGTTATGGCTAGAGTTTTCCCAATTTATTGGTCAAGATTTAGCCAAAAGCGGTTTGCGCGAATTTTGTGATTGGGTAAAAGCGCGCTCGCATTTGTTTAGAGGTGTGTGCTTTGGCACCATGCTGCGTGATGATGCGTTTAGTTTCGTGCGGCTGGGTACGTTTATTGAGCGTGCAGATAATACTGCACGCTTGCTCGATGTGAAATATCACTTATTGCTACCAGAGGAAGAAGAGATTGGCGGCGCAGTAGATTACTACGAATGGAGTGCAGTATTGCGCTCGGTTTCGGCTTTTCAGGCGTATCAAAAAATATTTAGTGATACTATTGTGCCTTGGCGCGTGGCAGAGTTGTTGGTGTTAAGGCGCGATATGCCGCGCTCTTTACATGCCTGTTTGGATGAAATTTCACCGATACTAGAGCAACTTTCAGGTGCGCGCCATACCGAATGTAGAAGGCTTGCAGGCGAGCTGCACGCAAGATTGCGCTACGGTAAAATGCAAGATATTTTTCAACACGGTTTACATGAGTTTTTAAGTGATTTTATTGATTCAAACAATTTATTAGGTGCAGAAATTCAACGTGCTTTTTTAAGTATTAATGCCAGTTAACCATTCAGCCTAATTAGATAAAACCAAGCATGCGTCTCACTATCGAACATCACACTCAATACGTTTACAGCGCGCCTGTTAACTATACGATTCAACAGCTTAGGCTTACTCCGCAAAGCGGTTTTGGTCAGCATGTAAAATATTGGGATATTAAAGTGCAAGGCCAATTGCAAGCTTTTGAAGATGCTTTTGGCAACACCACACATACGCTTGTGGTGGATACGCCGCATACTGAATTAAGTGTTACCGTGATTGGCGAGGTAGAAACAGGCGTCAATGATTATTCGCAAGAGCAACCACTGCCCTTAACCATTTATTTGCGCGATACGCCTTTAACCTTGGCAGATGCGGCGATTACGGCATTTTCTGCCCAGTTTAAAGATAAGCCGATTGACGACTTAATGCACGCGCTGGTAGAAAAAGTAGGCTATATCAAAGGCGCGACAGAAGTAAACACAACCGCAATTGAGGCCTTTCACTTGGGTCAGGGCGTTTGCCAAGATCATGCGCATGTGTTTATTGCCTGTTGCCGCAGTTTGGGTTATCCAGCGCGTTATGTTAGCGGCTATTTATTTACGCAAGATGGTAGCTTAATGCAAAGCCACGCTTGGGTGGATGTGTGGTTTGATAGCGCTTGGCAAAGTGTCGATGTATCAAACGGCTGTCACGCAGGCGAAACCTATATACGTTTGGCAACAGGTTTAGATTATCGCACTGCCAGCCCTGTGACCGGCATGCGTTCTGGCGGCGGGGTAGAAGGTATGGCGACCAGTGTGGTGGTGAATCAGGCGGGTGTGCCGATTCATCAGCAACATAAAATGAATCAGATAGCACTCTTAAAAGAGGCGCAACTCATTCAACAAAACGCACAGCAAAAGTTACAACAAGCACAGCAAGCACAACAGTAATTCAATGACTATCCACTCATTACAATTTAGCCGTCATGGCGATAAAGAAAATTCAACGTTTTTTGAGGACAACTTAGTTCGCCTGCTAAATGAACGCGATCAGCTTGGTTTAACCAGCATGATTCATGAAATTGATGCGCTCATGATTTCGGTTGATCCAGAACATTCGACCAAATATATTGCCGAATTAGCTTTAATGACGCCATACCATTATTTGGTGACGCTAGAAACCGCGCAACATCTCACGCATGTCTTGCGTATTGATTTAAATTCACCCGATATTTTGTTGCGTGAAGTGAAAGACCCAAACTTGCGCGGTATTTTTAGAAGCTTAAATGAAGTCTACCCAATAGGCGCTAAAAAACCCAATAGCCGCTATATGGGCGAGATTATTCGCGTAGACGATTTACACAGCGTGGTTAAAATTCAGCAGCAGCGTGGCTTTCGCTTTTTTAATCAGGATGATGCACGTAAATTAGAGCTACCAGGTAATTTAGCCATCAGTAAGCCATCGCCTTATACCCATAATATTGTGGCGTATTTAGAGCGCGAGCCAGATGAATTAAGAGTATATGCATTAGGTGTAAGCGTCATTAAACCAGATGTACAAGCAGCCTATGCAGAAGCTAAAACATTGCAAGCCAAAATAGGCGTGACAGATTTATTGCTGCCGCTAGACCATTTAGCGACAAGGGTTTACAGCCAAAATCGCGAAGTAGCAATTTTGGAATATTTGTCACTTTCCAGCTATTATTTTTGGGGTGCATACAATATTAAAGATCAGAACTCCTCGACTAATGTGACTAAAAGTACCCATCCGATTCCAGAATCCAAAAGCCCAGCCAAAGTATTTACCGCCAACAACACCCCGTATTTTATTAACCATTTAGAACATTTGCCGTCACCAACAGAAACCTTTGTGCGCAATTACGGCCCGCGTTTGCATCATATGGCGATTTCGGTAAAAGACGGTGAGCATGAAGGCAAAGAGAATATCGATTTTGTGGTGGATGCAATTGCCGAAAATGGTAAAGGCTTTTTGCTAGATGTGATTGGTTCTAAAGAACAGGGTTTAAAGCAAATATTCTCTAATGCGTCTGAGCATTCATCGTTAATTATTGAATATGTACAACGCTATGGCAGCTTTGATGGATTTTTTACGCAAGAAAATGTGGCAAAATTAACCGAAGCCGCAGGATTTATGTAGATACTTAACACAAAAAAATCAGTAAAAATTCACGCATTCCACCATCAGCCATTATTCAAAATGGTATGATTAGTTTTTTGCAAACTTCTGTATTTTTATCACCATCATGACATATTGCGTTGGTTTATTATTAGAGCAAGGCTTGGTTTTCGCATCCGATACGCGCACCAATGCGGGGATTGATCAAGTAGCCATTTCTCCTAAAATGCATATTTTTGAGGTCAAAGATGAGCGCGTAATCGTCTTAATGACATCTGGAAATCTTGCTATTACTCAGTCCGTTGTCAATTCCTTAAAACTCAAATTAAATGATTCAGAAAAACGCCATCTTAAAAACGTAGATAGCCTATTTGAAGCCGCATCATTAGTGGGTGATGAAATGCGCGCTTCATTTGCCCGCGATGGCGCGTTTTTGAAAGATCATGATATTGAATTTAATGCCACTATACTGATTGGTGGCCAAATTAAAGGTGAAATTCCACGATTATTCAAAGTGTACGCTGCAGGTAATTTTATTGAAATTGGTCAAGAAACACCTTATTTTCAGATTGGCGAAACCAAATATGGCAAACCGATTATTGACCGCGTGGTGAAATATGATACCGATATGATGGATGCGGTTAAATGTTTACTGATTTCATTTGATTCCACGATTCGCAGTAATGTTTCGGTAGCGGCACCCATTGATTTGTTGATTTACCGAGCAGACAGTTTAAATGCTGATTGTAAACAACGCATTACCGAAAATGATCCTTACTATTCCGCTATCAGGCAAGGTTGGGGCACAGGGCTCAAACAAGTATTTTCTGCGTTACCAAGCCCCGATTGGTGTTAAAAGCATGACATTAAGCATGGTTTTAAATCAAGTTGTGGGCAATCTTTTTATTATTACTGCGGCTTCAGGCGCAGGCAAAACCAGTTTGGTTAAGTCGATATTGATGCATGATGCACAAATAAGACTATCTGTTTCGCATACAACTCGTACCCCGCGCGTAGGTGAAGAAAACGGCGTGCATTATCACTTTGTGGATGAAACGCAATTTTTAAGCATTTTAAGCACGGGTGGTTTTTTAGAAAGCGCAGATGTACACGGCGCAAAATATGGCACTTCTCAAGCTGCTGTGGATAATGCTTTACAGGCTGGTTACGATGTGATTTTAGAAATTGATTGGCAGGGCGCTGCACAAGTGCGCGCGATTTATCCGCAAGCCATCAGTATTTTTATATTGCCACCATCCATCGAAACATTAGAACAGCGTTTAAATAATCGCGGCCAAGATAGTGTCGAAGTGATTAATAAGCGGGTTGCGGCAGCGCGCGAGGAAATGAGCCATGTGGTCGAGTTTGATTATGTTACAATCAACGATAATTTCGATGTGGCTTTACAAGATTTAATGGCGATTATTCGGGCAAATAGGCTGAAATCGACATCACAACTTCAGCGTTATGCTGCACTTGTTCAAAATTTAACCTGATTTTAGTGTTAAGTTTTGAATATTAAGCCTTAATTTAATAATAATTAACCCAATTTAGCAGTCAATATTAAGTTGACCGCACAATTTAAAGGAACACAAATGGCCCGTATTACCGTAGATGATTGCTTAGAGAAAATCCCAAACCGCTTTCAATTAACCTTAGTCGCCGCTTATCGCGCACGCCAGCTGGCAAACGGTTCTGATCCTTATGTGCACAGCGCAGGTCAAAAAGACAAGCCAACAGTGCTGGCCTTGCGTGAAATTGCAGCGGGAAAAGTGGGTTTAGAAATTTTAAATCGTACGCACCCTTAATTATTCAAGACCTTAACATGTATAGCAATGCCAAAAACTGCAACCAAATCAGGCATTAACAAATCTACAATCGACACCTTTCAACCTGCCGAGCAGAATCTGTTGCCGGCAGATTCTGAAACTTCACAGCTTACCCTTTTACTGAAAGAATACTTTAGCCAAGCCGACATTGAGCAAGTGTGGGCTGCCTATCGCTATGCGTTTGCCGCGCATGACGGGCAAACCCGAAAAACGGGTGAGCCGTATATCACGCACCCAGTTTCCGTTGCCTGCATTCTAGCCAAGCTACATCTCGATTTACCTACTTTGCTGGCGGCTTTGCTGCATGACGTGGTGGAAGATACAGGTGTTTCGGTGGAAGAAATCGCCGAATTGTTTGGCAAGCAAGTGGGCATACTGGTAGATGGCTTAACCAAGCTGGATAAGATTGAGTTTCAAAGCGCGACTCAGGCGCAGGCTGAAAATTTCCGCAAAATGCTATTGGCGATGAGCCAAGATGTGCGCGTGATTTTGGTGAAATTGGCCGATAGATTGCATAATATGCAAACGCTAGAATCGATGCGGATAGACAAGCAAAAACGTATCGCGCGCGAAACTTTGGAAATTTATGCGCCAATCGCCAATCGGCTTGGACTTAACCTGATTTATCAGGAATTAGAAGATCTAAGTTTTCAGTATTTGTACCCCATGCGTTATCGCGTACTCTCTAAAGCCATTAAAGTGGCGAGTGGTAATCGTAAAGAAGTGATTGCCAAAATTTTAGATGCGATTAAGGGACGTTTAGCTGAGGTACAAATTGAAGCCGATGTAAAAGGCCGCCAAAAGCATTTGTACAGTGTGTATCGAAAAATGGCCAGCAAAGGTAGCGCGCTAGAGCAAATACACGATATTTATGGCTTTAGAGTGTTGGTAAAAGATATGGCAAGTTGCTATTTAGCGCTAGGGCATTTACATGCTTTGTATAAGCCGATTCCGGGCAAGTTTAAAGACTATATCGCCATACCCAAAGCCAACGGATATCAGTCGCTTCACACTACTTTGTTTGGCCCTTTCGGTACGCCAATTGAAGTACAGATTCGCAGTGAACAAATGCATAGTGTTGCCAACGCAGGTGTGGCGGCACATTGGATGTATAAAACATCGGATGCCAATTTAACCGCGCTACAACAGCAAACGCATCAATGGCTGCAGCGCCTGTTAGAAATTCAAACTGAATCAGAAGATAGCTACGAATTTTTAGAGCACTTTAAAGTCGATCTATTCCCTGATGAAGTGTATGTCTTTACGCCCAAAGGCAAAATTTTGGCATTGCCGCGCGGTTCTACCGCGGTGGATTTTGCTTATGCGGTGCATACCGATGTGGGCAATAGTTGTGTGGCGGTTAAAATTAATAATGAGTTAGCACCCTTGCGTGCCGAAATGCGTAATGGTGACCACGTGGAAATCATTACGGCGGCGCTGGCAAAACCGAATCCAGCTTGGCTAAATTATGTGGTCACAGGCAAAGCGCGGTCGCATATTCGCCATTATTTAAAAACCATACAAGTATCTGAATCCGCACATTTGGGTGAGCGTATGCTCAATCTTGCCTTGCGTGCTTTGCATATTGACCCCAGTATCATTACCGACAAGCAATGGCAAAAAGTAATGAGCGATTATGGCGCGAAACATAAAAACGATATTCTGGCGGATATCGGCTTGGGTAAGCGCGTCAGCCTAATGGTGGCGCATCAGCTATTAGCCAATAGCCATGAATCACATAGCGAAGACAATGGTAAAACTAAAGTATTCAAGCCGCTGGATATGATTACGATTCGCGGCTCAGAAGGTATGGCCGTACAGTTCGCGCAGTGTTGTACGCCTATTCCGGGTGACCCGATTTTAGGTTTTATTAATAAGGAAAAAGGCTTAATTATTCATACCCATGATTGCGCCACGGTGGCTAAATTTAAGCTAGACCCTGATAAATGGCTGGATGTAGAGTGGGATCCAGATAACGAAAAACTATTTAAAGTAAATGTGCGCATGGTGGTGGCCAATGAGCGCGGTATGCTGGCAAAAATCGCAGCGGGTATCTCAGAGGCTGGTGCTAATATCGATAACGTGAGTGTAGAAGATTCGGATGGCAGCCAATATTCCAACGTGAATTTTGTGGTTCAAGTGCGCAATCGTGTACATTTGGCGGATTTAATGCGCAATTTACGTAAAATTCCCGATGTGGTGCGCATTAATCGCGTCAAAGGCGGCAACTCAGAAAATAGAATTCAATAAGCCTTGTCATTGTTGGGAATGAGCAAACTCACTGAAATTAAGGCGTTTTCAAAACCACTGATTGCCAACTTATTCAAGCTTGGTGTCTCCACTATTCAAGATTTACTGCTGCACTTGCCGCTGCGTTACATGGATGAAACGCGTATTACAGCCGTGCGCGATTTAAGGTTGGGTGACACAGTGCAAGTTGAAGGCGAGATTGTGCATTGTGAGGTGAGCTATAAGCCGCGCAAAGCCTTGATTGCGCGTATTGAAGATGCCAGCGGTCAGCTCACTTTACGTTTTTTGCATTTTTATCCTAGCCAGATTGCCGCGCTTAAAGTTGGTAGCGTTTTGCGTGTGTATGGCGAAATCCGCCACGGTTTTTTTGGGTATGAGATGGTGCATCCACAATGCAAAGCGGTGGGCAAAAAAACAGTGGTAGCAGAAACATTAACGCCGATTTATCCGACTACCGCAGGATTAACGCAACCCAATATTCGTAAGGCCATTCAAATTGCCTTAAATTTAAATAACACATCCCCTCCCCCAAGCAGGGGGAGGGCTAGGGTGGGGGTGGGAATAAGCGTGGGCGTAGCGTTGTCTGAATCCCAGAAATCTCACCCCCATCCCAACCTTCCCCCTATCAGCGGGAAGGAGCAATTAGCCGAAACCTTGCCAGCTAGTGTTTACCAAGCACTTAATCTGCCCAGTTTTGCAGCTAGCATTCAAGCACTACATCACCCAACGCCAGAAGCCAACTTGGCTGATTTAGAAAACAGAACGACACCAGAATGGCGCAGATTAGCGTTTGACGAATTGTTGGCACAGCAGCTTTCTATGCGTAAACACTATGCAAAAAGACGCAGTATTAACGCACCTGCGATTGCGGTATCTGAAAAGTTAACCCATAAAATGCTTGAAAATTTATCTTTCAAGTTAACGAACGCACAACAAAAAGTGGTAGCAGAAATCAGCCAAGATTTAACCCAGCCGCACCCTATGCAGCGCTTGTTGCAAGGCGATGTGGGCAGCGGCAAAACTATTGTGGCCTGCATGGCGGCATTGCAAAGTATTGAGCATGGTTGGCAAGTAGCGTTGATGGCGCCCACTGAAATTTTGGCGGAGCAGCATTACAGAAAGTTTGCCACTTGGTTTGCGGCATGCAATTCGTCACCCTCTCCCTTGATGGGAGAGGGCTGGGGAGAGGAAGGAAATAGGCTACAAATCGCTTGGCTCACAGGCAGCCAAAGCAAAAAAGAGCGCGAAGCGGCACTGGCCGATATCGCCAGCGGCGCTGCCCAGCTGGCGATTGGTACGCATGCTTTGTTTCAAGAAGCGGTCACTTTTAAAAAACTAGGGCTAGCCATTATTGATGAGCAACATCGTTTTGGTGTACAGCAACGTTTAGCTTTACGTAAAAAGGGTGAGCCTGAGCCGCATCAATTGATGATGTCTGCCACGCCGATTCCGCGCACCTTATCCATGAGCTATTTTGCGGACTTAGATGTATCCGTGATTGACGAATTACCGCCTGGCCGCACGCCCATTGTGACTAAACTGGTGTCGGACGAGCGCCGTGATGAGATTCTGCAGCGCGTACGTGAAGCGTGTTTAGCGGGTAGTCAGGCGTATTGGGTCTGTCCCTTGATTGAAGAATCGGAAGCCTTGCAGCTGCAAACTGCCAATGATACCTTTGCGCATATGCAAGCTAGCTTTCC
The DNA here is from genome assembly GCA_021732365.1 of Methylotenera sp. Classification (GTDB taxonomy): domain Bacteria; phylum Pseudomonadota; class Gammaproteobacteria; order Burkholderiales; family Methylophilaceae; genus Methylotenera_A. The sequence continues at coordinate 52,770 of JAKFVD010000020.1, read as the reverse complement.
AGAACTCAAAATCGGCTTGGTACATGGCCGCATGAAGCCTGCCGAAAAACAGGCGGTGATGCAGGCTTTTAGCAAAAACGAAACGCAACTATTAGTAGCCACCACAGTGATAGTTTCCCTAGAAGGTTGTTTTAGGGCAGAAACATGTCATTAACTAATCAAACTCTAAATATCAACCTCGGGAGGCTAAAATATACTGGCTTGACTGAATCTTGGCAAGTTCCACTGTATTTGCCTACAGCTTACATGGATTGCAGGAATATTATTGAAGACTTTTCTTCGATATCGAATTTTAATCAAGAGGCTGTATTTATTGGCAAATACAGTGGAGACCTTCAAACTGAATGGAAGCGAAATCGTAACGGTGGAAAAAGTGTGCCTTTTAACAAAGGTTCCATTAAAGATTTTAACGATAGAAAGATTAACTTTTCATTCTTTGGCGAAGCTAAAAGCTTTAAAGCAGTTTTAGAGGCTACTCCTGAACGAGTAATCATCAAAGCATCAATATCAAATGTTGGCGGACGTATATATCTGAATGACCCCATTTTATTAGAAGAACATCATTTGAATAAGTTGATACCTGTATACCCTGGAGTAGCAGGTCGTTTATCGCCAGAAAATGCTCGCAAACTCATTTTAGAGTTATTGCCAGAAACTATTGCCATAGCTTCAGAACGCCTCCGTAAAATTTTAACAGACGTTATTTCAGCTAGCAAAATTAGAGAAATACTACAGTGTCCGTTAATGACGTTGGATGAGGTGTTGTATACAGCCCATTATCCATCCTCTGAACAGGAGGCATATGCGGCACATAAAGTATTAGAGCGAGTTGCTGCAATAATTTCAGTTTCTCACCTACGTAGCGCAGCTAAATTACCCGTTATTGAAAGACCTTCAATTTTATATCCATATTGGCCTGAGCTTATCAAGAATGTACCTTTCCAATTAACGCAGGAACAATTAGATGGGATCAAGCATTTAATGAATGCTTTTGCACAATCTCACACAACTACTACGCTAATTAATGGCGATGTTGGAATGGGTAAGTCTGTTATTTATCAAGTAGCAGTGATTGCTGCAGTAAAGGCTGGTAGTAGGGTAGCAATTCTGCTTCCAAATGAAAGATTGGCAATACAAGCACATGAAGAAATCAACGCAATGTGGCCAGACGCTCAAGCATTGTTGGTAAATAAAAAAACCAAAAAAGATTTAACAGAGGAAAAGCTTTTAGTTGGTACTACGGCACTATTGTTTCGCGAAATTGGTCACCTTGATGTTTGCGTGACTGATGAACAGCATCGTTTTAGTGTTGAGCAAAGAAAGTTTCTCGCCAATGATAAAACTCATTTGATTGAACTAAGCGCGACCCCAATTCCTAGAACCCAAGCGATGCTAAGTTATGGATCAATGAATGTGATTAAGCTTACAAAACGCCACTGCATTCAAGATATTCAAACCTTTATTGTTAATCGTGACGGGGCTAAAAATATGGTCCATCACGTTAAAGAGCTAATTGATTCTGGTAGTAGCCTGCTGATTGTATGTCCCAGAAAGGAACAGAAAGCTGATTTAGATGATGATGTGGTGGCAATACCTTCCGTTCAAGAAGTGGCCGCTAAGTGGGAAAAGCTTTTCCCAGGTAAAGTTCGCATCATGCATAGCGATACTCCAGACGCTGAAGCAAGGCAGAGTCTTGATGATATAAAACTCGGTAAAGCAAGTGTAATGGTGTCGACTACAGTGTTAGAAGTAGGATTAACTATAAATGGATTGAGGGCTCTGGTAATCGTGCATGCAGAGAGATTCGGAGTTGCACAGTTGCATCAATTACGAGGACGACTCAGCCGGCATGGCGGATATGGTGTTTGTTATTTATATCTGCCTTTGCATGTCAAGGAACACACTATGGAAAGATTAAGTGCTGTTGCAGCCACTAATGATGGTTTGAAACTTTCAGAGCTTGATATGAAATTAAGAGGATTTGGAGATTTGTCCACGAAAGGTGCTAAACAGCATGGTAGTGCGGATAGTGTGATATTTAATAAAGAAGTTCCTATTGAGTTACTTCAAGAAATGATTGAACAATTACCAGAAAAGGTCTTGGACTGACATGCAAATACATCATTGTCTTGCCTATGGTTCTAATTTACATCCTTTGCGATTACGCAAACGCGTATCAACAGCTAATTTGATCGGCATAGTAGAAATGCAAGGTTATCAATTGGCATTTCACAAGCGAAGTACTGATGAGTTGGGTAAATGTTTAATTTATAAAACACCTAAACTGGAGAGTTCAGTTTATGGTGTTTTGTACGAGTTTGACTTTGAACAAAAGAAATCACTGGATGATGCTGAGGGCTTGGGTAATGGCTACCAAGAAGAAGTTATGCGAGTTGAGGTTGATGGTACAGTATATTTACCGACAATTTACATTGCCCAAGATAGCCATATAAATCCTACACTGACACCATTTCATTGGTACAAAAATTTTGTACTTGCAGGTGCAAGTTACCATGGTTTTCCATTAGATTATATTGAGACTATCCGAACTACCCCTTCCAAACAGGATTTGAAAGATGCGCGCAGAATAAAAAATGAGAAACTACTGATTTAGATGGAAAACTTTGTTTATACGTCTAATAAAAATTAAAGCCTATTTCCAACGGCATTTTTCCGTCTAAAGTAAGCATCTAAAGAAGACTGTCTTGATTTTGGTAATGCGGCACGCAATCTACGATATTGCCAAAACTCTAAGTCTTTAACTTGGCCGACATTTTTTTCACGTCTTGTATTGATGCGAAAATCTGCAGAGTTGAAAGTACATCCTAGCTGACGACTATTGGCAGCAATCATCAACAATTGCTTTGCGCTATAACCAAGAGCCCAATTTGTACGCCAAGCAGATTGAGCATATTTCTCTGGAAGCGTTTGTGCAAGTGTGTTTAATAGCTCATAAGCCCTTTCTTCTCTTGACTGATTTTCATATTCCGTTTGGCGCCGGCGAAGTAGACTGGCTTTAGCCTCTTCACCAATTATCTCGCGACCATTCTCAAATAATGGGATGAACTTAGTGATGCAGGTGGAGCCGACCCAAAGGGTTTTGCGAGTAGTTAAGTTTTCAATTTCATATTGATAACGTAGCCCTTCATGCTCACATAGTTCGCATACCTCTTCGATGTTATGGCTATCTTCATAACCACCTGTAGTTACCCACTCCCGTAATGCTTCTGCTAGATTGTTAGCTCTAGATAAATGTAAGATATTCGCTGTAGCTTTTTCTGCCCAATTTGTCATGTGGTTTCCCTAGTAGCCAAGTGCCGAGCCCGTATCAAAACAATTTAATAATACATATAAGTTATTTAAACAAATTTCGGATCCATAGCCAAAGTTGCGAGATAAATCCGTTAGAAGCTGACTCATTTGTGAAAGCATATAGTTCTGCATCAGCACGATCCATCTTGCGTACATGTGCAATCTGCTTATCAGACATTTTTGCCGCCCATTTAATTTGTCCGTGCGTTATCCAGTAATGTGATTTACATGGAAAACTCCAATTACCAACGGAAGGGAAGAGAGAAACGGATTTGCCATGATCGGTTAAAGTCCATTTGGCAGCATTAAGTGGTGTAACGACTTTATACCCACATCCACAGCAGCATAGATGAGAAGCGGTTTTATATTTGAGTGAGATGTAGAGAGTTCCAGGTTGTAAATGTTCAGGAATAAACTCTACATACTCATGCTTAACAGATTGCTGCTGTCCCATCATTCGTCCTCGTTAACTATTTCATTGGCCGCTATCGAATAGCTAATAAAGTGGGCATCTGATGAGTCGCGATAAAAACCAAATACCTTTTTCCATCGTATCACTGCTAAACATGCATTTAAAGCGTTCAGTTCAGCAATCTGAATGTTGGTTGAATATTCATCTTCAGGAGCATCGCCTTCAGAAAAATTGATTTTGTTTAGAAGTTGGTCATGAACTTCTTTTGTGCCTGTTACTACCCTTATGATCCCAGATAGGCTGTCATTACTACGTACTACGCCCATGCCTACTTCGATAAAAGGTATGCCAAGCTGTATCAACGTTGCTACGATGGCTTTTTTTGGTGCACCACGGTCCAAACAGAGAAAAACAAAATCAAGTCCGTCAAGTTGATTGGATGTAGAGCTGTCCAAGTATGTGTCATGAATCACCAACCCACGTCGCATTTTTGCATAGACGCTTTCTAAAAAAGCTACCTTCGTTGGCTTCATTTTTAACTCATCGATTGATGCCGCTCCTGGCGTGCGGAATGCATTGTGCTGAGAAAAAACATCTCCATCGAAAAGATGGATTTCCTTAACACAAGTTTTAGCTACTAGATCCAGAACATAAGACCCCGTGCCACCTAAACCAACAATTCCGATTCGCTGTCCGGCAAATTTGTCCTTGAAGTTACCAATATTGACCCGACTTGAAGCGGTATCTTGATATTTAAATACCGATTCATTTTCTTCCGTAGGGATTACTGGATACGTTTCAGCTGTAGCAGCGGCATCAATAACCTGTGCTTCACCAGTAATCCGACCAATATAGGTTGTCATTTTATGATGATAGTCACGATATTCTGCTTTCGCTGAAAAAGTGTAGTCAACCTTTAGGCCATTGCCTAAATCTTGAGGGGCACTAGGGTTCTGTATAGTAGCAATTACAGACCCTGTGCTGTGACACGGGTGTTCTCCAACCCAATAAGCAACGTGATCACTAGGTTTGTTGGTAATGTCCCCATTCAATTCAAGCCTAGATACTAGTGTTCCTAGTTTTACCTCACGACTAGCGTTTACATAGGGAACATCTTTTATAAGAAGATAACCATGTTGAATATCAAGATCTAAACCTTGATTCCGGAGTTTTTGTAAGTCAGGGCTATGAGCGATTAGTTGGTGTGACATCGAATTCCATCCCTTCTTTCACTTTAACTGATTGACCTTCTACTAAGGTGCCTTTTGGTTTATCTGACTGTCCTTTTGTATATTGAATTGTGAATTGGACACCATCACCAGTAGGGGGCGTTTCATATGCCAATGCCACGATTTCTTCAAATGACATACGTTCTTTTTCTACTGATTTAGCAGTGCCATTGATAATAATTGTTACCATTTTTGCTTCTTTATTTTTTCCAGCATTTTCGGTACTCATAATCTGTTGCTCCAATCTATTGTTGAGTCAGGTTTAAACAGGCAGTGGATATTGCAGTATTAAAAATTAGTAAGTCATAACATCGTTAGATACTTGATATCATTAAGCTAATGATTCACTATCTGTATTAAGTTAGTTACAACTACTAAGCTTTTTTCTGCATTTCCATGTCGTATATACATAAAGACTGACAGCAACTGTTTTGCGGACGCCATAAATAAATTTTATTTAGACGTCCGCAAGGAATAACTCAACAGTCTAGTAGTTTGGTAGGTTTGGGAGTCATGCAATGTCAGATGAAACATCACTAAGCAAATCTGAAGTTGAAGCGGCGTTGACGCAGATGTCGCCTGCCGATTGGAAGCGCATAAAAATCAAAGCTCGAACCTATTCCAAAGCGCTTACATACTTAACTGCAGATGACGTTATTCAAGAGGCATTGATCAACTTGCTATCTGGAGACCGTGTGTGGCCGAGAGATGCAAGATCGGTAATTGTGGTCATCAATGCAATGCACAGTGAAGCTTCAAATTGCAGGGAACGAGAGCAGTCTGGAGCTATCGATCATCGAGTTGATATCTCTGTATTGTCGCAACAGTATGATGAGGATACTGGAACTTTAGTGATGCCTATCAATGAAGTGACTCCAGAAAGAATCGTTGAGTCTCGCGGCGATATTGAAGCTATAGAAAGATTAGTAGTGAATGATAAAGAATTACAAGATGTGGTGCTCATATGGAGCTTAGGAATTCGCGGCAAAGATGCTGCAACAGAGTTAGGCTGGGAAATGAATAAGTACGAAGCTGCTAGAAAGCGCCTGACACGCTTACTTGAGTCATTGTGAGGAGAACCAAATGACTGATACTACACATAAGCAAGATGAACTACGTAAATTTTTTCAGACTCAGCTTGAAGAATTGCTGGAAATGTCCGATGAGGAAATCCTTGAAGGCTCAGATGCTGAAGAATTGAAAATTGAAGGCATAGCAATGATTGCAGCAGCAAAAGCAAAGATTGGCAGTAGACGAATGGCAGCAGCCAAAGCAACAATGGCAACTAGAAAAGTCTCGACTTCCCCAATAATGAGCACAGTCAATATTGATGAGGCTCGTGCTTATCTTCAAGCGGCCGCGAATGATTCTCGAATAACTATTGCTGCTAGAGCATTGGGAGAAATGTCAGATGCGGATATTGTCAGGATATATACCCAACTTAATAAGTTGCAGCAAGACACCGGTGACTCTAAGTAACATCCTATGAACCCTGCTGCACGCGCTGAAAGTCTCATCAATGAATTAAGTATTTCATCTGCAAATGAAATTGATATAGAAGTTATTGCTTTTGATTCTGGTATTGAGATTTTATACGAACGTCTTTATGGATGCGAAGCTACATTGGTTGGTTTTGGCTCGAAAGCAATCGCAACCATTAGCCCATCTTCAAGCCGAGGCAGGGAGCGCTTTTCAATTGCTCATGAAGTAGGGCATTGGCTTATGCATAGAGGAAAGTCTTTTCGTTGTAGGGTTGATGACATTGTCCAAAATTACGAATCTGACATTCAGCTTGAGAAAGAAGCAGATTTGTTCGCCTCTCATTTGTTGATGCCAACCTGCTTGTTTCAACCAGCTATCAAAGCGGCAAATCGCCCAGGACTTAGAGATTTGCAAGAAATTGCAGACCAATTTGAAGTCAGCCTTCAAGCAGTATCTATACGTTTAGCTTTGTTGGACTCGCTTCCGGTAATTGTTGCCTGTTACAACAAAACTGGACTTAAGTGGTCATTGAAATCTCCTCATATTCCTAAGAGATGGTGGTTACATCAGAAACTAGATGAGGATAGCTTTGCGTATGACTTGCTTTACTCAGGGAAGGCTTGCCCTCGACTTGCGAAGCAGCCTGCAGAGACTTGGTTTGAAAATGATGACGCTGATCAATATGAAATACTCGAACAATGCATGACTTCAGCAAATGGCAATGTTCTGGTGCTGCTATATTTAAATGACCCAGAAATGTTTAATGTAGGATTTGATCTTAGTGTAGGGAAGCCAAGATTTACTGCAAAAAATTCTTGGTGATTCAGTAGGAACAAGAAGCTTATTTGATTTTGCGTGACTCGTAATATGTTGCGTACCTATAAAAAGCATATTAAGCTACTTATAATACTTTTCATAGGTACAAGAAATGCCCAAGAAAATACCCGAAAATGCCGCGATCCATCCTTTTGCCCTTGATAAAATATCGATGTGGGGTAAGGCAATATCAGCGCAACGTAAATTACGTAGAATCACCATGAGGGATTTTTCGCACAGAGCAAATATTAGCTTAAATACTTTGCAACGCATTGAGCGAGGTGAGCACTCTGTACTGGCCGGCAATTATCTCAATGCAATGTCGATACTTGGTATATTAGACAAACTATGTATTACACCAGATCACTCAATGATGGTCAGTTATGTAGAACGAGTTCGTGTGGTTCGTGGTGATCAAGATTACTTTTGATAATGATTTGAAAATTTTCTTGTTAAGTTACAATGATTATGTAGACAAGCCAACTCATAAATTATGAATGTCAATGAATTCATCAATGTGGACTATTGTGATGCCGACAGAGTTTGAATCAACCATCCAATTTAAACAACTTCGAACGCTTGCTGTGGAAACCTTTGGCTCTGAATCAAAAGCAGACCAATGGCTAAATACTTTTCATATAAGTCTATCAGGCACTCCCCTGTCTGTTGCAGAGACATCAACAGGAATGATTGAAGTAAAAAAAATACTGAATGCAATTGGTTACGGCGGTGTTGCATAACTTTGTCCAAATAATAATTTTCAAATTCTGGATAATCCCCAAAGCAGACAATAATAGTAATTTATAACCGTCTGCTATCGTACCTAAGCATGAATTCTCTTAGCTATAAACGCACTTGCTACTTTCAAGCTCGATGATTGTCGATGTAGTGCATACTCCATGCACCTACTACATCGGCAATAAAATCTGCGTCAGCTTTACTTGTAATTAAATGATCTGCCTTGTCCAAAGAAATAAAGCTTTTAGGATGAGATGCTGCATGGAATATCATTGTCGCATGTTCGATAGACACTGTTTTATCACCCGGCGCATGCAATATCAGCAACGGTTTATTCAACTTTCTCACCGATGTCAGTACTGTATTTTCTGTAATATCTACTAAAAATTGTTCTTTAATCCTGAAGGTACGCCCCTCAAGATTTACGTCTGCATAACCCTCAGATTTAATCATCTTCAAGCTAGGCTCACCAATTAACTCTAGAATCAATTTAGGTTCACTGGGTGATCCAATGGTTACATACCCTTTTGCTTCAGGAACGCCAGAAGCTGCTGCCAAAATTGCAGTCCCTCCCAAGCTATGGCCAATCATAAGTTCGGGTGCGCGATAATTTAAACGTAGCCAACTTGCTGCATCAATTAAGTCCTGCACATTTGAAGAAAAGTTTGTATCTGCGAATTCACCTCCGCTACCGCCTATACCCGCGAAATCGAATCGCAGGACTGCGTAACCTTGATTCACCAATTGTCTTGAAATTCGACTGGCGGCAAGAATGTCTTTCCCACAGGTAAAGCAATGCGCGAAAAGCGCCGTAGCCTTATATCCATCATCAGGCATATCTAACCGAGCTGCCAACATAATATTGTTAGCATTTACTATTTCTATAGATTGCGATTTCATTTTAATTTCCTAATAACACAAATGGCCGGCAATGCCGGCCATGTAATATTTAAAGTTGTACTACTGGAAAATCTATTTCAGTTGCTGCAATGTGATTTGTATAGTTGGTTAAAGTGTTCAAAGCGACACTAGCAATTACTTCAATAATCAAACCATCATCCACGCCAGCATCCTTGGCTTCATTGATATCAGCATCTGATAACACTCCGCGCTGTGTGACAATTTTGACCGCTAACTTCGCCAATGCATTGGTAATTGGATCCGCAGCATTACCTTGGCGTGCGTCTTTAATTGCTGCAGCATCTAATCCAGCCCCTTTACCTAATAATGTATGTGCAGATAAACAATACTGGCAGCTATTGGCTTGCCCAATAGCTAACGCCAAAGTTTCACGCTGCGCTGCGCTTAAACGACCATGTGTTAAAGCGTCTGAGAACGCCAAGTAGCCATTCAATACTGCCGGGGAATTTGCAAAGGTAGCAAATAGGTTAGGTACAACACCGATTTTTGCTTTTACAGCATCAAATACGATTGCTAATTGTGCATCTGCTTCGTTGCGTTTGATTGTTGAAATACGTGCCATGATAGTCTCCTAAATTGTTTGATTTAAAACGCTTTGTGCGTTGGAGACATAATGAGATATTATTCAATACCAATGGTATCGTCTGTTTAACTTAGAGTATCGAAATGGATCAACTCGCTCCTTTATTAAGCCAAATATCCTTATCTGCAGAATCTTTCTTTAGTGGAGAGTTATGTCAATTGGTCACCTTTGATAAAGGTGCAGGACATATCCATATTCTCAGGTCTGGCCAAGTTTCAATGACAGTTCGCAATGGGCGCCCTCAGCTCATTGATAAGCCTAGTGTTCTTTTCTTCCCGCGATCTTGTTTACATGAATTAGTCCCTATCGAAAATGGTACGAGCGAACTTTTATGTGCCTATGTAGATCTCGGTGCAAAAGTTGGCAGCCCATTAGCACTCTCACTGCCAGAAGTAATCATCCTGCCAATTGACGACATGAATCCTTTAGGGTCTACACTTGATCTCTTATTTAAAGAAGCCTTTGGAGACACAATAGGACGACAGGCAGCACTTGATCGGCTTATAGAGTACTTTTTGATTCAGGTTCTGCGACATGTGATTGAAATTGGTGAACTGCAAAATGGCATCTTTGCAGCGCTGGCCGATTCCCGTCTTAAACATGCCGTAACTGCAATGCATGAGCGTCCTAGTCATCCTTGGACCTTAGATGAGTTAGCTGATGTTTCGGGTATGTCTCGGGCACGTTTTGCAGTGAATTTTAGAGAGGCAGTGGGCATTACACCCTTGGATTATTTAACCGATTGGCGCATGTCTGTTGCACAAAACTTACTCAAGCTAGGACGCCCCATTAAAAGTGTAGCTGCAGCTGTTGGATATCAAAGCCAAGCTGCTCTTGCCAGAGTGTTTACCAAACGAGTCGGCTATGCCCCAAGTGAGTGGCTGAAGCAATTGGAATCCTCTTAATTTACTGCAGCTTAATAAGATAAAGGGTTAGCCGTCAGCTAACCTTTTTTAATTTTATCAATTTGTTTGCGCATATAGTCATTGCAAATGACAGCAGTAGCAAATGATTGACCAATTGTCTCGTTTCCAAGCTCTCCCATCTAAGTTAATTAACACCTCTCTGGCCCCATACGGTTATATGCCGCACCAATAGTGGCATGTAGGCACCTATCAACCTGACTTTTAATATCGCTATTTCTCCAGAAACACATTGCTCAACCCCAAATGACGAGCTTAACGTTCAAAAATGCTTGTAACTATATAAATATATGTTGACAGGTTACATTATTAATGTAACCATTCAAATATAGTATTAACAGTTACACAGACAAAGCCTCAAATCTTAAGTAATTTAGGAGTGAATGATGAAAGCGATAGTGATTGATCAATATGGGCCTATTGAAGGTCTGGTTTTCAAAGAGGTGCCCAAGCCCGAACCATTGAAAGGCCATGTGGTAATTAAAATCAAAGCATTCGGTATCAATCATGCGGAAATTCATATGCGTCGAGGTGAATGGCCAGAATCAGACCCAATCGCAGGTATCGAATGTGTAGGGATAGTGGATTCATGTCCGGGAGGTGAGTTTGAGGTTGGCGCTACGGTCATTGCAATGATGGGTGGGTTAGGTAGGACGATTCCAGGTAGCTATGCAGAGTACACACGAGCCTTGGCAACGCATGTGATTCAAATAGATACAGATTTACCTTGGGATCAATTAGCTGCGATCCCTGAGTCTTTTGCGACGGCTTGGACTTTTTTGTTTCGCAATCTAGAAATTTCAAAAGATCAGTTATTAGTAATTAGAGGCGGCACTTCTGCTTTAGGGCGTGCTGCTATCACTATGGCCGTCAATGCTGGCGTACGTGTAATCGCAACAACACGAAGTGAAAGCCGTAAACAGACGTTATTAGATTTAGGTGTAGAACGGGTAGAAATTGAGCGCCCCGATTTATCTAAATATATTACGGAATCCAAACAAATTGATGCTGTTCTGGACTTGGTAGGAAACAGCACGTTGATTGATTCATTGGCGATGGCACGACGTGGAGGAAGAGTATGTTTAGGAGGCTGGTTAGGTGGCCTAGCTCCAATACCAAATTTCAATCCACTGTTGCAAATATCAAGTGGTGTGCACTTCTCTTTATTCGCCAGCCCCCATTTTGGTGAACCACAATTCCCACTGAACGATGTTGCCATGCAAGAAATTGTAGACCTAGTTGCAGCAGGTAAATATCAAGCCAACCCATCCCGCGTATTCAAATTTGATGAAATTCATGAAGCACACCGCGTAATGGAATCAAATCAGGCCAATGGAAAAATGGTCGTTGTAATCGATTAGTACGTAGTCGTAGTGATTAGTAGAAGTGTCAGTTAGTAATTTTAAATAGCAGCAAATCAATTTATTTTAGGAGAACAAAATGAAACTCAACGCAATGTTAATGAAAGCCATGTTATTTACTGTGGTTAGTTTAGGTGCATCAGCAGTGAATGCAGAACAAGGTAAACCCCTACTTAGCCAACCAGATGTGAGCTATCACAAAGTCGCTGTGCAAGACACCAAAGTTTTTTACAGAGAAGCTGGCAACCCTAAAAATCCAACCATTATTTTGTTACATGGTTTCCCAACATCGTCATTCATGTACCGGAATCTTATTCCAATGCTTGCTACCAAGTATCATGTCATCGCACCAGACTTACCAGGCTTTGGCGAGACAGAATCTCCTAGCCGTGCTAACTTTGACTATAAGTTCCAACATTTGGCAGATGTGATGGTAGGGTTTACCGATGCACTTGGCTTGAAAAAATATGCGATTCAAATCTTCGACTATGGCGCGCCTGTAGGTTTAAGACTAGCGCTAGCAAGGCCTGATCGAGTAACAGCAATCATCACGCAAAATGGTAATGCATATACAGAAGGGCTAGCCGATGCTTGGGATCCAATTAAAAAATATTGGAATGAACCTAATGATGCAAATAGAGATGCATTGAGAGAGTTTCTTAAACCTGAAAGTTTGGCTTGGCAGTATACCCATGGGGTGAAAGATGTTTCCATGGTCTCACCTGATACCTACACATTGGACGCAGCCTATATGGCACGACCTGAAAATAAAGAAGTTCAGTTGGATCTATTTTTAGATTATGCGAGTAATGTAGCGCTGTATCCGCAGTTCCAAAAATTCTTTAGAGATACACAGGTACCAATATTAGCGGTGTGGGGACAAAATGATCCATTTTTCACTCCAGCAGGCGCTAAAGCATTTCAAAAAGATGTGCCTACAGCAGAGGTTGAGCTTTATGACACAGGACACTTTGCGCTTGAAACTCACAATGATGCCATTGCAACACGCATCTTGGATTTCTTGAATCGCCGGTTAAAATAGAATCATATGAGCGTGGCTAGCAATTATGCTAGCCACAGCATAAACAGAGTTAAATATGAAAACAAACAACGCAAATATTTATTACAGAGATTCAGTCGGTGGGCATCTAGCACTAGACCTGCTTAATACCGTTCCGATTGTTGGAGGGAAAGAAGTAGATGTTTTCCAGAATGATGGGGATGTTTTGAATTGGTTAATAGAAAATAACATCAAAGACACCGACCTAGAACTCACGTACAAGCAAGATGAGATGTTCATCACTGCACGTAATTTACGCGAAATAATTCGCAGTCTGATCTATGCACGTAAGGATGGGAAGCCATTGCAATTAGATGGGATTAATTCTTTTTTGAAGCAAGGTGCCAGTTATGTTCAATTGCAAGAAACAGACGGGAAACTGGATGTGATCAAGCATCGTGAAATCAAGTCAGTCCACCAGCTTTTAGCACCAATTGCAGAAGCTACAGTGGATATTTTGACACAAGTGAATTTTGATATGGTTCGTAAATGTGAAAGTACAGAATGCGTATTGTGGTTTTACGATAGAACTAAAGGTCATAAAAGACGGTGGTGTAGCATGGCGATATGTGGCAATCGCCATAAGGTTTCAAATTTCAGGATGCGCCAGACAAATTAATTTTTTTGTAGCATTGGTAATCACTGCGCTACAGTAGACACTTAGCTAATTACTGTTAGATACCCAGCTGTTATCCAAGCTTCAATTCCTCCAGTTAAAGGCCGAACACGTTTATAGCCTTTTTTCATCAGCATTTTTGCAACCTTAGCTGAAGAAACCTCATTTGGGCATGCGCAGTAAAGAACAATCTCATCATCGGTAGCATTATCAAGTATTGCACTATTTACATTATCAATTGACATGGTGATTGCACCTGGAATCACGCCATTATCTTGTAAATGTAGAGGTCTTACATCAATAATTGTTGGAGTTAACCCTGCATTAAGCATCTGCCAAAGTTCAGAAACTGAAATTTGTGCCATTCTTAATGACTTTAAAAATCGATAACGTTGAAACCATTTTGTAGCAATAAATACTAGGAGTCCTAAAATTATTGCTAGCCCACCCCATTTCCCCATCTGCGTTAAAATATTCAATAATTCATCTATCGCGCTACTAAAAAGACTGCCTAATAGGATGGCAGAACCTGCCCAGATAGCGGAACCAAATCCATCAAAAATTAGGAATGTAAGCCTTTTAGTGCCTAATGTTCCTGCCAATGCACTCGATACTGATGCAAAGCCAGGAATAAACTTACAAAAAAGCAACGCAGATGGGCCGATTCGTAAATACATACTCTCAGTTTGTCTAACACAGGAGTCAGGAGATAATGAAATTCGGCAGAGCTTAATCATCACTTTATTGCCATATTTACGCCCACAAAAATACCAAAAAAAATCTGCTACGACAGCAGCTACTACAGCTGTAAATAATAATGAAGTGGCAGAAAAATTCCCTTGATTTATTAATGCGCCTGTAATGAGCAGTGTCGGATAAGCCGGAATAGGTAGACCAATTTGCTCAATGAAAACACAAGCAAACACAATCAGTAAACCGTATTCCAGAATAAGTTGGATAATTTGAGCGACCATGTATTACTAAGTAAAAGTTATGGGGAATAATGGCCGAGATTAATTTGTCTCGGCCCCTCCACAATTAATTGTGTGTCTGTCTACGCAACCAATTCTGTGGATCAACTTCACCTTCGCTCTTAGCATCCATTTTACTAAAAATCGTTTCATGGAAGGATAAAAATTCCTTTCTACTTACCTTATTATTAGCGTTGGAATCCATCGCAGACATTACTTTCTTCGTACGTAGCTCTGTAAAGTATCCACCTGTTCCAAGACTAGTTTTAGTATCCATTACATTACCAATCCATTCATTTTCGTCTAGGGAATCATCTTTATTTTTGTTAAGAGCGTCAAAAAGTTTGTTGTAGTATGAATTGAACTCTTCCTTTGAGACCATATGATTGTCATTTGCATCTAACATCGACATCATTTCCATAGTCTGTAGCTCATTAACGTATCCACCAGTGCTTAAATCAGGCTGAGCGTGCGCAACAGATGAAAGTGAGGCTAGTGCAGAAAGAGTAATTAATAACAGTTTTTTTGAGTGTGTCATTTTAAATCCTTTATAAGTAATTAATGTGCAGGCTTCAATTGTGAGCTTTAATATTTCCAAATTATTAGCTGAACAAATGACCTGAACTTGATGAATAAGAAGTAATGAATTAATCGAAGTGTTGAAACTTGTAAATTTATTACCATTTAATCAATTCTTGCTTAGGGTCAACCCAATTTACCCAGTCTTAAGATTCGCCATCTAAAAATACAGAATACGCATACCTTTTCTCCTTTTCTCCACAATTAATCACGAACACATCGTAGCTTTGTCTGTGTTCTCTGTGTTCTCTGTGGTCTCGAATTAGTGCTCACTCGTCCATATCTTCGAGCTGAGCAAATAAAAAAAATCGAATTACCCTCATACTCGGCACCATGTTCGAGTTTCCCTCATCCGCCCACATGGCATTAGATCGCTTGCTAGCCGTACTTAATATTGATGTAACCGATTTCACGGTTTGCGATATACGAGAAGGCTGGGGAGTGCGTTTAGAAGCCTGTAAGACATCAAGTCTGCATTACTGCCTAGAGGGTGTTGGCACGCTAGTTGTTCATGGCGCAGTACCTATTAAACTAGAACCCCACACATTTTTACTATTGCCGCCAGGGGTTACGTATCGTATTGAGAGTATCTCGTCAAAGCAAATACGATTAGAGCAGCGTAACCGTTTGTACGGGGTTTCATCACAAGAGTCTGTGCCAACATTAACTGTAGGTGAGGGACAGCAAGGCATAATAACTGCATGCGGTGAAATTCGCGTGGGATTGGCTGGAGGATCAGATCTATTTACCTCATTAGCAGAGCCAATGGTCGTTCACTTTGGTTGTGGAGAAGGGTTGCGAGACCAGTTCGTGATGTTGTTGGCAGAGTCAGCTAGACCGGGAGTAGGGTCACGTGTATTGAGCGAGGCATTACTCAAACAATGTTTGGTGCTTGCGTTACGACGTTGGATTGAGTTGGGTGCCTCGCGATTGCCTTGGTTGGCTGGAGTGGCTGACACCCGGTTAATTCGGGCATTGCATGCTATCTTCGAACAGCCTGCTGTTGCCTATACCGTGGACAGTCTAGCAACAATCGCTGCCATGAGCCGTTCGGCATTTGCAGCCGCTTTCCGGCGCGCCTTTGGTCAATCCCCAATGAGTTTGATAAAGTTAGTCCGTCTACGGCGCGCGAGTGAGCTATTGGTTACAACTGCACTTCCTGTAGCTGAGGTTGCTAAGAGGGTCGGATTTTCCAGCAGGAGCAGTTTTTCTCTCGCATTCAGCCAACTTCACGGGATGGACCCAAGTAGCTTTCGTCGTATGTTCACGGCAGCTTCAAACGGAAAGCGAAGTATAAATAATCGGCAATCTGGGTCGACTTCGGCAATGCCTACGATCGATCCACGACTCAACTCTGCCGACTTTGGTGTGCTGGAAACTGTTGGGCGCGAAGTAACCAACGCATAATATCGCTCTATGCAGAGACATCCATCACGTAATAGGAACTCGCAAATGAAACCTTATGCAAATCAGTTCCGAATACAAATTGCTTAAAACATTGTTGAATCCCTCTCTTTTTCAATGCTCAGACCACAGCGGCGGCACAAATCTTAATTTGTGTGCCGATGCTATATTTTCTAAATAATCCATAAAAAATTGACTTCAAGACAGCGCTACCTTCAGCAAAAGCATATGAGTATTAGGATCGATCCTCGAGAAAACTAATACATATTCTCCTAGATGTTTTAGTGGCTGCGAAGCCTTCACCCCTTGAGCGCACTTCTAATATACGGACGCATGAGTACCAATTCGAGACCATTCTGGACGAAGGCACTGCTACGATAGCTACAAGATTAACTGTTGTTAGTACACAAAGGGAGAAAAATTATGCATATTTCATCACTGATCCTATTACTACGAGGAATAATGATATGAGAGTCATTAGTACACTGGGCATTGCTCTAGTTGGATTTTCGATGATAGTCGCGGTTAATGTCTACGGAAAAACGGAAGCTCGCAAGCCAGAACCCTATAAAGGTTTAACTGCTGGTGTAGTAGGGGATGCCGGGAAAATGAGTGTGCCCGCCGACTATCGCACTGTTTATCAGATGTTGGGAACTTGGGCGGTAGCCGAAACCAAGGGCTCCGGTTCGAAGGAGATGCACGTGGTCTATGCCTCGCCTGGAACCATAGCAGCTTTTCGCAAAGACGGACATTTTCATGATGGCGCTGTGCTAGTAAAGGAAGTTTTCAAGACTACAACCAAGTCCATGACAACCGGAACAGTAAGTAGTGCCGACAAACTTGTGGGTTGGTTTGTCATGGTGAAAGATGACGTTGGTAGATTTCCAAAAAATAAACTTTGGGGCGATGGTTGGGGCTGGGCTTGGTTTGATGTGGCTAACCCCAATCAAACCACATCCACCAACTATAAGGAAAATTGCCAGAACTGCCACGTACCTGCACGAGAGTCTGATTGGATCTATACCTTCGGATATCCAGTCCTGAAACCATAAAACATGGTTATGTGCAAAAAGCATTACACGTCAGGATTCTCTTAGATAAAAGTTGAGGGGCTTTGCAGATAGGAAGGTCGGCGAGACTGGTAAATGTATATATTTAGTTTCTGGGCTATGGGCATGAGATTTGTATTTAGCTGGAGTGTTTTTCTCAGGCCAGTCCTATCGAGATACTAAAAAACCCCGTGTGCTTTGAAAAACATACTCAACGTGCTCGGTTCTCAAGCAAGTCTTTGGAGGTTCATTATGAAATTCGAAAAATCAAAAAAGGCACTAGATGTTCTGACCGAGGAACAGAGGCGCGTCACTCAAGATGCAGAGACAGAGCCCCCATTTTCCGGAGAGTATAATGAACATACGGAGCCTGGTATTTACGTGGATATCGTTACTGGAGAGCCTCTGTTTGCATCATCTGATAAGTATGATTCAGGAAGCGGGTGGCCAAGTTTTACCAAGCCTCTTGTTTCCGCAAACATCAAGGCTTCACGGGATAACTCCCATGGGATGATTAGGACCGAGGTTAGATCGGCTAGTGGAGACAGTCATCTCGGCCATGTCTTTCCTGATGGCCCACCACAGCGAGGTGGTTTGCGGTACTGTATTAATTCTGCGTCGCTCCGATTCATACATCGCAACGACATGGATAACGAAGGGTATGGTGAGTACCTCGATCAGATTGGGGAGGACTAGCATGCATCAACGTGCTGTGTTCGCGGGGGGGTGCTTCTGGGGGATGCAGGATTTGATCCGCAGGCTTCCTGGCATAGTTTCGACACGGGTCGGTTATTCAGGTGGGGATATACCGAATCCAAACTATCGCAATCATGGTACACATGCGGAGGCGATCGAAATCATCTTTGATTCAGCACTGACTAGTTTTCGAAGCATTCTTGAATATTTCTTCCAAATTCATGACCCCACAACATTGGGGCGACAAGGTAATGACATAGGTTTAAGCTACCGTTCAGCTATATTCTATTCGAGTGAAGATCAGAGAAAGGTCGCGGAGGCGACTATTGCCGACGTGAATGATTCAGGTTTGTGGCCAGGCAAGGTTGTCACTGAGGTCACTCCAATCGGGAATTTCTGGGAAGCAGAGCCAGAACATCAAGATTATCTTATGAGGAAGCCTAATGGCTATACCTGTCACTTCGCTCGTCCCAATTGGGTGCTTCCAAGTGGAGCCTCGGATGAATCCATAACAAGTTCTGCTCCTGTCTGAGCAGATACAAAACTGTAAAAGCTTTGCGATATGCACGAATTTAGAGTCCCCCAAAATACAGGTCAAATCAACACTTGTCCCGTGCTCCATGCAGTGGCTATCGGATGTGAAAGAGATCAACGGGTGCTATTCAACGATTTAAACTTTCAGATATACGCTGGTGAAATGCTACGTATTCGCGGTGCCAACGGCTGCGGAAAAAGCAGTCTGCTTCGACTGCTTTCTGGCCTTGCCCAGCCGACAGCGGGTCATGTTGAACTGTACGGACAAATCCTACCGCGAAAACGAGTTGCTATGAGTTCCAAGCTTCTATGGATAGGTCATGCTCTCGGTGTTAAGGCACTTTTGACCGTAGAAGAAAACGTTGCTTGGCTAAATGCACTACATGCTCGCTCTACAACCTACGGAATCGCAAAGACATTGGAAATGTTGGGATTACGAGGCTTCGAGGACACTCCATGCTATGCGCTGTCTGCTGGGCAGCAGCGTCGAGTTGCGCTGGCGCGCCTGTACTTGCCGGAGGCGCCGTCACTTTGGTTACTGGACGAACCATTTACAGCATTAGACAAGGCTGGTACCACGCAATTGGAAGCTCACCTTGCCATGCATTGTGACCAAGGCGGCACGGTAGTGCTAACCACTCACCACGAATTGAGTAGACGGGCACAAGCCTATACCGATCTTGATCTGGGACATTACTCTTTGTGAGAAATATTTATATTGCCTTATTTTATAGTGAGTTACGCCTGATATGCCGCCAACCAGCAGACCTTGCCAACCCCTTGGTATTTTTTTCCGTTGTGATTTCTCTGTTTCCGCTATCGTTAGGTCCACAGCCGCAGTTTCTGCAAAACGCGGCGCCAGGATTGATATGGGTGGCGGCGCTGCTGGCTGTCTTACTATCGCTAGACGGGTTGTTCCGCACCGATTTCGAGGATGGTACTCTAGAGCAATGGGCACTTTCATCGCATTCATTAGTGGTGATGGTGCTGGTCAAAGTCACGGCACATTGGCTTTGCAGTGGAATTGCATTGGTGGTACTAGCCCCGCTCCTAGCTATAATGCTTGGCCTCCCTGCCCGCTGCCTTCCTGTGCTGACGCTGTCGCTACTTTTGGGCACCTCTGTGCTCAGCCTGCTAGGTGCAATTGGCGCTGCTCTCACAGTCGGTTTGCGACGCGGTGGACTGTTGCTCGCCTTATTAATTCTTCCGCTGTATATCCCAGTATTGATTTTGGGCAGTGGCGCCCTACAAGCCACATTGCAAGAGCTGCCCGTTGCGGGGTACATGCTTTGGTTGGCCTGTCTATCAGTGCTTGCGCTTACCTTTGCACCATTTGCTATTGCCGCTGGACTTTCCATAAGCATTGCGGAATGACAAGCGAGAAACTCGTATGAATTGGACTTGGTTTTACAAATGGGGCTCACCTAAATGGTTCTACAGTATGAGCGGCAAGTTCTTGCCCTGGCTGGTCACTGCCAGCGTGCTACTGTTAGGAATCGGTTTGATATGGGGTCTAGCATTTGCTCCGCCAGACTACCAACAGGGTAATAGCTTCCGCATTATCTATATACATGTACCGGCGGCACTATTGGCGCAATCCATATACATCATGCTTGCGGGAACAGGTATCATTGGTCTAATCTGGAAAATAAAACTAGCCGACGTTGCCTTACGGCAGGCTGCACCTATCGGCGCATGGATGACGGTTATAGCGCTAACCTCAGGTGCCATCTGGGGTAAACCTACTTGGGGTGCCTATTGGGTGTGGGATGCTCGCTTGACTTCGATGTTGATTCTGCTTTTTCTGTATTTGGGCATAATCGCACTGGGCCAGGCAATTACCAACAGAGACAGCGCGGCCCGAGGTTGCGCATTGTTGGCTGTGGTCGGTGTTGTAAACATTCCCATCATCAAATACTCCGTAGAGTGGTGGAACACTCTTCATCAGCCTGCCAGTTTTTCGTACTCACACCAACCTGCCATGCCCACACAGATGTGGCTACCGCTTCTGATAGCTGTGTTAGGTTTCTATTGTTTCTTTGGGGCTGTGCTGTTTGCACGAATGCGTCTAGAGTTGCTGCGACGGGAATCTGGTAGTCGCTGGGCAGATGCTGAAATCGCTCGACTACTCAAGGACCGGATATGATAGCGTTTGCTTCATTCACTGATTTTCTCACAATGGGTAACCATGGTGCCTATGTCTGGAGTGCCTATGGATTGGGATTGGCCCTGATGGCCTTGAATGCCATACTACCCTTGCTGGAGAAGCGTCGTTATTTGGACGACCTGTCGCGCCGTCGACGTCGGGAGAGGTTGCTATGACTCTTACACGCAAGAAGCGCATGCTTTGGATACTGTCTTTGCTTTGCAGCGCCAGCATCGCTACTGCTTTTGCGCTAGCCGCACTGCAAGAAAACATTAATCTATTCTATACACCAACCCAAATTGTAGCAGGCGAAGCCCCGATGGGCACACGTATCCGTGCGGGCGGCTTGGTTGAAGAAGGGTCGCTGAATCGAGCACAAGATTCGCTGGAAGTGCGATTCGGGGTAACTGATGGTGCCCGCAGCATCATTGTACGTTACCAGGGTATTCTACCCGACCTCTTCCGCGAGGGTCAGGGCATTGTCGTTCTAGGCAAGCTCGAGAACGACGGCAAGCTTTACGCAGATCAAGTCCTAGCCAAACATGACGAAAATTACATGCCGCCAGAAACTTTGCATGCACTGAAGCAAGCAAAAACTATTAGACAAATCCCAAGCAGTAAGCAGGAGTCTACTGAATGATCCCTGAACTTGGGCTTTTTGCTCTAATCTTGGCGCTATGTCTCGCATTTGTGCAAGCCAGTATACCCCTTGTTGGCGCTTGGCGTGACGACTGGCGCTGGATGATGTTGGCGCGACCGGCTGCTTGGGGACAGTTTATGTTTCTGGTGTTTTCATTCACCTGTTTAGCCCATGCTTTCTTGACCGACGACTTCACGGTCGCTTATGTGGCACAAAACTCTAATAGCATGCTTCCCTGGTACTACAAGTTCAGCGCGATTTGGGGAGCGCATGAAGGCTCTATGCTGCTGTGGGTTTTGATACTAGCAGGCTGGACATTTGCCGTATCACTCGGGGCTCGCCAATTGCCAGAGACGATGCTGGCTCGGGTTCTGTCCGTGATGGGTATAATCAGCACTGGATTTTTATTATTCCTGATTGGAACCTCCAACCCTTTCACCCGCATACTAGAAAACATCCCTGCCGATGGCCACGACCTTAATCCGCTTCTGCAGGACATTGGTCTAATTGTCCATCCACCCATGCTTTACATGGGCTACGTAGGTTTTTCCGTGGCATTTGCATTCGCTATCGCGGCCCTGTTGGACGGTAAGCTTGATGCAGCTTGGGCGCGTTGGTCACGGCCTTGGACAACCGTAGCTTGGTCATTTCTTGGTATTGGCATCGCGCTCGGTTCATGGTGGGCTTATGCGGAACTTGGTTGGGGTAGTTGGTGGTTCTGGGATCCTGTCGAGAACGCATCATTTATGCCATGGTTGGTAGGGGCGGCGCTTATCCATTCTTTGGCGGCGACAGAGAAGCGCGGTGTATTCAAGAGTTGGACCGTGCTACTTGCCATTGCCACGTTTTCACTCAGCTTGCTGGGCACCTTTCTGGTTCGGTCTGGCGTGCTGACCTCCGTGCATGCCTTTGCCACCGACCCCTCGCGTGGTGTGTTTGTGCTGGTGTTCATGCTGACGGTAGTGGGCGGTTCGTTAACGCTATTCGCTTTACGTGCAACAGCTGTAAAGAGTCAGGCCAGTTTCGGGATTTGGTCGCGCGAGACGCTGCTCTTAGTGAATAACCTGCTACTGTCGGTTGCGGCTGCAATGATACTGCTGGGAACGTTATACCCACTGATTCTTGATGCATTGACTGGAGCTAAGTTGTCGGTAGGCCCGCCTTACTTCAATGCCATGTTCGTTCCACTGATGGCGCTATTGATGGCTGCGTCGGCCGTAGGTATGCTTACGCGTTGGAGGGACACTCCTACGCGTTGGCTAGGACGCATGCTTGCACCTGTCCTAGCGGTCAGTCTGCTGGTTGCGCTTACCGTGGCAACGCAACATGATCGGTCGAACTGGGCTGTGGCGGGTGTCTGTCTGCTAGCTACATGGATTATGTTGGCTGGTTTGCGTGATATTTTCGACAAAACACGTCACAAAGGATTATTCAAAGGGTTACCAGCGTTAAGCCGCAGCTATTGGGGCATGCACTTGGCACATTTAGGTTTCGCCGTGTGTGCCTTGGGTGCTGTGCTGACCACCGTGGGCAGCGTAGAGCGGGAGCAGCGTATGACACCTGGCACATCCATTAAATTGGGTGCATATAACTTTGCATTCAACGGCGTGACACAACTACAAGGGCCCAATTACATAGGGGACCGTGGGAGTGTGCGCGTGATGAAAGATGGTCACGAGGTTGCAATGTTGCATCCAGAAAAGCGTGTTTACCCCGTCCAGCAGGCTATCATGACAGAGGCAGCAATTCAAGGAGGTTTTACCCGCGATCTATTCGTGGCATTGGGTGAGCCATTGGCTGACGATGCTTGGGCAGTACGATTGCAGATCAAGCCTTTTGTTAGATTGATATGGCTAGGTGCAACGATGATGGCCTTGGGCGGTTTGTTGGCGGCAACAGATAGACGTTATCGTGCCCGGAAGATTGAGCCGACTCTGAATGCAGGCATAATCGAGTAGAAGCTATGAAAAAATTATTCTTGTTTCTACCACTGGCATTGTTCTTGTCTATCTCAATATTATTGTATCGTGGACTCTTTCTCGATCCGAATCGGCTTCCCTCTGCGCTGATTGGCATGCCATTTCCTCACTTCACATTACCATCTTTAGACAGCCCATCAGACATACTGTCTAGTGCGGATGTGAAGGGGAGGCCGGCTCTGGTCAACGTATGGGCGACATGGTGTCAGTCCTGCCGTCAAGAGCATCTTATGCTGAATAAGCTGGCTGATCAGGGAGTCGTCATCTACGGGGTCAACTACAAGGATGTGCGTGCTAATGCGCAACACTTGCTGCGCACCTTACGTAACCCATATCGACTAAACATAGAGGATGCCTCCGGTACATTAGGCCTAGACCTCGGAGTGTACGGCGCCCCAGAGACTTTCTTTATAGACGCCCAAGGTATCATTCGCGAAAAGTACGTTGGTGTCATTGATGAGCGTGTATGGCAAGAAAAACTTGCACCTATATACGAGATGCTGTTGCGAGAGGTCACTCAATGAATAGCCTAGTTATCGCAATCGCTCTGAGTTTAATGTTGCTAGGTAATAGCATGGCTGCAATTGATGCCGCTGAATTCTCTGATGACAGCAAGTATCAACGCTTTTACGACCTAGCTTCGGAGCTGCGTTGTCCTAAATGCCAGAATCAAAATATTGCGGAATCGAGCTCCCCAATCGCCAACGATTTAAGAGGTGAAATCCATCGCATGCTGAGTGAAGGCCAAAGCGACGAGCAAATTATCGATTTCATGGTCGCTCGCTACGGTGATTTCGTTTTATACGATCCTAGGCTGAATTCTCGTACAGTTTTGCTCTGGTTGGGTCCATCAGCATTACTTCTAGTTGGCGGTGTAGTTGTTGCGGTCATTATTAGGGGTGGGCGCAAGGTAAGGTCGGGTACCTCAAATGAGCTATCTGACGCTGAGCGATATCGCCTTACCGATCTGCTGCAAGAATCTGATCGACTTATAGAGCAAGACACATGACTACTCTCTGGTTTTTCATAGGGCTGTTAAGCATATTAGCAACTGCCTTTCTTTTGGTTCCCCAGCTAAGCTCCGCACGCAGGCGTGCCGGAGGCAATCGTTCTCAGCTAAATGTGGGACTCTACCAGGAGCATCTGTTTGAAATAGAAATGCAGCACAAAGCTGGAGTGATTGATTCGTCACAGCTCGAGGCTTGGCGTGCCGAGGCGGGACGCAATCTGCTTGACGATGCCGATGTTCCGATGCACTCCACTCGTGTCTCACTGGGGCGATTTGTACCCCTAGTAGCTTCCCTATCGACGCCGCTACTTGCGCTGATGCTGTACTTACACTGGGGCTCGTACGACCAATTTATGGTGGAGCACCAAAATAGTGGGCAATTGGTACAAAGTATTGAGAAGACTACTGAGCAGCTTGAAGCGTTAATAGCGTTATCCCCCGACTCGGCTGAGGGATGGACATTGGTCGGTCGCGCCTACATGGCACAAGATCGCATGCCCGATGCGGCTCTAGCGTTCGAGCGTGCCGCTAATTTAGCTGGGAGACCGCCGGAAGTGTTGGGGCTCTGGGCCAAGGCATTATATTTTACTGATGACCAGCAATATGTGCCACAAGTACATGCTTTGATCGACGAGGCGCTTAATAGCAATCCGCAGGAAGCCGTAAGCCTACAGTTGAAGGGTGTGGTTGAGTTTCAAGCGGGACACTTTGCTAATGCTGCTTCCTACTGGGATCGTTTATTGGTCACCCTACCTGAGCAAGATTCGGCGCGAAGTGCTATCGCCAAAGACATTGAACGCGCCCGTGAAATGGTTGGATCTGCAATTACAGATTTGCCATAAGGCTCCCCACAGGTGTGATTAACAATAAAGTTATGTAGTTGTTCGTGCTCAGTCCAGTTTACTCTGAGCACGTAGGTCTAATTTATTGGATTACACCAATACAAGAGCTACCAAAAGTATGGAAGAAAACATCACCCAGCAGCGTGAAAGAAGTCCAGTAATTCATAACGTAATAGTCTGGAATTTGACAGTTTTAGTGATTTTATTGAGTATATTTATGACTATAAAACGGCAACTATTAGGAATAGCTGCTCCATTCTTTTTAGCCCTTGGCATTTGACAGCAATTGCGTCCAACAAAGCTTAGGGGGTGTTTTTTATGGCCACAAACTGTGTCAGTCTTGTCTTGACATCATGACAGTTTTACAATGCCTTATCGTCCGCAGTATTTAGGCTCTTACTTCGAAAGATAATCCATGTACAAGGGCTCGACTCATCAACATAAAGACAAGCCGATAATGCGGATGTCGGCTGCACAACTAGATAACCTGTTATCCGCACTAAGCGTAGATTTTGTGCGACTGACTGAGTGCTTGGTAAGTCCAGGTTGGCGAATAAACTTAGGAGGGACATCCGCCCCCAGCATTCATTACAATCTGTCTGGATATGGCCGTATGGTCATAGAAGGACATCCCGCCATCGAGCTTTCACCACATACGCTTGTCATTACACCACCCAATCAGTTCTTTCATATCGAGATGCCCTCAATGGATTCAGAAAGCAAAGCTACAAAAGAGTTGGAGGGCAGATGGGAATCATTCTCTCCTGACGTAATTCAGCGCTTTGTCGCAGGAGAGGGACCCGAGTTGATGTTGATTTGTGGATATTTCCAGGCATCATATGGAGCGTCTTTAAATCTGTTCTCGACTCTGAACACCCCTATCGTTGAACAGTTTGATACCGCACAACACATTGACCACACATTAGGGCTGGTTCTACAGGAACTCATGGATCAAGAGGTGGGTACGGGGGCTATGACAGCTGCACTGCTTAAAATGGTGCTGATTGCATTGCTAAGACGCTCATTGACCTCAATAAATCTTTGGGTTGAGCGATTTTCGCTACTGGGTGACGCCTATATAGCTCGAGCTTTCTCGCATATGGCAGCGCAACCAGGAGCACCACATACTGTCAGTAGCCTTGCGCGCACTGCATGTTTAAGCAGATCATCTTTTATGGCGCGATTCACAAAAGTCCTCGGCATGCCACCTATGACAGTTCTTAGAGGGTTGCGTATGCGTCAAGCCGCCACTATGTTAAATGCCAAAGAGTTATCAATCGATCAGATTGCTTATTCAGTCGGGTATACAAGCCGAAGCAGTTTTCTAAGGGCATTTCATAATGCTTACGGCAACTATCCTACTGATTATCGTGCTCGAAGTCAGACCGAGGTTAGATGCAAAACAGATCATGAAAATCACTATGAACAATAATATTAACAAAGTGCTTTGTGCTAAGTCTTGAATCAAGGCTTTTCTGTTCATGATGCAAAGTATCTAAGTATTTTGTAGTACTAATGAATAAAACAGAGTTGATTGCAGCAATCGCAGCTCAACCATATAATCCCCAAAATGGACATTCTCATTTTCAAATTCCCAATTTCCTATTTGAAGATAATTCGTCTAGAATAAGTTCGTATTGGCGCTCACGCTCTATATTTATCATCTGATTTAAAAAAAGTAGAAAATATAAATCAGACAACAACAGGCAAGGGATTACAGCGATGTATTTGAATTATCTCTATAATTACTGTTAAACGGCACAGTAGCATACATGTCAGCCATTCGAGATCATATGGAATTTTTCTTCACGTATCCGCTCTGGGCTAGAGTCGCACTGTTTATCCTTCTCGCGTTCTTCGTTCTAATCTTGTTATTCGTGTCTAGAAAGTCCGATGAGCCTACGGCTGAAGAAGCCTTTGTAGTTAATCCCGTACAAGCTCAAGGAAAGAACATCTACATACGCCTTGAAGATAAAGTAGCTAACCCTACAACCGAAACTTTTTTTATAAAACTACAATTCGACCTGTGGTCTAAATATAAAGTCACAGTAATAAATGTCGATCTACAGTATGCCGTACCGGCAATGCCGGTAGAAAAGAAAATCGCATTCGATGGCAAAGCTGATGACAAATACGAACCTTTGGATGGTTCGTTGCGTTTCGTTAACCGTAAAGAAATTGCGGAAAACAGTCTCGTTAATGTGTTTGCCTCTCAGCAATTCATGGCGAATTACAGCACCACGAAAGACTATGATATTGTGAATGTGGATATCGAGTTTTTAGGAGAAAAATGGCACGGTATTCGCGTCTTAAAAATTACGGGGCAGCTTTCAACTCAAGGGAAGTTGATTAACGTCAAAGCTGACATTGTTAATGAAACACTGAGAACACACAATTAAAATTACCGTTTAGCAGTGTTTGCAATGGTCGGCCGCAAGCAGTCACCTCTAAAATGCTGGTTGCATGTACGCTTTGTAGTGGGTGATTACCACTTAATCGTGGTTTCTTTATTACCAAACGCTTCTAGAAACGCATAGGGGAAATTTGCCGAGTCAAATGGTTGCTCAGCTAAACTAGTAATTGCTTCTTCAATTTCTACTGCGTTCAAGTGTTTATTCTCTCTGGTTATTATCAATCACTAAACTTATTGGTAGATGTACCGCAAATATTTCTTACTTCAAACCGCAGCTATTTTGAATCTCACATTAATTGTTCAATTCTACCATCTAGGCAATTAGCGAAATGTCATACTAGCGACTAAATAACAGGGTATTGAGGGGGCGGGTACATTTAGTGAACCTTCATTCAGGGCTAACTTTTAAGACTGCCGACTGCATTAAGTATTTTTGCTATTACCTTGGCGTGACTTTCAGTTCCATCCCAAGCGTTACTTAACGCATCCATTAAGACATGATTGTGTGACGGGTCAACTTTATCACCAACTATTTTTATTTTTGCATATTTGCATATTTTATCTACGTTTTTAGAGCGTCTTTTAAACTTACCAGAAAGTATCAGTGATACTTGAGATTGATTAACTTCAGTTTTTTCAGCTATTAGAGGCTGTTTTATGCCAGCCTGTTTAAATTTCGCAGTTAGTTCATCGGAAATAGACTTTGGCGTATCTATGCAAGTTGACTCTTTCATATTTGCATTTTTGCATATATTTTGGTAAAATTGCAACATATAATTGCATTAAGAATATTCAACGCAATATGAAAAATAGCTATTAGAAATATAAAGATGCGATATACTCCTAACGTGATTTCTTACTTTACATCGCAAGCAGGCAATACTGCAGAGACAATTTTTAGACAGCCGACCAATGGCCCTGAGCTAGACATTGTTAACATGTATTGCGAGGAGCACCTTGCTAGCCTGGGTGTAAATGAGTCGTTATCTATTTTTTTAGAGCCTAAGCTTAATACTGGCTTTCCTGACATTGTTGCGGTATTTTGGGATAAAGAAGTATCACATACATGGCCTGAAGCTCGCGCCAACCTTACATCCTCTGATATGGCCATAGTGCACCATGTAAATTTGGTAGGCCAGATACCGGTAGAGCGGTTAGTCAAAAGATTTGGTACTCGCAAAACAAGTGGAATGATGCTTCGATTGTCAGACTCACAAGTAGCTGAAGTCAAATCTGATGAAATTTTACGCAAACCTTTAAGCAATACCTTCGCAGTAAAACGAATCGTTGCAATCGAGGCCAAAGTCAGAGATTGGAGCAAAGGTTTAGAGCAGGCCTTTCAAAACACTTTGTTTGCCTCCGAATCATACTTGCTCCTAGAATCATTACCGAACTCCCAAAATTTATTCAAAAATGCAGAAAGACTGGGCGTTGGCATATTGGATAAAAACCGATCCGTCACACAACCTTACCTTAAGTCAAAAGTAGGATCATTACCTACCTCTCATGCTGCTTGGTTATTTAACGAGTGGGCGTGGAAGTTCTCAAATAATCTAGAAGGTTAATGTCTTCACAACCCTATAGCTTGGATGTTCTAACACAACAACTAACTAGTTTAAACGGGTTTGAATATGTAGCGACTGGCGGACAAAAAACCGTCTATGCCGCAAACCATCAGGAACATGGTCGAGTTGCACTTAAATTACTTATTCCAAGCTCCAGCCCAGAGAGATTTGATAGAGAAATTGCCTCTGTGAATGCGATTGGGAATGGCAGAGTTCCCCAAGTCTACGAATCCGGCAGACTAATTGAACCATATCATGATCATTTATGGCTTATAGAGCAGTGGGTCGATGGTGTGTCACTTAAAGATAAGTTAGCACAAGGCCCAATCTCGAATGCACTTATTTTGCAGATTGCTTTTGACATGTTAACAGTGCTAGTCGAGGCTGAAGCACATCAAATTGTCCATCGCGATATCAAACCAGACAATATTCTTATTGCACCAGACGAATCAAGTTGCTGGCTCGTTGATTTCGGCATAGCGCGTCACTTGGGCAGGACTTCATTGACGGCTGGATTCATGCCTCATACACTAGGATATGCCCCCTTAGAGCAATTAAATTGTCTCAAGTCAGAGATTGATACAAGGTCCGATTTATTTTCATTAGGTGTGACGCTTTATGAGTGTATTGAAGGAGTAAATCCTTACACAAGTGGTGTAACAAGTGTAGACGAAGTCATTCACAGAATGAACACAGTAATTTGCCCAGAAATTAGCCGTCTAGTAGATAACAAGGGTGATTTGAAAAACCTAATAACAAGTATGACTCGCCAAAAAAGAATGCACCGTATATCAACTGCAGCCGAGGCATACGGATGGATGCGTGAAATATTTGATATGGGAGCTGTTTGAGTGCAGATTTGGCTTCATGTAGAACGCATACTTAGTCGCCATTCAAAATATCTAAACCAAAGTATTAAGGACCTAACAATGGAATTATATTTACAGTTTGGTTATGGAATGATGGAACACAGTCGTTCACTAATAAAGTATTGGGGTAGTGGTACTGTCATATTAAGTCCAAGAGACCTTAATGAGACTCAACTTGAAAGGCTATCTAAAGAAACTATAAAATTAGGTGGTACCGTAGTATTAGACCCTCAACTATACAACCCAGTATTAACCAACCACGATAGATTAATAGTTCATTCATTCTGGCCAACTTCTAGTATATTTCCAAATGGACCAGAATTAAGCAAATGCCTAATAAATCTAATCGATATTAATCAGCGAATAGGTGCTAAGCAAATCATACTGCCAGGCATGATTGCAAAGCGTGTTGACGATGATTGGTTAGAGTCTCAAAGACAGGTAATTGAAGAGTCACAGCGTTGTGACACAAATGGCCTAAGCACAATTATGACGGTGGCGCTAAGTTATGATGCACTTAGAAATGATGATCAAGTTCAGCTATTGCTTGAATCATTGCCAGAATGGGATGTGCCATCAATCTACTTGGTATGCGAACATCCCAATGGCGATTATTTAGTAACTGATCCTGGATGGCTAGCAAATGTTGCAGATGTAGTAGCGGGAATAAGATTAGCTGGTAAACAAGTTATTGTAGGCTATTGCAATCACCAGATGCTTTTAGTGGCGAGTTCAGCAGCAACTGCAATTGCATCCGGAACTTGGATGAATGTCAGGTCATTTAATGAAGAAAAATTTATATTACAAGATGATGATGAAATTAAACAGAGATCGATTTGGTACTACGCCCCACATTTGTTTTCTGAATACAAAATAGGTTATCTGGATTTAGCTAAGAAAAGTGGAGTGCTAGATAACCTCCGAACAGATGATGTATATGGTAGTAATTTCGCAGACGAGTTATTTACAGCTCCACAGCCACAATTAGCAGGCTTTACTGAGCAACAGGCATTTCGCCATTATTTACAATGTCTTCACCATCAAGCAACAAATTCGGTTAAACAGACCTTTGATGAAACTATCGATACTTACGTAAAACAACTAGACCAAGCGGAAGAAGCGCTTAAAGTCCTTCATGCAAAAGGTATCAAAGGACAAAAACGAGATTTTCTAGAATCTATAGATGCTAATCGAGGCGCAGCCAGCTATTTGATTTCAAATAGAGGGGCTGTATTACGCCGTAAATGGCCTAGTTTGATATCTTAAGGAATTTGATTGCCAACAATACATGTAACACCATTTCCACAAGATACACCTTGGCAAGATTTTGAGAAAATGACCTTGCACGCAATGTCTCTTAAATGGGGAAGTCCTAATCTGCAGGGAGAGGGACGTCCGGGACAAGGCCAGGACGGGGTAGATATATTTGGCTCTGATTATTTAGGAAGACCAGTAGGAATCCAATGCAAAAAATATAGTGGTGTATTAAAGATAGATGTTGTTCAAAAAGAAGTGAAGCTAGCAGAAGCATTTAAAGGAGCTACTCTAAATTGTTTATATATAGCTACGACGGCACCCCACGATGTGAAATTGCAAAGAGCAGTGCGAGCTCTTTCCGAGGAGAGGGTGAAGGAGGGAAAATTTGCAGTAGGCATATTATATTGGGACGATATTTTTACAGGATTATTGTTAGACAACAACATACTTATTAGCCATTTCCCCTATTTAAAGTTTCCTGACCCAACTATCGTTAATTCAACTAAGGCAAATAAACTCTCTGCTTTTATGCTGGGTTATTATGGAAGCTTTCTATTAGATTATCTTGAGCTAGTCTTTAGTGAATTTGGATGGATGGCACAACAAGATCCTGAAGAAATACGGACTGTACTCAGGATTATTAGGCAGAACTGCAAAATTGCACCAAAAGAGCAAGTTGTAGAAATAACGGCTTGGATTGATGAAATAGAATCAGAGCTTTTTATGGCTAAGCCCAAAAAAGATTGGGAGAAAATTAAGTTATTGTCAAAACGAGTAAGGGATAGGAGTAAGTATTTATCTTCACTTCTAGAAAATTTTGAAACCGCCAGTTTTATTGAGTTGGGTCTTAATATTGGGGCAGTGAATTGGACTGATGGCAAATTTACAGAAGAACTAGCAAATAAATTAGCCCAAAAAATTTATATGTTATTAATTGGTGCAACTACTATGCTTCCTAAAACATTGGACCGAATAATTGATAAAGACTGTTACACAGCGGGTCCAGTACTTTATAACTTTGTGGACAGAGAACTTCGCTGGGGTGATTATTAATTACGAGATTGGTAGATATATAACAATCCATTAAACTTTGTGCTATATCAATGATTGTTTATATTGGATTTCAGAAATATTATTAGACATCAATTCTTCTTTCCATAATGTCAGCATTTCTTCAAATTTAATGATGGCTTGAGCAACGTCAGATCGACCAGCAGATATAGATTCTTTAAGGTCATCAATGTTTAAACTCATGCTTTCATGAATTTGACTTAGATTCCATATGGTTTGGCCAATATCCCAAGCTTTAGCCTCTTTATAAGCAGCATGAATATACCTCATAAGCGTTTCATCATTCTCATGTTGGGATAGGCTGCGCATCTGTTGTAATACAATCAATTCCGATGGAGCAGTTAATTCTCTTCTTTCGGCAAACTCCCTAATACCAAGTAAAAAGTTATAAGCCAAATCTGTAAAATATCTATGTCGAAACATATGAAGGCAAACTGTAGAGTCTAAGTTTGCAAGTTTGGCGATATCATGCATTTCATTGGTAAGGGTGCTTTCAGCAAGTGGTTGACCAGCTGATGAAATGAACAGAAAGCCGCTATCATTTTTCTTACCTACTTCATTTCGTATAAGACTCGCACGAGCTCCATTGATAAATGCAACGACTGGCTCAAGCCTAGATTTTAAAATTGGGATTGCTCTCCACTTTTGACGTTTTGGAGATTTAGCCACATTTAAATTAAGTATCCCTTCTTTATAAGCTAAAAGGATTGCCTCAGTTTTAATTTTAGCCATTTCAACACGACGTGCGCCAGTGGCTCTTGCTAGATGAAGCATAACAGCCCGTCTACGAATAATGTAGTTACTTTGATTGCTTTTAATATTTGCAATAAATAGCTTTTCTAGATCATTCGAATTAACTGGTTGGCGTATCTGATGTGAGTTTCGAGTTGGGAACGAGGTGTGAGACCAAAAATTAAAAGATCTGCCCTGAGACCTATAATTCCCTCTATGAACCGTTATATTGCAATTCTCGTGTACTTCCCCAACTAGATGCGGGCATGAAAAAAAGTCTTGGTACCAAAATAGAAACTCTAAAACTCTTCTGCCAATGTTTAGAACTTGATTACTTTTTCGTAAATGCCGTAATGTGCCATGATTATCTAAATCTTTCTCATCATTGAGTTGCATAATAAATAATGCAAATTTATTATCATCCAATTCAGAAAATGCGACCCTCTGTTGAGCACAAAATCTTATGAATGGACTTAAGTTTTTTGCATAAGTAAGTAAAGTACCTCCTGAATTAGAGGAACTCTTTCCTGCTTGATATTTATTATTTAGGTATAGAGTGGCTGGCCAACATGTGAGTCCGTTTGGCCAAACAAGAATAGGAACAGTTTGAGCGGATTTGTTTTTTACCTGACCATCAGGCAAAATTAGCCCAGGTAATTCATAGTCCTTACTACTCAGAAAATATAATTTAGTTTTCTCCGGATATTCCAATTTTACTCATCCTTCACTAAAGTCAGTGCTGGTGCGCCAGGTTCGCCAAACCGTCTTAGATGTTGATCAAGTAAGCGGAATTCATTGTCAATATTTATATTTCCAGCTTGTACTTTCTGTAAATGCCTACGATATAAATTCAGCAATTGAGTATATTTTTCAGCCATAAAAACATGACTATTAATTAAATTTTGTTGGACTTTTTCTAGCTCATTAATTTTATCCTGGTAGTAAGATTT
The DNA here is from genome assembly GCA_021732365.1 of Methylotenera sp. Classification (GTDB taxonomy): domain Bacteria; phylum Pseudomonadota; class Gammaproteobacteria; order Burkholderiales; family Methylophilaceae; genus Methylotenera_A. The sequence continues at coordinate 18,611 of JAKFVD010000020.1, read as the reverse complement.
CGAATTCTTCTTTTGAGTACGGTTCAGTTTGAATAGATATGCCTCATATTTTTCTATGGATTGCTTGCGTAGAAGATCTAATTCATCAAACCCATTTTTCAATATTCTGTTGCATGTCATCTTCAGGGTATTCAAAGACATGGATTTTATTCCGAGATCATCTATCGCAATTCCCGCAAGCTTTGATTGAGCCTTGCAGGCCTCTATCAACTTCTGATTTGCATCTCCCGGATTGTCAATCAATAACTGAAGAGCACTGACTCTTGCAAGCAATGAAAGCTCATTGGATTTCATGGCCTCAATACGATGTCTAGGGGTTTTAGGTTTGTTCATCGCTACCTCACCTTTTATTTAAGAGCCAAATTAGATCGTAATTGTTGCCGTTTTCGTCGCGAATAAATTTTGGTTCAACATCCAAATCATGTTCAGAAATCAGATTCTCTATAAAATTTTCTAAATCACTTTTTTCTACAAGTTCAATATTGGTTTTATTAAAATGTGTTAACAACAAATTCTTAATTTCCGAAATCGCCGCTTCATTCTGATCGGAAGTTGGTTGCCTGTTTTGCAATACATCTACTGCATATACTGCTTTAACCTGCTGCAGCTCTTTATCATGACCTTCAAAGGATTCTAAAATGTAGGACCAAGTTTGCTCAGTTTCTGCATGGCCTAGATACCATCCCAATGTGTGTAACTCACCCAAGCCCATTTTATAAAAAAAAGAGTAAGCCCAGAATCTTCTAAATTGATGCGAACGAAGATACCAGCGCTTACCTTCACTATCCAGGGGTATCTCAATATAGTCACTGAACACGTCTAATACTGTTTGAAAGCGTGTCTTTGAAAGGGGTTCACACGTATTTAAATTGGCTGTAAATCCATAAAACAAATCTTCACTTTTGAGATTATGTATCTCTTGCCAAGCAGAATTCAGCCGGCGGATCAATGTAATGGCTTTTGCTGCGATGTTAGGTATACACCTTGAGGGTTTACCTTTTAGATTACCAAAATTATCTTTGCCAAGATCAAATCTCAAATACCATCCTTGACCAGCAATTTTTTCTAGACAATTGTTGCTTAAAGTCCTTATCTCTACCTGTCTACGTGCAGCGGTCGTTCCAATGATAATAATGACGCTAGCAAGCAGGAGTGTAAGTGCATCCTCAAGTCCCATATGATCACGAACTACGGCAGCACGTGCGTTACCTCCATGACTATTAAATCTTTGCAGTGAACTGCAACGATAGATATCGCCAAGTTGGGTAATGTTTAATCCTGCAAGTGCTTTAGGGGAATCTAGCAAGCTTGGAGCGTATTTAGTTGAGTATTCTGTATAGAACTTTAATGATCGTTTGCCTTTGAAAATATCTCCCCCTATCTCCTTAAGTTCTCTTCTAACTTTGAGTGCCGTGTCAACCAAAGCTTCCCCATAGACCAGCACATAATGAATAGCCTCGCCCAAGGCGTGCATCGCAATTTCAGCAGGTATTGTCTTGGTTCTACCTTTTGGAGTAAGCGCGATGTGGTTTGAAAAGTTAAAGTTGAGACTTTTAAGTACGATAGGGGGAGGTAGGCCAGAGTCTAGATATAGTGAAATTAGATGAAGCTTTTTAAAGGTTTGCGTCCAACTGTCATGTGAAGTCTCAGAAACTATTATTTCATTCTTCGCTTTTTCATGAAGATATTGCTCACCAGAGGTTAAATATTCACGAAAATTTGTTGCTGTAAAATCAAGAGTTTTAGTATTTTTAACGGCATAAAATGCTCTAAGCTTGATTTGCAATTGGGGGGATAAGGTGTCGTATTTAATTTTTTGATGAAGTACCTCCTCAAATAAATTTTCACACTTGAGTCTCCCCTTATCAAAAGAAACGTTGGAATAATAATTGTTTTTTTGTAGCCAGGCTCTCAATAGCGAAGTGTCAACTTCACTAAAAATTAGCCATGGTTTCAATAAAGGGTCTACATATCTAAGTTCATAGGATTGTTCAATATTCTTATTTAATTCATTCAACAAAACAGCATCTTTTTTGATGTTAGATAGTATTTCAGTGAAAGCAATTGTCAATCTGACATCTAGATTAAGTAGTTGTGTTTTACCACCAAGCAAAGAGAGAGGAATGAATTCATTTTGAAGATCGTTTGTATCAATCAATTCAAAAAGTCGCTCTCGGGGATTAAATCTCTTTTCATGTAAAAACGTCCATTCCGCAAGGGTCATGATCCTGTTGAAAAATTGGAAATGGTAACTAAAGTTACAGCGTTTGCTTATGCGGCGGTGTGCTAAATAGAAAACAATTTTTTTAAGTTTATTAAGTGCATTTCTATAGTCATTAGTGATTTGATAGTTAAGGTGACTCTTAGTCGTTATTCTGCTATTTTGGCTTTTAGACTCAGTTCCATTGGAGGTGAGATAAACGCCGCTTGGCATGATTCGATGCCAATCAAAATATAATTCTTCATGACCAGGATGTTTGATATGCCATTTGTTATCATAAAAGTTACTTAATAACCATGGTGCGGTTAACTCTTCTTCATGATTGATTTGAATATCGTTTAGAAAATATAAGGAACCCGAGTATTTTGGACCTGTTAAATTATTAATCGCCATTTTCAATTCTGCACTCTAAAGTTTAAAGTCGTACGTAATTGAGTTAGGCGATCTAAAGCTGATTTATAAATGGATTTATGTTCGATATTTTCATAATGCGTTGAACTAAGAATGATGTGAAGTTTGGCAGCAAGATGGTTCCAAAAAGCAGGTGCAATACCGGTAGTATGGTTTTTTATTATTAGTTCTTTTGGAGATAATTGGGCTTCTTCAACGCACTCGACGTATCTGAAGAGGGCTGCCAATCCAGTTTCTGAGATCGGGATAAATGCACTATCTTGAAGTTCAACTGCAATAGATTCAGATTGGCTATTATCAGCAGTTAATGCAGAAATCTTTTTATCCAGTACCCTTAACAAAACATCAGTTTTGTTAGATTCAATTCGAATAAAGTTTATGATAAACAACTCAAGCTCTTGATGAGTGGCGAAATCAACGGCATCTAAAATATTTATTCTTTTATCAAATGCAGCAACAAACAGCATTTCATTTTGAAATTGACGTACTTTCCGCTCCCGCAAAAGATCTTTGATTTCTGGTGGTACATAATGACGCATTGAGGTACTTACCTGATGCCCCAAGGCTTGCGCTACTCTATGCCAATCCCCACCACTTTTGATGTATTCAATCACGGCATGAGAATTCCTTATCATTGAGTAACTTGTATGGGCTAAATGTGAGATTTCTTTATTGCGAGCAATAAACTTTTTAAAAGCCTTGCCTGTTGCACTTACACAGCGTAGTCTCAGCGGGGTAGCAACGACGGTATGGCTCGTTAATCCTATGAATAAGGCATCACTCAGCTTCTCGTCATGTTTCATCGCTTGGCGATAGGGTTCTGTGCGTTCTTTGAGGAATAACATCACTCTTTGCAGTCTAGGGTCAAGCAAGTCTGATTTGTATTCATTTACGCGACCTTTATCAACGATAGCAATTCCACAGTTGTTTCCCTTTTTTTGCAGATTTGATGCCTTCATTTGGATTACAGGCCCTAAATTACTAATTTCCCTACATTTGATAATGATTAATGTGACAAAGTAAATCAAACTTTCATGCGTAATAGTCCCTAAATATTTTTGAAGCATAACTCTGTCATATTTATGAATCTGTCTGACAACATGTGGAGCCTTCGAAATCACTTCATTTCGATTTACAAATCCACCAAGTCTATTCTTAATCCACCAAAGACAATTCGCGAGACCATTAGGGTGTGCCGTAGAAATTAAGCTCGTACCATAAGGACAACTCAAGGATATATCCCCACGCTTAACCACTTTTTCGATGATGACTTCGTCTTTGCTTGATGGGTCAGAAGGCAATTTTTTTAGAAGCTCGCTGTCAGCTTGACTGGCGATTTCGCACCCTAATTCGTAATCCGAAATTAGCTGTTCAATTTTTTGATAGCACACCTCCGCAATCAAATCCAAATTTGTTTGTAGATGGCATTGGAGCGCGACCAAATATTCTGACGTGGTAATTGCTAGGGATTCAGTTGTTACTATTTTTGAAAAGAAATTTGAATGATCGATTTCTTGAGGGGATTGACCTAAAATTTTTATTGAGTCAGATTTGGTGTTACGTTGAGAAAGGGCTTCTTGATTATGAAAAGGAATCTTGTACCAATCCCATTTAGGTAGGGCCTTTTTCTTTTGGCAATACTCTACAAAACCCCCGATGTTAGTCCAATCACGCTTTAGAGTTGAAAGCTTACATTTACTTGCTGAGGGGTTATTAGTAAAGAACCATTCCAAAAAAATCAGATGTAATTCATCTAAATCCTGACTATCGTCCAAATCGTAATCACCTATGTTTATTTTGAGTTGGGAAATACATAATCCCCATTTGGCAACCTGATGAGCATAACTAACCGGAGGAACAGCTCTGGTTTTGGAAAATGCTTGTATTTGATTTACTATCTTTTCTGCGAATACTTTGCCAAAAACTAGAAGCGCGCTGAGATTTACCGAGTAAGAAATGCTACTGTCCTTATTTTCCAATACAGTAATAATTCTCTCATCAGTAAACTCTGATTTTTTTGTGTTGTACATAATTTCAAATACTCATTTTTAGGTTAGTAAATGGTAAACACGCTCTTTAATTTATATGACATATGTCAATTAATTTATATTAACAATTAACCATGATATTTATCATTAAATACAAATGATTGCGTTAATTATAAATGTAAGTGAGTACTAAAAATTTCTAGGGAAATGCTTGAAGTAGGCGTAGATGTGCCAAATGCCAGCTTGATGGTGATTGAGCACGCAGAGCGTTCGGGTTTAAGCCAATTGCATCAGCTGCGAGGCCGGGTAGGGCGCGGTGCAGCCAAAAGCACCTGTATTTTGCTGTATCAAAATAAGCTATCTGAAACCGCAAGAGCCAGATTAAAAGTGATTTTCGAAAGCAATGATGGCTTTGCCATTGCTCAGGCCGATTTGCATTTGCGCGGCCCAGGCGAATTTTTGGGTACGCGCCAAAGTGGTGTGCCCATGTTAAAAATCGCCGATTTAGAACGCGATGTTGATTTGCTAGAAGCTGCAAAAAGTGCGGCAGATAGCCTAATTAAGCAATATCCATCAGCAGTAGAGGCGCATTTACAACGCTGGATGCGCCATGCAGGGGAACTGGTGAAAGTTTGAAGCAAAAACACAACTATTCGGCATGGCTAGTTAATCCCATATTAGCGGGGCGATTAAAGCCTTGGCTAATCGATAAAGGCTCACTCACCTTGCGTTTGCAAAAAAATTACCCAATTTTTAGGGTTAACTCTGTGCGCGTTAATGATGCAAAGCCGATAATTGATGAAGCTTTAATGCTCAATTTACCGATATATAAAACAGCATTAATCCGTGAAGTTTTGTTGTTTGGTAATCATCAGCCAGTGGTTTTTGCGCATAGTGTATTGCCGCGCGCTTCTATGAGAGGCGCATGGCACGGTCTGGGAAAGTTGGGTAATCAGCCACTAGGCGCAGCTTTATTTGCCAACCCTAAAGTAAAGCGTGCGCCTCTTAGTTATAAAAAACTGCTACCACATCAAGCTTTATACCAAAAAGCAACGCAGCATTTAAGCAGTAAGCCTGCGTATTTATGGGCGCGGCGTTCGGTTTTTAGTTTAAATTGCGCTACTATTTTGGTTACCGAAGTTTTTTTACCGCAGTTATTACTCAAATGAATACACAACAAATCATCAAAAAACTAGATGCCTATGAGCGCTTGATGCGGCTTGATAAGCCGATTGGGATTTTATTGTTGCTGTGGCCAACCTTGTGGGCGCTGTGGATAGCCAGTCGCGGCAAGCCAGATTGGATTGTTGTGCTGATTTTTGTAACAGGTACAGTGTTGATGCGCAGCGCAGGTTGTGTGATGAATGATATAGCCGACCGTAAATACGATGGTTTGGTAGAACGTACCAAAAATCGCCCACTGGCAACGGGCGAGGTAAGTGTAAAAGAGGCTTATCTGCTGGCAGCTGGTTTAAGCTTGCTGGCTTTTTGCCTAGTATTACTGTTTAACAAAACGACCATTCTATTATCGTTCGCGGCCTTATTTTTAGCGGTAAGCTACCCATTTACCAAGCGTTTTTTAGCTATTCCACAAGCGTATCTTGGCATTGCATTTGGTTTTGGTATTCCCATGGCGTTTGCGGCGGTTAATGATTATATTCCGCCAATCGCATGGATTTTATTGGCGGCAAATGTGTTTTGGGCAATCGCTTACGATACCGAATACGCCATGGTGGATAGGGATGACGACTTGAAAATCGGTATAAAATCTTCCGCTATATTTTTTGGCAAGTACGATGTAATTGTCGTCATGTTTTGTTATATGGCAATGCTAAGCCTAATGGCCTATATCGGCCAGTCGTTAGGCTACGGCCAGTACTATTATTTATGCTTGCTGCTCGCATTGGCCTTAGTTATTGTGCAGTATAAAACCATCAAAAAGCGCCTTAAAGCAGATTGCTTTAAGGCATTTTTGCATAATAACTGGATTGGCCTAGCTATTTTCCTTGGTTTTGTGGCGCAGTATTATTTTAAATACTCAGCCTAAACCAACTCAGCGTTTATTTATACTCAATCAAATTAAACTCAAACAAATCGGTGTGATCTTCAGTTTCTACCACATCTGCTTTTGCGGTTTCAAGCAAGGTTAACTCTTCCAGCTTTTGCAATTTATCTGCTTTGCTAGCTGCTAATTTTGCATCTTTTAATTCTTTAATCGCCATTTTTTTCTCATCCAATTGAATTACATCTGCTTTGTTTACACTGCTTTGGGCAATGCTTCTTAATAATATTAATTCCTCTAAAACGCTTTTATCAAAGCCCACGCGAGTTTCAAGGCGGCTGTTGTAAATTAAGTCATCTAAGTAAACTAAAGCCGCAGGTGTGCCCCATGCTTGCTCTAATCCAGCCATTAAGCGTGGAAAATCTTCTAAATTTTGTTTTGGGCTGGCTTCGTCATTGCTAAACGCGGCAATACGAATATTGAAATGTTCTTTACATTCAAGTGTTGTTTGCTCATACATGGCTTGTAAATTCTCTTTTGCCAATAAATCCAGTAAAAATAGCCAAATAGTGACTGATTGTTTTGGGAAATCTAGTAAATGATTTTGCAGTAGTTGAATGGCTAGGCTGGTGCGGCCATGCGACAAAAATACATCAGCGTGATCCAAAATGTTATGTTCAAAAATATCTTCTTCAACTTGAAAAGGTGCCGATATGATTTGCGTTGCTTCAAAATCAACAAATTCTTGCTCAGCACTTTTTGGCGCAACTGAGCTCAGCTCAGACTCAACTTTGTTCTCAAATAAAGTATCTTCAAGGCCTGTATCTTTGTAATAGACAAGATTATTGGAATTCGCGTCCAGCACGTTCCATACATCTTCAGCGTTATCTAATTGTTGCGATTGGCGACGACGGCGCCAGTAATCCGCAGCAAAGTAGCCACTGATTAATAGCCCTAAACCTGCTAAATACGGCCACCATTTTGTAGCGCCATCCAGTAAGTTAGACGTTGCTTCTGGCTGCGGTATTGGCTTTTGTAATTGCTTCTCCGCTTCAAGCGTACGGTTACGTGCTTGTAAGCTGGTAATTTGTTGCTCTAAATGCGCGAGGCGATTGCTTAATACGATTGCTTCATCTTCTATGGCAGTGTTGCTGGCAAGTGCTTGTGGAGCAGTGTCTGCTGAGAAATGTAATTGCTTATCTAAACGTAAACCAATCATATTGGACTGGCTATCAAATGCGCTACCAGAAATACTTAAACGAGGCTTTGTTTCTTTGATGGCTGGCGCATTAGTTGGCTTTTTTTCGGCATTAACAGTTAAAACAATATTGTTATTACTCGCTTGTTTTGCAGATGATTTATTTTTAATACGAATCGTTTGATTATTATTCGCTTTAATCGCCTTCGATTCTGCTACAGCAGATTTCTCAACAACATTGTCGGCTATTTCAACACTATTGATGGTTTCTTCGTCACTTGATTGTTGAATTTCAGTCGTTAAAAGTGGGTCAATCAGCAATACATAATCGCGGCGAAACGTGCTGTCACACTCTGCAATCACCGATAAGCTCACAATCGGCTCATTCATCACATCAGTAGTAGAAATCGTTAAAATCGCTTCATCACCTTTAATATTACCCAGTTTTAATTGGGCGCGGCTCACTTGGTTAACTTGACCTGAATCGTCGCCTAATCTAAAGCAGGCTTGGTCTTTCAGGCCTTCAATGCCCTGAACTTTTATCTTGGCTTGCAAAGGCTGCCCAATATAAGATTTCACTTCTATATCACCTAAACCAACAGCAAAAACCTGACTCTGCATGCCAATTGATAGCAGGGTGAGCGCGGTTAATACGGCTTGCTTTAATATATAATTGTTATGCATGATGATGGCCTGTTCTTCAGTGTATCGTTTTGTAAATGTACTGTAAGCAATCGGTGTGCCAACTAAAACTAATCGATTAAATGCATTTAATCAGTATTTAAGTATTAAAAACCAGCATTTAATGATTTTTTATAATTGACAAGCTAACAAGCAAAAGCATATAATCCAGCCTCTTGTTTTTATAAGCTATAGATAAACCATAGCTTGATACTGAACTGGCTTAACTGAATTAGCTTATATTGAATTAGGTAGTGATACGATGAATATTTTTTCTGGAAAAACATTTTCTGCAAAATCGCATGAAGTACAACGCGATTGGTTTGTAATTGACGCAACCGACTTAGTGTTAGGTCGTTTAGCCAGTGCAGTAGCGCACCGCCTACGCGGTAAGCATAAAACCATTTACACACCACACGTTGATACAGGCGATTATATTGTGGTGATTAATGCTGACAAAATTAAAGTAACAGGCGCTAAAGCGACTGATAAAAAATACCACAGTCACTCTGGTTACCCAGGTGGCATCAGCACAACAACATTCTCTAAAATGCAAGACAAGTTTCCTGGTCGCGCTTTAGAAAAAGCAGTAAAAGGCATGTTGCCAAAAGGTCCATTAGGCTATGCAATGGCTAAAAAAATGAAAGTGTATGCTGGTGACAAGCACGAGCACGCTGCACAACAACCAAAAGCACTGACTATTTAAGGTAGATGAAATGATTGGTAAATACAATTACGGTACAGGCCGCCGCAAAAGCTCAGTAGCGCGCGTGTTTTTAAAATCTGGTAAAGGCAATATCATTGTGAATGATAAGCCTGTTGATGAATATTTCTCACGCGTGACATCACGCATGATTTTACGTCAACCACTAGAGCTAACAAACAACACAGCTAGTTTTGACATTATGGTCAATGTAATCGGTGGTGGTGAGTCTGGCCAAGCTGGTGCAGTTCGTCACGGTATCACACGTGCCTTAATCGACTACGATGCAGCATTAAAAAGCGCATTGTCGCATGCTGGTTTCGTAACACGTGATGCACGTGAAGTAGAGCGTAAAAAAGTGGGCTTACGCAAAGCGCGTCGTCGTAAACAATTCTCTAAACGCTAAGTTATTTGGGCGTCAAGAAGTTAAAAAAGGTCGCGTTAGCGGCCTTTTTCATTTAAGGTTTCGTTTTCACATTTTTATTTCGGTAGTTAATGGGTATGGCAAATCAAAAACTAAAAATGGGCATTGTTGGCGGCACTGGTTACACAGGTGTTGAGCTGCTGCGTCTGCTGGCTATTCATCCGCATGCAGAGCTAACAGCCATTACCTCGCGTGGCGAGGCAGGCTTGCCTGTCGCCGATATGTTCCCTAGCCTACGTGGCTTTGTCGATTTGGCATTTTCTGACCCTACTACGGCTGACTTAACCGCTTGTGATGTGGTATTTTTTGCCACCCCACATGGCGTGGCCATGAGCCAAGCGCAAGCGCTGTTAAAAGCCAATGTCAAAATCATCGATTTAGCGGCCGATTTTAGGTTACAAGATACCGCTGTTTTTGAAAAATGGTACAAGATGCCGCATAGTTGCCCAGACGTGTTGGGTGAGGCGGTATATGGTATCCCAGAGCTTTATCGTGAACAAATCAAGACTGCCAAAGTGATTGGCAACCCAGGCTGTTATCCAACAACGGTGGTGCTAGGGTTAGCGCCATTACTAGAAGCTGGATTAATTGATTTTTCAGCACCTATTATTGCCGATGCAAAATCAGGCGTATCTGGCGCAGGTAGAAAAGCCGAAGTCGCCACCTTGTTTGCAGAATCTAGCGACAATATGAAAGCGTATGGCGTGAGTGGGCACAGGCACCACCCAGAAATTCATGCACAACTCACTCAGCTGGCAGGTGCAAAAATTGATTTTATCTTTGTACCGCATTTGATTCCAATGATACGTGGCATGTTGTCTACCATTTATGTCAAGTTAACGGATGCAGGGCAAAAAGCAGATTTACAAGCATTGTATGAGCAGCGTTATGCGCATGAACAGTTTGTGGATGTATTGCCAGCAGGCAGCTTGCCTGAAACACGTTCAGTACGTGGCTCGAACCAATTGCGTATTGCGCTGCAAAAACAAGCCAATACGGGCTACTTAACCGTGGTTGCCGTGCAAGATAATCTAGTGAAAGGTGCGGCAGGGCAAGCCATTCAAAACATGAATATCATGTTTGGCCTGGATGAACATTGCGGCTTGCAAGTTGTGCCACTGTTACCATAACGTATTATGAAACCAGTTCGCCGTAAAATTCGCCGCCATTTTGGATTAACTGCCAAGCAAGTAGCAGTGCGTTCAAAACGCCCTTGGTACTTTCAAACCTTACTAGCAGTATTGTTTGTTGTGTTTGGTTTTGTGTTGGCTTATTGGTTGTTGCATGACGGCGAAAACAGAAATATTCGTCAACGTTCTGAACAGATTGCGCTAGAGAATAAAGCCTTGCAAACCAAGCTGGTTGGTGCGCAACGTGAGCTGCAAATCGAGCTGGCAACCAATAATAACCTTGCCAAAGAGCTTGCAAGCGTTCAAGATGAGAATATTAAGATTAAAGAAGATTTATTCTTTTACAAAAATATGTTGAATGGTAAAAGATCAAAATAGCCTTGGTCCAATTCATTTGCCTGAAAATTAAAATCAGTGGGGAAAGCTATGTTTGGGTTTGGAAAGAAAGCCAACAAAATTGATAATCGTATCGACACATTAATAGGTGTAGATACACGCATTGAAGGTGATTTACATTTTAGCGGTGGATTGCGTGTTGATGGTGCGATTCGTGGTAATGTCAGTGAGCAAAATGGCACTCCAAGTACATTAATACTAGGTGAGCATGGCAAAATTGAGGGCGCGATAACTGCCGCTAAAATCGTATTGGTTGGTAAAGTCATTGGCCCTGTAAAGTCCAGCCAATTTATTGAGCTGCAAACAACAGCACGCATTACGGGTGATTTATATTACAAATCGTTAGAAATGCATACGGGCGCGGTGATTGAGGGTAAATTGGTTTATCTAGGTGATGGCGCAGCAGACGATGTGCTCTAATTCAGCTTAATTTGTTAATAGCTTGTAAAAATGAACATTAACCCCCAATTATGTTCTATAGTAGTTAAGTATATGAAGTTTAAGGAGTAAACATGAACGCAGTGACCGACTTACCCGATGTAGAAATGCCAACCCCATTGGTGTTTACCGATAATGCCGCCAAAAAAGTGAAAGAGCTTATTGAGGAAGAAGGCAGCCCAGATTTGAAACTACGCGTATTTGTGAGCGGTGGCGGATGCTCAGGTTTTCAATACGGTTTTACGTTTGAAGAAGAAGTGAACGACGACGACACGCAAGTGCAAAAAGATACAGTGACTCTGTTAATTGACCCGATGAGTCTGCAATACTTGATGGGCGCAGAGATTGATTATCAAGATAATCTACAAGGCTCACAATTTGTAATTCGTAACCCACAAGCGACTTCAACTTGTGGTTGCGGTAGTTCGTTTTCGGTCTAAATTTTTCGATCGTTTTTTAGTGTTAAGTCTTTATTTAAAGCCAAGCATTTGCTTGGCTTTTTCGTTTTAAAGGTTAATTCGTATGAAAAAATTTGGTGCAGCACTGTGTATGCTGTTGATGACGTTAATGGCGGCTTGTAGCCAGCCTGAAAAATTCCCCGCTATTCCAAAAGGTGCAACAGTTCTGATTTTGGGCGATAGCTTAAGTTACGGTACTGGTGCTAAAGAAGGTGAAGATTACCCTACTTTGTTAGCCCAAACTACTGGTTGGAAAATAATAAATGAAGGCATTCCAGGCGATACAACGGCAGGTGGTTTACAGCGATTACCAAATTTGTTAACTCAATATCAGCCACAATTATTGATTGTTGAATTAGGCGGTAACGATTTTTTGCGTCAATTACCACAAAGTCAAACTACCGCTAATTTAAAAGCTATTTTAGCGCTGGCCAAAGCGCAGAATATACAAACGGCTATGGTGGCAATACCAGAATTTAATGCATTAAGAGCCGCAGTGGGAAATTTAGCTGACCATCCAATGTATGAGTTGATTTGCAAAGAAACTAGTACGCCTTTGATTAAGGATGTATTTTCAGATGTTTTATCAGACAGAAGTTTGAAATCTGACCAAATACATCCGAATGCAGTCGGCTATTTAAAAACAAGCCAAAAAATTTACGAAGCACTGCAAGATTTAGGCCTCATAGCTAGTTAAAATTATAAGTTAACTAACGCTTATCTATTGGCACAAACTCACGTCTAGCCTCTCCCGTATAAAGCTGTCTAGGCCGCCCAATTTTGTGTTCTGGGTCTGCATTCATTTCCGACCATTGCGCTATCCAGCCAGCGGTGCGGGCTAATGCGAAGATGGCAGTAAACATCGAGTTTGGAATGCCCATGGCGCGCATGACGATGCCGCTGTAAAAATCGACATTTGGATATAATTTGCGTGAAACAAAATACTCATCTTCTAAGGCGATTTTTTCTAATTGCATGGCGAGCTTAAATATTGGGTCGTCATGCAAACCAAGCTCATTCAGCACTTCGTAGCAAGTTTTTTGCATGATAGACGCGCGTGGATCCATGCTGCGATAGACGCGATGGCCAAAACCCATCAGGCGGAAAGAGTCACTTTTGTCTTTGGTGCGTTTGATAAATTCGCCAATACGAGAAATATCGCCCATCTCTTCTAACATCTTCAAGGTCGCTTCGTTGGCGCCGCCATGTGCAGGCCCCCAAAGTGAAGCGATACCTGCAGAAATGCTAGCGAACGGATTGGCACCGCTTGAGCCGACTAGACGCACGGTGCTGGTTGAGGCATTTTGTTCATGATCAGCATGCAGAATCAGGATCTTCTCAAACGCTTTGGCTAGCACAGGGTTTGGTACGTATTCTTCGCAAGGCGTGGCAAACATCATATGCATAAAGTTTTCTGCATAATTGTATTTATTCTGCGGATACATAAAGGGTTGGCCCTGATTGTATTTATAACTCCAGGCGGCAATGGTCGGCACTTTTGCCAATAAACGATAGGCAGAGGCGATGCGGTGTTGCGGATTGTAAACATCCATCTGATCGAAATAGAAAGCCGACATAGAGCCAACTACACCAATCATGACCGCCATCGGGTGTGCGTCGCGCCTAAAGCCACGGAATACGTTGCTGAGTTGATCGTGCAACATGGTGTGGCCGCTGATTAAGTGAGTGAATTCAGCTTTTTGCGTGGCATTTGGCAATTCGCCATGCATTAATAAATAAGAAACTTCTAAAAAGTTACAGTGCTCTGCCAGTTGTTCGATGGGGTAGCCACGATGGTAAAGCAGGCCTTTTTCGCCATCAATAAACGTGATGTTCGATTGGCAGGCTGCCGTCGCCATAAAACCAGGGTCATAGGTATAAACACCATGCTTGCCGAGGCTACGAATATCAATGACATCATTACCTAAGCTACCAGAGAGTACAGGTAATTCAATAGGCGCTGTGCCGTTATCAAAGGTAATGGTGGCTTTTGTTGGCTTTGTGGTCATAGTCAATCTTTAATCTGCATGTTGATTAGTGTGTTCAAGCAACAATAATACCAAATGTTTCAATATTAAAAATGCTTAGGCTGAATAAATTGCGCCCAACACACGCAAACCTTTGGCGCCTGTCACTGCGGGCAGGTTGCTGGGTTTGTGGCCGATTGTTTGTTTAGCAAGCCAGGCAAAGGCAGCAGCCTCCACCCAGTCTACGCCTACGCCTAATTCTGTTGTGTTAGAGAGCTGCGTGCTACCCAATAATTGTTTTAAATGTTGAGTTAGCAGTGCGTTATGCGCACCGCCGCCACATAAATAAACGCTATTAACATCGCCACAAAATCGGGCGAGCGCATCATGAATGGTGCGCGCAGTCAGTAAAACCAAGGTGCAGGCGACATCTTGAGGGCGATAATCAGACTGAGCCAAGTGCTGCGCTAGCCAAGCGTCATTAAATAAATCACGTCCAGTGCTTTTGGGTGGTGGTAACGCAAAGTAGGGTTCAGCCAACATTTTTAATAATAGCGGCTCAATGACTTCACCTGTTGTTGCCCATGCGCCGTTTGCATCATAATCTTTGCCCAAATGCTGTTTTGTCCAAGCATCTAGCAACATATTGCCTGGGCCTGAATCAAACCCCAATACCTCGCCACTTTTTGCAAGATAAGTAATATTAGCGATGCCACCGATGTTAATAAGTGCCCTATTCGATTGACTAGCAGCAAATATTGCCTGATGGAAAGCGGGCACCAACGGCGCACCCTGTCCGCCCGCTGCAATATCGCGGCTTCTAAAATCTGAAACCACCGTGATATTGGTGAGTTCTGCCAACAAAGCCGCGTTGCCAATTTGCACAGTAAATCCAAGCTCTGGTCTGTGGCGAATGGTTTGGCCGTGGCAGCCAATTGCAGTGATTGCCTCAGCCTTAATATTTTGCTTTTCTAGCAACGAATTAACAGCTTTAGCATACAAAAATGCAAGTTCGTTGGCCGTTAATACGGTTGTTTCCAACTCGTTTTCAGTAGCGGTATGCAGCTGTAGCAGCTGGGTTTTTAATGCTTGTGGGTAGGCCAAAAAGTGCGTGGCAATTACTTGGCATTGATGGTTCTTTAAATCGCAAAGTGCAACATCAATACCATCTAAGCTGGTGCCAGACATGATGCCGATAAATAATTGCGCACTGTGCATATTTAACGATTAGAAGCAACTTGCCTGCGGTTTAACATCTCAATTTGCGCCATTAAATTCAAGCTTTGTGCATCAAATGCTTGCTTGTGCTGATGATCAATCGGCACGCTCATTGGTAAAGCCACTTTCATTGGGTCGCGATGCACTTTATTCACCAAAAATTCATAATGCAGATGTGGCCCTGTGGCTAAACCAGTCATCCCTACATAGCCAATAATATCGTTTTGCGATACGCGCATACCCCTGCGTAAGCCTGGCGCAAAACGTGATAAATGGCCATAAACCGTACTAATACCATTTTCATGTTTAAGTACAATCACATTGCCGTAACCGCCTTTTCGGCCAACAAAATCTACTACACCATTGCCCGATGCCTTAATACGCGTACCTGTTGGCGCTGCCATATCAACCCCTTTGTGCGCTTTGATACGATTTAAAATGGGATGGTAGCGCCCGCTGCTAAATGATGAGCTTATGCGCGTAAATTCAAGCGGTGAGCGTAAAAATGATCGATGTAAACTTTTGCCTTCTGGCGTGTAATAAGCAAATTTACCTTCAGCATCGCCAAAGTGAATCGCTTGATATTTTTTGCCTTTGTTCACAAATTCAACCGCTAATACATTACCGATTTTCATCATTTCGCCAGCATTATAAAAAGCTTCGTAAACCACATTGAAATAATCGCCCGGCCTTAAATCATCATGAAAATCAATTTCGCTAGAAAATATATCAGCAATTTGTAAGGCAATTTGATCTGGAATGCCAGCATCATCGGTTGCACCAAATAGAGAGTCGATAATAACAGCCGATTTCAAAACTTGATGATTTTCAAGGATTAACTTTTGTGTTGCAACTTGATAGCCGCTAGGAGTTAAACCCGCAACTAAAATAGTTTCGTGATCTACTTCGTACTCTAAATGCAATAATTTGCCTTCTAAGTTGGTTTTAATTTCCAACCTGTGACCAGGAATGAGTTGGGTATTAATCGCGCGCGCATCTGGGCTTAACATTAAAAATTTAATCGCATCTTCATCGCGTATCGTCATGCGTTTAAATAAGACACCTAAAGTGTCGTCGCGTCGCACCTGATCAATCTGCCAAAACTCTTCATCACGATTCACATGATGAACAGCCAGTGGCAAAGTGACCTCTTCGGTGATAATTTCAGATTTAACGTAACGTGGCTGCTCAGGCGACACCGTGCCAAAGGCGGCGACGATGACAAAGAATGGTAAAACTAAAAGCACAGCCAGCCAGCGTATTTTTAATTTGGACAAACTCTGCAAAGTGTTTTGCGCTAAAATAGCTAGCTTAGATTTTTGCCCGTTTTTGTTGAAAAATTGCGTCATAAAAGTAGTGAATAACCGCTCAAATGCTTAAGTAGAAAAGAATGGTAACAGAATTTTTCTCGCAATAAAAAGTAACAATTTGTAAAAATACCACCTTTTAGTCATTGGAAAAAGCCGTGAATACCGACATCAATCAATCATTAGCCATCATTAAGCGCGGTTGTGAGGAGTTATTAATTGAGCAAGAGCTGATCGAAAAGTTAAAAAAAGGAATCCCGCTGCGCATTAAGGCTGGCTTTGATCCTACCGCGCCAGATTTGCATTTGGGACATACGGTGCTCATTAACAAGCTGCGTCATTTTCAAGATTTAGGCCACCAAGTGTTATTTTTGATTGGCGATTTTACTGGCATGATTGGCGACCCTACTGGCAAAAGTGCGACGCGGCCACCTTTAACCAAAGAGCAGGTGATTGAAAACGCACAATCTTATGCAAGCCAAGTATTCAAAATTTTAGATAAAGATAAAACTGAGATTGTGTTTAACTCAAGCTGGCTAACCGATTTAGGTGCGGCGGGCATGCTTAAATTAGCCTCAAGCTTAACAGTTGCGCGCATGTTGGAACGCGATGATTTCTCAAAGCGCTTCAAAGGCAATCTGCCAATTGCCATTCATGAATTTATGTATCCGTTATTACAAGGCTACGATTCAGTCGCATTAAAAGCGGATGTGGAGTTGGGCGGAACAGACCAGAAATTTAACTTATTAATGGGACGTGAGCTACAAAAACAAGCAGGCCAAAGCCAGCAGTGCGTTTTAACCATGCCATTATTAGAAGGTTTGGATGGCATCAATAAAATGTCCAAATCGCTAAATAATTATGTTGGCATTAATGAGCCACCTGAAATTATCTTTGCAAAATTGATGTCGATTAGCGATGCATTAATGTGGCGTTATATAGAGTTACTTTCATTTGAGTCTTTAGAAACCGTTCAAAATTGGAAATCAGCAGTTGTTGCTGGCGAGAATCCGCGCAATATTAAGGTTAAGTTTGCACAGGAAATTGTGGCGCGCTTTCATAGTCAGGCGGACGCTGAAAAAGCACTCAATGATTTTCAAACACGCGCCAAAGGCGGAGTGCCAGATGAAGTGCAAGAAGTGACTATTAATATTGAAGGCGCATCAATTGGAATTGCACAATTATTGAAACTAGCTGGCTTGGTTGAAAGTACCAGTGAAGCCATTAGAGCGATTCAGCAAGGCGGGGTTAAGTTAGATAGCCAAAAAATAGAAGACAAAAACCTGCAATTAAGCAAAGGCGTTGCGGTAATTGCGCAAGTAGGTAAACGCAAATTTGCAAAAGTTAACCTGATTTAATGGTTAAGTTTTATCGCCATTTGCACTTAATTGTAATAATTTTGTAATTAAGCGCAAATAGGGCTTGACCAAAGTTTAAGCCTCTGTAAAATGCGCACCTCGTTACAGACAACCGTTAACGAAAAGCAACAAAAAAGACGCAACAAGTTATACCGTTAATATTAATTAGAAATGTTTCGAAATTAGTGTTGACGCGGCTTAAAAGCTCTGTATAATGCGCACCTCGTTAACGCAAAGCGTGAAACGAAATACTCAAAAGTGATTCACTTCTTGCAGTAGAAAAACAAGCTCTTTAACAAACTGAACGACTGATAAGTGTGGGTGTTTGTGGTCAAGAAAAATTGACTTAGACGCAACGAATGCAAGGTTTAGGCCTTGAATGTTTTGTTGTTTGGTTTAAGTTGATACTCAAGATAACAAATGCTTACACTTAAATTTATGACAAGTATGTAATAAGGCTTATTTAGTAATAGATAAGCGGTACACAAACCTTGACAATGAATTTGAGAAACCAGCTCAACACATACTTAGAATTTCTCTAAGCCATGATTGAGTTGCAAAGCAAAAAGCGAATACCACCTCGAAAGAGGAAAAAGTAATAGTCATACATTAAACTGAAGAGTTTGATCATGGCTCAGATTGAACGCTGGCGGAATGCTTTACACATGCAAGTCGAACGGCAGCACGGACTTCGGTCTGGTGGCGAGTGGC
>JAKFVD010000003.1 GCA_021732365.1 Methylotenera sp. | reverse complement strand
GCTCTTTCTAATACCTTTTGTTTAGCGATTTTTGCCGTACGCGCATCAGCCATCACGCTGCAAATTGGCATGCCAGCGGGTATCACGCTATTGGGCTGCGGAATATCGCACACCCATTCTGGCCAGTACATATCCAGTGGCACTTTGGCTTGTTTGTTTGCATAAATAATCTGTATCGCGCGCGATTTTTTATCAACGACTGGCCAATCGGTTAATTGCCCTAAACAAGCTGCCACATGCGATGCAAATAAATTGCCACGTTTAGCTTGATATAAACCAACAGATGCACTTAAACGTGGATTGATTTCTAGCATAAACACCTCATCGTTTTGCACCAAAAAATCACAGCTGTTAAGGCCTTTTAAAGCAAGCTTTTGCGTGATTGCCGCTACAAATTCGTTGAGTTTATATTCCACTATTTCTGGCAATTCCACATGATTAACTAGCCCGCCAAAGCGATATGGCGATAGCGTGGTAGGGCTGCACCATTGCTCATTAAAACCTAATATTTGCGCGTTGCTACCATCTGCCAAAAACAAACATGAAATGGGCGTGCCAGCTTGCTTTTGCTGATAATAAACCGCAGGACTTAACCCTAAATTTAAGGGGAAAAAATTTAACGGACCTAAATTTAATGGAAAGACTGTTTTAATATGCTCGCCACCGCTGGCGCCAATCGATTTTTGCAACCAACCGATGCTGTTAGCTGGCTTTTCAAATACAGTTTTAGGATATGGCATTTCAAACAAATCGCACAGTGCAAAAAATGCTTGCGGCTGTTTACACTGTTTAATCACTTCTGGATGATTACCAATAATGGGTAAAATTAAGGCAATTTCATTCAATAAATCAGGTTGCGCTTCACAGCCAGCGCCATAAGCAAAACCAATACAATCGTTTAAATTGAGTTGATTTAATGCGTTAAGTAGCTGTTTTGCATCAAATTGCCCTTCATGCGCTTCAATCTGAATCACTTGTTTTGCTATCAATTGCGTATCAATATCGGCAAAACAATCGATTGCTATCACCTCAAAACAAGCTTCTACCGCGGCTTGCACATAAGCGCGACTGGAAATCGCCGCAATAACAATGACTTGATTCACCGAAAAGTTAAGCAAAAAATAGTGTTAACTCAAAGCCGCTCTGGCAATATCAAACGCATGATTGTAAGCAAGATGCACTGGATGTTCTGCTTGCAGCATTTGCTGCAACATGGTTTGCTGCGTTTTGTATTTGAGCTGGCCAATCGCCAGCGCGCCTAAACCGAAAATTTGCGTGCCAGCAATCAATTGGCCATCGCTCATCACATCCACACCTGCCGCACCAGAAGGCGCAACGGCATTCACATCAGCAATAATATTGAGTGTTTTAGAATCGTTAAAATGCGCGTGTTCCAACACCCTAACACCTGCTGCGGCGGCGCAAATAGCCACTGTGGCACTTTGTAAAATCTGTGTTTTTTTGGCATCATCCGTGCCGTCTACCACTTGCAAACTTAAGCCATATTTTGCATGCAAATTGGCTGCGTAATCCTGCATTTGCGCTAACTCTTTGTGCGCGACCAATTGCACCGTTGCGCCTAAAGATGCCGCAATTAAAGCAGCCGTGCTACCGACTGCTCCACCTGCACCAAAAATAGCAATGGTTTGCGCGGCCAATGTTTGCTGATAAGTTTTGAGTACCGCATCAATTTTGGCCAACATGGCTGCCGCTGTAGTAAACGCGCCAGATGGGTCTGCAAATGTGGAAATTTCAAATGGCGTAAACATCGCGCTTTTAGCAGTTTGCTGCATCGTTAATGCCAAATGAATATCGCGCCCGCCAATAAACAGTGCCTCGCGCTTGATGCCTGATGGACTGCGCGAAAAAATCGCATCTTGCGTTAAAGCCGCAACTTCGCTCAATGCCACATTGGTATACGGCATAATTTTGTCAAAACCCGCGTCATACGCCATATTCACGTCAAATGGGCTGGCATTTTTTGCGGCGGTGATTAAATGTAATATGGATACTTTTTGCATAATGAGTTGATTTTTAAAATGTAAAAATGAATATAAATTGAGCGAAATTGAGTGTTAACTTAAATCAATGCTAGTACCTGTATTTTTAGCGCGCATTAATTCAAAGTTCAAATTTGATGATGAAAACTGCAGTTGCAATTGTTTTAGCATAACATTTGCATTAGTTTCGTCTTCAAATATCGCAAATCCAGTCGGGCCCCAAGAGCTTTGCCCTGCGCAAATAATGCCTTGCTGGTTTAAATAATGCAGCACTGCTGCCACCTTGGTACTTTTATAATGTCCACCTTGCGCCGTTGAAAAATACTCACCCGTTGCCAACTGCAGGGCATGAATCGCTTGCGAAAATTGCGCGTAATCATGCTCAACAATTGCAGGTAAAGCCTGCATCAATACACGATGGCTTAAGGCTTGCGCAGTGGCCAAATCTGCATTACTTAACGCCTCAAAAGCTTGCAGTTCCGCATCGCCAGATAGTCCTTGATTATGATGATCCAGTATTAATAAAACTGGCCATTCTTGTGGAAAACTGTGACGCGCGATAATGGGTGGTGTTCGTTGATTATTTTGATGATGCACACTCCTGCCACCATCCAGCACCAAACCACCTTGCTCAAATGTACCAATACCAACCCCAGAACGGCGACCTCTGCTCGTGATGGCAGCCAATTCTGCAGTAGTCAAATTCAAATCAAGTAAAGCATTAATGCCTGCACCAATTGCTAAAGCCATTTGCGTACCAGAACCTAAGCCTGCATGTTCAGGAATATTTTCATCCACTTTGATTGAAAAGTTAACGCTAATTTTTAGTTGATTTTTGAAATTTTCGACGATTTTAGCAACATAATTAAGATTTTTAGCGTCAATTAACGTTTTTTCACTCTTAAATATGGTTAAGTTTGTAATTGGTGCTTGTAAAGCCAAGCCTAAACTTCCAAATAGTCGCCCTTGGCTACCATTTAAATCCACAAAACCCATGTGTAAACGCGCGGCAGTTGTCACAGTGACTTTTTGAAGCTGCAACTCTTTTGAAAATAAGGGGTTTAACTGGTTCATGACAATATTTGATTATTTCGCGCTCAACAATTTTCTATTATTTTAGCTTAATCCAACTAAATTATGCTGAATTAGCCATTTTTAGCCTGCTTAAACCAATGATGTAACGTGACATTAACAGCCTAATTTGGCACAATAACAGTTATAAACAATTAAATAAAAAGTAGTGCGCGAATTGATGAAGCACTATTAATCTAAATCTTCTGCAAAAATTAAGGGATCAGCATGTCAGTAGCTCTAGTAGTGCCATTTGAACAGCTCCGTAATACCGATGTAGGCTCAGTAGGCGGTAAAAACGCATCACTAGGAGAAATGATTTCGCAACTCAAAGCCAAAGGTGTACGAGTGCCAACTGGCTTTGCTACTACCGCGCATGCATTTCGCGAGTTTTTGGCACAAGATGGTTTAGACAAAAAAATTAATGATTTGCTGGATGTCTTAAATGCAGATGACACGCAAGCGCTAGCCATTTGTGGCGCGAAAATTCGCGGCTGGATGATGGATGCGCCATTTCCAGCAGCTTTAAACGCAGCAATCGCTGAAAACTACGCCCTGCTGACTGAAAGCTCTGCTGCTGGTACAACCTTTGCAGTGCGCTCATCTGCCACAGCAGAAGATTTGCCAGATGCTTCTTTTGCTGGTCAGCAAGAGAGTTTTTTAAATATTCATGGTTTAGACAATATTACGCACGCCATTAAAGAAGTGTTCGCTTCTTTATATAACGACCGCGCGATTTCTTACCGCGTGCACAAAGGTTTTGTGCATGCTGATGTGGCCTTATCAGCTGGCGTACAACAAATGGTGCGTTCTGATATCGGCTGTGCAGGCGTGATGTTTACCATTGATACCGAATCTGGCTTTAAAGATGTGGCGTTCATTACATCAAGCTATGGTCTAGGCGAAACAGTGGTGCAAGGCGCGGTGAATCCTGATGAATTTTATGTGCACAAACCATTATTAGCGCTTGGCAAACCAGCGATTATCCGCCGTACCATGGGCTCTAAACTGATTAAGATGGTATTTAGTGATGCCACTCAGGCAGGTAAAAGTACCAATACAGTGGATGTAGATCCTGCGCAATCAGACGTGTACTCATTATCTGACGCTGATATTTTAGAATTGGCAACCTATGCCATGACGATTGAAAACCATTACGGCTGTCCAATGGATATTGAGTGGGGTAAAAATGGCTTGGATAACAAGCTCTATATTTTGCAAGCGCGCCCAGAGACAGTGAAATCACAAGAGTTACTGAACAACGTCACTGAATCATACAAACTACAAAAGCACTCTGCTAAACCATTGGTTGCAGGCCGTGCCGTGACACAAAAAGTGGGCGTTGGCCCAGTTAGAATCGTATTAGACCCAGCGCAAATGCATGAGGTACAGCCTGGTGATGTGCTTGTTGCTGATATGACTGACCCAAACTGGGAGCCAGTAATGAAGCGCGCTGCTGCACTAGTGACCAACCGTGGCGGCCGTACTTGTCACGCGGCGATTATCGCGCGTGAGTTAGGCATTCCAGCAATTGTGGGCTCTGTAAATGCAACTGATTTATTACGCGAAGGCGAAATCGTCACGGTTTCATGTGCTGAAGGCGAAACGGGCTTTGTGTATCATGGCGCACTGGATTTTGAAGTATCAACACAAGCCAATAGCGCTCTAGCAAAACCACCATGCAAAATCATGATGAACGTTGGCAACCCAGATATGGCATTTAGCTTTGCACAAATTCCAAATGATGGCGTTGGTTTAGCGCGTTTAGAATTTGTGATTAACAATATGGTTGGCATTCACCCTAAAGCGATTTTAAATGTTGATGCGATGCCAAAAGCAATTCAAGACACGATTAAGAGCCGTGCGCGTGGCTATGCCTCACCTAAACAGTTTTACATTGATAAAGTAGCAGAAGGCGTGGCAACGATTGCTGCTTCTTTCTACCCAAAACCAGTGATTGTACGTACCTCTGATTTCAAATCAAACGAGTACAAAAAACTGGTTGGCGGCGATATTTATGAGCCAGATGAAGAAAACCCAATGATTGGCTTCCGCGGCGCGGCGCGTTATATGGCAGAAGACTTTAAAGAATGCTTTGCCATGGAATGTACTGCCATGAAAAAAGTGCGCGATGAAATGGGCTTAACCAATGTTGAGCTAATGCTCCCGTTTGTACGCACATTGGACGAAGCGAAAGCCGTAACAGAAATCATGGCGGCAAATGGCCTTAAGCGTGGCGAAAATGGCTTACGCTTGATTATGATGTGTGAGATTCCTTCTAACGCCTTATTAGCCGAACAATTCTTAGAGTATTTCGATGGCTTCTCAATTGGCTCTAACGATTTAACCCAATTAACATTGGGCATGGACCGCGATTCTGGCATCTTGGCAGACGGATTTGACGAGCGTAACGATGCGGTTAAAGTACTGCTGAAAATGGCAATTAGCACCTGTAACCGCTTGGGAAAATACGTGGGCATTTGTGGCCAAGGGCCATCAGACCACCCTGATTTTGCTGAGTGGTTGGTGGCAGAAGGCATACAATCTGTTTCGCTTAACCCTGATACAGTAGTTGCGACTTGGCAACGTCTCACTAAAAAATAAAAGGCGGTAATTCAAATGGATCACCGTACTGTATTTTTTATTTCTGATGGTACTGGCATTACTGCTGGCGCTTTGGGTAAGTTGCTGGAACATTTTCCACGCACCAACTTTAAGCAAGTACGCATGCCATTTACCGATACCTTAGAAAAAATTAAGCTGGCCAGAAACGCCATATTAGAAGCGACTGAAGAGGATAATGCTAGACCTGCAGTGATTATGTCGCTCGGTAATATGGAGTTGCGCAACAGCCTAAAAGAAGCAAACGCCTATTTTATCGATTTGTTTACTGCTTTTATTGACCCACTAGGCGAAGAATTAAATCAAAAGCCACTGACTGGCGCAGGCATTGCACATAGCGTGATGGGCACAAATTACCATGAGCGTATGGAAGCGATTAATTTTACGCTGAATCATGATGATGGTATGACCAATTCTGGCTTAGATGAAGCGCAAGTGATTCTAATCGGTGTATCGCGCTGTGGTAAAACGCCAACTAGCATCTATTTGGCTATGCAATTTGGCATTAAAGCCGCTAACTATCCGCTGATTCCTGAAGATTTTGAGCGTGGTACTTTGCCTGAAGTGTTATACAAACATGTTGATAAAATTTTTGGCTTAACCATTAAAGCAGAACGTTTGCATTCTGTGCGCTCTGAGCGCAGACCAGATAGTTTTTATGCATCTTTGGATAATTGCCGCAAAGAAATCGCGACAGCCGAAAACCTAATGCGCACCAGCAATATTACTTGGGCAGATTCTACCAGTCGTTCGATTGAAGAGTTGTCTGCGATTATTCTTCAAAAAATTAGGCAACCAAAAAAACAAGCTGCTTAATTATTCACCTGTTTTAAGCGTTAAGTTAACGCTATTTTTCATTAAAAAAAGAGGCTTTAAGCCTCTTTTTTTATAGATTTATTTCAGAAACGGCTTTATCTTTCCAACAATATCTGTTGAGTTTGGCAACACAGTACTTTCAAACGCATACACTTCTTTACCGCCTGGCAAAATCACATATTTATAAAAATTCCACATAGGTGCTTGGCCAGATTTTTCTGCTAACTGCTTATAAAAAGGGTTGGCAGCCGCACCAGACACAGAGCTCTTGGGCGTCATCGGAAAATTGACTGCATATGTCGCTTTGCAAAAATCTCCAATCGCTTTATTGTCACCAAGCTCTTGCTTGAAATCATTTGATGGAAAGCCAATGACCAATAAACCTTGATCTTTATGCTTTTTGTACAAACCCTCTAAGCTTGTGAATTGCGGAGCAAAGCCACACTTACTGGCGGTATTCACCACTAATATTGGCTTATCTTGATAATCACACAGATTAATTTTTTCGCCTTGCAAGGTTGTGTACTGATGGTTATACAGTTCTGGGCAACCTGCAGCGCTTGCTATCGCACTCGTTGCCATCACAAACAAACCAAACAAGTTGGCTAATACGGTGTTGTTCATGTTTTATTTATCCTTTAAAAATGTTACTTCTTAAAATATCACTTCATTTTTATGGACTTTGGACTGATTAATTCGTTCGGCTGCACAAAAAATTTACTGCAAAACTGAAGATTAGCTCAATACATGATGCATTAAACCAAGCGATGCGAAAATACCAATTAACTGAATAATACCAAGCTTAAATTTAAATAATAGCAAGCTCGCTATTGCAGTTGCAGTAAATGCAAGCCAATCAATATTCGCCAGCACATCATTTGCAGATAAACCATTAGGCCAGAAAATATGTGTGGCAAAAAATAAAGCCAAACTCACAATAACACCAACCACTGCGGCGGTGATGGCTGTTAAAGGCGCAGTCCATGTTAAGTTATTTTGGGTGGATTCAATGAAAGGTGCGCCAACCAGTATAAAAATAAATGAAGGTAAAAATGTAAAGAGAGCAACAACAGAAGCAGCAACAATAGCTGACAATAATGCGCTTTCTGCACCCAAGAAAGGTTGTGTCCAACCGCCCACAAAGCCAACAAATGTCACCACCATAATTAAAGGGCCGGGCGTGGTTTCACCCAAAGCCAACCCATCCATCATTTGTGGGGCGCTTAACCAGTGATAATGCCCCACCGCACCTTGAAATACATAGGGCAACACAGCGTAAGCGCCGCCAAAAGTGAGTAGCGCAGCTTTGGTAAAAAACCAGCCCATATGCGTCAGCGTAGCGTCAAAGCCAAAATACAAAATAATCAGCAGCATGCATAATAACCAGATTAAAATGCCAATCACCATCAGGCGAATCATCTTTTTAAAATTAAAAATAGCATGCGCTGGCGGCGGCGTGTCATCATCAATCCAGGCTTTGCCAAAATGTTGTTTTGATGCTTTGTGCCCTGCACTATCAGCCAACAAAGTGGGTTTGTAACGATGCGCGACCAACCCGATTAAAGCGGCAGTGATGACAATGATTGGAAAAGGAAATTTCAAAAAAACAATCCCCACAAATGACGCAAATGCAACTGACCACAACAACCTATTCTTAAGCGCGCGCAGCCCAATTCTGTAGGCGGCAAATAAAACAATCGCCACCACTGCGGGTTTAATGCCGTACAACACACCAGAAATCGCTGGCAAATTACCAAGGCGCATATAGATATAACTTAAGGCAGTTAAAATCAGTAATGATGGCAATACGAACAATGTACCAGCAACAATTCCGCCTTTCGTTCGATGCATCAACCAGCCAATATAAATCGCTAATTGCTGCGCCTCTGGCCCTGGTAACACCATGCAATAATTCAGTGCATGCAAAAAACGCTTTTCAGAAATCCAGCGTTTATTTTCCACCAAATCTTGATGCATGATACTGATTTGCCCTGCGGGGCCGCCAAAGCTTATAAAACCTAACTTAAGCCAGTACCAAAATGCTTCTTGTAAAGTTGGCACATGGACTGATTCGTTAGTTAAAGTCTTTTCTTCTATATTTTCTATATCTATCATAGAACTTTAATTTAAAATTGTTAGTTAATGATTTAATTACATAAAATATTAAAAAAATTACACTTTATTACAGTTTTTTAATGAAGTTGAAATAACTAATCTCTATAATTGTTATATATAATTAATTACATATTCACTTATTATTTTTGAATGGATTATCATGAAACTAAACACACTTTCCCTTGTATTTGCTATCACTTTTGCTTCATCTATTACTGCTTCTGCATGCGAGTCAGTGATGGGCGGTTGTGTAAAAGAAGCAACACACGACACTTCTTCTCACATGAAATCACAAATTGTAAACAAGGTAACACACCCAGAAGCGGCCAGCCCAGCGCAAACTGGCAGCGCAACTAAAGGCAAAAGTAATACAAAACAAGCCAACGGATCTGGAAATTTAATACAAGCAATTAATAAAACTGTGTTGAAATAGTCGTCATACTGAGTACGACTAATGCACGAATAGCTTGGTGCGCAATAGCTAATGATGATGGCGGAGAGAGAGAGATTCGAACTCTCGACAGGGTAAACCCTATGCCACCTTTCCAGGGTGGTGACTTAAACCGCTCATCCATCTCTCCTGCGGGGTTCAAGTTGTTTTCAAACTTGAGCGGCGGATTATATACGATACTTAAACGATGACAAAGATGTTAATGCTGTCATCTAATTTAGCCCTCAACTTTTCAGGAAGTAGGTGTTGACGTCGCCTTTTCCTTTAATGGGAATAGGCCCTCTCGATTCAAAAGTATGCTGATTTTTAAGTAAGTTATAGGTAAATTCACTGACTTGGATTGTATTCGGTAATCCATTTTTTTCCATGCGGCTGGCCATATTTACTGGGTCTCCCCAAATATCATAAGCAAATTTACTGGTGCCAATGACACCTGCAACCACTGGCCCGCTGCTAATTCCTATGCGCATTTGAAGCTGCTTACCAATTTGCATATTGAATAACTCAAGCTCTTCTTGCATTTGCAAGGCCAGCTGCGCGATGACGTTGGCGTGATTATCTAAATACACAGGCGCACCACCGACGACCATGTAGCCATCACCAATTGTTTTAATTTTTTCAAGACCGTAGCGGTCAGCCAGCATATCAAAACGAGAAAATAACTGGCTTAATAAATCAACCAACTCTGCTGGCGGCATGGTTGCTGTTAACTTAGTAAAATCGACAATATCCGCAAATAAAATAGTCACAGCTTCGTGGCTATCCGCAATCCGCATATCATTGTCTTTTAGCCGGCTAGCGATTGATTTTGGCAAGATGTTTAATAATAACTTCTCTGACCTAGCTTGCTCTAATTCTAACTCATGCAAAGTGCGTTCTTTTTGGCTTTGAAAGTAGCGCATCACTGCATATAAAATGCATGCAGTACCCATAATATTCATCAAGAAAAAAGTGTCTTTAATATGGGATGGTATAGGTAAAGAATTACCCGCAAATAAGTAGTTAAGTTTCCAAGACAAGGCAGCTAAAAAGGCAAATAATATAAACCAAGGTGTTGATTGCTTGGTGCCAAGAATCATTAATGCGCCAATTGGTGACAAAATTGCCCAAATAGCAATTCCACTAGAAGCCTCATATCCGCCAATTGCCCACTGCATAAAGAAAGGCATGACTAGCAGCATGACTAATTGCGTAAAGGTAAAGTATTCGAATTTTTTGGTGCGGTAGAAAATGAGTAGGCTAGCATAGGAAAGAATGACATAGGCATAGGGCACTGCGGCCATTATGGCGTATCCCTCACCCAAACCTGACAGTGTGAATATCCAAAAGATACAAACCAAGCTCTCAGCAAATACTAAAATAGACAGTATCGCTTTACCTAAAGTAGCATCAGTAGGATGGCTAATATTGTGCCAAAACTCCCTAGTCGTGATGCCAAAAACAGCGTTTGTGTTAGATATAGGCAACTTGTTCTCT
Source organism: Methylotenera sp. (assembly GCA_021732365.1). Lineage (GTDB taxonomy): Bacteria > Pseudomonadota > Gammaproteobacteria > Burkholderiales > Methylophilaceae > Methylotenera_A. The sequence goes on along the minus strand of JAKFVD010000003.1, from coordinate 153,953 downwards.
TCGTTGATTTTAGTTATTATTTAGCACGCTAACTAATTGTGCATTTTTGTAAACTAAACTATATAACAAGCATGAAATATTCGCTACTTTAGCCTTTATAAATTATGTGCAGAACAGTCATTTATACTTGATTTACAGGCGGCTAAGGTTTAATGTTGAGCGTAGACTTAGATTGTTTTATTTAAAGTTAAATTAGCTGCGAGCCTTTATAAACAAGGTATACAGCAAATTAAGTACTATATTGAGTATCATAAAAAAATTGCAACAAAGCAATGCGGTTTTACAACAAGAAATACTACATTATTAATAGCAAAACTAGAGGAGTTAGCATGAGTTTAGATTTATTAAAAGGTCTTGGCGTCAAAATCCCTTACAAAGCCAAGTACGATAACTTTATTGGTGGTAAATGGGTTGCACCTGTTAAAGGTGAATATTTTGATGTTATTTCACCCATCACAGGTAAAAACTATACAAAAGTTGCACGCTCAAGTGCAGAAGATGTTGAGTTAGCATTAGATGCAGCGCATGCCATAACCGAAAAATGGGCAAAAACTTCAACAACTGAACGTTCTAACATCTTGCTTAAAATTGCTGATCGTATTGAAGCGAATCTAGAGTTAATCGCAACTGCAGATACCGTTGATAACGGCAAACCAATCCGCGAAACCATGAATGCGGATATTCCATTAACAGTAGATCATTTCCGCTATTTTGCAGGTGCTATTCGCGCGCAAGAAGGCGGTATTAGCGAAATTGACAACGACACAGTCGCTTACCATTTTCATGAGCCGCTAGGCGTTGTAGGTCAAATTATTCCTTGGAATTTCCCGATTTTAATGGCAGCTTGGAAACTAGCCCCTGCTCTAGCCGCTGGTAACTGTGTGGTATTAAAACCAGCCGAGTTCACACCGATTAGTATTTTGATTCTAATGGAAGTGATTGCCGATTTAGTCCCGCCAGGCGTGATTAATATTGTAAACGGTTATGGCCGAGAAGTAGGCGCACCATTAGCCAACAGTAAGCGTATTGCTAAAATCGGCTTTACAGGCTCAACCGCTACAGGTCGCGCGATTGCAACGGCCGCTGCCAGCAATTTGATTCCAGCCACATTAGAATTAGGTGGCAAATCACCGAATATCTTCTTTGCCGATATTATGGATGCCGATGACGCTTTCTTTGATAAAGCCATCGAAGGCTTGGTGCTATTTGCGTTTAACCAGGGCGAAGTGTGTACATGCCCATCACGCGCCATTATTCAAGAATCTATTTACGACAAATTTATTGCACGCGTATTAGAGCGCGTAAAAGCCATTAAACAAGGTAGCCCGCTAGATTCTGGCACGATGTTAGGTGCCCAAGCCTCTCAAGACCAAATGAATAAAATCATGAATTACATTGAGATTGGTAAACAAGAAGGCGCTGAAGTATTAATCGGTGGTGAGCGCAATATGCTGACTGGCGATTTGGCAGATGGTTACTATGTGCAACCTACGCTTCTTAAAGGCCACAACAAAATGCGCGTGTTCCAAGAAGAGATTTTTGGCCCAGTGCTTGCTGTAACAACCTTTAAAGATGAGGCTGAAGCACTTGCGATTGCAAATGACACTATCTTTGGTTTAGGTGCTGGCGTTTGGAGTCGTGATGGTAGCGTTGCCTATAGAATGGGTCGTGGCATCAAGGCTGGCCGTGTGTGGACAAACTGCTACCACGCCTACCCTGCCCACGCTGCGTTTGGTGGCTACAAAGAGTCTGGTATTGGTCGCGAGAATCACAAAATGATGCTAGACCACTACCAACAAACCAAGTGCTTATTGGTTAGCTACAACCCAAACAAACTAGGCTTCTTCTAGTTTTTAAGGCTTAAATGATGGTTAAGTAAGATAAAAGAGGCGGGTTTACTCGCCTCTTTTTGTTTAAAAGGAATCAAAAAATGGCTGAACGCGTTTCTGCAACACCCTCTGCTCTCGCTTTAATTGACAAGCTCACAGCAGAACATGGTCCAATTATATTTTTGCAATCAGGTGGGTGCTGTGAAGGCAGCGGCCCTATGTGCATGCCTGTCAGAGAATTTAATCCCAGTGCGGCTGATGTGATTTTAGGAAAATTTAATAACGCTACTTTTTATATGGGCGACAGCCACTTTACCTTTGCCGAAAATATGCACACCATTTTAGATGCAATGCCAGGATCTAGCGGTTCGTTTTCATTGGATTGCGGCACTGGCTTTGCCTTTATCACACGCGGCAGATTATATTCTGATGAAGAGTTACAAAGCTTACCGCCTGTCGAGCGTGTGGGATACTAAAAAACAGTAGCTGCATTATTTTTAAACCATTTTAGATGGTTAACTTCCGTACTTTGGCTGTAAAGTAAGGTCGATTTAAGGTAAAATCTTATTTGGCGGGCCTCCCCGCATTGTAAAGTAGCCAACCTGGTCAGATGCGGAAGCAAGCAGCCACAACTATTGAGCAAGTGCCGGGGGTTTGGCTCGCCTCCTCCCATAAATCGCCCTCAGCATGGCATCTGCTGTGTTACTTGGTACTCGAAATCCTCATGTACTTTATGTACATTCCGGTTTCTGCGTGCCAAGTGCCTTGCATCTACCATACTGATGGCAATTTATTAGCCTCATAGATGCCAAAACATTAAGTGTCTTACAAATTTAGGTCTAATTTACTTTAGTTGAATTACAAATTTTCAGCTAAAATTTGGTTTATGTCATATCTCGTTTTAGCACGCAAATACCGCCCCAAATCGTTTGATACTCTAGTTGGTCAGCCGCATGTAGTGCGCGCATTGACTAATGCATTGACGCAACAACGCTTGCATCACGCTTACTTGTTTACCGGCACGCGCGGCGTTGGCAAAACGACCATTGCGCGTATTTTAGCCAAATCGCTTAACTGTGAAACAGGCATAACTGCTACGCCTTGCGGCGTATGCAATGCTTGTACAGAAATCGACCGTGGTCGTTTTGTGGATTTATTAGAAGTCGATGCCGCATCCAACACGCAAGTAGACGCCATGCGCGAGTTACTGGATAACGCGCAATACGCACCGACTGTTGGCCGCTTTAAAGTGTACATCATCGATGAAGTGCATATGCTGTCTAAAAGTGCGTTCAATGCCATGCTTAAAACGCTGGAAGAACCGCCAGCGCATGTTAAATTTATTCTGGCCACTACTGACCCTCAAAAAGTACCTGTCACGGTATTAAGTCGCTGTTTGCAATTTAATTTACGCCAAATGGCAAGCACCACTATTTCTGAGCATTTACAGCATGTACTTGCCCAAGAAAATATCACTTATGAGCCAGCCGCTATTCACCTAATTTCACGCGCCGCTGCAGGTAGTATGCGCGATGCGCTGTCATTAACTGACCAAGCAATCGCTTATGGCAATCAAACCGTCAATGAAATTGAAGTGCGCAGCATGCTTGGCGCGGTTGATCAAACCTATTTATATGATATTTTGCAGGCATTAATCGATCAAGATGGCGTAGCATTGATAGATAAGGCGCAAACCATGCAAATGCGCAATATTGCATTTGAAGCAGCGCTGAACGATCTAGCCAATATCTTGCATCAAATTGCCATCATACAAAACGTGCCCAATAGTATTGCCGACGATTATCCAGAACGCGCTTTGCTATTGGATTTAGCGCAGAAACTCAATCCAGAAACGCTGCAACTGTATTATCAAATTGCTTTATTAGGCCGCCGCGATATTGGCTTGGCGCCTGATGAATACGCAGGTTTTACCATGAGCTTGTTGCGCATGCTGGCCTTTGCGCCAAGTGAAAAAGTATCTGAAAAACCTAGCCCGCCTGCCTCTATTAGCAGTAAGCCATTAGCCACGCCAGCGATGAATGCGCAGGTGAATGTCAAAGTTGATATTGCGCAAATTGAGCAAACAGTAGCGCCACAGACTACTACAGCGCCTGTCACAATTGAATCTGAAACTGAAAGCGTTGCGCAAAATTTTGATGGGAATTGGCGCGCTTTGGTTGAAAAAAATCTGAAACTCGGCCTTGCGCGCGCCCTTGCACAAAACTGTGAAATGATTTCTTATGATGAAAATAGCATTACCTTGCGGGTTTCAGCCAGCAATAAACATCTAGTCAGTGCAAATTATCAAGAAAAATTATCCAGTGCGATTAATCAGTATTTTGGCAAACGCATTAAACTCAATATTGAAATTAGCGGTGAAAGCCACGTTGAAATCAACACGCCAGCAAAACAATCAGCGGTTGAAAAAGCGACTATTCAATCCTCTGCAGAAGACTCGATTATGCAGGATAGCTTTGTGAAAGATTTACTCAGTCAATTTGACGCAACGATTATCCCCAACAGCATTAAACCTATTTAAAACAAATTAAACTTAACCCATAAAAAAGGAGAAAAATATGATGAAAGGTGGCATGGGCAATATGATGAAGCAAGCCCAGCAAATGCAGGCAAATATGCAAAAAGCGCAGGCGGAATTAGCCGAAACGGTAGTAGAAGGCCTTGCCAGCAGCGGCTTAGTTAAAATCAGCATGACTTGTAATAACGTTGTGAAGCGCGTCAATATTGATGACGCTGCAATGGATGACAGAGAAACCTTAGAAGATTTACTGCTGATTGCATTAAATGACGCAAGAACTAAAGCAGAAGCCACATCTAGTGCGCGCATGAGTGGCATGATGCCAGCTGGTTTTAAATTACCATTTTAGTTGTTGAATTAACTCTTGAAAAACCCTCCCGCGCTTGAGCAGTTAATCGATTCACTACGCTGTTTGCCTGGCGTAGGGCCAAAATCTGCTTTGCGAATGGCCTATTATCTATTGCAACGAGACAGAAAAGGCGCGGCTAAATTAGGCAATAGTTTAGAAAATGCGCTGCAAGTGCTAGGGCATTGCACCTTGTGCAATAATTTTTCAGAAACCCCTGTCTGCCCTTTATGTACGTCTGAAAAGCGTGACACATCACAGCTTTGCGTGGTAGAAATGCCAACCGATTTAATGATGATGGAACAAACGCAATCATACAATGGCATGTATTTTGTGCTGATGGGCCGCTTATCACCTTTAGATGGCGTTGGACCCAAAGAAATCAACTTAGATAAATTGATTAAACGCGCCCAAGATGGCGCATTAAATAAAGGACAGGTGCAAGAAGTGATTCTAGCAACCAATTACACGGTTGAAGGTGAGGCTACTGCGCATTACATCAGCGAACTGCTTAAAACGCGCGGCGTATGGGTAAGCCGTATTGCGCGTGGCTTGCCAATGGGCGGTGAAATTGAATATGTGGATAGCGGAACGTTATCGATGGCTTTACTAGGGCGAAAAAAGCTTTAATTGGTAAAATTTGACTGTTTTTTAGTGTTAAGTTAACCATTTATAATAGCTAATAAATCCATAGGTGCACTGATTAACGCATTTGCACCCCATTCATACGGTTTATCTGTCACATCAATATAGCCAAATAAAGCCACCACGGTTTTCATCCCTGCGGCTTTACCTGCTTGCACATCGCGCTCTGCGTCACCTAAATAAATACAATTTTCAGGCTTAACATCCACTTCTTCACACGCCAGCAAAAGCGTGGCTGGTGAAGGCTTTGGCTGGGGCGCATCATCTCCGCTGACCACGCAAGCCGCGCGTTTATCTAAACCCATACTTTTGATTAAAGGTTGTGTAAAGCGACGTGGTTTATTCGTGACAATTCCCCATTTTAAGCCTTTACATTCAATTGCTTGCAGCAAATCTGCCATGCCATCCAATAAAACAGGACTACGCGTAAATACTGTATCGTAAATACTTAAATACTCATCGCGCATGGCAATAAAATTGTCATCATTCGGTGTAATACCAAAGCCTAAGCCAATTAATCCGCGTGAACCATGCGAAGCAAAAGGTCTGACTGCTGCATCGCTTAAAGCAGGTTTGCCATGGCGAATTAGTTGGATATTGAGTGCGTGACCTAAATCTGGGGCGGTATCGACAAGTGTGCCGTCCAGATCAAAAAGAATAGTGTTAATCAAGCATTAACCTTTGATTGTATGCATCATATAATTGACAGAAACATCATTATCCAGCCAATAATGTTTGGTGATGGGGTTATAGCTCATGCCAACTTGGTGCTTAAGCGTTAAGTCTGAATTCCTAACAAAGCCAGCAAGTTCAGATGGCTTAAGGAATTTAGCGTAATCGTGCGTGCCGCGCGGCAACATATTTAATACATATTCTGCACCAACAACCGCAAACAAATAAGCTTTAGGGTTGCGATTAATGGTAGAAAAAAATACATGTCCACCGGGCTTAACCAATTGCGCACAAGCTTGCACGACGCTGGCTGGGTCAGGCACATGTTCCAGCATTTCCAGACAAGTCACCACGTCAAAGCTGGCAGGTGCTTCTTTGGCTAATTGCTCAACCGCAATCAGACGATAATTCACATTAATACCACTTTCTAAGCTGTGTAATTGCGCTACTTTTAAGGCTTTTTCACCCAAATCAATGCCAGTTACCGTAGCGCCCTTTTGCGCCATGGATTCACTTAATATTCCACCACCGCAACCCACATCTAAAACTGTTTTACCTGCTAGCAAAACCGCTTGGTCAATATAATTGAGTCGTAAGGGATTAATATCGTGCAGAGGTTTAAACTCACTGGTCTTATCCCACCATTTGTGGGCTAATTCACCAAATTTATTTAATTCAGCTGTATCGTAATTAGACATAGTTTTCTTTATTTATAATGATTAGTTAATAGACGCAAATGCATCCAGTTTGGTTTTCCACCTGCTGATAATATCTACCAACTCTTGTGGCTCAATATTGCTGTAAATGCCAGCGCTGTTATTGGGCTTGTGATATTTTAAGTCACCACTCACCCAAACGTGGCTTACCTGCTCACGCTCAGCCACGTATACTAAATGTGAAGCCGCATCAAAGCATGGCTGCATATTAAAGTCGTCTAACTTAATGGCTGTTAAATCCGCTAATTTACCTACTTCAATTGAGCCAATTTTGTCGTCCATACCTAAGGCTTTGGCACCATTTATTGTTGCCATTTCAAGCGCCTCATGCGCTGATATCGCAGTTGCATCACCACTTAAGCCTTTTGCCAATAATGCAGCAAGTCGCATTTCAGTGAACATATCTAATCGGTTATTGCTAGCCGCTCCGTCTGTACCAAAGCCAATATTAATACCTTGTTTTGCATACTCTGCAATAGGCGCAATGCCACTTGCCAGTTTTAAATTGGAGCTTGGGCAATGCGCGATACTACATCCATTTTCAGCCAACATTTGTATTTCGATCGGGTTTAAATGCACGCAATGCGCAAAAGTGGTGGTTGCGCCTAGTATGCCCAGCTTGGCCAAACGCGCCACTGGCCGCATGCCATAACGTTGCTCACTTTGCGTGATTTCTGCAACAGTTTCGTGTAGATGGGTGTGCAAGCCAATATGAATCTGCGCACTTAACGTATTTAAAGTGGTGAAAGTTTCATCACTAACCGTGTACGGCGCGTGAGGGGCAAAACTAAAGCTAATCAATGGCTCGTTTTTTAAAGCATCGCGTGCTTGCGTACCTTTATCAATATAGCTTTCAGCATTATTGGCATATTGCGTGGCAAACTCTAAAACCACCAAACCTAAATTGGCGCGCATACCTGCTTGAATAACGGCTTCAGCAGCAGATTCTGGATAAAAATACATATCATTAAATGCAGTAATTCCACCTCGCAACATTTCTGCGCAAGCCAATAAGGTTCCATCATGCACGAAATTTGGGGATACCATTTTTTGCTCTGTGGGCCAGATATGTTGCTCTAACCAAGGCATCAGCGGCAAATCATCCGCTAAACCACGCATTAAATTCATAGCCGCATGCGTGTGTAAATTGACAAATCCTGGTATTAGCACATGATCAGTCAATTGAATGATTTCATTGGCGTGATAGAACTGCTTTGCATCTTCAATACTGCAAACCGAAATAATAACGCCAGATTTAATAACAACGGCTTGATAAGGTAACAAGCTATTTTTAGGAATAATCGGTATTAACCAGCGTGTTTCAAGAATTAAATCAACAGATTGTTTCATCATATTATTATAACGATAAAATCATGGTGGGCTTTAAATCACAGGCAATAAAAAAGCCCCGCATTGCGAGGCTTTTTAAACATACTGTAAAACTAGTTACAACCTGTTTCTACAGAACGTGTTGCTTCAATTTCAACGCGACGATTTGGTGCTAAGCATTCAATTTGTGCTTTGCGACCTTTAACATCATCACAATTTACTTTGGGCGCATCTTCACCTTTACCAACAGCAATTAAACGGCTACCGTCAATACCTTGGCTGATGATGTAATCACGCACTTGGTTAGCACGTCTCTCAGAAAGGCCTTGGTTGTATTTTTCACTACCTAATTTGTCAGTGTGACCAACAATTTTAACTGATGCAAAAATTGCGTTTTCTTTCATTTTTGCCACTACTTGCGTATCAATTTCACTTGTATCAGCTAATAAAGCTTTATCAAAGCCAAATAGTTTTTCTGCTTGCAATGTAATAGTTTCAACTTGTGGTGTACATGCAACTGGCGCTGGTGCTGGCTCAGCCATTGGAGCGGGTTCTGGCATAGGTTCTGGCGCTGCTGCGATTGGTGCTGGTTCTGGCGCTGCTGCTGCAACGACTGGAGCTGGTGCGCCAAAGCGGAAAATACCACCTATATTTAACAGTGTGTTACCAATAGTTTCTCTCTCGCTATCGCCATTTACTTCAATTTCTGCTCTGCTCCATTGATGACGCAAGTCTGCTTGCAAGCCAAATGTGTCATTAATTAAGTATTGTGCACCTAAACCTAAACCTGCTAACCATGATGTATTTTTACCATCAACACTATTGCCTGGAATTCTGTAGTCAAGATTGTTGCGTGCTGCACCAATACCAGCCAATAAGAATGGACGGAATTGATCGCGACTAAACATATATAAAGCATCTAAACCAAGTGTAGTTTGTTTATATTTGCCGCTTTCGCCAAGACCTAAGTTCAAATCTTCATCAGCACGGTTATATCCTAAACGACCTTGAATATCCCAGCTTTGGCTTAATTCTTTACCGATAGCGATAAAGCCACCGCCGCCATTGTCTGCTTCTAAGTCGCTGTCAGTGTTCATATAGCTAACACCTGGTACTGCGTACCAAGCACCACGGTACATGTCTTCGGCAGATACTGCAAAAGCTGACAGGCCAAGTGTGGCTACAACAGCTAAACTGATTAAATTCTTTTTCATTGTTAAACTCCTAGTTAAAAACTTACAAACAAACATCTACTTACTTACTATACTGAAACTATGCTAACTATGCAACGCCAAAATTGAGGATTGACGCGCTAAATCGTTGAATTTGTTGTGTTCTTGCAACAGTTTTTTTACTTCTATCACTTTACTCATGAGTAAAGTGTTATTGCGCCTGTCTGCTTCACAAACACCGCCCCTAAAACCAATATAGGAAGGACGAATCGCAGTTAAGCGCTCTGTATGTTGTGGCTTTAAAGACCCTGCTAATCCTGATTTTAATGCATTTTTTTGACAGAATTGTGTAAACATTTGTAAAGTCTGCGTGGTACAAACTTCCAGTAAGTTTTGATGCTTCTCACTGGTGTCTAGCATAGCGCCATAAAACCCCATATTTTTTAATGTCTTAAGCTGCATTAAGTCCATTTTTTGATCTGCAAAAAATACAGCGACCATTTTAATATCAGGTTTTACATCAATAAATTTTCGCAAATCAAGCTGGTTTTGCCAGTTTGGCATTGCTTCAAATGTAGAAATTGCTACCTTAACAATATCTACATTTATGCTGACACGCTCCCAAATACTGCTCATCAAGCTATCTATATGTGGGTGATGTTCGCCCACAGTGGCACTCGTTAAAATGGGCGGTAAATAGCCTTGATTGATGGCATTAAGCTGATTATATTGCTGCGTCATCGCTACAATTTCGGCACTTATCAGTAAATCTAAAGCGCCCAAAGCACCGTTGGCTGGATCTTTTAGATCGATAATATCAACGCCAGCCTCTAATGCAATCAATGCCTCTTCAGTACTTTTAACACTAACTAGCAACTGCGTCATCACTACTCTCGATTTTCTGAAGCAGCATAAAATTGATTGGTTTTTTCTACCAGCCAAGACCACGCTAGTAATTCGTGCTCACCTGCGGTTTTATCGATGGCGATTTGCAAATATTGCATTTCAGCCTGAATTTTTTCTTGCGGTAGCATGTGCCAGCGACTCACCAGAACAGCCAGTTCTATTACTGCCGCCTGAGCGCGATTAAAACCATTAAATGGCTTGTGTTGCTCTGCATATATTTTTTGCATAACCAGTTGTGGCCTCACCGCATCATCACGCACCTCAACTAAGGCCAATTCCACATGCTGCAGGCAATCTGCCAGCCTAAAGCCTTTGATTTGATTGGCTTGTTGCAATTGCCAAGCCTGTCGATTCGTTAACGCTGCTGCAAACACGCGCACATCATCGCATATGTTCATCACCGCAAGTTTACTTGTCAATATATTGGCTAACGTGATGGATGGTTTATAGGGCGCAATTAAGATATTTTCCCCCTCATGACGCACACCAAAAGGTGTCACATGCGTAATACCCTCTGCATTGTTACTGGTAATAATGGTTTCAAAGATCATGTTTATTGTCTTTATTATTGTTTTTTTGCCGCTTTTCTTTTAAAGATGCTTCACGATGACTTTTTCTATCATCCAATTTTTCTACCATACTTGAAACACCCCAATTAAGGGCTTCATCTTGGACGTAACGTTTTTTAAGTTGCCATGCAATTTGCGCGCGAGCAAGTTCTACACCCAAATAAAACGCATGCGAAGCATCATTTTGTACACCCAAATTTGGATAAAACGCAAAAGGGTCTACATCTTGCAGCAAACCATCACGATTATAAACATGCACACCCGCTTCACTGACCATAATCCTAAAACTAGGGTCTTTAATTTGCGCGGCGATATCACCGATTTCATGTTTGTTATAAGAAAACGGTTTTCTATCATGCAACCCAAGCAAACCATTGCTGTAACCACGTGGCAATCTATCATCTAGTTTGGCGCGATACATGACACGCCGTGCATTATCAGCTTCGGCAATTGCATTTACTGCGTGTGGGCTGACCGATGTAGCTAGTACGGCCTGAATATTTAACTCGCTAATTAAGCCAAACAAAATCGCATTAATTCCTGTTGTATCAGCATCCGTCAGTTCGGTTAAGTTGCCAATCCCCATCATGATTTGAATTTGCGGATATTTTTTGCGTAGCTTGTGATAACGCACAATCGAATCCGCCAACCCATAATGAATCGGGTCTAAAATCGCATCGGCAATAAACGGTTTATTGTGTTTTAAACAATGCTCCATGGCACGATACAGAGATGCCATATTGCCCGGTTTGGCAGGAATTAAGATTGGCGTAGCGGCGACTTCATCGGCAATCCATACTGTTTTTTCGGTCAAACTTAACAGGTAATCTGCACCAGATTTTCCTGCCAGCAACAGATCATCCGCACGCATTGAATCAACGCTCACTTTTAAACCTAAAGCTTTAAGTGCCTGAATCGAATCTTTTAGATGGGTGAAAGATTTACTGGGTAAGCAACCCAAATCAATCACATTAGCGCCCTGCGCCTGAAAACGCAGCGCTTTTTCTACAATGGCATCTACACTTAAATCAGGTGCATCCACAATTTCTGCAAAAATTTGCACAGAATATTGGGTTAAGTCAGGCTCAACACCCTGATTACCAAAGTATTGTGGCAAGTCTTTTAAGTCTTTTGGACCACGCTCTACAGGAATGCCATATTGGCGATGCAATTGGCTTAAATCGCCCTGGCAAAGCCCTGGCAAAATCATTTTGTTGGCATCATGCGTGTTTTTTAATCTGCGCGCGATTAAATCAGGCGTCATTAAAGCCGCAACAGAAACCCCGATTTGCTCTACGCGGTATTTAAATTGCGGGGGTTTAGGATTTTTATCCGATGGCGTTTGAATATCTTGCAACACTTTATGCAAGCTTTTTTCAGCTAACTTACCAGTTACAAATAATAGCTTTTCAGCCATTTTTACATATGCTCACTATTAGCTTTAATACGCGCATTAACCACTTGTTGAAGCATATTGATGCTATCCATTACTTGTGTGCTTTCAAATGTAGCCAGTTTTTTCACGTTTTCTAAATCAATTCCGCGCGGAAACACTTGCACAAAATGCTCGCGTGGGGCTTCCGAAATAATGGCGCCTTTCTCAACTTCTGGCACTGTATCGCAAGCAAACACAATGCTTGGCACACGTGTCTTGCCTGCTTGTGCGTACAAATTGGTGACTAATGAATCAGAGAATCCGTAGGCCATTTTGGCTACGGTATTTGAGGTAGCAGGCGCAATCACTAATGTGTGATACTTACCCTCATAAAACAATTCTACGGGTACGCTACTTGCCGTTTTGTCTTGATAAACCTTATGACCAGTTGCGTCTAATTGCATTTGAAAACCATATTGCTTGATGATTTCTGCAGCAGCTTTACTTAAATAAATATCAACGTTTTCAATGGTTTGTAGATAATCCAGACATTCGCGTAGATAATGACCAGAGCCAGTTATTGCCCATGCTAATCGCTGCTTTTGCATTTATGCGAATGGATGCTCAATAATAATCGTCTCATCGCGCTCTGGGCCAGTTGATACAATTGCGATTGGCACACCGCACAGCGCTTCTAAACGCTTAAGGTAATGCTGCGCGTTTTTAGGCAAGCCATCCCAGGTTTTAACGCCAAAGGTATTTTCTTTCCAACCTGCAACCGTTTCGTAAATTGGTTTGCAACGCGCCACATCATCAGCGCCTACTGGCAACATATCCACCACTTTGCCATCCAATTCATAACCCGTGCAAATATCTAAGCTTTCGATACCGTCCAACACATCTAGTTTAGTAATGCATAAGCCAGTTAAACCGTTAATTCGCGCAGAGCGGCGCAATGCAGCAGCATCAAACCAGCCACAACGGCGCTTGCGTTTGGTCACGGTGCCAATTTCTTGGCCTTTGTTAGACATTTGATAGCCAGGACAATTTTCTGTTTCAATATCCAGTTCACTTGGGAAAGGGCCGCCGCCGACTCTAGTTGTGTAAGCTTTGGTAATGCCAAGCACATAATGCAACATATTGGCGCCCACACCTGTACCCGCAGAAGCTTGGCCTGCGATACAGTTGCTTGAAGTCACATATGGATAAGTACCATGGTCGATATCCAACAAAGTACCTTGCGCACCTTCAAACAAAAGATTTTCGCCTCTGGCGTTTGCCGAATATAGTTCAGCTGAAATATCAGCAATCATCGGTTTCAATGCAATCGCGTGTAACATACTGGCATCATATTGTTGATTGAAATCAACGGCTTTTGAACCTAGATAATTAGTCAACACAAAGTTGTGATAATCCATCACTTCTTTTAATTTTTCGGCAAAGCGCTCTGGATAAAATAAATCGTAAACACGCAAAGCTCTGCGCGCGACTTTATCTTCATAGGTTGGGCCTATGCCTTTGCCAGTGGTGCCGATTTTAATGGCGCGCTTAGCTTCACGTGCGGTATCCAGCGCCACATGATGACTTAAAATCAATGGGCAACCTGGACTGACTTTTAAGCGACTTTTCACTTCCAAGCCATCTTTTTCCAACGCAGCGATCTCGCCTATCAAATGCCCTGCATCTAAAACAACACCATTGCCGATATAGCAATTGACGCCAGCGCGCACAATGCCAGATGGCACGAGATTCAATTTATACACGCGCTGCGCATCACCTTGGCCAACAACCAAGGTATGGCCTGCATTATGCCCGCCCTGAAAGCGTACAACACCTTGCGCATGGTCAGTCAGCCAATCAACGATTTTGCCTTTACCTTCATCTCCCCATTGCGTGCCGATAACGACCACATTTTTAGCAGGATTTTTTACTGTATTTTGCGCCATAACGTTTACTTAACTGTTTTTTAGACTGAAATTATAAATAGGGATATTACAAATAAGGTTATAAAGGCTGTGTTTGCCATTGGTTATTACTATAAATTAATTGCCTGTCGCAATTGAGCTCAACCATATCTATAGCGGAGTTTGGTAGCGCCTGTATCACAATTTGACCTTGCGCGCGCAATGCTTCAATTGCGCCCAAAAGTGCTTTATCATCGTTTGCGGGCGCTAAAATCGCCTTTGCGCTTGTTGCGGGCGCTAATGCCGTCACAGCGCCGCGTAAATCCAAACTAAAACCTGTTGCAGGACGCGCACGTCCAAACACCAAGCCCACTTCGTCATAGCGACCACCTAATGCAATTGGCCCTGTATAGCCTTTTGCATAAGCGGCAAACACAATGCCACTATGATAGTGATAGCCGCGCAGCTCACTTAAATCAAACGAAACATGCACGTTTAGATCACTTAATTGCGCCGCAACACTGCTTAAATCGGCTAATGCTTTAGTAATCGCACCAATTTTAGGCAATTGCTGTGCAGCTTTTTGCAGCATAGTCACATCGCCATTTAAATCAGTTAAATCAATCAAGGCTTTTTTAATATTGGCATCTAAATTTTGCGCCAACAAAGCCACACTGGCTTTATCTTTGCTTTGCAATGCAGTGTATAAATCCTGCTCTAAATTAGCAGAGATATTGCCCGCTTTAACCAAAGCCTCAAAAATAGCGACATGGCTAAAATCAATATGTAGCTCTTTTAAGCCTAATACCTGTAAAGCTTTAATCATTAAGCGATGAATTTCAATATCGCTTTCAATTCCTGCATGGCCAAATAATTCTGCACCTAACTGTAAAGGCTCGCGTGTGCGCGCAAGGCCATCTGGCTTGGTACGCAAAACGGTACCTGCGTAACACAGTCGCGATACACCTTGATGATTCAGCATATGCGCATCAATACGCGCCGCTTGCGGCGTCATATCGGCGCGAATACCCATCAAACGGCCTGTTAGCTGATCAACCACTTTAAAAGTAGCTAAATCCAAATCGTGACCCGTGCCTGTAATCAAAGACTCTAAATATTCCAGCGTTGGCGGAATAATATATTGATAGCCGTGTACTTTAAACAAATCCAGCAATTGGCGACGCAATGATTCGATGCGCGCAGCCTCAGCAGGCAACACGTCTTCAATATATTCAGGGAGCAACCAATTACGCATGATTAATTTTAAATTCGGGTTTAATGAAGCTTTTGAGAACAATAAAATCTTAAATTGAACAACAATTTAAGATTTTATCGCTATTTGAACGTTTTGTAGATATTAATTTGTCGTATCACTTCGATAGCCAAAAAAGTAATGCGCCGCCTGCAATTGAAAAAAGTCCGACAAAACGCAGTTGCCCATCTTTAAGCGCGACCATTCGCTTAAAAGTTTCACGCCAAGCTTGTGGCGCGATTAAAGGCAAAACTCCTTCTAAAATTAGCATTAAGCCTAGTGCAGTAATCAGAGTAGTATTCATATTTTTACTAACAAGCTATATTACTTTCACACTCAGGATTACTTGCCGCCAGCACTGCGCATGTATTTAAAAAACTCAGATTTTGGATCCAGCACCATGATATCTGACTTACTTTTAAAGCTATTTTTGTAAGCTTCTTGACTGCGATAAAACGCATAAAATTCTGGGTTTTTGCTGTAAGCGCTAGAGTAAATCTCGGCCGCTTTTGCATCACCCTCACCCTTCATTTTTTGTGCATTACCAAACGCTTCGGCAATAATAACTTCGCGTTGCTTATCGGCATCAGCCCGTATTTTTTCGGATGCAGCTGCACCCTCTGAACGTAACTGGTTAGCGATACGTCCACGTTCTGCAATCATACGATCATAAACTGATTTGCTAATTTGTTCAGAATAGTCCACGCGTTTTAACCGCACATCCACTACTTGAATACCAATTTGACGCGCTTCTTTATCTGCGCGAATACGCATATTATCCATAATAGCCCTGCGCTCGCCAGAAATCACATCATGTACGGTTCGTTTACCAAATTCATCACGTAATCCAGCATTCACTACTTGAGCAAGACGATCTTCAGCAGCGCTTTCGCCACCTTCTTTAACTGAAACATAGTATCTTGAAGGATCAACAATACGCCATTTTACAAATGAATCTACTGTCATGGTTTTGTTTTCGCTGGTAATAATTTCAGCGGGCTGCTCAGAGTCTAAAGTGACAATACGTTTATCAAAGTACTTCAAGTCATCCAGCAACGGTACTTTAAAATATAAGCCAGGCTCTTTTTTTACCGAGATAATTTCACCCAGCCTAAAAACAAGTGCAAACTCACGCTGATCCACCGTAAAAAAAGACATGGTTAGTATCACTAACAATGCAAATAATCCCACTAAATACGCACCTATATTTTTCATTTCAATTCTCTTTAAATTCTTTTCAAAATAACGATATGTGGACTGACTAGTTATCTGTCTCGGCTACGCATTAAGTCGCGTGAAGTGTCTGCTTCGCTCTCAGACTGTTTGACTGTAGTTGTCGTTACTACGGTAGGTGAAGCACTTGGCCCAGCAGCGCCCGCTGCCATTAATTTATCCAATGGTAAATATAACAAACTATTACCGCCCTGCTGATCTACAATGACTTTGCTGGTGCTAGACATAATTTGCTCTTGCGCATCTAAATACAAACGCTGACGCGTGACTTCTGGCGCCTTGTTATATTGCGCTAAAATTTGCTCAAAACGACTGGCATTACCTCTTGCCTCATTTTCCACTTTAAGTTTATAGCCTGATGCCTCTTCTGCCAGACGTGCTGCATTACCGCGCGCTTTAGGAATCACATCATTAGCGTAGGCTTCGCCTTCGTTGATTTGACGTTGATAATCCTGATTAGCACGGTTTACATCATCAAATGCCTCTTTCACTTGCTCTGGCGCGGCACCCTTTTGGCGCGATACACTGGTAATTAACACACCAGACTTGTAACTATCTAAAATTGCTTGCATGCGCTCAGAAGTATCTGGCAAGCCCTTTTGTAATAAATCATCTAGCTTACTCTTACCCACAATTTCACGAATGGCCGTTTCTGCAGCCGACATCACAGATTCATCGGTTGAACGATTATTAAATAAATAATCTTTCGCGTTTTTTAGCTTGTATTGCACAGCAACTTGCATATCGATGATGTTTTCATCTTCCGTTAGCATTAAGGCTTCTTTGGGCTGCCTTGTCTTACCACCACCATCACTGCTTCTATAACCCACTTCTAGGCGGCGCACTTGCTCCATATTCACCACTTCGGCAGACTCAATCGGATAGGGCCAATGCCATCTTGGGCCTGGCTCAGTGGTTTGGGTATATTGACCAAATCGCTGCACAACACCCAAAGAGCCTTGATCAACGATATAAAATCCAGTAGCTAGCCAAATAGCGGCAATCACGGCTAATATGGGTAAAACAGGCACATCAAAATTTTTATTAGCTGATGGCTGGCTATTGTTATTCCCTTTTTTGCCAAAAAGGTTATTAATTTTTTGGTTTAAATCACTCAATATTTGATCCAAATCAGGTGGACCCTCATTGTTACGTTGGCCAAAACCAGGAAACTTAATCATGTATTACTCCGAACTATATTACAAATTTTATTGAGAAAATTGGGTTTCAAAACTGAGGTTACACGTAGGCGCTTTCTTCTGTGCTGTGCCGTTTTAAAAGCTGTTGATGTTCAGTTAACGCTAACTTTAAATAGTCAATTCCAACACCAGTTGCAGCCGAAATACTCACTTTTGAAATATTACCATATTCATCGCGAATCAAGCCTGCCGACATATCCAGCTTATCAATCTGATTTAAAACCAAAATTTGTGGTACTTTTGACGCGCCAATTTCTTGTAAAACTAAATTGACCTGTGCAATCTGCGCATCGCGGTTAGTACTTGCAACATCCACTACATGCAGCAATAAATCAGCTTGCGATGCTTCTTCTAGTGTTGCGCCAAACGCTTCAATTAAAGTGGTGGGCAAATGCTTAATAAAACCAACCGTATCTGAAACGACTACAGCACCACCGCCAGAATGGTAATCTTCGCCCAAATACATTTTGCGTGAAGTGGTATCTAGCGTCGCAAATAACTTATCTGCCGCATATACACCTGATTGTGTTAAACGGTTAAATAAAGTGGATTTTCCTGCATTAGTGTAGCCAACTAACGATACGGTCATCAAATTGGAACGCTTACGGGCACGGCGTTGCATATTACGTTGTGATTTGAGTTTTTCCAATTTTTCACGCAATTGTTTGACGCGAACACGCAACATGCGGCGATCAAGCTCTAGCTGGGTTTCACCTGGGCCACCACGCACACCAATACCACCTTTTTGTCGCTCTAAGTGAGTCCAGCCGCGAACAAGTCTGGTAGATAAGTGCTCTAGCTGGGCTAACTCAACTTGCAACTTACCCTCGTGCGTTTGCGCACGCTGTGCAAAGATATCTAAAATCAAGCCAGTTCTATCTAACACTTTAGCTTGTAAAAATCGTTCTAAATTTCGCTGCTGAGATGGGCTTAAATCATGATTAAAAGCGACTAAATTAGTTTCACTTGCTTCTAGCATGGTTTTTAATTCATCAGCTTTGCCGCTACCAATAAATAATTTGGCATCAGGCGTACTACGTTTGCCCTCTACCGTGGCGCGCACCTGCATGCCAGCAGATATCACCAGTTGCCTAAGCTCATGCAGGCTTTCTGCATAATCAGGTTCGCCAAAATCCACGCTGACTAAAATAACCGCACCGTTAGATGAGGTTGTTAAAGTAGATGGGTTTGCTAGGGTATTTTCGCCGTAACCAGAGGGTCTAATTGACAAGTTTTATTCTTCTGAGTGTTCTGGCAAGGCCATGCTGACTGCACGTGCAGGCACAATGGTAGAAATAGCGTGTTTGTATACCATTTGAGTCACTGTGTTTTTTAATAAGATGACATACTGATCGAACGAATCCACTTGGCCCTGCAACTTAATTCCGTTAACCAAGTAAATTGAAACTTGTACGTGTTCTTTTCTAAGTGCGTTTAAGAATGGATCTTGCAGCATTTGTCCTTTGTTATTCATGTTTTGCTCCTTGTAGTTTTATAAAATTGGAGTAGCTTAATAAAAAAGCTAAATCTGCCAGCTATATGATTATGATTGCGCCTTTTTGTTCGCATTTCAATAGCAGTTTTAACTATTTTTTTCAGTTATTTTGCGAGTTAAGCTGATTTAAAATGTGTTTTTAGCTACAACATCATTTTAAATAATCTATATTAAATATTTGTGTATCCTAAACAGGGTTTCTTTTTGCCCTAATATAGCCATTACCTGATCAATACTAGGCGATTGCGCAATGCCCGTTAACATCACACGCAAAGGCATGGCTACTTTAGGGAATTTGAGTTGATTTTCTGCAACTACCGTATTAATCGCATCATGAATGGCCTCTGCACGCCAATCGATAGCTGCAAGCTTCTGACTTAACGCTTTTATCACAGGTAAAATTTCTGCTGTGATATGTTTTTCAGCATCGGCTGGATTGGTTTGGGCTGGCATGTAAAAATAA
Source organism: Methylotenera sp. (assembly GCA_021732365.1). Classification (GTDB taxonomy): domain Bacteria; phylum Pseudomonadota; class Gammaproteobacteria; order Burkholderiales; family Methylophilaceae; genus Methylotenera_A. The sequence continues at coordinate 134,312 of JAKFVD010000003.1, read as the reverse complement.
GCAATATCACTAGCCAATTGATTTAAATTATTAGCCCGCTCGCGATACAAACTTAAGACTAACTTTAGCTCAGGATTAGCCGAAACAGTCAAACCTAGCTTTGCCAAACGATTAGTAATATCTATTTCAAGCGAATCTAAACTCGCTTCTTTAATGTAATGCGCATTTAACCAGTTTAATTTTTCAGTGTTAAATTGTGCCGCAGATGGCGTGATATGGTCTAAATCAAACCATTCACAAAATTGCTGCATATTAAATATTTCCGCATCGCCGTGACTCCAGCCAAGACGTGCCAGATAATTCAATACCGCCTCTTTTAAATAGCCATCTTCATGATATTGCATCACACTTACCGCACCATGACGTTTGGATAGTTTTTGCCCGTCATCGCCCAATATCATGGATAAATGCGCATATTGCGGAATGGTTGCGCCTAATGCGTTCAACATATTAATCTGGCGCGGCGTATTATTCACATGGTCATCACCACGTATCACTTGCGTAATGCCCATCTCAAAATCATCGACTACCACGCAGAAATTGTATGTAGGTGTACCGTCAGCACGGGCGATAATCAAATCGTCCAATTCACTATTGGCAATTTCAATACGGCCTTTTACCAAATCATCCCAAGCCACTACACCTGTTTGTGGGTTTTTAAAACGGACCACTGGCGAAATGTCTGCTGGTATTGCAGGTAAAGTTTTGCCTGATTCTGGACGCCACTTTCCATCGTAACGCGGTTTTAAGCCTTGCTGCATCTGACTTTCACGCAAGGATTCCAACTCTTCTTTACTGCTATAGCAGTAATATGCCGTGCCAATGTCGAGCATACTTTGAATCACTTTTTTATAAGTGTTCATGCGTTGCATCTGGTAAAACGGGCCTTCGTCGTAATCTAAACCCAGCCAATGCATGCCATCTAAAATTGCTTGTACAGCTTCTGGCGTACTGCGCTCAACATCTGTGTCTTCAATACGTAAGATAAATTGACCTACATTTTTTTTAGCATAAGCCCAAGAAAATAGCGCAGTGCGGGCACCGCCAATATGTAGAAAACCAGTTGGGCTGGGAGCAAATCGAGTACGAACTATCATGAATGAAATAAACAGGTTAAAAAACAGTATTCTAACATGCCATTTAATGGCTGATTTTGATTATTACCATGCATTAATAATTAAATAAATCTTGATTATTCAATGATTTATTATTATATTTTAATTAAATAAATTAAAATATTAGATTAGATGTAAAAATTATTGCCTACTTCATTCAATGAAAAATATTATTCAACAAATTTTTGGTGGTGCGCTGACTAAAAAAATGCATGCGCAGTATGCATGGGTAGATGACCTTGCAGAAATGGATGACCTTGCTGCATTAAAGTTTTGCTACCAGCAATTGGCCATTATTATTGCGCATATGCAAGCTGAAGAAGATGTTGATTATAAAGTACTACTAGATCTTATCATCCAGTTAGAAGACCTTAACTTTACGCGTCTAGAAAAATTATCTTCTCAATTTGTGCAAGTTGAAAATCTAAAGCCTGAACTCGAAATCAATATTTCAGAAACTTGCTATAACTATTGCCGACAATCGTACATTGCGCACCTGAAAGTGATTGAAAAAGTCATCAATCCCAGCAAGTTTAAACTAGAAGGCAACATGCCTGTTATTCTCATCGGCAGAGCGATGTACTCAGCCATGCAAATGATGAAATGGCGCATGTATACTCAGGCAAATCCGCCGACTAAAATGTGGATACAGCTTTTTATGCTGTACCGCATTGCAACACAGCAAGCCTTGCTGAATATACCCGTTGAGTTATTTAAATTAGCCCCCTCAACCAGTTTATCTGCTTACTTTGTACAAATGTGTATGTTAGGGCAATTAGCGCAATCTAATTTACCCAAACAACAAGTTGATATTGCTTTCCGTGTGTTAACACATTGGCTAACACGCGCGCACATTAGCAAGCATTACACGCCTGAACAATATTTATTTTTTGTTGATTTGGAAAAAGACTTTGCTGCCAAACGCATGCGTAATTTTGAGCCCAACGAACAATGCCGTTATTGGGAGTTAGATGAGCTAGAAAAGCAAATCAAAGTGGGCATCACGGTAACTGATCGCGGCGAAACACCAGAAAGCTTGCTGGGCGCGAAAATTGAGAGTGTTAAAAGATTAAACGACACGCTAAATGTGATGTTGGCTGAGTGGACTAAAATCAATTACGTCAGGCAACGCCGCAAAGAGCCACGTGAAGCCACTTCAAAAACAGCCAAAGTAAATGCCGGGATTGTTAATATCTGTAATCAAGTGCAACAAGCCAATCAAATCAGTAGTGGATTACGCTTATCAAAAGATGGGAAATCATTTGATGAGCGGCTACGCACACACACCGCTTTGACACAATTGAGCAACCTCACAATCAACAGCGGCTCACTTGACAGCTGGATTGTCACTGACGAAAGCCCGCATGGCTTGGGCACAAGAGTAAATAAATATGCCAATATTTTGGCAAGGCCTGATAAGTTAATTGGCTTGATGATGGATGAAGATCCAAGCCAACTCATCATTGGCATCATTAGAGGTGTGAAGCCAACAACTGGTAATCAGCTTAAAGTGGGTATCGAAATCATGTCGCGCCACCCCAATTGGGTGCAGTTACGGCAATTACGCAATGAAGAGTTATTTGCTGATACCGCGTCCGTCATATCTGGCAATAATCAGCCCTCCGCTCTTGAAATTGGCTTGTTTGCTGGCGTGTATCTGCCGATTGAAGCAGGCTTATCCAGCATTTCAACCTTGCTATTACCAAAACTGCACTACAGACCTAATACTAGCTATGCTGTCAGTATTTCTGGTACACCCAAACGCGCGCTGCTTGGCGAACCAATTGAATCGCGCGACGATTGGGTTAAAGTCGCCTTTCCTTTTTGAGGTTAATTATCTAATTAACATCTGCTGTTTAAAGTATTTATCGTTGAAATTTAACGTTAAAATTTGGTTAACTAATTAGCTTTAGTCGCCATTGGAACAGAAGTTAATGGCGCGGGATTAGATGATGCAGTGTCAGCTTGCTCACTCTCACGCCAATCACCACCTAGCACCTTAAATAACTCAACACTAGCCAAACTTGTAGCTTGCCTTGCCTGTACGTTAGCTAAAGCAGCATCGTTGTGCACACGCTGCGCATCCAAAACTTCTAGGTAGGCTGAATAACCAGCTTTATAGCGATTTTCAGCCACAGCCAGCGCTTTTTTAGCAGACGCTTCACTTGCAGCCAAACTTTGCTCACGTTCAACATTTAAACGTCGCGTCACTAATGCATCATTAACTTCTCTAAATGCATTTTGAATCGTCGTTTGATATTGTGCTAACGCTTGTTTTTGCCTTGCTGTCGCCTGTTCTACTCTAGCTTTACGTTTACCTGAATCAAAAATGGGCAAATCTAAACCTAAACCCAATGTCCAGATACGTGCACCCGATTTTAGTAGATTACCTAACTCCAAACTCTCACCACCGTAGCTACCTGTCAGGCTGATACTAGGGTACAAAGCCGCTTTTGCAATACCAATTTGCGCATTTTCAGCAATCAATGCTTGTTCTGCTTGGCGAATATCAGGACGATTTTCGAGCAAAGCAGACGGTAATCCTGCTGGTGGAATCGGCGGTAGTGGCAATGCACGAATATCCGCTTGATTCACTTCATCTAATTTCAAATCCAGCACGCCCGTTAACACCGCAAGTTGATGCAAAGTTAACGCGCGCAAACGGTTTAATTCAATCAACTGCGCGTTTAAATTGCTTACAGCTACTTCAGCTTGGCTGACTTCTAGGCTACTAGCGATACCACCCTCAAGCCTGCGCTGCGTTAATTTAAGTGATTCTTCACGACTGCGTTGGTTATCTTTAGTAACCGCAATTTGTGCCTCAATACCGCGCAATTGCAGATAATTACTGCTCACCAAACCGATTAATGAAAGCTCAACCGTTTGTTTTGAATAACGCGAAGCCAAAGCATTTGCAGTTGCGGCTTCTTTTGCACGCTTGATTTTTCCCCAAAAATCTAACTCATAATTGGTATTAAATCCAAACGTATAGTTATTGCGAATAGGCGAAATAAACACTGGGAAAGCGCCTAACTCCGTCACTTTTGTGCGTGTCGCATCGGTCGAGAAACTGACCTCAGGAAACAGTGAAGCACCGACTTCGCGCATGCTGGCATCGGCTTCTTCAATACGCGCCACTGCTAATTGAATATCGGAATTGTTTTGCAAACTTAATGCAACCAACTCATTCAATTTTGCATCCTGATAATGCTTCCACCAAGCTTTAGTCGCCGCATTTTCGGCATTGTCAGCAACCACTGGCTCGCTGAATTTTTCAGGCAAGTTAAATACTTGGCGCAGATAATTGGGACCTAATGCTTGGCAAGACGACAACATTAATAACAACAATATGCTTGATATTTTCATACTTAAGTTTTTCATAATGTAATCTCTATAGCCCTTCGCCATGATGTTTTCTATCTACATGGGTGTTACTTAACCAAGTAAAAAATAGCGGAATGAAAATAGTCGCCACAAAAGTGGCCAACAGCATACCGCCAAATACGCCAGTACCCATGCTACGACGCGCTGCAGCACCTGCACCTGTCGCAATCACCAAGGGCACAATACCAAGCACAAATGCCATTGAGGTCATCACAATCGGCCTAAAACGCATCCTTGCCGCCTCTAGCGCGGCCTGCGCAACTGGCATGCCTTCTTCCATTTTTTGGCTGGCAAATTCCACAATCAGAATCGCATTTTTCGCCGCCAAACCGACTAAGGTAATTAACCCAATTTGGAAGTAAATATCATTAGGCATACCGCGCATCAACACAGCCAACAATGCGCCTGCCAAAGCAAACGGCACTGCCATAATTACGGCTAATGGCAAGGCCCATGTTTCAAACTGCGCAGCCAAAATTAAGAAGACCATGATGATGGCAAAACCGAAAGCAAATATCGCGGCTGAGCCTGTACGCTTTTCTTGATAAGCCTGACCTGTCCAAGCAATTTGGTAGCCGTCTGGCAAGTTTTCAGCCGCAATTTTCTCTACCATGGCAATCGCATCGCCAGAGCTAACATTAGCTGCACCGCCACCCAACACTTTGGCTGAAAGCAAACCGTTGTAACGCTCTAGCTGCTCAGCGCCCACAATGTTGCTGACTTTACTTAACGCTGACAGCGGTACCATTTGGCCTGCATTAGATCGCACATACACTTTGCCTAAGTCTTCAGCTTTCATGCGGTATTCTGCCTCCGCTTGCAATTGCACGCGGTAAGTACGGCCCGATTTATTAAAGTCATTTACATAAAGTGAACCCATAGTGCTTTGCAAAGTAGCGTAAATATCAGCCACTGGCACGCCCTGCGAAATGGCTTTTGCTTCGTCAACCTCAACAAATAATTGCGGCACTGTCGGGCGGAAAAATGAGTTAATGCCAGTTAAGCGCTGCTCTTTACGTAATGCATCCATAAAGTTATTCACCACGGCTGATAAGCGCATTGGGTCAGAGTCACTACGACTTTGCACATAAACCTCAAAGCCGCCAGAGCTTCCTAAACCGCGAATAGCGGGTGGATTAAAGGCAATCGCCATTCCATCTGGCTGCTGCATGCCAATACCAAACAACTTACCAACAATCCCCTCTGCTGTGGTTTCACGCTCTGACCAATCTTTTAATCGCACAAACATGGTAGCCGCGCTGGTTTTATTACCGCCACCAATTAAGTCAAATCCGTTCACCGCAAACTCATGTGCAACTGCTGGGTCTTTAGCAATCGCAGAGCGCACCGCTTCTGTGGTTTTAGTAGTACGACTTAATGTTGCACCGTCTGGCATAATCACGGCAGAGATCACATAGCCTTGATCTTCTGCTGGCACAAAGCTGCCAGGCACCACTCTTAACAAAACAACCACTACTGCGATAATTGCACCAAACACCAGCGTACCTATAAATTTATGATGCAAGGTTAAATCTACTGTTGCAGAATAAAAATTAGTGAGCTTTTGAAAGCCACGATTAAAGGGTTTAAAGAATGCGGATTCTTCATGCACGGATTTTAATAAAATAGCGCATAAAGCTGGCGTCAATGTTAATGCCACAATACCCGAAATAACTACGGCAACGGCAACTGTTACCGCAAACTGGCGATACATCTCACCTGCAATACCACCTAAGAAAGCCACTGGCACAAAGACAGCGCACAACACTAATACAATCGCGACTACAGCGCCAGATACTTGCTCCATCGATTTAACCGCCGCCTTAATAGGCGAAAGTTTTTCTTCTGACATTAGCCGCTCAACGTTTTCTAGCACAACAATCGCATCATCTACCACGATACCGATTGATAACACCATCGCAAATAAAGTGAGCGTATTAATAGAAAAGCCGAATATCCATAAACCCGCAAATGTACCGATTAAAGAAATCGGCACCGCAATCAATGGAATCAAGGTTGCGCGCCAGCTTTGCAAGAACACAAAAACCACCAGCACCACCAGCACCATCGCTTCGGCTAATGTTTTTATCACTTCTTCAATGGACGATTTAACGAAATCGCTGGTGTCATAAGGCACTTCCCAATCCACACCTTTAGGAAAGCGCTGTTTGAGCTCAGCCATTTTCTCTTTAATCGCTTGCGCAGTATCCAGCGCATTCGCGCCTGTTTGCAAGAAAATAGGAATACCGACGCCAGGCAAGCCATCCAAAGCGGTACGCACGTTATAACTTTGTGAGCCTAACTCAATACGCGCCACATCTTTTAAATACAGCACGCCGCTTGGGCCATCGGCTCGGATAATAATATTGCCAAACTCACTTGGGTCAACCAGACGACCTTTTGCCGTAACGGTATACACCAGTTGCTGTGAGCTTGGTGATGGCTCTTGGCCAATCTTACCCGCTGCGTATTGTGCATTTTGTGACTGAATCGCAGTGGCGATATCGGTTGTCGTCACGCCCAGTTGAGCCATACGATCTGGTTTTAGCCAGATCCGCATAGAGTAATCTTGCGCCCCAAAAATGGTCGCATCACCCACGCCTTTAATACGCTTAAGCTCATCTAGCACATTAAGCGTACCGTAATTGCTTAAGTAAAGCGGGTCATACTTACGCTGTTTATCCGTTAGCATAATGACTAATAAAATGTCATTTGAACGTTTCTGCACCACCAAACCTGTACGGCGCACCTCATCTGGCAAGCGCGGCAAGGCAATATTCACGCGGTTACTCACGTTAAATGTGGCCTGATTGACATCGGTACCCACTTCAAAGGTAGCCGTAATCGTCAATGTGCCGCTAGAGTCGGCGCTAGAGTTGAAATATAGCAAACCCTCAACACCGCTCAACTGCTCTTCAATAGGCGCCGCTACGGTTTTAGATAAAGTATCAGCGCTGGCACCTGGATAAGTTGCCGTAATCAGCACAGTTGGTGGCGCAATTTGTGGATACTGCGCAACAGGTAACTTTAATGCAGCAGCCAATCCAGCCAACACAATAATGATGGACAAAACGCTGGCAAAAATAGGCCGTGTAATAAAAAATTTGGTCATGGTTTTATCTGCTTAAATGAAAAGATTGGCCAATAATGTGCTTAAGACTTAACACTATTTTTGTCGTTAATTTTAGCTGCTGGCGTTGTTGCCGATTCTGCTGGCTGTGGTGTCTCACCAAAAATACGTGGCTCAACTACAGCGCCTGGACGTACTTTAATTAAATTATCAACAATGACTTTATCATTTTCGTTTAAACCTTTTAATATAATCCAGTCTTTTCCATACCATTCACCTGCAGTTACAGGTCGAATTGTTGCAGTATTTTCAGCATTAATTACATATACGTATTTACCTTGATCGCCTGTTAACACGGCTGTTTGCGGAACTAAAATGACACCATCTTGTAAACCTGTCGTCACACGAGCACGCACAAATTGTCCTGGTAGTAGCGCTTTATCTGCATTGTTAAACGTTGCACGTAGTTCTTGAGTGCCCAGCGTTGGGTTAATTTGATTTGCAGCGAAATTTAACTTTCCTTTTTGACTGTATTCGCTGCCATCAGACAATATAAGTGTCACATCTGACACGCTATCCGCATCGATACGTCCGCCTAAACTTGCAACTTCTGATTGAGACAAACTAAAGCGTGCCCAAATTGGGGATAATTGAACAATAGTAGTCAGCAAGCTAGTATTTGCAGTCACCAAAGCGCCCTCAGAAAACTGAAAACGCCCAGCAATGCCAGAAACTGGTGCAGTTACTTGCGTATAAGAAAGGTTAAGTTCAGCTTCTTTGATATTAGCCTGCGCTTGCATCATATCGGCCTGCGAAATACTTTCGTCCGAAGTCGCATTATCATACTCACGCTGACTCACTGATTGCGTCTCAAGCAATTCTTTTAAACGACTAGATTCGCGTGAGGTTTGCGTAATGCGCGCTCCTTGAGCCGCTGCCTGCGCTTTTGCTTGATTCAATGCAATTTGAAATGGCGCCGGATCAATTAAAAAGAGTATTTGCCCTGCTTTTACAGACTCGCCCTCTTCAAACATTTTTTTAAGAATGATACCGCCTACGCGTGGTCTGATTTCCACTTCTTTTGCGCCCTCGGTTTGCGCAACGGCTTCCACACTCATTGGCACCGAGGTTGGCGTAGCGCTAATGTAACTAACAGTCATTGCAGGAGGTGCAGGCTGAGGCGCATCTTCTTTCTTACCACAAGCAACTAAGGCGGCTGCCACAAACGTTGTGACGACCAGTGTTAAAAATGAACGATTAAAATGCTTTAGGCGACGCTGTTGCAATAGTAAATACATGATAATGACCTTGTAAAAGTAATTTTGTGATTATAAATAATGTATTTATAATGCTATTTGATGTATATTATATACAAACAAGAATGTATGTAAACCGTTTTTTTATGTAAATCGTTGTAAATATAGCATTTAGTTTAATTGATGAAACTTAACACCTAAAATGCTCACTATTAATTGATACCAACTAAAACAGAATGCAATAAATTATGGTTAGAAAAACGAAAGAAGATGCTGAACTAACAAGGCAACGCATTATTGATGCGGCAAGAGCCGTGTTTTTAACACGCGGTATCAGCCGCTCTACGCTTGAGCATATTGCCTTAGAGGCGCAAGTGACACGTGGCGCGGTATATTGGCATTTTAAAAATAAAACTGATATTTTTTATGCCCTGCGCGACCGCGCATTTCTACCTTTAATTGATCGCATGTATGACACTCTGGCTACTCAAACAGACGACACTGACCCGCTTACACAAATTGAAGATAGCTTGTGCGACACTATTAATGAACTCAATGAAAACATTGAAATGCGACAAATTTATGAAATCATGATGATTAAGTGTGAATATGTCGATGAATTTGCCACTGTATTGCAACAGATTTTAAATAACTGTTCCAATATTACCGAAAAAATTCAGCTTGCTTATGAGCGTGCTAAAGAGCAAAGCCTACTAATCCCGATATTTACACCCCACGAACTAGCATTAGACACGCACTTATTTTTTAGTGGATTGTTGCATATGTGGGTAAAAGATGCGGATGGAAGTCGATTTAGATACCAAGCGAAAATGTTGATTAAATCACACATTAACTTGCGCCGCATAAACCCTAAAACTTAGAATACCGCGTTTTTTATACCTTTCAATCCCGACTTAATTTTTTGTTTAAGATGAAAATATTTGATACGGTTCATCCAATAATCTTGGCTAGGTAAGCGATTCAGATATTCCAGATGCGTCTGTCCATTTTTTGCAATAACCAAATGCGGCGAATCAATATAAGGATCCATTTTATCCATACGCATATATTCAATTACATACGCCCATCGACTATCTTGCGTAATATTAGGCGTAGTTGAGTGTAATAAAAAAGATGAAAATAACACCACATCGCCAGCCTCAGCAGAAATAAACTCCGCATTGCTCACATCACCTTTGTATGAAACATGATTGTCATCAACCTCGTATTTCAACATACCTTTATGACTACCAGGCACCACCCATAAACCACCATTATCAGCAGTCATCGTGGTTAACGAAATCCAAAACTGAAAATGTTGATCTTTTAATTGGCTATATTGATTATCTTGATGCCAAGGAAACGTACCGGCCCCTGGTTTCTTCTCAACTGCCTGATCCCACCTTACCCAAATATCAGGGCCAGTAAACTGTTTTAAAAACTGAACAATTTTGGGCTGCGAAATAAAAGTGCGTAATTTTTCGCTACGGTGCATGATTAAAGCATGAAATTTTAAGTTGCCTTTATCTAAAACATCATCACCCGTTTTGGTCGCTGAAGCTTCTTTTATATCGGCAACTAAAGCATCTATCTCAGTTTGAGAGAAGAAGCTTTTGATGAATACATACCCATTTTTTTTAAATTCAGCCTGCATATTTTAGTCCACCTAGTCAATCGGTAAATGAGTGCAATCAAACACTTAATTGCTTTTATTTAAACTTAATTGTACTATTATTTTTAACGAATGTTCTATAGCCCTTTTGGAGCAACCTTGCAAATACAAACAGGTGAAATCTACGGCAAACAAACCGCTACTAAATTGGTCATGTACAACGTACTGAAAGTAACAAAAGCTAAAGGCACTACGGGTGAAGTTGTCACGCTACAAAACATAGACAATCCACTCAGTTTATTTGAAACTACCGTACAGAAATTATCCAGTTCAGGCTATGTAAGAATCAGCCAAACACCTTATATCGACCTAGAAGCCCGCACACCAAAACGCCGAAAAGCCGTAAAAAAACCAACGCGTTGTCCGCTTACTTTTGATTTTTTAGAAGAGCGCGCTGACAGCCAAAGGCCAGCGCCGATATTGCCTGATTTATTTAGTGCTGCTTGATTATTCATTCTTGCGAAATGGTTTAAGCGGGGATCTATGCCAGCACCAATTATTAATCACAGTAAGATTTATCTTAAGTTGACCTTGAACGGATTCCTGCCTGCGCGGGAATGACGAAGTAGAAGAATAAAAGGTTGGCTAAATACAACTATCGGTGAAATTTCACTTGGTTTTGACTTGCTATCCCCTTTGCCGCGCTTTCGGCTTTAGCGGCAGATATAAGGTGGCGAAAAGATAACTAATCAAACGACTGCGGAATATCTTTAGTCATTTCTAAGTAAGTTTTAACAATATCTTGTAAATTTATCATTGCTGGCAAATGTTTTTTCCGCATGTCATCTAAGTGACTGATTGCCTATTGGCTACTCTCAACAGAACTCAAGCTAAAACTCTCACTAAACTGATGGATTAAAAAATTTCTGTCGTCTAGCATAGCTTCATAGGATGCTTTGAGCGCGAAGTAATCCTCCATATGCATTTCAATCTTCATTCAACTAGGTTAAAATTGTATAAATTTCTGCCTAGCTTTTGTAAAGCAAGATTTCGATATTTATTAAATCTAAAATTAAGCACACTTTTAACCACTTAACTTATTGGTGGCCCGCCCCACAAGTCATGACCATCTGCATGGTAAATCTCAACTTCGACAAAGTCCCCTGGCGCTAAACCCTCAGCATCTTCCATATAGACAACCCCATCAATTTCTGGCGCATCGGCTTTAGTGCGGCCTATTGCCTCAAATGTACCATCTTCTAATGCATTAACCTCATCAACCAGCACTGTTTGCATCGTTCCAATTTTAGCCTGAAGTTTTGCTGCGCTAATCCGCTCTTGCACTTCCATAAATCTTGCAAGACGCTCTTCTTTTACTTCTTGTGGCACATGGTCTGGCAACTCATTGGCTTTTGCGCCATCGACCGCTGAATAGGTAAAGCAACCCACCCTGTCTAATTCCGCTTCTTCTAAGAAATCCAGCAGCATTTTGAAGTCGTCTTCGGTTTCGCCAGGGAAGCCGGCAATAAAAGTACTTCGCACGGTAATATCAGGGCAGATTTCGCGCCAGGCTTTGATGCGCGCTAAGTTATTCTCTGCGTGCGCTGGGCGTTTCATGGCTTTTAAAATTCTTGGGCTAGCATGCTGAAATGGCACATCTAGGTACGGCAAAATCAAGCCATCTGCCATCAATGGTATCACTTCATCCACATGCGGATAAGGGTACACATAATGTAAGCGTGTCCACACACCCAACTCGCTCAAACTTTGACAAAGCTCTGTCATACGGGTTTTGACTGGTCGGCCATTCCAAAAGCCTGGGCGGTATTTCACATCAACGCCATAAGCACTGGTGTCTTGCGAAATCACTAAAATCTCAGAAACACCCGCATTCACCAAGTTTTCCGCTTCGTTCATCACTTCGCCAATCGGGCGGCTCACCAAATCGCCACGCATGCTAGGAATAATGCAGAAGCTGCATCTGTGATTACAGCCTTCTGAAATCTTAAGATAGGCGTAATGGCTAGGCGTCAGGCGTATGCCTTGCGGCGGCACCAAATCAATAAATGGTTCATGCAGTTTAGGCAAGTTGGCGTGCACATGCGTCATCACTTCTTCTAGCGCATGCGGGCCAGTCACCGCCAAAACGCTTGGATGAGCGGCTTCAACAACACCTTTTTTAGCACCTAAACAACCAGTCACAATCACTTTGCCATTCTTATTAATCGCTTCGCCAATCGCATCTAGTGACTCTTGCACGGCAGAATCAATAAAGCCGCAAGTGTTCACCACCACCAAATCAGAGTCTTCATAACTAGCCGAAATCTCATAACCTTCTGCGCGCAACTGCGTCAGAATGCGCTCGGCATCTGAGCCTGCTTTGGGGCAGCCAAGTGAAACAAAGCCAACTTTTGGTTGATTTTTAGGGTTAAGTATTAATGTTTTCATACAGATAAAATCGCTTTATTCTAAAAAATGGCCAACAAGAAAAATAGACGCAACACCGCAAGCTATTAATGCAAGTTGTGAAATGGTTGCGCGCAACTCAGTGCGTTTATGCAAGCTAGGAATTAAATCCGCTACAGCCACGTAAAGCATGCTGGCAGCGGCTAAACCCAAAATCGTTGGTACCCAGGTTTGCACATGCGATAAGGCAAAATAGGCAATAAACCCGCCCACTGCGGTGGCTAGGCTAGAGACTAAGTTAAAAATAAAGGCCTGTTTTTTGCTGTAACCAGAATGCAGCAGAATCAGAAAATCGCCTACCTCTTGCGGAATCTCATGCGCAATGATGGCAATCGCAGTCACGATACCCAATTTAATATCCACCATAAAAGCTGAGGCGATCAAAATACCGTCTACAAAATTATGAAAAGTGTCGCCTATCATAATCATCATGCCGCTTCTGCCACGATCGTGGTCATGACTATGATGTTGTGGGTGCATATTAATTGAGGGTTGTTTAACTGCTACCGCTTTGTATTTAGTAACTGTTGAATCCGCTGGACTGAGGCTTGTTTGTGGATCTGGACACTCCTCTGCCGTATGTACCGCATGCACTTCGCAGTGATCACCATGGCAATGGCGCCACAATACTAACTTCTCTAAAGCAAAGAATAATAATATTCCAAACAGCACCGTGGCTGTCATCTGTTTTGGGCTAGCAGCAACTTCAATAGCGTGCGGCAGAATCTCTAAAAATACGGCACCCAGCATTGCGCCAATCGCATAGCTAATCAACATGGGAACGGCCGTTTTTTTGATATTAAGCGCAACCAAAGCCGCGCCTGCTACGCTGAGCACGCCGCCTAATAGGCTGAATAATACAATCCAAAGCAAAACAGAAAAGTCAGGAGTTGTCATGAGTGGCAATTAATTAAGCTTTAAGCAATTGATGCTTAAGCAATTGAAGTAACAGTAATAAAGGTTGCGCATTATAAACTAAACCAGCTTATTTGCTGTTAGCCATATCATCGTCGCCATACGGCCAGTGACATTATCGCGGCGAAATGAGAAAAAACGTGCGCTGTCGCTTACTGTGCAAAATTGTTCTTGCTGGCCGCCGTATATTTGATTAACGCCTAAATTATTTAACCGCTGGGTGGCAACACTGTAAATATTGCCTAGCCATTTTTCATTACCTTTGGGCTGAAAAGCAGATTCTGCTTGCGCATCTTTTGCGATGAATTGCGCCCTGACTTCACTGCCCACTTCAAATGCAGTTGGCCCAATTGCAGGGCCTAACCAAGCCATTAAATCAACCGCTTTAACCGTTGTTGATGTTAATATTTTTGCAATTGTTGCTTCAATCACACCATCGCACAAACTACGCCAGCCCGCATGAATGCTGGCCACCACAGTGCCTGCGGTATCACACAGCAATATTGGCAAACAATCCGCCGTCATGGTTACGCAAACCGTGTTATGGCGCGTGGTAAAGCTGGCATCGGCACTAGGTATACAATCGGCAATAGCCGCATCTACAACCTCTACGCCATGCACTTGATTCAACCAAACGGGCTCAGATGGTACAAATTGACTCAACAATTGGCGATTATGCGCAACGTGCAAAGGATCATCTTGCACATGATTACCTAAATTTAAGCTGGCAAAAAGCCTAGTGCTTACACCGCCATTTCGTGTGGTTTGCAAACTATGCACATTGGCAGGCGCTGGCCAATCGGGAATAATAAAATCACTTTTTTTAAGCAAGATTAATCTCCTTCCAGTTCTTAATCATCCAATTCTTGGACATCTAGGCCTTCATCATCATAATCGTCAAAATCATCATCATCGGCTTCGCCCTCATAGTAATCACCATCTTGGTAGCCAAAGTCAAAGTCTTCGCCATCGTCTTCAGTAGGCGCGTCTTCATGACGCATGGCTTCTAACAGCACTTTCATATCTTCTGCCAGCTCAATTTGCCATTCCATAAACTCGTTAGTTTTAGGGTGAATCAGTCCCAACTTGACCGCATGTAAAGCCTGACGATCAAAATCACTTACCGCATCCCGCAAAGTTTGTGTCATATGCTTATGCGGGATGATGTTACCTATACCATACACTGGGTCGCCCAGCATAGGCGCTTTTAAAAACTGCATATGCACGCGAATTTGATGGGTGCGGCCTGTTTCTAACTGGCAACGCAAATAAGTATGCACACCAAAACGCTCCAGCACTTCGTAATGCGTGATCGCAGGCTTACCCGTGCGCGAAATCGCCATTTTAGTACGCGCATGCGAGTGGCGACCAATCGGCTGGTTAATCGTACCGTTGCGCCATAATTGCCCCCAAACGATTGCCCTATATTCACGCTTAACCGTGCGTGCTTGCAGCTGGCGCACCAAGCTAGTCTGCGCCTCTAAAGTTTTTGCTACAACCAGTAAGCCGCTGGTGTCTTTATCTAGCCGATGCACAATGCCTGCGCGCGGAACATCACTTAATTGCGGCACATGATGCAACAAAGCATTTAATAAAGTACCACTCCAATTACCTGCCGCTGGATGCACCACCAAACCGGCTGGCTTATTAATAACTAAAATCGTGTCATCTTCATACACAATACTTAACGCTATATTTTCAGGTAAAAAAGCCTGTTCTTGCGGATTGGCTTGCGGTGTAATATCAACCTGCTCGCCGCCCCACACTTTGGTTTTTGGCGTAGCAGATACTTGATTTAAGGTAACAAATCCTGCCTTAATCCAAGCTTGCAAACGTGAACGTGAATGCGCTGGCAACATTTGCTGTAAAGCAATGTCCAAGCGTTGTCCGCCCACACTCATGGGAATAATTAACCTAATCGCACTGTTTAATGGCGCGTTATTAAGTGGCGTATTTAAAGCTAACTCTTTTTTTGGCATCAGTTTTTTTGCAGCTTAAGTTATAATTAAACTTAAATTGTTTGTAGGTTTTTATAGTGAAACGTATTTTACCGCTTTTATACCGTACTATTGGGGCTTTATTGCTGCCGTTTATATTAAGTAGCTGCTCAATTTTTGGTGATCCCACCGATATTGACGCAACTAAAGGTTGGCAAGTTGAGCGGCTTTATGCTGAAGCCGAAGGAAGAATGACTGACAAAGACTACGATAATGCATTGTATCTTTATCAGCTCTTGGAGTCCCGCTTTCCAAACGGCAAATATGCAACGCAGGCGCAATTAGAAATTGCTTATATCCATTACAAAAAGCAAGACCCAGTATCCGCTGTGGTTGCAGCTGATCGCTTTATCAAGCTGCACCCCAATCATCCTAATGTTG
Source organism: Methylotenera sp. (assembly GCA_021732365.1). GTDB lineage: Bacteria > Pseudomonadota > Gammaproteobacteria > Burkholderiales > Methylophilaceae > Methylotenera_A. Next base: position 118,116 of record JAKFVD010000003.1, on the reverse strand, counting down.
ATTACGCCTACTATTTAAAAGGCTTAGCAAGCTTTAATGAACGTGGCATTATTGAAAAATACACTGGACAAGAAATCACCGATCGCGATCCTAAAACGCTAAAACTATCATTCGCTGCGTTAAAAGAATTAGTCGAACGCTACCCAAAAAGCCGTTATTACAAAGATGCCACTCAGCGCATGGTTTATTTAGTGAATTCGCTTGCGCAGCACGAGATGCATGTGGCGCGTTATTACATGAAGCGCACTGCTTATTTGGCAGCCTTAAATCGATCTAAATATGTATTAGAGTACTATCCAAACTCAAGCTCCGTTGAAGAGGCCTTGGTTGTGAGTGTGAGTGCTTATGACTATATGGATTTAAATGACTTAAAAGAAGATACGCTGCGCATTCTTAAAACCAACTACCCACAAAATCCTATGGTGCTCGGCAAAGTGAGTGAAGACGAACGTATATGGTGGAAATTTTGGGAAAGCTTGTATTAATGCACTTGTGTTAAAGCATTTGCATTAAGGTTTAGCGTCACTAAAAGTTAACCAATAAAAATGGTTAACTTTTTTTAAATCATCGTGTTGATACTAACGCTTTTTATCTTCTGCGTCTTTTTTAGCTTTAAGTTCCGCACGTTGCGCTGTTTTTCGGCGGCGCATACTTACAATACCCTCACCCGCTTTACGTTTTTCTGGTTCTGCAAATGGATTATCGCCTTGCTTAAACTGCACACGCAACGGCGTACCAACTAACTGAAAAGTCTTACGGTAAACGCCTTCTAAATAGCGTTTATAACTGTCTTTAATATCATCTACATGACTACCATGCACCACCACAATCGGCGGATTCATACCACCTTGATGCGCGTATTTTAATTTTGGCCTTGTTCCACGGCTGATAGGCGGCTGATGTTGCGCAATCGCGTCAATCAGCACACGCGTTAGTTGTGGCGTGGCTAGTTTTGCCATGGCTGCTTTAAATGCGCCATCTACAGAGGTAAATAATTCAGGTAAGCCTTTTTTTCTTAACGCTGAAATATAGTGAAATTTAGCAAAATCCAAAAAAACCAGTTTTCGGTCAATTTCATTTTTAATAAACTCGCGCTCATCTTCAGGTAAACCATCCCATTTATTCACTGCCACAACCAAGGCGCGGCCAGCATCTAAAATATAAGCAGCTACGTGTGCATCTTGCTCGGTAATGCCTTCTTGCGCATCCACTACCAAAATCGCTACGTTAGCATCTTCAATCGCCTGCATGGTTTTTACTACTGAGAATTTCTCAACAGCCTCAAACACGCGACCACGTTTGCGCACGCCTGCTGTATCAATAATCGTATAAGTTTTGCCGTCTTTTTCTAAATCAATTTCAATCGAATCGCGTGTCGTGCCTGGCTCATCAAACGCAATGACGCGTTCTTCGCCTAATAAAGCGTTGACCAAAGTTGACTTGCCTACGTTAGGTCGGCCAACAATGGCGATTTTAGGTTTTTTAAGATTGGTACGTTCTTCTTCAAAGGTGTGCTCTGGAAAGTTTTCTAATGCTAATTCCACCAAGTCTTTGACACCTTCGCCATGCGCAGAAGAAATAGATAACGGCTCGCCTAAGCCCAATTCATGGAAATCCGCCGAAACGACGGCTTTATTCATGCCTTCAGTTTTATTCACGGCTAGTAATACTGGGCGTTGCGATTTGCGCAATTTATCAGCAATGATAAATTCTTGCGGTGTCATGCCTGCGCGACCATCCACCAAAAATATAATGACATCAGCTTCATCAATCGCCAACAAGGTCTGACGCGCCATTTCTTTTAAAATGCCGCTTTCAGCAGTCGGCTCAAAACCACCAGTATCAATCACCAAATAAGGCTTGCTGGCGCCAATGCCACGACCATAGTGCCTGTCGCGCGTGAGCCCAGGCAAATCAGCTACCAGCGCATCACGACTTTTGGTCATGCGATTAAAAAGGGTTGATTTGCCGACGTTAGGTCGGCCAACTAAAACAATGGTAGGTAACATATTGGGGATTAATTATTTGACACTAACCGCATAAACGCCACCATCACGGGTTTCGGCTATGAGTTGTGAAGAGTTTGAACCAGGAATAAGTGACATGACCGCATTATCATCTAATTTAATACGTGCCGAAAAGTTGCCGTCATCGCGACTTAAGAAGTGCACGTAGCCTTCTAAGTCACCAACTGCTATTAAGGTACCCATTGATAAAGGTGTTGTTAAGCGACGGTTTGTTAAGGCGCCTTGGCGCCAAAATGTTTTGCCACTGGTGTAATCAAGCGAATAAACCGATCCCAATGTGTGCGATACAAATATTTTTGCGTCTTCAGCAGTTAAGCCAGAATAACTTGAAATGTCACGACTCCAAACCACCTTACCAGTAGCACGGTCTACTGCAGCAATCTTACCTTGATAAGCTACCGCATATACCAAAGCGCCATCCACAAAAGGCAGGCTGGTAATATCGGCAATGCGCTCAATTTCAGTTACACCTTTAGGCTGGGCTACAGTAGCCTCCCATAAAATTTTACCATTATCTGCACGAATGGCTACTAGCTTGCCACCTGCAAATCCAGCGTACACAGCACCACCATCGACTACTACGCCTACACTACTACGTAAAGATAATGCTGGAGTTGCGCGCTCATACACCCATTTACGACTACCATCTGTTGCACTTAGGCCATAGATACGATTGTCGCCAGATCGGACAATCACAAAGCCGTCAAAGTATCGCGGCACACTCAATATCTCACTGGATACTTTTGCTTTCCATAACATTTTTCCCGCAGTATCGTAGGCATGCACATAACCTTTAGTGCTGCCAACCATGACAATACCTGCCCCTACACCAACCCCACCGCTAATAGCTTCACCAATATCAACCTGCCACAATTGATTACCTTTTACTGCATCTAATTTGGTTAATTCGCCTTTAGTGTTTGCCGCGTAAACAGCATCAGAATCTTTTCCAAGGCTATAATCGTACTTCTCTGTATCGCCCACGTTACTGGACCAATCGATCTTGGCAACATAGGTTGCTTTAAAGTCTTCCAATTCCGCTGGTGGATTGACTGGTTCACGTCCAAACACTGTTTCGGTTAAATTGGTACTTAAATCTTTAAGAGAACTGCAAGCTGTTAAAAAAACAAGTGCAGTCACTATAAAGCCTGTAGAAATGGAATTTCGCATCATTGAAACTACCAATTAAGCCCCTAACGCTTCCAACTTTTGTCGTGTGTACTGCTGCATTCTGCCTTGTGCATCAAGTTCGTTCAATGCAGCTTCATAGGCTTTTTTCGCTTCAGTTTTTTTGCCTTGAGCTACGTAAATATCACCTTTAAGGTCTTCTTTTAAACCTGTAAAACCTTTATCAGCGTCTTTTGTAAGCAATTGCAAAGCGGCATCATAGTTTTTTTCTTCAAACAAAATACCTGCTAATTGCAAACTGGCAATCGCTTTAGTTGTACTTTCTTTGGCGTTTTTTGCAGCCCACTCTAACTGGGTTTTAGCCGCTTTGGTATCACTTGCAGCAAGGCTAGCTTTTGCTGAAATAATAGCAGCACGACCTGCATAAGGTGTACTTGCATAATCTGCGGTTAATTTGGCAGCTTGCGTTTTGATTTCAGCAAGTTTGCTGGCTTCTGTGACCACCAAAGTTTGATACAAGGTAGATGCTTCAATTGATTTTTTATTTTGATAATAGCCATAACCTTGCCATGCGGTATAAGCGATTAAAGCACTTAACACTAAATTGGTGGCTAATTTTCCATTTTTTTTCCACCAAGCTTTAAATTCATCTAACTGCTCTTGCTCTTCTAAATCGTATGCCATTACTTTTCTCTCTCAATAATCTTTAAATCTGTATCTGTAAAATCGTAATCTCTAAGCTGCTTTTCGCCCTGGAATTGCACTTAATAATTGCTGCGTATAAGCTTGTTGCGGCGCGTTATAAATATCCACCACTTTGCCCTGCTCCACTATTTTGCCTTTATGCATCACCACCATTTCATCTGCAATATGGCGCACAACGCGTAAATCGTGACTAATAAAAATATAACTTAACTGCATTTCGTGCTGTAATTCTTTTAACAACAATAAAATTTGCGCCTGCACGGAAACATCTAATGCCGAAACTGGCTCATCACATACCACCACTTTTGGCTGCAACACTAGAGCACGCGCAATACCGATTCGTTGTCGTTGCCCACCAGAAAATTGATGCGGGTATTTGAGTGCATCGCTGCCACTTAAGCCAACTCGCTCAAGCATCTGCTGTACCTTGTTTTTTTGTTCTGCTGCGCGATTTTTTTTCTCAGATGCACTACCCAAGCCATGAATCAGCAAGCCCTCACCTACAATTTCACCCACTCGCATACGCGGATTGAGTGACGCAAAGGGGTCTTGAAACACCATTTGCAGGTTTTCGCGCATGCTACGCAAAGAATTTGCATCTAGTTTTGCTAAATCTTTTCCTTCAAATAGCACTTCGCCGCTATCAAAAGGATGCAATTGTAACAGACAACGCGCCAAGGTGGATTTACCAGAGCCAGATTCACCTACTACAGCCAACGTTGAACCCGCTTTTAATGAAAGACTGACATCGTCTAAAGCCTTAATCTGTGCACTACCAAAGCCAAAACGGCCACTGCTTTGCGTGTAGGTTTTAACCAAATGATTAGCCTGCAAAATAACAGGTGCATTTTCTAAATTTTGCAGATTTTCGATACTCATGCGGCGGCCTTTTTATCGTTCAGCCCATCTTTTAACCAGGCATAATCAATCGGCTTCAGTTGTTTTTTGCCTTCTGCATCAGGTACACAGGCCAAAAGTGCTTTAGTGTAAGGATGCTGCGGTTTTTCTAGTACTTGCTTTTTAGTGCCTGTTTCTACAATCTCGCCCCTGAACATCACAATCACGTCATCGGCAATATCGGCTACCACGCCAAAATCATGGGTAATAAATAGCATCGCCATATTCATGCGCGTTTTTAATTCATCCAGCAATTGAAGAATTTGTGCTTGTACAGTCACATCCAGCGCGGTTGTAGGTTCATCCGCAATTAATAATGCCGGCTCACAAGCAATACTCATGGCAATCATCACGCGCTGACGCTGGCCGCCAGATAATTCATCAGGATAGCTATTGGCGCGCTCTATTGGGATACCCACTTGCTGCAACAAACTTTCTACACGCAGTTTTAGACCAGAGCCTTTTAAGCCCAAATGCGCGGTTAACGATTCACCAATTTGGTAACCGACTGTTAAAACAGGATTTAGTGAAGTCATTGGCTCTTGAAAAATCATACCAATTTTTGCGCCACGAATTTTTTGCAGAGATTTATTATCCAAAAGCGTAATGTCTTCGCCTTTAAATACAACGCTACCAGAAGACTGCAATTGCTTAGATAACAAACCCATAATCGTTAGCGCTGTCAGGCTTTTACCACTGCCAGATTCGCCAACGATACAGGTGGTTTTTCCAGGCGACAAACTAAAGCCAGCAGCTTTAACCAAAAAACGATTGGGGTCATTTTTTGGTGTAACATTTAGATTGTTGATGGTTAAGATTTCACTCATGTGCTGGTTAATATTACTCAATATTTGATGGACTAATTATCTTATCTACTTCATCTAGTTTACAACGTTTTTGCTCGCCTGCTTGCAATAATGGCTTAAGTGAAATTTCACCCGCTGCGACTTCATCATCTCCTAAAATCGCTGCGAAACGCGCACCACTTCTATCAGCTTTTTTCATTTGCGATTTAAAGCTACCACCACCCGCATGCAGCACAACACTCAAGCCAGCGTTTCTTAATATTTCTGATGCGGCAAATGCCCGTTTTTCCGCCAGTTCGCCCACGTTCACCAAATAAATATCTGGCATATTTTGGGCTGTCACGCCATATTCTTGCATCAGTAAAAATACGCGCTCTAGGCCAATACCAAAACCACAAGCAGGCGTGGCATTGCCGCCTAAACGCTCAACCAAAGTATCGTAACGTCCACCGCCTGCAATCGTACCTTGCGCGCCCAGCTTAGTAGTCACCCACTCAAATACAGTGCGATTGTAGTAATCTAAACCACGCACTAGACGATGATTAATAATATAGCTAATTCCTGCATCGCTTAATAACTGACACAGCTTTTCAAAATGGGTTCGACTGGCCTCACCCAAGTTATCCATCAATTTTGGCGCAGCCTCGCACATGGCTTGCATGCGCGGATTTTTGGTATCCAATATGCGTAATGGATTGGTATGCAAACGGCGTTTGGCGTCTTTGTCTAGTAAATCGGCATGCTGCTCAAAATAGGCAATTAAGGTTTGGCGATAAGCCAAACGCTCATCCGCATCACCAATGCTATTAATCTGCAACTCAACATCAACAATACCTAATTCGCGCCATAGCCTAGCCAATAAAACAATTTGCTCAGCATCCACCTCTGGCGCATCAAAACCAAACGCCTCTACCCCAATCTGATGGAACTGGCGCTGACGACCTTTTTGCACATTCTCATGCCTAAACATAGCGCCTGAATACCATAAACGTTGCGGCCCATTGTAGGTAAGATTACTTTCAATCACCGCTCTCACGCAGCCTGCGGTGCCTTCTGGGCGCAAAGTGAGTTTGTCGCCATTTAGCTTATCTTCCCAAGCATACATTTCTTTTTCGACGATATCGGTATGTTCGCCCACGCTACGCACAAAAAGCTCAGTCGGCTCAACAATTGGCATGCGGATATTGTTGTAGCCATATTGCGCTAAGATTTTACGTGCGGCATCTTCCAATTTAAACCACAGCGGCGTGGCATCTGGCAAAATATCGTAGAAACCTTTAATGCTTTGAAATTTTGTGCTGGGGGAATTTTGAGCCATTGAAAATTAGTTAACTGCTTGAATTGAAATTGTTTTTTCTGTGAGCTTTAATCGTAACTTGCCACCCTCAGCATAATTTTTTTGCACGTATTCTTCTACAATTGCCTGAAACTCTTCGGCGATATGGTCACCCTTTAATGTCACGGTTTTTTCGCCATCGACGAATACTGGCGCGACTGGGGTTTCACCTGTGCCAGGCAAACTGATGCCGATATTCGCCAATTTAGACTCCCCTGGACCGTTAACTACGCAGCCCATCACCGCAACACTCATATCCTCAACCCCTGGATACGCTTTGCGCCACATAGGCATTTGTGTGCGCAGATAGCCTTGGATTTGCATGGCTAATTCTTGAAAGTAGGTTGAAGTTGTGCGACCACAACCTGGGCAAGCCGTGACTAAGGGCGTAAATGAGCGGATACCCATGGTTTGCAAAATCTCTTGCGCAACTACGACTTCTTTAGTGCGTGATTCATTGGGTTCTGGCGTTAGTGATACGCGAATCGTATCGCCAATACCCTCTTGCAGTAGTAAGGATAACGCTGCCGTTGAGGCAACGATGCCTTTAGAACCCATACCAGCTTCGGTTAAGCCTAAATGCAGTGGGAACTCGCAGCGCTCGGCTAATTCACGATAAACTTTGACTAAATCTTGCACATTGCTAACTTTGCAAGAAATAATAATTTGATTTGGGCTTAAGCCAATATCAACCGCTTGTTGTGCGCTTTCTAAAGCAGATTGAATCAAGGCCTCACGCATTAATTCATCAGCCGACATCGGATTGGCAGACTTGCCATTATCATCCATCATCTGTGCCATTTTGGCTTGGTCGAGACTGCCCCAGTTAACACCAATGCGCACGGATTTTTTGTATTGGATAGCCGCTTCAATCATGGCAGCGAACTGCTCATCACGTTTGCTGCCTTTGCCAACATTACCCGGATTGATGCGGTATTTGGCTAAACCTTTTGCACAATCAGGATAAGCGGCCAGCAGTTTGTGTCCGTTATAATGAAAATCGCCTACTAAGGGCACATTACAGCCCAGCGCATCTAAACCCGCACGGATATTGCCGACCTGCGCGGCCGCCTCAGGTGAATTAACAGTGATACGCACTACTTCACTTCCTGCCTGCCACAATTCAAACACCTGTTGAATCGTAGCCTGCGCATCCGCAGTATCAGTATTGGTCATACTTTGTACAACCACTGAAGCAGATGTGCTACCTTGCAGACCGCCGCCAACAGGCACGTGACCAATCATGACCTGTAAACATTGACGCCGCATGTGCTTATTACTCAAACTGATTCAACTCCAGCTTATCCACTTTAATACGCGCAACATTACTACGGGTATGCGGTGCTAAATCGATTAACTTATTATTCATCATCATAGTTGCGCCGCGCGCGTTACCAACCACCACGTTAATTGGTAGCTTAATATTCAAACTATCACGGCTACCTGCAAAAATAGTTTTGTTATAGATTTCTTTCCCCTTTGCATCAACAATACTCACCCACGTCTCTTGGCTCGCATTAAATTCTAATTTGGCTAAGCTTTCTAATGGCTCTGCTGGTTTGATTTCAGCTAGCGCAGGCGTTTCAGTCACTGGCGTTGCTTGTGTGCCCTCTACAACAACCGCTGGGGCATCCGCAGATTGTACTGTTTCAGCATCTGCTGCAGGTGGAAGTATAATATCGACCGTTTGTTCGGCACGCTCGGCGGCTGGCAACGCAGGCTCAGGCAAAGGTTCTAGTAATTCTATTTCAGCCATCGGCGCTGTTGGGCTTGGTTTTTCAATATAACTTTGATAAAAAAGCCATACCCCTAATGCCAGCAATACCAGCAAACCTGCCAAGATATAGCGCCCAGTTTTAGGCTTTTTGTAGCTGTTAACTTTCATGCTGGTGCTTGGCTTTAAGGTAAAAGCCAGCGGCTCTTTACTGGGCACCAACACATTGTATGCATCCAATAGTGGCTCTGCATCAATTTTGAGCAATTTGGCGTAATTGCGAATAAACCCTCTCACAATGGTCGATTCTGGCAGGGCTGTAAATTGATCCGCTTCAATTGATTCAATTTGTCGACTACTTATTTTTAACTTGCTGGCCACATCGTGCACTGCCAAGCCCTGTTTTTCGCGCGCGATTCTTAAAGCACCCCCACAACGAGAGCGCGAATAAGCCGTATGATTTAATTCAGCAACATCAGGTGAAGCCTGATTATTTGGCATTTCAGCAGGATGATTGTCAGTCTGCTCAGTGGGTGCGATTGTTTTTTCTTCTGCTTTCATACTCGTTTTGCGTGCCATATTATCCTTAACCACTATCAATAATTATTGACCACTTAATAATAAGCTTGTTTGTGCAGAGCCAGGAAATTGCCGACGCAACTGTAAGGCATAACTCGCTTCATTATCTCGCCCGCCCAATATACGTTCAATTTTGATGGCAAGCCATAATGATTCAGGTGTTGGCGAGGCGATTAACACATTTTGCAAAGTGACTTTTGCTGCATTAATATCATTACGCTTAAATTGAATATCAGCTAATTGATAAGCCGCAGAATAGGTTAATGGCTGTATTTGCAATGCTTTAGTCAAATAAATCTCTGCACTTTTAATATCGTTTTTACGCGCTGAGCAGATGCCTGCATTGGCATATGCGAGATTAGGCGTAGCGTAAAGCGGGTTTTTTACTGCTGCCAGAAAGTGCGGAATGGATTCATCGTAGCGTTTTCTAGCACATAAAAAGCTACCATAATTATTGTGCGCTTCTGAGCTATTTGGTTGAACCTGAATCGCTTTTAAAAAATTTGCATCTGCTTTGGCATCTTCACCCAAAGCCGCATAAACTAAACCAAGACCGTTATATGCAGGCGAGTAAGTGGGGTCAATTTTGATGGCTTCTGTAAATTCAGTTAATGCAATTTCATATTTGTTTTGCTGAAAATAGGCAGCAGCCAAATCGCTATGAGCACGGGCGCGCTCCGTTAAGGCAGTTTCACTGTAATTAGTGCTGTTACCAGTCTGACTACTTGAAGCGCAAGCAGCTAGCAGCAAAGCCGCTAATACAATCACTAACATTTTCATCATACCTACCATTATGCAACCGCCTCTATTGGAATACTTTTAAGTGTCCGTTTGGTTTTATCTAACACTTTACCAGCCAATTGACCACAAGCAGCGTCTATATCGTCGCCGCGCGTTTTACGCACAGTCACCACATAGCCTGCTTGCATTAAAATATCACGGAACACACGAATATGGCTAGGTTTGGATGTTTCGTAACCACTATTAGGGAACGGATTAAATGGAATCAGATTAAGCTTGCATGGCACGCTTTTAATCACATCTAATAATTGATGCGCGTGCTCAACCGTATCGTTTACACCGTCCAACATCACATATTCAAACGTTACAAAATCACGCGGGGCGCGCTCTAAATAACGATTGCATGCTGCCATCAAATCCTTAATAGGGTACTTTTTATTAATCGGCACAATCACATCACGCAACGCATCGTTTGGCGCATGCAGTGATACGGCTAACGCTACGGGGCAATCTTCTTTTAACCTATCCATCGCTGGTACGATTCCCGAGGTTGAAAGCGTCACGCGACGGCGGCTCAAGCCATAGGCGCTATCATCCAGCATAATCTGCATCGCGGTGACCACATTATCGTAATTAGTGAGCGGCTCGCCCATACCCATCATCACCACATTTGAAATAATGCGGTCATTCGCCGAAAGTAAATCGTAACCCGACTCACTGCGTAGTGATTTGTTGGCGATTGCTAGTTGACCGATGATTTCAGAAACACTTAAATTACGGTTAAAACCCTGCGCGCCTGTACTGCAAAACGTACAAGCCAGTGCACAACCTACTTGGCTAGAGATACACAAAGTACCTCTATCATCTTCTGGAATAAACACGGTTTCGATACTATTAGCCACACCATTTTTATCATCCGTGCCGATTAACCATTTGCGTGTACCATCATTTGAAACCTGCTCTAACTGCACATTAGGCAAAGTAATTTCAGTACTTAACACTAATTTTTCACGTAAATTTTTGGCAATATCTGTCATCTGCGCAAAATCATGCACACCAAAATGATGCATCCAGCGCATCAATTGCTTGGCGCGAAAAGGCTTCTCGCCGATACTAACAAAGTAATCGGCGAGTTGTGGTTGATTAAAATTTAGTAAATTAACCAATGATTACTTTTCTTTCAATATTCAATTTTCTATCAATACTCAATTAGCTAGGCTAGGCAAGGCGCAAGTTGAAAATTTCGACGAAGCATATATGAAATATGTGCGGAGAGATTTTTAACTTGCAACGCTGCATAGCGACGTTAATTTTAGCCGAAGAAGTATTTAATTTCGATTGCAGCATTTTCTGCTGAATCAGAACCATGCACTGCATTTGCATCGATACTTTCAGCAAAATCTGCACGAATCGTACCAGCAGCCGCCTCTTTAGGATTCGTTGCACCCATTAGGTCGCGGTGTTTCAATACAGCATTTTCGCCTTCTAAAGCCTGAATAATCACTGGGCCAGAAATCATAAATTTAACTAAATCGTTAAAGAATGGACGTGCTGCGTGCACTGCGTAAAAGCCTTCAGCTTCGGCTTTGCTTAATTGTGTCATTTTTGCTGCCACAATTTTTAAACCAGCGTTTTCAAAACGCGTATAAATTTGACCAATCACGTTTTTTGCTACTGCATCTGGTTTGATAATGCTAAGGGTGCGTTCTACTGCCATTTGAAACTCCACAAGATTTAAAAGAAAAATAATTAAAATAACGACTTAGAAAGGTGCAGATTCTAGCATTTTTGATGCATTTGATAAACCTAAAAATATATTGTTTACATCCCAAAATAAACTCAACTAAAGGAATTTAACATCCGTTTATTTTGTAAACCGCTTAAACACTTCATCAATTCCTACAAAAAAAACCGCATTTATCCTATATGTTGCTTGAATAACGCCGATTAAGATGCCTAACGTAGCTCAGCTTTAAACACAAAGGTTGGGCAAAAACACTGAATGGCACAGCATAAATTAGGAGAACGATATGAATACCACAAAAACCAATCCACTTTTTTCATTAAAAGCAGGTTTATTAATTGCAGCCAGCTGTTTTGCGTTGAGCAGCCCAGCTTTTGCAGATGAAGAGTTTTATGGCACGGTTGAAAGCCGTCCGACTGAAAACCCAGGCATTTGGGTTGTTAGCGGACAGCAAATTGAAGTGACTGATAAAACAGAAATCGACAATGATCACGGCCCGTTAGTTGTTGGCTCATGTGTTGAAGTTGAGCATGACAAAGGTATTGTGAAAGAAATTGAATCTGCCAAACCAGCTAAATGTGGCAAAAAATAACTGATTTTATTTATAGCTTATAGTTTCGCAAAAGTGTGTAAACAAAAAAAGAGGCTCAAGCCTCTTTTTTTGTTTTTAATAGTTATATTTTATGAATTATTCACAAAATATATATAGAATTGTTCTACATGGATTACCTCATTATCTTCATTGCCGCGTTGCTGGCATTCTCAGTTAGTTTAATTTGTGGCGGTGGCGCAGGGCTTTTGCTCATCCCTATTTTGGGGTTCTCATTAGCTGCCGCACAAGTTCCAGCGGCTCTTTCGGTCGGCACTTCTATAAGTTCTATTACAAAAATTGGGTTGTTTTATAAAAGCATTCGCTGGCAGATAGTGAAGATATTCTTGCCAGCCGCGATACCTGGCGTGGTCTTTGGCGCGTGGTTATTAAGTTATTTAAACCCAATGTATATTGAATTGTGCATGGCGATTTTTCTTATCTCCAACCTGCCTTATTTATTTAAAAAATCTAACGTAGACAAACCCGAAAATTCATTATCTAAATTTTGGCTGGGTATAGTAGGGTTGTTGGCTGGATTTATCTCTGGCTTAACAGGCGCGGTTGGCGTGTTATTTAATCGTGTGTATTTTCGTTTTGGTTTAAGTAAAGAAGAGATTGTTGCTACGCGCGCTGCTAATGAAGTAATTCTGCATATCATCAAGTTATTTTTATATGCTTGGTTAGGCTTATTCACACTAAAAGCACTGCAGATTGGCGTTGTAGTTGCAATTGCTGCCATAGCCTCTACTGTTATGATGAAGTATGTGCTGCCAAAAATTTCAGTAAAGTTATTTAGTAAAATGGGCTATGCAGCGATGGTAGTAGCTGGCGTGTTGATGTTTAACAGTGCTGTGGTGAGAATTCAAGCAGCGCACAACCCTAATATTGAGTTAATTCGGCTTGCGAAAGGTTTTGATACGGCGTTAAGCTGGGGTGATTTAATTTACACCATTGAATTTAAGTATGGTGAGGGATTTGAGTTTGAAAAGTTAATCCCATTTACTGCCCTCTCAATCGAAAGGCAAGCTTTTGTATCTAGCCAGCAGCCTTTGGCAACTCGAGTTGTGATCGAGAAAGTTTATTCGATTAGAAAAATATCCTATGAAGCTTATTTTTACAATGCGCAAAATCAATTAGTCAAAAAACTAAAGTTCAAGTAGTAGTGCAATGAGTACTATCCTGTCTTGACTATTTATCTTTACCCAAATCGAAAATATGCACCGATAGTGAAATCTCGCGTAAAAAGCAGCCTAAGCCAATAATTAAGCTAGTCATGGCTACAATAAATAAAATGGACACTATGCGTGATGGATTGACGCCAGCAACTGCGCCAACAAATAATGCGCCGATGACTAGCGAAACAAACAACGCAGAAGCGGTGCACAGCGTGATTGCCCAATGTACCCAAGTGGCACGCACCGATAATATGGATAGTTCGCGTGACTTTGCTGGCGGCAATGCAACATCTGTTTCGGTTAATACCCTAAAACGGTCGACTAATCGACCCAATCTACCCGTCAGCACGCTTAAAATCGCGCCGATGCCAGTGAGTAAAAACACAGGCGCAACCGCTAGTTGAATCACATGTGCGACGTTGGTTAAATTTTCGGCAATAATTTGCATTTTTTGTGCTTTTTGAATGGTTAACTTATTCTAACGGTATCGAATAAAAGTTAAAAGCAACTAATCAACACTACGAATTAGCTGATGAGTCAGCTGAATTGTGGCAAAATCTTAACATGGAGATTTCATCGAACACTCAACAAGACAATAAAAAAGTCGTTGCCACCTGCCCCGCCTGCGGCTTGTTGTGTGACGATATGTCGCTTGAAATAAAGCAGTCTGGCATCAAAGTTTTAAACACAAACTGTACTAAAAGTATTCAGTTTTTTGAACAGCCTTTGGGCGAAACAACCCCAAAGATCAATGGCGAATCGGTCACTTTACAGCAAGCGATTTCTCACGCGGTAACATTATTAAAATCCAGCAAAAACCCTTTGTTTGCCGGTTTAAGCAGCGATGTACAAGGTTTTAGGGCGGTTTATTCGCTTGCGCAAAAAACCAATGGTCATCTACAACATTTAAACAGCGAAAGTATGGCGCGCAATATGGCGGTGTTACAAAGCACAGGCTGGCAAACGACAACGTTAACTGAAGTGAAAAATCGTGCGGATGTGCTGATGTGTATTGGCACCGATATCGTGTCGCATAACACGCGATTTTTTGAGCGTTTTATATGGTTAAGTCAAGATTCTAGCGCGATGTTTACGGATTCTAGTAAACGCGAAGTGATTTATATTGGCGAAAATCTGAATACACAAGCAGGCGTTTCGCCAGATGGCAAACAACCAACCTCAATCAATTGCAGTCAATCTGATTTACCTGAAATACTGGCTGTTTTACGCGCATTGATTGCTGGCAAAAAGTTAAAAATGCAAACTGTCGCGGGCGTTCAAGTCAGTGGTTTACTGGCAATTGCAGATAAATTAAAACAAGCCAAATACGCTGTGCTGGCTTGGATTGCAAAAGATTTGGATTATGCGCATGCGGAGTTAACGATTCAAACTATTACCGAAACGGTTGCTTTATTAAATAGCCAAACTAGCCGCGCGGCAGGATTATCCTTAGGTGGCAGCGATGGCGATACTTCTGCCAATAATGCGAATACTTGGTTGAGTGGTTTTAGCCTGAATGATGACAAATTTGACCATGATGCGATGGTTTGGACAAACAGTTTTAGCGCTAATAAATTGCCAGGAAAAACCGATTTTCCTTTGATTGTTTTGGGCAATGCCAATACAACATTCGAGCAAATACCTGACGTTTTTATTCCAATCGCTACGCCAGGGTTAGATTGTGTCGGCACATCATTTAGAGTGGATTCAGCTGTGATTTTGCCTTTAAAGAAAGTGCGTGAGAATAAGCTACTGACATTAAGTGAAGTCGTTACCCAGATAGAGGCTTTACTGTAGTGATTACGCATTTGAAAAATGGCAGACTTTATTGCCCAGTTATGGGCGCGGATGGGGTTATACAAGATATTTATATTCGTGATGGCAAGATTATCGCTAAGCCAAACGCATCAGAAAAAATTAGCCAAACTTATGATTTAACAGGAAAAATCGTCATGGCTGGCGCGATTGATATGCATAGTCATATTGGTGGCGGCAAGGTGAATATTGCGCGCATGATGTTGCCCGAGTTTCAAGAAACCAAAAATTATAGTGAGCCTGAGGCGCATATTTGTACACCGAATTGCAGTCATCACGCCACACCAAATACCGCAGATACAGGTTTCAGATATATTGAAATGGGCTACACCGCGGCTTTTGAACCAGCGATTTTGCCGATTAACGCCCGCCAAGCGCACTTGGAAATGGCCGATACGCCAATGATAGACAAAGGCGGCTATGCGATGCTGGGTAATGATGACTACTTTTTGCGACTTTTAAGTCGCAAAGCAGACCAAAAAGCGATTAACGATTATGTCGCATGGACGTTACACGCCACGCAAGCCATCGGCATTAAAGTGGTGAATCCTGGTGGAATTTCGGCATTTAAATTCAACCAACGCCGTTTAAATCTGGATGAAAATCACAGTTATTATCAAGTTTCGCCACGCCAAATCCTTAAAAGTTTAAGTACTGCGGTGCAGCAGCTTGGCATTGCTAAACCATTGCATGTGCACTGCAATAATTTAGGGGCTGCGGGTAATTTTCAAACCACGCTTGATACCATGGGTGCGTCTGATGGCGTGCCTATGCATCTCACGCATATCCAATTCCATAGCTACGGCACTGAAGGAGATAAAAAATTCTCATCCGCCGCGGCGCAAATCTCAGAAGCGTTGAATAAAAACAAACATATCACAGCAGATGTGGGGCAAATTTTATTCGGCCAAACCGTCACCGCTTCTGGCGATAGCATGATGCAGCATTTAAACACTAAATTTGCCAGCCCTAAAAAAACCGTCATTATGGATATTGAATGCGATGCAGGCTGCGGCGTGGTGCCATTTAAATATCGCGACGAAAACTATGTAAATGCGCTGCAATGGGCGATTGGCTTAGAGATATTTTTATCCGTTGAAGACCCGTGGCGGATTTTCCTGACTACCGATCACCCAAATGGCGCGCCTTTTACCAGCTACCCACATTTAATTCGCTTGCTAATGGATAAAAGTTTTAGAAATGAAGCGTTTGCCAAATTGAATTTAGACGCGCAAGCGATGAGCAACTTAACCAGTTTAAATCGTGAATATTCATTGTATGAAATCGCGATAATGACACGCGCGGGAGCCGCCAAACTGATTGGCTTAAACGATCGCGGCAGTTTAAGCGCGGGCGCTGCTGCAGATATCACCATTTATACAGACCAGCCAGACCGCGAAGCCATGTTTGCTAAGCCTGATTATGTCTTTAAAGATGGCGAATTAGTGGTCAAAAACGGGGTTGTTGTAAAAGTAGTTTGGGGTAAAACGCATACTGCAAAACCTGAGTTTGATATTGGCGTGGAACAAGATTTAACACAATATTTCGATAAATACCATACGATTCAATTAGATAACTTTAAAATTTCCAATGATGAAATCGCCTCAGATGGTCGTGGTGGCGTCATTACACATACACAAAGCAACTAGACGCTTATTTAGGGAGTAATGCATGAGTAGATTATATGGCGCACAACATCGCAAACTGCAGGACGAATTTGGTACACGTAAAATGGCAGACCGTGTAGAAGAATTGGTGTGTAAAACCGAGTTCGACGATGGCGCAAAAGGCTTTATCGAAAGCGTCGAAATGTTTTATTTATCGTCCATTGATCACCAAGGTCGCCCTACCGTTTCGTATAAAGGTGGCGATGCTGGCTTTGTCAAAGTTTTAGACAGTACCACGCTGATTTTCCCGAGTTACGATGGCAACGGTATGTTTTTTTCTATCGGCAACATCAGCACCAACCCGCAAGTTGGCCTTTTATTTATTTCGTTTGAAACACCCAACCGTTTACGTGTACAAGGCACGGCAACGCTTTCGCAAGACCCAGCTTTGCTTGCGTATTACAAAGAAGCAGAATTTGTTGTCACAGTGGCATTATCTGAACTATGGCAAAACTGCCCGCGCTATATTCCAAAATATGAAAAAGTGCGCAGCTCACGCTACGTGCCACGCGCACATTGCGAAACGCCATTGGCAGGCTGGAAGCAACTCGATATTGTACAAGATGTAATCTCTGAAAGTGATGCACAAAAGGCCGCTAAAGTAGGTGTGATTGATATTGACACGTGGGTTGGCAAAATAGTATCAGCGGACGAAACAGCTTAACTTTAAATATGGAAATAAATGGCATCCTCATTGATGACACATTTGCCGAAGCATTCAATATGCGCGGCACACGAGTTATCATCACCGCGCAAAATTTAAAGTGGGTTTATCACGCTGCCAACGCCATGACAGGGTTTGCGACTAGCGTGATTGGGTGCGGTGTTGAGGCGGGAATTGAGCGCGAGTTATCCAGCGACGAAACGCCAGATGGAAGACCAGGCGTGAGTGTCCTGATGTTTGCCATGGGCAGCAAAGTGCTAATGCAACAGCTTGAAACCCGCATGGGGCAGTGTATTCTTACCTGCCCTACCGCTGCTGCTTTTGCCGGCATTGAAGCAGGAGTGGACGTAGACCAAATTAGCTTGGGCAGGCATTTGCGTTATTTTGGTGATGGCTACCAAACTTCTAAATTAATTGACAATAAAAGATATTGGCGTATCCCTGTAATGGACGGCGAATTTCTGACGCAAGAAACCACAGGCATGGTGCGGGCAATTGGTGGCGGTAATTTTTTAATTTTAGCCATATCACAACCTGCCGCTTTGCATGCCGCAGAAACCGCGATTGAAGCGATGAAAAAAGTACCAAACGTGATTATGCCTTTTCCAGGTGGCGTGGTGCGTTCTGGCTCTAAAGTCGGCAGTAAATATCCCAAAATGTTCGCCAGCACCAACGATGCGTTTTGCCCGACGTTAAAAGGCTTAGTGAATAGCGAATTAAGCGAAGAAATCGAAAGCGTGATGGAAATTGTGATTGACGGGCTGACGTTTGCAGATATTACAATAGCTATGCGCGTTGGCGTTCAAGCAATTTGCGAGTTAGGAAATGAAAGTGGCGTAAAACGTATTTCAGCTGGCAATTACGGCGGAAAACTTGGCCCACATCATTTTAAATTGCATGAGATTATGGGCAAAGTATCATGAATGCGCTTACTTTTACGCTTAAAAAAAATGTGACTCAGCAAATTGATTGTCGGCTGCTATCACCCAACAATCTGGCTGATTTAAGCATTGTGCAGATTGAAAATTTATACTTACTTAACACTAAAAATGCACCGAAAATTAGTGATTATTTCGATGTTTCAGGCGATGACGCTAATCACATTATTTTCAAAAACGCGAATCAGCAACTGGATTATATTGGCCTTCTGATGACGTACGGACAAATCACAATTGAAGGTGATTGTGGCGATTTTTTAGGTGCCCAAATGCGCGGCGGAATCATTGTTTGCAAAGGTAATGCGAACGACCGCGTTGGCGACCAAATGCGTCGTGGTTTGATTTTAGTGGATGGCTATGCTGGCGATTATTGCGGCAGCCGCATGATTGCAGGTACCATTAGCGTTTTTGGTAAAGTGGGAAATTACGTCGGTTTTGCCATGAAACGCGGCACCATTTTATTAACGAAAACACCTAAATTGCATGCCACTATTCAAGATTGCGGCACACACACACTGCCATTTTTAGCGCTACTTTTTGCCTCATTTAAAGGGTTAAGTACGCGTTTTAATACTGTTAAAAACATGCGCGTACAACGTTATGCAGGCGATTTAGCTTGCAATGGCAATGGTGAAATACTGGTTTGCGATACAACTATTTCTGCTTAATTAATGCAGGTGTTAAAATAGTGTTTTAGGTTTTTTAAGCAATAAACATGAAGTTTTTAACCGCCGCGCTGTATAAATTCGTTAGCCTGCCGCATTATGCCAATTTGCAAGCGCACATCCTTTCTGCCTGTGAAGTTAACCGCATTAAAGGGACAATTTTATTAGCATCTGAGGGCATTAACGGCACCATCGCTGGTTTGCCAGATGACATCTATGCTGTACTGAATTTCTTGCGAACCGATGCTTTATTTGAAGGCAAATTCGCCGATTTAGAGCATAAAGAATCTTGTGCGGATGAACACCCGTTTTACCGCATGAAAGTGAAACTTAAAAAAGAAATCGTGACGCTCGGTGTTGCGGGCGTAAGCCCCACCAAGCAAGTAGGCACTTATGTCCAACCGCAAGATTGGAACGCACTAATTAGCGACCCAGATGTTATTCTGATTGATACGCGCAACGATTATGAAGTGGATATTGGCACTTTCAAAGGCGCGATTGACCCAAAAACCACTACGTTTCGCGAGTTTCCAGAGTACGTCGCTAAAAATCTAGATAAAACCAAACACAAAAAAGTCGCGATGTTTTGCACAGGTGGAATTCGCTGTGAGAAAGCGAGTAGCTACATGATGGATCAAGGTTTTGAAGAAGTATTCCACTTGCAAGGTGGCATTTTAAAGTACTTGGAAACCGTGCCAGAGCAAGAAAGTTTATGGCAAGGTGAATGTTTTGTATTTGACCAGCGTGTAGCGGTTAAGCACAATTTAGAAGTGGGTGAATTTGACCAGTGCTACGCTTGCCGCCATCCACTTTCACCTGCCGAAATGCAAAGCGAGCAGTACACGCCCGGCATTTCATGCCCCTATTGCTACAACACAATATCTGAAGAAAAACGTGCCAGTTTGACGGAGCGACAAAAGCAGGTGATTTTAGCCAAAAAACGGGGTGAGGCGCATATTGGTGAGAAGCAAAAAAACTAATTGAATTGATACGATATACTGGATTATTAACGATAAAAATGTGTTAACTTTTACTCATATAATGATACTTATATAGCTGGCGCGGCAGCCCATTGCGTTGTCCAATCAATTAACTTATCGGCAGCCATCGGTTTGCTCATAAAATAGCCTTGGCCGTAATCGCAGCCCATCAGCTTTAAAATATCCCAGACTTTTTGATTCTCGATACCCTCTGCCACTACTTTTAAACCTAAGTTATGGCCTAATTCAATGGTCGATTTTACAATCGTGACATCACTTTGATCGCGCTCGATATTCATCACAAATGAGCGATCAATTTTAAGTTCATTTACTGGCAGGCGTTTCAAATAAGCCAATGAAGAATAGCCTGTGCCAAAATCGTCAATCGATAACTGAATGCCCATTTTGGCAATGCGTTGCACCGTATCAAGCGCACGCTCAGGGTCATCCATAATGCTGCTTTCGGTAATTTCCAACGAAATAGAGTGTGCCAATAATTGATGCACATCTAATATTTGTTTTAATTTATTGGGCAGTTCCATATCAATTAAATCTCTTGCAGACAGGTTAACCGCAAGCGGAATGTCCAAGCCCTGCTTTTGCCAAATGGCTGCGTATCTTGCTGCCTCAGTTAGCATCCAATAACTGATTTTATCGATATGCCCCGTTTGTTCTGCAAATGGAATAAACATATCGGGGAATATCAAACCACGCTCTGGATGATTCCAGCGTACTAAAGCTTCTACGGCAAGTAATTTACCCGTTGCAAAATCAATTTTAGGTTGTACATATAAACACAGCTGATTCTGCTCAACAGCCTGTTTAATTTCACTCACTAGCGATAAGTTTTCCTCATTGCCCACATCTAAACCGCTGTGATACACCGCCACGCTGCCAGATGAGTTTTTGGCGGCATACATGGCAATTTCTGCGCGGCTTAGCAACACTTCAATATCTTTTGCGTGCTCTGGATAGTTGGCAACGCCAACTCCTGCACTTAAGTCGACAAATGAATCATTTAATGCAACAGGCGTTGCAAGCGCTATTTGCAATCGGTTTGCCACATCCAACGCCAGTTGTGAATGTGTATTGGCTAAAATAATGCCAAACTCATCCCCCCCTAAACGCGCCACCACATCCAGCTCACTTTTACAGCTTTGTTTTAAGCGCTCCGCTACACCTGCTAATAACTGGTCTGCAGCGGAATGTCCTAATACATCATTCACATGTTTAAAGCGGTCTAAATCCATCATTAATACAGAAAAAGTCTGATTATTTTCTTGGTAATTTTCACTAAACTTAACCAATTGATCAGTAAAAAAAGCGCGATTTGGTAGCTGAGTTAACTCATCCCAATACGCCAATTTACTGATTTTTTGCTCACGCTCTGCCACTGCTTCGCGCATACGGTCAAAAGTACGGCTTAAATGACCAATCTCGTCAGTGCTATTAGATACGATGGGTTTACTGTAATCGCCCTTTTCTAATAATTCTGCTGTATTCACTAGCTCAGTTAAAGGCTTGGTAATACGTTTTGCGGTTAAAACGCTACCTGCTATAAACACAAACGCACCCAAAATAGTTAACACCAGTAAATTAAGCTGCAAAGTAAAATAAGGGGCTAAAGACTCACTAATCGAGCGCTGCAATACGGCAACTAATACTTGGTCACCCTCATTCAGTAGTTCAACATAACGGCTACTGTAATCGCGGCCTTGAATGGATATTTCATTGTCAAACACCTGATTAACTGTTGATTGAGTATCTGTCGCTTGCTGCAACCATTGATTAGGAATACCGCTGATTGATTCTTGACCTGATAATTTACTCATCGTACTGGAAGATAGATTCCATTTTGGCTTAATAGAAGCCGAATGATCAGCAATTATTTTTGTAACAAAACTGACTTCTAATCTTGAAACGTCCTGAATGCGAGCTGCCCAAGTATCATCAATTTCAAAACCAGTAATAATCCAAGCGATGGTTAATGGCGCCCTTACTGGCACCGCAACCAGCAAATAAGGTACGCCCCTAAACACAGCGATATTGAAAGATTCGCCACCCACTTGAGTGGTTTCAATTAATTTGAGAATAGTTGCATCTGTAATAGTTTCAGGCAATTGCCCAGAAACTACTTGCCTGAGGCCATCAGGGCTGTACAACATATTCACGTCAGACTCAATTCTGGCGCCGCTGTTTTCTAAGGCAGAAAGAATTGTCTCTTTATCGTTGCTGGCAATTGCTTGTCGAAAGCCATAATCTGCCGCCAGAATACTGGCACTTAACGCCAAATTTTCGCCACGCCTGTTGATGACCGTGCGCAGCACTTGCTCACCCACACCTAATTGTTCCGTGATTGCTACCCGCGCATTAGTATTAATACTCACCCAAATAGCAACAAAGCCAAAAAACTGCACGACTAGAATAAGGCTAAGAAATAGAAAAACGATGCGGCTTTGTAAGCTCTTAAAAGGTAACTTCATTTAGTTTTATTCACAATATTTGGTTATCTAATTTGCAACCTGTTAACTTATTTTCTGGCAGGAATAATAAAAGGTTTAAGTGAAAACTGCATGACAACTGGCTGTGATTCTTTGACTAGTAATTTTTTTTCTACAACCTCTTTCTCTTTTGCCAAAGCATAATGCCACACCTTAAGCGTGTAGCCACCGTTTGGCAAATCGCGCAACACCGCTTTGCCGAGCTTATTCGATTTCGTAAAATAAGGCGTATCTACTACTTGAATAAAAGCCACCATCGTGTCATGAATATTACAACCCAGCACTACCGTGCCTGCTTTATCAAATTTAATAGGGCTTGTTGGCACACCAGAATATAACTTCAACTCAAAGGTTTTAGCAGGTGAAAATGAGTAGACGTGATGTCTGACGCTATCGAAATTGGGGAAAGTAACATCGGCTCCCGTTTGTATCACGCTAACCAATGGGTTAAATTGTTTACCACGTTGCTCGATAATCGCGGCTGTTTGGGGTAGTGCCACTTTAATGTCTGGCTCTGCATACACCACCGCATTTTCAACAGGCAATCCTGCCATATCGATTACGTCTACAGATAACTCTGCCGCTTGAATGTGTAGGCTAAAAAGACTTAAAAGAATACTAGAAATGACTGAAATAAATTTAAACAATTGTTTTCCTAAATATCGTGAGATATTTCTGTGTGTCTTGAATAGAATAATATGAATCAACATTACATCATTAAGCAAAAATAAGGCCTAAATTAACTGACTAAGTTCATTGCAATCAAAAATCACTTAAAGTTGGGTGAGCTACACTCAACTATTCAATACTTATACTAGTCAATGCAAATAAGTAAACCTAAATTGGCGTCACAATGTCACGCTTCATTGGCGCTAAAATTTTAAGCAGCTCGTTTTTTTCACGCGTATTTACATATTGATTAAGCGTATCTCTAAACATGCTCACAAATGCATCAAACTCCGCTTCGGTAATTTTGGCATCGCGGTGCGAATTAGCCATTGTTTCACCCTCATACTTACATCCGCCACCGGTTAACTCACATAAATGCAAAACGACACTTTCTTTTAATGTCTTTAATTTTATGCCATCAAAAGAACGTTTAGTGCTGGGCGTAGTAGCCACTTTATCAATAAATTCATCTACTATTTTGGTTAATACTGGTAAACCGCCAATCCGCGCAAATAAGCTCGCATCTGGCTTATTGGACGATTTAAAGAGTGAGGAGTCGCCTGTAATTGAGCAGCCCGTAAAAGTTAATATGGCGATGAGTAATAAGAATAGCTTGTTTTTTACTATTGGCATGATATGGATTTTTACTTAGCTATTTAAGAGTGTAGCAATATTTCATTCGAAATTGTGGTTAAGTTGGTTCGTTTATTGCTTATAATTAATCATTCATGCATGTAGGTTTAATTGATTAACCAAAATATACGCTATATAACCTATTCATTCAAAATTAATTTTTTATATTACTGCTCATTTCATGTTAAAAAAATCATTATTACAAATTTTTACATTGTTGCTATCAGTGACTGTATCAACACCGCTAATCGCTGGGGAGCGTTTACTGGCAACGGGTGGCGTGATGCAAATTGAAGGTTCTGCTGGCGGTGGATTAACACCTTGGGCATTAATTGCAGGTTATGGTACGCGCGAAGAAACAGGCGCTTCGGCTTTTTACACACATGCCAAAACCAATGGCGGCTTTGAAATGAACTTAGCAGGAGTTGCTGTAGGTTTCGACAATCGTGTCGAAATTTCATATAGTCACCAAAATTTTGGCCTAAGCGATACTGTACCAAACGAACATATTCGTATGCATACACTAGGCGCAAAAGTACGTTTGTTTGGTGATGCGGTGTACGATCAAGATACTTGGGTACCGCAAGTTTCGGCAGGCGCACAAGTTAAACACAATGTCGATTTTGATAAAGTACCTAAAGCATTGGGGGCTGAAAGTGCAACTGGGGTTGACCTTTACCTATCTGCCACCAAACTGTATTTGGCGGCAATTGGTGGCAGAAACTTACTATTAAATCTTACTTTGCAAGCCACTAAAGCTAATCAATTTGGCTTGCTGGGATTTGGCGGAGACAATCACGACAAATATCAATTACAACCCGCGGCATCTGCTGCGTTAATGCTGACAGATAACTTATTAATAGGTGCAGAATATCGTGCCAGACCCAATAATTTAAGCGTATTTAAAGAAGATGATGCAAAAGATATATTTATTGCATGGTTTCCAGTGAAATATTTATCGTTAACGGCTGCATATGTCGATTTAGGCAATATCGCCGATAAAGATAATCAAAGCGCTTGGTATCTTTCAGGTCAAGTTTCTTTTTGAGAAAATAGACTATACAGCAAGGGCAATACCAGCAACGTTAATAGGGTAGATGAAAGCACGCCGCCAATCACTACCGTCGCTAATGGCCGTTGCACTTCTGCCCCCACCCCTGTGGCAATCGCCATGGGAATAAAGCCAAATGAGGCAACCAAAGCAGTCATCAAAATGGGGCGCAGCCTTGTTAACGCGCCCTCTCGAATGGCTTCATTAAATGTGCTACCTTCTACCCGTAAATTATTAATAAACGTAATCATGACCAA
The DNA here is from genome assembly GCA_021732365.1 of Methylotenera sp. Lineage (GTDB taxonomy): Bacteria > Pseudomonadota > Gammaproteobacteria > Burkholderiales > Methylophilaceae > Methylotenera_A. The sequence continues at coordinate 92,832 of JAKFVD010000003.1, read as the reverse complement.
ACCGTTTAAAACGGCTACGCCAGATAATGCGATAAAACCAACGCCTGCCGAGATTGAAAGCGGAATGCCTGTAAGCCATAAAGCAGTGACGCCACCTGTGAGGGCAAATGGAATGCCACTGAATACGATTAAGCCATCTTTAAAATTGCCAAACACCGCATACAGCAACATAAATACAATGATTAACGCCAATGGAATAACGATTTTTAAGCGGTCAGCGGCAGATTGCAATTGCTTAAATGTGCCACCCCACTCCAGCCAATTGCCTGCGGGTATTTTTACAACTGTGGCAATACCTGCTTGTGCTTCTGCCACAAACGAACCTATATCGCGATTGCGCACATTGGCAGTCACTACCACATTGCGCTTGCCATTAGCCCGGCTAAACTGATTAGCGCCTTGTGCAACATCTAGGCTGGCGAGCTCATTTAAACGCATATAACTGGCGGTATTATTCACGTTAAGTTTGATTGGTAAACGCTCTAACATGGCTGTATCCAAGCGCTGTGCTTCATCTAAACGCACTACAATATCAAAACGCCTATCGCCATCATATACAGCGCCAGCTTGTGCGCCGTTCATGGCAATACTCACCGCCGTTTGAATATCTGCCATGTTCACACCTAAACGGGCAATTTTTTCGCGATCGATGTTCACGGTTAACACTGGCAAACCCGTCGTCTGCTCTACTTTCACATCGGCGTTACCTGGGGTTTTTTCTAGCACTTTGGCAATTTGTTCAGCCGTTTCGGTCATACTTTCTAAATCATCGCCAAACACTTTTACTGCCACATCGCTGCGCACGCCAGAAATAAGCTCATTAAAACGCATTTGTATTGGCTGCGTAAATTCATAATTATTACCTGGCACTTTAGCCACAGCTGCCTGAATTTGAGCGATTAATGCATTTTTACTTAAACTTGAATCTGGCCATTCTGCTCTTGGCTTTAGCATCACAAAAGTATCTGCTACGCTTGGCGGCATGGGGTCAGTCGCGATTTCTGCTGTACCTAGCTTGGCATACACTCTTTGTACTTGTGGAAATTTTTTAATGGTTTTTTCCAGCTCTTCCTGCATAGCGACTGCTTGGCTTAAGCTGGTGCCAGGGATGCGTAAAGCATGCAAAGCAATATCGCCCTCATCTAAACTTGGGACAAACTCACTGCCCATACGCGTTAGCAATAGGCCGCTTAATACCACAGTTGTTATTGCTAGCGTCAGCACTACTGCTTTATTGACTAATGTCCAATCTAACACGGGGGTGTAGATTTTTTTTGCCCACCGCATCGCCTTGTTTTCTTTTTCTTCCACGCGTCCAGTCACAAACAGCGCGATGGCGGCTGGAATAAAAGTCACCGAAATAATCATTGCCGCAATTAGCGCAATCACCACTGTAAATGCCATGGGGTGGAACATTTTTCCCTCAACGCCTGTGAGTGCAAAAATAGGTAAATACACGGCCATGATAATCATCTGACCGTAAATAAGCGGTCGCCTTGCCTCACGCGCAGCTAAGAACACTTCTGCGAATCGCTCTTGCCTCGTTAAATTACGCCCAACCATTTGTTGGCTGTGTGCTAGACGGCGCATGGCGTTCTCTACAATGACCACTGCACCATCAATAATAATGCCAAAATCCAGCGCACCTAAACTCATTAAGTTGGCACTGATTTTGTTGGATACCATGCCTGTAAACGTCATTAACATAGCAAGAGGAATCACGCACATAGTAATAATGGCAGCACGAATATTGCCCAAAAATATAAACAAGATGGCAATAACTAACAATGCACCCTCTATTAGATTTTTTTTAACCGTATTTATCGCCTTATCAATCAAAATAGTACGGTCGTAAACAGTGTTGGCGGTAATACCCGCCGGCAATGTTTTGTTCACTTCTGCCAGCCTTGTTGCAATAGCTTGAGAAACGCTACGACTATTCTCACCCAATAGCATAAATACTGTTCCTAGCACGACTTCTTCACCATTCATAGTGGCTGCACCAGTACGTAAATCGCTACTAATAGAAACTTTTGCGACATCTTGAATACGAATAGGCGTGCCATTACGTGTATCCAACACCACATTACCAAGCGCATTTAACGCTAAGTGTTGATTTTTATCATTTGCTACTATTTGGCCTGGAACTCGGATTAAGTATTGCTCACCTAACTTTTCAATATAACCCGCACCTTGGTTATCTGTATTTTTTGCTAATGCGCTTAAAATATCACTGAGCGTTAATCCATAACTCACGAGCGCATCTAAATTTGGTGCCACTTGAAATTGTTTGCTATACCCGCCAACAGTATTAATCTCTGTAACACCAGGCACATTACGCAGTTGCGGCTTAATAATCCAATCTTGTACTTCACGTAAATCCATCGCCGTATAAGGTGTGCCATCTGGCTTCAGTGCGCCAGGCTTGGCAGACACCGTCCACATAAAAATCTCGCCTAAGCCAGTAGCAGTCGGCCCCATTTCAGAGACAATACCTGCTGGCAACTTTTCTTTTACCTGCGCAATACGTTCGGCTACTAATTGGCGCGCAAAATAAATATCGGTGCCTTCTTTAAACACCACGGTCACTTGCGATAAACCATAACGCGAAATTGAGCGTGTTTCTTCTAAATCAGGCAATCCAGCCATCGCCGTTTCTACTGGGTAAGTAATACGCTGTTCGGTTTCTAGCGGCGAGTAGCCAGGCGCTGAGGAGTTAATTTGTACTTGTACATTGGTAATATCAGGCACCGCGTCAATCGGTAATAGTTGATAGCTTACAAACCCCATTATTGCCACACCCAAACTAACCAGCATCACCAACCAGCGTTGATGAATACAAAATTGGATAAGCTTTTCAAAAAGACCTTTGGCTTCATTACCAGCGCTTGAGATTTCAGTGCTTATATTTTCAGTCTTAATGGTCATGACTTGCTCCTGCTTTACCTAACTCTGCTTTGACGACAAAGCTATTACCTGCCGCGTATTGTTCGCCTGCGTTTATTCCAGAAAGCACTTCCACATATTTGCTATCACGACGTCCCAACTCAACAGGCCTAGCTTCAAAAGCATCCCCATAGCGGCCAAATACCACATCGCCATATTGCAAGGTTTGCAAAGCCTCTAAAGAAACGGCGAGTGGCACAGTGACCTCGTCTGCTACTAAATCAATATTGACGGGCAAACCAACTAACCAATTTTGCTTGATGTTGGGAATAACGACGCGTGCGATTGCAGTTCTGCTTTGTAAATCAACCAATGGGGCGATATAAGTAATCGTACCCTCTGTATTTTGCTCAAAAGAAGAAGCGCGTACTGTGACTTTTTGTCCTGTTTTTACTAAACCCAAATCTTTAATGGGGATATGCATTTCAGCCCATATCGTATTTAAATCTGCCACTTCGAACATCATTTGTGTCAGCTCCAGTACCTGGCCCGTTGCCACGTTTTTACGCGTAATCACACCATTAATCGGTGCTTTTAAGGTATAGCGCGAACCGCTACCGCCGCTAACGCCCATGCTGGCCAACCTTTGCTGTTGCTGTGTTAATTCAATTTGCGCCAACTGCAAATCATTTTTAGCAGCAAGGTAATCTTGTTCGGCCGATATTTTTTCACGCCACAAGCTCTCCTCTCGCGCTAGAGTTGTTTTGGCAAGATTCAAACGTTGTTGCGCTGCCGATAAATCAGCGCGATTTTCTGCCACTGCTATGCTGGAAATCACTGCCAATGTTTGGCCTTTTGTGACTGTATCGCCCACATTTGCTGTGACACTTTCTGCAATACCTGTCATGCGCGGCAATACCTGCACTGCTTTATCTGCATTTAATTTAATTTCACCTAGTAAACGCAAGTTAGTTTGAATGCGCGCAGGTGCGGCCGTTAACACCTCAATCGCATTATGCTTAAGCTGTTCTTCAGTTAACACCACTCTTGCTTCTACTTGGTCATAATTAAATTGATGTGTTTTATCTGCATGCGTTGCCTGAATAGCCACTTTAAAAGAATGTGGCTCTTCAACAGTGATTGTTGAAGTGAAATATTCATTCTCAGGCGATAATTTAAATAACTGTGGCTGACGACCTAATCGCGTTACGGTTAAGCTCACCGTAGTGCTGTTAACAGCTAAAGGCTTATTATTTTCATAGGCATAAATCCTAAATTGCGGGGGCTGATTTTGCTCAAAAATTGTTACCTCCAGCGCAAGGTCACTATCCCTAAACAACTTGCCGCCATGCGGGCCTTTCTCACTTTCTGTTGCCAATTCCGTATGATCATGATCTTCCGATGTAGATTCATTTTGCTGATTCGCACCCGCTGGTTCCATGTGTTCGGCATGTTTATCTGCTATCGCTTTAGTTTTATCTGAGCTTAAAATTAAACCAGCCAGAATAATGCCAACAGCAACAATCGCCAAGATAAGCAACCATTGTTTATGGTTATATTTGTTTAAAATTTGCATGATTTACTCCAGACTCTTGTGGATTGGATGATGGATGACATCACCTAAAATACGCTCAATCTCTGCCACTGCAAGATGCACTTCTAGCAACGTCTGTATATATTGAGACTTGGCTTGACCCAAGGTGCGTTGCGCATCGAGCACATCTAAAAAGTTGAATTTTCCAGCAGAAAAACCTTTAGTTGCCGCTTCAAAAGCACTTTGTGCGCCAGGTAATATTTCTGTTTTTAACGATTCAGTCGCCTGTTTAGCCGCCTGCAATCGGGCATATTGGCTAGATAACTCTGCTGAAAGTTGATTTTTTAAAGCGATTAATGCATCTTGCGCCTTATATTGGCGACCCACTGCTTCCTGTAAATTACCTTGATTTCGATCAAACACTGGAATCGGAATAGATAAACCGAATAGCGCTTGATTTAAGCCACCTAACTCTTGGTTATTCACTACACCTGCGCTTATGGTTATGTTAGGCGTTGCCTTGCTGCGCTCAATACTGGTCAACGCACTGCGCGTATCAATTTCAATTTTTGCTAATTTAATTGCAGGTGCAATTTCTAGCATTACAGACAATTCATTTAAGGCGGCCACATCAGGAATCATGGTGACTGACCCTTGTGCACGCTCAAATGTAGGCAATGTGCCGCCCCAGAGCGCAGCCAAGCGATTGCGGCTGTTAGCTAACTGCAGATTAGCTTGAACCATCTCAATTTTGGCACTCGCTTCTGCTATTTTGGATTTAGTCTCTTCTACAGGCGCACTCTTGCCCGCTTTGACGCGCTTACTAGCCGCATCTAGCGCTAAATTTGCAATTTCAAGTGAAGATTTAGCAAGACTCAATCGCTCTTGTGCGATTAACACCTCGTAAAAAGCCGTCACTACATTGGCATGAATCTCTGTTTTTTTACTTTCCAAACCTGCACTAGCTTGATTATAAAAAGAATCCGCTGCATCAATTCTGGCTTGCCGCTTATTACCAAGCTCAATTTCTTGATTCAGTTGCAAAAAAGTTTGCCTATTTGCACTGCGCGTATCTTGAATTGAAGTAGAAATAGACGGATTAGGGCGAATGGCAGCTTGTGTTTTCACACCCTCAACCGCCTCTCTTTCGCGCATTGCAACCGCAATTTCAGGGTTAGCGTTCAGCGCTAGATTTAACGCTTCTTGCAAGGTAATTTCAGCCGCAGGTTTTTGAATGTCTGCAGAGATTGCTGCGTGAGCAATTGGCACTACAAGTAACAGTGTAATAAATACAGTTTTAATGCCTGACTTAAGGCAATTAAGGCGCAATAATGATTGCATGGTGCTCTCCTAATTTCATATAAAACCATTTAGCATAGCCACGCTATGCATTTGGTTAAAAATCTGCTGAAATTAGAAGCGCGGTGGTGCGCGTGGGGCAGGAAGCCGTCGTCTAGAGGAACTACAAGGTATGAAACTTAGAGATGAATAGCGCTTTGAAGTGCATCGTAAAGCAACCGCAAAGCATATATAAGCCAACAATACGCAAAGCACATCTGAGGCCAAAACCGGATTGAAATCTTGTTTAATACCAGAAGCAACTAGTACGGTATGAGAAGTGTGGTCTGCATTTGACACAACGTGACTTGCAAAATCACCAGAAAAATCAGTTAACTCCTCATGCTCACTACCAATATGAAAACCTAATTCTTGAATCGGATGTTCTGCATCTAGATGCGCATGGATAAAAGGTTGCAGCACTTGCAAAACTGCAAAGCAATATGCAATTGCCAACGTAACCCATTTTACTTTATTGAATCTCATTTATTCGTTTAATATCAATTCTTTAATCAGATAAAAAAACAACTAAATCATTTATATTTGGTGGAGATGGGGGGAATCGAACCCCCGTCCGCAAATCCTCCACAGACAGTTCTACATACTTAGCCTTGTTGTTTAATTTAATCTGCACCACACCAACAGACAAGCGGTGTGCAGACGAGCTACCTTAAGGTTAATTCTACGCTAAGTAACCCAACGTAAAACGTATCCCGTGTGTATGACACTGCGTATGAGTTACCCCAATCCAACCCACGGGAGAGCTGGTGCAGCGTCCAACCGGTCTTAAGCGGCTAGAGAGTAAGTTTCGTCGTTTGCGACTATACTTGTTTCAGCTGTATTTACGAGGTGATCTGATCCTCGGTATGCCCTGCACTGCTTTGTAACCCACGTCGAAACCGGGTCATCCCCAAAACAAACTACATTATACACCTTTGAGATTCAGCAACTTATAAAGTTTCATTGCTTCTACTTGCGGATTACTTATTATGCGAGCGCATGATTCTGCCTTTTTCGCGCTCCCAATCTCTGGCCTTTTCGGTATCGCGTTTATCATGTTGTTTTTTGCCTTTGGCTAGGCCAATCTGCACTTTTACACGGCCTTTTGAAAAATGCATATCTAGCGGTACGATGGTGTAGCCTGCGCGGTCTACTTTTTCGATTAACTTGATGATTTCTTCATTATGTAACAATAACTTACGGGTACGAATCGCATCTGGTCGAATATGCGTAGAGGCCGCGCCTAATGGCGTGACATGGCAGCCGATAATGTAAATTTCACCGCGCTGAATGATGACATAGGCTTCTTTAAGATTGACGCGATTATCGCGAATGGCTTTTACTTCCCAGCCTTCTAGCACGATTCCCGCTTCGTATTTATCTTCAATAAAATAATCGAAAAAAGCTTTTTTGTTTTGGGCGATGCTCATGTTGCGGATATTGGCTGTTTATGACTTAAAATAGTATTTTACGCTAGTATTGATGTGGATTATAAATCTTAAAATATGAATGTCGTTCAAAAAACCGTGTTGGTGATGCATTCCGCCGAGCAGATGTATGCACTGGTGGACGCAGTGGAAGACTATCCACAATTTTTGCCTTGGTGTGGCGGTGTGGATTTATTAGAACGCACCGATACCAAAACAAGCGCGACTTTGCATATTAATTATCATGGCATTAAACAACATTTTACTACGGTCAATAATAAGAGTTTTCCGCATAGTATGGATATTCAATTAAAAGATGGGCCATTTAAACACTTAGATGGTAGCTGGCGTTTTATCGCCTTACGTGAAGATGCCTGCAAAATTGAGTTTAAACTGAATTACGAATTTGCCAATGGCTTTTTAGAGAGAATCATTGCGCCTGTATTTAGTCATATCGCCAATACGTTTGTAGATGGCTTTGTGGCGCGCGCAGATAAAGTTTTTATGATTAAAAAAGAAAGTAATTAGAGATGGATAATGAAACAATGACCGTTGAAGTGGCTTATGCGCTACCGAGTAATCAAGTCATTATTCCGATAAAAATGCCATTAAACGCCACGATCGAGCAGGCTATTCAAACTTCTGGCATTCTCAATAAATTTCCAGAAATTGATTTAGCCATCAATAAAATCGGTGTGTTTGGTAAGTTATCTAAATTAGACGCAAGTTTGCGCCATTTAGATAGAGTGGAGATTTATCGCGCGCTGATTGCCGACCCCAAAGAAGTACGTAAACAGCGTGCCGCAGATGGAAAAGTGATGAAAAAAGGCGGCGGTGATGTGTTGGCTGAAGATTAATGAGGTTTAAAACTTAACCAATTTTTAAGGCTTAATTTAAGAATTAAAAAGCGACTCAAATTTACAACTCACTAATATAGAATTAGTTCATTCAAAACGTTTTTAAAATAAGCGTTCAAACTGTCAACAAAGCAACTTAGCTGCAATATTGAGAGACTTCAGCCCGCGCTTTATCAGCACCTTGTTTTAGGCCAGCATCATCTAAGTATTCGCGCTCACCTTTTTCATTCATTTTGTAAACACGCCCGCCTTGCGCATAAGAAGCAAAGTTTGCTCTAGCTGCCTTACAGTTTTCTGCTTTTAATTTGGCTTGCGATTCTTTTTCTTGTTTATTATTTTTTTCAGCTTCTGCCGTGCGCTGACGTTGTTCTGCCGCAGTGTCTTCCGGACTTTGTTGAGGAGTTTCCAGCACAATTTGCTTGGGTTGTTCTACAACAGGCGTATTAGTGACGGGTGATAAAGGCTCTTTTCCGGTGGACTTAACCACTTTTTTGGTGCCAATATTTTCTAATTTAGTATTCGATGGCGGCGGCGTATCAGAATAACGGGTCACGCCGTCTTTATCTTTCCATTTGTAAATCTCAGCTTGGCTTGAAGATGAAAATATAGTCAATATTGCTAACCACAACACCAAATATACAGATTTCATTTCAACTCCTTATCAACTATCAATATAACTAAAACGCTATTTAACTTTTTGAGTTTACATAATTATGCCAATTTTAGCGATAAATGGATGGTTTTTAACACATTTGATTGTTCAACTTTTAATAACTGTTGCAAATCGGTATAATCTCGTTTTGGAAATAAGGAATACTCATGCGTTTGCTGCAACAAGCTCTTACTTTTGATGATGTTTTACTCGTTCCCGCGCACTCTGTGGTTATGCCACGCGAAGTTAATCTGAGTACGCAACTTACCCGCAATATCAAGCTCAATATTCCGCTGGTTTCTGCCGCGATGGATACCGTGACCGAAGCGCCACTTGCCATTGCACTGGCACAGGAAGGCGGCTTAGGCATTATCCATAAAAATATGACTGCGATTGAACAAGCCGCCCATGTTTCGCGCGTTAAGCGTTTTGAATCTGGCGTGGTGAATGATCCTGTCACGATTCAACCACATATGACGGTGCGTGATGTTTTAGCATTAACACTCAAACATAAAATCTCTGGATTGCCAGTTGTTGACGGCAATAAAATTGTTGGTATTGTGACCAATCGTGATTTGCGCTTTGAAACTAATTTAGACCAAGCTATCAGTAACATCATGACGCCGCGCACACGCTTAATCACAGTGCGCGAAGGTGCCAGCAAAGAAGAAGTGATTCATCTATTACACCAACATCGCTTAGAGCGCGTATTGGTGATTGATGAGCAAGACACACTTAAAGGTTTAATTACCGTAAAAGATATTCAAAAATCGCATGATCACCCACTTGCTTGCAAAGACAATAAAGGTCGCTTACGTGTAGGCGCTGCTGTTGGCGTTGGCGCAGAAACTGAAGAGCGCGTAGCTGCCCTAGCTGCCGCTGGTGTAGACGTGATTGTGGTAGACACAGCGCATGGTCACTCACAGGGCGTGTTAGATCGCGTAAATTGGGTGAAGAAAAACTACCCAAAAATTGAAGTGATTGGCGGCAATATTGCAACCGCAGATGCGGCAAAAGCGCTTGTAGATGCAGGTGCTGATGGCGTAAAAGTTGGTATTGGCCCAGGCTCCATTTGTACAACGCGTATTGTTGCTGGTGTTGGCGTACCGCAGATTTCCGCTATTAGTAATGTTGAGCAGGCTTTACGCGGCACAGGCATACCGTTTATTGCCGATGGCGGCATTCGTTTTTCTGGTGACATTTCAAAAGCGATTGCGGCTGGTGCCTACTCCGTGATGTTAGGCGGTATGTTTGCAGGTACTGAAGAAGCGCCGGGTGAAGTGGAATTATTCCAAGGTCGTTCATACAAATCTTACCGCGGCATGGGCAGTATTGGCGCGATGCAAAAAGGTTCTAGCGACCGCTATTTCCAAGATAATAATGGCAATGCCGATAAATTAGTACCAGAAGGTATTGAAGGTCGTGTGCCTTACAAAGGCAGCGTGTTAGCGGTGATTCACCAGTTAATGGGTGGCTTGCGGGCTTCTATGGGTTATGTAGGTGCGGCGGATATTACACAAATGCGTGAAAAAGCAGAGTTTGTGCAAATCACCAGCGCTGGCATGCGCGAAAGCCATGTGCATGACGTGCAGATTACCAAAGAAGCGCCCAATTACAGAATTGACTAACATCGCATCGACTAATCTTAACAAAAACTAAATTCTAGCCACAGAGAGCACAGAGAGCACAGAGAAAATCAAACCCTCTTACTCTGTGTTCTCTGTGGACTCTGTGGCTAAAAATGAATCATTCAAAAATCCTTATTCTCGACTTCGGCTCACAAGTTACACAATTAATCGCACGCCGTGTGCGCGAGGCACATGTGTACTGCGAAATTCATCCGTGCGATGTATCAGATGATTTTGTACGCGACTTTAAAGCCGATGGCATTATTCTATCGGGCAGTCATGCCAGCGTGTATGAAGATGAAACAGATACGGCACCACAAGCGGTATTTGAGTTAGGTGTTCCTGTATTGGGCATTTGTTATGGCATGCAAACCATGGCGCAACAATTGGGCGGCAAGGTGGAAGCTGGTACAAAGCGTGAATTTGGCTATGCAGAAATCCGCGCACGTGGTCATTCTAACTTATTTAAAGACATTCAAGATAGAACCAACGCTGAAGGCCACGGCTTGATTGATGTATGGATGAGTCATGGCGATAAAGTGACCAAGTTGCCGCCTCACTTCAAAGTAATTGCTAGTAACGACACAACGCCAATTGCCGCTTTTGCGGATGAAGCACGCAAATTTTACGGTGTGCAGTTTCACCCAGAAGTGACGCATACAAAACTCGGCCAAGCCATGCTGGAACGTTTTGTGTTAGAAATTTGCCAAGCTAAGCCTGACTGGATTATGGGCGATTATATTCAAGAAGCGGTTGCCAAAATCAAAGCGCAAGTGGGCGATGAAGAAGTCATTTTAGGTTTGTCTGGCGGCGTAGATTCAAGCGTTGCTGCTGCCTTAATTCACCGTGCCATTGGCGACCAGCTTACCTGCGTGTTTGTTGACCACGGCCTGTTGCGACTGAATGAAGGCGATATGGTGATGGATATGTTTGCAGGCCGCTTGCATGTGAACGTGATTCGCGTGGATGCCACTGCACAGTTTATGGGCCATTTAAGTGGTGTTAGTGAACCTGAAGCAAAGCGCAAAATCATTGGCCGCGAATTTGTTGAGGTGTTTAAAGCAGAAGCGGCTAAATTAAAAGCTGGTACTGGTGGTCATAAAGGCGCGACTTATTTAGCACAAGGTACGATTTATCCAGATGTGATTGAATCGGGCGGTGCAAAGTCTAAAAAAGCGGTCACCATTAAAAGCCATCACAATGTAGGCGGCTTGCCAGAAAAATTGGGCTTGAAATTATTAGAGCCATTACGCGATTTATTTAAAGACGAAGTACGCGAACTAGGCGTGGCGCTTGGTTTACCGCATGATATGGTATATCGCCACCCTTTCCCAGGACCTGGCTTGGGTGTGCGTATTTTGGGTGAGGTAAAAACTGAATTCGCTGACTTATTACGCCTTGCAGATGCTATTTTTATTGAAGAATTGCGCAATACGATTGATGAAAAAACAGGCAAATCTTGGTATGCATTAACCAGCCAAGCTTTTGCCGTATTTCTACCAGTTAAATCGGTGGGCGTGATGGGCGATGGCCGCACTTATGATTATGTTGTCGCCTTGCGCGCTGTAATTACCAGCGATTTTATGACCGCACATTGGGCAGAGTTGCCTTACGCCTTGCTAGGTAAAGTATCTAACCGCATTATTAATGAAGTGCGCGGTATTAACCGCGTGGTATACGATATTTCGGGCAAACCACCTGCCACTATTGAGTGGGAATAAGCATTTTATTTATTTTTATCAACAGCTTACGTTTTTTACGTATGTTATGATGCGATGTAAACGTTAAAGGGAATGAAGATGAAACTAACCATTATTTTAATGAGCGTATTAGCGCTGGCATTGACTGCCTGCGTAACTGATAAACACGCTTATAAAGAATCTCCGCAAAAGATTTTTGAAGCAGTAAATGCTAAATACCCAAATGAGAAAAATACCTTAGTTTTTATTGATGCACCCAATGGTTTTGTTGCACCACGTTTAGCCAATTGTGCGGTTGAAAAAGGCGTTAACAATGGCAAAGTAGTAGCAATAACTAGCGCACTAGCACTTAAAACCAGCACAGTGATTGTGGCTGGCGAAGATGAATCATTGACTGGCACAACTGTGGCAAAAGCACTTGCCAACAATAAAGAAAAAATTAGCGGCTCAAAACTGATTGTGATTGGCGCAAAAGAAACCAAACAAAAGTTAACCGATTTGGCGACTTACAATGACGTTGCAATTGAGTTTATTGATACTCCAATTTAATCCATATCAAGCCTGCAAGCCAAGCTTAGCCGTGTTAAGTTTTGTCAAGCTAAGCTTGACTTAAATTTTTATGAGCCGCGGATTTGTTAAAGAGGATGATTTAGAACACGCTGGCACCGATGTGCCAGAGCGACCTGTGAGCCAGCATCCGAATTACGTAACACTAAATGGTTATGATCAGTTAGAAAAACTAGCAGAAGCATTAGAACAAAAAAGGCTGATATTAAGCGCAAAAAAAGACGAGCAACCAGCAATACAGCAATTGGCAATGGTGAATCGTGATCTGCGTTACGTGGCAGCGCGCTTAGAAAGTGCACTAGTAACGCAGCCTGATGTAAATAGCCAAAGCGTCGTGTTTGGCGCCATAGTGACGGTTGAAGATGAAGCAGGCAATACCCATATTTATGAAATCGTGGGTGAAGATGAAGCCGATATCAAATCCAATAAAATCAGCTATATTTCACCATTAAGTCGTGCGCTGATTGGGCATAAATTAGATGAAACAGTGACTTGGTTACGCCCTGCTGGCAATCAAATATTAACGATTACGGCAATAAATTTTGCAAATTAAATTTTAGGATTAAGTATTTTGAACGTTATTGAAGCAATACAAACCCGTCGTTCTATTAAACATTACGACACCAACCACAAAATGACCCAAGCAGAAATTGAGTCATTATTATCACTTGCCATGCTGTCGCCTACTGCTTTCAATATCCAGCATTGGCGCTTTGTAGTGGTGACAGACCCCGTTTTACGTCAGCAAATTCGCGCTGTAAGCTGGAACCAAGCACAAGTAGAAGAAGCGTCATTATTAATTGTGCTGACTGCTGACTTGCAAGCGTGGGCTAAGCAGCCAAGCCGCTATTGGGTTAATGCACCGCTACCTGTGCAAGATTATTTAGTACCAGCGATTGGCCATTATTACAAAAACAATGAGCGCGCTCAACGCGACGAAGCAATGCGTAGCTGTGGTATTGCCGCGCAAACCATTATGCTGGCCGCCAAAGAAATGGGTTACGACACCTGCCCAATGGATGGCTTTGATTTTGATGCTGTTGGTCATTTATTGAATCTACCAGCAGACCACACGCCAGCGATGTTCATCACAGTGGGCAAAGCCATTAAGCCAGCGATGCCACGTGCTGGGCAATTGGATATCAGCGAAGTCGTCATTTACAACAAATTCGCACAATAAGTTTACGCAATAAATTTGCATCACTAAATTTTAATTATTTCTTAAGGTATTACCGTGTTAATCAGTAACAATATCACCATGCAATTTGGCGCCAAGCCATTGTTTGAAAACGTGTCGGTCAAATTTGGCGATGGTAATCGTTATGGCTTGATTGGCGCCAATGGCTGCGGAAAATCCACCTATATGAAAATATTGGCGGGTATTTTAGAACCGACCGCTGGCAATATTTCACTAGATAATCATGAGCGCATGGCGTTTTTGCGCCAAGACCAATTCGCTTATGAAGATCAGCGCGTATTAGACGTAGTGATGCAAGGCCATGAACAAATGTGGGCGGCAATGCAAGAGCGCGATGCAATCTATGCCAACTTAGAAGCCACTGAAGACGACTATATGCGCGCCGCTGAGCTTGAAGGCGTGTTTGCCGAATTTGACGGCTACACCGCTGAAGCGCGCGCTGGGGAATTGCTATTGGGCGTGGGCATTCCGATTGAGCAGCACACAGGCCCAATGAGCGCCGTAGCCCCAGGCTGGAAGTTGCGCGTATTGCTGGTACAAGCATTGTTTGCGAATCCAGATGTTTTATTATTAGATGAGCCGACCAATAACTTGGATATTAATACCATTCGCTGGCTAGAAGATGTGCTGAATAACCGCGATTGCACCATGATTATCATCTCGCATGACAGACACTTTTTAAACCAAGTTTGTACGCACACTTGCGATATGGATTATGGCAAGTTAACTGTTTACACAGGCAACTATGACGACTACATGGAAGCCAGCATTGCAGCTAGAAATCAGCAGGCCAAAGATAATGCAAAAGCCAAACAGCAAGTGGCTGATTTACAAGACTTTGTGCGCCGCTTTTCTGCCAACGCGTCAAAAGCCAAACAAGCGACTTCTAGAGCGAAACAAATAGACAAGATTAAAATTGAAGTATTTAAACCGTCTAGTCGCCAATATCCATTTATTCGCTTTGAATACGATGAGCGCGAAAAACTGCATCGCAATGCGGTAGAGCTTAAAAAACTCAGTCACGGCTTTGATAAAATTTTATTCAATGACGTGGAGTTGATATTTGAAGCAGGCGAAAAAGTGGCGATTATTGGTGAAAACGGCATTGGTAAAACCACATTTTTACGCTGCTTAGCGCGCGATTTGCAGCCAAAACACGGCGAAGTGAAATGGACTGATAAAGCCACTATTGGCTACTTTGCACAAGATCACGAATACGAATTTGAACAAGGCGAAGACTTGTTTGAATGGATGACGTTGCAAAGAGGAGCCAACGACGACGACCAAGTAGTGCGCAGTATGCTTGGCCGCCTTTTGTTTGGTGGTGAAGATACAAAAAAATCGGTTAAAGTGCTTTCAGGTGGCGAAAAAGGCCGCATGCTGTATGGCAAACTGATGCTGGCAAAAACTAACGTGCTATTGATGGATGAGCCGACCAACCACATGGATATGGAATCGATTGAAGCGCTGAATACCGCATTAGATAAATACAAAGGTACGCTGTTCTTTGTTAGCCACGACCGCGAATTTGTAAGCTCTATCGCCACGCGAATTTTAGAAATTAAAGCCGATGGTATTATTGATTATACGGGCAATTATGAAGACTACTTGGCTAGCCAAGGTGTGGAATAGTTAACGGTTATTTTGCAATAAAAAAGCCAGCTTTCGCTGGCTTTTTTATGTCATTTTGAGTGTTAACTACTCTTTTGCAGAGCGTTTGCGCTCATGCTCTAGCAAATAACGTTTGCGGATACGAATTGTTTTTGGTGTAATTTCGACCAATTCATCATCATCGATAAATTCAACGGCTGATTCTAAGGTCAATGCAATCGGTGTAATCAAACGCACTGCTTCATCAGTACCAGATGAACGGATATTGGTTAATTGTTTACCTTTAATCGGGTTCACAATCAAATCGTTATCGCGACTATGAATACCAATTACCATACCTTCGTACAATTTATCGCCTGGGACCGCGAACATTTTGCCGCGATCTTGTAGTTTCCAAAGCGCATAAGCAACCGCTTCGCCGTGCTCAGCTGAGATCAGCACGCCGTTACGACGACCAGGCATATCTGCTTTAACCGGTGCGTATTCATCAAAAATATGCGCCATTAAACCTGTACCGCGCGTTAATGTTAAAAACTCACCTTGGAAACCAATCAAGCCACGCGCTGGGATTCTGTATTCTAAGCGTGTGCGGCCGTTGCCGTCTGATTCCATATTAATCATATCACCACGGCGGCGGCCAAGTTCTTCCATCACCGCACCTTGGTTATCATCTTCTAAATCCACTGTTAAAATTTCGTATGGCTCACATTTTTCGCCATTGATTTCGCGGAAAACTACTTTTGGCTTACCTACAGCCATTTCAAAGCCTTCACGACGCATATTTTCTAATAAAATCGTCAAGTGCAACTCGCCACGACCAGAAACGCGGAAAATATCCGCATCAGCTGTTTCATCTACACGCAAAGCGACGTTTACTAAAAGCTCTTTTGTTAAGCGGTCACGAATTTGACGTGATGTTACAAACTTGCCTTCGGTACCCGCTAATGGTGATGTGTTTACCATAAAGTCCATGGTCAGGGTTGGCTCATCCACGCCTAAATGCGGCAAGCCTTTTGGATTTTCGCGATCACAAATAGTAAAGCCAATACCAATATCATCTAGACCAGAAATAATAACAATGTCGCCAGCTTCAGCTTCTTCAACTGGCACGCGCTCTAGGCCTTTAAAACCAAGAACTTGGTTAATTTTACCTGTCGCAATTTGTTTGTCTTCGTTCATAATCGTCACAGCTTGACCTGTTTTGATTTTGCCGTTTGTAACACGACCCACACCTAAACGACCAGTGTATGTTGAGTAATCAAGCGCTGAAATTTGCATTTGTAATGGCGCAGCAGGATCGCCTGCTGGTGGCGCCACGTGGCTGATAATGGTTTCAAACAGCGCGCGCATATTGTCAGATGGTGTTTTCATATCTAACATGGCAAAGCCGTTTAAAGCAGATGCGTAAACCACTGGGAAGTCTAATTGCTCATCGGTTGCGCCTAAATTAGCAAACAAATCAAAAGTATGATTGATCACCCAATCGGTACGCGCACCTGGACGGTCTACTTTATTTATTACTACGATTGGTTTTAAACCAAGCGCTAAAGCTTTCTTGGTAACAAAACGTGTTTGCGGCATTGGGCCTTCAACAGCGTCCACTAACAACACCACGCCATCCACCATACCTAATACGCGCTCTACTTCACCACCAAAGTCGGCATGGCCTGGAGTATCCACAATATTAATATGTGTACCTTCATATACCAAGGCCGTATTTTTAGCCAAAATAGTAATGCCGCGTTCTTTTTCAAGATCGTTGCTGTCCATCACACGCTCAACTACGGCGTGGTGAGAAGCAAAGGTGCCAGCTTGTTGTAAAAGTTTATCAACCATGGTTGTTTTACCATGGTCAACGTGGGCGATAATTGCGACGTTGCGCAAATTGCGAGGAGTGCTCATTATTAACTGCCGTAGGTTTGAAAGGGCGCGATTTTACCACATAAAAGATGACAATCTGACTATATATCAGCAATAAACCTTTGACAAAGTAATATAAATGCTTATAATGCGCACAACTTAAAGCTAAGTAAGTAATAAAACTCAGCTTTAACCCATTGCCCTGACCCATTGTTGCTCGTGAAATGTTGAAGCGACTATCATATAGATTCTTAATTAAAAGCAATCTATCTTTTACTGGTTAGCGGCTATGCCCGTGCGCTGGTAAAAAGCATCTTAATATTTTTATGCTTTACGCGTTTTTTGTTGATCGCTCTTGATATAGCTCAGCATTGATGTGATTGCTTGCGCCCTTTTTGTACTTACTAGAAAGGGACATACTTTGTCTTTTGATTCATTAAATCTACACCCAACCATTTTACGTGCCGTGCTTGAAGCAGGCTACGACACACCAACTGCCGTGCAAGCACAAGCGATTCCGCCAGCCTTAGAAGGCCGCGACATCATGGCTTCTGCACAAACAGGTACAGGCAAAACAGCGGCATTTACATTGCCAGCACTCAATTTATTAGCTACTCCACATGCGTTAAGTAGCCGCGGTCCACGTATTTTAGTATTAACACCAACTCGCGAATTAGCAGCACAAGTAAACGAAGCAGCGCGTAAATACGGTAAATATATCCGCGCTCGTACAGTGAGTATTGTTGGTGGTATGCCTTACCCGCTACAAAACAAATTACTTTCACAGCCGTTAGATATTTTAGTGGCCACACCTGGCCGCTTTATTGACCATATGGAACGCGGCCGTATTGATTTAAGCCGCTTACAAATGTTGGTATTAGATGAAGCCGACCGTATGTTAGACATGGGCTTTATGCCAGATGTAGAGCGTATCTGTGAAGCCTTACCTAAAGAGCGTCAAACATTATTATTCTCAGCCACATTAGATGGCATTATGCATATCGGTAAACAATTCTTAAATAATCCAATCACTTTACAAGTGGCTGGTCAAAAAGAAAAACACGCCAATATTGAGCAACGCTTACACTTTGTAGATGACATGACGCATAAAAACAAATTATTAGAGCATTTGTTGATTGCACCAGACATGAATCAAGCGATTATTTTCACTAGCACTAAACGCCATGCTGATGTGTTGGCAGAAGATTTATATGCGGCTGGCCACAAAACAGCCGCTTTACACGGCGATATGACACAAGGCGCGCGTAACCGTACTTTGACTAAATTGCGTCAAGGCGATGTAAAAGTATTAGTGGCAACCGATGTAGCTGCGCGCGGTATTGATGTGCAAGGTATTTCACACGTGATCAATTACGACTTGCCTAAATTTGCTGAAGATTATGTACACCGTATCGGCCGTACTGGTCGCGCCAACAATAAAGGTATCGCGATTTCATTCGCATCAAACATGGACCGCCATTTATTGCGTAAAATTGAGCAATATACAGGTCAAAAATTAGATGCAGCGGTAATTGAAGGATTTGAGCCAAAACGCGCGATGAAAACAGACGGCCCTTCTTCTGGCAGACGTGGCGGTAGTAATGAGCGTGGTGGTTATGGCGCAGGCCGTAATGAGCGTTCTGCACACAAACCAGGTGACCGTGGTGGTTACCAGTCACGTGACAATAACCGTGGCACGTTTGGTGACCGCGTAATGGGTGAAAAAGCGCCGAATCGTGATGCGTCTGATGGCCGCATAGGTGGCGAAAAAACTTACGGTGCTCGTTCTGGCGGCTTTAACGACCGCAACAAAGAGCGTACACATGATGGCGCGCGCCCTGCTCGTTCATTTGGTGACCGTCCTTCTTTCGGTGACAAGCCTGCATTTTCAAACTCAGAGCGCCCAGCACGTAATGCGGATCGTTTTGTTAATGAAAACCGTGCGGCACCTTCACGTGAAGTAGATGGCAATAGCCGCAGCTACACTAAAGATACCGATATGCAGTTCGCGCGCGAATTAAGCAAAGGTTTTGGCGGCAAATCAGGCGCTCCTAGAGCTACTGAAAACAGGCCATTTGCACGTAAACCAGAAGGCAGTTTTGGTGACAGGCCAAATCGCGAAGGTTCACGTTCAGCACCGCGTGGTGATGCACCGCGTAGCGCTGCGCCTAGAAATAATACTGGCGAAAAGTTTGGCAATCCACGTCCACGTGCTAACTCTAATCAAAACAGTGGCGACCGTCCTGCGCGTTCTAACGGCGGTGATTCAGCGCCACGTCGTCCACGTAGTTTTGTATAAAGAAACACAGTTAAATGGATACAACCACTGACACTGTATTATTTGATGAATTAGGTCTGGCTGCACCGCTATTAAAAGCGGTGCAAGAGACTGGTTACACAACGCCAACACCCATTCAAGCCAAGGCCATTCCATTGGCTTTGCAAGGCCTGGATTTAATGGCTGGTGCGCAAACAGGCACAGGTAAAACGGCAGCCTTTGCGTTGCCGATTTTACAAAAACTATTACCCTTTGCCAGCAACAGTACTTCACCTGCAAAACATCCTATTCGCGCATTGGTGCTGACACCAACACGCGAACTAGCGATTCAGGTAGAGGAAAGTATTAAAGTTTATGCTAAACACACGCCTTTAAAGAGCTTGGTGGTGTTTGGCGGTGTCGATATTAAAACGCAAACGCCGCATTTAAAAACAGGTATTGAAATCTTGGTGGCAACACCAGGTCGTTTGCTAGATCACGTTGAGCAAAAAACGCTGAATCTATCGCAAGTACAAATTTTAGTGTTAGATGAAGCCGACAGAATGTTGGACATGGGCTTTATGCCTGATTTGAAACGTATTTTGGCTTTATTGCCTAAACAACGTCAAAATTTGATGTTCTCTGCCACTTTTTCAAATGAAATCAAAAAGTTAGCCGATGACTTTTTAACGAATCCGACATTGATTGAAGTGGCTCGTAGCAATGCTACAAACGACAATGTGACGCAAAAAGTTTATATGGTTGCGCAAAGCAGTAAACAAGCTTTGTTAACGCAATTGCTCGTTGAGTCTAATAGCCAGCAAGTCATTATTTTCACCAAGACTAAAATCACGGCCAGCAAATTGAGCCGCGCTTTACAAAAAGAAGGCATTAGCGCTGATGCGATTCATGGCGACAAAAGTCAAAAAGAGCGTATTGAAGCTTTGGATGCCTTTAAAGCTGGAAAAATCACGGCATTAGTAGCAACCGATGTGGCGGCGCGTGGCTTGGATATTAGTGATTTGCCGATGGTGATTAACTATGAAATTCCAAGCGCACCAGAAGATTATGTGCACCGTATTGGCCGCACCGGCCGCGCGGGTGCAAGTGGCATCGCAATTTCACTGGTGTGCGAAGAAGAAGAAAAGTATTTAGTTGAAATCGAAAAATTGATTAAGCGTAGCATTACGCGCGAAACAGTTGAGGTTAAACTTAACACTAAAAATACGTCGAAATCTGCACATACTCAAACAAGCAACGAACAGACTGCAAATGATTCTTTAAACTCGAACAGGCATGCAACTAAACCGCGTCAACAATCGCGCAAACCTTCGCGCGACCCTTGGTTTGACAAGCCTTATGAGCCATCGACATCTACAGCACATCAACAGCACTTTACCGCAAACTCTTCTAATAAAGCACCAGTGGCTGCCTTATTAGGCGGATTACGTTCTAAATAGTTAACACTATTTTTAGCTCGAAAAAGCGCAATCATGCTTTTTTGAGCCAAGTTTCCATTTCTTTAGCGTCTAAAGGTGGTGAGTAAAAATAGCCTTGCACATTTTTACAACCACTTGCAGATAAAATTTCAGCTTGTTGCTGATTTTCGACACCCTCACCAACCAAATTCAAACCTAGTGCATCACCCAGCGCAACAATCGCTTTAACAATCACGCGGTCTTCTTCACTATTCACCAAACCCTCTACAAATGAGCGATCAATTTTGACCTCATCCACTGCCCAGCGTTTTAGATAAAGTAAGGAAGAATGCCCCATACCAAAGTCGTCTAAAGAGATACTAAATCCAGCCTCTTTAATCAAGCGCATATTGTTTTTAACCACGTCTGCTTCTTCAAGTAGCGCGTATTCTGTAATTTCAATGCACAGCATATTGGGTGCAATTTCATATTTGGCGGGGATATTAGTCAGCGTTTTAATGAGGCTTTCTGAGCGCAAATGCCTTGCTGATATATTAATAGAAACGCGTGGGACACTATATTTTTTATCTAGCCATGCTCGCATCTGCTTGCATGCAGCTTCCAGCACCCATTCACCTATTTGATTAATGAGTGACGATTGCTCTGCAATTTTAATAAACTCCAGCGGCGGAATTAAGCCACGCTCTGGGTGGCGCCATCTGATTAACGCTTCCATACCAATCAATTGGTTGTTGATCGTTTCAACTTGAGGTTGGTACACAATAAATAGCTGATTGTCTTTAAGCGCGTGGCGAATACCGTGTTCCATTTCTAACCATTGGTGCGCAATAAAATTGAGATTGGTGGTATAAAACTCGAAATCATTACGTCCATTTTGTTTAGCGCGGTACATGGCTAAATCGGCATATACCAGTAATGTTTGCGTATCGATTGTGTCGTCAGGGTAAACACTCACGCCAATACTCACGGTGCAATACACACGCTGTTGGTGAATTTCGAATGGCGTTGCAAAAGCCGAAATAATGTCACGCACCAAGCGGTGACCATCCTGCGGCGATGCACCTTCCATAATCATCACAAATTCATCACCACCTAACCTACACAACACATCGGTTGCGCGTACACGCTCGGTGATGCGCTTTGTCGCCATAATCAACAATTGATCGCCCGCTTCATGCCCAAGCGTATCGTTCACCATTTTAAAATGGTCTAAATCAAAAAATAAAAGTAAAACCTGGTTACCCTCACGCGCGGCTTTTGTCACTGCATGCTCTAATCGCTGCCTGAACATACTGCGATTAGGCAAGCCAGTTAACTCATCATGCGAGGCTAAAAACTCCACTTTACGGCTTAACGCAATCGTTTCACTCACATCGCGACCAACGCCACGGTAACCAATAAAATTGCCATTATTGGCAAAAACTGGCTTGCCTGACACTCTCAAGTAAACAAGCTTGCCTGCTTCGTCAGTGAAATGTACTACATAATCTGCAAAGCGCTTATGCGTTTGTAGCGTTTTGAGCATTTCGTTAGAACTATGGCTATGACAGGCTTCAGCTAAATCTGTCAGGCTATAAAAGCTCAAACCCTTTGGCCCGCCTGTCACCGCATTAATTTTTAAATGTTCGTCTGATTCCCAAAACCAGTCTGCTGATGCTTCAGCAAAGTCTCTAAATCGCGCTTCACTTTCTATCAGCTTTTCTTTTTCTTCGCTTAACTCAATGATTTTTTTATCTAATTTAGTACGCACGCGGTCTGCATGCTGCTTATCTAGTTTAAGTGGACTACCACGATATAATCCGCGGCTTTTAGGTAAGTCGGCTGGTTGATTCGATTTTAAAATTTCATCCACAATATGCATTAAGTCTGGCATCAGCATGGGTTTTATCAGAAATTTAGTCGCGCCTAGCGATAATGCAAAACGTTTATCTTGGTCGGATGTGTAAGTGGCGGTATAAAAAACGATTGGAATATGTTGCAAACTTTGATTTTGTTTCACCGCACGGCATAAACCGTAACCATCCATTTCTGGCATTAAAATATCAGAAATAATCAAATCCACAGGCTCAGCATGTAGATATGACAAGGCTTTTAAACCATTATCAAAGCTAGCCACTGTATAGCCTTTTGCTGCGAGTACTGTTTCTAGCAATTGCCTAGAGTTTTCGTCATCTTCTGCGACTAAAATATTCACGCATCACCTCACCTTATTGTTTTTTTATTGATAGCTTGTTCTATTTGTTGAATCACGAGCATTGGATCTATCGGCTTTTCGATGTAGCTGGTACAACCCGCTGCCAGCAATCTTTCGCGGTCACCTGACATCGCATAGGAAGTCATGGCAATGATAGGAATATCTCGCCCTACTGGGTGCGCTCTGATGCGCTTTAACACTTCTAACCCGTTAATATCTGGTAATTGTATATCTAAAATTATAAAATCTGGCGGAATAGTCACCGCTTGTTGCACACCCTCTAACCCACTCATGGCAAAACGCGTCTTATAATGCGCTTGCTCTAAAATAAAACGAATTAATTCCAGATTATTTTCATTATCTTCTATGATTAAAGCAACTGTCATGGCCGACTCTTTTCTGAATTAGTCAGTGTTAAAGACGATTTTGCTAATGCGTTTGCTGCCAATGTGCTTGCTGGTGTCGAGGCTTCATCTAAAATAGAAACGCTTGGCTCAGTAATAGTATTGACTATTTTAATGGGCAATTTGATGGTAAAAGTACTGCCTTTACCAAGCTCACTCTGCACCTCTACTGTGCCCGACAACAATTGAAATAAAATTTTTCGCGTTAGATATAAGCCTAAACCAGTACCTAATGTTTTAATTTTCAATGGCGAGTCAATCCGCTCAAAAGGCTGAAATAATTTCGCTAAATCAACCTCACTAATACCAATACCTGTATCACTGACGGCGACTGTTAGCCAATTTTTATCGACACTGGCATTAATGTTAACCGAGCCTCTAGTTGTATATTTAACGGCATTACTCACCACATTTAAAATCACTTGATACAGCCGTTTTCGATCAGTTTGCAGTTTTAAATGTGGTGCGCATTCAATCGTAATTTCTATATTTTTTTCTTCTACAATATGAGCAATTGCATGCTCAATTTCAGCTAGCAGTGGCTCTAGCTCAAACTTTTCGATATGTACTTCTAAAAATCCAGCTTCAATTTTTGAAATATCAATCACATCTGAAATGAGAGACAACAAATGTTGAGCCGAATGATACGCGCGACTTAACTGATCTTTTTGCTTCAAATTGAGCTCGCCAGACATACCTTGAAGCACTACACCTAAAAAACCGATAATTGAGTTAAGTGGCGTGCGCAACTCGTGCGACATTGAAGCCACCAACATGGATTTAATGCGGTCAGCGGATTCGGCGGATTCGCGTGCGGTAATCAGTGATGCTTGCAATGCTTTTTGGCGCGAAATATCCAGCGCAATAGCAACTAACTTACCCTCGTCGCCTGCACTTTCTACCACAGCACCTAGCGAACATTGATACTCATACTTTTCGCCAGCTGAATTTTGCAACAGTAGCTCAATCGATCTAAAATCTTCACCTTTCATCGCGCGAGCTGAGGTAGAAACTGCTTTTTTACGTGACTCTTTAGCAACCAGTAACTCAATAAAATTTTGGCCAATCATTGCGTCGCGGCTGTAACCAGCATCTGAAATGGCTTCTGGGTTGGCTTCGATAATTCGACCTTTTTTATCGATAATAATAATCGGCAAAGGCGCGTGTTGAACGATATAGCTGTAACGGCGCTCACTTTCAATTAACTTTTGCGCATTCGCCTCTAACGCCCTTTGTTTACTCATATCTTGGCCGATTGAAATAATCACCGGATTATTGTCATCGTCCATTTCCATACTGCGCGAAATGGTTAAATCAACCAAGCTACCATCTGCGCAGCGAATGGTTACTTCTTCGCCCTGAATTTTACGGCCATATGCGACTTCTTTATTAATGACAGATAGCTGTTGTTTGTTTTGCTCAGTACCAAACAATTCTTGATACGTTTTACCGATTGCAAACTCACGACTATAGCCAGAAATGCGCTCCGCCTCTGGATTCATTTCAATAATTTCATTGGCAATATTCATGTATAAGATAGTGACAGGCGCCCGTTCAACCAGAAAACGAAACAGCTTGGCATTATTTTCAATTGATGCAGTGCGTTTTTGCACAATCGTTTCTAAATGCTTTTGTTGATGCAACAAACTATCTTCCAGTTGCTGGCGTTTGTGCGCCTCAATCGTCAATCTAGCCAAGTCAGTTATTGAGCCAACAAAGTTCTGCTCATCTAGTGTCCACTCCCGCAGGCCTCCAACATGCTCATGACAAATCACGCCAATCACTTCATTGTTTAACCAAATCGTACCATCTAGCATGGCACCAATATTTTTATCTCGCAGGTAGGTTTGCGTGAACTCTGCTGTTGCAGGATGATGATGCACATCATCAACAGAAATAACGCGGCTTTGTTTAAGATATTTAAAGTATTCTGGTAAATCTGCCGCATTAAGCGGCATAGAAACTGTGTGCAAATGCTTAGATTTAATATACAAACCCAGACATTCCAATTGTGTAAAACTATCATTAAATCGCCAAACGCTTACACGTTCAACATTCAGTGCATCCGCTGATACCTGCGCAATTTCCCTGAAAATCGCTTCTGGATTTTGCCAGTTTCCCAATTGCATGGTTGCTAAGTGAGCTAAACTGGCATTTTGCTTTTGTAGGCGTTGCTCACTTTGTTGCAGCTTTTCTTGCACAATATTTTTATCAATATTTTGCATGTGCAATTTATTGATTAGTTTTTCTAACTGCTTGCTACGCTTTAAATTACCAAATAAATAACTGCCATATAGTACAAAAATAAAGAAACCGACACTCATCCATTGCACATAACGCTGGTCTGCATAAAACTGATAGGTCAGTAACATATGCACAAAAAAAACAATCAAACAGGCAACAAACAACATGCCAATCACCCATACTTTATGCGTAGGGTAATGAATATGGTCAGCATTTGTTTCGGCAGAGAAAGTGGGAGATAAAAATCGCTGCGTCACCATTCTTCTCAATTGCCAATCTAGCAGCAACAAAGCCAACAAAATGGCAGCGAGTAAAAACAGTATGGCTAAAGCAAATTCAAATTTATAAGTAATAATCCAGCTTAAGCTGAACTGATAATCCGGATAGATTAGCGCAAAGATACGGGGATATTGCGCCAAAAAGTCACTGCTGTAAAAATCAATAGGCTTTGCTTGAGACGATACAGAAAATAGCATCAATACATGTATGCCAATAACATGAATGCAAAACATGCCAGCAATCTTTCGTAACCATCTGCTTTTAGCCAAGCAAACCCCCTTACGATAACCGTTATTTTTTAGTTACTATAGCAGTTTGAAGCGTTATTTTGCTTTATTTTGTTGATTTTACTACTATTTGGTAGGCTGATTTGACTGACTTAATAGTTACTGATTGCGCATAAAATCTGCGACACCATACAATTGTTCGGCTAATTTTTGCATTAACTTTTCATCCATTTTCAGTTGATGCATGGCACTAATCATGCAATACATCCACTGATCACGCGCACTTTCATCAATACTAAAAGGTAAGTGCCTGCGGCGTAAAAACGGATGTCCATAGCGTTCAATATATAACTGCGGGCCACCTGTCCAGCCAGTTAAAAACATAAATAGCTTTTCACGTGAGGCAGTTAAATCGGCAGGATGCATGGCACGTATTGGCGCAGCTTTTTTGTCAGTATCCATAATGTCGTAGAAAGTTTCTACTAATTCACGGATAGCTGCTGTGCCGCCTTGTTCGCCACCTAACAAGTCGTAAAACGTGGCTTTGCTAGCACCTACCTCATTGATTTTATCCAGCATCACTCAAACCAGCTAAAATTAACGCTCAGCGGGTTTAACTAAGCTAGCCGCCAGTTTTGCGCGGTTTCTGGCTTCATCACTATCTTTACCAGTTGCCAAAGCAACACCCATGCGGCGGCGCGCAAAGGATTCTGGTTTGCCAAAAAGGCGAATATCACTATTAGGCACGCTTAACGCGGCTTCTAGTCCTTCATAGCTTAAATTTTGACTATCTACACCACCATAAATCACGGCGCTTGCACCCGTTTGTGTCATTGTTACATCCACTGGTAAACCTAAAATGGCGCGGGCGTGCAACTCAAACTCGCTTAAGCGCTGACTGCACATCGTGACCATGCCTGTGTCATGCGGACGTGGGCTGACCTCACTAAACCATACGTGATCATTTTTAACAAATAGCTCTACGCCAAACAAACCGAAACCACCCAAGCTATCGGTAATGGTTTTGGCAATATGCTGTGAGGCTTTCAGCGCATTGGCTGTCATCGCTTGTGGCTGCCAGCTTTCAACGTAATCGCCGTTTTTTTGCACATGGCCTATGGGTTCGCAGAAATAGGTTTGCGTTTCACCTTGTGCATTTTTTGCGCGCACGGTCAGTAGTGTAATTTCGTAATCAAAATCAATTTGACCCTCTACAATCACTACACCTTGATTCACGCGTCCGCCTGTAGCTGCGTAATCCCATGCCGCTTTTACCTCGCTGGCTTGCGTAATGCGTGATTGACCTTTGCCAGAAGATGACATGGTTGGTTTGATAAAACAGGGGTAGCCGATACCACCATCAATCGCGGCTTGAAGTTCTGCTTCACTACGCGCGAAAGCGTAAGGCGAAACGGGCAGTTTGAGTTCTTCAGCGGCTAAGCGGCGAATTCCCTCACGATTCATGGTTAACTGCACTGCTCTTACTGTTGGAATGACAGTAGCAGTGCCGCTGTTTTCAATATCAGCCAAGGCATCCGTATTGAGCGCTTCGATTTCTGGCACAATAAAATGTGGTTTTTCGCTTGCAACCAATGCTTTAAGTACCTCTGCATCAGTCATATCAATGGTGTAGGCGCGATGCGCAACTTGGTGGCCTGGCGCGTTTGCATAGCGGTCTACCGCAATGACTTCAACGCCAAAGCGCTGCAACGCGATAATCACTTCTTTACCAAGTTCACCACTGCCAAGCAACATGACTTTAGTGGCAGAAGCGGTTAATGGAGTGCCCAATTTCATAAAACAATACCCATACAGATACTCAACAATTTAAGTATTAAACAACTGGGAATAATACCATGAGGTGAATCATCAGCGCGCCCAAGAATTAGGCATTTTAAAGTGGTTAAGTTTGAGCGCAGTGCTCGCTTAGAGATTAATACCGTGCTTATCAATACGATAACGCATGGTCATACGCGTAATACCTAGTTTGCGCGCGGCCTCAGAAACATTGTTATGCGTGGCTTCCAAGGCATTCAGTATCATGCTTTTTTCAGCTGCGTCCAATGTTACTTGTGTTTGCTGATTACTTTCAGAGGCGACTTTTGTTTTTTGGTCTAGGGCTTTGTTACCTGACAAATTTAAGTCAGCTGCTGTAATTTGTGACTGACTACTTAATAACACAGCACGGCTAATTTGATGACGCAATTCACGCACATTGCCAGGCCAATTGTATTCTTGCATAGCTTCTATTGCTGATTGACTAAACACATGTTTGCTTAAGCCATAACGCTTTTCTGTTAATTGCGTAAAGTATTTTGCTAATTGCAATATATCATGGCCGCGCTCGCGCAAAGGTGCCAGCGAAATAGTCATCACATTCAATCGATAATATAAATCAGATCTAAATCGTCCATTTTGCGACATTTCATGCAAATCGCGATTAGTTGCAGCAATAATGCGTGCAGGCACAATACGCTCTTTGGTTGAGCCCAAGCGTCGTACACGTCTGCGTTCTAGCACACTGAGCAATTTTGCTTGCAAAGTTAGTGGCAATTCACCAATTTCATCCAAAAATAAAGTGCCGTCTTCTGCTGCCTCAATTAAGCCTGGCCTAGAAGTGATTGCATTGGTAAATGCGCCCTTTTCATGACCAAACAATTCGCTTTCAATTAATTCATTTGGCAGTGAAGCACAATCTACATGTACAAATGGTCTATCTGCATTGGCGCCAGACGCGTGTAGTAAGCGTGCTGCTACATCTTTACCAGTTCCAGTTTCTCCTGTAATCAATACAGTGGGTGCAATGGCATCGGTAATATGGCCTAGTTGTGCAATACGCGCAATTTGCATGTGAATACTTTGTGTAGCGGGGCTATCGCCAATTAAGGTGATGCCATCACTTGAGTGTGCATTGCGTTGGCGCGAATAATCGACGCTTGCTAGTAATGTCGCTGTTTTTTCATTTTTTTCAACAACTAATAACAGTTCTTCTAAATCGATGGGTTTCTTTAAATAATCATGCGCGCCTAATTTCATGGCATTAACAGCATCGCTCACTTCGCCATAAGCTGTCATGACAATAGTAACGATACTTTTTGCAACAAATTCGGCAATTAAGTCTAAGCCATTGCCATCTGGCAATCGCATGTCTAGCAACACCAAGTCGGCACTAAACTGTTTATGAATAGCACGTGCATCGGCTAAATTTTCAACATGCTCACACTCGTACCCCGCTTTTTGCAAACGCTTTTGCACAGCGCGTGCAAACAGCACTTCATCTTCCACAATCAATACTTTTTTAGGTTGAGTGAAATGCTGTTTAGATTTTAAATCTTCTAACGGGGTTTGTTGTGCGAGCAATGTTGTCCTTAATTACGCATTAATTATCATCTAGCTTAGTTATTATCTAAACTAGCAACTGATTTTTTACCACCAAACTCATAGCGTACGCCAAACCAACCTGCACGCGGCGCGCCTGGTGCGTAAAATGCTGGTGTTACTTCGTTACCAGTAAATGCGCCTGTGCTTGCATCAAAGCGATGCTCGCCTAACAGGCCGCCATTGTTATATTCGCGGTCAAATATATTGTTGACTCTTGCGAAAAGTTGCCAGCCACTGTTGCCAAAGTTGTAACGTGTATCTAAGTTCATCACAAGGTAGCCACTCACTTTAGCGCCCTCGCCATCAAACTGATTATTTTCGTTGCCGCGAGAATATTGGTCAGAGAAAGCAAAGATATTGGTGCCGATATTCCATGAAGGTGTTACATCATAAGCTGCACGTAATTTCAACTGATGTTGGGGAATACCAGGAATGTTGTCGCCTTTACCCACTTGCTGAATTTCACTGCCAGCTACGGTTTCATTTAACTCACTTGCAATTTCGAAGTCTGATTCATACGTCGCTTTTACATAACTATAACCAAGTGCCCATGTGAACTTATCTAAACGGCCATTTAATGCCGCATCAAACCCTTGGCGCCTTGTTTTACCAACGTTATCAAAGTAACCAGCACCTTGCGCATTGGCAGCGATAAATTGAATATCATCAAAGTTTTGTGCGCGATAAGCAGCCAATGACCATTTAACATCTTGCGTTAAATTACCACGCAAGCCAGCTTCAAATGTTTTTGCAACCACTTGGTCTAGCGGCGGATCACCTGCAAAGGCATTCGGCAAACGACATGGTTGGTCAGGATTTGCACAACCCAACTCGATTGCGGTTGGTGCACGGCTACCTTCGTTATAACTTGCATAGGCCGTTAAATCTTTGCTTGGTGTGAAATTTACGCCAACTGCTGGGTTAATACGATTAAAGCTCTGGTCGCTGGTTAATGAAGAGTTATCTGCTTCAACCGGATTTGGAATTGGATTGAACTGATCGTCATTCTCTACTTTAGTGTGGTTGTATCGCGCAGATAGCGTTAAGTGCCACATTGGGTTAAGCGACAACGTATCTGTTGCAAATACACTCCATGTTTTAGACACGCCGCGCAATCTAACTTGCAAGTTATCACCTTGTCCTGCTAAGGCAATGCCATCTGGGCCTAGTTCAGCTGGCTCGTTAAACACACCCGTACCATCGATACCACGTGTTGCATTCACCAATCCATATTCAGTATTTTGTCTAAAATTCGTTCTGCCGTAATCGTAACCAAAACCTGCAATAAACTGATTTTTCATTTGCATAAAATCTTGGCCGAATGTCAGTTGCGCATTAAAGCCATATCCAGTGCGATCAGAGTTAGTGCGGTTTAGCGCACCACTACAAAATTCATCCGAATCGTTTCCTGCAATACATTCCGCATTGGCTAAATCTAGCTCTGCAGGATCGACAACCCCATCACCATTGCCTAGCAAATCCACTTCTTCATCGTCAAAATCATCATTTCCGTCACCATTCAATGTGCTTGTTTTTGCTTTGCGATAATAAGTATTGCCACTTAACTGCGTGTCATCATTAAAAAAGTGACTCCAATTTAAATTAAAAAATGACAGTTTATTTTCGGTTAAGTCTGGTCTGGTTAAAATCGAATCACGGCCTTGTTGGCGTAAAAAGTCATTTGGTGCCAGACCGTTACCGATTAATTTATTATCTGCGCCTGTGTAACTTAAATTCAGTGCTGTCGATTCGTTTTGCCAGCCCACTTTTGCAAATAGTTGACCGACATCACTGGGTGAAAAATCGCGCCAGCCATCTTCAGAAAATACATTGCCAGAAATAAAGTAATCTACAGAGCCATCTTGCGTTACGCCACCAAACTCTGCAGAGCCTGCTTTACGACCCCAAGAACCTTGATAATATTCGATGGCACCACCTGGATTTGTGCGGCCGCTTTTGGTTTGCACTGATAGCGCGCCACCCAAAGTATTAAGACCAAACAAAGGATTAGAGCCAGGAATTAAGTTAATACTATTGATTGAATTAGTTGAGATTAAATCCCAATTCACCACATCACCAAACGGCTCATTCACACGTACGCCATCAACAAAAACGGATAAGCCTTGCGGTGTGCCAAGCAACGGCGAAGCTGAGTAGCCGTGAAAGCTGACATCGGGTTGATACGGATTATTTTGCGTATCGTTGACGCTAACGCCTGTTAAATTCTGATTAATATAATCGGCAATACTCAGGCTTTTTTGCTCTTTAAGTTGCTCGCCTTTTACCGATTGCACGTTGGCAGGAATTTGCTCTAAAGGCAAACCAATACCCTGCAATGGGGTTGTGCTGATGACTTCAACTTTTTCAGTTGTAATCGCACTTAACTCTTCCGCTAACAATGATTGAGGCGCAGCGTAGGCTGCAATAATGGCTAATAATATATATTTTGGTTGTAATGGTTTTCTCATGTGCTTTTCCTATGATTGGATTTATACATCAGATAATCATATGCAAAATATATTCCAATATTTAAGACAAAAAAATATTGAATAAAATCAATCACTCATGATTGAAATACAAGCAGGAAATGCGATTATAACCGCAAAATATGGTTGTATACAACCACCATATAGGTTGTATACAACCAAATAAACCGTGTCTAGATGCTATTTAAAAGCTGCTTGGGAGGCACGTTTAAATAGCTGCGAATGACAGACCAAGCGGCTAGCGGGATAAGTAGACTGGTGAGAACAAAAATACCAATCGCTAAATTGATATTCAATTGATAAGGAATTTCCAACACAAAAATACTTAAATATGCACTCAGTGCTACTGCCATCATAATCGCCACTAACGCTGCTACCAAACCAATGCTGGCAAATTCGGTTAGCATGGCAATAGTGACTTGCTGGCGCGATGCGCCTAATACGCGCAATAATGCGGATTCTTGCAAGCGCGCTTCACGCGTCGCAATCAGTGCAGCGTACAACACAATTAACCCTGCAACTAAGCAAAATATAAACACAAAACCTACCGCCAACGTCAACTTATTCATAATGTCGCGCACCTGATTCATGATGCTGGCGGTATCAATCACCGTAAAGTTCGGAAATTGCTGCACCAACGCGTTCATGTCTTGATTCTGCGGCAAATAAAACGCAGTCATGTAACTAGTCGGGTAATCTTTGAGGGTATTTAATGGGGTGACAGCAAAAAAGTTAGCGCGCATGCTATCCCATTCAACTTTTCGGATACTTTTTACCGTTAAGTCAATGCGGCTACCCGCGATATCATAACTTAATACGTCATTCAGCTGAATATTGAGCGTTTTGGCAATGTCTTCTTCAATCGATACAAATGGTTTACCTGCTTCATCTGCTTGCCACCAACGCCCTTGCAACAGCTTGTTATCGGCTTGCATATTCGCCGCACTAGATAAATTAAATTCGCGCGAAACTAAGCGCTTTGCGCGCTCATCTTCAAACGAGTCAGGATTAATTTCTTGTGCATTTTTAGCCATTAACCTGCCGCGGATCATGGGGAATACTTGCGGTTTATCGACTTTTAGCGCTTCAATGAATTCTTTAACTGGCGCAACTTGGTTAGGCTGAATATTAATCACAAAGCGATTCGGCGCATCAATTGGCATAGAGCCACGCCAAGCGTCTAGCAAATCGGTTTTAATCATCATCAGCAACATCAATACCATTGCGCCCAAGCTAAAACCAATCATCTGCGCAATGGATAACCCCAAACGCCGATTCAAATTAGATAAACCAAAGCCGATGGCATACTTGCCTTTAATTTGTTGGCTGAAACGATTAAGCAATTTTGCCAACACATATGCCAGAAAGCCAGCCACCAAACAAATACCCAAAATACCTGACAAAAACGCCAAAGCAAGCTGCCAAGTTTTAGCTAACACAGCAATTAAAACCATACTAACCAGCACAATCGGCGCGTATTTTAGCCATAGCTTAACAGGTGCATCTGCCTCATCACGCCTTAAAATACGCATAATAGAAACATTTTTGAGCGATTGAATATGCGGCCACATAATGCTGAATAAGATCGCAAAAGATAAGCTTAAACCCATTAAAACTGGCATCCAGTTTGGTGCGGGCAAGGTTTCTACGAATAATTGACCTGCGATATAAGCCAGCCCATATTGCAAAACATAGCCAGTCGCACAACCCAGCACGCCGCCAATCAGCGCCAGCATGGCCGTTTGCAGCAATAATATTTTCTGTATGACTGCCCTACTAGCGCCAAAACAACGCATTAGAGCGGCAGTATTGGTGCTTCTTGCCACAAATGGCGCGCTGGCCAGCAGCATCGCCACAATAGACAACACCACGCTTGCCATTGCACTCAAACCCAAAAATGTCTCCGCTTTATCCAGCGCACTTTTGATTTCTGGTCTGGCGGTTTTAACGTCTTGTATGCGCTCGCCACGTTTTAGGTTAGGCGTAATAGCATCAGAAAACTTAGCAACATTATTAGCGTTGCCTGCAACCAAAAACTGGTATTTAACGCGACTACCGAACTGAATCAATTCGGTTTTGGCGATGTCATCGACATGCATCATCAGACGCGGTGCAAAGCTAAACATATCGCCACCGCGCGATGATTCGCGCACAAGAATACCCGCCACTTTAAACTTTGCAGCACCCACTTCAACCGTATCATTAATCGCAACATTTAAAATAGTCGCTAAACGTGGCTCTAACCAGACATTGCCTTGATCTGGTGTGCTGCGAATATTTTTTGGACTTTTTTGGGTGTTAAGTTGAACGTTAAAATCGCCTCTTAACGGGAAGGTGCTCTGTACCGCTTTAATTTCCGCCAGCTGATTACGCTCACCATTAATCGCCATGCTAGGAAATTCAACCGTAGACGTGCTTTGCAGATCAAACTTTTTAGCTAGTTCTACATAATCTGCGGGAATCGCTTGGTCTGAAATCACCACTAAATCGCCGCCTAATAACATGCCGCCCTGTGAATTTAAATGCAAAGCAATACGATTAATAAAGAAATTGACTGCGGTTATAGATGTCACCGCCAAAATCAGCGCAAACACCATCACGCGCAAATCGCCCGATTTCCACTGAGAGAATAATTGCTGGTAACTTAATTTAAATATCATGAGGTTAAGTTTCACTTAATTGGCCGTTATTCAGCGTTAATGTGCGTTGGCAACGTTGCGCCAATTTCACATCATGCGTCACCAAAATCAGCGTTTTACCCGCCGCTTGATTTAGGCTAAAGAGCAAATCAATAATGCGCTCGCCTGTAGCTAAATCTAAATTGCCAGTGGGTTCATCTGCAAACAAAATGGCAGGCTGTGGTGCAAAAGCACGCGCAATCGCCACTCGCTGTTGCTCACCACCAGAAAGCTGTTTGGGGTAGTGATTTAAGCGCGTACTTAACCCAACTTTTGCCAGCGTTTCCATGGCGATTTCTTTGGCATTTTTTTGACTAGCCTTGTTTTGATTAGCAAGCTGCATGGGCAGCATCACGTTTTCCAATGCGGTCATGGTAGGCAACAGTTGAAACGATTGAAACACAAAACCCATATGCTTACCGCGAACAGCAGCGCGCGCATCTTCATCTAAATCGCTAAACGCGGCACCTTGTACAGTCACGCTGCCGCTAGTCGGATTATCAAGCCCCGCCAGCAAACCAAGCAAGGTTGATTTACCAGAGCCAGAACTACCCACAATCGCCACACTCTCACCCAACGCCACTTGTAGCTGCAAATTGGTTAGAATGTCTATCTTGTTTGGCGCTTCGCCCACACTTTTGCATAAGTTTGTCGCTAAAATAGCATGGCTGCGCGTTGTTATATCTTGGTCAATCGTTTGAAAATTCTGTTCAGAAAGTAGCATGTATGCGTTCTCGTTTATTTGGTTTTTTAACTCAGTTTTTTACCACTTGGGTTAGTCTTATTCTATTCGCTTTGGTTGCAAGCACGGCACAAGCCGCACAAACCATCGTGGTTTATGGCGATAGTTTATCTGCCGCTTATGGCATCCAACCTAATACAGGTTGGGTCGCTTTGCTAGAAAACAAACTAAAACAACAAAATAGTGCGTATAAAGTGGTTAATGCCAGCATTAGCGGCGAAACAACCAGTGGTGGTTTAAGCCGTTTTAATCAAATGCTTAAAACACATCAGCCCAGTATTGTGGTGATTGAGCTTGGCGCCAATGATGGTTTGCGCGGGCTAAGTTTGAATGAGATGCAAAGCAATTTAAATAGCATGATTACCAAAGCCAAAGCAAAAAATGCCACCGTGATGTTGCTGGGTATGAAAATACCACCCAATTATGGCATTCAATATACGCAAAAATTTAGCGCGATTTACGACGATTTAGCACAGAAATATCAGTTAAGTTTAGTACCATTTTTCTTAGATGGCGTTGCAGGAAACCGCAACCTTGTTCAAGATGATGGACTACATCCTGCCGCTTCTGCACAGCCAAAATTGCTAGAAAATATTTGGCCCAAGCTTGAAGGCTTGCTAAAAAATAATCTTTAAAGCTGCTGCCAAGCGACCACAAGACCCACTTCATCAGCACCTGCTTTAAAGCTGGCTTCCACTGCAACATTTGGAATTATCGCCAATTTTTCATGCAAAAAAATTAGTGGCAACAGGCTGCGCTGCCAAGGCGGTATTGCCGCTGTTTGCAAAACTGTTTTTAAACTGCGGGTTGGGCGATTCAAATCAGGTTTAATATGCTCGCCGCCACTGCGCGTTTTTATGCGCAAAATTTTGCTGTCTAAATACTTTAAGCTTAAACCCTCGCCCAACTTTTTCTCAAAAGTTAACTGCGTTTGATTGGCAAATTTTAATACAGGCTCACCCTGCCAGACATAATCAATTGCCAGACTTGGTGTTTCAGCTACTAAATACGCGTAATCTTGATAACGCCTAATCGTCAAATCACCTTCAGTCTTTAACTGAATTTTAATAGCCGCATCTGATTTTGAATGCAATAATTGTTGAGTGATTTGTTGTAATTGCGCCGCGCTAGGCATAAGTACATTGTTTTGTGCCAGCCACCAGCGTAAAACATTATTGATTCGGTTTGAATCTAACTGTTTCAAAGGTGTTAAGGCCAATATTTTTTTATCTGAATCAGATAAGCAAGCCTGCGCATCTCGTGCTGCCAGCACATTTAATAGGTCATTTGCATCGGCTAAATGTTGCGCTGTGCGCGCCAGCGTTTGTTTAATAGCAGGATATTGCTGCATTAAAATCGGTAGCACGCTATGCCGCATAAAATTGCGGTCAAATTGCGTATTGATATTGCTGTCGTCTTCTACCCAACTTAATTTATGTTGCTTGGCGTAAGCGTCTAGTTCTGCCCTGCTGATATTCAGCAGAGGCCGTAACAGCTTTCTTGCATCATCGATTGCTGCCATACCAGACAAACCTTTTACCCCTGCTCCACGCGCGAGTTGCAATAGCAAAGTCTCTGCTTGGTCGTCTTGATGGTGAGCGGTGCAAATATAATCGGCATCAATGGCCAACAGCTCTGCATAGCGTGCTTGGCGCGCGCTTGCTTCAACGCCTAGTCCACTATTAATATCAACTTTTACTTTTGAAATAGTCAGTGGAATATTAAGCGCATCGCAGCTTTTTTCACAAAAATCTGCCCAAGCATCGGCATGCGCGCTTAAACCGTGATGCACATGATGTGCGCTGAGTTGGAAAGGTAATGTTTGGCGTAGATTTGCCAATAGGTGAAGCAATACAGATGAATCTAAGCCGCCACTTAAACCAATAACGATATGCGACTTAACACATTTTTTTGATGAAAAAATAGTGCTAAAAAAAGTGTTAACTTGTGCTGAAAGCGTATCTTGAATCGATGATTTTCGATGCAAATGTTCTTTTTGCAATGATTTATTTGGCGACTGTTTCTTTAAATTTGCCATAACTCATCAAGCGTGTATAACGAGCGGCTAATAGCTGATCAGTATCTTTTTTCTGTAAGGCCACCAATTGATCTTTAAGCGTTTTTCGTAAGGATTTCATGGTTAACTCAATATCGCGGTGCGCACCACCTAATGGCTCGCTAACAATGATATCCACTAAACCAAGCCCTTTCAGTCTATCGGCAGTAATGGCTAATGTTTCAGCCGCCTCAGCCGCCTTGCTGGCGCTTTTCCATAAAATTGATGCGCAGCCTTCGGGTGAAATCACCGAATAAGTCGCGTATTGCAGCATTAATAGTTGGTCAACCACACCCAAAGCCAGCGCGCCTCCTGAGCCACCTTCGCCAATAATCACGCCAACTATCGGTGTTTTCAGTTCTGCCATTACATATAAATTCTTCGCAATAGCTTCAGATTGCCCACGCTCTT
This sequence comes from Methylotenera sp., assembly GCA_021732365.1. GTDB lineage: Bacteria > Pseudomonadota > Gammaproteobacteria > Burkholderiales > Methylophilaceae > Methylotenera_A. The sequence goes on along the minus strand of JAKFVD010000003.1, from coordinate 54,776 downwards.
CGGCACCAATACCTGGGTAAGCGCCTGGCGTGTCAATTAAAGTTACAATCGGCAAACCGAATTTTTCGGCTAATCGGTATAAACGCAACGCTTTGCGATAGCCTTCAGGGCGTGGCATACCAAAATTACGATATTGGCGCTCTTTTACATCACGGCCTTTTTGATGACCAATTACCACAACTGGAATGCCCTCAAAGCGCGCTAAACCGCCCACAATTGCAGGGTCATCTGAATACGCACGATCACCATGCAGCTCTTCAAAATCGGTAAATAATTCACGAATATAATCCAGCGTATAAGGTCGTTGTGGATGACGGGCAACCTGTGAGATTTGCCATGCGCTTAGATTTTGATACGTTTCTTCCAGCAATTTTTTTTGCTTTTTTTGCAGCTGATCCAGCTCTTTAGAAATATCAAGGCTCTCATGCTCATCATGCGAAACCTGCAAAGCTTCGATACGCTTTTCAAGCTCAGCAATTGGCTGCTCAAAATCTAAGTAACTTATTTTAGTGTCTGTGGCGCGTCTTAATGTCATCAGTTTATATTACTCATTTATTACAAACAGTTTAATTATATAGGATTTTAACGTTTTCTTTCGATAACCAATCCGTCAAATGTTGCAACAATTCATCATGCAATTCTACACGCCATGCGTCGCCAAGCATCACACTGACTTGACTTTTTGCGTTGTGATACTCAATTTTCACTGGGCACCATTTTTTATCTGAATCGGTATTTTTGCGCTTGTATGGATTCAATATCGCGGTTAGCTTTGCGGCATCCGATTGCCCGTTGCACGAAATTTTGAGCATGCTGGCATAATAGCTGCGCGCAGCAGCTAAATCGTATAATTTACGCGCATTGACACGTATACCGCCAGAAAACTCATCATGGCTAACGCGGCCTTCAATCACCAGCAAATTGTCTTCTTTAATCAAATGCGCGCTTTGATTCAGCATCTCACTACCAACCACTACATCCACACGCGAAATCGCATCATCAATCGTCACAATCGCCATTTTGCCGCGCTGCGTCATGCGCACACGCACGCCCACCACAATGCCTGCCATTAATTTTGGCTGCTCTTGAGGCGTTAAGTCTGCCAATGAACCACGCACAAACTGGCTGATATCCTGTTTTGCGTTTAAGAATGGATGGCCGCTTAAATAAAAGCCTAGTGCCGCCTTTTCTTCAATCAAGGCCTGCTCTGGCGACCACGCCTTAATGCTGGGCAAATCATGCTTGGTCTCAGACACATCGCCAAATAAATTATTTTGCCCAGCATTACTATTATTTTGCTCAGCGGCCGTTACCGCCATACCCACCGCAGCCAATAAAGCCGCGCGATTCGGCTCTAATTTATCAAACGCGCCGGCGCGGATGAGCGATTCAATCACGCGTTTATTCACTTTGCGTAAATCCAGCCGATTACAAAAATCAAATAAATCTTTAAACGGCCCATCGGCTTCACGCGCCGCTTCAATCAGCTCAATCGCCGCCAAGCCTGTGCCTTTAATAGCACCTAAACCGTACAACATCTGGCTATTGTTCAGTGGCATAAAGCGATAACCACTTTGATTCACATCAGGCGGCAGCACTTCAACTTTATTGGGCGCGCAGTCATCAAAAAAGCTATGAATATTATCGGTATTATTCATATCTGCCGACATAGTGGCCGCTAAAAATGCAGCAGGATAATGCGCTTTTAAATAGGCGGTGTGATAGGCAACCAAGGCATAAGCAGCGGCATGCGATTTATTAAAACCGTAGCCTGCGAATTTTTCCAGCAAATCAAATAATTCAGTCGCCTGCTTTTCGTTAAGGCCATTTTTAAGCGAGCCTTCCACAAAAATAGCGCGCTGCGCATCCATTTCTTCTTTTTTCTTTTTACCCATGGCGCGGCGCAGTAAATCCGCACCACCCAAGCTGTAGCCTGCCACTACTTGCGCAATTTGCATTACCTGCTCTTGATAAACCGCAATGCCGTAAGTTTCTTTTAGAATCGATTCTGTTGCAGGATGTGGATACTCCACGCGCTGCTGGCCGTGTTTACGCCTACAAAAGTCAGGAATCAAATCCATAGGGCCAGGCCGATACAAAGCCACCAGCGCAATAATATCTTCAAAGCAATCTGGCTTGGCTTGCTTTAGCATATCCTTCATGCCGCGCGACTCTAGCTGGAATACCGCCGTGGTATTGGCTGTCTTTAATAAGTTATAGCTGGCTTTATCGTTAAGCGGTAGCGTTTCAAAACTCAGCGGCGCTTCACCCAATGTGGCGCGCTGTTTATTGGCATTATTCAGCGCCAATTCCAGAATCGTCAGTGTTCTTAGTCCCAAAAAGTCAAACTTAACTAAGCCAACGGCTTCTACGTCGTCTTTGTCATACTGGCTAACCAAGCTAGCGCCATCGGCCTGACAATAGATAGGTGAAAAGTCGGATATCTTACCTGGGCTAATCAACACGCCGCCCGCATGCATACCGACGTTTCGCACCAAGCCTTCTAGTCTTAATGCTAACTCCAAAAGCTCTGCAACTTCTTCTTCTTTTTCGCGCCGCTCTTGCAGCTGTGGCTCTTTTTCTAACGCACTGCTTAAAGTAATACCCAATTCCAACGGAATTAATTTGGCAATGCCATCTACAAAATTAAATGGTAAATCCAGTACGCGACCCACATCACGAATCACCGCCTTAGCGGCCATGGTACCGAAGGTGGCGATTTGTGAAACGGCATCTAGGCCATATTTTTGCTTGACGTAATCAATGACGCGGTCGCGACCATCCATGCAGAAGTCAATATCAAAGTCAGGCATGGAAACGCGGTCTGGATTCAAAAAACGTTCAAACAGCAAGTTGTATTGCAGCGGATCCAAATCAGTAATATTTAAACTGTAAGCAACTAATGAACCAGCACCAGAGCCGCGACCAGGCCCAACCGGTACGCCATTATTTTTAGCCCAGTTAATAAAATCCGCAACAATCAAGAAATAGCCAGCAAAACCCATTTGGTTGATGATTTTGCATTCAAACTCAAGCCTTGCTTCATATTCTGACCGTTTTGCTTCGCGCAGGTCTGCATTAGGGTACAGGCTTTGCAAACGTGCAGCCAAACCCACATGCGATTGTTGTACCAAAAAAGTATCTAAGCTTTCGCCGTTGGGCGTTGGAAAGTCAGGTAAATAATTTTTGCCTAATTCAATCACCAAATTGCAACGCTTGGCGATTTCAACCGTATTCGCCAATGCTTCAGGCATATCGGCAAACAAGCTAGCCATTTCGGATTGCGATTTAAAATATTGTTGTGGTGTGAAATTTTTGGGACGTCGCTTATCCGCCAACATGTAGCCCTCAGCGATACAAGTGCGCGCTTCATGCGCTTTGTAATCGTCAGGCGTTGTAAATTGTATAGGGTGCGTCGCCACTACTGGCAAATCGGTAGCGCCGGCTAATGCAACAATTTGCTGAATTAAATATTCTTGTGACGGGTTGTCTTTTGCGTCGACTACACGCTGTACTTCTAAATAAAAGCGCTTAGGAAATAGCGCCGTCCACATTTGGGTGAGTTGGCTTGCCAGCGCAGAGTTGCCAGCGCTTAATGCAACGCCAATATCACTTTGCACACCACCAGAAAGTAATAACAAGCCTTCTGTATTTTGTAGCCATTCCAGCTTAACCTCTGCGCGACCGCGATATTGGTTTTCTAAGTAAGCGCGGCTTAATAAGGCGCACAGCTGTCGATAACCCGCTTTATTTTGTACTAACAGCAATATGCGGTGTGCTTGATCGCGATTTTTAGTGTTTTCCAGCCAAATATCACAACCAACAATCGGTTTTATGCCGCGCCCACGCGCCGCTTTGTAAAATTTAATCGCGCCAAATAAATTGCTTAAATCCGTTAAGCCAAGCGCTGGCATGGCGTCTTTACTGGCTACATCAATATAATCATCAATGCGTACAATACCATCGACAATTGAATATTCGCTGTGGCAGCGTAAATGCACAAACTGTAGCGGCATTTGCTGAGTATTTTTTAAAGGGGAATTGGCTTCTTCTTGCATGGCAATATTTTACTCGCTCGCTCAACAAATTGATGCAAAAAATTGCGCTTCAAAAGCAAAAAATCCACTAAAATTCAGTGGATTTTTATGGTTAAGTATTCCTGTATGTTAATGTTTGGTTTGCTGTTTAGCTAGTAATTCATTCACTTTTCCAATCAATTCATCATCTTGTACAGGTTTACCAAAGAAAGCATCTACTCCAATTTCTTTGGCTAAGTTTTGATGTTTATCTGCAGTACGCGAGCTAATCATAATCAACGGTGTGTTTACTGTACGCGCATCATCACGAATATTACGCGCCAATCCAAAACCATCCATTCGCGGCATTTCAATGTCGGTTAGGATAATGTCGGGTGTTGATTCTTGCAATACTTGCATAGCATCCATACCATCTTTAGCGAGTAACACTTCGTAGCCCTCACGCTCCAATAAACGACCCAATACTTTACGCATGGTGAGTGAATCATCTACTACTAATGCACGCGGTTTGGCCGAAACTATGGCAACTTTTTTAGCCGCTTTAACCACAACGCTGCCCACTGCTAATATTTCACGATTGGCCAATTGCACTGGATTAATAATCAGCATAATACTACCGTCACCAGCTACTGTAGCGCCCACAATACCAGGCACACGCGCTAATTGCGCACCAATTGGTTTCATCACGGCCTCTTGGTTGCCGACCACTTCGTCAATGTGTAAAGCAGTGTTATAAGAACCGCTGCGCAACAGCAGAATAGACGAATATGCATGGTCTTCTGGTTGATGCTCTTCATGATCAAGCAATTTAGATAAATAATGAATCGGATATTTTTTATCTGCCCAAGTAATTTCGCCTGCCGCATAAGCATTTACTAAATCTTGGCGTTTAATTTTTTGCGCTTGCTCAATCATACCAACTGGCAAAGCATACACCGTCTCGCCCGAACGTACCGCCAACACTTGCGCTACGGTTAATGTCACAGGTAAATGTACACTAAACATAGTGCCTTTGCCAAACTCGCTATTTAAATCGACACGCCCACCCAAACCACTAATGTCATTACGCACCACATCTAAACCAACACCGCGACCCGCAATTTGCGATACTTTATCGGCGGTCGAAAAGCCTGATTCAAAAATAATAGACATTAATGATTGCTCAGTCACTTCTGAGCTTGCGTCTAGTAAGTTGTTTTGAATCGCTTTTTCTTTAACACGCTGTAAGTTAATACCTGCGCCATCATCAGTCACCGTAATGTGAATCTCATCATTATCTTGAATAACTTTTAGTTTGATTGTGCCAGTTTCTGGTTTACCTTGTTTCTTACGTTCAATAGGTAGTTCTAAACCATGTGCAACTGCATTACGCAACAAATGCTCTAACGGTGCACCTAATTTATCCAGCACGCTGCGGTCAATTTCTGTTGTTTCACCCTCAATAACTAAATCAACTGATTTTTTAAGTTCTCTGGCAGTTTGACGCACAATACGCTGCAAGCGCTCTGCAATTTGCTGGAAAGGCAACATACGCACACCCAGCAGCGTTTGTTGCAAATCACGATTCATACGATTTTGCTGTTGCAACGCGGCCTCAGATTGCCCTAAATTGGTCAGTAAGCCATACTGAATCGTTGCCACATCGTTCACGCTCTCTGCAATCATGCGGGTTAGTTCTTGCAAGCGCGTAAATCGGTCAAACTCTAGCGGGTCAAAATTTTCATTCGATTCTTGCAAAATACTTAAACGAGATTGCAATTGTGTTTCCGCTTCAATTTCTAACTCACGCAAATAATTACGTAAGCGTGTAACGCTTTCGGTTAAATCGTTAGAGGATTGTTTAACGCCACTAATTTCTCTTTCCATGCGTGAGCGGGTAATCGAAATTTCACCTGCATCATTAATTAAACGGTCGAGTGTGTCTGCACGCATGCGTAAAAACTGTGCTTTACGGTCAATAGCACGACCAGATGGTGGTGCATCTTGTTGTTTAATCGCATTAATGGTTTCTGTAGGCGTACTTTCTAATGTGTCTTCAAAAAAGCTGCCAATTTTATCTAAATCGACAAACATATCGTCAAAACTAATATCGACCGTTTTGCGCTTTAATGAGCGAATAACCAAATCTTCCATTTCATGCACGGCATCCCCAAGCGCTGCTTGACCAGCCATACGTGCACTACCTTTGAGTGTATGCAAAGCGCGCTGTAATGCGTCTGGGTGTTCTGATTGTTTTGGGTGGGCACGCCACGCACGTAATTCAGTACCAATTTCTGGCAGAATCTCACGCGCCTCTTCAATAAACATGGTGAGCAATTCTTGATCAACTTGCGTTTTATCAAAGCCTGAATGACTGCTTGCATCAGTATGATCAGAATTACTAGCTGGTGTTCTAGTGTAAGTTTTGCTTTCTGTCGCTAATTTAACTTCATAGTCATCGCGGCTTATTTCAGGAAATTTTTCTTTTACAGGTTCTATTGAGATGATATTTGGTATCGCTTGCTCAGCCACTAACTCAACTGTTGGCGCCTGATTAATCCCCACATTTTCTTCTGATGGCAATGTAAAGGTAATCTCTGCTACAGCAACTGGCTCAATCATGCTGACTGCGCGCGCATTATTTTGTTTAGCTTGCTCGGTAGATTCAAGTAGCACATCAATTAACGCTCTTGCTGAGCGTGGATTGCGTAATTCAGATATTTTCACCCACATGCTGGATAACATTTTTGCAACGTTGCCATATAGGCTAGTGTGCTGCATTGTCCAATTTTCTACTTCATTCAACCATGCTTCCAGTGCACGTCCAAGCTCACCCATTGTTTTAAATTCTGCTGCAAGCGCGTTACTAGCCAAGGTATGAGCCGCCACTTTTGCCTCTGCTGAGGGCGTTAAGTTGACATCGGTAGTGAGTCTTGCGGCGTCTTGCTCAATAGTTGTGATGTTTTGCATGCTTTCTTTCACGAAAATATCGTAGAAAGCACGACTCATCTTACGGGTACCACCTATCAATACTTGTGGCTCTGATTTTTTTGCCCTTGTTGTTGCTACTGATGGTGCAGGCTGGGTTTTTTGTACAATTTCCGCATTTAACTCCACGACTGGCTCAATATCTGATATTTCAGACAGTGCTGCGGCATGACTAGACCATGCTGTTTGATTCACTTCCACTTGATTATTGGCGCGTAACTCTGCTGCCCATCCAGCAAAAGCAGCATTCATTTGCTCAATACGCGCAATTTGTTGGTGATTAAGCACCGATTTTTTATCAATCACACCATTTAAAAAGTGTTCGACTTGACCAGCAATATCGCCCATCGTATTGAGTCCAACCGTGCGACCACTACCTTTAAGCGTGTGATAACTGCGCCTTACTTCTATTAACGCCTCAATATCTGTTGAATTAACACGCAATGCCTGACAATTTTGCGCAATGTGCGCCAACACTTCTTCGGCTTCTGTTAAATAAATATCTAAAAGTTCAGCATCAAATGCTTGGTCAATCACTTTTACGTCATCTGCATGCATCACAATTGGCGAAATCGCTGGACTTATCTGCGACACATCGACAACACTGGTAGATGCAGGTATCGATTGTTTAACTTCAACTGTTGAAACAGTTTCAACCGATTGAACGCCAGCATCAGCCAATGCTTCAGTGAGGCGAATAACCGCTTTTTCTAGTGCTTGTTCAGACTCAGGCCGTGTTTTTGGCATTTCATCTGCATACAAGCCAATCATACTCAAGCTTTCAGCCACTAGTTCAAATTGAGACTGATTAACAACATATTGACTTGTTTGAAAATGTTCTACAAATTGATTGCTGATTTTGATGATTGTATTAGGTGTGGGTAATCCCAACATTTCAAACACGGCGGCAATTTGTTTTAACGGCTTGGCGGTTAATGAAAGTGGCGCTTTTTCTGCAGGTTGACGGAAATAAGTATCCAGTGCTTGCTCAGTCGTTTTAAGCGCTTCTTTAATTTGAGTGACCACCGCTTTTACTGTGTCTCTATCAAGCTCGCTAGCACGTTCATTACCCAGTTTTTCATAGCTTTCACCAGATGAAATCGCTTCCAAACGATGCATTTCTGATAACAGTTTTTGTACTCTGTCCGCATCAAGCTGTTGATAGTGATTCAGCGAAGTTTCTAATAAGTTAAGTGCGGCGGCAATTTCAATTAATGCGGCGTGATTCACCTTAATCGCATCATCACGTAAAGTACCACTTGCCAATTGCAAAGCGGCATACAAGTCAACCACAACAACTTGACTGAGTTGACTTGTCAGATTCTGGCTTTCCATTAATGTATCGGAAAATTTAGTCATCAACACATTATCAACGTGCACTTGCGCAACGCCAGCACTCGTGCTTACTTTGCTAAAATCGATTGTATTCGATACATCGTCCCACAATTCGCGCAATGCTTCTAACTGAACAATTAACTGCTGAACGACCGCTAATTCTTTCGCATCAATCGAAGCAGAATCAAAACTAATGCTGGATTTTTTATCGACTAAAAGATCCAGCTCAAACACCTCTTTTACTCTGTGTATATTGACTCTATCTACATTGCTGATTGCAACATAGTACAAAATATCACGCAATAAATGATTATGCGGTCTTGGCATAGCATCTGATAAATGGCGCAACTCTTGATCCAATTTACGGCATAGTCTTTTTGCGCCTGAGTTTTCGGCTATTTCTGCCTGCTCAAGCGATTCGGTAAATGCACTTGCTGCCCACCACAGGGTTTTTTCACTATTTTTTTGTTGCGCTTGGCTAACGTTTGCAACTGCTTGAGTCATGCTGTTTAAAGCAATACTCTGTTTTGTTTGCAACCAGCTCAATAAAGACTTTTGATAACTTAGGCGCTGCTCAACAACAAAGCTGGCATATTCAGCACCACTAAGCTGTAAACTCGGCAGGTCTTTAGGGGCGCTATTGCTGGTGTCAGGGAAAAATAACTCACTTTCATCCATCGTTTCACCTAAAGCCAAAACAATTGGATGAATGATGGGATAGAGTCGTAACGGAATATCAGGTGAGCCATCAAGCAGGTCTTGCAAATAGCTTTTTAACGATTCTACTGCTTTAATAAATGACTCAATTAAGGGCGGTGTTGCATCAATTGTTTTTTTCTCTAAGCGTCCCGCAAGTTTTTCTAACTCAGCACAAAAGCGTTTACAGCCCTCTAAACCAACCATATCAAGCGCGCCTGATGCTTGGTATAAATCTGTTTGCGACAGTCGCAATGGTGCAGTGTCGTGCAAGTTGTTTTGCACTGCTTTTAGATTCACCAAAACAGCATCAAGTGATTGATTTATTTGGTCTTTAACCCAAGTTAAAGGGCCTATATCAAAATTTTCAGACACCTAGGTTTAACTCCAAATTAAATATAGCTATTAAAATTAGTATGCTTAATAAAACCAAGCTTTAGCTATAAACAAACAATAGGTATTTCAGTCAATTAACAACTTAAATTAAGCCAATTTAAAGCCCGCAACAGAATCTCGTAATTCCTCCGCCAACGTGGTCAACTGACCAACTGATTCGGCAGTTTGTTTTGTACCTTCAGTTGTTTGTGACGTAATTTCCTGAATTTGCTGCATGTTTTTCGTCACCGTTGAAGCCACTTCGGTTTGCGCTTCAGTTGCGCTTGAAATCGATTGAATCAAGCGCGCTAAGTTATTGGTAACCGTTTCAATCTCTGTTAGTGCTTTACCCGCAGCATCTGATAATCGCGCTCCCTCAACCACACCCTCTGTTGATTTTTCCATCGCGGCAACCGCTGAGTTGGTATCGGTCTGAATCGTTTTTACAATCGCGCCAATCTGTTTTGTCGCTTCTGATGAACGTTCCGCTAGTCGCTGCACCTCTTCCGCAACCACCGTAAAGCCTCTACCCGCTTCACCCGCTGATGCCGCCTGAATCGCCGCATTCAAGGCCAAAATATTGGTTTGTTCAGTAATATCAGAAATCAATTCCACAATCTCACCAATCTCTTGCGAGCTTTCACCCAAGCGCTTGATTCGTTTTGAAGTTTCCTGAATTTGCTCGCGAATGCCGTTCATACCTGCAATCGTATTTTGTACCGCTTGTGAACCTTGTGTCGCCGCTTGTAATGAGCGCTGCGCAACCTGTGAAGCTTGGCTCGCGTTGCTGGATACTTGCAAGATTGAGCGTGTCATATTCGAAACCGCGTCTGTTGTTTCTGTAATCTGTTTCGATTGTTTTTCTGCCGCAGATAACAAGCCAACGGATGTCGCCTGCGCTTGTCCTGTTGCTGTATTCACTTGTTCAGATGCGCGGTTAATCTCTGTTACCAAATCGCGCAAGCTATCAATCGTGTAGTTAATAGAGTCAGCAATTGCGCCCGTAATATTCTCTTTTACCTCTGCGCGAACCGTTAAGTCACCATCCGCCAAGTCGCCCATCTCGTCCAGTAAGTTTAAAACCGCCATTTGGTTTTGCTGACCGTCGTTCTCCAGCATCATCACCGCGCTTTCAATCTGCTTCACTTGGCGAGTGCCGAAATACGCAATCAAAAAGATGATTAATAAACCCAATAATGCCAATGCAATTTGAATGGTATTCACTAATTTATTACTGGATTCAGCAATTTGAACCGATTCTTTTTGCACTTCGGTGTTCAACGCTAAAACCGTTTGCTTGTTGATTTCATAAGCGCTTGCCAAATCACCCAATGGTTTTGCCGCAGCAATCGCACCTAATTTGATAGCTGCATCAAAATCCTTATTGTAAATACGATAGAAATTCTCATTTGACTTAAGTACAGCCTGATAAGCGCCGCCTAACTTATCTACATCAAGATTACTCTTCCAAAACTCAACACGCTTGTTGTATTCTGCTTCAGCGGCTTTCACTTCGGCTAGTTTCCTGTCACGCTTTTGATAATCAGAGTTTGATGTTGCCACATAAGCCTCGTTTACAGCCGCAAACGCGTCTACCGCATACAGTGGCGGTGGCAGAATATCCGCACGCAAATTATCATTAGTTTTAATTTTGTCATACACTGGACCGCCCACACGCACCTGACTAATCACATAGAAAGCCAAAATAATAAAAATAATTAAACCAATCACAGGTCCAATCACTTGACCATAACCACGGCTACCGCCGCCTGAAGGTTTCATGGTAAATAATTGTTTTATTTTTGATGGGAGTTCTTTAATTGCTTGCATATTGAGTGCCATGTTGATTCCTTTAAGTTTTACCAAATTATCTCAATGTATTTGATGTATTTTGAAGATAATTAAATCTAACTATTTAACGACTAAAATTAACCATTTATTAACGACTAAAACTATGAAACTTTTTTAAATTTTTATACTTAAAATTCCAATACTTTTTTTGCTGCTATTGTTGCTTTTACTATTGTTAACATTAACCATTAAGCTAAATGCCTAAAATACCTAGGTCGCATAAGGCGTTGCAAAATCTTTTGAGCGTATTAACTTATCGCAGTCCAGTAAATACCAAGTACGATTTTCGCTATCCTGATAGGTCTGGTTTTTTAAACAGATATGGTCCTCTGTCAACACCTCACCCAAGCGCATTTCGTCTAATTTGCGTAAACCAATCAGTTTATCGACCATAAATGCCACATTTGTGGTGACCACATCGCTAATCAGTAATAAACGCGCACTAGATGAAATATTGGTAAATGTATTTTCAATGAGCTGTGCTAAATCATTGATGGCATACAGCACACCTCGCACGTTAGCCACCCCCAAAAACCAAGGTTTCACTAATGGCACGCTGTGAATATCCATAATAGGTAAGGTTTCACTGATTTCTTGTAAATTAACCAGCACATTTTTACCGCCAATCAACACGCCCAAATAACCAGCTGGCGGCTCTGCGCCAACTTTTTTAGCATTTTCAAGACGCGCTAAAATGTTAGTTTGATATTCGCGTAATTGTGATTGTTTAGACATATGTTTGATTAGTTCGCGCTAAAATTATTCTTGTAGTTTATCAATCCAAACTTTTAAATCTGCTTTTTGAATCGGCTTCAGTAAACAGGCCTTTGCACCCATTTTTTCTGCCCATGCATGATCAGTTACTTGTAGCTTTCCTGAACATAAAATGACGGGTAAGTTGGCTGTAGCAGGGTCTTTAGTTAACGACCGAGTGGCTTGAAAACCTGTCAATCCAGTCATAATAATGTCCATGATAACAAGATCTGGTGCAATGCCAGCGGCGCGCTCTACGCAGGCCTCACCGCTTTCTAATGCAAATACTTGATAACCATCAGACTCCAACAATTCAGTTAAGTAGAAACGGTCCGTTGCCGAATCATCTACAATCAAAATCTTATTAATCGCCATTATTAACCCCTTATTTTATTCACTCGCAACATCTGCGGCATTTTTTTTGTTATTCAGATAAGCCTCGCTGGTATATGCGTTGATAGCATCAATTAACGTATCTTGCGTAAAAGGCTTGGTTAAGTATTCGTCCGACCCAGCCATGCGTCCACGCGCACGATCAAACAAACCATCTTTGCTTGATAACATAATGACAGGGGTTGATTTAAAGCGGGCATTACGCTTGATAAGTGCGCAAGTTTGATAACCATCTAAGCGTGGCATCATAATATCGACAAAAATAATTTGTGGATGTTGATCAGCAATTTTAGACAAGGCATCAAAACCATCTTCTGCCAAAATCACTTCACAGCCAGCAGATTTAAGAAAAATCTCGGCACTGCGTCTAATCGTATTGCTGTCATCAATGACCATTACTTTTGTACCAGCCAGATTTGCTTGTGCCACGTTTTTATACTCCCCAAGTTATATTGTAAACCTCTTATATAACCGAATTAAAAAATATTCTATCTAAAAACATGTTTTTACATTATTCTTTTAATCACTTAAGTGCAATATTAAGTTCAATAAATTTAATTAGTACACACAAAATATTACATTTTTTAAAATAATTTGCAACACTTACATAATATTTGTAATAATATACTTTAACAATACTCAATAATTGCAGTATAAATTGTAACTATTAGAACAGTTGTATGACAGGGGGCGAACAAAAATGCTTATCAGACAAGAATCCGTCGATTCAAAAATGGCACTCAAAGATTTACCCAACACTTCTCCGCTGGCAAGCGCCAATTTAGTACTGGCTTTCGGCTCAATAAAGAGATTTAACGAAGGTAAGTTGCAGGGCTTTTTAAAATCGCGATACCCAACCGCTCAAGTCATTGGCTGCACCACATCTGGTGAAATTAGTCCTAATGGTGTTTTTGACGATAGTATTCAAATCACTGCAATTCAGTGGGAAAAAACGGTTCAGCGTGTTGCGCAGACCAAAATGTCTGGCATGCAAAGCTCTTTTGAAGCGGCTGCAGGACTAGCAAAACAATTAAAAGCAGACTCTTTACGCACAGTTATTGTGATTTCAGATGGCTTAAATGTAAACGGCTCTGAATTATTAAAAGGCTTTCAAAGTGTGCTAGGTGAGATTCCGATTGTGGGCGGCTTAGCTGGTGATGGCGGGGCTTTTGTTAAAACATTACAACTGTATAACGATACCGTTTCAGATAATCTGGTGATTGCAGTTGGCTTATATGGGCCTGCGCTCATTACAGCAAGCGGCGCTTTAGGTGGCTGGAAACCTTATGGTCCGCCACGCACAGTGACTAAATCCGAGAAGAACGTGGTATTTGAGATGGACGGCAAACCTGCATTGCCGCTTTATAGAATGTACATCGGCGAAGCCTTTTCAAAAGGTTTGCCTGGTACTGGCTTAAAATTTCCACTAGCGGTAATTGAAGAAGGTAAACGCGATGTTGAAAAAATTCGTACTTTGTTGGCGATTGATACCAAAAATAATAGCCTGACATTTGCTGGCAACGTGGAAGAAGGCGAAACTGTTCGTCTATGTCAAACCAATCATGACAGGCTTGTGGACGGTGCAGGCGCTGCTGCAAACCTAGTGATGGATGGCTTAAGCGCAAACAAAACCAATCAAACAGGCTTGGCATTGTGTGTGAGCTGCGTTGGCCGTAAAGGCGTAATGGCAGAACTGGTAGGAGATGAAATCAAACTAGTGCAGCAGATTCTAGGCCCCCAAACCAGCCTGACAGGCTTTTATTCATACGGCGAGTTAGCACCACGCCCAAATACAACTGATAGCGTGCTGCATAATCAAACTATGACCATTGGCTATTTAAGCGAGAACTTACTGGCGTAGTGAGTTTATTGCTTTAATTTAAAATTTTTCGCTTCAAAACGATAAGCACCTGTTCTAAACAGGTGCTTTTTGTTTTATGATTAGCAGTACAAAATTATGTGCGGTTTTTAGTCGCATCATTTATTAAAAAGGAAAAAATCATGTCTAGCTCAGTAACCCTTAAAGGCAATCCCGTCGATGTTGCAGGCAATTTGCCAAAAGTTGGCAGTACTGCGCCGAATTTCACGCTGGTTGATAAAGCATTAGCCGATGTCACATTAGAAACTTACGCGGGCAAACGCAAAGTACTCAACATTTTTCCAAGTGTTGACACGCCTACATGCGCGATGTCAGTACGTGCATTCAACAAACACGCTGCTGGTTTATCGAATACAGTGGTGCTGAATATCTCTGCTGATTTACCATTTGCCCAAACCCGCTTCTGTGCGGCAGAGGGCATTGAAAACGTAGTCAACTTATCAACCATGCGCGGTCGTGATTTTTTAATGAATTACGGTGTGTTGTTGTTTACCAGCAAATTAGCGGGATTAGCAGCGCGCGCGGTCATTGTGATTGATGAGAACAATACAATTAAATATCTTGAATTAGTACCAGAAATTGCGAATGAGCCGAATTATGATGCAGCACTCGCCGCGTTAAAATAAAATCGGGTTTATTTAAAAAAGTCAGCCAATAAAACAGGCTGGCTTTTTAATTTTTACCAGTGATTGGCAACATACTTAACACTTTTTTTGGGGTTAATTTTTTAAATATTCGGTATATTTGGCGTTGCTGCCTTTGGCTTTTTCAACTGGATATTTCAGCGCATTCAATTCAATTTTTCGATTCGCCGCCTCAATCAAATCAATATTCAATACCTCAGCAATCCTTAACAAATACACAAAAGTATCTGCCAATTCATGGCTCACCGCCTCGCGTTTTTCTGGCGTTAATTGCTGGCTTTCTACTGGCGTATCCCATTGAAATTGTTCAACTAATTCAGCGGCTTCTACAATCATCGCCATCGCTAAATTTTTAGGCGTATGAAACTGCACCCAATCGCGTTCTTGAACAAATTGGTTAATGCGCAAGCGTAATTGCTGTAATGAATCTTGATTTTCCATGATTTTTAACCCCGACTTAACCAGTTTTTTTGTTCAAATTTTTTAAATCATTTGCGATTACTGCCGGCTACCATCTTAATTTCAAATAATCGGCATTCCAGCGGGCCGTTAAACAGCGGCGTACGTTTGCTGGGTGTTAAACGCATGAGTTTTGGCAACCGCAAATCGTTGGTCAAGAAGTAAGTATTCCAGCCCGCAAATTTGCGTTTTAAGGCCTCACCCATTTTCGGGTATAGCAAAGCCAACTCTTCATCTTCGCCAATACGGACGCCATATGGCGGGTTAGCAACCAGCACGCCGCTATCTGCTGGCGGCACTACTTCCGTAATATTGGTTTGCGCTAATTGCACTGCTTCCGCCAATCCTGCTTCGGTTAAGTTTTGCTTGGCAACTCTCACTGCGCGTAAATCGCTATCTGAGCCATAGAGTTTTTGAAAAGTCACTGGCTTAGCATTTTTAAGCGCGGTATTTTTAATTTTTTTCCAAGTGTCTGATTCAAAATTTTTGAGTTTTTCAAAACCAAAATCACGCCTTAAGCCCGGGGCAATATCCAGCGCCATCATGGCGGCTTCCAGTAAAAACGTACCGCTACCACACATTGGGTCAAGCAAAGGCTGGCCTGCTTGCCAGCCTGATAATTGCAAAATACCTGCGGCTAAGTTTTCGCGCAAAGGTGCTTCAATGCTCGCTTTGCGATTGCCACGCTGATACAAAGCGTCACCTGAAGTATCCACATAATACACATAGCTATCAGCCGTTAAATAGGCATGAATGCGCACCGCTGGAGTTTTGGTATCGATGTAAGGACGCGAATCCACCACTTGCCTGAATTTATCGCATACCGCATCTTTAATGCGTAGCGTAGCAAATTCCAGGCTTTTAAGTGGGCATTTTACGCCTGTCACTTTCACCATAAAATCATGCCTAACATCAAACCAATTTGGCCAGTTAAGCTTATAGGCGGCTTGGAATAAATCATCTTCAGTCGCATATTTACCCTGCCCTGCTTGCATCAAAATACGCGTAGCGATGCGTGAATGTAAATTTGCGTGATAACACACACTTAATTCGCCCGCAAAACCCACGCCACCATCGGTTGGCTTAATGTCTTTTGCATTACTGGCTTTTAGCTCGTTTACCAGCAAAGCCTCAAGCCCGCGCGGGCAAGTGGCAAAATATTGATTCATCATGGTGTTATCATTTCTTTACTAATTAGGTCTTAATTAATCTGATTATGTTCGCAAAGCTTATCAACAAAACTGGAAAATTCGATTTTGTGGGTATTTTCTAAGATTTTTGCGCGTTCTTTGAGTTTTTTATGGTTTAGACTTAACGCTTTTTTGAAGCCAAAAACCACAATATTGCCTGGCTTGCCAGTTGGCAACATTAATGTTTGGTTGTTAAAACTTTGTTCAATACGTTGTAGATAAATATCAAAATTTTTATCACTGCCCCATAAGTTTATGGCAAAAATACCTGCATTTTTTAAGGCCATTTCGCAGGTATCAAAAAAATCCTGGCTACAAAAATCAGGCGGAATCCCAAAGCTGTCAAATGCGTCAATCATCAAGCAATCCGCGCTATTTGGGTTATCCGCCAAATAGGCAATGCCATCGCCTTCCATCACATTGAATCTGGCGTCATTATCGTGTACATAAAAATGGCTGCGCGCAATACTGATAATTTGTGGGTTGATTTCCACAATGGTTTGGCTGATGCTGGGGCAATTGGCGTAAATATATTTAGGCACAGAGCCACCGCCCAAACCGATTGTGAGCACAGTTTTAATATCATCAGAAAACAATAAGAAGCCCATCATGCCGCGTGTATAAGTCAGTTCTAGCGCAAACGGGTCTTTCACTTTCATGCTGCTTTGAATCGTTACTGACCCTAAATGCAACGAACGTATGCCGCTGATTTCAGACACTTCCACCACGCTTTCATCGCGCACGCTTTTATGAATTTTGCGATTAAACTTAAACATGGCTATATCGTCATTCCCGCGCAGGCAGGAATCCAGATGAAGTGAAATTTAGCGCATCTCACTTCTATGGATTGACATGTCGCAAGTCTGGATTCCCGCCTGCGCGGGAATGACAATAATAAAAACCCTTTCAATTTAATCTTGACCATTTTCATTTATTACTTCAAGCACTTCAGCCACATTCAATTCAATTACCGCTTTAAATTTGCAATTTAATTCCATTAACAAATTATCAATATGTTTGATTTCCAGTAGCACTTTTGTACCGACTTTAAGCTCTGGCAAGCTAGGCACTTTGGTGATGTAAAACATGCCATCAATGCGCACCAGATTTTCGCGCCAAACGGTCGCGGTGATTTCCGTCAGTTGCACTTGAATCAAATACTGTAAGCACCAATAGCGTTCCATGCGGGTTTGAAATTCACTATAAGCATTATAGGTTTGGTCAAAGTTTCGCATGATGACATTTAACTTACCGTCAGCCACGCTGTAAGGCGCTGACTCAGTATTCAGCATCGCGATTAATTGGCGCTGATTAATTAAATCTACCGCGCGTCTTAAAGGTGAAGTCGACCACGCATATTGCGCAACGCCCAAACCTTGATGCGGTTCTGCGGTGGTTGTCATAAACACTTTGCCGCCAGTTTGCGCACGATAAATGCCCGCAAAACCCGCTTCTTTTAATAAACCGCCCCAATGACTATTGGCGTAAATCATTAACTCGGCGACCAATTTATCCATCGGCGAACCGCGTTCGCGCGCGACAATTTGGACAATTCCATCATTCACATAAAAATTATAATCAATTTGCGGCGCACGATTCGGGTCGGCTTTACCACGCGCAACTTCTAATTGCTCTGCCAAACTAAACAGCAAATTAAGCTTTGCCCAATAAAGGTGGCCGCTATCGGCTTCTAACGTATGTTCGTTAAAAAACGGTTCTAGCGCATCGTGGCGCAAATTATCCGCAATTTTGATTTGTTCTAACTTTGTTTCATGCGCAACGATTGCAAAGTCTGGCGTTACTTCCAAATACAAGCTTAAGGCAGGCTTGGTTTCACCCGCATCCAAGCTGAATGGTTTAACGATACTTTCTGGCAACATGGTGATTTTATTGCCTGGCATGTAAACAGTCGATAATCGCGATAGCACAATCGCATCTAAACTGGAGTCGATTGGCACGCCCAAGCTGGGCGCGGCAATATGAATGCCCACGCGCGTGTTGCCATTTGCGAGCGTTTCTAAACTAAATGCATCATCAATTTCAGTTGTTGTGGCATCATCAATACTGAAACATTCCACCGTACTTAACCCTAAATTTAGCGCAATTTTTGGCGATTCAAATGGTGGAAAGTCCACCCCTGATTTTCCATCTTTGTCTGGAAACATCTCGCGCAAAAACGCACCCAAATGATAATCGTGCGCGTTTTGAATCAAACCGCAATCGGCCATCACGGTTAACGTTAATCGGCCTGAAGTTTGCGCTGCCTCATCAATCGCTTTCCATTCAAGGCTGTTTTTATCTGGGTTATAAATTAAGGCGTCGGCTTTTGCGGAAAAGCTTTCTGGCAGCTCTTTATTATTCAGCTGCGCTACCCAAGCCGCCATTTGCTCGGCTTGTAATTTTTTGCGCTCTACTGCGGCTAACGCGAGCTTTAACGTTTCGGCTGGCGCGGCTTTATAGCGGCCTTTGCCCTTGCGATAAAAATACATGGGAGCACTGTGCAATTTAATCGCAGTAGCGGCGGCCTCAAACGGAGTGGGCTTTTTGCCGTAATATTCTTTGGCTAAATCTTCAAAAGCAAATTCTGGCTCGCCGCAGCATTCCCATAAAAAATCGATGTCCAGATTTTCTGCCTCAGCAAGCGCTGTTTCCATAAAATTTGCCAATGAAGACTCAAATTGCATGAGTACATTGCTGGCTTTAATTTTAGAGCGTTTGCCCGAAACCGATTCCACCTGCAAAGCTGCAGGCGATTCTGACATGATAGAGGCGACTTTAAAACTGCCATCTTCTTCGTAAAACACATTCATTTAGCGGGTTTTCTCTGTTAAGAATGGATGCATAGCAAAACTTAACCATTTTTTTGGGTGAAATTTTTAGTGCAAATATTGCGATAGGCGTAATTTTAATGTGTTCTGCATAATTAAGCTTGTTTAATTCGGGTATAGGCGATAATTGGGCAGCATTTATTGTTGATAGCGAGATTAAAAATACGGTATATTCGTGCCCATGAGCAAAGCATTTGAATTGATACAAGCGCAAGCGCAAACCCCCACCAGCGCACGCGTTTTAGTGCTGGATACCTTGTTAAACGCGCCATTACCGCTTTCGCATCCTGAGATTCAAAAGCAAATTACAGAACCGATTGACCGCGTAACTATTTACAGAGTGCTGGACTGGTTAAGCGCGCAAGGCTTTGTGCACAGCGTGATAAGCCCAGATAAAACGCGGCGCTTTAAAGCCAACACACATCATACGCAACATCAGCATGCACATTTTGAATGTACAGCTTGCGGACAAGTGTATTGCCTGGATGAAGCGAATGAGGCGATTACGCAAAGCTTGCCCAAGCAATTTATTGCAACGGCTATTCACTTAAATATCAGCGGCGTTTGCGCAAGCTGTCAAAAATAGTGTCAATTTATTCACGCTAGCATATTCATTTCAATACGCTTTAATTCGTTTTTTATTAGCATTTTTCCTATACTTAATTTATAAAATGCAACTTTGTTGCATATTGTAAGTAATCTGTTTACACTGCCAAAATTGCAACTTAGTTGCATTTTTTACGATTGGTATTGGATATGATGAAAAAACTCCCTGTCACTGTGTTATCTGGCTTTTTAGGCGCTGGCAAAACCACATTATTGAATCATATTTTAAATAATCGCGAAGGAAAGCGTGTTGCGGTGATTGTGAACGATATGAGTGAAGTGAATATTGACGCACAATTGGTGCGCGATGGCGGTGCAGAATTATCGCGCAGTGAAGAGAAGTTGATCGAAATGAGTAACGGCTGTATTTGTTGCACACTGCGTGAAGATTTATTGATAGAAATTATGCGCCTTGCCAAAGAAGACCGTTTTGACTACTTGCTGATTGAATCTACAGGCATTTCAGAGCCGTTACCTGTGGCGGAAACTTTTACCTTTCGCGGTGAAGATGGCTTGAGTTTATCGGATGTGGCTGAACTAGACACGATGGTAACCGTGGTGGATGGCTTTAACTTTTTAAAAGATTATAGTAGCCGCGATTTTATAGCACAGCGTGGTGAAAGCATGGGTGAAGAAGATGAACGCACTGTTGTAGATTTATTGGTTGAGCAAATTGAATTTTGCGATGTGCTAGTGTTAAACAAAACTGATTTATTAAACCAAGATGAAATCGGCAGACTTGAGGGAATATTAAAAGCATTTAATCCGCGCGCAAAAATCATACATAGCCAATTTAGCAAAGTACCATTAGATAGTGTAATGAACACAGGTTTATTTAATTTTGAAGCCGCCGAAGATGCGCCTGGTTGGTTAAAAGAATTGCGCGGCGAACATGTGCCAGAAAGCGAAGAATATGGTATTTCAAGCTTTGTTTATAAAGCCCGTAAACCTTTCCACCCGCAACGCTTGTTTGATTATATTGGTCAAGAATGGCCAGGTGTCATCCGATCAAAAGGCAATTTTTGGATTGCCAGCCGACCAGAATGTTGCATTAACTGGTCGCAAGCAGGCGCAATATCTCGTAACGAACTAGCTGGTTTTTGGTGGGCAGCCACACCAAAAGAACATTGGCCAGATGATGCAGATCAATTAGCAGGTATCAAGAAAAGATGGCAAGAACCGTTTGGTGACAGGCAACAAGAGTTGGTAATCATTGGTATTAATATGGATAAAAACCAACTAATTGCAGAATTTGACCGTTGCCTGCTGACACCCACTGAAATGTTGTTGGGTGACATGGGCGAATATATGCAAGGTTGGAAAGCACTAAGCGACCCATTTCCGCTGTGGCATCAGCATGAAGCAGAAACTGAAGCGGCATAAGGTTTATTTAGGCTAAAATTAAGTTTTAATAGGCATAAATATTATGGATAAACGCATTCCTGTCACCTTGCTTACTGGATTTTTAGGGTCCGGCAAAACCACGCTACTCAATCAATTATTGGCGAATCCTGCCATGCACGACACCGCCGTGATCATTAATGAACTTGGCGAAACGGGATTAGACCACATTTTAGCTACCCATATTGAAAGCGAACATATTGCTGACAATACGGTTTTATTGAGTAGCGGCTGCTTATGCTGCACACTTAAAAATGAACTGGCTGACACCATGCGCGATTTGTTTTTCAAACGCGCCTTGCAAGCGATTCCGCAATTCAATCGCTTAGTCATCGAAACCACTGGCATGGCCGACCCTGGCCCTATTTTGGGCGATTTGATGAATGAACCTGTGATTGAATCTACGTTTAGATTAGACGCGGTGATTGTCACCATTGATAGTCAATACGGATTGCAGCAAATTGAACAACACGCAGAAGCGCGCAAACAAGCGGCTGTCGCCGATGTATTACTGTTGACCAAAACCGATTTAACGACGCCTGAGCAGTTAAGCGAATTAAAAGAAAAGCTTATTTCTATTAATCCAGGCGCAACTCAGCATCGTGTACTTAACGGTTTATTAGACCCGAATTTTATTATTGATGTCGGCCTGTATGATTTGGCCTCCAAAGCGCCTGAACCGCAACGCTGGTTGCGCGCGCCCTTAAACAAAGCCAAGCCAAAAGGTACATTGCCGCAAGCTGTGCATGATGATGACATTACCAGCTTTACGGTTTTTATGCCAAAACCACTCAATTGGCGTGATTTAAAACCCGTGATTTTAAAGCTGTGCCAAACACATGGCAAAAACTTACTGCGCTTAAAAGGCATTATCCATGCCGAAGACCAACCCGCCCCGCTGGCGATTCATGCAGTGCACTTTACGCCCTACCCGCCCACAGTACTTGAGGGCTGGGATGAAGACGAACCGATTTCTAGAATCGTGTTAATTGGTAAAGGATTGGATGAATCGGCGATTAGAAATGCATTAACACAATTTTAATGTGACTTAATCGCGCATCCTAAATGCTATTGCGTTTTATAGTTTGGGCCAAAAAACTCAATCATCATAAACTCTTCTAAGCCAGCGCTATCTTCGGGCCTTGCAGACATGACAATCGTGCGATTTAGGCGATGCGATTCCCAGTTAAAATCGCCTTTGTAATGCTGGCGAATCAAGCTAATCATTTTTTTAATCATCACTAAACGTACATCTTGGCCTGATTGCGCTTGTACCTCAAAAAACTCGCGGCGCGCGTTACTAATGTCATTTGTCCAGCCGTTAAAAGAAAAACTGGCAGTGCGTGTTTCTAAGTTGGTTATTTCAAAAACGCCATTAACGCCCGTTTCAAAATTACGCTTGATATTTTCATCACGCCTTTGCTCAGCACTGGGCCCTAATTCGCGCGCAGTGGCTTCTGCATTGATGCGGGCGGCATCTGACTCTTGCGCGGCGCGGCGGGCACGATTCTGATTGACAAGAGCCATCATATCCACAGGCGCTTCTTCTGGCTTAGGCTGTGTTGGTGAAGACTCTTGTGGAATATTCAAATTAGGCTGAGTTTTATCAGGGCTAGGCTTTGTGGTACTTAACACATCAGGCACCTTAAAAACGGGCTTTTTAGGCGGCGCTTCTGTTTTCTGAACGATGACTTTGGGTTTTGGCTTGGTTGGCTCTGGTATTTTTTCTACTGGCGTGGCTGGCTGTTCTACGGGTGTTTCTGCTATTTTTTTTTCAACCGTTGGTGGCGCTAAACTCACCGCTAATTCACGTGCTGGTAACTCCGCCAACTCCTCTTGGTCAAATTTTGGCACCACAAAAAATAAAATAATGGCATGAATCAATAGCGAAACAATAATGGCGATTAGCGTATTACGGCTTATCTGCAGGCGAAAAACCTTATCGCCACGCGGCTCTAACAAAAACGCATCAAATTGATTATCGTTATTCTGCATTCAACCTACAAGCGCATCTCTGCCCAAATTTTATCTAAGCGTTTGCTTGAGATTGGCAGTGGTGTTTTGAGTTCTTGCGCAAAAAGTGATACGCGCAATTCTTCAATCAGCCAGCGAAAATCTTGTAAGGCTGGCGGTATATTCAGATGCGATTGCTGCAAACTATTCATTTTATCTTGCCATTTTTGCCATATTAATCCGACACTTGCGGCGTTTTTGCCATCACGGTCTGGGTTAGCAGGCTGTTTTTGTATTCTTAAATTTAGCGCTTTTAAATAACGTGGAATATGTTGTAAATACTCCCAAGGTGTTTGCGTAAAGCAGTTTTTATAAACCAAACCATGCATTTGTTGCTCAACATCGCGCTTCAATCGATTCACCGTTGCTGGCATTTTAGCTTGCATATTAATAAGCAACTGATACTCAGTCGCCACCGCCTGCACTTGCCTTACAATTGCTTGACTCACTGCTGGCAAACGCGTTCGCGCTCTGGCTTTTAATTTCATAAAATCGGCATTGGTTCGCGGCAAATCGTCTTCGCCAATAAAGGCGCGGTCTGCAATCGCGGTAATCATATCCTCACGCAAATCGTCTGGCGACATGATGCTTCTGAACGTAAGCGCGTATTGATTAAAATTGGGCAGGCTTTTCTCTAATTGCTTAATCTGTTCTTTTAACTCAAAACGCATCAGGCGACAAACACCTTTACGTAAATTTGCATCTGCCTCAATAGCGGTATCAAACAACTTAACCGAAACTGAATCGATATTGTCTTCGAGCGCGGGATAACCCGTCACTTTCAAACCATCACGTTCAAAACTTAAAGTTTGCGGCAAATCACCAAAATCCCATTGTTTTAAACCTGTTTTTTCGATGTCAGGAGAGGTACTCCTAAAAGTGAGTTGTGCGGCTTGCCCCAGTTGCTTTTGTAAAGCACGCCAATCGCGCCCCATTGCCAACTCGCGGCCAGCATCATCCACCACACTAAAATTCATCAACAAATGCGCAGGCGTTTCGTCTACCCAATCTTCTTTACTGATTTTTAGGGTGGTTTTAAATTGAATATAGGTAGCAAGTGTTTCTAGCATTGGTTTTGTGTGCATCTCACCCTCTCCCCAGCCCTCTCCCTTCAAGGGAGAGGGGGTGAATACATCTCGCGTACTTTGCCCCTCGCCCCTTGTGGGAGAGGGGTTGGGGAGAGGGGGCTGAGCTTTTGCTGTATGCTCCAAAAACCCTGTCACAAACTCAGGCACGGGCACACATACGCGTCTAAAGTTTTTAGGTAAGGCCTTAACCAAATAGGTTAGTTTTTCGCGCAACATGCCTGGCACCAGCCATTCTGTTGCGGTTGGGTCTAGCTGATTTAACAAGGCAAGCGGCACAGTTGCGGTGACACCATCTAAAATATGACTAGGCTCAAAGCGATATTTAAGCGGGATTTCAATTGCTTGCTTACCATCAACGCCACTTAATACCATCTTCTCTGGAAACTGCACCGCCGTAATCGCATCTGCCCCATGGCGCATCAAATCGTCACGCGTTAAATACAGCAGTTTAGGATTGAGCTTTTCTGCGCCTTCGCGCCATTTTTCAAAACTGGCTGCTTGGCAAATATCTGCGGGAATCTTGCTATCGTAAAACGCAAATAGTTGATGCTCGTCTACTAATACATCCTGACGGCGCGCCTTATGCTCTAACTCCTCAACTTCGGCGATTAAGCGTTCATTTGCAGTAAAAAAGGCAGATTTTGTATCGAACTCACCATTTGCTAAGGCTTCACGAATAAATATTTCACGCGACTCTTGCGGATTAATCGGCCCATAATGCACGCGACGCTTAGGGATAATGGTCAATCCATACAAGGAAACACGTTCCCATGCGTTAACCATGCCCATTTTTCTATCCCAGCGCGGGTCAGAATATTGGCTTTCGGTTAGGCCACGCGCAAGCGGCTCAATCCAATCTGGCTCAATTTTCGCCACACAACGGGCATATAACTTACTGGTATCCACCAATTCGGCCGCAATCACCCACTTAGGTCGCGTTTTCTTCAATGTGCTGCCAGGCGCCACAAAAAAGCGAATGCCGCGCGCGCCAGCGTAGCTATCGTTATCGCCATCTTTAAAGCCAATATTGCCCAGTAAACCTGCCAACAAAGCTTTATGGATTTGCTCATAATTCGCAGGCTTTACTCCCTCACCCTTTAAGGGAGAGGGCTGGGGTGAGGGTAAAGCTTTACTTGTATCAACCAAACTCTTACCCCCACCCTGACCCTCCCCCTTAAATGAGGAGGGAATATTAAAGCCTAATTCCTCAACAATATTAACAATCTGACCATGCAGTTCGCGCCATTCTTTAAGCCGTAAAAAAGATAAAAAATTCGCATGACATTGATTCAGCAAGTCTTTATTCGATTTTTTGGTTTTTAAGGCATTATCGTAAAAATCCCATATTTTCAGATAGCTCATAAAGTCTGAGCCCTCAGCGGCAAATTTACTATGCGCATTATCGGCGGCTTCGCGCTTATCCATGGGTCGTTCGCGCGGGTCTTGCATGCTTAAAACACTGGCGATAATCAGTATCTCGCTTAAGCAGTTTTCACGCTTAGCCGCCAGAATCATGCGCCCAACGCGCGGGTCTAGCGGCAGTTTTGCCAGCTGCACACCCGTATCGGTAATTTGACGCTTGCTATCCACTGCGCCCAGCTCTTGCAACAACAAATAGCCATCGGCGATTAATCTTGTTGAAGGTGGTTCAATAAATGGAAACTCGGTTACATCGCCTAGGCGCAAAGCCGCCATACGCAGAATGACGCTAGCCAGCGAACTACGCAATATCTCTGGTTCTGTAAATTCTGGCCTGCCATCAAAATCAGTTTCTGAGTACAATCGCACGCAGATGCCGTTTGAAACGCGACCGCAACGGCCTGCTCGCTGCTTGGCGGCGGCTTGGCTAATCTTCTCAATTTGCAACTGCTCTACTTTGGCGCGGGTGCTATAGCGATTCATGCGCGCCAAACCTGCATCAATTACATATTTGATACCAGGAACCGTGAGTGAGGTTTCTGCCACGTTGGTGGCTAAAACAATACGGCGACTGCTGTGCGGCCTGAATATTTTTTGCTGGTCTTCAATGGAGAGTCGCGCAAACAATGGCAGCACTTCAGTATGTTTGAGCTTGGCCGAACGGCCTTGGTATTTACGCAGATGTTCGGCGGTATCGCGAATCTCACGCTCACCAGGCAAAAATACCAAAATATCGCCATCACCTTGCCGCAACAAATCATCGGCGGCATCCATAATAGCTTCTTCAATCGCCTCTTCTTCGTCATCTTCTTCTAGCCAGCGCGCTTCTGTTTTAGCTTTTCGCGCGATGCCAAAAATAGTGTCATCATCCGCGTCAAATTGTGCATTATCAGGTTCTGCGTTTTCTTTACTTCTATAGCCACCTTTACCTAAAGGCCTATAACGAATTTCTACAGGATAGGTGCGTCCAGACACCTCAATTACTGGAGCGCCATTAAAATGTTTTGAAAATCTGTCTGCATCAATAGTGGCAGAGGTCACGATGACTTTTAAATCGGGGCGTTTAGGTAATAGCTGCTTTAAATAGCCCAGCAGAAAGTCAATATTCAAGCTGCGCTCATGCGCCTCATCGATAATAATTGTGTCATAGGCATTTAGGAACTTATCACCCTGCGTTTCTGCCAGCAAAATACCATCCGTCATCAGCTTGACATAACTGCCCTCTGATAACCTATCGTTAAAGCGCACCTTATAGCCCACCACCTCGCCCAGCGGGCTTTGTAGCTCTTGCGCGATGCGGCTTGCAACAGAACGTGCCGCAATACGGCGTGGTTGGGTATGGCCGATTAAACCTGCAACGCCACGCCCTAACTCTAGACAGATTTTGGGGATTTGTGTGGTTTTGCCTGAGCCTGTTTCACCGCAGATAATCACTACTTGATTACTGGCAATCACGGCGGCGATTTCTGCTTTTTTACCGCTGACTGGCAGCTCTAACGGATATTCAGGCTTGGGTAAGTTTGTTAATCGCTGCTGATACTTGGCTTGCGATTGTTGAATTTTACGTGCGATATCAACCAATGACTTTACTATGGGCTTATTTTGGCTGATTTGCGACTGCGCCTGATGCAATTGGCTGCGTAAGCGAAATCGATCAACCAGCATACAGCTGGATAGCGATTTTAATAGTTGGGGGATATTCAAAGGGCTTGTTTGCATGCGAAACATATTTTAACATGCGCCACAGTTAACGGCTTGTTGTTAGCAATTAGTTAATGCTGGCGTTTAATGGTGTTTTGTACTGACCTTTAGAAAAGCGCCTCTCACCTCAAAATGCACGGCGTCAATTGTTTCACGCTGGCTATTTAATAGCTCAAGCGTGTGCCTGCCTAAACTGGGTTGCCAAGCAGCCTGATTAAACGTTCTGCCATTTAGGCGCCACAGATTACGATTTTTTGAGGTATTTTTAGGGTTAAGTTGATTGGCCTTAAACACTACTTTTTGTTGCAAAACTGGAATCTCTGGGTCTAGCGCGATAATCGTACCCTCACCTGGGTAGGCAATACGCGCTAATATCTGTTTTTGAGTGGTTTGCTTATTGGTACTTTTGTTATTAATTAATTGTGCTGTATGTTGATTTGCCACAATAACATTTTGTCCTGTGCCAGTTAAAAATAATTCGCGTCTTGTTGGCTCTAAATCAGGTACATAGCGAATTTGTTTGCTTTCAACCGTTAATGGTAATTTAGGCTGAATATTTTTACCAGACTGTACTTTATCCATAACAGCGCGCCAGATTGGCGCTGCGCCAGTTACCCCAGACACATCATGCATAGGTGCACCATTTGCATTACCCACCCATACGCCTACGGTATATTGGCTGGAATAACCGATACACCAGTTATCTCGCATATCCTTACTGGTGCCCGTTTTAACCGCTGTCCAGTAAGGGGTATGCAATGTGGAATCTAGCCCGAAAGTGAGATGGCGCGCCGCATTATCTGCCAAAATATCAGACACGATAAAGCTTGCCGCTGGCTTTAAATAGGTTTGTCTAAATGGCTGAGCCTTAGTGCTAGTAAAAGTAATGGCTTGCCATAAGCCGCCATTTGCCAGCGCACGGTAGGCATTAGTTAAATCCAGCAAACGCACATCGGCCGCGCCTAATGCCAAGCTGTAACCATAATAATCAGCCGATTCGGTCATGGTTGAAAAACCAAACGTTTGCAGCGCCGCATAAAACTGGTCGCCGCCCACATTCAGCAGCGTGCGCACCGCTGGTACATTCAGCGAGCTAGCCAGTGCAAAACGTGTACTGACAGGGCCTACAAAATGCTTATCGTAATTTTGCGGCACATAATAGCCGCTGGGGGTGGCGATGCGTACAGGCGAGTCATCTAAAATGGAAGCGGCTGTTAGCGCCTTTTGTTGAATAGCTACACCATATAAAAAGGGTTTCAATGTAGAGCCAGCTTGGCGCGGTGCCGTTACGCTATCGACCTCTGGCGCGCTTGATAAGCTACCACTTGAGCCAACCCATGTCAGCACCTGACCCGTTTTATTATCCAACACCAGCACCGCGCCATCTTGTACATTTTGATACTCTAGCTGCATTAAATTAGCGCGTAATTGTTGCGTAGCAAAACGTTGCAAGTCGGCGTCAACGCTGGTTTTAACTTTCTGATTAGCCGAATCAATCAGCTTTCTGGCCAAATGCGGTGCCTGATTTTGCAAAGTAATTTCAAACGGGCCTTGCAGTTTTAAGCTTACATAGCCATCTAAAGCCGCACAAAACTGCGCTTGCTTCATTTGTTTTAACAATACGCAGGCGCGCTCTGTCACTTTGGCGGCATTCGCGTTTGGTGCACGAATCAGCACAGCGGCAATCGCTGCATCGCGCGCGTTTAAGGCTGATGGCGCTTTGTTAAACAAACCAAAACTCATCGCTGCAACGCCTTGCAACTCGCCGCGAAAAGAAACTTGATTAAGATACGCCTCTAAAATCTCATCTTTCTGCCACTTGTTGTCCAGCTGCAAAGCTTGGGCAATTTGGGTGGTTTTTTGCAGGATATTACGTTTACTGCTTCGGCTTTCTTCATCCAAAATACCAGCCAGCTGCATGGTCAAGGTACTGGCACCGCGCGTTTTTTTCTGCCATAAATTACGCCAACTAGTCGCCGTGATGGCTTGCCAATCCACGCCTGCATGCTCATAGAAACGTTTATCTTCTGAATACAACAAGGCTTGCAGTAAGGCAGGCGAAACATCTTCAATCGGCGTCCATTGCAGGCGTCTGATTTGATGATTGATGCGTATCTGCTGCAACACTTGCCCATCGCGCGCCAACAACCAGCTATCAGAGGCTTGATAGATGCTTTTAACCGAATCAAAACTCGGCAATGCCAACGCAAAAATCGGCAATAACAGCAGCGTTAATCCGCCTAAAATTCGGCTTTTAAGCATGTAAATTTACTGCGCTGGCAATACACTTATTTGTGCATTTGGCAGTTGCCCAAACAACTCAGGCGCATACATCGCCTCTATGCGTGTAGGCGGTAGGTTGAATATGCCAGGATTATTCAAGCGTATTGTGTATTCAATCCAGAAATGACCTTTAGGTGCGTATTCATAATAAGCCCTGAAAAAGCTTAAACCACGTTCTGTGTAATTTGGATAGGCTATATTGTTTCCGTCATATTCATTTTCGCCAATCTGAGCAATTGCAGAATCGCGCGCAGTATTGCCTAAGATGCTTGCCCCTGCTGGGATAGGGTCTGATAAGGCAACCCAACTCATGGCTTGACTGCTATCAATGTCTAAACGCACGCGCAGTAAATCACCTCGGCTCCATTTGCCAGCAACTTTTTGCTCAATCGGCGTAATTAAGCGGGTGATTTTGTAGCCGTTTTCCAGCGGTTTGGCCGGTATTGCGGCAGTCACTAAACTATTTACCCATGGTTTTCCTGTGCCAACATGCTGCAGGCTAAATTGCTGCGGCTTGTCCTTACTTGAGTTATGCGCTGCCCAAGGGAAATAAAGTGATGCAGCAACAGCTTCCTTGGCTTTAATCACAGGTACGTTATTGGCTGATGCTTTAGGCTGTTTAGTGACTATATTCGTAGCCCAATCGAATTCCTGTTTGTTGGTATCTAGCGCAGCAGTCGTCACACCTGTAACCGCTTCGCGCTCAAACGCTAGCCCAAACTTTTGCAGCGCCAATCTGCCCCACGCGTTTGAAGTGGTTGTTTGCCAGCGGCCTTTGTTTTGACGCAATATGGCGCCGCGCAATAAAGCAGGCATGTCTGCTTGCCAAGCTGGGTTTTTCATCAGCAAGCTTACCAAGCGCGTTGCATTTACCTCACCATCCACCATTGCCCACCACCATACATCTTGATCTTCAGTGGTAAATACCAATCGGCCGCCTACGTTTTGCAGGCGATTACGTAATTCGCGCTCAATTTGTTGCATGCGCTCATCATAATTATCGGCTTTGGGTAGATGCGTGTAGATCGCCAGCCAATCAATCAGCGTGGTGGTTGGCATTTGAATCGGTTTGAAATCAAATGCGGTTAATACGCGCGTGTCGACATTGCCTGTATACGATAATGCAGCCAGCGCATGTATCCTGCGTTCTGTCAGGTATTGATTGCTGCCCCAATACCAAGTGCCCGCTGGCTGAATGCGGCCTTCTACAAAATCCAGCAAGGCTTGCTGCATTTTATTTTCAACTTCAATCGGCAGCTTAATATCGTTTTCGTAAGCCATCGTCAACACGTAAGCCGTCAACATTTCGCTGCCATTGGTCATGCCAGAAAAGTATTCTAAAAAGCCCTGATTATCTTGATAGCTGGATAAATTCGCCACAATATCGGCCCAGCGCGCTTTGTCCTGCAAGCCTGTCGCAATCGACGTTTTTTGTTCTAGGCAGCTGTAGGGGTATTCTTTAAAGTAACGCTCTATGCCCGCCGTTTGGTCTGCCAATTTGGCGGTTAATTGTACGACTAAGCCGCCTTTTCCTGCAATCGCACCCTCTGGCAAGCCAGTTTCTAAAGTGTAATCTTGGGTGAGTTGCATAAAATTAGCCTGCTGAACGGTGGCAGGTATTTTAGGCAATATTTTTTGTGTGAAGCGCAAGCGATCTTGCACCTTGCCTTTACTATTCAACGCTTCGATTTGCCAAGGCATGCCAGCTATATATAAGTCGGATGCATCATCTGTTACGTGTAATTGCCAAGCCAGTTCTTTTGCTTCACCTGCGGCCAGTTGAATGGATTGTGAGGCCAAATCCTGCGTGCCTGCCTTGCCATGCACGCGCAATTGCATTTTACTTTCGGTGGTGTTGCGTAACATCAACATGGCGCGGTAAGTATCTCCCTCACGCACCATAGGCGGTAAGCCAGAGGTAATTTGCAAATCTTGCGTGGCGCTGATTTCTGCTTCACCCGTACCAAATAAATCAGCATTCACGTCTGCGATTGCTACTAGCTTAAAGGCGGTCAGCGAATCATTTAAAGGCACGGTGACTGTTGCAGATCCATTCTTATCCAGCTTCACGCGCGGGTTCCAATACAGCAATGTATCAAACAACTCACGCGCTTTTAAATCAGCGCCGCCACCCCCGCCTGCTGGCAACGCTTTTTTACCAAAATGGCGTTTGCCGACTACCTGCATTTGCGCACTGGCCGTTTCCATTAAATAGGCACGCTGCTGTTGCATATCCTCTAATAAATTCCAGCTTGAGTTGCTATTGAGTTCTAGCAAAGCCTTATCGACTGCGGCCAAAACTACCTCACTGCCAGCTGGTGCTGGCTTACCGTTTGGCAAAGTAACCTTGATGGTGACTTTCGCTTTTTCGCGCGGCTGATAGGTTTTTTTATCACTGCTCACGGCTACCTTAAGTTTGAAACCACTGGTGCCAACCGTTATTTTGCTCAGGCCGAATTTAAATGAAGGTCTTGCTAGATCTACCATCGCAGTAGGCGCAGGAACGCCCTCTTTGTAAATGTTGTACCAATTGCTGGGGTTACGCCATCCCCACTGAAAAAACGAATACCAAGGCACGTCTGTCAAGCGGCCACGCAGTGCTAATACCGATACAAATACATTTGGCCCCCAATTTTCCGCAATAGTAATTTCAATGGTGGCGTCTTTACGCTGCAAGGGTTGTACATAGGCTTTTAGAATACCTTCGCGCTCAACCGCGATTAACGCAGTGGCATTATAAAACGGCGAATGCACCTGGAATCGGGCCTTTTCACCCGGCTGATATTCACGTTTTTCGGGCACCACTTCCATACGGTCTTCATCGGTTTGTCCAAACCAGATATCGCCGCTTTCACTGCTATAAAAGCCACTGCCTGCCAAACTAACGCCGCCTTGGTTATCTTTTACGCTGGCCAGTAGTTGAATATTGCCCGAATCCTTAACAGTCACTTCGCAATTAAAAAAGCCTTGTGAATTAGTTTTGCCTTCACATAATTTGCCAAGCGGTTCTTTATTGTAATCAGTTTCATAACTGTAAAATCCGCCAATCACCCGTTTACGGTGTACATATTCCCAATGCCGCGTGCCATCGATTTTTACCTGCATATTGGCCTGCGGTTGGCCTTGCGTGTTAAGCACCACTGCTTGAACTTTGTGCTTGCCTGTTAGCCCTGCCCAATCTTTTACTTGCAAACCCACTACTACATTTGCTGGCCAAATTTCTGCAGAGCCATGAATCGTTTGAATTTCGCCATTCGGGTCGGTAAACGTCATTTCAGTCGCCACATGCGCTGGCTGGCTGACGACTTTAATTGGAATATCTACGCTGCCAATACCATGCTTACCCAGTGTGACTGGCGTTTTATCTGCTAACAATACATTCAGCGATTGCGGCTCTTGCTCACTAAAACTAAATTCACTGTAGTTGGCAAAGCGCGGGTTAGCCTGTGTTAATAAAGCAGAAACGGTGACTTTTTGGCCACTGGCACCGCCACCATTTAAATAAGCCAGTGATAAGTTAACAGGAATTTTTGCTGCATTTTTATGATTAAGTACCATGTTGTTTTTGGCAGGTGAAACGCTTCCTTTAAACGCAGGCAACCTAAATTCCGACACTTTAAACTGCGCTGTTTCGCGCCAGCTTGAACCGACTTTGATGTGATAGCTGCCAATATTGGCATCTTGCGGAATTTTCCATGTGCTGGTTGCCACGCCGCGCGCATCCCATTCAACCGGAATATCCAGCGTAAATTCGCCACCAACCAGCTCAACAGTTATATGATCTGGCAAGGCCTGCTTCAAATTTTGTGTATTGGGGTAAGCGTAACCTTTGTAATTAGGTACGCGCGCAATATGTTTTATCGAAATCGTTTCGCCCGCGCGCAATAAGCTACGGTCTATAATGGTGTGGATTTTTGGTGAATCCAACTGGCTGTAGGTATCCACATTAAAGCGCCACGCCTCAATACCATTTTGCCAATCAGAGCGCACAAAAGAAAAATCATTGCCTTTGGTGGCTGTGGCTACATAACTATAACGGCTGCTGCAATTGCGCATTTCTGGCAGCTCTTGCTCATAAAAGGCAATGCCTTGCGCGTTAGTCTTGGCCTGCCAAATAGGCGCATTATTGCAATCGTACAAAGTCACATCCGCGGCACTCACTGGCTTACCCGTTGAAAGCGAAGTGACCCAAACTAAACTATTTTCCCCGCCCTTTTTAAAATGCACAGCCATATCCGTCACTAGCGCGCGGGTGCGTACATACAGGGGTTTTGACTCGCTTAGCAAAGCGGTACCTAATAACTTACTTTCAATTTCCACCACATAAAACCCAGGTTTTTGCAATGGAATACCAATCACTTCAAACGCTTGTTTAGGGCTTAATTTGGGCAAGTCAGTCGCTGGTTTATCTTTTAAAAATGAAAGCTCGCGTGGGTATAAATAGTCTACTTTAGTTTGATAATCTTCCTCTTCATAGCCTTCTACAGAGCGCTGCGTTAATTTGGCTTTATTAGGCACGATTTCTTTATATTGCTGCTCAAAAAGCTTCAACTCATCTTCAATTTCCAGCATTTCCGCAGGCTTGGTGGTGCTTAATACGCGCATCGCAACTTTGCTTTCGACATTGCGCAAAGTCACTGGCAACACGCCGCCTTCTTTCAATTCCAAAATACCAAAATCGGCTGAAAACTTGGCTAATGGCGGCAAGGCGCCTACTTTGGTTTTTAATGGAAAGCTATTGGCGTTGCTTAATACGCGCCCACTTAAATCGGTAAAATTGTTGGGTAACTGAATATTAAAAGTGGTATTGGGATTAAATGGGCCTTTAAAAATAATCGTGTCTAAATGATTTTGATTGATTAAGGCGTTTTTTAAATAATACTGCTTGGCATTTTGTGCAATCAGTGCTTTTTTACGCTGCGGACTGACATCGCGTGGGTATTGGATAGACTGCTGATTCACCAGCTTGATCTGCTCAGCCAGTTCTATGCTGATTTGGTCGCTAAGTAGCAACTTAATATCCGATAATGCAGAACAAGGCGCGTTTGGTTTTTCGCGCTCGCAGGTGAGTTCCGCTCTAAAAGGCAGGCGAACCTTAAACTCTTTTTCTTCCTCTTGCAGGGTTTTGCCGCCTAACTCACTTTCAATGCCAGTACCCCATACCAATTTCACTTTTGCACCTGCAGGCAGCTTGTGCTGGCAATACAAGCCTACTGATTTGCGATTGGCTTCCGTTAATTTTTTCGCTAATTCTTTTAGTTGTTCGGGTGTTAATAACTTAACAGGAATGCGCTCGCCAACACCTTCTACCTCGCACCATGCATTTTTTAACACGCTGGCGGCTTTAACAGGTGCGCTGGTACTAATTAAAAAAGTCTGATTCTCCTCAATACTGCTGTTTTCATAGGGTTCAATATGCGCAATCCAAGGCCCTGCGGTAAAAATTTCGTAGCGCGGTAGTCGGTTGTTCACCACTTGAAATGCTTGTTGATTCAGCGACTTAACCCTATTTTTAAGGGTAAAAATGCAACGCTCACCCGATTTTAAATCACGATTTAATCGATATTGCCACGTTTTGGTATCAGTCCAGCGACCCTTACCTTTAACAGAGCAATCCACCGAAAAAGGCGCTGGCGCATCGGTATCACCTAGCTTGACCATCTCTTCGCTAAAAACCACTGTCGCTTGATCGGTGGTTTTAACTTGACCTTGAGGCGAAAAATCTTGCACATACACATTCGCCAAGCTGCTATTGATTGGGCTAAACCATATGATGATTAACAGACTAAATTGGGTGATTTTTTTGATAATCATTTGGTGGCAAAACCGATGATGGAATACGCATTATCATAGCGCAAGATAGTGCGTATTTACAGCACAAAAAAAGCACGCTTCAGTCTAAACTGAAAGCGTGCTAAAGGGGCTTGAAGCGTTTATATTCAGATATTTTTAATGGTTAATACCCTGCATAAATTTAAGCACTTTTGCGACGTGAACTGGCAACAATAAAGCCTAAACCAGCCAATAACATGGCATATGTTTCTGGCTCTGGCACTGCTGCTGTTAATCTAACGTTATCTAACCATAATGCACTGGTTACGCCGTAGTCAGACAAATCCACCACACCAAAAGCCAATGTCACAGATGAAGCAGCTGCAAATGTTTGGCTAAATACGCTGGCGCCTGTAGAAAAATCAAATGGAATGGATGGAATAAGTGCATTTTGTGCAGGTGCTAAAACTGAGATAACACCGTTCACAGCCACAAATGCGTAATCAGGCGCGGTGCCTTCATTGGTAAATACATTCCAGTTGAATGAAAGTGTATCGCCTGCATTAATTGAAATCGTTTGTGTGAGCAATGAACCCTCAAAAGCGAAATCTAGCGTGTCTAAATCACCTGGATTTAAGCCTGCAAATGCTTCAAAACCACCTAAAGCAATATCGTAAGCTGATGTACCTGAAGCATTAAAAGTACCTGCATCTTCTGGGAAATCGTCATCAAACAAAGATGCTGTTGTTAAAAATGCACCACCTGATTGTGTGGTGACATCGCCTAATGTGTTCCAGCCAGTTAAGCTGTTACCAGCAAAACCACCGTTTGTGATTGCAGCCATTGCGTTGCCTGCAAACATCAAACCCACTGTTGCCGCGATTAAGCTGGCTTTTAAAGCTAATTGTTGAACTTTCATTTGAAAAACCCTTTTCATTTAAATGGTTAAAACTTGTATTAATTAAAAATTCTTGTGTTTACTAAAAGTGCTTTTATTTACTAAAAGCTAAAGTCACGCGCTAGCACAACTTGTTTAGCTGTTAAGCCTTTTAATGTGACTAATGGGCGGAACACTGCCGGGCCTGTTGTGCCGTCTGCATCAAATTGCACACTCACACCACCAGAAATATCAACTACACGCACATAACCCGCTACTGGTTGATTACCGCTGTAACCAACGCTTGCTAACAAAGCGCTTAAGTTAAGCGTATCTGCATACGGTGTGAAATCGGTAATCGTGTCGCCTGCATCACGTGTGTTGGTGTATACAAACGTATCGGCACCTGCGCCGCCTGTTAAGGTATCGGCACTTGCGCCACCTGTGATGGTGTCATTACCATTGGTACCCACTAATGTATCGCGACCTGCTGTACCGTTTCTTGCAACACCTGCCGTAGTCACTGCAATAGCGCTATCAATCAAGCGGCCTTGTGTGTCGTATTGATTCTCTAAACCGTAGGCATTTACGGTGATTTCATCGCCATCCGCTGCATCAATTCGGCCTAAACCGCCTGCTGCTTTTGGTGTTTGAATAAAGTTAGCTAAAGCTTCTTGGTAAGTAATAGTGAACGGGCTATTCTCAAAAACCACATTATTTAAGGCAAATGGGTAGCCATCGCCGCCGTTAGCCGTAAAGTCAATGGTTGCAAATGAGAAAGTACGTGTCGTGTTTACCACAACGCCGCCATCAACCAATACCGTGCCATCATCTAACACCACACGTTGCACACGGTTACCAGTGCCGACTGATGCTGCAACAGCGGCTGAGTTACGTGGTGTGTTGGTGCTGTTGTAAGTGACTTTCATGCCTGACACTTGCGCAAAACGACCATTTTCAAGACCGAATGGGTTAGTTGTTGCAACAGAATGCTCTAACAAATCTTTGAGTTGTGTTGCGTTCATCACTGGTGCGCGTTTCACTAAATTGGTAAACGGTAAAACATTGAATGTATCGCCTATTGATACATTACCTACCGATGCGATACTAGTGCGAATACCGCCACTATTTTGAATCGCCACATCCGCATTGCCAGCAAAGCGCATTGCATCAGCCACTAAGTTGCCAAGGTTAGTTTCAGCATTACGAATACCTGCTGGGAAAGTACAAGGTGTTGGCGTACATGCTGATGTTCTAGCGCCGTTTAATCGTGTAGCCGTTGTACCAATGATTTGTGCGTTTAGCGCAGCAATATAATTGTTTACTGGTGCAACAACTTGTGCGTTGATGGCTGCGTTACCTGTTACACGGTCTGCATCAGCAGTGGCACCAGTCACACGAATCATGCGCGTACTATCAACGCTGGTTAAAGCGCCTGTTTCGTCATTGATGGTTAAATTCACTTCGCCTACATAACGGTTGCCAAAGTGGCCTGTTAACACTGGTATTTGTTTGCCATCTAAGCTTGTAGCAAACACTGGGTGCGTATTGTAAGTTGGCGCAATGCCACTCACTGCTGTGCCGATAATTAAATCGTCAGGGTCAGCCATTAATTCGTGACCGCCACCAGAAACCACTAAATCTACACCGCTTAAAGCAGGTACGACGATGCTGATTTCATTAGCCGCGTTTTGTAAATGGCTCATCAAAATAACAGTATTAACGCCTTCACTATTACGTAAACGATTTACTTCAGCTTGTACAAGGCTAGCTAATGCTAGCAAGTTTTGTTGCTCAGTATTTGCAGCGCTAAAGTCGATTAAGTTAACAGCACCAGGTGATGAAATGCTTGGCAACAATGGTGTTGTAGCACCGATAATGCCGATTTTTTTACCGCCAGTAGTGGTGATGATTTTAGATGGTGCAACTAAACCAGCCGTTTTTAACGCGCTAAATTCAGGTGTTGCATCAAAATTTAAGTTAAGCGATAAATACGTTGTATTTGAAACAGCAGCGAAACGTGCTGCTGTCGTTGGGCCTACGTCAAACTCATGGTTACCAAATGTTGTTGCATCAAAACCAATCTGACGCATGGCTATGGAGTCATAAAAGTCTTGGCCGCCATCTGGGTGCGAATTAACCAAATTAACCAAGCTGGCTGTAAAGCGCGGGCCTGGTAAAAATGCATCACCTGCGTTTAGTTTAATTACCGTTCTACCCGCTGCTGTTGCTGCCGCTTGTGCATTTGCTATCACAGTCGCTAAGCGGTCAATACCACCGTAAAAAGAAAGTGCTTGTGAAGTGTTGTCACGCAAATTACCTTGTGCAGATAACAACCAGCTTTCTTGATCGCCTACGTGCAATACCGTGACTTGCTCTGCCAACACTGGTGCAGAGACAAACATCGCCGCAACCAACAGTGATAAATGTTTCATTTTCAACATGATTTTTCCTAAAGTTTGAGTAGAGTTTTAATTAAAGTAAACACATCAATATGCGTGAAATATTTGCTACCGTTTTTTAGTTAACTTTAAGCATTAACTAAATTACATTGCGCACTATTCTTTTTTATTAACGTGTACTTTAGCGATTAAATATTGCGTTAAAAGTGATGACCATGAACCGAACGGACTAGTCTTTTGTAGGCATTTATGACGCAAAAAATTAAAAGGCCCTCACTTTTGGTGAGAGCCTTTTAATCGCTGGATTCAACCTAATGGGTGACTAGGAAAAGCCCATATAAAAACGCATTAAACTGCTTGACGACGGCGTGATGCAAAACCCACAAAACCTAAACCAGCTACTAATAATGCATAGCTTTCTGGTTCTGGCACAGCTGCAACCGCAGCACCTGAAACGGTTACCGCATCAAAACGCCATGTACCTCCAGCGTAGGTGCTGGTTGGGTTAGATGCCAAGTAGCCGGCTGTTGTTGGTGCAAACGCTGCCACAACACGAAAAGAAAAACTTGCATTGTTGTCTGCACCTGAAATTGCAGACAAATCAACTGAACGGCTAAACCATGCATCACCTACATTGCCATCAAATAGCGCAAAGTCTGTAAAGTTAGTGCCATCGACTGAATACTGAAACTGCTCATAACGCGAGCTTGTGTTGCTGTGGCGTAAATCGTAGCTCACTGTGATATCTGAAAAACCAACGGTGCTGACGTTGTATTGCACGCCTCTTAATTGATTTTGCGCGCCTTGTGTAGCATAAGTAGTTGTTTGATAACCACTATTATTAGTCGCTAATGATGTATCGCTAGAGCCAACACCACTGTTAAAACCAGTGCTTGTTACACCGTTTAACAGACTGATTACGCCAGCACCAATATTAGGCGTTAACGTACCTGTTGCGGTATTGGCATCTGACGGCACAGAGTTAAAGTTCCATTGTGTAATGGTATCTGCATTTGCACTGCCTGCAGCCATTAAGGCTGCAGCTATTACTAACTGCTTCATCATGTTAAAACTCCCAAAAATTGAATAATTAAAAAATACTTAACACCTAAAATGACTTGAATTTTTACTACTAAAACTTTTACTACCAAACAAAATCTCTTGTTACTTCTAAAGCTGTTACTGACAGATTTTTTAACAAGGCAATTGGGCGATATACCGCTGGGCCACTGCCATCCACATCAATCTGCACGCTTACGCCGCCTGTTACATTCACTAATCTTGCATAACCATCTGCAAATGGGTTGCTGCCTGTGTAACCAACCGCAGCCAACAATAAGCTCAAGTCAACACGGTCTGAAGCTGGCGTAAAGTCGTTCACAGTGTCTGTTGCATCGCGCATGTTTTGGTACACCAACACATCATTGCCTGCGCCAGTATTAATTGTGTCTGCTCCCTCACCACCGTTAATCACATCGTCACCTGCTGTGCCAGTAATCGTGTCACGGCCTTTGCTGCCATTAATGGTTTTTTGTAGATTCAAACCGATAACTACTGGATCGTGATCAGATGCGCGGTATGGGCCTGGCGTGTACAAATCTTGCGGTTTAAATTCCGTGTTGTAATCAATCACCGATGGCTCATCCGCATTGATATGCCATTGGTTTGCGCCTGTAATTTGGTTGCTGATGCTTGTGCTGGCTAAGCCATGGTCTAGGTAGCCTGATTCGCCATCAAACACAAAAGAATAACCAGCTTGGCCATTAAAGCGTTCGATTAAATCACTGAAACCGTTATCACTTAACAACAGAATCGGGTCTTCTTTACCATACGAATTTAAATCGCCAATGATTAATACGTCACTGTCATTTGCCGCTGCCACCACTTGCGGAATAAACGTATTGGCTAGTTGGCTGGCTTGCGCTAAACGTTGTGCGTTAAAGCAACCCTGACCATCGTTTTGATCTAAATCGGCACCACTGGCACCGCCGCAGCCTTTTGATTTAAAGTGATTCACAATCACTGAGAATTTTTCACCATTAGCCACTGCAAAGGTTTGTGCAAGGGTTGGGCGGCTATTAATGCTGTCTAAATCCGACAAAGCTGCATTCACCAGTGATACACGTGCTGGTTTGTAGATCATGGCGACTTTAATCGCATCAGTGCCTGTACCTGCTACAGGATCTAAAACCCTAGCGTAGGTATTTGCACCCATTTTTGCATTTAATGCATCCACCAAGTGTTGCGCAGCGGTTGCACCGTTATTTTGAATTTCCATCAAACCAACAATATCGGCATTAATGGCAGCAATCGCATTCACGATTTTGTCGCGTTGACGATTAAACTCATTCAAATTATTAGCACCTCGGCAATTGCTGGCTGTTACGCTTCCGCCCAAAGAACAACCTTGGCCCGTTTGGCCAGCAACGTTAGTGCCATCTACAAACGTAGTGAAATAATTTAATACGTTAAAACTAGCTACTTTTAAGTTGCCGCCCACTGCATTTGGGGCAGCAGTGCGCGCGTTTGCACGCTCAAAAACTGGGGTAATTGTTGGGAAAATG
Organism: Methylotenera sp.; assembly: GCA_021732365.1. GTDB lineage: Bacteria > Pseudomonadota > Gammaproteobacteria > Burkholderiales > Methylophilaceae > Methylotenera_A. The sequence goes on along the minus strand of JAKFVD010000003.1, from coordinate 13,243 downwards.
CGGTAATCACGTGGGCCTGGATTAGTAGCTGTGATTAAACCATGATCAATAACACCAGTAATCGTTTGTGCGACATCGCCAGCACGCAAGGTGTTATCCAAGCCAATGAATGGAATTGGGTTTGGATTTTGTGCGCTGCTACCATCATCTAAAGTAAGGCGATGGCGTAGATTTGCATCGGTTAATGCAAGTGCTTCTGCACTATTTGCAGCAAAAATATTAGTTGGTTTAATTAAACGACCGTTTGCAGACAAACTCACTTGACCAAAACGACCTTGAAAGAAGTTTTGTGAAGCAGTCATTGGTGAAGTGATGCGTACTAACATGCCCTCAAAAGCTTCTAAATCGCCCTCTACTTGTTCTGGCAAGCTAATATCAAGTGGCGTAACAGCGTTGTTTGTACTTAACACCTGAATATTGCTAGCGCCTGACAATTGCGTCACTGTGTTGAATTCGGTTACGTTTGCGTTTAAACGAATTTTATCGCCAACGTTTACGCTTGCCAGTGTTGCACTGCCAAATACAAAAATACCATCTGAAGTTAATGGGTTGTTATCACCTGTTTCATCTTGCAGATAAAAACCACTTAAGCCTGCAAATTTGGCTGTGACAATACCTTCAGTTACCACACTGCTACCGTTAACTGGGCTAACTGACGCAACACCTAATGCGCTGCCTTGAATATCGTAAATACGTGTGACTGATGCTGCCGCTTGCACATTAACATTCACAGTACAGCTAGCATTTTGCGCATCGTTGTTGGTAAAGCGAATCGTCACCTCGTAATTGCCAACAGCTAAGCTATTGGCAGCATTTAGACTAATACTAGCTGATTGCCCTGCACTTGTAGCTGCTGTAATCGTACCCAATTCTAAACCTGCTACTGCCACACTGGTTTGAATTGCGTTATTCACAACACCATCAGAGTCAGTTGCAGTTAAGGTGACTGAACCAGCTGAGCCTACTGTTAAGTTTAATGCTGGGCAACTGGCAATAATCGGTTGATTAATCGGCCCACTGCCACCGCAAGGTGCTAGTAGTGAGCTACTATTGCGTGGCGCGGGAGTACCAACGCTGAAATCGGCACTATTGTTATTGCTATCTGTACAGCCATTAACCGCACGAAATAGCGCAGTTGTCGATGTTAATACAGGTGCAGCAGTCGTTTCAAAATAGTTAGAATTGCCATAACCGACTAAATCTACAATTTGTGCGGTTTGTGCGGTATTGCAAGGCGTTGAACCGCCGTTACAAGCTAAACCTGTGCTGGTATTCACTAAAACTACTTTGCCATTAGTGCCACTCATATTGGTAGTGCCACTTGCATCTACGCTCGGTAAGGCAGCACCTGCTGCCACTGTATTTAAACCAACTAAGTAATATTGGCCCGCTTGTAAAGTGCCATTTAAAGCAGTAACACCATTGGCAGAAAACAGCCCTGTACCTGTTGCACTAGAGTATTGAATCGACCAACCTGAAATACTGACTGGCGCATTGGATGCGTTAAATATCTCAACATAATCGCGGTTAAATGTGCTGCCGTTGCCGCCATATACTTGGCTAATTACCACACCGCTATCAGACGCAACAGCCGTATTCATCATCGCGACTGAGACTAAAGCGAGTGCCACACTACTTGCAGTTTTGAATAAATTTTTCACTGTAATCACTTTTCATAGAAATTAAAATTAAGCAAAAAGCCGTTTTAGCAGCTTTAACATGCGAACACTTTAACAACTAAAAATAAGTGAAAAATTAAGATTGGGCGTTACGGAGTAGTCCGATTAGACTAGTTTTAATGACGAAAGATTAAGTAAAAATGAATTGGTATATGGGTGATGTTTGCGATGAATGCAACTGTTGTTCGTACTTAACAAGGATTCTTGCCTGGCAAACTGCTTGCTAATTAGATGCTGAGTTTGATAGCGCAGCTAGAAATACCTGCTGAGTCATTTTAATTATGCTAGTTTAATTTTTTAGTATTAAGTCTCTAAAGTGCTTAACGATTCGCTAATGGCAACCGCGTCTAAGTCTGCATCAATACCTAAACTAAAATTAAAAACGTTTAAGTTATCAATCATTACATCAACGCAATTGATGAGTTGCATGACTTTATTCAGTATATTCATTGTCATCGCCTTTACGGTTTGATTGTAAAAACTGGACTATGCCTACTAATTATGTCAAAAATGTTTAAAAATTAAGACAGTTTTATGGCTTTTTCAAGGGTTAAGTATTGGCTGCCTGTGTAAATCTAAATTTCATGCTACCCAAATTCAACTCATCCAAAATATTAACTAACCGCGTCTGCGCATTTTTACGTGGCTGGCCTGTGTATTTGGCAATAATCAGCTCATTTTTCATGGAATGTTCCCAGCCCACCAATTCCGTTACTGTGACTTGATAACCCGCCGCTTCAAGCTGCAAGCAGCGTAATACATTGGTAATCTGGCTGCCAAATTCGCGCGTATGAATCGGGTGGCGCCAGATTTCTGAAAGCGCTGTTTTACCAAAACTTTCTACCTTGTGCTGGCGCAACGCTTCTGCCACTTCTGCTTGGCAGCAAGGCACTAACACCATGTATTTTGCCTTTTTTTGCAGCCCAAACTGAATCGCATCATCGGTTGCGGTATTGCAAGCATGCAACGCAGTCACAATATCCACTTGACTGGGCAAGGTGGTTGAGTGAATGGACTCTTCCACCGTTAAATGCTGAAATTGCATACGATCAAAGCCACATTCGGCCGCTAACAAAGTCGATTTCTCAACCAATTCTGCGCGGTTTTCAATGCCAATTACCTGCCCTGCTGCATGCTGTTTAAGCAACAAATCATACAAAATAAATCCCAAATACGATTTACCCGCGCCATGGTCAACCAAGGTTGGGTTAGGGTTGCTGGCGAATAACGTGCTTAACAACGGCTCTATAAAATTCACAAAGTGATACACTTGCTTTAGTTTACGGCGGCTATCTTGATTAAGTTTGCCATCCACGGTGAGTATATGCAGCGCTTTTAGCAATGCGATGGATTGGTTGGGCTTTAAAACGGATTTCAGGTTATCGGGATTTTGCATAGGCCTAATTTTAATGCAAAAATTTATCACATAAATTTATTTATGGCGCATTGTAGACAAATTAAAAATGACCGCGTTTTGATAGTTAAAGGAGCGCTATTTATCCTGATAAAACTTTAATACTAAAAGGATTTAACATGAAAAATGCAATCATTATTAGCACAACCGTATTCAGCTTATTGTTATCTGCCAGTGTGATGGCAGAAGACGCCAACAATGTTGGGCTTGACGACCGTGGCGATCGTATTGAAAATCGCCTAGATAATAAAGGCGACCGCATTGAAGACCGATTAGATAACAAAGGTGACCGCATTGAAGATCGGTTAGATAATCGCGCTGACAAAGCCAGCGCAAACGGCAATGAAGCGCGTGCTGACCGATTGGAAAATAAAGGTGACCGCATTGACCAACGCTTAGATAAACGCGGCGATCGCGTTGATAACAAGCTAGACCGTAAAGGTGAGCGCATTAATAATCGTCTGGATAATCGTGCCTCAAAACGCTCTGCACGTCGCAAATAATCACTATCCAATATTAATAAAGGCGCTGCCAGCAGCTTAATGCAAACTTTTTTAGCCAGTATTGAAGGTCGCGCTTTTTCAATAGCGCAATATGCAACGGGAAACCGTGACGATGCGCTGGATATTGTGCAAGACGCCATGATGAAATTGGTGCAAAAATATAGCGCGCACCCAGCAGAGCAATGGAAACCGCTGTTTTACAGCATTCTGCAAACGCGTATTCTGGATTGGCATAGAAGGCAAAGTGTACGCAATCGTGTAAGGGGTTGGCTGCATTGGGATGAAGATGATGAAATTGAAGACCCGCTGTCGCAGTTTCCAGCAGCGCCATCCAGCGCGCCAGATGTGCAAGTGCAAGATGAGCAATTTATGCAAAAACTGAATAAAGAATTACGCGCATTACCGCTACGCCAGCAACAAGTTTTTTTGCTACGCGTTTGGGAAGGCTTAGATATTGCCGAAACCGCAGCCGCCATGCAATGTTCAGAAAGCAGCGTTAAAACACACTATTCGCGCGCGCTTGAAAAGTTGCGTGGGCAACTACAAGCGCACAATTAAAAGGCACATTAATCATGCAACACGATTCATTTGAGCAAAAAGTAAAAGCTAGCCTTGATAGCAATCTGCAACAGCTGGATTTTGACACCCGCCAGCAATTAGCCAGCAGGCGTCAGCAAGCTTTAGCAAAAGGTACCAACAAATGGCTACAAACCAGCTATTGGCTGCCTGCTGGCTCACTCGCACTATGTTCTTTGTTTGCGGCATTGATGGCTTTTAACCCCAGCATAAACGATTCGCAGCCAGAAAATCATGATCAAATAGCGGTTTTTGAATTACTGGATAATGCAGAAGAATTAGACGTGATGACCGACCCAGACCTTTATGCATGGATAGACGAAACGCTGGCTGAGGATGAAAAAATTGCAAGCTAGATTGCTACTAGTGATTGTTTTACTGCTTGCCCCACATGCCTATGCAGCAGAGGCAGAATTGCCGCTAGATTTAATCGAAATATTGGGCGAATTAGATGATGAAGATAAGGAATCACTAGCGGATGCCATATCAGAAATAGAATCGAATAGCAGCACAGAAAAGCCACAGATTAAGGAGTTAAAAAATGAAAAGTGACACTTTATTTAAGCAATATATTCACTTATTGATGTGCTCGTTCGGTTTGATGGTTGCGATATTTATCAGCGCTAGCGCCCATGCTGAGGGTATTGCTTGGGAAAACTTAAGCAGCGAGCAACAACAAACCTTAAGCAACATGAAAGATCGCTGGAATACCTTGCCACCAAATCGCCAAGAAAATTTAAGCAAAGGCGCCAACAAATGGGCGGCCATGAACCCAGAACAACGTGAACAGACGCGCGAAAAACTGAACCGCTATAAAAACTTATCGCCAGAACAAAAAACCTTGGTGAAAGAACGCATGCGCCAATTTAAACAACTGCCACCCGAAAAACGCAAAGCGCTGCGCGAACGCTGGAAAAATATGGATCCTGAGAAAAAAGCCAAATTTCGTGAGCGCGTTAAAAATATGAGCCCCGAACAGCGTAAAGAAATACGTGAAAAAATACGAGATAGAAGAAAAAATCGCTAAGTAATTAGATAACTGAGATAACAAACTATTAGGTGTTAAAATGCCACTTTAACGCGCAATTTAATGCCTAGAAAATTAAAAAAGTCTAAGCAAAACAAGGCGCGAAATTATTTTAAGCACGCTGCATATGGTTTATATGTAAGTGATTAAAATAATTGAGCAACGCAGTGTTGCGACGAATTTTTTGATTTTAAAGGCATTAAATGGCAATTCAGTGGTATCCGGGGCATATGACCCAAGCCCGCAAAAAAGCGGAAGAAACCATGGAATTTACCGACATGGTGATTGAGGTTTTAGATGCACGCGTGCCTGAAGCTTCGCATAATCCTGTGATTAACGAAATGCGTTTATTTCGCCAACGGCCTAACTTAAAAATTCTCAACAAGGCCGATTTAGCAGACCCTAAAGCCACTGAAGCTTGGCTGAACTATTTTAACAATTTACCCAATACCAAAGCGGTTGCCTTGAGTTGCAAAAAAGCGGGCGATGCCAAAAAAATCGTAGCCCATTGCCGCAAACTCACGCCGCACCGTGGCACCCATTTAAAACCTTTACGCGCTTTAATTATGGGCATTCCCAACGTGGGGAAATCCACATTGATGAATGCCCTGCTGAATCGCCGTGTGGCAAAAGTGGGCGATGAACCAGCCGTAACCAAAAACCAGCAACGCTTTGAGCTAGATGCGACATTTAGCATCACCGATACACCCGGCATGATGTGGCCAAAAATTGCTTATGAATCAGACGGTTATATGCTTGCAGCCAGCCATGCCATTGGTCGTAACGCGGTGATTGATGAAGATGTGGCGGTTTTTCTGGCGGATAATTTACTCAAAACTTACCCTGATTTAATCAACATCCGCTATAAATTAGATGCAATGAAAATCGATGTGTTAACAATTGACGGTGTTGATTTACTAGAAGCGATTGCCAAACGCCGCAGCTATAAACGTCATGATGGATTGTGGGATATGGAAAAAACGGCGGTGGCTTTTTTGACTGATTACCGCAGTGGCGCCATTGGTCGCGTTAGCCTAGAAACGCCATTAAGCCGCCAATTGATGATACAAGCAAACTTGCCCGTTGTTATTGAAAATATTGAAGCTGAACCAGCGCCTGAAACTTTAGTAGACGACCTAAGTTAGCAAAAAATAATAAAATTCGCTTGTTTATGCGATTGATATACGCAACCCGTACACTCTGATTGTGCCTCAATTAGAAAGCATTTAGCATGCAAAAACAGATTCTGCCCTTGCTCTGCATATCAGTTTTACTAATGCTTGTGACCGTCGTCAATTATCATTTCTTTAGCGCTTTAAGTATTACTGGCGTTACCCTAATGAATCTATTAGTAGTAGTTATAGCCGCGTATTGCTGCGATTTTTTGGTGGCCGCAACAACAGCTTTTTTAGCATTTTTAAGTATTAACTATTTCTTTATTGAGCCACGCTACACCTTTGAAGTAGCGCATCTGCAATCTTGGGTTGTTTTAGGCTGTTTTTTAATCGTGTCTATTGTCATTAGCTCGCTTGTTAAGCAATTAAAATATCAAACCGAGCAATCATTAATCGCCAAACAGCACGCTCAGTTCGCCAGAGCTTTAGCCGAAAAATTAGCACTTGCCACCGACGTGCAGCAATTATTGCAAGACACTTGCGGTTTGTTACAAGCAGAATTTAATCGCCCATTTTGTATTGCCAGCTTTAAAGATAACCAATACGCACTTAGCGTGACCGATTTTACAATGCCCGATATACGCCTATTTGAATGGGTATCTGCTAATGGCAAAGCGATTAGCCCTTATACCGATTATTGGACTGAGTCGATTACCCATACTAAACAATGGTTAATTCCTTTTAGCCGCTTACCGAGTGCAGACCCCATTTTGGTAATAGATAAAATTAACGATGAAGATACGGCAGAAAAATTTTCAGCAATAAAATCCTGTGTAGACCAAGTTTCACAAGCTTATCAACGCCTGATACAAAGCGATAAAGCCAAACAAGCAGAGTTACTGGTGCAAGAAGAAGCGATTCAAAGCGCTTTGCTGGCGTCTATTTCGCATGACATGCGTACGCCGCTTACCTCCATTTTAGGTGCGGCGACCACATTGCAGCAGCCTCATTTAGCAGCAGAACAAATACAGCAATTAATTACATTAATTGCATTGCAAACCCGATATTTAGCCGATACCACTGAAAATATTCTTTCACTGATTCGCTTGGAATCTAACCAAGCTAGCCAAATTGAGATGGATTGGCAATCTCCTGAAGAGCTCATTGGTATGGCGAATGCTCTGTATCAAAACCGTGGTGAATCGCTGAATCTAGTCGTTAACATCACGGAATCTGAGCAATTATTCAAAGGTAACGCCAACTTGCTGGTACAAGCTTTAGTTAACTTGATTGATAATGCTAAACAGGTACACGCGGGCCTTGAGCCTCTACTGATTGAGGTTGCGCACAACGATGGTTTTATCAACATTAGCATCAATGATAGAGGTTGCGGCTTTGATGCAGATTTCGGTGCGCACAAGATCAAAAAATTCACTTCTGGCAACGCTAAAGGATTTGGTTTAGGCTTATCGATTGTGCAAGCAATTGTTAACTTGCACAACGGTATATTGTCATTTAGGCGAAGAGACGGCGGCGGTGCATGCGTTATCTTAAGCCTCCCTGCACCAGCAATTATGCAGCCTAGTGAATTGATTGAATGCCTGATAAAAACCTGATATTAGTGATTGAGGATGATGCGCAGATTAGTCAGTTTCTGCAATCCAGTCTCAAAGCAAACGGTTACTTAAGTACTTGTGCGCGTTCACTTTTAGAAGGGAAGCAGCTTTTTTACGCACATAAACCAGCGCTGATTATCTTAGATTTAAATTTACCTGATGGCGATGGTCGGGATTTTATTCGCTATTTGCGCACCCATTCTGATATTCCTATTTTAGTACTATCTGCGCGCCAATCAGAGCAAGAAAAAGTCGCTTGTTTTGATTTGGGTGCAGATGATTATTTAGCCAAGCCGTTTGGTGTCAACGAACTACTTGCCCGTGTTAAAGTATCTTTAAAACGCACAGCCATGATGTCTCTACGTGATGATATTTTTAAGGTTGAAGACTTAACCATAGACCAAGCCAATACTCGTGTTTTTCTTAATCAACAACCTGTTCACTTAACACCAATTGAGCTTAAATTATTACTGGTTTTAGTGCAAAAGCCCGGCAAAGTGTTCACGCACAGGCAATTACTCAGCGCAGTGTGGGGTGCAGAATACGTGGATGACACCCATTATTTACGCATTCATATGGGTAGATTACGCACACGCCTTGAAAAAAACACCGCTGCGCCGCGTTATATTTTGACTGAAGCGGGCATCGGTTACAGGCTGGCAGCTACCTGATCATTAACACTATATAACTAGCATGTTTATGCGATTGATATACGCCTATTGATTAAATCACCTTGTCATCATTTTCAAGGGATTCGTAATCATCATGCGCACACACGCACAACCCAGCAATACTCAATCCAACAGCAGCATTCAATCTAAAAGTGTTGCCGCACTCACACTAGGCGCTATTGGCGTGGTGTATGGCGATATTGGTACTAGCCCACTTTATACTGTAAAAGAAATATTCAGCGAATCCACTGGCATTGCCCTTACACAAGCCAATATCATTGGCGCAATTTCTGCCATATTTTGGGCATTAATGTTGGTGGTGACGCTAAAATATGTAGTCTTAGTTTTACGTGCAGATAATCGTGGCGAGGGTGGCGTAATGGCCTTGTTAGCTCTGGCCATTTCAACCGCCGCCGCTGCACCTTTGCGCAAAAAAATACTACTCGCTTTAGGTGTGTTTGGGGCGGCGCTGTTTTATGGCGATAGCATTCTAACGCCGGCTATTTCAGTGTTATCTGCAGTTGAAGGTTTAGGGCTAATTGCACCTAGTTTAACTACCTACATTATGCCGATTTCGATTGCCATTTTGATTGCGCTTTTTATGTTTCAAAAGTTTGGTACTGATATGGTGGGCAAGTTTTTTGGGCCAATTATTATTGTATGGTTTGCCACATTAGGCGCTGTAGGCGTATCACATATTGTGAAAAATCCTGAAATATTACAAGCACTTAACCCGTTTTTTGCCCTTAATTTTTTAGCGGATCGCGGTGCCGGCGTGTTTTTAGCTGTGGGTGCAGTGGTGCTTGCTGTTACTGGTGCCGAAGCGCTATATGCGGATATGGGGCATTTTGGTAAACCTGCTATTCGTATCGCATGGGCGGGCTTAGTATTGCCAGGCTTAGCACTTAATTACCTCGGTCAAGGCGCACTGCTTTTATCAAATCCAGCTGCAGTCAGCAACCCATTCTATTTATCGTTTCCAGTAGAATTATTAATCCCTGCAGTCATCCTTGCCACACTGGCCACTATTATTGCATCACAAGCCGTGATTTCTGGCGCGTACTCCATTACACAACAGGCTATACAACTGGGCTTTTTACCAAGGATGCGAATCACGCATACTTCGGCCAGTGAGTCAGGCCAAATTTATATTCCTGCAATCAACTGGTTATTATTAATTTCGGTTGTCATCACAACGATTGCTTTTCAAAACTCATCTGCTATTGCTGCAGCTTATGGTATTGCAGTAACAGGCACTATGTTAATCACCACAATCCTCACATTTTTTGTATTGCGCCATAGCTGGAAATATCCGCTATGGTTAGCTTTAGGTGCTACAAGCGCCTTTATATTGCTGGATGTCATGTTATTGGCTTCGTGTTCAGTGAAGTTTTTCAAAGGCGGCTGGTTGCCAATAGCGCTTGGCATTGGCTTGGTGATTATTATGTGGACTTGGAAACAAGGGCGCGAAATTTTATTGCAGCAGATTCATGAAGGCGATCCGAAATTAGAAGCTTTTGTCGCCAGCATCAATAATAATGATCAATTGAATCATGAAAACAAATCGCGTATTGCGCGCACTGCCGTATTTTTATGTGCAACCCAAGATACTGTGCCACAAGCCTTAATGCATAATTTAAAACACAACCAAGTGCTGCATCAGACCAATTTAATTTTAACGGTAACATTTGCTGATGTACCGATTGTTGAAAAATTACAGCGCATGACTTTTAAAGAAATAGGTGCTGGATTTTGGCAAGTTAAACTCAGCTATGGCTTTATGGAAAGGCCTGACATTCCTAAAGCACTCGCCGATAGCAAGATTAACAGTGTCCCCATTGACCCATTTACGACCAGTTACTTTATCAGCCGCGAAACCATTATCTCTGGTTTGAATAACCATCAGAGCGGAAAAATGGCTAAATGGCGTGATAATTTATTCGCAGTGATGTCGCGCAATGCAGGTAGCGTGGTGACTTACTTCAATATTCCCAGCAATAGTGTGATTGAATTAGGCACACAGGTGCATATTTAAAGTGTGAAATGACTACTCAGTTACTACTTTGTTTTGATAGTAGCTGAGTAAATAAAACACTTAAACATGATTAATGGCACACATTCATTGAAATTTCAGCCTGACTACAAGCACCCTTTTGTCCATTTTTCATGCCATCGGTAAAATTTTTCCAACTGGATTGATGATTGGATTCCTCAACTTTTGGGCTTACTGTTTTGGGCGTTAACTCAGCAGATTTGGTGGCTACTTTTGGCTGTTGCACACTTGCTGGCTTAGTTGAAATAAATTCTGGCGGCAAATCATCCAATATTTTTGGATTAGCTTTATTGCTGGTTTTTTTCTTCGTTGATTTTTCTTCAACAGAAGCCTGAACTATTGCTTTATCTGCTGGTTTTGCTTGTGTAGGTTTCTTTCCTTGTGTCGATACATGATTGCTATTTGTGTAATTCATAACGACATCCGTTTCAACGGTTTCGTTTGGCAGCAACTGTTGCTTGTTTTGGGTAGTTGTATCTAACACTTTTGTTACCGTAAGCGCTATTGGCTTTTCAACAACTGTTTGTTCTAACGTAATCATTGGCTCGCGTGGAGTTGCGGCGGTTTTAATCACAATGACTAAAGTCATTAAAGCAGGTAGCGCCAACGCCAGGTATTTCCAATTAATCCAGTTTGAAGGATTTAATATACGTTTGACTGGTTTAATCATATCGGCTAGTTGTATGCTGTTTACTTCAGTTGCAACAGCATCTTTTAAGAGTCGTACTGCATAAACCTCATGCTCACGCACGTGTTTATCATGCTTAATACCCGAATAATCAAACATTTGAGAGATTTCTTGCGTTAAGCGCGAAGTCACTTCGTAATAAGAGCGCGATACTAAAATTTGATTCGGTTTTGCGAAGCTCATGATGCGCTGCGCGACATTAATGCCGTCGCCAATAATATTAGGTTGTCCGTTTATATCGCTCACCACACGCACTGGCCCCAAATTAATGCCAAAGCGAACATATAAAGGCATAGAACTTAAAATATTACTTTTTAAAATCTCATCACGAATGCTCAGTGAAACAAACAATGCATCTTCGGGCGACCCCATGTGCGCAATCGCTGCGCCATCACCTGTGTCTAAGATAATTCGGTCATCTTGATCGACATCTTTGAGTGAATGATTAATCAGATGATTAAATTGATTTTTAATCTCTATTTGCTCAGATACTGATTTTTTGGAGTAATCAATGATATCCAGAAAAACAATACTGCAGATAGAGGTTTTGTTAATTTTTTCATGCATGGCAAAATTTAGTCATTAGTGTCGAGTTAATGATCTATCCTATTATTTTAAGTGTGTATTACTTAAAGTTAATTGACTCTTTTTTATTACCTATTGCCCTGCCAAGTCCTATTTTAAAGGGCTTAGCAAAACTGCACTTTTATTTTTAACTTTTTTGCTGGCTTTTAATTGAGCGTTTATAGATTACAAATATGATTAAAGCAATGTTCGAGCCACTATATAACTAAACGCTTTAATCCATTCATTTATAAATCTGAAAATAGAATAACGGTATTTCTACCCGCTTTTTTTGCTGCATAAAGCGCTTGATCAGCAGCAGAAAACATGCTTTTAAAATCCTTACCGCCTTGGTCAGAATCACATATTCCAATACTCACTGTGCAATTAATATAGCTATCATTAAAAGCAATAGGCATGGCTTCAAATTTTGCGCGTATGCGTTCGGCAAGCAAAATCGCTTCTTGTTCCGTTGTGTTGGGCATCACAATACAAAATTCTTCGCCCCCATAACGGCCTAGTAAATCAATTTCGCGCATATTACTTTTAGCTAAATCTGCAAAAGTTTGGATGACTGTATCGCCAAACAAATGTCCATAAGTATCATTAATCTGCTTAAATCGATCTAAATCCATTAATAACATGGCCTGCGATTGCTTGGTTTTAACCGATTTTATTGTCATCGTTTCGGCAACTTGCTCTAGATTTCTGCGATTCATCACGCCTGTCAGCCAATCATGGCCTGCGGTGTGGGCTAATAGTTCGGCTAGCTTTTCATTGACCATTAAAATAAAACCGAAATTAACCGCCAGTACACTTACTAAGCAAGCTAAAAATGTGATTTCATTTAATGTCCACTCGGTTAAATGTACAACTGGCTGGCTGGTATCTGCACGCAATACATACAGTCGATACAATGTTAACCCTGCAAAAATAGCGAAAAATCCACCCGTAAATCGATACTCTGGTGAGCGTCTGTAACGTGAGTAACGCAGCAAATAAATGGCGCAGGCAATGCTAATTATTACGCAAAGCGCAGTATTAAGTACCACTGAAATATATTCGTTATTCGAAAAAAGTGTGATGAGGATATTGCTAATGAAGAGCCCTACAAACAATTGTTGCGTGATTTTTGCGCTTAATGGATGTCCTTCAAAAATACGAATAGAAATAAAATATAAGCCCAAGCCAGAAACCATAAATAAGCCTCTGTAATGGTCTAGTTTTATGCAACACCTAAATAGAGGCAGTTTTAATAATTAGTTGCCTTAATTCGTATTCCACTGGTGAAATGTTGCCAAGTTTTGAATGCCGTCTTTTTTGGTTATAGAACGCTT
>JAKFVD010000016.1:117058-335422 GCA_021732365.1 Methylotenera sp. | reverse complement strand
GTGGAGGTGGAGGTGGAGGTACAACTGCGGTTGAGCTATTTACTACCTCATTACTGGTCGTCCCATTTTGCTGAATGATTTGCGTTGTGGCTTGTTCGTTTGCACCAGTGGCTAGATCGTTTGCGCCAGTGGCTTGCTTGTTTGCGCCAGGACTCGTGTTTGTTGATCCTCTGGAAACATTGGCTTTACAGGCTTCATCAATAGACGTACAACCATCTTTGTCCGTACCGGCAAGCACATAATCTGCATGCAGCATCGCTATACTTAAAAATAACGCGATTATTAACTGTTTTTTCATCGGATTTCCCTACTTAAAATTGGTGACTCAAGCTAATGCTGGCGCCGTTTTCATTCACATTGCGCTTGTCAAACACGCTGTTAAGCGTTAAGCCAATGCTGGTTTCTTTGGTGATTGTATAACGGGTGCCTAGGCTGTAACCGAAATAATCCTCATCGCCAGTGCCAGCTATAAACTCACGGCTCGCTTTGTTCCAATCTAGCCCAACAAATGGTGCCCATTTGTTTAGCTGATAAGTCACTTGGCCTCCTAGTGTAATGAAGTTTAAGGTATTGCTGGATGCGGGCACTGGGTTGCCAAGGTTGGTGATAAATCTGTCGCTATCCGATGAAATATGGGTATACCTGGCGCTCACATTGGCGAAGAAGGATCCAAGCGGAATATACTGCGTTAATCCGATTGAAGCGGTTTTGAAGTTTGCATCAGTATCATAGTTGAGAGCTGCTGTATTGGTGTCAATATCAGATTTACCATAGCCAAGCGAGGCATTGGCATACAAACCCCAAGCGAGATTACGCGTCACAAAAACACTCAGCGAGGTGGTGTCTATATCGGCATTACCAGACAGCGTGTCATATCGTGTATCTGCATTGCTATATGCAATCGAGCCGCCTGCGTAAGTTTTGTCATTGATTTTTCGTGATAGCCCTAGATTACCTGACCAAGATTCGTTACCAAATTTATTGTTGGGTAGATTGAAGTTACTATCACGATAACTTAAGCCTGTAGATACTGACCATAGTTTTTCATCAGCTAGCGCATTCGTGCAAATGGCGGCGTACGTAGCTACCACAATTGTTTTTAAGGAGTTTTTTAAATTCATGACTTTATTTTTCTTGCATGTATTAGGAAATTTATTTTAGCTATAAAACACAATAATAATATATCACGGTGAAATTTTCGAGTAAATAACTGCATGTTTTAAAAGTATGCACGAACATTACTTGTTGCGTAATTGTCATTAACTTGGATTTAATGCACCAATATTGTTATATTGCGCACATGACGAATGAAATTGATTTTAACCGTCGCTTTGGCGGTGTATCCCGACTTTACGGTGATACTGGTTTAGCCAAACTGCAAGCTGCACATGTGGTGATTATTGGTATTGGTGGCGTAGGTAGTTGGGCGGCAGAGGCTTTGGCGCGCAATGCTGTTGGCAATATCACCTTGATTGATTTGGATAATATCGCTGAAAGCAATGTTAATCGCCAATTACATGCGGTTGATGGTGCGTTTGGTAAAGCTAAAGTGAGCGCGATGCATGAGCGCATTTTAAGCATTAATCCGCTTTGCGTTGTGCATGAAATTGAAGATTTTATTACCGCAGAGAATATCACTAGTTTGCTGGACTTTAAATGTGATGTGATTGTGGATTGTATCGATGACGCACAGGCTAAAATCGCGCTGGCTGATTTTTGCAAACGCCAGCAAATACCATTGATTATGGCAGGCAGCGCAGGTGGGCGCTTAGACCCAACGCGCATTCAAGTAGCCGATTTAGCACATGTAACAGGTGACAGATTACTATCTAAAGTGCGCAATCAATTGCGTCGTGACTATGGGTTCCCCAAGGCCTCTAATACTAAAAAATCAGCTAAATTTGGTATTGAATGTGTGTATTCTGATGAGCAGGCTATTAAGCCAGAATCGGCTTGTGAGGTGGATACTACTGCAATTACTGGCTTAAATTGTGCTGGTTATGGTTCAAGCGTTTGTGTGACAGCGCCATTTGGCTTTACTGCGTCACAAATCGTATTGAACTGCATACTGCAAAAATAGTCACTGCTAGGTGGCTAATCTTACTACATTCAAAGGCAACAAAAGTGATCTTCCCAGCAAGCCCTGCCTTGTGTGTGGGAGAGAGATGACTTGGCGCAAAGCTTGGGCGAAAAATTGGGCTGAAGTGAAATTTTGCTCAGAAAAATGTCGTAAGGCAAAAGCATGACCCGCAATTTAATCCTAATTCTTGGCGATCAGCTTAATCTTGATAATCCCGCATTAGACGATTTTGATGCTACACAAGATGCAGTTTTAATGGTTGAAGCAAGCGCTGAATCCACGCATGTATGGAGCCATAAAGCGCGCATTGTACTTTTTTTGTCTGCCATGCGTCATTTTGCAGAAGCGCTCATCAGTCAGCAGATTATCCCTACTTATCTTAAGCTGGGTGAGCACGATTTTGCCAGCTTAAAAGCGGCTTGGGCGCATTATATTAATGCTCTAAAACCTTCAAAAATTATTATTTGTGAGCTTGGAGAATATCGGCTAGAGCAAGATTTAATTGCGCTTTGCAAAGAGAGTAACACGCAATTAGTCATTCGTGATGACACGCATTTTATGTGTTCTAAAGCAGATTTTAAGCATTGGGCTGCTGGTGGTAAACAGTTACGTATGGAATTTTTCTATCGTATGATGCGCAAGAAATATAATGTATTAATGCAGGACAGTGAGCCAGAGGGCGGCGCATGGAATTATGATGCAGAAAACCGCAAAGCTTTTAGCAAAGCTGGTCCGCAAAATGTGCCTGTAGCACCGCAAGTGAATATTGATGCCATTACTCAAGAAGTAATTAACCTAGTAGAACACCATTTTTCTCAGCATCCTGGCCTACTTAACCATTTTATTTGGCCAATTTCTCGCGAATCTGCATTGCAATTTTTGGATGATTTTATTGCTAATAAGTTGGCAGGTTTTGGCGATCATCAAGATGCCATGTGGCAGTCCGACACGCCAAATCAAAGCCCCTATTTATGGCATTCACTGCTATCTACATCGCTCAATTTAAAGTTACTTAATCCGCGCGAAGTGATTCAAGCCGCCCTTGACGCTTATCAAAATAATCAATTACAGCCCAATGCTTTACCTTTGGCCAGCGTTGAAGGTTTTATTCGCCAAATTTTAGGTTGGCGCGAATTTATCCGCGGCGTGTATTGGCTGGATATGCCGCAAATGGCGCAAAGCAATCATTATAATCACCAGCGAAAATTACCAAGCTGGTATTGGTCTGGCGACACGCAGATGAACTGTATGCGCCAAGCCGTGAATGACACTTTTGCTTATGGCTACGCGCACCATATTCAGCGTTTGATGGTAACGGGAATGTTTGGCATTCTGGCTGAATTGAATCCCCGCGAAGTAGAAGCTTGGTATTTGGCGGTGTATGTAGATGCTGTGGAATGGGTCGAACTGCCGAATGTGGCAGGCATGGCTTTGTATGCTAACGGTGGGCGCTTTACCAGCAAGCCTTATGTGGCAAGTGGCGCTTATATTAAGCGCATGAGCAATTATTGCAGTAGTTGCAAATATAAGCCTGAAATCAAAACGGGTCCACAAGCATGCCCAACTACTACTTTATATTGGCATTTTTTAATCAAACATTACGATACCTTTGCGCGTAATCCGCGTACGGCTTTGATGGCTAAAAATGTAGATAGATTTAGTGCGGAGGATTTACAGGCGATTCAAATGCACGCTACACATTTGCTGACGCATCTTGATAGCCTCTAAACGACTTAGTAAAGTACTGCAAAAGAGATATTTCACAAAATCGTCATAATTAAGCAGGAAATTTGTCATAAGATAATCACCTATGATAACGACCTCCCCAAAACTGCTAGACCGCGATTTAAGTATTTTAAGTTTTAACGAACGTGTTTTATCTTTGGCGCAACGCCAAGATTATCCGCTACTAGAACGCTTAAAGTTTCTATGTATTGTTGCCTCTAATCTAGATGAGTTTTTTGAAGTGCGCATGGAAGCGCAACTGGACGCGATGCAGCGAAACTTGAAAAAAGGGGTGGTGTCGCTTCATAGCTTTAATGCGGTTTCAGAAAAAGCGCACGCCATTATTAATCGCCAATATGCTATTTTTAATGATGAGTTAATGCCTGCATTAAAACAATCAGGTGTGGATATTATTGCGGGGCATGAGCGCTCAGAAACTCAAAAAAAATGGGTAGCCAAATATTTCGAAGATAATGTTAAGCCTCTGCTATTACCAATCGCTTTAGATCGTTCGCATCCATTTCCGTTAGTCGCCAGCAAGGCGCTACATTTTATTGTAGAGCTAGCGCCAGAAAAGCCTGATAGCCCGCAGCGCATTAATATTATTCGCGTGCCACGTGTATTACCAAGGGTGATTCAGTTACCAAATAACGGCGGGAATAATCAACCAAGTCAGCAACAATTTGTCACCTTAACCAGTATTATTGCTGCACATTTGCCCGATTTATTCGGTCAAAAAAAGATATTAAGTTACTCACAATTTAGGGTCACACGTCACTCCGATTTGGCGTTAGATGAAGATGATATTAGTGACTTGCCCAAAGCTTTGCGTCAAGAGCTGGCACAGCGACCATTTGGTGAGGCAGTGCGCTTAGAAGTATCGCAAAGCTGTGTTGCACATTTGTCCGATTTTTTGCTGGCAGAATTCAATTTAACGCCAGCGTCGCTTTACCCAGTGCAAGGCCCTGTTAATTTGGGCCGTTTAATTTCATTAACGGGCTTAGTGCAAGGCGTTGATGCAACAGGTGCCGATTTAGCTTTCACGCCATTCAAACCAGTTTGGCCAAAGCAGCTTAAGCACGATGAATCATTTTTTACGCAGTTGCAGCAGGGCGATGTGTTGATTCATCGACCTTATGAAAGCTTTGATGCGGTGATTAAATTTTTGCATGAAGCGGTGCATGATCCAAAAGTGTTAGCTATTCATCAAACCATTTATCGCACAGGCAGCGATATGCGCATGCTCAATTTGCTGCAAGAAGCAGTGCGGCGCGGTAAAGAAGTATTAGTCGTAGTAGAAATCAAAGCCCGTTTTGATGAAGAAACCAATATTAACTGGGCAGAATCGCTTGAAGCGATTGGTGCGCAAATTGTGTACGGCATGGTGGGTTTAAAAACGCATGCCAAAATGTTGTTGGTGATGCGGCAAGAAGGTAAGCGCATTAAACGTTATGCGCATGTTTCAACAGGAAATTACAACGCCAATACCGCCAAGCTATACACCGATATCTGCATGCTCACTAGCAACTTAACGCTCACACGCGAGATAGAATATGTGTTCAGGCATTTAACCAGTCAAATTGCGTTGCCGCGTATGCAGCAATTGCTAGTCGCACCGTTTAATTTACAAGCAACGATGCTGCGCCAGATTGCAGCAGCAAAACGCGCTTGCATATTAGGGGGCAAAGCTAAAATTGTGGCAAAGATGAATTCGCTCACGGATAATGTTTTAGTTAAAGCATTAATTGGCGCAGCGCAACAAGGTGTGACAATTGATTTGGTTATTCGCGGGGCATGCATTTTGCCTGTTGATGTTCCAGGCGTAGAGAGCCGCATTCGTATTCGCTCAATCGTGGGGCGCTTTTTAGAGCATTCACGTATTTTTTATTTTGAGATTAATCATGTCAATGGTCAAACAATTAAGCGCATGTGGTTATCAAGCGCAGATTGGATGAGCAGAAATATGATGCGTCGCGTAGAGATTGCATGGCCAATTTTGGATGAGCAAATGCAAACGCGCGTGATGCAAGAATGCCTATTGCCTTATTTGGACGACACAGAAGATGCTTGGGTTCTGGCGGAAGAGGGGAAATACAAGCAATTGTATACAGAGAATATAGCTGAGCAGAATGGTAGTAGAAAATTAAGTACCCAAAAAACGCATATAAAAACTTATACAGCGCAATAAAGTAGGTCAATAAATGGCGACTAAATCCATACCTTACCCAAGCTTTGACAACATTATTATTTGGCGTCATGCAGAAGCAGAGCAAGCAGATTTTGAGCTAGGTGAGCAAGATAGCGCGCGGCAACTGACAATTAAAGGTCAGCATCAAGCAAAGCGCATGGCACGATGGCTCAAAGAGCATTTGCCTAAAAATGTGGCTTTAGTTTGTAGCCCAGCAGTGCGGGCTATACAAACTGCTGAAGCGCTCAATTATAAAATCCAGTTGAATAATGCCTTAAAACCAAGCGCCAGCTTAGTTGATGTGCTACACGAGTTAACCCAATATCAGCAGCAAAAAAACATTCTAATCGTCGGACATCAACCTTGGTTAGGTGAGTTGGTTGCTTATTTGTTTGAGCAAACAGTCGTTGATGTTGCAGATATTCAATCGCTTAGCGTAAAAAAAGGCGCAGTCTGGTGGCTGCGCCGTCAGGCTTCTGAAAAATCTTCAGCACTGCAACCAGGATACACACTGCGCGCTATGCAAATACCTAGCTTACTGTAGCTAGATTGTTGTTGATTATTCAGTCTTAAATAGTTTTAAGCTGAATAATGATTGCTAGTCTTTCTTGTTTGGTCGACCGGTTTTAATCACAGGAATCTTAGCTAAGGTTGTTTTTAATGCATTGTCGCTCATGGCTGCTAACAATTTAATGCCAGCGCGAAGTAGCTCACTTTTTTTAGCAGGCTGACCCATTGACGTTAAGCGCGCTTTTAGCAAAGCGATTTGCGCATATTCATCCTTAGGCATGGTGAAACTATCACGCTCCATTTTTACTTTATCCGATTTAGGCTTTTTATCATCTGGTTTGCTGTCTTTTTTAACTGCTTTTTTCGTTATATTTTTACTTGCAGTTGTAGTGGGTGTAGGTTTTGTAATAGCTGATTTAGCTATTGTTGTTTTAACTGGAGGCTTTGCAGTAGTTGGTTTAATGGCAGCGGTAGCTTTTACCGGCGTTTTAGCCGCTGGTTTTGTGGCAGCGGTTTTTGGTGCTGATGTTTTTAAAGCTGGCGTTTTTAAATCTGTCGGCTTTAAACCAAGCGCCTGTGCTTGAATAGGTGATATTTTAGACATAAATAAACTCCTCGTTTAGTGTGCAGTAAAATTGTGTTTAAACTGAAGCGGTTATTCAATTTAAAAACAGTGTAAACAGTTTATACCGTTTAATTTGCATGTCAAATATTTTAAACCATTAAATCAGCTATTTAAGCCATAAAATTAAGTCATTAAAATGACTTAATTAGGGGTTGATACCACTAAACCCCAATTAGTTTTTTGCCAGGCTAAAATTTCTTCCTCTAGTAAATAGCAGGTTTGCGGGAAACTTTGTTGCCAAGCACTAGGCAAGCTCAGCATAAAAATATTATCAGCACGTTCTAATTTGATATTTTTTAATACAGGCATATTGCGCGAGTGGCAGAAAATAACTGCTAGACGCAGTGATAAGAGCTTGATAATAAAACGGTCATCATCAAAATCTACTTCTAGTTTTTTAAGTTTTCCGCAATGCCCTAAAACCAATAAGCTTAAGCTATGCAGCTCGCTTTGTGAAAAGCCCATCAGCTCGGTATTATCTAAAATATAAGCGCCATGTTTGTGCAATTCGCTATGCGAAATAGATGCGCCAACTTCATGACACAAGGCGGCCCAACCTAATATTTGTCTTGATTTACTCAATTCGGAACGATTTAATTCCGCTAAGTGATGATCAGAGAGCTGTAGCGAAGGGCGCAAAGCATCATAAAACTCAAGTGCTACTTTTGCTACATTATGCGCATGCTTTTTATTGACACCAAAGCGGGTAGTAAGGCGTGAAATAGACGCATCACATAAATCTTCTGGCGCATCAGACTCATCATCCATCAAGTCGTATAAAACGCCATGACGTAGCGCACCTTTTGCAACCATTAGCGTATCCAGTTTAAGCAAATCGAATATGCCAATCAAGATACTTAAACCGCCACCAATCACCGATTTGCGATCTTCTTTTAAGCCAATTAAATCAAGCCTGTCTGCAGTTCTGGCTTTGATAAGCTGTCCACGCAGCCAGGCCAAACCTTCGCGCGTAATTTTATCTGCATCAAAACCCGCGTAGCCTAAAATTTCAGCTACAGCACCAACCGTGCCAGATGCACCATAAGCAACATCCCACTGGTTACGTTGATATACATGCGCAACTGCATCTAAAAATGATTCAGCGGCAATTTCGGCACGCTGCAAATTGCGCTCAGTTAATTGGCCATCTGCAAAATATTTAAGCGACCAAGCCACAGAGCCAACGCGCGTTGAGTCAGTGGTTTGCGCGTTTAAATGCTGTCCTAAAATAAACTCAGTAGAGCGACCGCCAATATCAATCACTAAGCGTCTTTCATCTGACTGCGGCAATAAGCGGCTCACGCCTTGATAAATCAATCGCGCTTCTTCAACGCCAGAAATCACTTCTACATCAAAGCCCAGCGCTTTTTTCGCCAGCTTTAAAAACTCATCGCGATTCTTAGCCTCACGCAGGGTTTGCGTGGCAACGGCACGCACATGATGTTTAGGAAAGCCTTTTAATGTTTCACCAAAACGCGCCAAGCACTTGAGGCCACGTTCAATCGCTTCTGGTTTTAGATTGCGCTCTTCATCTAAATCTCCGCCTTGACGCACAGTTTCTTTTAAATAATCAACGCGCTGAATCTGGCCTTTTTCGTAACGTCCGATTTCAAGCCTAAAACTGTTAGAACCCAAATCAATCGCGGCTAGCAGGGTTTCACTAGAAATAATATTATCGTTTTGCATAATGCTTTTATAGCATATTTGCTTGTCGTTCAGATGACAAAATGTGGACTTAACACAAATTATTGACTAAAAAATACGCATAATAAAACTTGAAATTTGCCAGCAAAGCCCAATATATATGATGTTTATGGCAATAGTTAACACATTAAATTAGAGGAAAAATATGGCGACTGAAGATAAAAAAACCGCAAAACCTGCAACAGAAAAAATGGAATTTAAAGCGGAAGTGAAGCAATTACTACAGTTAATGATTCATTCGCTTTACAGTAATAAAGAGATTGTGCTGCGCGAACTGATTTCGAATGCATCCGATGCTGCAGATAAACTGCGTTTTGAGGCGTTGGCCAATGGTGCACTTTATGAAAATGACTCTGAGCTGAAAATCCAAATTGGTTTTGATAAAGCCAAGCGCACGCTTACTATTTCGGATAACGGCATTGGCATGAGCCGCGATGAGGTGGTTGCCAATATTGGTACGATTGCAAAATCGGGCACCAAAGAGTTTTTTAATGCGTTAAGTGGTGATGCAGCGAAAGATGCCAATTTGATTGGCCAATTTGGTGTGGGTTTCTATTCAGCTTTTATTATTGCCGATAAGGTTACTTTAATAACACGCCGCGCAGGCAGTACAGAAGCCGTTAAATGGGTGAGTGCAGGTGAGGGCGATTTCACATTAGAAGCCGTTGAAAAAGCCACACGCGGTACCGAAATTACGCTGCATTTGCGTAAAGATGAAGATGAATTTTTAAACGATTGGCAATTAAAGTCGATTATCCGCAAATATTCTGACCACATCACTCTGCCAATTATGATGTACAAATCCGAATGGAAAGAGGGCGTAGAAAGCGCTGATGGTACAAAACAGCCAGGTGAAATGGTTGTGACTGATGAGATGGAAACGATTAATAAAGCGTCTGCATTATGGGCGCGTAGCAAAAACGACATTACAGCAGATGAATATAACGAATTTTATAAACATGTATCACATGATTATGAAGCGCCGCTTGGCTACACGCACAGCCGAGTAGAAGGCAAACAAGAATATATTTCTCTACTGTATATTCCTAGCAAAGCACCGTTTGATTTGTACGATAGAGAGCGTCGCCACGGCATCAAGTTATACGTAAAACGCGTATTTATTATGGAGGACGCGGAGAAGTTAATGCCGCAATACTTGCGATTTGTGCGCGGTGTGATTGATTCGGCTGATTTGCCGCTCAATGTTTCGCGCGAAATCTTGCAAGATAGCCGCGATGTAGATGCGATTAAAAATGGTTCTGTAAAAAAAGTGCTGGGTTTGTTAGAAGATTTAGCTAAAGATAAATCAGAAGAATATGCTAAATTTTGGGCAGAGTTTGGCCGTGTATTAAAAGAAGGCCCAGGTGAAGATTTCGCCAATAAAGATAAAATCGCAGGTTTATTAAGATTCGCCAGCACACATGCGGATAATGATGTGCAGAACGTTTCATTTGCCGATTACGTTGCGCGCATGAAGCCTGAACAAGAAGCGATTTATTTTATTACCGCCGATACTTTTGCCGCCGCGCAACATAGCCCGCATTTAGAAATCTTCCGCAAAAAAGGCATTGAGGTATTGCTGATGTCGGACAAAGTAGATGAGTGGTTACTAGGTAGCTTAACCGAGTTTGAAGGCAAAAAACTGCAATCGATTGCAAAAGGCGATTTAGATTTAGGCAAGCTGGAAGACGAAGCCGAAAAAGAAGCCAAAGCGAAAATTGAGGAAGACGCAAAAAGCTTGATTGAGCGCATTAAAACTGCGTTGGGTGATAGTGTTAAAGAAGTGCGTGTCACGCATCGCTTAACCGATTCGCCAGCCTGTTTGGTGGCGGGTGAGCATGATGTATCGGCTAATTTGGCACGTATATTAAAAGCGGCTGGTCAAAACGCACCAGATACCAAACCTGTTTTAGAGATTAACCCAGCGCATAAATTAGTCAAGCGCTTAGAAGCGGAAACAGCTGAAGCGATATTTAACGACCTAGCACATTTAGTATTTGACCAAGCTTTGCTGGCAGAAGGTGGTCAATTAAATGACCCAGCAAGCTTTGTAAAGCGCATGAATAGCTTGTTGGTTTAATCTGTGTTTAAATAAAAAGCCTGCTAAATATTAGTAGGCTTTTTTGTTAGTGCACAAATTGTCACAAAAGATTGGCTTGGTATTTGCTAAAATGAATTATTGGCAATCGCTTAATCTTCTACAGAAAGCTCCATTGAAATGAAAACGTCGACTAAATCTGCAAAAAAAGAAGCCATTATTTTGCCTAAGCTCACCCCTGTCAAACAGGCATTACAAAACCACTTAATATTTTCATGTTTTAAGACAGACAAGGTCGCCACGCCAAGAGACTGGTATCAAACTGCTGCCTATACTGTGCGCGATCATGTGGTTGAGCGTTGGGTTAGAACATCAGAATCGTATTATGATCAAGACCCCAAGCGTGTTTATTACCTCTCTCTAGAGTTTTTGATTGGGCGCATGCTCACTAACGCTGCACTTAATTTGGGCATGAAAGAAGAGTTAAGTGATGGTTTAGGTGCATTGGGGCGCACCATGGAAGCTGCGGCAGAAATGGAGCATGATGCGGCACTTGGCAATGGTGGTTTGGGTCGTTTGGCAGCTTGTTTTCTAGATTCGATGGCGACTATGGATATTCCTGCTGCAGGTTATGGTATTCGTTATGAATATGGCATGTTCAAGCAATCCATTGATCATGGTCAGCAAATGGAAAATCCTGATAATTGGCTGCGCTACGGCAATGTATGGGAGTTTCAACGTCCTGAGTCAACTTACGATATCAAGTTTTACGGACATGTTGTGCCTGTTCGTGATGAGCATGGCGTTAAACATCATTGGTGCAACGCACACCATGTAGTTGCGATGGCATATGATATTCCTGTGCCAGGTTACGACACCGATACGGTGAATAATTTAAGATTATGGAGTGCAAAAGCCACTAGAGATTTTGATTTGCGCCAGTTTAACGATGGTAATTATGAGCAATCGGTAGAAGAGCGTACAGATTCTGAGACGATTTCAAAAGTGTT
The DNA here is from genome assembly GCA_021732365.1 of Methylotenera sp. GTDB lineage: Bacteria > Pseudomonadota > Gammaproteobacteria > Burkholderiales > Methylophilaceae > Methylotenera_A. The sequence goes on along the minus strand of JAKFVD010000016.1, from coordinate 323,542 downwards.
GTACCCAAATGATGCCTCTGCATCGGGTCGCGAGTTGCGTTTAAAACAGCAATATTTCTTTGTGTCAGCTTCTATTCAAGATATCTTGCGCCGCTTTACTACCACGCGCGAGGTGAAAACTGAAAAAGATTGGGCAGATTTACCCAATAAGATCGCGATTCAGTTAAACGATACCCATCCAGCGATTGGTGTGGCTGAGATGATGCACCAGTTGGTCGATGTTCATGGATTAGCTTGGAATTTTGCTTGGGGATTAGTGGTTAAAATATTTGCATACACCAATCATACTTTGATGCCAGAAGCCCTTGAAACATGGTCTGTTGAATTATTTGGTAGTTTACTGCCAAGACATTTAGAAATTATTTACGAAATTAATCAACAGTTTGTCACCATGGTGAATCAACTGTTCCCAGGTGATACTGATTTGATTAAACGGGTATCAATTATTGACGAAACGCACGGTCGGCGTGTACGCATGGCGCATTTAGCGGTAGTGGGCAGCCACACTGTAAATGGTGTGGCCGCTTTACACAGTGAGTTGTTAAAAACCACTTTGTTTGCCGATTTCAATAAAATCTATCCGAATAAATTAACTAATGTCACCAATGGCATTACGCCGCGTCGCTGGTTGAATCAAGCCAACCCAGAACTCACAAAATTGATTGCACAAGCAATTGGCGATGGCTTTCAAAAAGACCTCACTAAATTAGTGAAGTTAACACCCTTGGCAGACGATAAAGATTTCCGCAAAGCATTTCGCGCAGTTAAGCATGCCAACAAATTACGTTTGGCGCATAAAATTGAGAGTCTGACAGGCGTTAAGTTAAACCCAGACTCTTTATTTGATGTGCAAATCAAGCGAATTCACGAGTACAAGCGTCAATTGCTTAACGTACTACATGTGATTACCTTATATAACCGCATCCGCAAAGGCGAAGAAAATATGACGCCACGCACCGTTATATTTGGGGGTAAAGCCGCGCCTGGTTATTGGATGGCAAAGTTAATTATCCGTTTGATTAATGATGTGGCGAGTATTGTGAATCACGATCCTGCCGTTGGCGATAAGCTAAAGGTGGTGTTTTACCCAAACTATGAAGTATCAGCGGCTGAGATATTATTTCCGGGTAGCGATTTATCTGAGCAAATTTCTACAGCGGGTACCGAAGCTAGCGGCACTGGCAATATGAAAATGGCGTTGAACGGTGCATTAACGATTGGCACATTAGATGGTGCTAATGTGGAAATTAAAGAAGAAGTGGGCGATGACAATATCTTTATTTTTGGCTTAACTACGCCGCAAGTGGCTGAAACTAAAGCGAATGGCTACAATCCGCGAGATTACTACAATCACAATCCTGCATTAAAAGAAGTGTTAGATATGATGAGTAGTGGCTTCTTTTCACTGGAAGAACCTAATCGCTATCAGCCGATTGTAGATAATTTGTTGAATGGTGATAATTATTTGTTGCTCGCTGACTATGCTAGCTACATTACGTGTCAAGATGAAGTGGCGGCAGTTTATAAGGACCAAGAAGAATGGTCGCGTCGTGCTGTATTAAACGTAGCGCGCATGGCGAAATTTTCAAGTGATAGAACGATTGGTGAATATGCTAAAAACATCTGGCAAGTTGAGTCCTTAAATGCGAAGCCCTCAAAAGCGAAATAAGCTGGCTTAATTTAAAGTAAACCCAGCTACAATTAAGACGTTGTAACATAAAATTAATCTAATATTTTTTATTAAGGTGAACCATGAGAAAAATAATTTTTACAGCGTTGTTTGCATTATTTGTCTCGCAGGCAAATGCGGTTGCTGTAAGCGACTTAAGTAATGCCGACGCTAGCAATGGTTTAAAAGCAGCATTAATACAAGGCGCAAATAAAGCGGTTAGTAATCTTGGCGCAGTCAATGGTTTTTTTGGTAACAAGCAAGTCAAAATACCGCTACCAGAAAGCATGCTAAAAGCTGAAAAAGCCATGCGCATGTTTGGCATGGGTAAGCAAGCAGATGAATTAGTCCTTAAAATGAACCGAGCAGCAGAGGCAGCAGTACCAGAAGCCAAAGCTTTATTAATTGATTCGGTTAAGAAAATGACATTGGCAGATGCAAAAGAAATATTAACAGGACCACAAGATGCAGCAACGCAATACTTTAAAAAAACAACATCCTTGCCGATGGGTGAAAAGTTCTTACCAATTGTCAAAAGTGCAACCGAGAAAGTACAGCTAGCGCAGCAATATAATAAATTCGCTGAAATGGGCAGTAAATACGGTTTAGTCAAAAAAGAGGATGCAAATTTAGAGCAGTACGTCACACAGAAAACATTGGACGGTGTTTACTTGATGATGGCACAAGAAGAAGCGGCTATTCGCAAAGATCCAATAGGCCAAGCCAGTAGTTTGATTAAAAAAGTATTTGGCGCAATTGGTCAATAAGTCTGTTCTCGTTTAAACGGCGCTGCTCATTTCAGCTGCATTTTTGTATTTAAAATCTGTTCGGAAAACTGGTTAAGTTAATCAAGTTTTAATAAAAAGACTCAATACTGTTTGACAGGCACGCACCGTCTTGCTATAGTCTCATTTCTCGGCGGCATGTACGTCGAATCGGACGCGGGATGGAGCAGTCTGGCAGCTCGTCGGGCTCATAACCCGAAGGTCACAGGTTCAAATCCTGTTCCCGCAACCAATAATTCTTGTTTTAAATCAACGATTTAAACTAATAGAATACGCTCTTTAACAAATTGAACGACTGATAAGTGTGGGTGTTTGTGGTCAAGACCCATTAACTTAGACGCAACGAATGCAAGGTTTCTGCCTTGAATGTTTTGTTGTTTGGTTTAAGTTGATACTCAAGATAACAAATGCTTACACTTAAATTTATGACAAGTATGTAAATAGAACGCTTCAGTTAAATGAAGCGATCGACAAGACACACCTTGAAATGAATTTGAGAAAACCACTCCAAACTAACTTTAGAATTTCTCTAAGGTATAGATGGGGTGAAAAGCAAAGCGAATACCACCTTGACCTGTAATAGGGAAGAGGAAAAAGTAATAGTCATACATTAAACTGAAGAGTTTGATCATGGCTCAGATTGAACGCTGGCGGAATGCTTTACACATGCAAGTCGAACGGCAGCACGGACTTCGGTCTGGTGGCGAGTGGCGAACGGGTGAGTAATATATCGGAACGTATCCAATAATGGGGGATAACTAATCGAAAGGTTGGCTAATACCGCATACGCCCTACGGGGGAAAGCTAGGGACCTTCGGGCCTGGCGTTAATGGAGCGGCCGATATCTGATTAGCTAGTTGGTGGGGTAAAGGCCCACCAAGGCGACGATCAGTAGCTGGTCTGAGAGGACGACCAGCCACACTGGAACTGAGACACGGTCCAGACTCCTACGGGAGGCAGCAGTGGGGAATTTTGGACAATGGGCGCAAGCCTGATCCAGCCATTCCGCGTGAGTGAAGAAGGCCTTCGGGTTGTAAAGCTCTTTCGCAAGGGAAGAAAGATTACTCTCTAACATAGAGTGATTATGACGGTACCTTGATAAGAAGCACCGGCTAACTACGTGCCAGCAGCCGCGGTAATACGTAGGGTGCGAGCGTTAATCGGAATTACTGGGCGTAAAGCGTGCGCAGGCGGTTTTGTAAGTCAGATGTGAAATCCCCGAGCTCAACTTGGGAACTGCGTTTGAAACTACAAGACTAGAATATGTCAGAGGGGGGTAGAATTCCACGTGTAGCAGTGAAATGCGTAGAGATGTGGAGGAATACCAATGGCGAAGGCAGCCCCCTGGGATAATATTGACGCTCATGCACGAAAGCGTGGGGAGCAAACAGGATTAGATACCCTGGTAGTCCACGCCCTAAACGATGTCTACTAGTTGTTGGTGGAGTAAAATCCATGAGTAACGCAGCTAACGCGTGAAGTAGACCGCCTGGGGAGTACGATCGCAAGATTAAAACTCAAATGAATTGACGGGGGCCCGCACAAGCGGTGGATTATGTGGATTAATTCGATGCAACGCGAAAAACCTTACCTGGCCTTGACATGTACCGAATTTACCAGAGATGGTTTAGTGCTCGAAAGAGAACGGTAACACAGGTGCTGCATGGCTGTCGTCAGCTCGTGTCGTGAGATGTTGGGTTAAGTCCCGCAACGAGCGCAACCCTTGCCAATAATTGCCATCATTTAGTTGGGCACTTTATTGGGACTGCCGATGACAAATCGGAGGAAGGTGGGGATGACGTCAAGTCCTCATGGCCCTTATGGCCAGGGCTTCACACGTAATACAATGGTCGGTACAGAGGGTCGCCAACCCGCGAGGGGGAGCTAATCCCAGAAAGCCGATCGTAGTCCGGATTGCAGGCTGCAACTCGCCTGCATGAAGTCGGAATCGCTAGTAATCGCGGATCAGCATGTCGCGGTGAATACGTTCCCGGGCCTTGTACACACCGCCCGTCACACCATGGGAGTGGGTTTTACCAGAAGTAGGTAGTCTAACCGCAAGGGGGGCGCTTACCACGGTAGTATTCATGACTGGGGTGAAGTCGTAACAAGGTAGCCGTATCGGAAGGTGCGGCTGGATCACCTCCTTTCTAGAGAACAAACCTTGGTTGCAAACATTCACACTTATCAGTCGTTTAACAAGTCAAGCAACATCAAAAAAGATTGGCCAACATAACAATAGCGTAGCTACTGTTACCTTAAATGGGTCTGTAGCTCAGCTGGTTAGAGCACCGTCTTGATAAGGCGGGGGTCGATGGTTCGAGTCCATCCAGACCCACCAGATTCTCTTATAGGGGGATTAGCTCAGCTGGGAGAGCACCTGCTTTGCAAGCAGGGGGTCAACGGTTCGATCCCGTTATCCTCCACCAAACCTTAATTGATGTTGTAGAAAAGAAAGAAATTAGAAGCAAGCGTTGCTTTGATTATTTAAAAAATCAAATAAATGTTTGCTTCTAGTTTTTAACTAGACTGATCTTTAACAAAATGGAAGAAGTAAAGTGAATACACGCTATTGTGATGATAGGTGTGTATTCAAAATGGGTAGTAATTGATTGCAAAATCGAAATATTTTGCTTCGTTTAGTTCCAGTTAGATAGTGTCGTAACTATTAGCAATAATGGTTACAACATGAAATAACACATTCTTAATTGAATGGAAGTAAATGAAACAAAAGAAATAACCAGTTAGTACTGTACAACCTTGCAGTGCTAACGAAGTAGCTTTAGAAAAAACTATGACGCATGTTCTCATGCATGACGATATCTGGATTTAAAAAGGGTTCAGGTGTTAACGTTATAGGATCAAGTGAATAAGTGCATATGGTGGATGCCTTGGCGATTACAGGCGATGAAGGACGTGATAGCCTGCGTAAAGTTTCGGGGAGCTGGCAAATAAGCTTTGATCCGGAAATGTCCGAATGGGGAAACCCACCCGCAAGGGTAACTCCTCCTGAATATATAGGGAGGTTGTGGCGAACCGAGTGAACTGAAACATCTAAGTAGCTCGAGGAAAAGAAATCAACCGAGATTCCGTAAGTAGTGGCGAGCGAACATGGAACAGCCTGTTATTTTTAGCACATGCGATAGTAGAACGGAATGGAAAGTCCGGCCATAGAGGGTGATAGCCCCTTATACGAAATCCCGTGTGTGGAACTAGGGTAACGACAAGTAGGGCGGGGCACGAGAAACCTTGTCTGAACATGGGGGGACCATCCTCCAAGGCTAAATACTCGTAATCGACCGATAGTGAACCAGTACCGTGAGGGAAAGGCGAAAAGAACCCCGGGAGGGGAGTGAAATAGATCCTGAAACCGTATGCATACAAACAGTGGGAGCGGACTTGTTCCGTGACTGCGTACCTTTTGTATAATGGGTCAGCGACTTACATTCAGTAGCAAGCTTAACCGATAGGGGAGGCGTAGCGAAAGCGAGTCCGAATAGGGCGTCTAGTTGCTGGGTGTAGACCCGAAACCAAGTGATCTATCCATGGCCAGGATGAAGGTGCCGTAACAGGTACTGGAGGTCCGAACCCACAAATGTTGAAAAATTTGGGGATGAGCTGTGGATAGGGGTGAAAGGCTAAACAAACTTGGAAATAGCTGGTTCTCTCCGAAAACTATTTAGGTAGTGCCTCGTATATCATTCTCGGGGGTAGAGCACTGTTATGACTAGGGGGTTCATAAGAACTTACCAACTCATTGCAAACTCCGAATACTGAGAAATGCAATTACGGGAGACAGACCATGGGTGCTAACGTCCGTGGTCAAGAGGGAAACAACCCAGACCGACAGCTAAGGTCCCAAATGACGTGCTAAGTGGAAAACGAAGTGGGAAGGCATAGACAGCCAGGATGTTGGCTTAGAAGCAGCCATCATTTAAAGAAAGCGTAATAGCTCACTGGTCGAGTCGTCCTGCGCGGAAGATGTAACGGGGCTAAGCACGTAACCGAAGCTTCGGATGCCTTTATGGCATGGTAGGAGAGCGTTCTGTAGGCCTGCGAAGGTGTTCTGTGAGGGATGCTGGAGGTATCAGAAGTGCGAATGCTGACATGAGTAGCGATAAAGGGAGTGAAAAGCTCCCTCGCCGAAAACCCAAGGTTTCCTGCGCAACGTTCATCGGCGCAGGGTGAGTCGGCCCCTAAGGTGAGGCAGAGATGCGTAGCTGATGGGAAACAGGTTAATATTCCTGTACCTTTATACAATGCGATGTGGGGACGGAGAAGGTTAGGTCAGCCGGGTGTTGGATGTCCCGGTTCAAGCGTGTAGGCAGATTCTTTAGGCAAATCCGGAGAGTCGTTAATGCCAAGGCGTGATAACGAGTCTACTTGTAGACGAAGTGATTGATACCAAGCTTCCAAGAAAAGCCACTAAGCTTCAGTTGTATAAGACCGTACCGCAAACCGACACAGGTGGGTAGGATGAGAATTCTAAGGCGCTTGAGAGAACCCGGGAGAAGGAACTCGGCAAATTAGCACCGTAACTTCGGGAGAAGGTGCGCCCTTTGTAAGTGTAGCGATTTACTCGTGAAGCTGAAAAGGGTTGCAGTGAAAAGGTGGCTGCGACTGTTTAATAAAAACACAGCACTCTGCAAACACGAAAGTGGACGTATAGGGTGTGACGCCTGCCCGGTGCTGGAAGATTAAATGATGGGGTGCAAGCTCTTGATTGAAGTCCCAGTAAACGGCGGCCGTAACTATAACGGTCCTAAGGTAGCGAAATTCCTTGTCGGGTAAGTTCCGACCCGCACGAATGGCGTAACGATGGCCACACTGTCTCCTCTCGGGACTCAGCGAAGTTGAAATGTTTGTGAAGATGCAATCTACCCGCGGCTAGACGGAAAGACCCCATGAACCTTTACTGTAGCTTTACATTGGACTTTGACAAGATTTGTGTAGGATAGGTGGGAGACGTTGAAGCGGAGTCGCTAGATTTCGTGGAGTCAACCTTGAAATACCACCCTGATGTTGTTGAGGTTCTAACCTAGGTCCATAATCTGGACTGGGGACCGTGTATGGTGGGCAGTTTGACTGGGGCGGTCTCCTCCCAAAGAGTAACGGAGGAGTGCGAAGGTAACCTAGGTACGGTCGGAAATCGTACTGATAGTGCAATGGCATAAGGTTGCTTGACTGCGAGACGGACAGGTCGAGCAGGTGCGAAAGCAGGTCATAGTGATCCGGTGGTTCTGTATGGAAGGGCCATCGCTCAACGGATAAAAGGTACTCTGGGGATAACAGGCTGATTCCTCCCAAGAGTTCATATCGACGGGGGAGTTTGGCACCTCGATGTCGGCTCATCACATCCTGGGGCTGTAGCCGGTCCCAAGGGTATGGCTGTTCGCCATTTAAAGTGGTACGTGAGCTGGGTTTAAAACGTCGTGAGACAGTTTGGTCCCTATCTGCCGTGGGCGCTGGAAATTTGAAGGGACCTGCTCCTAGTACGAGAGGACCGGAGTGGACGCACCGCTGGTGGACCAGTTATCATGCCAATGGTATAGCTGGGTAGCTAAGTGCGGAAGAGATAAACGCTGAAAGCATCTAAGCGTGAAACTCGCCTTGAGATGAGATTTCCCGGGGGTTTAACCCCCCTAAAGAGTCGTTCGAGACCAGGACGTTGATAGGACGGATGTGGAAGTGCAGTAATGCATTAAGCTGACCGTTACTAATTGCTCGTGAGGCTTGATCCTATAACCTTAATACTTGAATCTATCCAAGATTAACGGTTTGTTCTAAAGCTGATAATACAATCAATACCCCATTTAAAACTTTACTTCTTCCAATTTGTTACAGAGCCTTCTCGAAAGAGAAAAGCACAACATTACCAGTTATGCTTGGCGGCCATAGCGGTTTGGACCCACCCCTTCCCATCTCGAACAGGGCCGTGAAACGAACCAGCGCCAATGATAGTATGCTCTTCGCATGCGAAAGTAGGTCACCGCCAAGCTATTTATATTGAGTTACTTCAAGTTTAAGTAACTCGCAATAAAGCCCTCGCAAGAGGGCTTTATTCGTTTATGCAGGGTGTTAATTCAACCCTTGGAAAGCATTCCAATTGCTTGAATTAATTGGTATAATATGGCAATAATTTGAATGGGCTTTGTGCCCATTTTTTGTTTCTGCAGTATATGTAGCTTTAAAGGATGCACGGTAATGCAAGATTTGCATGGCTTAATTGATAAAACAGTGGCTCAACTCGGTTTTGAGTTGGTCGATCTCGAAATTTCGAATCGTGGTAAATTGTTACGCGTGTTTATAGATAAGCTTAACCCGACGGATATTAAAGATAGTGTGAATATTGACGATTGCGTGTTGGTGAGTAATCAATTGGGCACTGTTTTAACTGTGGACCATGAAATTGAATATGACCGATTGGAAATTTCTTCTGCTGGTATGGATCGCGTACTGAAAAAAGAAAAAGATTTTGTACGCTTTGCTGGTGAGCGCGCGCAGATTAAGTTGCGAGTAGGTGTTAAGGATGAAAGCCCAAGCGCTGTTGAAAGCACTTTGCCGCGCAAAACCTTTTTGGGCCTATTAAAAGGCTTTGAAGACGGCCATGTTTTGATGGAATTTGAAGGCGTTGTGTATCAATTAGCTTTTAATAATATTGATAAAGCGCGGCTAAGCCCTGTATTTTAGCCTGTGTTTTTGTAGCAAAAAACTTGTTAAGTTAAAAAGAATTAAACAAATTTAAAGTTGGAGATTGTAATGAGTCGTGAAATTTTATTATTGGTAGATGCCTTGGCACACGAAAAAAACGTGAGCAAAGAGGTTATTTTTACAGCTTTAGAATTGGCTTTAGCTTCGGCTACCAAGAAAAAACATCATGATGATGCCGATATTCGCGTCACGATTGACCGTGAAAGCGGTGCTTACGAAACGTTTAGACGTTGGCAATATGTGGAATATGATTTATTGGAAAATTCTGCTTACCAGTTTGACGAGGAAAGTGAACACGCAAAAGGCCGTGCTATTGGTGAATATTATGAAGTGCCATTAGAAAATATCGAATTTGGCCGTATTGGCGCGCAGGCCGCTAAGCAAGTGATTCTGCAAAAAGTGCGTGAGGCAGAGCGTGAGCAAATTCTTGAAGACTTTTTGAGCCGCAATGAAAGTCTGGTTACAGGCGTAATTAAACGTATGGAAAAAGGTAGTGCGATTATTGAAGTAGGTCGCATTGAGTGTTTGTTGCCGCGTGAAGCAATGATTCCGAAAGAGAACTTGCGTGTAGGGGACCGTGTGCGCGCCTATTTATCACGCATTGAGCGAGGCGGTCGTGGTCCGCAATTAATTCTATCGCGTATTGCGCCAGACTTTTTAAAACGTTTATTTGAATTAGAAGTGCCAGAAATCGAAGAAGGCTTGCTGGAAATTCGCGCAGCAGCGCGTGATCCTGGTTTGCGCTCAAAAATCGCCGTTAAAACTAATGACCAACGCCTTGACCCAGTCGGTACTTGCGTAGGTATGCGTGGTTCACGCGTACAAGCGGTTACTGGCGAGTTGGCTGGTGAGCGCGTGGATATTGTGTTATGGAGCATGGAGCCAGCACAGTTTGTGATTAATGCCATGGCGCCAGCAGAAGTTTCATCTATCGTGGTGGATGAAGATGCGCACAGCATGGACGTCGTCGTAAATGAAGAACAATTGGCATTAGCGATTGGCCGTAGTGGTCAAAATGTGCGTTTAGCTTCTGAGTTAACGGGCTGGACTTTAAACATTCTGACTGAAGAGCAGGCGGCTGAGAAAAACCAAACTGAATACGCCAATGTTAGCCAGTTATTTATGGAAAAATTAGACGTGGACGAAGAAGTAGCCGACATCTTGGTACAAGAAGGTTTTAGCACATTGGAAGAAATCGCTTATGTGCCGCTGGCTGAAATGGCTGAAATAGATGCGTTTGATGAAGACACTATTAACGAATTACGCTCACGTGCACGTGCTGCTTTGTTGACTGAAGCGATTGCTAAAGAAGAAAAGGTGGAAGAGGCCAGTGCAGATTTATTGGGCATGGATGGCATGGACGAAGAAACTGCGCATTTGTTAGCCTCTAAAGGCATCTCAACAATGGATGACTTGGCTGAATTAGCGGTAGACGAATTGCTTGAAATGACCAATATGGATGCAGAGCGCGCTAAAGAGTTGATTATGACTGCCCGCGCGCCTTGGTTTAAGTAATACTTAACACTAAATTTTGCCTCAAAATAAGGGTTAAGTTAGTAATAAAAATGTTGAGTATCAGTAGCAGAATATAGAGAGATTGGAGCAGTAAATGGCACAAACAACCGTAGCACAATTCGCCGCAGAGCTAGGGCTGCCAACCGCTTTGCTGTTAGATCAACTTAAAAGTGCGGGCGTGATTAAATCAACATCAGAAGATAAATTGGAAGAATCAGACAAAACTGCATTACTGGATTATTTGCGCAAGGAACACGGAGCGGAACAAGCGCCAAAAAGCAAAATAACATTAACGCGCAAATCCAATACCGAAATCAAAAAAACCGATAGTTCAGGTCGCGCGCGCACTATTCAAGTGGAAGTACGTAAAAAACGCGTGTTAGAGCGTCCTGAAGATACAGAAGAGGCGACAGTAGCGCAAAATTTGCCTGTTGAAGAGTTGGTTGAGGAAGTGTTGCCGATTGAGCCAATAGTGGTTGAAGCAGTTGTTGAAGAAATTGCGGTAGAAGAGCCTGTGATTGAAGTGGCTGTGGTGGAAGTGCCAGCTGAGGTTAAGCAAGAGCCTGTAGTAGAAGAAAGCCTGGCTGTAAAATCAACAACCCTAAAAAAACAAGTATTAACACCTGAACAAGTAGCAATTCGCGAGCAAGAAGCAAAACGCCACGCCACATTGGCGGCTATGCAAGCTGAAGATGTGCGCAAAAAACAAGAGCTTGTGCAGCGTCGCTTAGACGAAGAAGCTAGAAAATTGGCTGAGGCAGAAGCGGCAAAAGCAAAGGCCGCTAAATTATCGGAAGGTACGCTACATAAACCAGCAGCAAAAGAGGGGGCTGTTGCAAAACCTGCCGCTGCAAAAGATGCCAAAAAGGCCAAAGGCAACAACAAAGAGTGGACTGACGCTGAAAATAAAAAACGCGGTTTAAAAACGCGCGGTGCGGTAACTACCGGTTCTAATTGGCGTTCACCAAAAGGCAAAAACAGGTCGCATCACGATGAAGACGCTGAACATGCATTTACAGTGCCGACAGAGGCTATTATTTACGAAGTGCTTGTGCCAGAGACGATTACGGTTGCCGATTTAGCGCACAAAATGGCGGTTAAATCAGGTGAAGTGATTAAAAAGCTCATGAGTATGGGCATGATGGTAACAATCAACCAAGTATTAGACCAAGAAACGGCCATTATTTTAGTAGAAGAAATGGGCCACAAAGCAGCTGCTGCAGCACCAAATGACCCAGAAGTCTTCTTAGAAGAAGACGCACACGCGCAAGCGGTAATGGAAACACGTCCGCCAGTGGTAACTGTAATGGGCCACGTTGATCACGGTAAAACTTCGTTATTAGATTATATTCGCCGTAGCCGTGTGGCATCAGGCGAGGCGGGTGGTATTACGCAACACATTGGCGCTTACCACGTTGAAACGCCGCGCGGTATGGTGACTTTCTTGGATACACCAGGCCATGAAGCCTTTACAGCCATGCGCGCACGCGGTGCAAAAGCAACCGATGTAGTGATTTTAGTGGTTTCAGCCGATGATGGCGTGATGCCGCAAACGATTGAAGCGATTCACCATGCAAAAGCCGCAGGTGTGCCATTAGTAGTTGCGATTAACAAAATTGATAAGCCAGATGCTGCGCCTGAGCGCGTGAAAATGGAATTGGTCGCGCAGGAAGTAGTGCCTGAAGACTTTGGTGGCGAAGTAATGTTCCGTGAAGTGTCTGCCAAAACAGGTAAAGGCATTGATGAGTTGCTAGAAGCGGTGTTACTGCAGGCTGAAATCTTAGAGCTGCAAGCGCCGAAAAATACGCCCGCCAAAGGCTTGGTGATTGAAGGTCGTTTAGATAAAGGCCGCGGTCCAGTCACTACAGTATTGGTGCAATCTGGTACCTTAAAACGTGGTGATATGATTTTGGCAGGTTCTACTTTCGGCAAGGTTCGCGCCATGCTGGATGAATCAGGTAACGATATTAAAGAAGCAGGCCCATCGATTCCAGTTGAAATCTTAGGTTTATCCGATGTGCCAAGTGCTGGCGAAGAAGTGATTGTGTTGAACGACGAGCGTAAAGCACGCGAAATCGCTAACTTCCGTGCAGGCAAATTCCGCGATACTAAATTAGCTAAACAGCAAGCCGCTAAGCTTGAAAATATGTTTGATCAAATGACCGAGGGCGAAGTGCAAACATTAAATCTGATAATTAAATCAGATGTGCAGGGTTCATATGAAGCTTTGGCAACCAGCTTACAAAAACTATCAACGGCCGAAGTGAAAGTGAATATTATCCACACGGGTGTAGGCGCTATTTCTGAATCTGATGTGAACTTAAGTGCCGCATCTGGCGCGGTATTGATTGGCTTTAACGTGCGCGCCGATACGGGTTCACGCAAGCTAATCGACACATTAAGTGTTGATGTGCGTTACTACAATATTATTTACGAAGCGGTTGACGAAGTAAAAGCCGCTTTGGGTGGTATGTTGAAACCAGAGCAAAAAGAAAGCATGATTGGTACGGTAGAGATTCGCGAAGTATTCCGTATTTCAAAAGTGGGCTCAATTGCAGGTTGCTATGTACAAGACGGTATGATCAAACGCAATTCTCGCGTACGCGTGTTGCGCGATAACGTGATTATCCATACAGGCGAATTAGACTCATTAAAACGCTTTAAAGACGATGTTAAAGAAGTGAAAAATAACTTTGAATGCGGTTTGTCATTGAAAAACTACAACGACATTGAAGTGGGCGATATCTTAGAAGTCTATGAAATGGTCGAAGTAGCAAGAACGCTCTAATGGCAAAAGACTTTTCAAGAGCAACTCGCGTTGCAGAACAAATGCAGCGCGAGTTGGCGGATTTGCTTCAATTTGAAGTGAAAGATCCGCGTGTGGGCATGGTAACAATCACGCAAGTGGAAGTGACCGGCGATATGGCGCACGCCAAGATTTTTTACAGCGTCGCTAAAGCCAGCGACAGTATCCAGCAAGGCCTTGAGAAATCGGCAGGTTTTTTGCGTACACAAATTGCCAAGCGCATGTTGTTACGTACTGTGCCGCAGCTACATTTTGTGTATGACGCATCAATTGATAACGGCATGAAAATGGCGCAGTTGATTGATGCGGCACGCGCTACCGATAAAAACCTAGACTAACCTCCGCTTTGCAATTCAAACGTACTAAACGCGCCATTAATGGTGTTTTATTATTAGATAAGCCGCTCGGCTTTTCATCAAACCAAGCATTGCAAAAAGTAAAATGGCTGTTCTCTGCCGCTAAGGCGGGACACACTGGCACTTTAGATCCTTTGGCGACTGGTTTATTGCCTATCTGTTTGGGTGAAGCCACCAAATTTGCACAGTATGTAACCGATGCCGATAAAACTTATCATGCAACGATTAAGCTGGGAATTACTACAAATACAGGTGACGCGGAAGGGGAAGTTTTGGTAACCAAACCTGTCAACATCACACAAGAACAGTTTGAATCTGCTTGTGCTAAATTTGTGGGCGAAATCAGCCAAACACCTCCTATGTATTCGGTACTCAAGCATGAAGGCAAAGCTTTATATGAATACGCCAGAGCGGGTGTGGATATTGAGCGCAAAGTACGGCAAGTCACCATACAAAATATATTCATACATACATTTGAAGTCGATGTGGCAACCATCACTGTAAGCTGTAGCAAAGGTACTTATATTCGCACTTTGGCCGAAAATGTTGGTGCAGCACTTGGTTGTGGCGCGCATTTGATTGGTTTGCGACGTATCGAAACAGCAGGTTATTTACTAGCAGACGCTGTAAAAATTGAGCAATTAGAAGCGTTAAGTCAGGAGCAGCGCGATGCACTTTTATTGCCGGTAGATTCTGCAATTGAAAATTTACCTAAAGTTATTTTAAATGCCGATTCATCACACTTTATTTTGCAGGGCCAAGCTGTTTGGCAATCTGGCAAAACGCCTAAAGGCGATTTAAGGCTTTATAGTGAAAACAATCAATTTTTAGGATTGGGGTTTTTGCAGGACGATGGAAAAATCGCACCAAAACGATTAATACAAAAAACTCAATGAAATGAATGGTTTGCTTGTTAACTAAGGCTTGTTAAAATTGGATAAGCACGTTAAAATATTAGATTATTCGTAAAAGAATGTACTAGCGGTTGAAGATTTTTTGAGCTGCTTATACATTGTCGCTAACTAGTCGTAATTATAAGGAAATAAAGATGGCAATTACAGCAGCAGATACCGCAAAAATCGTAGCAGAATATCAAACAAAACAAGGTGATACAGGTAGTCCAGAAGTGCAAGTGGCGCTTTTAACAAACCGTATTACTTATTTAACAGAACATTTTAAAGCCAACAAAAAAGACAACCACTCACGTCGTGGTTTGTTAGCAATGGTGAGCCAGCGTCGTCGTTTGTTGGATTATTTAAAACGTGAAGATGCGAGCCGCTATCAAACATTGATTGGGCGTTTAAGTCTACGTAAATAATTGTTATAAAAGTGTCATCAATTAGCATCACACTTTTGTAATGTAATACTGAGCCGATTGCATTGTGATATGCGTCGGCTTTTTTAATGGGTGTAAAAACCAGTTATTTATTATCACAAAATAGTTGTTAATAGAAGTTGTTGCTATTGGGTAGTGAATAGCAACTAATTGAATTGAAAAGCATAGAATAGAAAAGGAATCTTAATGTTTAATATTACAAAGAAAAGTATTCAGTACGGTGCGCATACGCTCACTTTAGAAACAGGTGAAATTTCACGTCAAGCAGATTCAGCCGTTTTAGTCAGTTACGGCGATACGGTTGTGTTGGTGGCAGTAACCAGTAAAAGCGAAGTAAAAGAAGGTCAGGATTTCTTTCCATTAACAGTCGATTACATGGAAAAAACCTACGCAGCAGGCAAGATTCCTGGTGGATTTTTTAAACGTGAAGGTCGTCCTTCAGAAAAAGAAACCTTAACCAGCCGCTTAATCGATCGTCCATTACGCCCGTTGTTTCCAGAAGCGTTTTATAACGAAGTGCAAGTAGTTGCGACGGTGATGTCATCTGATCCAGAAATCGATGCTGATATTCCAGCAATTATTGGTGCATCTGCTGCTATGTCGTTATCAGGCATTCCGTTCTTCGGCCCGTTAGGCGCAGCGCGAGTAGGCTACATTGATGGTGAGTATGTGCTTAACCCAGATAAAACAGTGCTAGAAACGTCGCAAATGGATTTAGTGGTTGCGGCAACAGAAACAGCCGTGATGATGGTGGAATCTGAAGCTAAAGAATTGTCAGAAGAAGTGATGCTGGGCGCGGTTGTATTCGGTCACGAGCAGATGCAAGCTGTGATTAAAATGATTAACGAAATGGTGACTGAAGCAGGTAAAGACGCTTGGGATTGGGTTGCGCCTGCGCCAGATACTGCGCTAATTGAGAAAGTGGCCAATATTGCTGCTGCAGACGTGAATGCCGCCTTTCAAATCAAAGCTAAAGGTGCACGTTCTGCTAAGTTAGACGAAATTAAAAATCGCGTCATGAGCGAGTTAATTACTGAAAATACATCTACAGCCGAAGCCAACAAAATTAAAGGCGAGTTCTTTAATTTAGAAGCCAAAACCGTGCGTAGCCAAATTTTAAATGGTGAGCCACGTATCGATGGTCGCGACACCCGTACTGTGCGTCCAATTAGCATTCGCACAGGCGTATTGCCACGCACACATGGCTCTGCATTATTTACACGTGGCGAAACACAAGCTTTAGTAGTAGCTACTTTAGGTACAGGCCGTGACGAGCAAGTGATTGACGCACTGCAAGGCGAGTTTAAAGACCGCTTTATGCTGCACTACAACATGCCTCCGTATGCAACGGGTGAAACGGGTCGTGTAGGTACACCAAAACGCCGCGAAATTGGCCATGGTCGTTTAGCTAAACGTGCATTGATAGCCGCTTTGCCAGATAAATCTGAGTTTGATTACACCATGCGCGTGGTTTCTGAAATTACCGAATCAAACGGTTCAAGCTCTATGGCTTCTGTTTGTGGTGGCTGTTTAGCGCTAATTGATGCGGGCGTGCCAATGAAAGCACACGTGGCAGGTATTGCCATGGGTTTAATTAAAGAAGGCAACCGCGTTGCGGTATTAACCGATATTTTAGGCGACGAAGATCACCTAGGCGATATGGATTTTAAAGTAGCTGGTACAGTGAACGGCATTACCGCTTTACAAATGGATATCAAAATCACCGGCATTACTGCTCAAATTATGCAAGTCGCTTTGGCGCAAGCCAAAGAAGGCCGTACGCATATTTTAGGCATTATGAAAGATGCAATGGCGAATGCGAATGTAGAAATGTCTGCCTTTGCTCCACGCATTATTGTGATGAAAATCAATCCAGATAAAATCCGTGATGTGATTGGTAAAGGCGGCGCAGTGATTCAAGCCTTAACCAAAGAAACAGGCACCAGCATTGATATTGAAGAAGATGGCACCATTAAGATTGCGTGTACCAGTGCCGAGCAAGGTGAGGAAGCACAACGCCGCATTGCGCAAATTACGGCTGAGGTTGAAGTAGGTCAAATCTACGAAGGCCCAGTAGTTAAGTTGTTAGATTTTGGCGCAGTGGTGAGCTTGTTACCAGGTAAAGATGGCCTAGTACACATTTCACAAATCGCCCATCAACGCGTGAATGCGGTGAGCGACTTTGTAAAAGAAGGTGATGTAGTACGTGTTAAAGTGGTTGAAATCGATGACAAAGGCAAAGTGCGTTTAAGCATGAAAGCTTTGATTGACCAGCCAGCGAAAGAAGAAAAGACTGTAGAAGCTGACGAGTAAGTTAGCAGAACAAGAAAAAGCCCGCGAAAGCGGGCTTTTTTGTTTATGCATGAAATTAATATTTTCGATGTCAAAAAGTGGTTAAGTGTTTAATACTTAAACTATTTAGCGACTTGTCTTTCGCGCATTTCATCCAATGTTTTGCAATCAATACAAAGCGTCGCTGTAGGGCGTGCTTCAAGACGCTTTAAACCAATTTCTACGCCACAACCTTCGCAGTAACCGTAATCATCCGCATCAATATTACGTAGAGTTTCATCAATCTTCTTGATCAATTTGCGCTCGCGATCGCGATTACGCAACTCTAAAGCCATGTCAGATTCTTGGCTGGCGCGGTCATTTGGGTCAGCAAACATCGTCACTTCGTCTTGCATGGTATGCACAGTTTTGTCGATATCGTGACTTAAATCCGATTTCCAGCTATTTAAAATGCCGCGAAAATGATTGAGTTGATTTTTGTTCATGTATTCCTCATCAGGTTTTGGCTGATAAGGAGTGAATGTTTTAGTAAGAGTTTCTGCCATGGTTTGATCCAACAAGTTATCCAGCTATTTTTTTATAATAAAATCAGTTACTTGAAAAAATAAGACGCTAAAATACCAAATTTTCAATCGCGCGAGTGTACACCTAATGCGCTAACTATGCAAAGCAGTATTAATCAGCGCGCTCACTTAACTCTAAGGCTAATAAGGTATTTTCCATCAGTGTTGCGACTGTCATTGGCCCCACACCGCCAGGCACGGGCGTGATATACGCGGCGCGTTCTTTTGCAATATCAAATTCAACATCGCCTGTAATTTTGCCATCGGCCAAACGGTTAATGCCAATATCAACCACAATCGCACCCTGTTTAATCCATTCACCCTTGATGATGCCGTATTTGCCAACGGCTGAAACTAATAAATCGGCTTTTTTAATATGACCAGCTAAATCTTTGGTATGGCGATGGCAACTGGTGATGGTGCAGC
The DNA here is from genome assembly GCA_021732365.1 of Methylotenera sp. GTDB lineage: Bacteria > Pseudomonadota > Gammaproteobacteria > Burkholderiales > Methylophilaceae > Methylotenera_A. The sequence goes on along the minus strand of JAKFVD010000016.1, from coordinate 305,083 downwards.
CTGCCAGTAATAGTTCTAATGCCATAGGGCGGCCTACATGGTTGGATACACCGACAATTACCGCATCTAAGCCCATTAGCTCAATATTGTAGGCTTGTAATAATTTAATCACACCAAAAGGTGTGCAAGAGCGCAAAGCTGGCTGGCGCACCGCAAGTTTGCCGATATTGTAAGGGTGAAATCCATCTACATCTTTATTTGGGCTAATGCGCTCTATCAATAAATCTTCATCAATATGGCTAGGCAAAGGCGATTGCACCAAAATACCGTCAGTTGTTGAATCGGTATTTAAATGATCGATTAAAGCAAATAATTCGGCTTGAGTAGTGCTGGTCGGTAAATCATAAGCAATCGACTTAATGCCTACTTTTTCGCAAGCCAGTCTTTTATTACGCACATAAATAGCGGATGCTGGGTCTGCACCAATTAATACAACGGCAAGGCAAGGTGCACGTTTTCCTGCATGAACTCGCGCAGTCACTTTTGCCTTAATGCTGTTTAATAAATCCTCTGCAATCGCTTTGCCATTGATAATTTGTGCTGTCATACGTGTAATTCAAACAATTATTAAAAATAAAGTAACATTTTAACATATTAGAATTGACCAAAAGGCTGTATTGCGCTATATTTCTGCCTCTTCGGCGTGTAGCGTAGCCTGGTAGCGCGCCTGCTTTGGGAGCAGGATGTCGGGAGTTCGAATCTCTCCACGCCGACCAATTACTTTAGCAGTAAAAATAAAGTGGTCTTCCCTTTTAGTTAGTGCTTCAAACGTGTAACCATCTGCCCGTAGCTCAACCGGATAGAGCACCAGCCTTCTAAGCTGGGGGTTACAGGTTCGATTCCTGTCGGGCAGACCAAACTGCTTATCTAGTTTCAATGGTGGCTGTAGCTCAGTTGGTAGAGTCCAGGATTGTGATTCCTGTTGTCGTGGGTTCGAGCCCCATCAGCCACCCCATTTATCTTGCCTTTATCTCAACACTTCACATCAATTAATAAGTATTTATTAGACATTTGTCTAATATTTTGTATAAAAATTTAAGAATTGAGATTATTCTAAAATGACTCCTGAATTATTTTTATTAGAATGCATAAATTTCTTATTTAATAAGATTTTAAATAAAGATTTTATTTTGCCTCTTTTAGGTACTGGTTTAGGTGCTTTTTTCGGTGCATCAGGTGCACAAACAGTTATCGAAAATTTAAAAAATAAGGAATTGGCACTTAAAGAAATAAAAAATGTTAATGCTGCTATAGCAATACTTACTCATATTAATAAGTATCTATTCGTTACAAAAAGTTTTGTAAAACCGACGCATAAAGAATACTTTACCCAAAGGAAGTCTTTTTTAAATTGGATAAATGCGGGTAAAAATATTGATGATTTTGACTTTGTAAGACTTTGCCCAATTATTGGTGAACCGCAAATTGATACTGTTAATTTGCGAAGTATATTGTTTAATAATTTATCTTTGAATGAAAAAGCTATTTATGATTTCACAGTTATAGAAGAGTCAATAAGATTATTAAACGAGACAATCAAAGAAAATAACAAACTTACCGAAAATTATTTAAGTGAACACAAAAAGTTTACTGATCAAGAAAGAATTATTGATGTGGCAAATTATTTTGGCACAACAATAGATGGAAATAGAAATCTTTCAAATCATAATGTTGTTCAATATTTATTAATTCGAAATGATGATGCCATTTATTTTTGCATGTCATTGCTCAGTAAATTAATTAAACATGGAAGAAGTTTAAAAACTAATTATGATGGGCAGAGCCCTGAAATTTATGAGCCTAATTTTAGGGATGAAATAAATTTAATTCCTTTTGGTAGTAAATATGATAACTACAAATATTATTAATACTTATTTCAGTGACTTTACCCTTTTAAATTCCTTTAATTTTATATAGTGATTTGTCATTTCAGCATTTGCGTGGCCCGCTAAAGATTGTGCATCTAATCCTAGCCTTTTAGCATCTGTTAAAGATTTTGCACGAATATCATGAAAAGTAAAACGTTGACCTCCTGATTCAGCCCATTTAATTTGCACTCGGTTCCACATTGCTTTAATTCCAGTATCTGAATAAGGTTGTCCTTGTCGTGTGCAAAACAAATATAAACCTTGTATAGGTCGTTTTAATGCTTTCGCTCTACTAACAACATTAACCAAGCCATCTGTCCACTCATAGAGCTGTTTAGTACCTGTTTTCGATTGTTTAATCCATATGCCTTCATCATTAATTTGATCTAATCTAAGTTTGAGAATATCACCTTTTCTCATTGCGGTTATGTATGCAAAATCCATTACGATCACAATTAAATCACTTGCTAGTTTTTTTACCCCTTCAAATTCTTGATCTGAAATATAACGATCGCGACCTTTTTCAGGATGCTTAGCAACCCCAATACATGGATTTCTGTCTATCTGACCCCATCTCATTGCATAACTAAAAATGTGTGAAAGCAGGGATATTTCTCGGTTCGCTCTAACTGGTGCTTTTATTCCACGAATGTCTAAATATTTCGCAACATGCATGGGTCTTATTTCTAATACAAGCATTTTGCCAAATACATCTTTTAAGTTTTTAGCTTCAATTAAATTTCCTTGATAAGTTGATTTTGCTTTTCGAGGTGCAATTTCAATCATGTATTTTTCAATTAATGCACCAACAGATCCAGTTAAAGGCTTTTCTGATCCATTTTCTCTAGGCGTTTCGCCTTCAATTTCTGCCCATTTAGCAAATGCTATCGCTTTATCTTCTGATAATCTTATCCATTTATTTTCTCTAGAAACATAGTAATAAGCACCATGTTTTAGATACATTCTTGGTGGTAAATTGAAATTGAATTTACGTCTTCTGCCCATTAGTTTTCTCTATCTGATTGCATCAAAATTTGGTTCAGCTGATTGTGTCTTATTTAAAGTATTCTGGAGTCGATCAAATAAGTACGAGCGGAGCACTTTGGGTTTACCAGCAGCGCTTATTTCATAGGGGTACTTATTTTTATCAAGCCACCGCATTTGAGCTTTTGGAATTTTTAAATCTGTTAATTCTTTGAGCTCTTGAGAGCTTAAAAATATTATATTTAATATGCTCATTCAGCCCACCCATCATTTTTGGCTGGAATAGGCATGTTTAATCTTTTGGGTATACCATCTCTAATGATTTTTTTAACTACATTTTCATATGATCCTTCGATTTCTAGCATGACGTTTATATGCTTGCCAAATCCATTAGATAGATAATGCGTTAAACAGTCATAATGAATTCGAGTTGTGTCCTGCAATGTGCGAATACGTTGCATTTTCTCTTGAACCCATCCAGTGGCTTTTGGATATGATCCAGCTACATACTTGCCAGGCTCTAGTAATACATCCCAAGGAATATCACGATCTTTATTATGAAACTCAACTTCCCAACGCACCCATGGATGAAACTTCTTCCCAAGTTGCATGCCTTTTTCATAGACGCGCAGCATTTTTCCATTTTCGCGTCTGCCAACATAAAATGTGCGACCACGCCCATCAGGCTTTATCCAATTTCCATTTTGACTACAAGATGGCATTTTTCCACCTGCATTAAATAATCCTTCTTGGTATAAAGACACAGCCAAATCGACGTTATAAATTCCTTCATAGTCGTCAACAGCACCATCCCATCTAGTAATTTTGGCTTTAAACTTATCGCGTAAAAGTTTGGTTAGTGAAAGCCAGCTTGGGACCATATGGCAGCCCTCAGCAGGTATGGATAAAAATGCGGTGTTATTTTGTCCGCCATAAGCAAAGAATGTTTTAGTTTCACCTAGCTGGATGGATTCCTGCCAACCATGCAAGCCCTTATATCTATTTATGGTGGGCGAAAAACTTTTACCTAAGCAATTAACTAAATCAAATATAACTGAATCAATATTGAATTCTTTAAAAGTGAATGTGCAGTTAAGAAAATCGGTTATTGCTGAATAAGGCTCACCATCTGCTTTAGGTAATGGAGTAGATATAAGAACTGGTTTGCCGTTAACACTAAAAAGCTCAAACTTTTCACCATTGTCGTTATCTGTATTATTTAAACTTTCCCCCCGTATTACCAGACGGGGGGCATCTGCAGATTCCAATATCGATGATGTTTGAGGCGTTGCTGTTCCGCCTTCGTTCGGTTGGCTGAGCGGTGCTGGCGCATCCGCACAACCAACCGAGCCGAACGCGGTAGGATTAACTGCAATTAATTTGTTGTCTTCGTTTTTCATGTAAGGTAATTTAGCATTCCCTCACAGAATAGACAATAAAAAAGGGAGCGTCAAGCTCCCTTTGAGGTTTAATTTAAAATTATTCGATTTTCCTTCGATTTTCCTTATCTTCTTTAGTCATTTCTGTCTCACCAGAAACGACCTTCCAAAAATTAGAGAATCTTTTAGCAATTTCTAAACCTATTGAACGCTCTGCGCTTGGCCCTTCATCTGGAAAAATATCACGAATTTTAATATCAAGTATTTCTTCATACTTGCGGATCGTTTTTTTGCTGTGAATTAAATATAAAACCTTCCAGCCAAAATGGTGACCCATGCGCAACATACCTAGTGCAGATTCAAGCTCATCTAACATGCCTGTAAATTGAATCAAAGCACGTTTTTCGATCTGCTCAAGCTGTTCCTTCTGCTCAGGTGAGAGTGCTGCAAAACGTTGAGTTTCAGGAACAGTTTCTTTTGGTAAGATATTGTCACTAAGAGCATTTACTAGTTTTTCAGAATAGCTTTGTGGTCTAACAATTGGAGTTAATGACTTATCTTCTGGCTCAGGGGGATTGCTAGGGTTATTACTCATTTTAAGCTCCTGAATATGTTAACACTATAAAGATATGAGGGAATATAAACAACCCCTAGCTGTAAATTTGAAATTCTAAAGCAAAGAATTTGGATCAAGATATTAGCCCATAATCTTCTAATATATTAAAGTGATAAATAATGGTGGTGAGTGAAGGAATAGTTTTATGGAACAGCAGCAGTTTTCTTTATTCGAAAATGAAGAAATTCAATTAGATTCTCCGCCAAAAGCGGAAAACAATTCATCAAAATTCAGCAATTTTGTCGTGTACGTTGATGAAAGTGGCGACCATGGAATGCAAAATTTGGATGCGGCATATCCAATGTTTGTATTAGCCTTGTGTGTTTTTCATAAAAGGCATTACAGCGAAAAAGTTGTATCTGCACTACAAAAGTTTAAATTTAATCATTTTGGACATGATTCAGTTGTTTTGCACGAACATGAAATAAGAAAGGAAAGAGGTGAATTCGTTTTTCCAAACAAAGACATTAAAAATGCTTTCATATCTGAGCTTACTAGCATTATTGAAGTAAGTAATTTCATTTTGATAAGTTGTGTAATAGACAAGAATAAATTGAGTGCAAAACCAGATAGTGTTGTACAAAATCCATACCACATTGCATTAGGTTTTTGTTTAGAAACACTTTATGAACTCATTATTGAGAAAAAACAAGAAGATAAGTTAACCCATGTAATTGTGGAGTGCAGAGGTAAAAAAGAAGATAACGAACTTGAATTGGAATTCAGACGAATTTGTGACGGAGCTAATAAATTAGGTAAAAGATTGCCGTTTGACATAATCTTTGCAGACAAAAAAGTTAATTCTGCTGGACTGCAACTTGCAGATCTAGTAGCAAGACCGATAGGGCTCAGTATTTTGCGACCCACACAGCAAAATATTGCTTTTGAGACTTTAAAAACAAAGTTTTTTTGTAGTGGTGGTAGAGAGGCAGTAGGTGCTGGATATGAAAATTGGGGATTGAAAGTTTACCCCTAAAAAGCGAAAAGCCCCGATGCACTCACCGAGGCTGTGACGCCGACCGGGAACCCCCAATCCATTTATTTGCAAATTATAAACAAAATGTTTAACACATTGTTATTTAATTTACTATTTGGTAAAGATTTTCACAAAAGGTTCACGTACAACCGCATTTTTGTCTAATATCGTGAATATTGTTAACGATAAGCTCAATAGTAAGTTGATATAAAGTATATTGGTTATTAGACAGAAAACTTGCTTATGTAACTTCAAATCAATAATTTAGGGTTAAATGTTACTCAGGTTGTGATTCCTGTTGTCGTGGGTTCGAGCCCCATCAGCCACCCCATCTATTTAATTCCTGCTCAAAATCTTTTAGCTAAAGCTTTTAAGTGAATACTACTGCTTAGTTAAGTATTTAATAAGATTAAAAAGTTAACGCAATTTGAGGGTTAACTTTTAATCAAATAATCTAGCGAACTCCCCATCTAAAACGCTGACAAACACGTAATATAATTAATCCATTTATTTTTCTATGTATGCGCTTACAAACAAGTGGAAGATGCTAAAAATGAGGCAATTACTAATCGTGTTTATATTAATGCTATCTTGCCAAGCGCAGGCAGAGATTTTTGTATGTAAAGACAGCAGCAATAAATTAACGTATCAAGATGAGCCATGCTTGAGCCATACAGTTCGTAAGCTAAAGAATATTCCAGACGCGCCGATAGAAGACCAAATTTTAGCGCGTGAGCGCATTGATAGGGCAAATGCGCTTTCTGTAGAAAGAGCAGCAGCAGTTGAGCTAGAACGCCAGCAAAAGCAAAAAGAGTTTACAGAGCTGCAAGCAATTGCAATTGAAAAAAGAAAATTAGAACTGCTAGAGCAGCAAGTTAACGAATCACAACAGGCAACTATTCCTCAATGGATATTAGGGTCACGATATGGGTATCCTATCGGATACACTAGGCCTTATGCTTATAGGGATGGACGTAAACCAGATTTCAACAGGCCGCGTACCAATCGACAGCGCAGTAATCAAACTAGAAATAATCGAGCCATAACCAATCAAAGATGAGTCAAAAGCTCACGCTTTATTCATTATGCTTGCATAAAAAACGCGCTATATAACTGACTTAACCACTTGCGGGCGGCATAAATAGGTTTTGCAAACTTAACGTTGATAGCCCGCTTTTTAACAGTTATAGTATCTTTAACAAAAAAATCAACAAACGTTTCAATCATAAGGATAAATCAATGGCTGAAGTGCGCCCTGTACTCATCATTATTGATGATGACCCGCTCATTACCGATACTTTGCACTATGTGCTGAGCAAACACTTTGAGGTGTGCGTGGCCGATTCACGCGCGCAGGCAAAAAGCTTACTAAGACAATTAGACGAGCCGCCTGCATTGGCTCTGGTCGATTTGGGCTTGCCGCCAGCTCAGCATAAGCCTGATGAAGGTTTTAAGATGATTGGTGAATTGCTGGCACATTCGCCCAGCATGAAAATTCATGTGCTTTCTGGTCAAAGCGATGATGTCAATGTGAAGCATGCACTGGCTTTAGGCGCGCTGGATTTTATTCCCAAACCTTGCGATGTCGATAAGCTAAAAGAACTGCTCTTAAACTCATTAAAAGTACAAAGCGTTGAATTAACTGAGCAAGCGCTAACCGAAAAAGCAGAAGACAAAAATGGCGGCATGATAGGCGAAAGTTTGCCTATGCAAACCTTGATTACACAAATCCGTCAATTTGCCGATTCGCCTTTTCCTGTATTGATTGAAGGCGAATCTGGTAGCGGTAAAGAGCGCGTAGCCAGCAACTTCCACCGCTTTAGTAAACGTTCAAAAGCGCCGTATTTATCGATTAATTGCGCGGCGATTTCACCCATGCTGGCAGAATCTATTTTATTTGGACATGCCAAAGGTGCGTTTACAGGTGCAAATAATGCTAACACTGGCTATTTTGAAGACGCCATTGAGGGCACGCTTTTTTTAGATGAAATTGGCGAATTGCCGTTGGAAATGCAGGCCAAACTATTACGCGTGCTGGAAAACGGTGACTATACGCGCGTGGGTGAAACCCAAGTGCGTAAAAGCAAAGCACGAGTAGTGGCGGCTACCAATAGAGATTTACGTGCAGAAGTGCGCGCAGGTAATTTTAGATCAGATTTATATCATCGTTTAAGTGTATTTGCGGTTAAAGTGCCGCCGTTACGTGATTTAGCAGAAGATAGCCTGATTTTGCTGCAGCACTTTAATGACTTTTATGCGCGCGAAACAGGCCAGCAATCGTTTAAGCTAGATACAAAAGCGCAATCACGCTGGTTAAGTTATCACTTCCCTGGCAATGTGCGCGAGTTGCGCAATATTATTATTCGCTTAATTGCCAAATATGCTGGCCAAACTGTTAATGAAGTGCAGCTTTCAGCTGAGCTTGATTTATCGCGCCAAAATGAAATAGATGGTCCAACAATTAGTAACAGCGGTGATTTGTCGGGTTACGCGCTGCAACATTTACAAAATGAGGCTAACGTTAATTTAGACCAAGTATTAAAATCTTGGGAAAAAGCATATGTAGAAGCCGCAATGAAAATCACGCACGGCAACTTGAGCCAAGCCGCAAAAATGCTAGGCATTAACCGCACAACACTCTACAGCCGCATTCAATTACAAGAAGAAAAATAATCGCAAATATGATTTGTTTCTAACATGTACTACGCCCATTTTGGTTTAAAAGAACCGCCATTCAAAATCACCCCTAATACCGAAGTTTTCTACACGGGTGGCAAGCGCGGCGCGGTTTTGGATGCTTTAATTTACGCCATTTTAAATGGTGAAGGTATTATTAAAGTAGTGGGCGAGGTGGGTAGCGGCAAAACCATGTTATGCCGCATGCTACAAACCATGTTACCAGAGAAAATCGAGAGTATTTATCTGGCTAACCCTAGCGTGGCACCAGAAGATATTTTGCATGCCATTGCGTTTGAGCTGCAATTAAAGCTGCCCAAAAATGCAGACCGCTTAAAAGTGATGCAGGTACTGCAAAGCCATTTATTGGCGAGGCACGCGGCCGGTAAGCAAGTAGTGATTTTTGTAGAAGAAGCGCAGGGCATGCCGCTGGCAACCTTGGAAGAAATTAGGCTGCTCTCAAATTTAGAAACTAATCACGATAAATTACTGCAAATTGTGCTTTTTGGCCAGCCTGAGCTGGATGATAATTTGAATCAAACGCATATTCGCCAATTGCGCGAGCGTATTACGCATAGCTTTAATTTAGCGCCGTTAGAACCTAAAGAAATTGGTGAGTATTTGATATTTAGGCTGCGCGCGGCGGGCTACTTTGGTCCGCATTTATTCACAAAATCAGCCATTAACAGCATCGCTTCATCCGCACAGGGTTTGGTTAGGCGTGTCAATATTTTGGCAGATAAAGCTTTGTTAGCCGCTTTTGCCGATAACGTTTACCAAGTGACACAAAAACAAGTGCGCGCGGCGATTAAAGATAGCGAGTTTGGCGCAGAAAAAGCAAAGTTAACACCTCAATCATCTGAAATTTTAAAATGGCTGGCGTTATTGTTGATTGGTTTAGTGTGCGGATACTGGGCGAGTATCGCTTTGCAAAAGCCTGCTGTAAAAGTGAGCCAGCCAGTAACAAAAAACTCAGTGACAATTGTTACGCCTGAAGCAATTACTGCAAAGGTTAGGCCTGTATTGCCTTCTCAACCAGTTCAAACACCAATGCCTGCAACGCCGCCAGAGCCGTCAATATTAAATCGCCGCTTGTTGGCGACAGAAATCTGGCTTACCAATCAACCGCCAACAACTGTGAGTATTCAATTGTTAGGCGGTTATAGCGATGAGCAAATATTAAACGATTTAAATCGGTTAAGTCAGCAGGTGGAGTTAGATAATTTATATGTTTATCGCACTTCTACCGTAGTAAAAGGAATTGGCGCGCAGCCTTTTTTAACTGTGTTGTATGGTAGTTTTGCTAATCGATTTGAAGCCGTGCAAGCACTAAAAAATCTACCTGCCGAGATTCAAAAAAATCAGCCACAATTACGTACAGTTGCTGGCGTTTTGAAAGAAACACAAAAAACACTCTGATAACACACGTTTTATAACTAAAACTTATAAAGTATTCAATAGCTTAATATTGCAATTTAACGCAGCTTATGCGATAACACAATGTGTGCAGTTATTAGGGAGTGGGCGCGTCGTGCATCATAAAAACAGTAAAATTGACCAAGCTAAATTCAGCATGCTATTTGCAATTTGTATTGCTATAGCTGGATGCGCGCACAAGACTGTGGTGCCGCCATCAAAAGGCCATATTGATGGCAGTTTATCCACACAACAAAATAGTCAATTAGCCAATCAAAATAACGTTAATGCTGCGCCCATACCAAAACCCGTGCGTAGCAACCCGCAACTACCTGTGCCCAGAGCCACCACCAACGCGCAAACTTACAGCGTAGTAGTCAACGAAGTGCCTGTAAAAGAGATTTTGTTTGCGCTTGCGCGTGAGAGCAAGCTCAATATTGATATTCACCCCAGCATACAAGGCCGTGTCACTTTAAATGCAGTGGATCAAACCTTGCCAGCCATTTTAGAGCGCTTAGCCAAGCAAGTAGACTTAACCTATAAAATGGACGGAAATGTGTTGTATATTGCGCCAGACCAGCCAGTGTTGCGTATTTACAAAGTAGATTATGTGAATATTAACCGTGATACCAAAGGTTTTATTGGCGCAGCGGCAGAGATTTCCAGTACAGGTCAGGCAGCAAGCACTGGCGCAAATGGCTCAACAACTACAACCAGTACTTCGGGCAATGGCGCAAACAACAGCTCGCGCACATCTGTTGATAGCACTTCTAAAAACCATCTATGGGAATCGTTAATAATCAATCTCAAAGAGTTGCTGGCGGAAACGGATAAAGAAGTGATTGTGACGCGCTTTGGCAGTGCTACAGAGCCTGCTGCGCAAATTGCTGGCACGAATGCAACGACAACAGCATTGTCAGATGCAGCAAAGGCCGCAACTGAAGAACGTAATCAGCAGCGCTCGGAATATAAAACACTGTTTGCAGCCAATGTGATTGCCAATCCGGAAACAGGTGTGATTAGTGTGCGTGCAACTAACAAGCAGCATGAAAAAGTACAGGAATTTATTGATAAAGTAATGGGAAGTGCAAGACGCCAAGTGTTGATTGAGGCAACTATTGTTGAAGTTCGCTTGAGCGATAGTTTTCAGGCGGGCATTGATTGGAGTCGTTTAAATAATAGTTTAAGCAATAGTGGTTTTCAATTTCAACAAACGTTAGGCCCAGATACAACTTTTGGTGCCAATGGCTCACTTACCGGGGCTGGCAGCAATGCGCTAGGCGTGGCAACCACAGCTGGTTTTGTGGCGGGCTATTTAAACCCAGTAAGCAGAATTGGCAATATTGCGACTTCTATTACTTTGCTTAAACAGTTTGGTGATACAAAAGTATTATCTAGCCCTAAATTAATGGTGCTAAATAACCAAACAGCGGTGCTTAAGGTAGTGGATAACTTGGTGTATTTCACAGTGCAAGCGCAAATTTCACAGTCAAATGGCAACGGTGCGCAAAATTTACAATCTTTTACTACCACGCCCAATACAGTGCCAGTGGGCGTAGTAATGAGTGTAACGCCACAAATTAATGAGGGAGGTGATGTAAATGTCAACGTTCGCCCTACCATTTCGCGTCAAGTTGATAGGGTAGAAGACCCCAATCCAGCGTTTAGAGACCCTGTGACTGGCGTGAGAAGTGTGCAAAGCTTTGTGCCCGTGATTCAAGTGCGAGAGATGGAATCATTGTTGCAACTTAAAAGTGGAAATACCGCAATCTTGGGCGGCTTAATGCAGGATGAGATATTTAAGAACACCGATAAAGTACCTGGCTTATCGGATATTCCTGGTGTAGGCAAAGTATTTACTGGTAAAAATGACGCAAACCGTAAAACTGAATTAGTCATTTTTTTACGCCCAACGGTTATCACTAATGCCAGCTTAGAAAGTGATGAATTGCAAAGCTATAAACAATATCTACCAGCACAACAATTACAAAACGTACTTGAAGAAGCGAATTGATTTGTGGGATGTTTGCGCCACATTTGCAGGTAGATTAATCAATGAGTTTACTGATTAAAGCATTAGATAAAGCCCAAGAGGCCAAAGCCCAAACGGCTAAAGTGGCGCAACCTGAGCAGGTTAAGCTTGAAGACTTGCCAGCAGATAATCAGCTGACTTTAGAAGCGGATGTGGTGCCTGCTAATGTTGCATCAGCAAAATTGGCGGCGGCAAATGCGCTTGAAATGGAATTGTCGCCAGTTTCAAATAAAAGTGCTCAACCTGTTAGCAGCAGTGCAGAAAACAACGCCGATATATTTTCGATTACCAGCACATTTAAGCTCAATGAATTAGCTGCAAGCAAAACTTCTGCGACAAGCAAAGCCTCTGCAAAAAGCGCAGCCAATGTATTTGCAGCTAAACGGATTGAATCTAATAATCGCAATACAATTCTGGCATTAATTGCGGGTGTTGGTTTGTGCGCTTTACTGGCGGTTGCTGCTTATTTTTATTTATTTATGGATAAAGAGCCAGATTTTATAGTGGCAAAGCCTGCTGCAATATTGCCAGAGCCGTTACCAGCAAACTCAGAACCTGCTTTAGTATCGCTGCCGCCAGTTAATGCAGAGGCGTTATCTGCACAGTCAATTGCAGATTCTGTGGCTGAAAAGCAATCTGCACCGATTACCTTTGCAGAAACTGAAACACTTATACAAACAGTAAAGCCCGGTAATAAAAAACAAAACGCGCAAGTATTCAACAATGAAAGTTTGACCGAAAATGAGGTGATGCTAGATGAGATGGTGGCTGAAAAAACGGCTAAAGTTCAATCTAGTCAGTTCAGCTCAGCTAGCCAGCCTAAACAAAATGCATCTAAAGTGGTCGAAGTTGAAGAAATTGCTTCTAAAAGTGCGTCTATTCAAGTTTCCAAAACCAAGCCAGAGTTAGGCGTTAACCCCATTTTGATGGATGCTTTTAATGCGTATAACGTGGGTAACGATGCCGTTGCAAGCAAACTTTATAGGCAAGTTTTACAGCGCGATTTGCGTAATGTAGATGCGTTAATGGGTTTAGGCGCAATAGCACAAAGGCAAGGCCGCGTGGCTGATGCCAATGGCTGGTATGCAAAAGTGTTAGAAGTGGAGCCTAGAAATGCGCTGGCAACGAGTGCTATATTAGATAGTCAGCCGCAAAACGATGTGGCAAGTAATGAAAGCCGCATTAAAAATATGCTGGCAAAGCAACCTGATGATGCAAACTTGCATGCAACATTAGGTAATTTTTATGCAGATTTAAATCAATGGTCAGCCGCGCAACAAGCTTATTTTGATGCATATCGATTAAATGCCAGCGCAGATAATGCATTTAACTTGGGTGTGAGTTTGGATCAGTTAGGAAAACCTAAATTGGCACTTCCGTATTATCAACGCGCGTTGCAGTTAAGTCAGTCAACTGCTTCTAAAATTGATAAAGTAGCTTTAGAAGCAAGAATTACGGCTATTCAATAAATATAAAATGACAACAATATTAATAATAACGATTCAAAAATAATGGTTCAAATTTAACATATGGCAGAACAGCGACGTAAATTACGCTTAGGCGAGTTAATGATGCAACAGGGCTTGATTAGTCAAGACCAGTTGCGCATTGCTTTGATTGAGCAAGAGCAAAACAATATCCCGCTAGGTCGCCAATTGGTGCGCTTAGGATTCGTATCAGAAAGCATGGTGCGCGATTTGGTTGCGCACACCATTGGCCAAGAAAGTATCGATTTAAGCACCGTAGTTGCGGATAACGATGCCTTAAGAATGGTGCCAGAGGACTTTTCGCGGCGTTATCATTTGTTGCCAGTGGCTTATGAAGACATTACCAAAACCATGATTGTGGCAATGGCGGATATGTTTAATGTGGTGGCGCTAGACCAATTGCGCGCCATGCTGGGTGGGCAAATCCAGCTCAAGCCTGTAATGGCAGCAGAAGCGCAATTAGAAGAGCATATTGACCAATTTTACGGTTACGAGCTTTCAGTTGATGGCATTTTGCGCGAGATTGAAACTGGCGAAATTGATTATCAAAGTTTAACCGCTGATGGTGATGAGTATACGCAGCCAGTGGTGCGATTAGTTGGCGCGCTATTAATGGATGCGGTAAAACGCGCGGCATCGGACATTCACTTTGAGCCTGAATATGCTTTTTTACGCATTCGATACCGTATCGATGGTGTTTTGCAGCAAGTACGCAGTATTCATAAAAGTTATTGGCCAGGCATTGCGGTACGGCTAAAGGTAATAAGTGGTATGGATATTGCCGAAACACGCTCACCACAGGATGGCCGTTTGAACATGAATTTATGCGGCCGCCCGATTGATTTCAGGGTGTCTACACACCCGACTATTCATGGCGAAAATATCGTTTTGCGTGTGTTGGATCGCGAAAAATCGATTATTCCGCTAGAGCGAATGGGTTTGCGTACTAGCACTTTGGCGCAATTAAAGCTGATGATGACGCGACCAGAAGGCATTTTGGTGGTGACAGGTCCAACGGGTAGCGGTAAAACCACAACACTTTATTCACTGTTATCTCACTTAAATGATGAAACTGTGAACATCATGACGCTGGAAGACCCAGTGGAGTATCCAGTGACCATGATGCGGCAAACTTCAGTCGCTGAAGTGAATAAAGTGGACTTTGCCAACGGTATTCGCTCGATTATGCGGCAAGACCCTGACATTATTTTAGTGGGCGAAATTCGCGATCAAGACACTGCCACCATGGCTTTCCGCGCCGCGATGACAGGCCACCAAGTATTTAGTACCTTACACACTAACTCCGCATTGGGTGCATTTCCACGCTTAACCGACATTGGTATCTCACCCGACATTATGGCAGGCAATATTATTGGTGTGGTAGCGCAGCGCTTAGTGCGTGTGCTGTGCCCACAATGCAAAGAGCCTGTTAAGCCATCGGACGAAGAACGCAAAATTTTGGGCGTTAAGCGTAACGAAGCGATTCAAATTTATAAGCATAAAGGTTGCAAGCGTTGTAATCAAACAGGGTATCGCGGACGTATGGCGATATTAGAACTACTGCGTATTGATAGCGATATGGATTCGCTGATTGCGCGCCGCGCGCACTTGGATGAGCTGCGAAAAATGGCCTTAGATAAAGGCTTTACTACGCTGGCAGACGATGGCGTGCGCCGCATTTTAGAAGGCTACACCAGCATTGATGAGGTGATGCGCGTCATTGATTTAACTTCACGCCTATCTCAATAGCATTGAATTGTGGCCACTTTTAATTACAAAGCAATCGATCAAACTGGACGCCATGCACAAGGCCAAATTGACGCGCAGAACGAGGTTGATTTAGAGCTACGCCTAGAGCGTATGGGCTTAGACTTAATCACATTTAGATCTAGCACTAAATCCAGCAATACCTTTGCAAAAAATAGAGTCAGTAATCGCGATTTGGTGATGTTTTGCTTTCAGCTAGAGCAGTTAACCAGCGCAGGTGTGCCAATTTTAGAAGGTTTAAATGATTTGCGCGAAAGCACGCAAAACCTGTATTTTCAAAAAGTGTTGGGTGCGATTGCGGGTGAAGTAGAGGGCGGTAAAATGCTCAGCCAAGCATTGGCCGAACACCCAGATGTATTTGATGAAGTATTTGTGAATTTGGTTGGTGCTGGTGAGCAAACGGGGCAATTGCCTGCTGTATTTGATAATTTATCCAATACATTGAAATGGCAAGATGAGCTACTGAGTCAAACTAAAAAATTATTAGCATATCCGCTATTTGTGTTGGTGGTGGTATTGGCGGCGGTCACCTTTTTAATGGTGTATTTAGTGCCAGAAATGGTGAAATTTTTAAATAGTCTTGGCCAAGAGTTACCGCTTAATACGCGTATTTTAATTTTTATTTCAGATGCATTCGTGAATTATTGGTGGCTGATTATCACCGTGCCGCTAGTGTTGGCTGCAGGTGCAGTGGCTTATGTAAAGCAAAGTGCAGAGGCGCGTTATCGGTTTGATTATCTCAAATTAAAATTGCCGTTAACTGGCGATATTTTGCATAAAATTATCATGGCGCGTTTTGCGCGGTATTTTGCGTTAATGTATCAAACAGGTATTCCTATTTTGCAGGCTATTAAAACTTGCGAAAAAATTGTGGGTAACCGTGTCATTGCCGATGCGTTAAGTCGCGCGCATGCTCAGATTAACGCGGGCGATAGCATGTCGGAAAGTTTTCATAATGCAGGATTGTTTCCGCCATTGGTGGTGCGTATGATTAAAGTGGGCGAAAGCACAGGTGCGCTAGATAAATCACTGCTGAATATTAGTTATTTTTACGATAGAGATGTAAACGAGCTGATGCAGAAAATGCTGAAATTATTAGAGCCAGCCTTAACGGTTATTTTGGGCTTAATATTGGCGTTTATTATGGTTTCTGTGCTGGGCCCGGTGTACGATTCATTTAGTAAAATGAAGCTTTAAACTTGAAAGTTAATGGTAAAAATTCGACCAAAAAAACATGTTAAGTAGCGCAAAAAAACTCATTCTGTGTGCCAATAATAGCAGCCTAACTGCTGGTATTTGGCATGGCGCCAAGCTGCAAAGCTATGCAGTTTTTAATAATATCGACCAAGATTACACCGCATTTAGCGAATATTTAGCCAAACAGCCCGACACCAATATTTACTTAATTGTGGACGCGGTAGAAGAAGACTATAAACTAGAAAGCTTGCCGCATACAGTTGGGCGTGCACGTCGCGAGATTCTTGACCGTAAGCTCAATCAATTTAACCGCAACAGCACATTTCGCGCCGCACATTTTATTAATCGCAGTGCCGATAAGCGCAAAGACGATAACTTTTTATTTGTGGCGTTAAGCAATGCGGATTCGCTTCAAGGCTGGCTAGACGTGATTCAAGCCAATCAATCGCCGTTAGTGGGCGTATATTTGTTGCCGATGATGAGCCAAGTGATGGTGCGCCAAATGAAACTGATGGCGCCACATATTTTATTGTGCGAGCAGTTGCCCTCTGGCTTTAGGCAAACCTATATGCACAATGGCCGTTTGCGCATGAGTCGCTTGGTGCCAATGGTCGATATTAAGCCAAACCAATTGGCTTACTTTTACTTGGTGGAGATTGAAAAAACGCGGCTTTATTTGATGAGCCAGCGTTTAATTAATGGCGAAACACCGCTACAAATGATACTGCCAGCGCTAGACAATTCACACCATGAAATTGCAAAAAGCATCAGTCAAGATCAAGGCCTAGAATGTAAAACAGTCGATATTTTAGCGTATGCCAAAAATATTAATCTGGCAGAAAGCTTAATTAAGCCACACCCTGAATTACTGCATATGCAATTGCTGGCAAATGGCAATGTGCCTGATAATTTGGCACCACTGTCATACAGCAAAATTCATAGCTTAAACAATACCTGCCGTAGTTTATATATTGCCACAGCAGCAATTGCCGTATTGGGCGTTGGTTTGGCGGGAGTCTATGCTTGGCAGGGCAGGCAACAGCAAAATCAATTAGAGTTAATCGCTGCTCAAACGCAACAACAGCAACGCTTATATGATGAAGTTGCCAAAAATTTCCCCAGTACGCCCATTCCCAGTGCTGAGTTAAAAGTCGCCACAGATTTAGCGCAAACCATTCAAGCCAATAATCAAACGCCTGCGCAGTTTATGCAGATATTAAGCGCGGCGTGCGAAAACATGCCTGAAATTACGCTGAATAGAATGCGCTGGATGCTTAGCCCAACGGCTGAGGTGGCGGACGATACCGCTGGCAATGTTGGTACACAAAGCAATCAAACCTACAATAACCAAGCCAGCGTAAACCCAAACCAAGATACAACAAAGCTGATACAAGTAGGCTTTTTAAATGCGGAGATAAAAGGCTTTGCAGGTGACTATCGTGCTGCTTTAAATACGGTGAGTCAATTTGTGGCGACCCTGAAGGCTAATCCAGCAGTAGAAGCTGTGACCATATTACAAGAACCCGTTAATGTGAGCTCACTGGCAAATTTACAAGGTAGCACAACCGATGAAACCGCGGCTGAAAGCCCGCCCGCCATTTTTAAGCTCAAAATTGTGTTAAAGACACAGCCTGCCGCCGCAACAAGTGCTGCATTAAACGCTACAGAGAGCGCATCATGAGTATGACCCAACAAGATTGGCGCAAACTACGCAACCCGATTATTGGTTTGGGCGCGGTATTGCTAATAGCGGGGATATTAATCAGTTTTGCGGATCAATATCGCAAAAAAAATGAAACAGCGCTGGCCACACAGCAAAATTTATTGAATCAGGCGCGCCAAAAATACCAGTCTTCAGGCTTAGAAAAAGAAATGATTACGCAGTATTTGCCAGCATATAACGATTTGCTTGCCAGCGGTTTTATTGGCGAAGAACGGCGCATAGAGTGGATAGAAACACTGCGTCAAATTCACAATCAACATAAATTATTCAGTATTGATTACAGCATCGGCTTGCAAGAAAACTATAAAACACCCTTCTTGTCGAATCTAGGTAATTTTGCTTTACACCGTTCTGTGATGAAATTGAACTTAGATATGTTGCACGAAGGCGATTTGTTGACGCTGTTAGATGGTTTGCAAGAACAGCCAACCCCGCTTATTGTGCGCGATTGTGAAATTAGCCGACCAGTTGGCGCAGCGATTAATACCAAAAATATCAGTGCAAATTTAAAAGCGGTATGTGAAATTGACTGGCTAACCCTGCGCGACCCACAACTGAGTAATGTTATTTCGGCGGGAGCACTGTAATGAAATTTTTTGCATTATTCATCTTAGTCACTACGCAAATCGCGCTTATGCAAGCAACGCAAGCTGCACAGCCAATTGGCCGTTTATTTAGCTCACCCGCAGAGCGCAGCACGCTGAATTATTTGCGCCAAACTAAAAAAGTAATGGTGGTCACACCCGTTGAAACATCTGACCAGCAAGCTGAATCTACGCCTGTAGAATTGCCAGATGCTATTAACATGCAGGGCTACGTTAAGCGTAACGATGGCAAACAAGGCACTGTGTGGATTAACAACCAAGCCATGCAAGAAAACTCTGGTAATAAAGACGTACAAGTGGGTAGCCTGCCCGAAAATGGCAATCGCGTTCCACTTAAATTGCCTGCCAATGGCCGCAGATTAACCCTAAAAGCTGGTCAAGTGTATGACCCACAAAATAACCGTGTGCGTGAAGCAAGAAGCCATGGCGCACAGGTTGATAGCGGTACGATTGGCGAAGATAGTTTTTAGCGTTTGAAGAAATGCAAAATAAATTTTATAGGCAAAGTGGGGTGACATTAATTTTAATGGCATTTGTTATTGCCTTGGTAGCGACTGCGTATTTACTAAAATCGTACGATCAAAATAGTTTAAGAATAGAGCAAGATAAAAAAACGTATTTGGCTCTGAATCAAGCAAAACAGGCGTTAATCGCTTGGTCTGCCAGCCATCTCTATTATCCGGGGCAGATGCCGTTTCCAGATAGAAATGGAGAGCCAGTACCGAACTATGATGGTTTAAGTGATTGCAATTCTCCAACATCTACTTTTAGTTACAGTTTATTAATTGGTCAGCTTCCCGTATATGGACAAGGCAATCCCTGTACCGCACCTCAAACTGGCATTGGTGAAAACTATCAAGACGCCCAAGGAAATCGTTTTTGGTATGCTGTATCGCGCAATCTAGTGCACAAGTATGAAAGCGCCGCTATAGCCCCCATAGACCCAATTATTAACCCAAGCGTCATCAGCAATCCAGTTTACCCTTGGCTGATTGTGCGAGATAAAAATGGAAACGTCATATCCAACCGAGTAGCCGCTGTGATTATTGCACCTGGCAATGTGTTAACTGGGCAAAATCGCGCAGGGGATGCGCCAAATGCAAATCAGTATCTGGATAGTTTTAGTACAGGCGCAACAACTTATAACAACGCCAATTACGATATACCCAATGAAGATTTTGTCATCGGGCAAGATAGCCGAGATGTAACAGAGGCAGACGTTAGTGTGACAAAACCTTATTACTTTAACGATAAATTGGTTTTTATTACGATTGATGAATTGATGGCGGCTGTGACTAACCGCGCAAGTGGCGAATCGAGCAAATTGCTGAGTCAATACAGAACCAAAAACGGACAGTTTCCGTATGCGGCTAATTTAGGCGCTGCACTCAATAATCATGTGTCATCTGGCACAAACACGAAAGGCATGTTGCCAATTGATATTACAGATACTTGCAGTTGTGCTTCGGCCAGCAGTTGTAGTTGCAGCTTTAACCCCCTTTTAAACGTTGTATTTAGAAGGGGTGGTGGTACAGCATGGACTTCATCCGCTGGTAGCTGTACACGTTCAGGCGCTGATTGTACTTGCACAGGCGCGGGCAGTTGCACTCGTACTACCAGAACATTTAGCTGTGATATTAACGGCCTTTGCACGCACAATGTTGGAGGCGCAAACAATACTTACACGTATTCCGTGCCAAGTTATGCAGATATCTATTCCGCAGGTGCAGGTTGTATAATTTCTGGCGCCCGAGCAGTTTGCAACAACGCTGGCACACTTGCCATTGGTTTAAAAGAGTCCGATTGGTTTAAAACCAATTTATGGCAAGATTATTTTTATTATGAATGGTCGCCGATTGCTAATTTGCAGTCAAGATTTAAAACTGGTATCAATGCATTGTTGATTAGTGCTGGCGATTTGCTAAACACAACTGAAGCACAGCCAGCGGTTACGCAAATTCGCCCGTCCAACAATATGAACAATTATTTGGATAGCATTGAAAATACAAATAATGATTTGATTTTCGATGCAGTTAACAAACAAAAAAGCAACAATCACAACGACCAAGTTTATATCATATCGCCATGACGCTTAAAAAACAGATTAAACAAAAAGGCTTTACCTTGGTAGAAATGGCCATCGTATTGGTTATTTTTGGCTTGGTTTTATCTGCATTATTATTGCCATTGCGTGCACAACGCGAGCAAGCTGCACAAACGCAAACACTTAATACCTTAGATAACGCCAAACAGGCTTTGTTGGGTTTTGCGCAAGCAAACGGAAGATTGCCGTGCCCTGCGACAGCGGCTAGTCAAGGCATTGCTGCGCCCAACGCCAGCGGTCCTTGCACAGTTCAGCAAGGATTTTTGCCAGCAGCCACATTGGGTATGCAGCCGGTAAATTCGCAAGGTTTTGCTATAGACGCTTGGAATAATCCTATACGTTATGCCGTTACACAAGTAGATAATCCAAACGGCGTTGTTGCGGGCTTGCCAACTGGTTATGGAATCCGAAATATCCCCGACTTTACCAGCACTAACGAATTGCAGGATATTGGCATATCCAGAACAAATCCCGCACCTCCGCTCAATGTGCCCGCGCTAAATCCCGATTTAAGAGTATCTTGTGGCCAAATTACTACACCAGAATGTGTTCCAGCTAATCTGCTTATTAGTAATGCAGTCGCAGTAGTTTACTCAACCGGCGCCAATGGTGCCTTGGCAGATGCAGAGGTGGGTGCAGATGAGGTGGCAAATAAAATTGCCACCACAATATTTTACAGTCGCACCCAAACAGCAAGCGCATCTGTCGCTGGCGAGTTTGATGATTTAGTCACTTGGATTTCACCTTACGTACTCTACAACGCCATGATTCAAGCGGGTCAACTGCATTAGTAACAGATGAACGACAACCAACTTTTACGTTACAGCCGTCATATTCTTTTGCCAAAAATTGGCTATGAAGGTCAAGAAAAAATAGTTAACAGCCATGCGTTAATTGTAGGCGCTGGTGGTTTGGGTTCGCCAGTCGCTTTATATTTGGCGGCTTCAGGTGTGGGTAAGCTGACTATTTGTGATTTTGATACGGTAGACTTAACCAATTTACAGCGACAAATTATTCATACAACGCAATCAGTTGGTGTGAATAAAGCGCTTTCTGCGCAGCAATCAATTCAAATACTTAACCCTCAAATTACGGTAAAAACCGTGCAGCAAAAATCAACCGAAGCTGAGTTTGTGCAGCTAGCGAAAGATGCAGATGTCGTCATTGATTGCAGTGATAATTTTGCGACACGTTATGCGTTGAACCGTATTTGTTTTAATCTAAAAAAACCATTGGTTTCTGGCGCTGCAATTGGGTTTGAAGGGCAAATTTCAGTATTTGATTTTAGAAATGAAACCAGCCCTTGTTACCATTGTTTGTATCCTGACACAGGAAGCGATACCGAAATGCGCTGTACCGAAAATGGCGTTTTTGCGCCGCTAGTGGGTATTATCGGCACTATGCAAGCGGCAGAAGTACTTAAGTTAATCATGCAAATTGGTGAAAACCTGCAAGGAAGATTATTGCTTTTGGATGCGCTGAGTATGGAATGGCGCACGATTAAATTGAATCGCGACAGCGCTTGCACAGTTTGTAGTGCTAAGCTGTAAGAACCAGCATTAATCACACATTAGCGCAGCAATACGTTGCGCGCTGGCTGGTGCCATGGTTAAGCCGTAGCGAAAATGCCCAGTATTCAAATAAAGATTCTGAATGCTAGAGTGCGCAGCAATGGTGGGTAGATTTTCTGGCGTACCTGGCCGTAAACCACACCAATGTTTGAGTACACTTGCATTTTTTAAGCTAGGTAAAATAGTTTCGGCTTTTGTTTGCAAGGCCAGTTTTACATCTTCAGTCGTATTTTTATCAAATCCCACATCTTCTAAAGTGCTACCAGCCAGCAACAAGCCATCTTGTCGCGGCACTAAATAAAAACCGTCTTTGTAGATAATGTGCGAAAGTTTTTCGCCAACTTGTTCATAAAGCAAAATTTGGCCGCGCATGGGTTTAATGTTGAGCTGCTGAGCCGTGTTTTTTAATAGCTCAAAACTCCAAGCGCCTGAGGTCACTACAAATTGGTCTGCTTCTAAAATCTCGCCAGTGGTGGTTTGCCAGCTATTTAGTTGTTCAGACTGATTAAGCGCCTGCAATTCTGTGCGCTCTAGCAAAGTAACACCGCTTTGTATTAGTGATAAACGTAATGCTTTTAATAGTTGTGGTGGACGCACTTGCGCAACGCTCGGTAAAAAAAGGCCTTGCGAATTCGCTTGTACGGGAACGTTGTTTTTCAGGCACCAATCTGTGGCAGTTAACGCATCCGCAGGCGCTAAAATTTGCATGCCGCAGTTGATTAACTCTGGGTCTATGCCAGTTGTTGTGAGTAAGCGCTTACATAAATGTGGGTAAATGCTGGCGCCAGCAAGGGCTAGCTTATTCACTTCGTCTTTATACATCCAAGGCAAAAGTGGAAATAAGATACCAGCACCCGCCCAAGAAGATTCGCCAGAAGTTTGGCTTGCAACCACATTGCGCTCAACCAAGGTGACTTGGCAGCCGCGATTAATCAGCTCAAGCGCAGTTAGGCAGCCAACAATTCCGCCACCTACTACCACTACTTTTTTAGCAGCCACTAATTAACGACCTGTGAGTAGGAATTTTTCAGCGCTGCCTAAATCCGCTGGGCTGCCCAGTAACACCAATATATCGCCTTCACCAATCACAATATCTGGACGTGGCAAGATGTCCTCCAACATATTGGGGCGGCGGATATGCTGTAGCTCAATGTTAAAGCCAGCAAAATTAATGTTGTTAAGCCGCATACCTACTGCATAAGCTTCTTTCGTAATTTCAGCTGAATGCAGCCTAATTTGATGTGTTTCCGTAATTTCACTCGCCACATCGGTTAAGCCATGGAAATAGCCTTGAAACATTTTATAGCGCTCTTCACGAAATAGCCGAATACGTTTAACGACGCGATTTAAAGGGATTCCCAATAGCACTAAGGCATGTGAAGCCAGCATCAAGCTGCCTTCTAATACTTCAGGAACCACTTCAGTGGCACCTGCATCTCTAAACGTGTCAATATCCGCGTCGTCGTAGGTGCGCACAATCACGGGCAAATTGGGATAACCCTCTTGTGCCACATGCAATACTTTCATCGATGCGCGCATATCAGAATAGCTGACAATTAAAGCTTTAGCGCGTGCACCACCAGCAGCCTCTAACACAATACGTCTGCCTGCGTCGCCATACATCACGTGCTGACCAGCAGAAGCCGCTTCATGCACACGCGTTGGGTCAATATCTAGCGCAATAAAAGGAATGTTTTCTTCTTTTAAAAAACGGCCCAAATATTGGCCACTGCGGCCATAGCCGCAAATAATCACATGATCTTTTAAATTTTTGGCCACGCTATCAATTTCATCCACTACTTGGCTACTATTGCGGGTATAACTTTTAACTAATTTACGCGCAATCTTACCGTTGTACTGAATAATAAATGGTGCGGCTACCATGGATAATAATGATGCGGCTAGTACTACTTGTAGCTCATCACCGCCGATTAAATTTTGCTCTAAACCTAAGGCTAAAATCACAAAGCTAAACTCACCAGCTTGTGCCAATACCATGCCAGTGCGAATACCAACGCCCGTTTCGTAGCCAAATAAGCGGCTTAAAACAGCAATAACAAACGCTTTAAATAACACAAAACACACTAAAAGCAGTAGCACTAAGCCAATATGTTTGCCAAGCTGGCTAAAGTCTAGCAACATACCTACGCTGATAAAAAACAGCCCAAGCAAAATATCGCGGAAAGATGCAATATCCGATTCCACTTGATAGCGATAGCGCGTCTCTGAAATCAGCATGCCAGCGATAAACGCGCCCAATGCATAAGACAAACCTGCAATTTTGGTGACAGTTGCCAGCAGCAAAGTCACCATTAATACGTTCATCACAAACAATTCGCGCGAGCGTTGTTTTGCCACCACGCTAAACCAGAAGTTGATAATTCCTTTGCCGAATTTAAATAATATAAACAGCAAAATAACGGTTTTTAGTAGTGAAATACCTAAAATACTGGTCAAGTTGCCAGATTGTGCGCCTAACGCAGGAATCAACACCAAAATAGGGATAACGGCTAAATCTTGAAATAATAAAATACCAATACTTAAGCGACCATGACGCGAGTTTAAATCGACACGTTCCATTAATATTTTAGACACGATAGCGGTGGACGACATAGTTAACGCGCCGCCAATCACAAACGCAGTCACTAAACTTAACCCTGCCAACCAGCCAATTAACATGGCTACGCCCAAAGTAATTAATACCTGCGCACCACCTAAACCGAATAAAGTTTTACGCATGGCGTAAAGTTTAGACAAGCTAAACTCCAGACCGATGCTAAACATCAAGAACACAATGCCAAATTCGGCTACATGACGACCACTTTCGGTGCTTGGTAATAAATTAAGGGCATAAGGGCCAAATAGCACACCCACCAAAAAATAGGCCAGCATAGCGGGCAAGCGCAAGGCGCGAAAAAACGCAACAGCTAATACAGAGCTGGTGAGCAAGAGTAAAACACTGGTTAAGGAGTCGAACATATGTGGTTTATTTCAATGTAATGTAAAAGCATTTTTATTCGTTATTGATTGTTTTGGTAAAACGATTAGTTAAATAGGGCAAAAATTGTGCCTACTTTTACTATTTTACTCAAGAACCGCTGTATTTTACTTTATTAGTCATGGTTTCCCTTTTATACTAATCGCTTATGGCACCTACCTTATTGCAATCAGATCGCGCACATGCACCTAAACAGGCAGATAATCTGTCTACTTTGCAGTTAGCACGCAATGTATTATCGATAGAAGCACAAGAAATCACCGCTTTAGCTAGTCGGTTGGATGCTAATTTTGAAGCAGCCGTCATGCTTATTCTACATTGCCAAGGCCGAGTTGTGGTTAGTGGCATGGGTAAATCTGGGCATATAGGCGGCAAAATCGCTGCCACCCTTGCCAGCACTGGCACTCCTGCTTTTTTTATGCATCCTGCTGAAGCTAGTCATGGTGACTTAGGCATGATTACCGATGGTGATGTGGTGATTGCGCTTTCTAACTCAGGTGAAAGCGATGAGCTGCTGAATATTTTGCCCACCATTAAACGTTTGGGCGCCAAAGTGATTAGCATCACAGGTGCGCCAAATTCAACACTCGCAAAAGAATCACACATTCATCTAAGTGCAGAAGTCGCGCAAGAAGCGTGTCCGCTTGGCTTGTCACCTACTGCCAGTACAACAGCCGCCCTGGCTTTGGGTGATGCATTGGCAGTTTGTGTGCTTAACTTACGCGATTTCACTGCAGAAGATTTTGCGCGTTCGCACCCTGGCGGCAGCATTGGCCGTAAATTGCTCACGCGCGTAAAAGATGTGATGCGTGTAGAAGCAGCGATTCCAAGCGTATCTGCCGATGTTTTATTATCAGCCGCATTGATTGAAATGACCAATAAAGGCATGGGCCTAACGGCGATAGTTAACGCTAATTTTGAGCCGATTGGTGTATTTACCGATGGTGATTTACGTCGCGCATTTGCGAATGGCATTCATGCCAGCACCGCCAAAATCAGCGATGTGATGCATACCAGCCCGAATACGATTAATGCTAATCAGTTAGCAGTAGAAGCGGTCGAGCTGATGGAAAACAAAAAAATTAATGGTCTGCTAGTGACCAATGACGCAGGAAAGTTGGTTGGTGCATTTAATATGCACGATTTATTAAAAGCGAAAGTAGTGTAATGAGCGATTTAGACTTTGATTTGGATTTTAATTTGGAAGTGTCAGCAGAAGTGTTAAATCGCGCGAAAAAAATTAAGTTGGTGATTTTTGATGTGGATGGTGTGATGACTGATGGCGGCTTAACCATCGGTGATGACGGACAAGAATACAAAACCTTTAATACACAAGATGGCTTGGGTATGAAGTTGCTAAAAAATAGCGGCGTGCAAATGGCTATCATTACTGGGCGCAAATCAAACGTGGTCAAGCAGCGCTCTGAAAGTACAGGTGTTGCGTATTTTTACCAAGGTGTAGATGATAAATTGGTTGCATTTAACGATTTAATTGGCAAGCTAAATATTGCGGCTGATTGCGTGGCTTTTATGGGTGATGATGTAGTGGATATGCCGCCGATGTTACGATGTGGTTTGGCGGTGACGGTGCCTGCAGCGCCGTTATCGGTTAAAAATCGTGCACATTACATTACGCAAAAGCAAGGTGGGCATGGCGCTGTGCGCGAATTATGTGAGCTTATTATGCAGGCACAAGATACCTTAAGTGCCCAAATGGCGCCATTTTTTGTTGAATAGTTTTTGCTAAATAAATGGTGAAAAATTAAACCGCATGATAAGTCGTTCTGCTTTATTTTTTCCGATTGTGCTGGCTGTTATGCTGGCCTTGCTGACGTTTTGGATTAATCAAACCGTTGAGCAGCAAGGCCCTAAGCTGGATGGTAGTAATCGGCATGATCCCGATTACACCATGCATAATTTTGTGACCACGCAAACAGATGCGCTAGGGCAGTTGCGCTATATTTTAGCCGCTACTGAAATGTTGCATTACCCTGACGACGATAGCACCGTGTTGCAACGTCCGCGTTTTACGCAGTACACAGTGAATAAGCCTTATACACAAATTGAAGGTTTGCGCGGATATATTTCCAGCAATGGCGAAGAAGTAGAGTTGGTTGATAATGTAAAAGTAGTGCGCCAAGCGTTTGAGGGTAAAGGTGAAATGCAGGTGTTAACAGAAAAATTATGGATTTTCCCAAAACAAGATTTAGTGAAAACCAATGCGCCTGTGACAATTAAACAAGCACCGAAAACAGTGATTACGGCAGTTGGAATGGTTTACGATAAAAAAGCACAAACAGTGACTTTATTGGATAGAGTCAAAGTGCATTATGAGCGGCCGCCAGCCGTTCAAGCAAAAAACGCAGCTAAATCTGCAAAAGCCAGTAAAATACAGGCAAAAAAAGTAGTTAAGAATCAATCGAACAAAGTGAATGCTGCCACTAAGTCAGCCATTAAAAAGAAATAGCGGAGAAACAATGAGTAACCTTATTCGCAAAAGTCTATTGCAGTTAAGCTTGGGTTTAAGCTTATGCTTTAGCTTGCAAGTGTGGGCTGAATCGGCTGACCGCGATAAGCCGATTGAGCTTGAAGCTGATACGGTAACGGTTAACGATGCAAAAAAAACCAGTACTTACACGGGTAATGTGATTTTAACGCAAGGTACTTTGGTGATTCGTGCCGATAAGCTGATTGTGCGTGAAGATAAAGATGGCTTTCAGCATAGCACCTCAACGGGTAATCCAACCACTTTCAAGCAAAAGCGTGAAGGCAAAAATGAGTATATGCAAGGTAGCGGACAGCGTATTGAATACGATGGGCGTATGGATAAAGTGCAACTTTATACAAAAGCTTGGGTTAAACGTGGCGAAGATATTGTGTATGGTGACTATATTAGCTATGACGCAAATGCCGAATTCGCCGAAGTGATTGGCGGTGCAAAATCTGAAAGTGGCGGTACATCAAGCGGGCGTGTAAAAGCCATTATTCAGCCTAAAAATAAACCAGCTGCCAGCACGGACAATAAGCCAGACTCATCTAGCAACAACAATCCGCCACCAAGAGTGGATAAAACCTTAAGATTTAGTAATAAGCTTGAAGCTCCGTCTAATTAAATTAACTAAAAAAACTAAAAATGAGCGAACTCGTTGTAGAGCATCTACGTAAATCCTACAAATCACGCACAGTAGTGCAAGATATTTCGTTGCAAATTAATAGTGGCGAAGTGGTCGGTTTGCTGGGCCCAAACGGCGCAGGCAAAACGACTAGCTTTTACATGATAGTTGGCTTGGTAACCTTAGATGCTGGCCGTATTTTGCTCAATGGTAAAGATTTAAGTCGCATGCCCATTCATAGCCGTGCGCGCATGGGCTTAGCCTATTTGCCACAAGAGCCGTCTATTTTTCGTAAACTGACCGTTACCGAAAATATTTTAGCCATTTTAGAACTGCAAGATTTAACTGAGGCTGAACAGCATACGCAGCTAGAGTCTTTGCTGCAAGAGTTACATATCGTGCATATTCGTAATAGCACCGCGATTAGCCTATCGGGCGGTGAGCGCCGTCGCGTTGAGATAGCGCGCTGTTTAGCCACAAACCCAAGTTTTATTTTGTTAGATGAGCCATTTGCGGGTATCGACCCAATTGCCGTGTTGGATATTCAAAAAATCATTCGTTTTTTAAGCAGCAAAAATATTGGCGTGTTGATTACAGACCACAATGTGCGCGAAACTTTAGGTATTTGCGACCGTGCCTATATTGTGAATGACGGTACGGTGTTTGCGTCTGGCCATCCTGCCGATATTGTGAACAATGAAGCGGTGCGTGAAGTATATTTGGGTAAAGATTTTAGGCTGTAAACATATATGAAGCAAAATCTACAACTTAGAATGTCGCAAAATTTGGCGTTAACGCCACAATTGCAGCAATCGATTCGTTTGTTGCAATTGTCTAGCTTAGAGTTAAATCAAGAGCTAGATACAATTTTGCAAGAAAACCCGCTGCTAGAGCTGGTAGATGGTGAAGATGCGGGTGACGAATTTGATGCTGGTATTGATGAAGGCGTGCTACAAAAAAGCGCCGATAACGATCCTTTAGATGCAGACGGCAAGCAAGCATTAAACGGCGATGAGCCAGACTCATTTAATAGTATCGACTATCAAGAAACCAGTACTGCTAATAGCCAAGAGTCATCTGACATTCAGCAAGAAAGTACATCCGTAGCAGAAGATTTTTCAGCCGCAGATTTTGACGAAACCTATGAAGAATATGGTAGTGCGAGCAATTGGGATGAGGGTGGTCGCCAAAATAATCATGACGATGATGACAGCGATTACACGCGCCAAGAAGTGATTTCTATTAGTCTGCGTGATCATTTATTGAGCCAATTAAAATTAATGCCTTTGTCAGAGCGCGACCAAACCTTGGTGCTGTTGCTGATTGATAGTATTAATGACGATGGTTATTTAGAGCAATCATTAGAGGAAATGGCAGAGCTGCTTCCGCCAGAATTAGAAGTTGAATTATTAGAGCTAGAGACCGCGCTTAAACTGATTCAACATTTAGATCCGCCAGGTATGGGTGCGGTGAATCTGCAAGAATGTTTATTGCTGCAATTAAATGCATTGCCAAAAAAGACTGAATTTTTGGATATTGCTAAATTGGTCGTTGGGCAACATTTAGCGGTGTTGGCGAATAAAGATTTTGCTAAATTACGTAAATTGTTGAATTGTGATGATGTTGCGCTAAAAGGGGCACAAACTTTAATCAAACAACAAAACCCGCGTCCTGGTAGCGATTTTGCGCAACTCAGTCGCGATCATTTTATTCAGCATGAAGTATTGGTTAAGAAAGTAAAAGGCATTTGGATTGCCACATTGAATGATGGCGTGATTCCTAAATTGCGCATTAACCAAATGTATGCCGATATATTGAAGCGCAACCGCGAAAATTCGAATCAGTATTTGCAAACTCAAATGCAAGAAGCCAAATGGATGATTAAAAATATCCAGCAGCGTTTTTCAACGATTTTGCGCGTTTCTCAGGCTATTGTAGACCGTCAACGTAACTTTTTTGAACATGGTGAAATCGCCATGCGACCATTGGTGTTACGCGAAATTGCGGAAGAGTTGGAATTGCACGAATCGACCATTTCGCGGGTGACAACGCATAAGTATATGCTCACTCCGCGCGGTGTTTTTGAGCTTAAATATTTCTTTGGCAGCCATGTTTCAACCGATGCGGGCGGTTCTGCTTCGGCAACTTCTATTCGCGCACTGATTAAACAATTGGTGGCAGAAGAGACGCCTAAAAAACCAATGTCAGATAATCAAATTACCGATGTACTAGCTAAGCAAGGCATTATTGTGGCGCGCCGAACGATTGCTAAGTATCGCGAGTCTTTAAATATTCCGCCAGCTAATTTACGCAAATCGTTATAACTGTTTTTACAAAAACCTTACAAAAAAACGCAATAAACTGCTCAAACCATCTCGCAAAAAATAACCAAAGGTGTACACTGAAATTGTTCGATAAGTTTAGTTACACCTTATTGGCAAGCTAAATATTGTTGAACAATTTCAATAAGGAGCAAGTCATGAATTTACAATTAACTGGACATCACTTAGAAATTACCCCTGCCATGCGTGAGTATGTGCAAAGCAAGCTTGTTAGAATTCGCAATCACTTTGATCATGTGATTGACGTAAAAGTTACCATGAGTGTAGAAAAACTCGCTCAAAAAGTAGAGGCTACATTACACGTACCCGGCAATGATTTACATGCCGAGTGCATAGACGAAAACATGTACAGTGCGATTGACATGTTGACCGACAAGCTAGACCGTCAGGTCGTCAAACACAAAGAAAAATTGGGTAGTCATCACAAAACCAACGGTGCTGTTAAACATCAAGCTGTTGATGAAAACCAAACTCTTAACTAACTTAACCCTTAATTATGGCTCAAATTAACGTAGCCGATCTCTTCAAAGAAACCCGCCTCAAGCTTAAGCTCAATTGGATTGCTGGGCTTGATGGCGGTAATAACCAACTTAATTCCGAAAAAGTCACCAAGCCATCCCTGGCATTAATTGGACATCTTAATTTTGTACATCCAAACCGCGTACAGGTATTGGGGTGTGCAGAAATGGACTATTTAAATTCGTTAAGTATTATTGCCATGCAGCAGGCAATCGCCAATCTTTACGCCACCGATTTAGCCGCAGTAGTTGTAGCAAATGGCGAAAAAGCACCCAAAGAATTGATTTCTGCGGCTAATACCCATTGCATCCCTTTATTTACCTCACCCATGCAAAGCCCGCAGTTAATGGATTTATTAAGCCATTATTTAAAACTGGCCATGGCCGAAACCACCAGTTTGCACGGTGTTTTTATGGAGGTGCAAGGTTTTGGTGTGCTAATTAAAGGTAATGCGGCAATTGGTAAAAGTGAGCTGGCATTAGAGTTGATCACGCGCGGTCATCGTTTGGTGGCCGATGATATCGTCGATTTTTTTAAAATATCCCCAGAGCGCATTGAAGGCCGTTGCCCCGCATTGTTACAAGATTTTTTAGAGGTAAGAGGTCTAGGAATTTTGAATATTCGCGCGTTATTTGGCGATAATGCCGTTAAGCCGACCAAGCCGCTGGATTTGATTATTCAGCTAGAGCTGGCAGACGCGCTAAACCCGATGGGCTTAGACAGGCTTAATGTCAAAACCCAGCATGAGCAGGTATTGGGTGTAGATATTACTAAGGTGGTCATACCGATTGCGGCGGGCCGCAATATTGCGGTATTGTTAGAGGTGGCGGTACGCAACCATATGCTGCTGATACGGGGCATCAATGCCACAAAACAATTTAGCCAACGCCAAAAACAAATGATACAAAAAGACAGCATAGAAAACGCTAAATTAGCGACTTCTCAACCTTATAAAATAAAAAGTCGGCAGGCAAAATAATGCAAATTATTATTGTGACGGGTCTTTCTGGCTCAGGTAAAAGTATTGTGCTACGTGCCTTAGAAGACAATAATTTTTACTGCATCGATAATTTGCCTGCTACCTTGTTGCCACAAACTACCCAGCATTTAAATGCTACAAATCACAGCAAAATCGCCATTAGTATCGATAGCCGTAGCGCTGCGCTAGAGGCTTTGCCGCAAGCGATTGAATCGCTAAAAGCCGATGGCAACCAAGTGCAAGTCTTGTTTTTAGAATCTGCCGTAGAAACCTTGGTTAAGCGCTTTTCAGAAACACGGCGCAAGCATCCTCTAAGCAATGAAAGCACCACTCTGGCCGAAAGTATTGCCAACGAGCGCGATTTATTGGCAGGCGTTGCCGCGCTGGGCCATCATATTGATACCAGTAATTTAAGCGCAAATGCATTGCGCAATCATGTGCGTGCGCTCATCTCTTCAGAGCAGGCCCATGCCAACCAAGGTTTGGTTTTATTATTTACTTCGTTTGGTTTTAAAAACGGTATTCCGCTGGATGCTGATTTTGTATTTGATATACGTAGCTTGCCTAACCCGCATTACGACCCCATTTTAAAACCATTAACGGGTAAAGATGCAGCCGTACAAACGTTTTTGGCGAATCAACCTGCCGCCATTGAAATGCTGGCCGATATTCAGCATTATGTACAAAAATGGTTACCCAGCTTTAACGCGGATAACCGCAGTTATTTAACAGTAGCAATTGGTTGCACAGGCGGGCAGCATCGATCTGTGTATTTTGTGGAACAATTAAGTGCTTATTTTAAACAACAAAAACAACAAGTCATTATTCGGCATCGCGAGTTAGATTAGATATTGGTTGGATTAAACATTCAGCAATAGCGTTTTTAAATTTAAAAGGTAAAACAGCAAAGATGATTGGCATTTTGATTATCGCGCACGGCCAAATAGGCGAAAGCTTAATTGACTGCGCGAAACATGTGATGAACAAACAGCCGCCGCAATTAGCAGCAATTGCCGTTAACACAAATGACGACCCAGCTGATGTGTTGCCGCAGGCGCAGGCTTTGGTGGATCAGCTCAATACAGGTGATGGCGTATTGGTGCTGTCTGATATGTATGGCGCCACGCCTTGCAATGTGGTGATTAAATTATTATCGGGCCACGATGTAGAAGGTGTTGCAGGATTAAATTTGCCAATGCTTGTGCGCGTGTTAACGTATCGCAATGAATCCATTAAGAAAATTGTGGAAAAAGCAGTGAGCGGCGGGCGCGATGGTGTGGTGCATTTTACAAAATCAGGCTGTCATCACAATAAACAATCCTAAATGAACACTAATAAGAATATATAAAAATGATTAAACAAGACATCGTCATTAT
The DNA here is from genome assembly GCA_021732365.1 of Methylotenera sp. Classification (GTDB taxonomy): domain Bacteria; phylum Pseudomonadota; class Gammaproteobacteria; order Burkholderiales; family Methylophilaceae; genus Methylotenera_A. The sequence goes on along the minus strand of JAKFVD010000016.1, from coordinate 271,355 downwards.
TAATAAATTAGGCTTGCATGCGCGTGCCAGCACCAAACTCACACAAACAGCCAGCCAGTTTACTGCCGAAATTTGGATAGAGCGCAATGGCCGTAAAGTGAACGCCAAAAGTATTATGGGTGTGATGATGTTGGCGGCGGCTAAAGGCTCAACAGTGACTTTAGAGGCAAGCGGTGCGGATGAAGTAGCCGCCATTGCCGCATTAGATGCATTGATTAACGACTATTTTGGTGAAGGTGAATAAGCTTGGGTAAAGCACAAACCACATCTAACATAGCAGCAAGTTCCAGTTTTAGTATCCACGGTATTGGCGTATCCAGTGGTATTGCGATTGGCCGCGCGCATTTGGTTTCAAATGCGCTGCTAGAGGTGGTGCATTACGTATTGCCAGGCCATTTAATCGATGATGAAATCACGCGTTTTAGTGAAGCTATCAACACGGTCAAAAAAGATTTAGAAACTATCCAAAGCCAGCTTTCTAAAAACGCCCCTGCTGAAATCAGCGCTTTTATCAATACGCATTTGATGATGCTGGCCGACAAGTCTCTTTCAGAAATCCCTAAAGACATTATCCGCAAAGAGCAATGCAACGCGGAATGGGCGATTAAGCAGCAGATGGATGATATTGTTGAACAATTTGATGCCATTGAAGATGAGTATCTGCGTGAACGCAAGCAAGATGTGGTGCAGGTTGTCGAACGTGTGATCAAAGTGTTGTTGGGTCATCCAAATCAGGCGCCAAATCAAGCGGCTAATCAACAATCAACTAAACAACAATCGGTGAAGCAGCAAGAAAACGCCACAATTTTAGTGGCGCACGATATTTCGCCAGCAGATGCCATTCAATTTAAGCAACACCATTTTGCCGCGTTTATTACCGATGTAGGCGGCGTGACATCGCATACCGCCATTTTGGCGCGCAGCCTGAATATCCCATCAATTGTGGCTTTGCAGCGTGCCCGCGATTTAATTGACGACAACGAACTGATTATTGTAGACGGTAGTTTGGGTGTGGTGATTGTTAACCCAAGCAAAGAGATTTTGGCTGAATACAAGTTGCGCCAAGAGCAGTGGGAGCTGGAACAACAAAAATTACAGCGCATTAAATCCACTAAAGCAGTCACCATGTGCGGCACGGCGATTGAGCTGCAAGCCAATATTGAAGTGCCAGAAGACGTGATTGCGGTAAAAGCAGCGGGCGCGACTGGCATTGGTTTGTACCGCACCGAATTTTTGTTTATGAACAAGCGCGAAATGCCCGATGAAGAAGAGCAGTTTTTAGCTTATAAGCAGGTGGCAGAAGCCATGAAAGGCATGCCAGTCACTATTCGCACGCTGGATTTAGGCGCTGATAAGCAAATGAACCCAGACACGGTGAGCAATTGCGCCAACCCAGCATTGGGCCTGCGTGCAGTGCGTTTATGCTTGAGTGAGCCGCAAATTTTTCATACGCAGTTGCGTGCGTTATTGCGCGCATCGCATTATGGACATATCAAAATTTTAATTCCCATGTTGTCTACATTATCTGAATTGCGCCAAACCAAGTTATTGTTAGAGCGTGCGAAAATTAGCCTGCGTAAACAGGATATTCCGTTTGATGAGAATATCGCATTAGGCGGCATGATTGAAGTGCCTGCTGCTGCTATCAATGCAGAGGCTTTTGCCAAAGAGCTGGATTTTATGTCTATTGGCACCAACGATTTGATTCAATACACCTTGGCGATTGACCGCACTGATGACGCAGTAGCGCATCTGTACAATGCCTTGCATCCGTCGGTTTTAAAGTTGATTTCGATGACTATAAAAGCGGGTGCCAAGTTGGGGAAATCGGTTGCCGTATGCGGCGAAATGGCAGGTGACGCCAAGCTGACCAAGCTGCTGATTGGTATGGGTTTGCGTCAATTATCCATGCATCCCAGCAATATTTTAAGCGTAAAACAGCAGGTGCTGCATAGTCAAATTACCCAGCTAAAATTCAATGCAAACAAAGTGTTAAGTAATACCGACTTAGAGAAAATTGAACTAATGGTCACCAAATTTAATCTGCAATAAGCCAAGATAATTACTATAGGTGAAATAAAATGAGCACAGAAATAATGGTTCCAAACAACGATGATAAAAACATTGCCACTGTTACGCATCTAGGCGGTACGGTTTTTTCGTTTATCCCTGCTTTGATTGTGTGGATTCTTAAAAAAGACGATAGCGCCTATTTGGCCGACCAATCTAAAGAGGCTTTGAATTTTCAAATCACCATGCTGATTGCGCAGTTTATTGCAGGTATTTTGGTTTGGATTTTGATTGGTTTTGTGTTGATTCCGATTGTTTGGATTTTTAACGTTGTTTTTTGCATAATCGCCGCCATCTCAACTAGTAAGGGTGAAACGTATCGTTACCCGCTATGCTTAAGATTGATTAACTAAAGGATTTATACGTGTCGCAAAACCCACTTTTGTTTTTTTCTGGCCTGCCCAAATTTGATGAAGTTAAACCAGAGCACATCAGCCCCGCAATTGATAGCCTAATTGCAGAAGGCCGCGCTTTGGTTGAGCAATTGGCGACTTCACAAGAAACGCCGACATGGGAAAACTTTGCACTTAAGTTAGAAGATCATAGTGAAAAACTAGCGCGTGCCTGGAGCCAAGTGGGGCACATGAATGCGGTAGTAAACAGCCCAGAATTACGTGAAGCCTATAATGACAATTTGGCGAAGTTGACCGATTATGGCAGCGATATATCACAAGATGAGCGCTTATACGCGAAATTCAAGGCGATTCAGGCCAGCAGTGATTTTGTCAAGCTGACCCCAACCCAACAGACGATTATTAATCATGAAGTGCGCGATTTTAAATTAGGCGGCGCCGAATTACCTGAAGAGCAAAAAGCACGTTTCAAAACCGTCAGCGAAGAACTTTCAAAATTGGGTTCCAAGTTTGAAGAAAACATTATGGATAACACCAACGATTTTAAATATATCGTTGCAGATGTGGCGGACTTAGCTGGCCTGCCAGAAGATGCGATTGAAGCGGCTGCCGATGCGGCTAAGAAGGAATTAGCAGCGCAAGCTGGTAACGAAAAAATAACAGTAGCTGGTTATCAATTTAGCCTGCATTTTCCGTCTTATATGCCAGTTTTACAATACGCGGATAATCGCGCTTTGCGCGAAACGCTATACCGTGCTTATGCCACAAGAGCATCAGAGTTAAGCAAGCCCGAATGGGATAACACAGGTTTGATTAAAGATATTCTAAAGCTCAAGCAAGAAGAAGCGCGCATGCTAGGCTTTAAAAACTTTGCTGAGTTATCGCTTGCTACCAAAATGGCTGACACGCCAAAGCAAGTCACCGACTTTTTGGATACTTTAGCCAAGCGCGCCAAGCCTTACGCTGAAAAAGATATGCAAGAGCTGCTTGCCTATGCCAAAAAGCTGGGTATTGACGATTTGCAAGCATGGGATGTGGCGTATGTGAGCGAAAAATTGCGTGAAGAAAAATACGCGTTTTCAGACCAAGAAGTAAAACAGTACTTCCCAGAAAGCAAAGTATTGGCTGGCTTGTTTAAAGTGGTTGAAACCATTTTTGGCGTGCAAGTGCGCAAAGCGGAAGCGCCACTTTGGCATGCCGATGCGGCATTCTATGCAATATCAGACGCCCAAAATAAGCCAATCGCCTATTTCTATTTAGATTTATATGCCCGCAACAATAAACGCGGCGGCGCATGGATGGATGAGTGCATTACCCGCCGCAAAAAAGCCAACGGCATTGAATTGCCAGTGGCTTATTTAACCTGCAATTTTTCAGCCCCAGTTGGCGGTAAACCAGCTTTGTTTACGCATGACGAAGTCATCACCATGTTCCACGAATTCGGCCATGGCTTGCACCATATGCTTACCCAAGTGGATGATTACAGCGTTTCTGGCATTAAGGGTGTGGAATGGGATGCGGTGGAATTGCCCAGCCAGTTTATGGAAAACTTCTGCTGGGAATGGGAAGTGCTGCGTCATATGACTGCCCATGTAGACACAGGCGCGCAATTGCCGCGTGAGTTGTTTGACAAAATGGTAGCTGCCAAAAATTTCCAAGCGGGTATGCAAACCGTGCGCCAAATTGAGTTTTCATTATTCGATATGCGTTTGCATGGCGAGTTTGACCCAAATGGAAAACAAACCGCGCTAGATTTGATTGAACAAGTGCGTGACGAAGTAGCCGTAGTAAGGCCACCAAAATGGAATCGCTTTCCAAACAGCTTTAGCCATATTTTTGCAGGCGGCTATGCAGCGGGCTATTACAGCTACAAATGGGCAGAAGTATTGTCTGCCGATGCATACAGCTTATTTGAAGAAATGGGCACGCTATCCGCCGAAGCAGGCAGCCGCTTTAAAAACGAAGTGCTAGCCAAAGGCGGCAGCCGCCCAGCGATGGAATCATTTGTGGCGTTTAGGGGTAGAGAGCCAAGTATGGATGCGCTGTTAAGGCATAATGGGATGAGTGTATAGGTTTCCACATGGATAGTTTACATGCGCTGTTGAATCGAGAGTTGCTACTGTCCGATAATGGACGTGATGCTTTTTTCGACATATTAGACAGGCATGCAGCACCTGGATATTGGTCAGCGTATGTAGCAAGGGCTAAAAATAGAAATCTTAAACTTGATGAGCTTGAGTTGCCGAAGTCTTTACTAGACTATGCGCTTGCAATTGGTATAGAAAAAGCATTAGGTCAACAAGATAGTTATACGTACAAAAGAAAAGGTGCTGGTACAAATTATAGTGCTTTAGTGCTACTGGAAAGCAGAGAGCAAACTGACCATGCAACAAGTGAAATAAACCAATGCATCAGAAAGCTTTTTTCTGAGCCGCAATATTCGGAATTTGCATCTACTATATGCGAACTTGTAGGGGACTTATTAGATAACGTATGGGCACACGGTAAGTCAACTGGCGTTTCAATGGCGCAAAAATGGAATGATACTGTTGGCTTTAATTTTGAATTTGCAATCGCTGATTGTGGTTTAGGTTTTTTGCGTGAGTTGCAACGTGTTGGAAAAGACTTCCAAGACCATCAATCAGCAATTAAGTGGTGTATTCAAAAAGGCAACTCCACCAAGAAGAAGAAGGTGGATAGCTGGACTCAAAGACTTCCAGCTGACATCATGGGTAATCCAATAGGAAAAGATGCTCATGTTGTTGAGTCAGAAAATCATCATATGGGACTGGGACTCGCCAAGTTAATTGATGCAGTCCATTTATTTAATGGCAGATGCTGGATTGCGTCGGGTGATACATTACTATTCATTAGTCCTGACGGTAAATTTCAGTATTCAAAATTACCAATACACTGGCAAGGCGTTGCAATTGCATGTAGGTTTGACTCAAGTCGAATTTCTGATAAAAATCCGCAATATGCAGAAGATGAGTTTGAGATTATACTTAGTGAACTATTTGGACGAACTTTTTAGGAGTTCAGCATGAACGACTACAAAATTATAATTGAAAACTCAGACCTAGCTTCTCGCCAAGCAGCAGCGCAGCTGCGCTTAAAAGTCGAAAGATTAGCTAAGAGCTCTCAAAAAATTCAAATAGATTTTAGAAATGTGTTCTCAATTTCAGAGTCATACGCTGATGAATTGTTTGGAGTATTGGCAGTCAGAAATAATCTAGATTGGCTCGCCCAACACGTATCAATTTTGCACGCAAACGAGGCCACATTCCGCTCTATTGCGAACGCAATACGTCAAAGGCTCACTGAAAATAATAAAACACCAAATATTGCTTTGCTAAGTGCACGTAAAGCGTTAAAAAACCGTCATTCCCATGTTTAAAAGTAGCACGAGCCCTCTTGACAGCCTATTTTGTAACATTTACCGCGAGGGCGCAATTTATCTGCTACTACAAGTGGTTTAACCAATCTTGCAGACTTTCTACTACTTGATGGCAATTCTCTTTCACATATTCACCCGGCTGCAATAAATCCGGCACTACTACCACCTTTAAACCTGCGGCAATTGCAGCGCAGGCGCCTGTTTCGCTATCTTCAAACACAATACATTCTGCAGCATCTAAGCCTAATTTTTTAACCGCAAGCAGGTAAATATCAGGATTCGGTTTGCCATGCGTTACTTCTTGTCCGCTGGTGATGTGGCTAAAAAAATCTAGCACGCCTACTTGGCTTAAGCGATGCGTAATATGGTGCGTAGGTGAAGACGACGCTACGCTGCAAATAATATTGTTTACTTGGTAATGATTTAGCAAATCCAGTGCGCCAGCTTTTAGTGGAAAAGTATGGTTATGCTCTGCTAGTCTTGCATCTAGGCCTTGCATGACGCGATTAAAATTTTCCTCACCACCCAACTGAGCAATCATTCGGCACGTTGAATCTGGCCCAGCACGGCCAATCAGTTCAGTATATTGTGCTTGTATATAAGTGATGCCAATCTCACGGGCAGCGGCGATACAGGCTTGCATAATGATGCGCTCAGAGTCAATCAATAGCCCGTCCATATCAAATATCGCCGCTTTAATCACGCTCTATGCCCAAAAAAGCCGAAACTTTAACACAAACCGACATTTGCTCTTAAATACTTAACACTAAAATTCAGCCAAATTTTTGTGCATGTTAGAATAAAAATAATACATAACTCGAGATTAATCTGTGAAATTAGCGACATGGAATGTCAATTCGTTGAATGTGCGTCTGCCGCACGTGTTGGATTGGTTGCGCGATAATCCTGTAGATGCCTTGTGTATTCAAGAAACCAAGCAAGAGGATAGTAAATTTCCGTATGCTGAATTAGCCGCCACTGGTTACCATGCTGTACACGCAGGGCAAAAAACTTACAATGGCGTGGCGATTTTAAGCCGCCATGAAATGACAGATGTTGAGCGCGGCATCTTTAATTTTGAGGATGAGCAGCAGCGCGTGATTAGCGCGACAATCAATGGCATTCGCGTTGTTTGTGTGTATATCGTCAACGGCCAAGCGGTAGATTCTGATAAATATATGTATAAAATGCGTTGGCTAGATGCATTAACAGTTTGGCTTGCCGATGAGCTGAAAAAATACCCGAATTTAGTATTACTGGGCGATTACAATATTGCGCCAGAAGATCGCGATTGTCATGACCCAGCTGCATGGATAGGACAGATTCTGGTTAGCCCGCGTGAACGCGAGGCTTTTCAACGATTAACCAAGCTTGGCTTACATGATAGTTTTAGATTGTTTGGACAAGCAGACAAAAGCTTTACTTGGTGGGATTACCGCATGATGGGTTTTAGGCGCAATTTTGGTATGCGTATTGACCATATTTTGGTGAGCGATGCGCTAAAAAGCAAATGTGAAAGCTGCGTGATTGACAAAGCACCGCGCAAGCTAGAGCGCCCATCTGATCATACGCCAGTGATTTTGACTCTGATTTGAGGGTTAACTTTTTAGCTAATTTTAGCCTTTAATTTTGATGCCCAACTGTTTAAGTTTGCGGTACAAATGCGTGCGCTCTAGCCCAGAAATTTCCGCTAGTTTGCTCATATTATTATTAATTAACTTCATATGATGTTGAAAGTAAAAGCGCTCAAAATCATCACGCGCTTCGCGCAAAGGCTGTGTTAATTCCACAGGCAATTGTGCTGCAGAAGATGGACCAGTTTCGCTGCTAGTAAACTGCTCCAAAACCCTAGTGACATCATTCAAGGTAATTTTGTCGGTTAAGCTGCTTAACATGGCGTTTTGTACAACGGCCTCTAATTCGGCTAAATCACCTGGCCAATCGGCATTTCTTAAGGCATTTAAGGCGGCCACATCAAAGCTTTTATAATCTGCACCAGATGTTTCCACCAGCAAACTAGCCATTGCCGTCGCTAAATCTGGAATATCTTCTTTATGGTCATTTAATGCGGGTACTTTTAAGGTGCTTTGCGAAAGCGTTTGCAATAATGTGTAATCAAATAAAGGGTTGCTCGCTAACTGCGGCAGGGTGGAAGCACTTGCGCAGACCACGCGCACTTGATATTTTTCTGCTTTGGCTAATAACAGCTGCAGGCCTTTTTGCTCAGTTTTTTGTAGTGCCGCAATTTCATCAATAAACACAACACCATCGCGTGCAAGTTCTAATATTTCTAAAGGCGCATTTGCCAGTTTTTCGTATTCGGTCAAACCAAGCCAAGGCGTGCCAGTGCTGTGCAAAAATCGTGCACATAGTTCTACACTGCCGCCTTTTTTACCGATGAGTAATAGCGCATTTTTAGAGCGCGAAATTTGCTCTAAACGCTGCTTTAACTCATTAATCACGAGGCTTTTGCCGAAACTGGCTAAGTTCATTTCCGTTTTTGGATGATTTTCTGCATGTTTTAATGCGGCAGCTACTGTTTTAAGCAGCTTTTGCAACGCAATTGGCTTCTCTAAAAAATCAAATGCGCCAATGCGCGTGGCTTCTACTGCGGTATCAATGGTGCCATGGCCAGACATCATGACCACAGGCATTGTTAACAAGCCAGCATTGCCCCATTCTTTAAGCAGGCTGATGCCATCGCAATCAGGCATCCAAATATCCAGCAATACTAAATCTGGCCGCTGTTTTAAGCGCGCATCTCTGGCCGCTTGTGCGTTTTCTGCCAGCGTAATGTGGTGACCTTCATCTTCTAAAATGTCTCTTAATAGCTCGCGAATGCCAATTTCGTCATCCACCACTAAAATATTTCGTGATGCCATGCTTATACTTTCCTTACCGATTTTCTATGATTACTGTCGTTCAATTTTTGTGAAATGCTGGATTTGCTATTGGATGCTGCTAAATGTTCGGGCTCAATAGGCAATAAAATAGTGACACTTGCGCCGCCTGTTGCGTTATTTTCAATTTTAATTTGGCCTGCATGTTCATCTACCATTTTCTTCACAATCGCCAAACCTAAGCCTGTGCCATGCACTTTGGTAGTGACATAAGGCTCATAAGCATGAGAAATAATGCCAGCGGGAAAGCCTTGTCCATTGTCTTTTACCATGAGTTTAATGGTCGATTCGTTAAAACTGGTGTGCACTAAAATTTCAGGTGCTTTAACATTTTGCACCCCATCAACAGGGCTTAATGCATCTTGTGCATTTTGCATTAAGTTGTGTAATACCTGCCTTAACATGGTTGCATCGCCCAAAATATCAGGCATATTGGGCATTAATTCATAGCGAATATGAATGCTATTGCTGTCGGTTTGGCTCAATGCGTGATGCTGATTTTCGTGATTAAACATTTCGTCGCGACCATTTTCATAAAGTGCAGATACATCTCGGATTAGCTGATTGATATTGAGACGACTTAAATGTGCAGATGGCGCACGTGCATACTCGCTAAACTCGTTTACCATGGTTTTCATGGCGCTCACTTGATTAACAATTGTATCAGTGGCGCGTTGCAGCATGTTGGCATCGGTGGTATTTAATTTGGTGCTTAATTTATGCTGTAAGCGTTCTGCGGATAATTGAATCGGCGTCAGCGGGTTTTTAATCTCATGCGCAAGCCTGCGGGCCACTTCGCCCCAAGCAGCGTCACGTTGGGCTTGTACCATCGTTGTAACATCGTCAAACACCACTACAAAGCCGTTATCGCCACTACCCGCGCGGCTATCGTTTGGTAAGCGTGTAGCGCGCACTAATAGTAATTGCCTGCCTTGCGGATTCACAATTTCAATTTGACGAGAAAGCTCCGTTTTGGCTAAGTTTTCGGTTTTGGTGAGCTCAAAATGGGCTTTTACAATGCTGATAAATTCCGCTAAAAAAGCATGGTTATCACTAATTTTAGTGAACTGCTGGTTTTCAAATTGCGCTAAATTTAAACCTAAAATGGTACTCGCTGTTAAGTTATAAGTGCGCAACTCACCTTTTTCGTTAATCGCCAGCACGCCAGATGACAAATGCGCCAGAATGGTTTCTAAGTAGCTGCGCGCGGCTTCTACTCTGGCACGATTTCTTTCAGTCGCTTTTGTCGCATCGTTTAATTGGCGTGTCATGCTGTTAAACGATTTAACCAAAATGCCTAGCTCATCTTTACCGTGTTCTGGCAGCATAGAGCTGTAATCGCCGCTGGCAATCGCGCGCGTGCCCTCTGCCAGCACTGTTAGTGGCTGGGTAATGCGACGACTTAATATAAAAGCAATGGCCAGCGCAGATAGCATCGCCAGCATTAAAACCAAGGTGAGTGTTAACGCAAATACATCTTTAAGCGCATTGCGGCTGTAAGATAACTCTTGATAGTCGCGATAGACGTCTTGCACCGCCTCCGCCGTATTAGAAAGGGATTTTGGTACAGGCTGCAGTAATTGCAAAATACGCACTTCACCTGCCAACTCTTGCGAGTTAACGGGCGCTAACACACGCAAATACAGGCCTTTGTTGGGTATTGGCTCAATTTTTCCATAGATACGGCTTTGTGCTTGGCGCAATTGCGGAATGCTTGGTAGTTCGGGCAGAAAACTATTGGCATCACTGCTGGAAACCGAAATAATGCGGCCTTGCGGCGTTAACAAAACTGCATCTTGTATGCCAGATTTTTCGCGTAAATCGTTTAACAAGCTGTAATGGCTGCGTGATGGCAAAAAGGCCAGACTAGTCGCCATATTTTCGGCTTTTTCTTCTACGTCTTGCAACATAATATCTAAGGCGCGCTGCCCTAAACTTAAGCCGCCATCCAGCGCCGATTCTACTTTGACATTAAACCAAGATTCGATTGAGCGGGTTAAAAAATTCACACTCACTAAATATACAATTAGCCCCGGAATAATCGCCATCAAGGCAAATGTGCCCAGCAAACGCAAGGTTAAGCGGCTGCCCACCACGCCCGTTTTGATTTTTTTATACAAATGCCATAGTTGAATGGCAATCAGTACCAGTAAAACACCAGCCAAGCCAATGTTTAAATACAGTAGAATTTTATAATAATCGGTTGAAGTCGCCGTATTGGCGCTAGCCAGTGAAAGTAAGTACAGCAGTACTAGTCCTAACGCTACACTTACAAAAACAATATATCTCATCAGCTATTGGGCGAAACTCATTTGAGTTCTTTGCCGCCAGATTCTTTATTCTGGGGTTCTTTATTGATAGTTTCTTTATTAATCGATTCTTTATTTGGCGTTTCTTTATTCAACATCTCTTTGTTTAAAGGCTCTTTAAGCCATAAATCTTTGAGTGCCCACTCGAATTTTTGAGAGGTCAAGTTCCATTTTTCAGAAGAAAGCGCGTCTACCTGAATGGCTTTAGGCAGTTTAGTTTTGTCTAGCCTTACCAATAAGGCTGCATTATAGATTTCATTTTTTTCAACTAGCGCTTTTTCTAATACTTTCCAATCGTTAATTTGCATTAACTCTTGCGCCGCCTCGCCCAATGTTTCAAACGATTTCTGATGCGTGCCGCGATTGACTAAATATTGGCGACTGAGGGCATGATAGCTCAACATTACACTACGCGTTGCCGTCACGATTTCATCATCAAACCAGTATTTTTGTGGGCTAACGACTTGAAACTCAATTAAAAAATGCAGCGGCACACCTTTATTGACGGCCGCTTCAATTGCGTCATCAAAAACGACGTTAACTTCGGCAGAAAGTGCGTAAAAATCTTCTAATGGGTGCAGTTCAGCTTGCTCAATATCAATGCTACTGCCTGCGGCAAACGCAACCGAACACACGCTAATGAGCGAAACACACGCGCCCAAAAGAATGCGCTTACGCAGTTTTTTGCAATAATGCGTAAAAAAGACCATCGTGCCGACTGTTGGGTATAAGCTGACCATGCTCAGATTGAATATTTTGATGGTTTTCATTGGTTAAGATTAACGGTAATTGAGTCGCATCAGGGTTTTTAAGTAAAAAAGCATCTATTTGTTGTTGATTTTCTTCATTAAAAATCGAACAGGTGACATAAAGTAATTTACCGCCTTTTGCCAATAATTGCCACAAATTAGCCAAAATTAGCGCTTGTTGTTGCGTAAATGTCAAAATATCACGCTCTCTGCGCAACCACTTAATATCCACATGTCGCCTAACAATGCCCGATGCGGTACATGGTACGTCCGCTAAAATACGCTCAAACGGCTGATTGCTCTGCCAAATTGCCGCATCGCCTAGCTGTAAATCGGCGCTTAGGTTCAGGCGGATTAAGTTGCTTTCCACGCGGTCTAAACGGCTGGCATCGTTATCCAGCGCAGTTAGTTTTACGTCACTTAACTCTAAAATATGCCCAGTTTTCCCACCTGGTGCGCAACAAGCATCCAATACATTTAAGCCTGAATGCACATCCAGCAAGCCTGCTGCTAATTGCGCGCCATAATCTTGTACAGAAACCACGCCGTCCAAAAACCCTGGAATTTTTTCAACAGAAATTGGCTGCTCTAAAATCACCGCATATTCACCCACTTGGGTTGCCACAATATCTTGGCGTGCCAGCAATTGCACATATTCTTTGGCGCTGGTTTTTCGCACATTCACGCGCAAAGTCATAGGCGGATGCGCGTTGCCTGTAGCTAAAATGTTTTGCCAAGATGATGGATATTGATGTTTAAGCTTATTAATCCACCATTGTGGATAAGAATAAAGTGCGACTTCGTTGTTTTCTATATCGGATTGAATGGCTTTACTTAACACTATTTTTTGGCGTAAAAAGTTGCGCAAAACACCATTCACTAGGCTTTTCGCCCAGCGCGGTTTGGCATAACTCGCCGCCTCAACCGCCTGATTCACCACCGTAAAATCATCCGCTTTATCATGCAATAACTGATAAATCGCCACCAACAAAAGCGCAGTGATATGTTCATTACTTAAGGGTTTTTCAAGTAGCTTAACCAAGTAAGCGTTCACTTCGCCATAAAAACGCAAGGTGCCATAACTTAAATCCGCCGCTGCGCCGCGCTGTTGCGGCGTGGCATTTGGGTAAGATTTAAGCGCGTCTGGCAGCGCCAAAGTCAGGTTGCGACCTGATAGCACTTGAGAAACTGCGATTGCAGCGATCTGTTGGGAAATATACAAGGCAAGCCTTTAATTTAAGATGGTCGGATTTTACTTGATAAGCGCGCATCGCGCTTTGCACAAATACAACATTAGGCTTTGTAACATGAATTAACCAGCTATTAAGCTTAGTTTGTCATCAACTTTACACATGCATACTTAATCATAAGCATTGTTTGTATAGGTTAATTTTGTAATGAAAGGCCATATGAAAACCTTTAAAGACTTATTGCCTTGGCTGCATTATCCCGTTGTCATGTCATTTGGATTAGCGTTATTTGCAATTCTGCAATTTTACGGCGTTTCGCCCAGAACCAACGCTTATATATCCATACTCAGCACCGCTTTTATTATTATGTTGCTAGAGTTTAAATTTCCATACAGAAGCGATTGGTATTCCAGCCTGCACGAAGTGAAAACCGATTTAATGTTTATCGGCTTGGTGCAATTGGCTTTACCGCCTTTAATCAGTTTTACAGTGGCTTATTGGCTGGTAGGGCACGCACCAGAAATGAAAATGCATGATTATTGGCCGCATGATTGGTCAATTTGGAGTCAGGCAATATTAATGATTGTGGTGGTAGATTTTTTACTCTATTGGCTGCACAGAGCCGCGCATAACAATCGTTTTTTATGGCGGCTACATTCTGTGCATCACTCGGTTGAGCAGCTATATTGGCTTAATACATCGCGTTTTCATCCACTAGAAAAAGTATTACAAATGCTGTGCGATAGCATTCCATTTATATTGCTGGGCGTGAGCGAGAGCGTGTTGGCGCTTTATTATATTGCCTATGCCACCAACGGATTTTTTCAGCATTCCAATATTCATTTGCGTTTTGGCTGGCTGAATTACATTTTAGGCACTGCCGAATTACATCGCTGGCACCATGCACGAAACCCAGAGGAATCGAATCACAATTACGGCAACAACATTATTATTTGGGATGTGATTTTTGGCAGTTGGTATTTACCCAAAAATCGGCATATTAAAGAAATAGGACTTAACGAACGCGATTATCCTAAAACTTTTTTAGGCCAAATTTTCGCACCGTTTGATTCGCGCTGAGTTATCGATAATTAAAAATTTGTCGCCATCGCCATCAACCTAGAAACACGTTCCTCAGTCTGCGGATGCGTACTAAACAAGCCCTTTAAACCTGCACCAGAAAGTGGGTTAATAATCATCATCTGTCCAGTTTCAGGGTGTGCTTCTGCGGTTTCGTTTGGAATTTGATGCGCGTAGTTGTGAATTTTTTCTAGCGCGCTGGCTAAGGCTTTTGGGTCTTTGCTAATTTCTGCACCCATGCGGTCGGCTTCAAACTCGCGACCGCGCGAAATGGCCATTTGAATCAAGCTGGCAGCAAGTGGCGCCAAAAACATCATTAAGATGCCGATAATCGGGCTACCGCGTTCGCCATCACTGTTGCGATTGCCACCAAAAAACATGCCAAATTGCGCGATAGAGGCAATTGCACCCGCCATGGTGGCAGATATAGTGGAAATGAGCGTATCGCGATGCTTAACATGCGCAAGCTCATGCGCCATTACGCCACGCAATTCGCGCTCATTTAATACTTGCATAATCCCAGTGGTCGCCGCCACCGCTGCGTTTTCAGGGTTGCGCCCTGTGGCAAATGCGTTGGGTTGATTTTCGTTCATTACATATACTTTTGGCATGGGCAATTCGGCATTTTGTGCCAATTCTTTCACCATATTGTAGTAATTGCGAAATTGGCCGTTGCCATAATTATTGTCAGGGGACACTTCTTGCGCGCCATACATTTTAAGCACGGCTTTGTCACTAAACCAATACGCGTAAATATTCATACCCGCCGCAAATAAAAGCGCGATTAACATACCACTGCCGCCGCCAAATACTGCGCCAACTGTACCGAACAAGGCGACAATTGCCGCCATTAAGATAGAAGTTTTTAACCAATTGCCAAACATCAGAATCTCCTAACGATTACAAATGTGTTTATTTGAATGATGCTATGAATATGATGTTAAACCTTTTTAAATTCAAGACTTAACCCTCAAAATCAGCTAAAAAAATCGCCCAGCTTAACTTGCTGGCTTTGCACAAATTGCTGTGCCGTTTGGCGTTTGCCGCCCGGCATTTGCAACTCATGAATTTGCAGAATACCTTGCCTGCAAGTGACATCAATATGCGGACTTAACCCAATAATTTGCCCAAAATTTAGGGTTAAGTCTGGCTTTAATAAGTCTTGTTCTACCGCACTGGCAAACCAAATGCGGCAAGTTTCACCTTTAAATTGTGCAGTAGCCACAGGGAACGGATTGAAAGCGCGTACTTGGCGTGAAATCTCAATCGCGCTTTTAGACCAATCAATTGCCGCTTCAGATTTTTCTAATTTGTGCGCGTAAGTGACCAAACTCTCATCTTGAGTTGTGCTACTTAACACTTTATTTTCGACCAAATCTTGCATGGTTTTCACCATTAAGTCTGCACCGATTTTGGCCAATTTATCGTGCAGGCTTTGCGTAGTATCGTTATCTGTAATCGGCACCACACCTTTGCTAATCATCGCGCCTGCATCCAGCGCAGGCACCACTTCCATAATCGTTACGCCAGTTTCAGTATCGCCGACCAGCAACGCACGGTGAATCGGTGCCGC
Source organism: Methylotenera sp. (assembly GCA_021732365.1). Classification (GTDB taxonomy): domain Bacteria; phylum Pseudomonadota; class Gammaproteobacteria; order Burkholderiales; family Methylophilaceae; genus Methylotenera_A. Next base: position 255,734 of record JAKFVD010000016.1, on the reverse strand, counting down.
ACCGCGCCAGCGTGGCAATAAAGAGGCGTGGATGTTATAGCAACCACGCTTTTTTCCATATTGGTCTGGCATATTTAAAACAGCGGTAGGAATAATCAAGCCATAAGCGGCGACTATCATCACATCGGCCTGCGCTACAGCAATTTCTGCCTGCACTTCAGCTGTTTTAAGCGATTGTGGCTGAAAAACGGTTAAATTGTGTTGCAATGCCAATTGCTTAACTGGGCTGGCTTTCAGCTGCATGCCACGTCCAGCAGGACGATCTGGCTGAGTTAATACCATCACAATTTCATGCCCCGCGGCAATTAAAGCAGCAAGCGCGGGGACTGCGAATTCAGGCGTGCCTGCAAAAATAATGCGCATATTAATAATTGTTGCGCGTAATTTCGCGTGCGTGTTTAAGCATTCTGGTTTTAATGCGGGTGCGCTTTAACGGTGACAAATATTCTACAAACACTTTGCCCAATAAGTGATCCATTTCATGCTGAATACAAACACTTAATAAACCTTCTGCGTCTAGTTTGAATGGCTTACCCTGATTATCCAATGCCTCAACCGTGATTTTTTCTGCGCGTGTTACGCTCTCGTAAACACCAGGCACGGACAAGCAACCCTCTTCGTAATCTTGCAAACCACTTTTTGCCACGATTTTAGGGTTAATAAACACTTGCAAATTGTTTTGCTCTTTGCTGGTGTCAATCACAATCAATTGAATGTGTTGATTCACTTGGGTTGCCGCCAAGCCAATACCAGGCGCGTCATACATTGTTTGTGCCATATCATCGATTAATCGGCGAATTTCAGCGTTCACTTCTTTGATAGGTTTAGCCACCGTGTGCAAGCGCGGGTCAGGGTAATTGAGTATATTCAGTAGTGCCATAGTCGTTAAATTTTAAAAGTGTTGTCTTATATCAACAACCAGCTTTGTAAAAAACTTTCATTTTTGCAAAAAAGCTTGATTGTTGAATGAATTACGTGATAAATTTAATGCAATTTCGCGAATGCTAAACCTTATTTTTAGCCGCTTTTTGACCGAGGTCATGCAATGAATAAACGCATTATAACGCTGCTAGTACTTGCTTGCTTAAGCTTGCATGTAAATGCTGATGAAATTCAGCTACAAAAAAACCATCCAGAGCGTCATGTGGTGGTAAAAGGTGACACTTTATGGGGTATTTCAGGCAGATTTTTAAAAGATCCATGGCAATGGCCAAAAGTATGGCGCATGAACCGCGATCAAATCAAAAACCCACATTTAATTTATCCTGGTGATGTTGTGGTGCTAGACACTAGCAGCGGCCCACCGCAGTTAAAATTACTGCATGAAACGGTCACTTTAGAGCCTGGCGTGCGTATAGAGTCGTTAGAAAAAGAAGCAATTTTTACCATTGCACCCAATATTATCGGCCCGTTTTTAAGTCAACCTTTGTTGATTGAAAACGGTAAATTAGATGTAGCGCCGCGTATTATCGCGGGTCAAGAAAATCGTGTTGTACTAAGCCCAGGCACGCGCATTTACATTAACGGGATTAAAGAGGGCCAGGGCACACACTGGAATATTTATCGCCCTGGTGAGCTGTTAAGAGACCCAGATACAGCAGAAGTGCTGGGTACAGAAGCGATTTATTTGGGTGATGTGGATATTGCGCGCTATGGCGAACCTGCGACTGGTGACATTGTGCGCGCTAAGGAAGAAATTTTTACCAAAGATAGATTGGTTGTTTCGCCTGATGAATTTAAAAGTAGCTTTGTGCCACATGCGCCAGAAACGCAAATTTCAGGCCGTATTATGCGCATATATGGCGGCGTTGCAGAGGGTGGCCCTAACACTGTTGTGTCAATTAATCGTGGTAAAAGTGATGGCTTAGAAGAGGGCCATGTGTTGGCAATCAGCCGATACGGCCGCGTGATTAGAGATCCTGAATATAAGGAATCATCATCAAATAAAGCGCTAGCCGAAGAGAAAAAACTAAAAGAGCTAAATTTTGATGTTAAAACAGATGCTGACGGCAAGAAAATTGTGAATTTTGAGAAAGCGCCTGTTCAAACCAAGCTAGTGCTTAAACCAGGCGATGTAAAGTTGCCAGATGAGCGTGTTGGCTTAATGATGGTTTTTAGAACATTTGATCGCGTATCTTATGCGCTGATTATGAACACCACAGATGCAATTTATACAGCAGATTCTGTTCACACACCTTAAGATATTATAAAAATATGATGCAAAACAAAGCCAACATTGAGGAGTCTGATGTTGCGCTTTGGGTTTCACTGAGTCAAACAATCGGTTTGGGCAATGCTGGCATTTATCAGCTATTGACTAAATTTGGTTCGCCAGAAGCTATTTACACTGCAAAAAGCCATCAACTGCGAGAAGTGGTTGACGAACCTATTGCGCAAAAAATACTAAATGGTATTCAGACCGATGTCATTAAGCCAACACTCGACTGGCTAAAAAAAGACAACACACATATTGTGACACTAGCTGACAAAGCTTATCCACAAGCACTGTTAGAAATTAGTAATCCACCAATATTATTGTATGCACTAGGTGATTTGCAGTGGCTCAACCACCCTAGTATTGCCATGGTCGGTAGTCGAAGTAGCACGCCACAAGGTGAGAAAAATGCAGAAGATTTTGCAGAAAGCTTATGCAACAGCGGCCTGTGTGTGGTGAGCGGAATGGCATTAGGTATTGATGGGGCAGCACATCGCGGTACATTCAAAAGTAATGGCGCAACGATTGCAGTAGTAGGTACTGGGTTGGATATTGTTTATCCAGCGAGGCATCGCGATTTAGCACATAAAATTGCTGAGCGCGGTCTGATTATTTCTGAATTTGCATTAGGTACACCATCAAAAGCGCAAAACTTTCCCAGGCGAAATCGGATTATTAGTGGCCTAAGTTTAGGCTGTTTGGTGGTTGAAGCGAATGTAGATAGCGGTTCACTGATTACTGCACGTTTGGCGATTGAGCAGGGCCGTGAAGTTTTTGCAATACCAGGTTCCATTCATTCGCCCGTTGCCAAAGGTTGTCATCAGTTGATTAAGCAGGGTGCAAAGCTAGTTGAAAACACTGCAGATATATTAGAAGAATTAAAAAATATGCTGCCTAACATTAGCCCATTGGGGCTAATGGGCGAAGTGGAGGTGAATGGCTCAGAACCCAATCCAGTACTAGCTTACATGGGATTTGACCCTGTTGATTTTGAAACAGTATTAACGGTTTCTGGATTGACTACAGAACAGCTTTCAGCCATGCTTATGGTGATGGAGCTAAAAGGCGAAATCACAGCCTTGAACGGTGGCAAATATCAACGACTCATTTAATAAGAATATTTTGAAATGTCAGCTGTAAACAGATTCCAAATTGTGCTTAGGAGATGCTATGTTTGAAGTATTGGTGTTCATGTTTGAAAATTATTTTGCGCACCACACAATGCCAGATATTGATGTGATGGAACAGGAGTTATCAGCTGCTGGATTTGAAAAAACGGATATTAATGGCGCGTTTGATTGGTATCAAGAAATGAAATATCAGTTAACTCAACCAGAGCTGAATTACTCGCATGAATATTCTGGTATGCGTATATTTTCAGATAATGAAATTAAAAAAATCAATACTGAAAGCATTGGTTTTATTTTGTTTTTACAACAAGCCAAAGTGATTAACGACATGGAGCGCGATTTAATTGTGGATCGCGCCATGGCTTTAAAACAAGAAGTGATTACCGTCGAAGAGATGCGTTGGATTTCGATGATTGCCTTGTGGAATGAAGGCCGCGAAAAAGATTACCTATTCGTGGAAGATGCTTTTTTTAATCCACGCGGATTAACGGTTCACTAGTTTGTAAAAAAATGGCGCTCAAATCTAAGCGCCATTTTTATTTTTAATCTACCAGTAAATTAATTGTCAGGTTATTTAATCTCTAAGTTATCAATAATTTTTGAAATAGTGCCTGCTTGGTTGAGCGTGTAGAAGTGCAAGCTAGGCACACCCCAAGCTAGTAAAGTTTCGCAAAGCTCACTTACCACATCTACACCTAAAGCACGTAACGATGGTAAATCGTCTGCATATGCTTCTAGCCTTAAACGCAACCAACGGGGTATTTCTGCGCCACATACGCCTGAAAAGCGGGCTAATTGCGTGTAGTTGTATATAGGCATAATACCGGGCACGATTGGTATGGTAATTCCATCTGCTTCGCACTCATCAATAAATCTAAAGTAAGCATCCGCATTGTAAAAGTATTGCGTAATGGCCGAGTCGGCACCTGCTTCTACTTTGCGTTTAAAATTAGCCATATCTTTGGCGGCAGATAGTGCTTCTGGATGAAACTCTGGATAAGCGGCGACTTCCAAATGAAACCAATCACCCGTTTCTTGGCGAATAAAGCTCACCAACTCATTGGCATATTTAAAATCGCCCACACTCACTTCGCCTGATGGCACATCACCACGCAATGTGACTAAACGCTTAATGCCTTTGGCTTGATATGCACTTAATAATTCGCGAATTTCTTCTTTGCTAGAGGATATGCATGAAATATGCGGTGCGGCTTGATAGCCTTCTGCTTGAATTTCAAATACTGTTTCTTTGGTGCGGTCGGTTGTAGAGCCACCAGCACCAAAAGTGACTGAAAAAAACTCAGGATTATATTGCGCAAGTTGCGTACGTGTTTCACGCAAATTGGCGATACCATCTGCCGTTTTTGGCGGGAAAAACTCAAAACTTAACGGTAAATTTTGCTTCATTTTTAGTGTTAACTTCTATTTTTTATCAACTACAATTGCGCTTAATATCCACGAAATAATGCTGTAAACAATCGCGCCAATAATCCCAGCGGTAACAGTTTTTACATCAAAGCCTTGCAAAAAATAACCCGCCAACCAAAATAGCAGACCGTTAATCACAAATATAAATAAACCCAGCGTGATAATCGTCACTGGCAGCGTGAGAATTAATAAAATCGGTTTAATCAGTATATTAGCCAAACCAATAACCGCAGCCGCGATTAAGGCAGACATAAAGCTAGACACATGAATGCCAGGTACAAGATACGCCACAGCCAATAAAGCTAATGCGCTTAACAACCATCCAATCAACAATTTCATGTGTCTGCTCCCAAATTAACGATTAATAACGATAAGTTTCTGGCTTAAATGGGCCATCTTGCGACACGCCAATGTAAGCCGCTTGCGTTTCAGATAAGCGCGTCAATTGTGCGTTTAATTTTTTCAATTGCAACACCGCGACTTTTTCATCTAAATGCTTAGGCAAAGTATAAACGCCTACTGGATATTTTGCTTGCTGGGTAAACAACTCAATTTGCGCAATGGTTTGATTGGCAAAGCTAGAGCTCATCACATAGCTTGGATGTCCTGTACCACAACCCAAATTCACTAAACGACCTTTCGCTAGCAGAATGATCTTTTTACCATTTGGGAAAATCACATGGTCAACTTGTGGCTTGATTTCATCCCACTCATATTTTTCTAGTGAAGCTACATCGATTTCGTTATCAAAGTGACCGATATTACACACAATGGCTTGGTCTTTCATTTTTGCCATATGGTCATGCGTAATCACATGGTAATTACCAGTAGCTGTTACAAAAATATCGGCATGCTCAGCGGCGTAATCCATTGTGACTACACGGTAGCCTTCCATTGCCGCTTGTAATGCGCAAATTGGATCAATTTCTGTTACCCAAACTTGAGCAGATAACGCACGTAAAGCTTGCGCAGAACCTTTACCTACATCGCCATAACCTGCAACCACAGCCACTTTGCCTGCAATCATCACATCCGTTGCGCGTTTAATCGCATCAACTAAACTTTCACGGCAACCATATAGATTGTCGAATTTTGATTTAGTGACAGAATCGTTTACATTAATCGCTGGGAAAGCCAATTTGCCTTCTTTATGCATTTGATACAAACGATGCACGCCAGTTGTGGTTTCTTCTGTTACGCCAATGATTTTGCTTAAGCGTGTTGAGTACCAAGTTGGGTCAACTTTTAATTTTTCTTTAATCGCGTCAAACAAGCAGATTTCTTCTTCTGAAGTTGGGTTAGCAATAACCGATAAATCTTTTTCAGCGCGCGTACCTAGATGTAAAAGCAATGTTGCATCGCCACCATCATCTAAAATCATATTAGTATAGCCGCCATCAGCCCACTCAAAAATACGGTGTGTGTAATCCCAATATTCAGTCAATGTTTCGCCTTTGATGGCGAATACTGGTGTGCCGCCTGCCGCAATCGCCGCCGCCGCGTGGTCTTGTGTTGAATAGATGTTACATGATGCCCAACGTACTTCAGCGCCTAAGTCTTTCAGCGTTTCAATCAGTACTGCTGTTTGAATGGTCATGTGTAGAGAGCCAGTAATGCGCGCACCTTTTAATGGCTGTGCAAGTGCAAATTCTTCGCGAATCGCCATTAAGCCTGGCATTTCGGTTTCGGCAATCGCAATTTCCTTACGGCCAAAAGTTGCTAAATTAATATCAGCAACAATGTAATCTTTGAATGTTAAATCAGTCACGGTATTCATCGTTTTTCCTTAAACAATAATGAAGTTTGGTGACCAGAGGGGATGAATTGAGAGAGACATTAACTTTGCCCACCTGCATCCCGTGTCTGGCACGGTTAGGTGAACGCCGTTTACAATAATGATAAAAACTTTACCAATATTGCTAACCGAGCCTAGGGTTTACATCGTTTTGATATTTCAAAACTAACGTAACCTCGCAACGTTCCTCGGTTATGAATTACTAAAACTATAAATTACAAAAAATCGAATTATAATGAAATCATGGTTTTTGTAAAGCCATGATTTCATTATGTTTGCTACATATTAAGACTTATAAACCTGCCGCGGCTTTCAGTGCTGCTGCCCTATCGGTCGCTTCCCAAGTAAACTCAGGCTCATCGCGACCAAAGTGGCCATAAGCTGCTGTTTTTGTGTAAATTGGGCGCAATAAGTTCAACATTTTTACAATGCCTTTTGGGCGCAGGTCAAAATGTTCACGCACTAATTGCGTCAATACCTCGTTTGAAACTTTACCTGTGCCATACGTTTCAACCATTACAGAAGTTGGTTGCGCCACGCCAATGGCGTAACTCACTTGCACTAAACAACGTGATGCTAAACCAGCCGCCACAATATTTTTGGCTACATAGCGGCCAGCATAAGCGGCGCTACGGTCCACTTTTGAAGGATCTTTACCTGAGAACGCACCGCCACCATGAGGGGCTGCGCCGCCGTAGGTGTCCACAATGATTTTACGGCCTGTTAAGCCGCAATCGCCTTGTGGGCCGCCAATAACAAAGCGACCTGTTGGGTTAACCAAATATTTAATTTCGCCTTTGATTAACTCTTTAGGCAACATTGGCTTGATGATTTCTTCAATGGTTGCTTCGCGAATATCTTCTAAGCTGATATCGGGTGAGTGTTGAGTTGAAACCAAAACCGTATCGATTTTGTATGGTTTGCCATCTACATATTGCACAGTAACTTGGCTTTTCGCATCTGGACGCAACCATGGCAAACGGCCATCTTTACGCAACGCAGCTTGACGTTCCATTAAACGATGACTTAACCAGATTGGTAGCGGCATTAATTGCGGCGTTTCATCCACCGCATAGCCAAACATCAAACCCTGGTCGCCCGCGCCTTGGTCTAATGGATCGTCTTGTGCGCCGTCAACACCTTGTGCGATGTCAGGCGATTGTTTGTCATAAGCGACTAATACCGCGCAACCTTTGTAATCGATGCCATATTCTGTGTTGTCATAACCAATACGTTTAATGCAATCGCGTGCTACTTTAATGTAATCAACATTGGCTGTAGTTGTAATTTCGCCAGCAAGAACCACCAAGCCAGTATTAGCCAAAGTTTCTGCGGCTACGCGTGCAGTTGGGTCTTGTTCTAAAATAGCATCTAAAATACTGTCGGATACTTGGTCTGCGAGTTTGTCTGGGTGGCCTTCAGAAACGGATTCTGAGGTAAATAGATATTCATTCATGAGTTGCGCCTTGAAAACTTAATATTTAAAAAAGAGAAAATAATATCGACTAAAGGCTAAAGCAAATATTATAAATCACTGTTGGATTGCGGATTGTACACGGATAAGCACTTGTAAACACTCAAATTTGGTAGAATACACGTAACCAATTGAGGTAAAAATGCAGCTAAAGTTCACAAAAATGCAGGGCGCAGGTAATGATTTTGTCGTGATTAACGGCTATTCAGAGAATGTTGCGCTTAGCAAAAGTCAAATCAAACAAATCGCCAACCGTTATTTTGGTGTTGGTTGCGATCAATTATTGATAGTTGAAAAAAGCACTACGGTAGATGTAGATTTTAAATACCGCATTTTTAATGCAGATGGCGGCGAGGTAGAGCAGTGCGGCAACGGTGCGCGTTGTTTTGCGCGTTTTGTTTTTGAAAAAAACTTAACCACTAAAACTGACATAAAAGTTGAAACCGCCAGCGGAATTATTGTGTTGCAATTGCAAAACGATGGGCAGGTGACTGTGAATATGGGCGCGCCCATTTTTGAGCCTGCACGTATTCCATTTGCGGCGACAAACTTACAAGCACAATATGCTTTGAAATTACAGGCAGAAACCATCACAATTTCTGCCATTTCAATGGGTAACCCGCATGCAGTAATGGTTGTGGATAACACAGAGCAAGCAAAAGTAGCAACGCTTGGGCCACAAATTGAATCGCATGTGGACTTTCCACAGCGGGTGAATGCAGGCTTTATGCAAGTTTTGAATGCGCATGAAATTAATCTGCGCGTATATGAGCGCGGCAGTGGCGAAACGCTTTCTTGTGGCACAGGTGCTTGCGCGGCGGCGATAAGTGGTATTGCGTTAGGGCTTTTGCAATCGCCTGTTTTGGTGAATACACGTGGCGGCAGGTTGAGCATTGCATGGGCTGGAGAGACCGCGCCAGTCATGATGACTGGGCCTGCAGAGTTTGTGTTTGAAGGTCAGATTGAGATTTGATGGAGCAATTTTGATTAAAATAAGTGGTTAACTTTAGGGAACAATAATGTCGGAAACAATAGATTTAGCAGAAATTAAAAGCTATTTAAAAAATCACCCTGAATTTTTTGAAGAAAACGCTGCTTTATTGGCAGATATTCACTTACCTAGCCCACACGGTGGCGGCACAATCTCATTGGCAGAACGTCAGCAATTGGCGCAGCGCGATAAAATCACCGCGCTTGAGAGTCGATTTTCTGAGTTGGTTGTAAATGCACAGCAAAACGACATCACGGCTAATAAAATGCATGCGTTTAATCTGCGTTTGCATCAGGCTAAAAGTTTTGATTCAATTGAGCAATTAATTAGCCACGATTTGCCCGAAATGTTTGATTTAAGTGATACGTGCTTGCGCATTTGGGTACAACCATTGGATCAATCTAGCCAAGCTAACTTGGTGTTTAGCGAAACTTCTGAACTCGTAAAAACATGGATTGCGTCACGCACGCACGCTTACTGTGGCAAACCACCTGTTATTGTGGGTGAAGATTGGTTTATAGAACCTGCTGCATCATTGGCGATTATTGGCTTGCATCAACCTAACCTATTTGGATTTTTAGCGTTAGCCAGCGATAGTGACAGCCGATTTTATGAAGAAATGGGCACAGATTTTTTAAATAAAATGAGTGAGCTCATTAGTGCAGCACTATCGCGACATTTGGCGCTTTCCTAATTAGTCAAAACAGTTTGCCAACAGAAAATATGTCAGCCGATGCTTCAGCACAAATCTTAATTGCCAAATATCTGGAATTTTTAAGTTTTGAGCGGCGCTTAAGTCCGCTGACCTGCAAGAATTACTCAAGAGATTTGACACAGCTTGTGCAATTAAGCGATCAATTAAACTTAAATGAGCTGCAAAATACTCACATAAGGCGCTTTGTGGCTGGTCTTCATGGCAAAGGTTTGGGTGGAAAAAGTATCGCGCGCTTATTATCTTGTTGGCGCGGTTTTTTTAACTTTTTGATTCAGCAGCATGGTTATTTGCAAAATCCAGTATTAGGTTTGCGCGCGCCTAAATCAGCCCAGACACTGCCGTACGCGCTATCAATTGAGCAAACAATTAAGCTGGTGGATATTAAAGAAAATGATCTATTAAGTGTGCGCGACCATGCTATTTTGGAATTATTTTATTCGTCTGGCTTGCGTTTAAGCGAATTGGTGAATTTAAACATAGGCGCGCTGGATTTTACAGAAGGCACGATAACGGTAACGGGTAAAGGCAATAAAACCCGCATCGTGCCGCTTGGCGAGTTTGCTATAAAAGCCATTCAGCAATGGCTAAGCATGCGCCCAGATGACGCATCTTTTGATGGAAATCCGCAAGATAAAGCCGTATTTGTTGGCAAACAGGGCAAGCGATTAACTCCCAGAAATGTGCAATATCGCATTAAAGAGTGGGCGATTAAGCAGAACATTCATACTTCAGTGCATCCACATATGTTGCGGCACAGCTTTGCGTCGCATGTGTTGCAATCCAGCGGCGATTTACGCGCGGTGCAAGAAATGCTGGGCCATGCCAATATTAGTACCACTCAAGTGTATACGCATTTAGATTTTCAGCATTTAAGTAAGGTGTACGATAATGCACATCCAAGAGCAAAAAAGACCAGTGTTTAATAATGACCAAAATAAGCCAACAATAAATCAATAGGATTAATATGCATTTATTTCAAAAAGCACCTATTTTCAATATAAAAAATCTATTAATTTTAGCGATTTTGCTCAGGGTAATTTGGGCATGCTTGGTGCCTGTAGTGCCAGTATCCGATTCATTTTTATACGATGTGTTTGCGCAAAGCATAGCAACAGGCAACGGTTATGCGTTTCCTAACGGCGATATTACTGTTTATTGGCCTGTTGGCACTTCTGCCATTTATGCGGTTATTTACAAGATTTTCGGCATTTCATTTTTGCCAATTGTGGTGTTTAACATTGTAATCGGCACATTAATTGTTTGGCTAACCTATGCAATTGCACAGCGTTATTTAAATAATAATGTCGCATTAATTGCAGCATTCTTAATAGCATTATGGCCAATATTAATTCAGTTCACCACTATATTAGCAAGCGAGATAATTTTTATTTTCTTAATATTATCAGCAATTTATGTTTGGGGATGTAAGCAGTTATCGCCAATTTTAAGAGCCATCATCTGGGGCGCTTTGATTTGTGCGGCAACCTATGTGCGGCCAACCGCACAGTTCATATTTCTGTTTTTACCAATATTAGATTGGCTAGCCAACAAAGACTGGCGAGCTGCAATTCAATCATTTTGTATTGCAGCAATCACCGCAACTTTGTTATTTTCACCTTGGGTGTACCGCAATCACCAAGTATTTGGCGAGTTTGTGTTGGTTTCTGCCAATGGCGGGGCCAATTTATGGATGGGTAATAATCCGAATTCAAACGGCGGCTATACCGATTTAACCGATTTGCCGTTTAAAAATGAAGTGGCGCGCGACAATTACTTTAAAAAAGAAGCGATAGATTTTATTGTGCACAATCCTTTGGGCTATGCAAAATTAGCCTTAAAGCGTGCGTTAATTACCTACAAAGCAGAAACAATCGGTATCGTTTGGAACGGGTATTTAGAAAAACGCTTTAGTAAGCCGATTTTAATAGGGATGAAACTTATCTCTAGTATGTTTTGGTGGTTAATATTGGTATTTGCTAGCATAGGTGTTTACAAGCTACTAAAAGAGCGTCAGTTAGTACCTTTTAATGTTCTTTTTGTGGTGGCAGCATTTTTCTTTGTATTCCCCATATTAACGGTTGCGCAAGACCGCTACCATATGCCAATCAACCCATTTTTGGCGATATTTGCCGCCTATGCATTACAAAATTTAGCAGCAAGATACAAATTAATTAATGCAACTTAAATGGCAAAACTAATGAAAGATAAACCAAAAATGAATCAATACTTAATTTTGCTGATTTTATGCAGCGTTTTGTTATCGTCTATCGCGCAGATTGTGCTTAAAACGGGCATGAGCAATGCATCCGTATTGCAGGCGATGCAATCGCAATCGGCCATGCAAGCCTTTACTGCAATTGCCACAAATGTGTATGTGCTTGGCGGATTAACGCTTTATTTTGCCAGTGCTGCAGTTTGGCTGCTGGTTTTAGCGCGGGTAGATGTGAGTTTTGCATATCCGTTTGTTGGCTTGGGTTTTGTAGTGACGATGTTATTGGCTTTTTTTATTAATGGTGAAGTATTATCTACCACAAAAATTGTAGGCACGCTTTGCATTGCATTGGGTGTGGCAATTATGGCGCAAGGGTAAAAATATGAATAAACCACTATGCGTTGATTGTGACGGTACCTTAATTGCCACAGATTTGCTATACGAAGCATTTTTTTTAATGCTTAAACAATATCCGCTGGGCTTATTTTTGCTGCCTTTTTGGTTGTTAAAAGGTAAGGTTTATTTAAAAGAGCGTTTGGCAGAGCATGTAATTTTTAATTGGGAAACGTTGCCATATCGCCCAGAAGTAATGAGCATGATAGAAAAAGCGCGTGAACAAGGTCGGCAGGTAGTATTGGTGACGGCTTCACCTATGCTATGGGCAAATGGAATCGCCGCGCATCTTGGATGCTTTGACCAAGTGCTTGCAACCGAAAAAGGGGTGAATCTAGCAGGCAAAAATAAGGCCAATTATTTGGTTAAGTTATTTGGTGAGCGTAATTTTGATTATGCAGGCGATTCGTATGTGGATTTGCATGTGTGGGCACATGCGGCAAGTGCAATTGTGGTGACATCTAGCGATAGCCTTGCGCAAAGGGCATCAGAAAAAGCCAATGACGTACAAACCATTAAAACGCCGCGCGCTAACCTTTTAGTGTATCTGCGTGCTTTGCGTGTGCATCAATGGCTTAAAAATTTGTTAATAGCTGTGCCTTTGCTAGCCGCTCATCAACTAAATGCTTTTGAGGGAATTGTTCAGGTTTTTTACGCTTTCATCGCATTTAGTCTGTGCGCGTCATCAGTTTATGTGCTGAATGATTTGCTGGACTTAGATTCTGATAGACAACATATCCGTAAACGTAAACGTCCATTTGCAGCCTGCACTATTCCGCTGTGGCAGGGCATGCTGATGGTACCTTTGCTTTTAGGCGTTGCTTTTGCAGTATCTCTGTTGCTACCAAATCGCTTTATTTTAGTGCTTGCTGCATATTTTGTAATGACTCTGGCTTATTCAATTCGTCTAAAAAGACAAGTGATTGTGGATGTGATGCTGCTGGCTGGTTTGTATACCATGCGAATTATTGCAGGCGCTGCCGCCACTATGATTACTCCATCTTTCTGGTTGCTGGCATTTTCAATGTTTATCTTTTTAAGCCTAGCCTTGGTAAAACGCTACTCAGAATTATTAATTACCTTGCAAAGCAATAAGCAAGAAGCTGCTGGCAGGGGTTACTCGGTAAACGATTTGCCTGTGTTGATGTCTATAGGCGTAAGTTCGGGTTTGGGCTCTGTATTGATTTTGGCTTTGTACCTTAACAACCCAGAAACCAACCTAATGTATCCCAACACCATGTGGCTGTGGCTAATGCCGCCACTTTTATTGTATTGGGTAAGCAGAATGTGGATGAAAGCGCATCGCGGCCAAGTAGACGATGACCCTGTAGTATTTGCAGCAAGAGATTGGCAGAGCTTACTTGTATTATTGATTTCTGCCTGCATATTTATAGCAGCATTAAAGTTTTAACCAATATAAGAGCAATTACTAAAATAATTTTTATCAATGTTAGGAAAACACCATGGAACATACTTTACCCGCATTACCATACGCTAGAACCGCTTTAGCCCCGCATATTTCAGAAGAAACACTGGATTTTCATTACGGTAAACATCACCAAACATACGTAACTAATTTAAATAATCTAATCAAAAGTACAGAGTTTGAAAATTTAACTTTAGAAGAAATCATCAAAAAATCCTCTGCTGGCATTTACAACAACTCTGCCCAGGTATGGAATCACACATTTTTTTGGAACAGCATGAAACCTAATGGCGGCGGCGCACCAACAGGTGCATTGGCGGATGCCATCAATGCAAAATGGGGCAGTTTTGATGAGTTTAAAAAAGCCTTTCAAGCGTCAGCGGTTGGTAATTTTGGTTCTGGTTGGACATGGTTAGTTAAAAAAGCGGACGGCACTGTGGATATTGTAAACATGGGCGCTGCTGGCACACCTTTGACTACTGGTGACAAAGCTTTATTAACGATTGATGTATGGGAACATGCTTATTACATCGATTATCGCAATGCGCGTCCTAAATTTGTAGAAACATTTTTAGCCTCATTAGCAAACTGGGATTTTGCGTCTGCAAACTTTGCTTAAGTTATCAATTGCAGTGAAAAAAAAGGCCGCAACAGCGGCCTTTTTTATATTCGTGTGCTAAATATTCATTATTTTCTGCTAATATTGCAACTATGTTGCATAGATTATTTATTCATTTCAGTTTGGTCGTACTATTTGCTTTTACGCAAATGGGCATTGCCACACATGAAATAAGCCACTTTTCTGATTTAATCCAGCATAGCCAGCCAGATTCAAAATCTAAGCAAGACAAACAAACCGCTAATCACCAGTGTGAGCAATGTATTAGTCACGTGAATGTTGAAAGTGGTTTGGCAGAGTGTGCTTTTGTATTCGCTGTTAATCAGTCTGTTTCAGTGCCTGTCATTGAACCCCGTTTTTCGTTTTTCAATCTTCCTAACCGCGCATATTCTGCGCGTGCACCACCTCAAATTGCTTAATTCAATAATTAATCAGCCAATAGCCTAATGCGCTTATTGGTGCTTTTTGTATTAAGCATTTTAAGGATTCCATTATGTTTCAGATTCAACAGTCGCATGCGCGCTTATCGCAATTACCGTATTTACTCAAAACCAAGCCTATCGTTTTGGTGCTAGCCTCTTTTTTTACACCCAATGTTTATGCGGCAGATTCTACGCAAATTGATTTACCTGCACTAGCGGTGACAGGCAACCCCTTAGGCGTTGGCTCGGATGAGCTAGTGGTACCCGTGAGCGTGTTAAATGGTCGCGAGTTGAGTTTGCGCCGCGAGGGAACACTTGGCGAAACACTGAACGGTATTCCAGGCGTGACTGCGACACAATTTGGCCCTAATGCTTCTAGGCCAGTGATTCGCGGTTTGGATGGCGAACGTGTGCGCATTATGCAAAACGGTATTGGTATTTTGGATGCATCCAGTTTAAGTTTTGACCACGCGGTTGGCATAGACCCATTGGTGATTGAACAAATTGATGTAGTACGCGGCCCTGCGGCACTGTTGTATGGGGGTAGCGCGGTGGGTGGTGTAGTTAACGCAATCGATCATCGAATTCCAAAAGAGCAATTAGACGGCATTACAGGCCGTGCCGAAACCCGCTTTGGAGGACCAGATAGCACGCGTAATGGTGCCGCTGTAGTGGATGTGGGTAATGGTCAGTTTGCGATTCATGCAGATGTTTATACGCGCAAAACCAGTGATTTAGATATTGATGGTTTTGCCGTATCGCGCCGTAAAAGTGAGGCAGATGGAACGCCACGCGAAAATCGCGGCAAATTAGTCAACAGCAGCGCCGATGGCGATGGCGGTGCTTTAGGCGCGGCACTGACTTTTGAAAGCGGTTATATTGGTGCTTCGTATTCAACACTGAATAATAATTACGGTGTGGTGGCAGAAGAGGCGGTACGTATCGACATGAAGAGCGACCGCTGGGATGTAGCCAGTGAATTTACAGGGTTTGAAAATAATCTGATTAATCGCGTTAAATTTCGTATGGCATATACCGATTACGAGCATCGCGAATTAGAAGACGGCGAAGTAGGCACTACTTTTTTAAATCGCGGCGTTGAGGGCAGTCTTGAGACGGGACACGCTAAAATTAACTTGGGTAATGGCTTGGCCTTAAATGGTGTAATCGGTTTTCAATTTAATAACACTAATTTTGAAGCATTGGGTGATGAAGCCTTTGTGCCAAGCGTGAATACGCAAAATAAAGCCTTGTATGTGTATGAAGAGTTGCCAATCGGTAGTGATGAAAAAGCTATGCACAAAATCACTTTAGGTGGTCGCTTGGGGCACGCCAATGTGGATTCAAAAGATAATGCCAGTTTTGGCACAGGGCAGAATAACAGCTTTAACCCCAATAGCTATGCCTTAGGCGGGTTATATAGCATCAACGAAAGTTGGTCGCTAACCAGCAATTTATCGCATAACGAGCGCGCACCCAGCTATTTTGAGCTTTATGCAAACGGCGCGCATGTGGCTACAGGTCAATTTGAAGTGGGCAATACCCAGTTTGAAAAAGAAAAATCCAACGGTATTGATGCACAAATCCGCTGGAAAGATGCCAAAAATGCATTCAGTTTAGGCGCGTATTACACACGGTTTAGCAATTTTATTGGGTTATTTGAAACAGGTAATTTAGTTGGCCCGCCAGGAGAAGAATTACCAGAGGCACAATTTCGTGCTGTGCCTGCTGTATTCAAAGGCCTAGAATTCGAGGGGAAAATATGGTTAAGTAACCAGCTGACACTGAATCTGCGTGGCGATTACGTGCATGCCAAAGAAAAGCGTACCAATGAATATTTACCGCGTATTGCACCATTGCGTTTAGGTGCTGGCCTGCAGTATCAGTTTAACAGTTTCAGTGCAAAGCTCGATGTGTTGCGCGCCTTTAAACAAGATAACACTGCGGATAATGAGTTGGCAACCGATGGCTATACCAATGTGAGCGCGCTGGTGGCCTATAAATTGCCTACCAAGCTCAATTTAGAATTATTTGCTAAAGCGAATAATTTGCTGAATGATGAAATCCGCGAACATGCTTCATTTTTAAAAGACATTTCACCAGCAGGTGAGCGCGCATTATTAATTGGTCTGCGTGGCGATTTTTAAGTGTAAAAATGAGTTAACTTGTGCTGTACGCGACAGACTTTGAACCAAATATCAGAAAAATCACTCATTACCGTTTTAGTTCTTAAAAGGTAATGAGTATGAGCGCGACAAAATACGTTGTACTGGGTTTAGTCTTTTTTGTGGCCGTTGCTGGCGCTTGGATTACATTACTAGAATACACGGTAGATGCCAACGGCATTCATGGATGGCATCTTAAAAAGTAGCTGGCTTTAATTCTAACGTTTGGTGCTTAATAAAATAGTATTAGGCACCAAACTACCACCAAAATCAGCAGCGCAATAAATACTGCTGCGCTGCCGATATCTTTGGCGCGTTTAGCTAATTCATGCCGCTCAATCGATACGCGGTCGACCACCGCTTCTACCGCGGAATTTAACAGCTCTACAATTAACACTAATAAAACGCTGGCAACCATTAATGCAATTTCAATCGCACTATTGCCCAAGTAAAATGCCAGTGGCGTCAAAATGATTGATATTAAAACCTCTTGCCTAAACGCATCTTCATGCTTGTAAGCGGCTTTAAAGCCTTCTAATGAATATCCAAAAGCATTCAATAACCGGCGTATGCCAGTTTTGCCTTTAAACGGGCTTTCAATGTGGGGCTGTTTTGATTCAGTAGTCATTACGTTTATCAATCATTAAAAATAATCGAATTATTTTAACATGCGTTATCATATTGTTTTGTAGTCTGTAATTTATTCAATAAAGGTTTTGAGATGGCACGTATAGTCAACTGCATTAAATTAGGTAAAGAATTAGATGGCATGGATTTTCCGCCCTACCCGGGTGAGCTTGGCAAGCGTATTTACCTCCAAGTATCCAAAGAGGCATGGGCAGCGTGGCTAAAACAACAAACCATGCTGGTGAATGAAAACCGTCTTAGCTTGGCAGACCCTGCGGCCCGTAAATATTTAAGTGAGCAAACCGAGAAATACTTTTTTGGTGAAGGCGCTGATACGGCGAGTGGCTATGTGCCGCCAAAATAAGTATTGTAAATTTCACGGGATTGTATTTTTATTGCGCTTATCTAATTAAAACGGCTTAAGCATTAAAAAAGCCATACCAATTTGGTGTGGCTTTTTATTTGTAAATTTCCACTAAATTTAAGCGTTAATCATCTTTATTAATAAATGTAAATAAATACATTTGTACAAAACATATTTGTACAAATTTAATTATTAAGATAAAATAGATTCAATAGTGAAAAAATATAAGCGACTTTCGCTGTAAGTTTAATCAATCAGGCAAAACAATAAATCCGTGATTCAATTTTTTGTTTTGCAAAATGTAGTTAGAAAATATGACTGAAAAGCCAGCACTATTAAACAATCAAGTACACACGCAAGCGCGATTAGCGAACGCGTCCTTGCAACATTTTCGCGTGATATTTAGTTCAGTAAAAAAGCATTTAAGCGACACAGAATCTGCCTGTGGCATTAGTAGTTCTCAGTTATGGGTTTTGTATGAATTGTACAAAGAGCCTGATTTAAAAGTATCTGAATTAGCCAACAATTTGGCGATTCACCAATCGACGGCTAGTAATTTAGTTGAAAAACTAGTGAAAAAGCTGCTAATAGCTAAAAAACGCGAAACAAGCGATCAGCGCGTTGTGCGCTTATCTTTGACAGAACAAGGTTTGGCTATTATTAAAAACGCGCCACCTTCACCAAGGGGTGTGCTAAGAGAGGCACTAGATCGTTTAGATGTAGATGCATTAATAGGATTAACGCAAAGCTTGGAGCAGTTGACGTTGCAAATAAATAGCAAAGACCTTGGTGCTGGGTTAATTCCATTGGCTGATTTATAGCGGTTATCAATTAAAAGTTGTAATGAGTAATCGGCCATATTTCTTATTACAGGCGCCTTTTAGACCATGCTTTATATACCAGAGACATTACCCAAGCGCTAATTTAGTCAAAAGGAGAGACATTGTCATCAAATGAAATAGCAATGAAACCGCAAAAAGTTATCGGTATATTTGGTGAAATTTTAGCGGACATTTTTCCTGATGAAACTGTGCTAGGTGGTGCACCTTTTAACGTAGCGCGCCACTTACAGGCTTTTGGATTACACCCAGTGATGATTAGCCGAACGGGTCAAGATGCTTTGCGAACACTGCTTTTACAGGAAATGCAAAGGCTTGGGATGGATGTGTCCGGTTTGCAAATTGATGCAATTTATCCAACCGGACAAGTTAATGTGCATTTAACAGACACGGGCCATCAATTTGAAATAATGCCAGATCAGGCTTATGACCATATTCATGCAGGGATTACGCATATGGTTACCCTGTCACTAAAACCAGATTTGGTTTACTTTGGTACGCTGGCGCAGCGCGGTATGCAATCAAGGCTGGCACTGGATCATTTTTTAGAAGATGGTAAATTTCCACGCTTTTTGGACGTTAACTTGCGTGCGCCTTTTTATAATAAACACACCATACGGCGCTCTCTGCAACGCAGCGATATTGTAAAGTTAAATGAGGAAGAGCTAGCTATTATTGCCAAGTATTTCAAAATTGAAACTGAAAACCCTTACGACAAAGCCAAAAAGCTATTAACAGAATTTAATATTAAGCAAATCGTAGTAACAGCAGGCGCAGAGGGCGCTTGGATGATAAATGGTGAGAAGGTAGTTAAAACAAATACGCTACATAATCAACCCGCAATCATCGATACAGTTGGTGCAGGCGATGCATTTTCAGCTGTATGTATTCTAGCGCACGGTCTAAGTTGGGACGATGCGACTACACTTAATCGTGCGAATGAATTTGCCAGTGCCATTTGTGGTGTTCGCGGTGGCGCACCTGCAGACTTAAATTTTTATGAGCCATTTATTCAACATTGGAATCTATGATTGATTCATCGCAACAGTCTGAAAACCCAATTTATGTGCTGATGATTAGCATGCATGGGCTCATTCGCGCCAATGATATGGAGCTGGGCGCAGATGCCGACACCGGGGGGCAAACTACCTACGTGGTCGAGTTGGCAAGAACACTTGCAAAACATGCGGGTGTGGACAAAGTTGATTTATTAACGCGATTGATAGAGGACGATGCTTTAGCCAAAGATTACGCGAAAAGTGAAGAACCCATAGGTGAGGGCGCGCGCATTATCCGCTTACAATGTGGGCCAAAACGTTATTTGCGAAAAGAACTTTTATGGCCGCACTTAGATCAAGTGGTCGACAAAGCCTTGCATTTTTTACGGCAACAAAATCGTATTCCCGATTTAATACACACGCATTATGCCGATGCGGGTTATGTTGGGCAGCAATTGTCGTTACTATTGGGTATACCGCAGATACATACAGGCCACTCACTTGGTCGTCCCAAACGCGAGCGCTTATTGGCTAGCGGCAGAAAAGGCTCCGCAATTGAAAAACAGTTTAACTTTGAGCGACGTATAGCAGTTGAGGAAGACATTATTCAGCATGCCTCATTGATTGTGACCAGCACGAAACAAGAAATTGAGCAGCAATATGGCATGTACAACAATTTTAACCAATCACGCTTTAGTGTTATTCCGCCAGGAACCGATACATCCCGTTTTTTACCACCTTCTCGTGTCAAACAAAATGCTGCGATTCAACAAAAAATTGACGGGTATCTGGCTAATCCAGAAAAACCCTTAATCTTTTCAATTAGCAGGCCGGATATCAGAAAAAATATTCACGGCTTGATAGAAGCGTACGGCAAAAGCCCCGCTTTGCAAGAGGCGGCAAATTTGCTGATTGTGGCAGGCACACGTGAGGATATTCGTGATTTAGAAGAATCACAGCAAAAAGTAATGAGTCAATTATTATTTGATTTAGACCGTTACGATTTGTGGGGAAAAGTCGCCATTCCCAAATTTGTATCGCAAGATGATGTGCCCGAACTTTATCGCTTAGCAGCAAGGCGTCGTGGGCTGTTTGTAAACCCCGCTTTCACGGAGCCGTTCGGATTGACGCTGATAGAAGCAGCGGCAAGCGGTTTGCCATTTGTTGCCCCTGACGATGGCGGGCCGCGCGATATTTTGGCTAATTGTCGCAATGGTTTAATTGTAAACACCTTAGATAGCAACGCTATTGCAGAAGGATTATTGCAAGCGTTAAAAGATAAAAAACAGTGGCGAAAATGGGCAAATAGTGGCTTAGTCGGTGTTTGGCGACATTACAGCTGGACGGCGCATGTTGAAAAATACATGAAAGAGGTGAGGCGCCTATTGCGACGCGATAAAAAACGCTTACGCCGCCAGCATGCCTTAATTTTCAATGCCGAAAAATCACGCATACCTTTGGCTAGCATGGCATTGATTAGTGACATTGATAACACATTAGTTGGTGACAAAAAAGGATTGAAAGAGTTAACTGTTTGGATTGAAAGAAACAAAAAAGATTGTATTTTTGGCGTAGCAACAGGCCGCCCACTGGAAAGTGCAGTCGAGATTCTTAAAAAAAATCAGGTCAGCCTACCAGATGTGCTGATTACTTCAGTCGGCTCAGAGATTCATTATGGCAAGAAACTGGTGCCAGATACGGGCTGGTCGGCGCATATACGTTATATGTGGCGAAAAGAGGCGCTTGAAAAAGAGTTAAGTCAGTTTCCGGGTTTAACCTTACAAGCACCTGTTAATCAGCGTGAATTTAAATTAAGCTACATTGCAAAGCCAGGCGTAATGCCGCCTTTGAGTGAAATTCAAAATCACCTTCGCCAATGCAATTTACATGCGCAACTTATTTATTCACATGAAGAGTTTTTAGATGTGTTGCCAGTGCGCGCATCCAAAGGTCATGCCATACGCTACTTGGCGTACAAATGGGGTTTGCCAGTAGAAAATTTTATGGTGGCAGGAGATTCGGGTAACGATATTGAAATGCTGATTGGTGATACGCGTGCGATTGTGGTGGGAAACTACAGCCCAGAGCTGGAAAAACTGCGTCAGCGAGAACATATTTACTTTGCCACACAACATTATGCGGCAGGTATTTTAGAAGGACTTGCACACTATGGTGTTGAGCAAGCTGTTGCGCAAACCAAGAATTTGGACATAAAAAATCATGTATGAACAAGTCTCCCACTCATTACTCAATGATATTTTGACGGAAATAGAAGTTGAAATTAAAGATGCAAATCTACAGTATTTTTATACCCGATTAGGCGCCAACTTTTACGCGATTTACTCATTATTTCATCAGCTATATGGGCGGCGTGATGATTTCAAACCCCAGTTGCATCAACTCGTTAAAGTACTGATTAAGTCTTATATCGCGCGCTCACCAAGCTTACGCAAGCTTGATCTAACAAGAGAGAAAAACCATAACTGGTTTTTAGATCAGCAATGGGTAGGCTACGCGCTGTATTGTAAGGAGTTTTCTGGCGACTTAAAAGGATTGCAAAATAAACTGAGTTATTTGCAAGATCTTGGCATTAATGTGCTGCACATTATGCCTATATTGGATTGTCCTAAAGGCAAAAGCGATGGTGGTTATGCCGTGCGTGATTTTAAAAAAATCAATAATGATGTAGGCACTATTGAAGATTTAGACGAATTGGCAGCCAATTTGAAAAAGCGCGATACGTTACTAGTGCTGGATGTTGTCGTCAATCACACTTCAGATGAGCATGCGTGGGCGATTCAAGCAAGGGCGGGCGATAAAAAATATCAGGACTATTACTACGTTTTTGACGACCGTAGCATGCCTGATTTGTATGAAGAAACCATGCCAGAGATATTTCCCGAAAATGCGCCAGGTAACTTCACTTGGGATGCCACAATGGACAAGTGGGTAATGACGGTGTTCAACGAATATCAGTGGGATTTGAATTATCAAAATCCTGCTGTATTTATTGAAATGGTGGGTATCATTTTGTTCTGGGCGAATCATGGTGCGGATGTGATTCGGCTGGACGCTGTTGCATTTTTGTGGAAAAAAATTGGCAGTACCTGCCAAAACGAGCGTGAAGCGCATCTGATATTACAGTTGATGAAAGATTGTTGCCAAGTTACCGCGCCAGGTGTTTTGTTTATTGCAGAAGCGATTGTAGCGCCTGTGGAAGTGATTAAGTATTTTGGCGAAGATGCAATTAACGCCAAAGAGTGCGAAATTGCCTACAATGCGACTTTAATGGCTTTATTGTGGGAAGCAGTCGCTACCAAAAAATCCACACTACTTAACTACGCAATTCGCTCGATTCCTGACAAATTAGACCGTGCTACTTGGTTAAATTATGTGCGTTGTCATGACGATATTGGGCTGGGTTTTGACGATAACGATATTCGCCTTGCAGGTTACGAGCCTACGCTGCACCGACAATTTTTGCTCAATCATTACACAGGCCAATCCCCCGATTCCATCGCCAGAGGTATTGCATTTGGCACCAATAAAAAAAATGGTGATGCGCGAATAGCTGGCTCGCTAGCCTCGTTAGCGGGTTTGGAAACAGCGATTGAAAAAAACGATTTAGCGGCGATTAACCGCAGCATTGACACCATTTTGCTGTTGCATGGCTTTATTTTAGCGTTTGGCGGCATTCCGCTGATTTACTACGGCGATGCAATCGGCACATTGAACGACCAAGCTTATTTAGAAGACGATTATAAGAAAAATGATAATCGATGGATTCATCGCCCCGCGATGAATTGGCAGCAAACTGAGCTGAGAGCTGAAAAAGGCACGATAGAGCAGCGTATTTTTTCTGGCTTAAAAAAGATGATTGCGACCAGAAAAGAAATTACCGCATTTGCCGATCATAACAATCGGGAATTGATTGTATTAGATAACCCACATCTGTTTTGTTTTGTGCGCTTTGATGGCACGGGAAGATATCCGCGCGTTCTGGTCATTTGCAATTTTGATCACAGCGAACAGCAATTAGATATTAGTAGCCTGCGCAAACTGGGTTTATTGCAACACAATTCTGTCAAAGATTTGTTTGCAGATGAAAGCTTAGATTTAAGCGCTTCATTCATCAATATACGCCCGCAAGGCATGTATTGGATTGAGACTTAACAGTTATTTTTCACCTAATTTTTATATTGAAGAAAGGAATGCATGGAAGATTTCTTAACAAATATCGGGTTAAGTGACCCAGATCAATTACTGCTGATATTAAAAACATCGTTGCGCATCATGCTTATTTTGTTCATCGGTTTGGTGCTGATGAAGCTAAGTACGAGATTTATTCAATATCTTAAAGCGTATCTAAGCCAGCAAGCATTCGAAAACTCAGAGGAAGTGAAGCGGATTGATACACTCGCACGCGTGATTAAATACGTCGCGACATTAATTATTGTGACGATATGCAGTGTAGAAATATTGTACGAGTTGGGTGTATCAATCGCTCCGATATTAGCCGCGGCAGGTATCGTGGGTGTGGCGGTTGGTTTTGGCGCGCAACATTTAATTAAAGATTATTTCACGGGCTTTTTCATTTTGCTTGAGAATCAAATTCGCCAGGGCGATGTGGTGGAAGCAGGCGATAAAAGCGGTTTGGTTGAAGAAGTGACGCTACGCCACATTAAAATGCGCGATTACAGCGGCAACGTGCATTATGTGCCAAACGGGATTATCGGCGCAGTAACCAATATGAGTCGCGGCTTTGCGCAAGCGGTGATTGATGTAAGCGTAGCCTACAAAGAAGATGTGGCTGATGTGATGCAATTGATGACCGAAGTAGGCAATCAGCTGAGAAACCATGATGACTTTAAGCACAAAATTTTGGGCGACATGGAAATGGCCGGTGTTGAAAATCTAGCCGACTCATCTGTAGTGATTCGGTGCCGATTTAAAGTATTACCGCTGGAGCAATGGGGCGTTCGTCGCGAATATTTGAAGAATATTAAAAAAGCGTTTGATGAGCGAGGTATTGAAATTCCGTTTCCACAAATATCGATTCATCCAAGGCTATCTGAAAGTAGCCAAGCAGAAATGACCTAGACAGAAATCTAGTAAACAGAAGTCGTCTAAAGCCAAGTTGAGTTTTTCAATAAAAATAAAGGGTTAAGTATTGACTTAACCCTTTATTTTTATTGGATATTTTGCAAATAAAACAAAAAAGCGATTAAAACTTATGGTTCAAGCGTCTCGCGTTCTAATTCTTGCAAACTGCTGTGGCGAACGTCTTTGCCTTTGACCATATATACCACATATTCCGCGATGTTTTTGGCATGGTCGCCAATACGCTCAACGGCTTTTGCCACAAATAATACTTCTAACGACATTGAAATTGTACGTGGGTCTTCCAACATATACATCACCAATTGACGCATCGCTGCACGAAACTGCTCATCAACCAGCTCATCTTGTTTAGCCACTTCAACCGTTTGACTTACATCTAAGCGCGCAAATGCATCCAGTGAGGTACGTAACATTTCGCGCACAATTTTCACCATGGCTTTAATTTCGGTAAAGCGTGGTTTATACATGCGGTCTTCATCAAAAATGCGTTGCGCAGTACGGGCAATTTTAGTGGCTTCATCACCAATGCGCTCTAAGTCGGTAATGGTTTTAACCATCATCATCACCATACGCAAATCACCCGCTGCAGGCTGGCGACGCGCAATAATATGGCTACAATCTTCATCAATTTGAACTTCAAGAGAATTAACGCGAGCGTCTGCTTCCATCACTTCTTTAGCCAGTTTGATATCGGCTTTGATTAGTGCCTCTAGCGCGTTAACAATTTGCTGCTCTACCATGCCGCCCATTTCGAGCACTTTGGCACGAACGGATTCTAGCTCAGCATCATATTGTTTTGAGGTGTGTTCGAATTGCATGTTTACTACCCTTCTTATTGATGGCTTTATTCTACTACCTTGATGGTAACAATGAATTGTTACAGTAATATTATTTTAACTGCATTGCCGTATTGCATGCTTTTTACGTCACTTATTTCTTAAAGGTTTTAACGCCGTCCGCTGTCGCCAAAAGCAACACGTTGGCAGGACGCGCAGCAAATAAACCATTCGTCACCACACCTACAATTTGATTCACTTTTGCTTCAAAAGCAATCGGGTCGCTAATAGTTAAGCCATGCACATCTAAAATCACATTGCCATTATCAGTGGTGAAATCGCGTAATTTTGGTTGGCCGCCCAGTTTCATTAATTCGCGCGCGACATAGCTTTTTGCCATGGGCAATACTTCTACAGGCAGTGGAAATTTACCCAAAACAGGCACGTATTTTGTTTCATCACAAATGCAAATAAATTGCTTGGCTACAGCCGCTACGATTTTTTCGCGCGTTAAAGCACCGCCGCCGCCTTTTAGCATATGCAAATGTTCAGTGATTTCATCTGCGCCATCCACATAAATATCTAAGCTATCGACACTGTTTAAATCAAACACTTCAATACCATGGCTGCGTAAGCGCTGCGCAGTGGCTTCAGAGCTGGCAACTGCACCGTCGATTTTGTGTTTTACTTTGGCCAATTCTTCAATAAAAAAGTTGGCGGTTGAGCCTGTGCCCACACCAATAATGCCGCTTTTTACATATTCAACGGCTGCTTTTGCCACTTGTTGTTTTAATTCGTCTTGCGTCAATGCCATTTTGCCTAAATCCTTTATAATGTAATTACCTAACCAATTCAATACTATACACTGCGCCAGCGAACTTAAAAACTGCTGGGCTTAAAATAACTATTCAAATAAAACCCTATAAAAAAGCATGGCTACTGATTATCAAACCAAAATAGAAAACTCACGTGTATACGATGTGGCAAAAAAAACGCCGCTAGAGTTTCAACCTAATCTATCTGCACGCATTGGTAACCGCGTGCTGCTTAAGCGTGAAGATATGCAGCCTGTTTTTTCGTTTAAATTACGTGGTGCTTATAACAAAATGGCGCATTTGCCGCCCGAAATTTTAGCAAAAGGCGTGATTGCAGCAAGTGCAGGAAATCATGCGCAAGGCGTGGCTTTGGCTGCACAAAAGTTGGGTTGCCGCGCAGTGATTGTGATGCCAACGACTACGCCTCTGATCAAAATTAACGCGGTCAAAGCGCGTGGTGCAGAGGTTGTGTTGTTTGGTGATAGCTACTCTGATGCTTATGGATATGCTCTTGTGCTGGAGCAAATGCATAATTTAACTTTCGTACATCCGTATGATGACCCTGATGTTATCGCAGGCCAGGGTACGATAGCGCTAGAAATATTACAAAGCCACCCAGAACCAATTGAAGCGATATTTTGCTGTGTAGGCGGTGGCGGTCTATTGGCCGGTATCGCTGCTTATGTCAAAGCAGTTCGGCCTGAAATTAGGGTGATTGGTGTAGAAGCCAAGGACTCTGAAGCAATGACTGAATCGCTTAAGCTGGGTGAGCGCGTAATGTTGGAGCAAGTGGGCTTATTTGCCGATGGCGCTGCCGTTAAGCAGGTGGGCGAGCATACGTTTAAGCTATGCCAGCAATTTGTAGATGAAATGATTGTGGTGGATAACGATGCGATTTGCGCCGCGATTAAAGACGTATTTGAAGATACGCGCAGCATTTTGGAGCCCGCAGGTGCATTGGCAGTTGCTGGTATTAAAGAGTATGCCAAGCGGAATAATATTCAAGATAAAATCTTAATTGGCACTGCCTCTGGCGCTAACATGAATTTTGACCGCCTGCGATTTATTGCAGAACGTGCAGAAATCGGCGAAAAACGTGAAGCGGTGTTGGCGGTAACGATTCCTGAGGTTCCAGGGGCATTTAAAAAGTTTTGTCTTTTATTAAGTAAATTTAATATTACTGAGTTTAACTATCGCTATTCAGACCCTGTAAAAGCACATATTTTTGTTGGTGTTGCAATCGCAGAAACCGCTCAACCTGCTCAGTTGGTGACAGCATTAATAAATGCAGGATATTTAGCTATTGACCTAACCGATAATGAAGTCGCTAAGTTGCACTTACGTCATCTGGTAGGAGGGCATGCACCACAAGCCGAACACGAAGTGGTATTTCGATTTGAATTCCCTGAAAGACCTGGTGCACTCATGAATTTTTTGGATTCTATGGGACATAACTGGAATATTAGTTTATTTCACTATCGCAATCATGGCGCAGACTTTGGACGTGTACTAGTAGGCATACAGGTACCACCTAACCAATTGCAAGATTTTTCCACATTTTTGCAAAATTTAGGCTACCCCTATTGGGATGAAACACAAAATCCAGCCTACCAATTATTTTTGGGTTAAGCGCATGATATTTTTAGGTTGAATTGGTTACAACCACCACCAACTTTGGCTGTATTCAGCCAATTGCGATTTGAACTAAAAATAACTATTTGTTTCTATTGATTTTAGTTGTGTATACTAACTAGTATATTTTTTGCTTACATATCAATGGTATTCAATATTAATACAAATTCTTTGGAGATTTGGAATGAAGTTAACAGTTAATAAAACCCGTATCAGCTTAGTTTTAATGGCTTTAATTGCAGGCTTAGCCGCTTGTAACAAAGAAAAAGCAGAAGAGCCTAAAATGGAAGAAACGATGGCGCAACCAGCACCCAGTGCTTCGGCAGGTGTGGCTTATGTTACTAGCCAAGATGCGGGCGTGAGCGTGATTGATTTGGCGACTATGCAAGTGATTAAGCAGTTGGATGTAAAAGCAGATGCGCCACGTGGCTTGGGCGTTACAGATGATGGTAAAAAATTAATTGTTGCCACGCGCGAAAACGAGAGCATTTCAGTCATTGATACTGCAACGGGTGAAGTTTTACAGCAAATTCCAGTGGGCAAAAACCCAGAGTTCGTGCGCATTAGCGGTAATTTTGCTTACATCTCATCAGAACCTAGCGCAAAAGGTGGCCCACCACCCAAGCCAGGCGCAGAAGAGGAAGATGACGATGATGGCGAAGAGAAAATCCCAGCAAAAATCGCAGTGGTTGATTTAACCAAAGGTGAAAAAATACGTGAAATAACAGGCGGACCAGAAACAGAAGGTATTGAATTCTCGGGCGACGGCAAGCTTTTGGTGATTACTAATGAGGCTGACAATACTGTGACGGTGCATAATATTGAAAGCGGCGAACTGGTTAAAACGATTCCAACACACGAAATGGGCGACCGTCCACGTGGGATTAAAGTATCGCCAGATGGAACAACCTATCTAGCCACGCTTGAATATGGCAACAAATTTATGGTGCTGGATAAAGATTTCAATGTGGTGCGCACGGTAGATACCGCAGAAACGCCTTACGGCATTGCTTATGACAAAAAGGGCGAGCGCATTTTTGTGGCGACAAATAAAGCCAAATTGCTACAAGTGTTTGATGCAAAAACTTATGAGAAAATTAAAGAAGTACCAACTGGTAACCGTTGCTGGCACTTTAGTTTTACACCAGATGACAAACAAATCTTATTGGCATGTGGTAAATCAGATGCGGTTTTTGTGATTGATGCAGAAAAACTGGAAGTGACCAAGCAAATTGAGGTAAAAGGTTTGCCTTGGGGTTTGGTCACTTACCCTAAAGCAATGGGCAGTTTAGATAAGCCTTAATTGATTGACTTAACCGTTTAAAAGCCCGCAAAAGCGGGCTTTTTGTGTTTATACAGTGGACATACTTAACCCTAAAATTGGGTTAAATTTTACTGCTCAAGCAGTTTTAAAATAAATCGCCATTCTTGCGCTTCAACTGGCGTAATCGATAAGCGGTTGCCGCGTTGTAAGATGCGCAAGCTTTCAAGCTCAGGCGTTTCACGCATTTCTTTTAAACTCAGCAAGCGTGTTTTGCGCACTAATTTGACGTCTACATTAAACCAACGCGGTGTTTCTGGCGTTGCTTTTTCGTCATAATATTTATGGCCCTTTATAAACTGTAAACGGTCTGGATAAGCCAAGCTGCTGACTTCTGCAATACCTGCAATGCCAGGTGTTTCGCAATTAGAATGGTAAAACAACACGCCATCGCCAATCTGCATGTGGTCGCGCATAAAATTACGTGCTTGATAATTGCGTACGCCATACCAATCCACCGTTTGATTCGGCATCGCAGCCAAATCATCAATCGATACATCGCCAGGTTCTGATTTCATTAGCCAATAACGCATTAACACTCATCTTTCTCAATATAAAATCATTAATCTTGGGTATGATAATTGAAATTAACTGATTTGGAATTAAACATGGCACGAAACGTATTAGGCACTACCCTGCAAACCTGTGGATTAGACCCAATTACTGGCTTTACCCGCAATGGCTGCTGCGAAACTGGCCCACAAGATACTGGCAGCCATACCGTTTGTGCGCAAGTCACAGACGAGTTTCTGGCATTTTCAATCTCGCGCGGCAATGATTTAAGTACGCCACGTCCTGAATATGGATTTGAGGGATTGGTGGCGGGCGACCGTTGGTGCGTATGCGCCGCGCGTTGGCTGGAAGCCAGTGAGGCGGGTTTTGCGCCGCCAGTGGTGCTGGAAGCTTGTCACGAAAAATGCTTAGAAATTGTAAGTTTGGCGGACTTGAAATATCACGAATTGCGCTAGTGGTTTTGAGTTTTAATGCGAAGGCTCAAGGCGTTTGTATAAACACGGCAAGTTAAAATGTAATTTTGGATTTATGGGCGAAATTGCAAGATTTTTGAACGGAGATTGCTGCTGCTCAAATATTATTCAAATGAAGCTGAGGCAAGGCATTTGAACGAACGCAGTACATTAAGTACGAGGAGTGAAAATAACGCAGCATCAGCGATATTTCAACAAATATTTTATTTGCTGTGGTGTTGCCTGAGCCGTTATCCTGAACCAAAAAGGTTCAAGTGGTAACAACCTAAAGCGCTTAAGGTTCACTCGCCAAGGGTATCTTAAAAGACCTCCCAATTTAGAGCGCTCACACCGCGACTTGAATAGCTGAAACCTATAACGAAAACTAGTTCAAGGAATTTAAGACTCAAGCAACACCACAGAAAACAAGTTGAATATTAGGGTTAACTTGTGACGAACTGATGAAGGTTTCTGGTTACAACAGCCTAGCTGTTAGAGGCTAGATTTTTAAAAAGTTTACTATTTATAACAATTTAGTTTGGCTTGCCACAGCTTCATCAATTTGACTCTGCATGGCACTAATCCTACGCTTATAATCACCGATGTCAACATCGCCAGTCTTGGTATGTAGCAATTCGTGAGATAAATTAAGCGCTGCCATAATCGCGATTCGATCAATACCGACCACTTTTCCTGTGTCGCGAATATCGTGCATTTTTCTATCTAAATAACTGACCGCTTCCAGCAAACCTGCACGCTCTTCGTCCGTACATGCAACAGTGAATTCACGCCCCATGATACTCACATCGATTGATTTTGCGTTACTCATAATGGCTCTGTGCCTAAAGATGTTTCTGTACTTAACGCTGTAATATCACCAGGAATTGTTTCAAGCAAAATTTCCAGCTTTTCGCTTGCTAAAAGCATATTACTTTTTAGCGTATTAGAACTTTGCTGCGCTTGATTTAAGTCATCCCGCAATTGAACATTTTCTTCGCGCAGTATGACACACAAAGAAATAAGCTTGCCAATTTTGTCTTCTAATCTTTTTAAATCTGCATCCATATCCCACTATAATTGAAAAAAATCATTGTAGTCAATAGCTAAGGTGGGTTATTCAAAGTAAATTAATATGTTTTAACAGGCTTGTTGTTTAAATAATCAAGTTATAAAGCAACAATTCAATCCACAATCACCCAACAATAAAAGTTATAATCCTGTTTAGTTGAAAGGTGCCTGCATTAATTTCATATTAATAAAGGTGAAACTGGGAAATAGGTGCGTAAAGTTTTAGTGTGGTTTAAATAAGCTAAAACAAAACAATCCCTATGCTGCCCCCGCAACGGTAAGTGAGTGTAGTTTTGCAATTAAGCCACTGAATAATTATTTGGGAAGGCGCAAATCATTCCTCACAAGCCCGGAGACCGGCCTTGCAATTAAAACGTTAGGAAATACCGCGGGGTGTCGGTAATCAAAACAAAATGCGCAATTTTTTCATTCAATTTGTGCGTTAAGTTCTGGCTTATTCAAACACTCCTGATATTCCTCATTATAAAAATAGCACGCGGGGTCGCGTGTAAACAGGGATATTTTTACCATGCAAAAAACCATCACAGCGAGCCTAATCGGCTTGGCTATTCAATCGTCTGCATTTGCCGCAGAAAATTTAAATTTAGATGAAGTGACTGTTAAAGCCAATCGCTTTGAACATAAGGAATCAGAAACCACTTATGCGTCTGAAGTGCACACCGCTGAGCAAATTGAAGCTTCTGGCACAAGCACTTTGTATGATTTTTTAACCCAACAGACATCACTCAACGTATCGCCAAATATTGGCAACCGCGCCACACCTGCTATCAACTTAAGAGGTTTTGGCACTGAAAATGGTTATCAAAACGTGGTGATTGTGGTGGATGGTCAGCGCTTAAACAATATTGACTTGCAGCCTGCATTATTAGCAGGCATTCCGCTAAATAATATTGAACGTATTGAAATTACTAAAGGTGCTGGCTCTGTGATTTATGGCGATGGTGCTACGGCGGGTACGATACAAATTTACACCAAAAATAAAACAGGCGTTACAGTGACAACCTCGCTTGGTAACGTTGGCCAACAAAATCATTCGATTAGTGCCGGAATCTCAGAACAGTATTTTGATCTATCCGCTAATCTCGCGCACGATGACTACAATGGATTCAGTAAAAAAGATATTACTGGTCATAAAGACCATTTTGATGGCGACACGCAAAATATAAAACTAAAAATCAAGCCAACAGAAAACTTGCGTTTTATTGCGGAGGCCACAAGTTCGCGCAACGAAATTCGTTATGTTAACCCTTTAACACAAGCTGAATTTAGAGATAATTCTAGGCAAAATGGCGGTTCTGCCTACACCCAGCAAAGCTTTGATAGTGACCAGTGGCGAATTGGTGCTCAATTTGATTTGAATAAAAATATTCAAATCAGTGCCTATCATTATCAAGATGATAAGTTTTCAGAGTTTATTTCCGCAACGCCCTCAACTGCTGATTCACTATACAAAAGCAATGATATTAGTATTCGTTACCAGAGTGATGCATTGAATTTGTTGGCTGGTTATCAAGACTTTGATGGCGAAAGAAAATCATTTAGTGACTTTGGTTTTGGTCCAAGCACAGATAAAACCACCAAAATAAATGAGGCGTTTTATCTGCATGGAGAGTACTTAATTGATGCGTTGACGCTATCTGCGGGTGTGCGTAACGAAACCGTGAGATACCGATTTACACCAATCACCAATGCATTTGGTCTGCCGCCAGCGGCTACAGAAAAAAATGATATTGATGCTTGGGACATTGGTGCTAACTATCGCTTTAACAGTAATTTGAGCGTATTTACTAATTACAATCAAGCACACCAAGCGCCTGATATTGATAGACTATTTGGGTTCGGCGGTGGTTTTAACGGTTTTATTGACCCGGCCAAAGTAAAAACTTTCAACGTGGGCTTAAATCACATTATTGCTAATAATCGGTTAAAATTGACAACTTTTTATGCGGATTTAGAAGATGAAATTTATCTCGTGCCAGTGATATTTAGAAATACCAACATTGATTCATCAACAAAATACGGTATTGAAGTGCAGGATTATTTTAAGTTCAATGATGCATTAAGTGCATCGCTTATTTATAATTTTACGCGCGCAAAAATTGACCGTGAAAATGATGGCGGCGGTACATTTAATGGCAATGATTTACCAGGCGTGCCTAAACACACGGTTGTTGCCAACTTAAATTATCAATTTTTTGAACAAGCTCAATTAAATCTTAACCACAATTGGCGCTCAAAAGCTTATGCGTTTAACGACTTTCAAAACAACTTTAGTCAAAGACAAGATAGTTACAATTCAACCAATATCGCAGTCAATTATCAGTATAAAAACCTGAACTTCTTTGCTGCGATTAATAACCTGTTTGAAGTAGAAAATTCGATTCAAGTGGCGGATGACTCAATTTATCCAGTCGATTTTGTACGCACCTGGCGCGTGGGCATGCGCGCAGATTTTTAAGATTGATGCACATCAAAAAAGCCACAAAATGGTATGATTCGGTATTATTTATTTGTGGCTTTTTAAAGCTTAAAGCACAGGATTCACCATGCAAAACAATTTAACGCTATCTAAACAACTGATTATTGCCGCTACAATTGCATTTTTTATGCTGTTAACACGCGGTAGTCATGTGCTCACGCACGTTTCTTTGCCAGACGCTAGCTTGGCATTATTTTTATTGGGCGGCTTATTATTAAAGCGTGCTGGCTGGTTTGCTGGATTTTTTGTGTTGGCAACAGTCATTGATTTTGGCGCAGCGGCATTTGACCCTGCACAAGGTTTTTGCTTGACTAATGGCTATTGGGGCTTAATTCCTGCTTATGGCGTTATGTGGTTGGGTGGTTTGTGGTTAAGCAAACATAAAGACGTTTTCGCTGCAAATTTAAAAGCGGTATCTGCTTATACTTTAGTGAGCTTAGGTACTACATTTGCGGCGTTTGTAATTTCTACTCAAACGTATTACTTATTCTCTGGGCGTTTTCCAGCTGAAGGTTTAATCGAATCCATGCAGCATGGTTGGGAATATTGTCCAAATTGGATGGGCTTTGCGGCCATGTATTTTGCCTTTGTTTGGTTAAGCGTGGCTTTATGGCGCAGTGTCAAACCCTTGCAAACTTCAAAAGCTTAATGCGAATTAATTGCTTTAAGCCGCTTGCAGTTAAGCGGCTTTTTTTGCGTCAAAACCATTCATTATCACATGCATAATCCCCATGCATACAGCCTGGAAGAGCAGGCGGCCATCTACAAAGTGATTCGAGAGCGTCGCGATATGCGGCATTTTTTGCCAAGACCAGTAGATAACGCGATTTTGCAAAAGATATTGGCAGCAGCGCATCACGCTCCCAGTGTTGGCCTTATGCAGCCGTGGCGTTTTATTCGCATTACCGATAAAAAAATCCGTCAAGCCATTCACAAACAAGTGGATGCAGAGCGCATTAAAACAGCCCAAGCGATTGGTGAATATGAGGCTACTGCGCGCATGTCCGAGTTTTTACGCTTAAAGGTAGAAGGAATTTTAGAGTGCGGCGAGCTATTAATTGCCACGCTTTGCGATAAACGTGAAAGCCATGTGTTTGGTCGCCGTACCTTACCAGAAATGGATATAGCGTCAGTCAGTTGCGCCATCCAAAATATGTGGCTTACGGCACGTGCAGAGGGTTTGGGCTTGGGTTGGGTGAGTTTGTTTGACCCAATTGAGCTGGCGCAATTATTAAATATGCCAGCCGATGCAAAACCGATTGCTGTGTTGTGCTTGGGGCATGTTGTCAGTTTTTATAAAGAACCTATGCTGGTTGAAACGGGTTGGAAAACCGAAAAACCGTTAGCGGATATGTTAATGGAAAATGGCTGGAAACAAGATGACGCAAAATAACGCTACTGGCATTACCTTGGTTTTGGGTGGCGCGCGCTCTGGTAAAAGTAGCTATGCAGAACAATTAGCGATAGCGTCTGGTTTGCCAGTGACTTATATCGCCACTGCCTTGGTGTTTGATGATGAGTTTGGGCAGCGCGTGGCGCACCACCAATCACGCCGCCCTAAAGATTGGAGCACAGTTGAGCAAGCCCATCATTTGGCGCTTGCTTTGCAAAACCATGCCAAAGCAGGTCAATGTGTAATTGTGGATTGCCTCACCCTATGGCTAGCGCAATGTATTTGCCCCGATTGCGCGCAGCCACAAACAATTGAATGGTCGTCTGAAAGAGCTGCTTTAATAGAAGTGTTGCCAATGTTAACTGGCAAAGTGATTGTGGTCAGCAACGAGGTGGGCATGGGCATTGTGCCTTTGGGCGCGATTAATCGCCAGTTTCAAGATGAACAAGGCAGACTGAATCAAGCCGTGGCGCAAATAGCCGATGAAGTAGTATTTATTGCGGCTGGCTTGCCACTCAAATTAAAAGGATAGATAAATATGGATAGTCAATTTGAGTTAAAAGGCGAGTTTATTGCGCTGTGTGATTTGCTAAAAACCACAGGCATTGCTGATAGCGGCGGTCAGGGCAAAGCGTTTGTGGCAGACGGCATTGTGACGGTGGACGGTGAAATTGAGTTGCGCAAAACCGCTAAAATTCGTGCAGGCCAAATAGTCGAGTGTTTTGATAACCGCATTACGCTTGTTGCAGGTGCTTAACACTTAAAAACGCTCAATATGTCTAAAGATTCACAAAATTAATTTTTGGTACTGAGTTAGTGTCACCAAACTCCAGTTGTGTGACGCTGCCATAATCAATCGTCAATCTAAACAGGCCTTTAAGCGGCATATTCAGCACATGCGCCAGCAGGGCGCGAATCATGCCACCATGCGTCACAATGGCAATATTGCCTTTTGGGTAGTGTGATAAAGTTTCTTCTAAAAAATGTACGCCGCGTTGCTGCAGCTGGCTAAATGTTTCGCCATTGGGCGGCGCTAAGTTGGCATAATTATGTGCCCATACATCAAAAATATCTCGCGGAATATCGTCCCAAGCCGACATTTCCCAATCTCCAAAATTAAGCTCCATTAGACGAATATCCATAATTGGCTCACCTATATTAAGCGCATTGGCGAGCTTTAAACAGCGTTGTAGTGGGCTGGTAAAAATGGCATCAAATTGCGTATTAAGTATTTTTTGCTGAGTGTGCAACGCTTCATCCATAAAGCTGCTGGCGACATCAATGTCACTTTGCCCATAGCAAATGCCACTGGGCACTTGCAGTGAAGTGTGCCGAATTAAAAAAAGCTTCAAAGGCCAGCCCCCAAATTAATACTCCAAGCAAGCACCCCCAAATAAAATGCCAGCTCTGTGATTTGTTGCGTTGCGCCTAGGCAATCGCCAGTGTAGCCGCCCAGCCAGCGTTTGATTTTATGGCGCCACCAAAACCAACTCAAGCCAACTGGTATTAACGTAAAACCCACAAATTTTAAAATGATTAAATGTGAGTGATTACTGATACTTAACGCATAAATAACGCCAAAAAATGGCAGTAACCCGAATAAATTGGCGACTAACAAGCTGGGTAAGTTGATTTGCGTAGCAAGCGGTTTGGCTTTGCCGCTGATTTTCACGTAATCTAAACTTTGCATCATCCACACCGCACATAAACGGCTTAATGCATGAGCGGTAACTAACGCGACTGGAATTAAAAAGTAATTTAACGAGTTAAGCGCTTGAAATTTTGTAAACAGCATCAAAAATAGCGCCACGGCGCCATAAGTACCTAGCCTGGAGTCTTGCATAATGATGATGATTTTATCTTTATCCCAGCCGCCACCAAGGCCATCTGCACTGTCGGCTAGGCCATCTTCATGAAAGGCGCCAGTTGAATAAATGGTGGCAGACATGCTGGCCAAAATGGCTATCGCCAGTGGCAAAAACAAGTACGCGAAATAAAACACAATCGCGCCAATCAGCCCAACCAATATGCCGATTAATGGAAAATACTTACTGGCATGATTCAAATCCGACTCTTGAAAATCGTGAAAGCTGGGCACAGGTATGCGCGTAAAAAATCCCACAGCCAACAAAAAATATTGCCATTCTTTACGCATCTTTAACTCACTCTAGCAGCATCAACTGCCTGACTAACGCCTGCGCTTTCAAAGCTTGCCATATCATTTAAAAAATTAACCGCCGCCTGCACCAGCGGGTAGGCAAGTGTAGCGCCTGTACCTTCACCTAAGCGTAAATCTAAATCTAGCAGGGTTGTTGCATTTAAATACGCTAATAATTGCCGATGCGCTTGCTCGTTTGAGCAATGTGCGAATACGCAATAATCCAAAATATGCGGCTGCATTTTATAAGCCACCAGTAAAGCCGCGCTGGCAATAAACCCATCAATCAGTAACACTGCTTTTTGCTCAGCAGCGCCTAACATTGCACCCGCCATCATGGCAATTTCAAAGCCACCAAAGGTGGCCAAAGCCTCAATCGCATCCACGCCATTAAGTGCATGGTGTGCAATCGCTTGTTTTAAAATAAATGTTTTGTGCGCTAAACCGGCGTCATCTAAACCCGTGCCGTGCCCCACGCATTGCTCAATTGGTATGCCGCACAATACGCTCATTAAACAGCTGGCAGATGATGTGTTGCCAATCCCCATTTCGCCAAAACCGATAATATTGCAACCAGCATCAGTTTCTTTTTTGGCAAGCGTTGCACCAAAAGTAAGTGCTTGCTCACATTGGTTTAATGACATCGCTGGCTGGCTTAAAAAATTGCGTGTACCAAAGTCGATTTTTGCATCAATCAATGCATTAGTTAACACATTTTTTGCATCGAAAACATGGTTAACTCCTGCATCAATCACACGCAATTTCATGTGGTTTTGCTTGGCAAACACATTAATCGCAGCGGTTCCTTGCAAAAAATTCAGCACCATTTGCGCGGTGACACTTTGTGGATAAGGGCTGACATTGCTTTGTGCAATGCCATGATCGCCCGCAAAAACCAGTAAAGTTGGCTGATTTAATTGTGGCGTTAATGTGTGTTGAATTTGCCCAATCTGCAATGCTAAGGCTTCTAATTTGCCAAGCGCACCCAGCGGCTTGGTTTTTTGATTGATTTTATGGGTTAAGTCAGCTTTTAAGCTGTTGTCTAAAGGCAATATATTAAAAATCTTCATGCCAATTAGTTTAAATGAAAAACCCGCAAAACTTTTCAGCTTTGCGGGTTAAATTTCAATCTGTATTTAACTATTTAGCCGCTTCAGCTGCTGCATCTTTTGCCGCTTGCACTGCATCAACTGCTTCTTCTTTCGCTTCAGCCGCTGCTTCAGATGTTGCCGCTGCTGCTTCACTTGCTGCATCGGTTACCGCTTCTTTTGTTTCTTCAGCTACTGCACCAGCCGCCTCTTTGGTTGCATCTACTGCTTCGCCCATCTCTTCTTTCATATTGTCTACTGCGTCGTCAGATTTGCTGCAACCTGCAACTAATGTTAATGCAAAAACGCCTGCTAATAGTGCGCGTAAAAATGTATTCATGGTAAAACTCCCTTGTGTTAGTTAAAAATTATGCGTTAAATTTACTCTGTAAAAATTATTGCGGTGGAATGCGTAGCATTTGGCCTGGGTATATTTTATCAGGATGACTCAGCATTGGTTTGTTTGCCTCGAAAATACCCATGTAAGCATTGGCATTGCCGTAAAACTCTTTAGCAATTTTAGATAAAGTATCGCCGCGCACAACCGTATAAAATTGCGGTTCAGCTTCTGCTTCAATCACACCTAATTGATCTTGCACGTGCTCAACGCCTGCCACATTGCCACAGCAAAGTAAAATTTTCTCTTTGATTTCTTGCGTGTCCGCCATGCCTTGCACAATCACCGTGCCCGACGCCCCATCAAAACCAATATCTAAATCGCGTGCAGTTAAATTCATTTTGGCCACATAACCGGCAATTGCATTAGCCGCTGCTTTATTTGCCGCATCTACGTTAACTGGCGTTGGGTCTTTTTTTGCCACAACATCGGCGGCTTTTGCCTCGCCAATACCAAATAATTTCTCGCCTGCTTCTTTAATAAATGAAAACATTCCCATATCAATCTCCTTTAAATATTGTTGTGCTATTTTGATAAACTTAAATTTAATACACTTAAATGTTAGTACACTTAATTCAACATACTCACAGCGTTTTACTTCAACTAAATGACATTGTTAATTAAAGTTCATCTCAACAGAGTTGACTATAGAGCATCTAATAGCGCATGACTACTTTAGTTTGAATTAAATCGTGATGTACTGTGTAAATTTATGTGAAGTTTGCTATAATGCGCGACTTGCAAATAGTTAAGTAGTGTTTTGCATGATGGCCGGATAGCTCAGTCGGTAGAGCAGCGGATTGAAAATCCGCGTGTCGCAGGTTCGATTCCCGCTCCGGCCACCAATTAGATTAAGCCTTACAGAGATGTAAGGCTTTTTTGTTTCTGGCTAAAAGTGACTAAATCAACCATTCTGTTGATTTAGTAGTTAAGTTATTTACGCACCCATTTCAAAATACAAGCATTTAATGATTTTTCAATTTTGCCATGTAACTCATACTCGTTTTAATACCTAGTTTTCATGTGTACAATACAAAAATTATTTAGGTATTGTTATGAAAAATTATTCAGATATAGAAGCAACCGATTTAGCGCAATTAGTCACACAGCCCAAAGTTGTTTTAGTCGATGTTCGCAATGATGATGAAGTGGCACGCGGCATTATTCCTGGCGCTATTCACATTCAACTATCCATGTTGCCAGTAGAATACGAAAAGCTGGTTAACGCCAATACCGTTGTGTTTTATTGCCACAGTGGTGTGCGCTCTGCACATGCGGCCGATTTTGCCACCAGCAAAGGTTTAAGGAATGTGTTCAATTTAGTGGGCGGTGTGCTGGCTTGGGGTAAAGCTGGTTACACGTTTAGCGTAAAAAATAAGCGTTAATTCATGATGTAATCATTGAAATAGGGATGTAAAAATGGACTTTGATAAAGAATTAGATGCGCGTAATTTGAATTGCCCTTTACCGATTTTGCGTTGTAAAAAAGGGTTAAGTGAGATTGAGCCTGCAAAAATCTTAAAAATCATGGCGACTGACCCAGGTTCGGTTAAAGATTTTCAGGCATTCTGCAAACAAACGGGGCACGAACTGCTGGCGCAAGACGAGGCAGAAGGCGTGTTTACGTTTTATATTAAAAAACGCGCAAATTAAATTTAACTAGCGGATTTTAAATGGCCAAAAAACTTGCCTTAATTGCGTCAAAAGGTTCGCTGGACTGGGCGTATCCGCCTTTTATTCTGGCCTCTACCGCAGCGGCATTAGATTATGAAGTGAGTATCTTTTTTACGTTTTATGGCTTAACACTGCTTAAAAAAGATTTAAGTGATTTAAAAGTTTCACCGCTGGGCAATCCCGCGATGCCAATGCCTGTTCCCATGCCTAACTTTGTGCAGATGTTGCCAGGGATGGAAAGCATAGCGACCATGATGATGAAGCAA
This sequence comes from Methylotenera sp., assembly GCA_021732365.1. GTDB lineage: Bacteria > Pseudomonadota > Gammaproteobacteria > Burkholderiales > Methylophilaceae > Methylotenera_A. The sequence continues at coordinate 214,747 of JAKFVD010000016.1, read as the reverse complement.
AAAATCGCCAGCAAGGGCGTGGCGAGCATTGAGGACTTACGTAGTGCTTGTATTGAGGCGGGTGTTAAGCTGATTGCCTGCCAAATGACAGTGGATTTATTTGATTTTAAAAAGACCGATTTTATTGACGAAATTGAATTTGGCGGCGCGGCGACGTTTTTTGAATTCGCTGGTGAATCAGATGTGAATCTGTTTATTTAATAAGTCATTTGATTCACTTATTCTAATTGCTGTAGCGCTTTAACAAACTCTTCAATATCCCACTCGCAACCGCCGCAGCCCGTTTTAATGCCTGTGCGCTGTGAAATGCTATCAATATCTAAACCCTGCTTATATAAATCGTAAATTCTGCCGCGTGTAGTGCCACTGCAAGTGCACATCACTTCATTGGCAGGGTCTTCATTCGCGTTTTTTTCACTCACGGTGGACACTTAAAATTTAGCCACTTTAAGTGGTTAAGTTAACCCAATTTAGCGAGCTGATTTTGCAATTTTTCAGCACTCGCACCAAACTCCGCCACGCGTGCTTTTTCTTGCTCAACTACCGCAGCGGGTGCGCGTGCTACAAAGCTTTCGTTATTAAGCTTGCTATTGGCTTTGCTAATCTCGGCTTGTAGGCGGGCGATTTCCTTACTTAAACGCTCTTTTTCTGCCGCAACATCAATTTCTACTTTTAACATCAATTTAAACTCATTCACCAGCATCACAGGCGCATCGGCTTCTGGCAATTCTGCCACAATCGATACGTCCTCTAATTTGGCTAAGGCTTTTAAATAGGGCGCATAAGCAGATAATTGTTCTGCATTGCCAGATGCAATTAATGGCACGCGCGCAGCAGGCGAGATGCCCATTTCTCCACGCAAGCTGCGGCAGGCATCTACCGCTTGTTTCAATTGCGCAACCCATGCTTCTGAAACTTCATCCAATTTATTAGGCTGCGATATTGGGTAGGCTTCCAGCATGATGCTTGGGCCCGTTCTGCCACTAATAGGGCCAATCGTTGCCCAAATTTCTTCGGTAATAAATGGCATAATCGGATGCACTAAACGCAAAATGGTTTCTAACACGCGAATCAATGTTCTACGTGTGCCGCGTTGTGATGATTCATTACCCGTTTGGATTTGTACTTTTGCCAGCTCTAAATACCAATCGCAATATTCATCCCACACAAATTCATACATAGCTTTAGTGGCTAAATCGAATCGATAGTCCGTAAAGGCGCGTTCTACTTCGGCTTCGGTACGTTGCAATTGGCTCACAATCCAGCGGTCTGCCGGTGAGAAATACAAATGACCTTCTGGTTTCGTGGCGCAATCTTCTAAACCACAATCTTTTAAGCTGCCGTCTTCATTTTGTACGTTCATCAATACAAAGCGCGTGGCGTTCCACAATTTATTACAAAAATTGCGGTAACCATCGCAGCGCTGTAAATCAAACTTGATATCGCGTCCAGGTGAAGCTAAGGCGGCGAAAGTAAAGCGCAACGCATCTGTGCCGTAAGCAGCAATGCCTTCAGGGAATTCTTTACGGGTGCGTTTCTCGATTTTCTCTGCGTCTTTCGGGTTCATTAATCCCGTTGTGCGCTTTTTAATCAGATCATCTAAGCCAATACCGTCAATCAAATCAATCGGATCTAAAACATTACCCTTAGATTTACTCATCTTTTGGCCTTCGGCATCGCGAATTAGCCCGTGCACATACACGTGTTTAAACGGAATTTGGCCAGTGATGTGTTTCGTCATCATCACCATGCGCGCTACCCAAAAGAAGATAATATCGAAGCCAGTGACCAACACACTAGACGGCAGGAATTGCTTAAGCGCCTGATTCTGCGCGTCAATCGCGGCATCGCCTGTCCAGTCCAAGGTAGAAAATGGCCAAAGCGCAGAAGAATACCAAGTATCCAGTACATCGTTATCGCGTTTTAAATTACCTGTATAGCCTGCTTGTAAAGCTTGCGCTTTTGCCTCAGCCTCATCATGAGCCACATAATATTTTCCATCGTCGCCATACCAAGCGGGAATCTGATGCCCCCACCAAAGCTGGCGCGAAATACACCAATCTTGAATATTGTTTAGCCATTGGTTGTAGGTATTTACCCAGTTATCGGGGTAAAACTTGATTTCACCGTTTGCCACTACGTCTAAGGCTCTTTCGGTAATGCTTTTGCCGTCATCCGTTGGCTTGGTCATGGCAACAAACCATTGGTCGGTAAGCATCGGCTCAATCACTACGTTAGTACGGTCACCACGCGGCACTTTAAGTTTGTGTTTATCCGTTTTAACTAAAAAGCCGCCTGCTTCTAAATCCGCTACCACTTGTTTGCGTGCGGTAAAACGCTCTAAACCAATCAGGTTTTTAGGTAAGTCAATTGACTGTTTTGCTGAGCCATCTGCGGCCCAGACCTCAGCGGTAGCAGGCACAAAGCCTGCAAGATTCAGAATTACAATTTTATCTAAACCTTGACGCTGGCCAACCATATTGTCGTTAAAATCATGCGCAGGTGTAACCTTCACGCAACCCGTACCAAACTCCATATCCACATAATCATCGGCAATAATCGGGATTTTACGGTCGCAAAGCGGTAACTTAACACTTTTTCCGACCCAATTTTTATAACGTACATCATCAGGGTGCACCATCACGGCAACGTCACCCAGCATGGTTTCTGGACGTGTCGTTGCTACGGTTAAGCTACCCGAACCATCCGCCAGCGGATAGTTGATATGCCACATAAAGCCGTCTTCTTCTTCCTGCACCACTTCTAAATCTGAAACGGCTGTGCCTAATTTCACATCCCAATTTACCAAGCGTTTACCGCGGTAAATCAGGCCTTCGTTGTACAAACGCACAAACGATTCTGTCACTGTTTTGTTCAGTGCAGGGTCCATGGTAAAGCGTTCACGCGACCAGTCTGGCGATGTACCTAAACGGCGCATTTGTTGGGTAATGGTGCCGCCAGAGTATTCTTTCCATTCCCACACTTTTTCTAAGAATTTTTCGCGACCCAAGTCGTGGCGACTGATGCCTTGCGCATCTAATTGGCGTTCAACCACGATTTGAGTGGCGATGCCAGCATGGTCAGTGCCTGGTTGCCATAGCGTATTCGCGCCGCGCATGCGGTGATAGCGTGTTAGCGCATCCATTAAGGTTTGGTTAAAACCGTGCCCCATATGTAGCGTGCCGGTGACGTTTGGCGGCGGTAATAAAATACAGAAATTGTCGTTAACGTCTGGGTTTAAACCCGCCGCGTAATAGCCTTTGCTCTCCCAAAAAGCATACCATTGGCTTTCGATGGCTTTGGGGTCAAAGGATTTAGCGAGTTCTTTATGTGATGTGTTTTGCATGATTGTGTGCGCTTTATGATGGGCTCTATTTTATCATAGGCGAACCAAACTCATTGCTGCATGCAGAGATGAAAATTACTAAAAATTTTATGCTAAATTAAAAAAGGTAGAGTTGTTGATTTAAGGTTGACGATAATCCTCGCCCAACAAATCTGGGCCGACTTTTTCCCAATAGCGTGAGAAGCGTTTGAGGCGTTTTTCGCTGATTTCAGCAGTAGTAAATTTGACTTCTGGTTGCCAAGTCGTATTGAAAGGCTCAAGCAATGCTCTAAGTTGCCTGTTGGGCGTTTGTTGCGTAATCACTTGGCCCACACCACGCTCTTTTAACACGCTAGGCGTGTCACCCATCCATACTTCAACGTCTTGCAATTCGCTTAAACAATCGGCCACAAATTGTATGCGTTTAAGCGGCCATCTGCCATGCAATAAATCATCAAATACAAATATTTTTGGCATGGGTTTATGCATTAAGGGGTGCGCGGCAGAGAGCATTTCATCATGCACAAAAATCGCAACGGCTTGATGGGTAGACATGGCAACTTTTAACGGAATGCTGACTTTATGCTTTTTAGCGGGCGCGGGTGTGAGATTGGCAAATAATTTATCATTAAGTGCTTCATAAGTGTCATCAAACGGGCAGGTGATTTTGCAATTTGCGCAGTATTTCTCGCCTGTATAGCGCGCTAAATTTTCTTTATTGAAATAGTACGGTTTTGAGCTAAATAGCGAGGCAACCCATTGCCACGATAAATGATTAGAGGCTTTATCGCCATCTAGTAGATGATGCTCAAACCAATCTGCCGCTTCGCGCCAATCTACTTTTAGCCAATGCACAACATAGGCCGCAAACCACATGCGGGCATGATTGTGCACATAACCATATTGCGTTAAATCACGAATAAAGCCATCCATACAAGGCAAGCCAGTAATGCCTTGGCGAATAAAATCAGGCATTAATTTGTCGCCTAAAGCGACCTTTGGGTCTTCAATGTCGCTAAAGATACCATCACCTAAATCGTACCAAACATGGCGCCAGTAATCGCGCCAAGCCAGCTCAAACACAAATTTTTCTGAATGCTCGCCAAAGCGCTCTTGCACATTATCTGAAGCCTCTTTTAAGCTTAAACAACCATGCCGAAAAAAGGGAGAAAGTTTGGTGACTGCGCCGTTAATAAAGTTACGGTTACGGTTGTAAGCTACCGCATCCATGCTGTTTAAGCGCTTAAGTGCTTCATGTCGTCCGCCGCGCCATTCGTCACCTAAAAATGAACCAATGGCAGATGGAAACATGCGCCGAATATATTGTAGGCGTTCAGCACGATCACATGGAATTATAAGTTTGGTTGCCTGCGCCATTAAAAAAGTTCTTGTTGTGAGTTTTTTAGTTTTGTTAGTGTACTCTTTTTTTGACGTTTTTTTGTGACTAATTCTTGGCCATTTGCGTCACGCGCACTGCCCAGCATGCCTTTGCGTGATGCATGCTTTTTAATAATGGCCTGCGTTTCATCCAATGTACCTGCTTGTTGGCGTGCTTGAGAAATTTTCGCTCTAGCTTCGCGCATGGCAATTGCGATGTCCAGTAGAGGCGCAGGATAATGTTTTTCTAGCTCACAACCGTATTGTTTTTGCAGGTTTTTGGGCATTAAGTAAGGCTCAAAAATCCAAGAATCAGGCACATTTTTAAGCGCAGGCAACCAGTGGCGCACAAACGCGCCTGTTGGGTCTTGATTCTGCGCTTGTTTAATTGGGCTGTAGATGCGCAAAGTGTTAATGCCCGTTGTGCCGCTTTGCATTTGGGTTTGCGCCCAATGAATACCTGGCTCGTAATCTAAAAATTCGCGCGCTAAATGCAAACCTGTTTCGCGCCAGTGTAGCCAATATAAATAGCTGGCGGTGCTCATCAACATGGCGCGCATGCGAAAATTAATCCAGCCCGTTTCACGCAACATCGCCATGCAGGCGTCAATCAGCGGCCAGCCGGTTTCGCCTTTACTCCAAGCGGCAAGACGCCATTGCGATTCGGCATGCACAAGCGTTTCATCGCGCATACCGTCATGCGCATGATGCAAGTTTTCAAATTCCATTTCGGGTTCTGATTCCAGCTTTTGCATAAAATGGCAGTGCCAATGCAAGCGGCTTTCAAAACCAATCAGTCCACCATTTAAATTTTTGGGGAAAAGGTGTGGCACTTGATTTACCCAATCTCTGCGCTCTCTTGTTGCTTGCACCACCTCGCGCATGGATAAACAGCCATAAGCCAAATAAGGCGAAAGCCGGGAGCCAGCGGTGACGGCAGTGAGCGGGCTTGAAATGCCACCCCTAAACTTGGCTGCACGACCATCTAAAAAGCTGTCAAAAAAGCGTAAAGCTTCAATTCGGCCACCATGTTGCCGTCTGGGTTTATCGCTTCCTTTTGCATTTGGAATATGGTGTGATGGCAGATTGATAAAGGGTGCGGCTAATGCCGATTGGGGCTTGGCAATAATCGGTGCGCACATGCGTGATTTCCAATGCTTATTCCAATGATTGCGATTTGTTAAGCGGCGCACTACGCCATTTTGTGGTGATTCGTGCCAATTAATTTGCTGCGTTTTACACCATGCGCTTACGGCTTTATCCACCACAAAACTGGCACCGTTACCTGTTTCTTCATGGCTATATAGGCCAGCAATCGGGATTTGGCTTTTAATGATTTGCAAGGTTTCCACAATACCCACAGGTGAAATCTGCAAATGCAAGCCGATGCTTGCTAGCTCTTTTTTTAGCTCTACTAAACCTTCAGCAATAAATGCCTGATGTTGCGCCACATAATCGTCACCTGCCCATTGGCTGGGTTCCCAGCAATATAGCGGTAAAACATTGCCAGCCAAGCATGCGGCTTGCAGCGGTGCGTGATCATGTATACGCAAATCACGTTTGAACCAGACGATATGAACAGGATTTTGCATTGAAATAGTGGTTAAGTTGGATTCGTAGGATTAGTATCAGTGAATTCCGTTCAAGTTAACCATGTAAAACACATCAAAACCAAAAAGTGATAACATAAATGACGTTTTTACAGTCGTTTAAAAAGTATACATTTAAAGGTGAGCGCATGATTGATGCAATGTGGATGTGGGGCGTGCTTGGTTTGGTGTTGCTGGCTATTGAGATGGGCACAGGTACTATCTATGTATTGTGGTTTGGCATTGCAGCGTTGTGCGTGGCGATTGCAACTTGGGTGTTTCCAGCCATGCCAGCTGCCATACAATTTGCCATTTTTGCGGCGTTATCGATTGGCTCATTGGCAATTTGGAAGCTTAACTATAAAAAAACCGAAACACATTCGCGCGTGGGGCAAGCGCAGGGTGAAGAAATTGGCCGCTTAGGCACAGTAATTGAGGCTTGCAGCGCAAATCAAAATGGCAAAATACAATTCACGCAAGGCTTGATGGGTAGCCGCGAATGGCCTGCAATAGCGGATGCACCGATTTCAGAAGGTGCGCAAGCGCGCGTGGTGGCGGTAGAAGGCAACACATTACGCATTGAAGCAACATAATTTTATTTCACGGTTTAACTTTTAGGAAAAATCATCATGACCGAATTTAGTTTAATCCTCATATTTTTAGTGGCAGTTGCCATCTTTAAAGGTGTACGCATCGTGCCGCAGGGCGAAGAATGGGTAGTGGAAAGGTTAGGTAAATTCGCTGGCGTATTAAGCCCAGGCTTGCATGTGATTAACCCGATTTTTACCAAAGTCAGCTATAAAGTCACCACCAAAGATATTATTTTAGAAATTCCACAGCAAGAAGTGATTACTGCCGATAACGCCGTCATTTTAGCCAATGCAGTGGCCTTTATTAAAGTCTCTAATATTGAACGTGCTGTGTATGGCATTGAGAATTTTCGTGAAGCCATGCGCAATATGGTGCAAACCAATTTGCGTTCGATTATCGGCGGCATGGAATTAAATCATGCATTAACATCACGTGACCGTATTAAAACAGAGCTTAAACAAGCCATTGCAGATGAAGCGCTAGATTGGGGTTTAACGGTTAAATCGGTTGAAATTCAGGATATTAAACCATCGCCAAACATGCAAGATGCCATGGAACGCCAAGCCGCAGCAGAGCGTGAGCGCGTTGCGGTGGTGACTGAGGCAGAAGGTGCTAAGCAATCCCTTATTTTAAATGCAGAAGCGCGTTTAGAAGCGGCGCGTAAAGACGCCGAGGCGCAAATGGTGGCAGCAAAAGCATCATCAGAATCGATTAAATTCATTACCGAAGCAGTCAAAGAAAATAACGCCTCCGCCATGTTTTTGCTGGGCGACCGTTATATTACATCAATGCAAAAAATCGCCGATTCAGACAATAGTAAAATCGTGATCATGCCAGGCGATTTGGTTGGTGCGGTTAAAAGTTTGATTGGCGGTAAAGCATAATTATTAGTAATTACGTTCGGTGAGTGATTATTCTTAGAATATTAAATTCAAAGCAAATATGAGTGAAAAGAAAATAAATCAAAAACTTATAGATGCAAGAGATGAGGTTTTTCGTAAAGTTGGCAGAAATATTTACAATTTTCAGCAAGTTGAAAAATTGCTGAAATGGTTGAATTCTCATAGTCAAACATCTGCACCTACCTCAAAAATTCAGGAGTTTCAACAGAAAAAAGCAACTGAAATTAATAGGTTAACCATGGGGCCTTTAGTTACTGCTCTTGTGAGAAATGTATATTCACCGTTCAATGACACTGAAATAAACCAAAAGGAACTGTTAGAAACTCATTTTTCTTTTGAATTCAAAATTGAGACAGATCCTGAGTTTTTAAAAGTTAGAAAATCAGCCCTAAAGGCAATGGTTGATGAACGGAATGACCTAGTTCATCATCTCTTTAGCAGATTTGATTTAAACGCCGTTGATAGTTATGCCGAAATTGAAAAATATTTAGATTCACAAAGAGAAAGAGTAATTGTTGAATATAATCAACTTATTGATTTAGTTAAAACTTTGGTTGATTTAGCTAAGGTACAAGCAGACTTTGTTAATTCAGATGAAGGTCAAAAACTATTCGAGTTGCAATTTCTGCAACAAAGTAACTTGGTAAATGGATTAATAGATATAGCTCAAAAAAATGCAAGGCCAGACGGTTGGGTTTTATTAGGAAGTGCAGGCCGTGAGATTAGAAAGTTATTACCAGATGAAATTGAGCAGATAACAGATCGATACGGTTGTAAAACGCTCAAAGACGTTTTAGTCAATTCCGAGCTTTTTGATATTTATCAAGAATTAACTGCTAAGGGCGGTCAGCGCCTACTTTACCGTGTTAAAGCAGAAACTTTTAGTTAAATAGATATTTTTTGCATGTAATTAAGTAATTTATATCTAAGACGAATCATCACAAAGCGTCATTTCAGCGGAGGCTGGAATCCAGTCAATGTAAATATTGAGCAATATTTATTCAATTCACTCATACTCAAATATTGTTTTTAAGTGCTTGATAATAGCAATACTATTGCAGTGGCTAACATGTAGCCTGCCTGGATACCAGCCTTCGCTGGTATGACGAAGTTGCTGGTTTTTAAGGTTAAAGTTGATTTGCGCAAGGCTCGCAGATAATGTTGACATAATGAAAAGTTAAACTTCTAAGTGCTTGCAATCCAATCACCCGATTTTCCACCGTGTTTTTCTAGCAACTTAATGTCACCCATCGTCATGCCGCGGTCTACCGCTTTGCACATATCATAAATAGTCAATAAGCCCACGCTCACTGCGGTTAAAGCTTCCATTTCAACCCCTGTTTGACCTGTTGTTTCGCAAGTTGCGGTGCACTTAATGCTATTTTTAGTGGCATTTATTTCAAACGTAATTGCCACACGCGTTAATGTAATCGGGTGACACAGCGGAATTAAATCCGCTGTTTTTTTGCTGGCTTGAATCGCAGCAATGCGTGCAATGCCCAGCACATCACCTTTTTTGGTATCACCTTGTTGAATGTGTGCCAAGGTGCTGGCTAGCATGCTGATTGTGCCAGTGGCAATCGCCACGCGGCGTGTTATCGCTTTATCACCAACGTCAACCATATGCGCTTGTCCGCTGTTATCAAAGTGCGTAAGAGTTTGTTTAGGGTCGCTCATCAAATGTCCAAATTACTTTCTAAGTTTTATTATGGCGTTTAAATTTTGTCATGCACCTTAATATTTTGTCATGAACTTAGCCATTAAAGGCATTATCATAACAAGTATGAAGTTAAAGTTATCATTGATTACACAAGCCGTTGCGATTGCAATGGCTATGTTCGCGCAAACGGTATTTGCAGAGCCTGCAAAACAGCCTGCTATTTCGGGCAAGCCTTACGAAAATAGTGGCACGCTGAATACCAAGTTACCAGATTCAGTCGGTGACCAAAATCTGCCAGATTTAGGCGATATTTCGCAAACTGTATTAAGCCCGCAGGATGAACAACGTATCGCTGAACAAATTTTACGCGAAGTGGCTGTGAGTGATGAAGTATTGCAAGATGCAGAAATCACCGATTATTTACAAGCTATTGGCCAAAAACTGGTTGCCAGTGGCCCAGATAAACGTCAAATTTTTCATTTTTTTGCTGTTAAAGATAACAGCATTAATGCCTTTGCCATGCCAGGCGGTGTGATTGGCGTGCATACTGGTTTAATCTTGGCATCTAATAGTGAATCTGAAATGGCAGGTGTGTTAGGCCACGAAATTGGCCATGTGACCCAGCGCCATTTAGCGCGTATGCTGGCATCGCAAAAATACGATACGTTTAAGAATATTGCGGGCATTGCCTTGGCTTTATTGGTGGCGCGCTCTAATCCACAGTTGGCTAGTGGCGCATTAACCGCCTCAACTGCGGCAGGCGTGCAGCGCCAACTTGATTATACGCGCGAGCACGAACGCGAAGCGGACAGGGTTGGCTTAACTATATTAGACGCGGCAGGGTTTGATGTACGCGGTATGCCAGCATTTTTTACCACCTTGCAACGCGGCACCCGCTTTATAGAGGGCACAGCGCCCAGCTTTTTACGTACCCATCCATTAACCGTAGAGCGTATTGCCGATGTGTCTAATCGTATTGAAGGCATGCCTTACAGGCAAGTAGCGGATAGTTTGGATTTTAATTTAGTGAAAGCTAAATTACGCGCAAACAATGGTTTATCGCAAGCGGCTATTGAGCAGTTTCAAGAAAATATCAAAGAAAACCGATTTTCGAATGAAACGGCTGAGCATTATGGTTTAGCGGTGGCTATGTTACGCAAAAATGATACAGCAGGTGCATTTAAGCAAGTTGAATGGTTAAAAAGTCATGCAGATAAGCATCCATTGATTGAAAATTTATCTGCCAAAATAGAAGTGGCGCGTAATAACCCACAAGCTGCAGCTGCCCAATATGCGAAAGCGTTGCGCTTATTTCCTGATTATCGCGCCATCATTCATGGCTATGCAGAGTATTATTTAGCGACTAACCAGCCCGACAAAGCGTTAAAGCTCATTGCCGAAAAGCAGCCGTTATACCCAGAAGATCCTTATTTATACGAGATGATGGCGAAAGCCTATGCCGCGAAAGGCAAAGATTTATTGCGTTTTCAAGCGCAGGGTGAGGCGTATTACCGCAAATATAATTTAAACGGAGCGGTTGAGCAGCTAGATTTAGCGATTAAAGCAAAAGATGGTAATTTTTATGAGCAATCGATTGTAGAGGCGCGTTTAAAAGAGTTGCGCCGCCTGCAAGAAAATGAAAAGCTGGCGATTGAGAGGTTAAGCTAATGCAACGCAGGGACTTTTTAAAAATAGTATCAGGTGCGTTGTTAGCCTTGATTTTGCAGCCAATTGGCGTGCTTGCAGCCGTTTGGAATAAAGCGGCTTTTGAAGCAGTAAAAATCAATGACGCGAAAAACAATTTAACGATTGGGCAGGAAACGCCAAGCAAAGACATTGATATTGTGGCACCAGACCGCGCAGAAAACGGCGCAATTGTACAAGTTGAAATCACCAGCCGCATACCCAATACTGAGGCAATTTCAGTGCTGGTGGAAAATAATCCCACTGCCTTGATTGCTCATTTTGTATTCAGTAATGGTGCGCTGCCGCAATTGGTGACGCGCATCAAAATGGCCGATACGTCAGATGTAAAAGTGATTGTAAAAGCAGGCAATGCCTACTTTAGTGCCACAAAAAATGTGGTGGTGCTTGAAAACGGCTGTGGGTAAAGGAATCGCAGATGGATAATATTAAAATGCGCGCTAAACTGAGCGGCGAAAATATTTCAGGCATTACTGAAGTGAAGATGATTATGAATCACCCCATGGAAACTGGGCGCAAAAAAGACGATTTTGGGCAGCTGATTCCTTCTTATTTTATTCAATTAGTGACTGCAAAACTTAACGATAAAATAGTACTAGAAATGCAGTGGGGCACTGGCATCTCAAAAAACCCATACCTGACTTTTTACCTAAAGGGCGCTGCTGTGAATGACAAAATCAGCATTGACTGGGTAGATAATTTAGGTAAAACGGGCAATGGTGAAATATTGGTTGTGGCTGCTTAACGGTTAGGGAATCACAGTCGTAAAGAGATAAACACCAAATATCACCAATAATATTACGCCTTGCAACACATTAGTACGGCCAGTTGCCAGCGAAATAGCATTCACAAACAAAGCCAATAGTAGCAACACGGTTGATTTCATATCAATACCGAGCGTCAGCGTCCAGCCAGTGAGTAAAGAAAAAATCGCTACGGCAGGAATGGTTAAGCCAATGGTGGCAAGAGCTGAACCTAGCGCTAGATTCAGGCTGGTTTGAAACATATTTTTGCGCGCGGCACGCACGGCTGCTAAACCTTCTGGCAGTAAGACTACGCTGGCGATAATCACGCCTACTAATTGATGTGGCGCGTGGATTAAGACAACAAAGCTTTCAATTGTAGGCGCTAACGATTTAGCTAATAGCACCACCGCACTCAGGCTAATCAATAATAAAGCGGTACTGATTAATGTGTGTTTGCTATCAGCAGACGGCGTATTCAAGATGGCGTGCTCTGCATCGCTATCAATCGCATCTAAAAAATAATTACGATGCCGCACCACCTGCACAAAAACAAAAGTACCATATAGCGTTAACGACACCAAAGCGATAAAAGCCAGCTGACTAGAGCTGTAAACAGGGCCCGCCGTGGTGAGCGTGTAGTTTGGCAAAATAAGCGTTAGCACCACAATTGCTGCCAAAGTGCTGAGTGACACATTAGCGCCATGCAGCTTAAACACTTGCTCTTTGTATAGCATGCCGCCTATTAGCAAACATAAACCGACAATGCCCGTTAAGATAATCATCACCGCCGCAAATACGGTATCGCGCGCCAGTGCGGCTGTTTCTGGCCCGCCTGTTAGCATTAACGATAAAATCAATCCTACTTCAATAATGGTAATGGCGGTAGCTAAAACTAGGGTACCAAACGGCTCACCTAATTTGTGTGCAATAGATTCGGCGTGATGCACACCCGCCAATACCGCGCCAATTAAACTTGCTGCCATTAATAGCGATTCAATGGCACCTAGATTGAAATGTAGTTGCGATAAGCCCAAAACAAGCCAAGCAAAAATGGGCGTGACGATAGACCAAGTTGAAATATTAAGGCTGTTTTTCATCATTTTTTCAATATCAATTATTCATTCATTGATAACATCACCGCTTCTGCCACTCTAATGCCATCTACCCCCGCGGACAAAATGCCGCCTGCATAGCCTGCGCCCTCGCCACATGGGTACAAGCCTTTGGTGTTAATGCTTTGCAGGCTGTTGTCATCACGTTTTATGCGAATAGGGCTGCTAGTGCGCGTTTCTACACCTGTTAACAAACCATCGGCTAAATCATAACCTTTAATTTGCTTTGCAAAAACAGGTATCGCCTCCCGAATCGCCTCAATCGCAAAGGCAGGTAAAGTAGACTCTAAATTAGTCAGATGCACGCCAGGTGTGTAAGACGGCACTACTTCACCAAACTGTTCAGAAGGCCTATTGGCTAAAAAGTCGCCAATCAATTGCGCAGGCGCCGCGTAGTTGCTACCACCTAGTACATAAGCGTGGCTTTCAAGCTTACGCTGTAATTCCATTCCAGCCAGTGGGTTATCTGGGTAATCCATTTCTGGCGTAATACCTACCACAATACCAGCGTTGGCGTTGCGCTCATTGCGGCTGTATTGGCTCATGCCATTGGTCACTACACGGCCTTCTTCAGAAGCCGCTGCCACAACCGTGCCGCCTGGGCACATGCAAAAACTGTACACGCTGCGGCCATTGCTGGCGTGGTGCACCAATTTGTATTCCGCCGCGCCCAGCTTGCTTATTAAATCTTCACTATAGCTGCTGCCGTAACGCGCTTTATCAATCAGCGATTGCGGATGTTCAATGCGGAAGCCGATTGAAAACGGCTTGGCTTCTACAAAAATACCTTTACGATGCACCATTTCAAAAGTATCGCGTGCGCTGTGACCAACTGCCAGCACCACATGATCGGCCGTAATATGTTCACCATTTGCCAGTAGCACGCCTTTAATCACGTTATTTTCAATCTCAATATCATCCACGCGCGCGCCAAAGCGAATCTCACCACCCAAGGCAATAATGCTATTGCGCATAGTTTCAACCATACCCACCAAGCGGAAAGTGCCGATATGCGGATGGCTGAGGTAAAGGATTTCTGGTGGTGCGCCAGCGGCAACAAACTCTTGCAACACTTTGCGGCCGTAATGCTTGGGGTCTTTAATCTGGCTCCATAATTTTCCATCTGAAAAAGTACCTGCGCCGCCCTCACCAAATTGCACGTTTGATTCTGGGTTGAGCGTGCTTTTGCGCCATAAGCCCCAAGTATCTTTGGTGCGCTCTTTCACCGCTTTGCCACGCTCAAGCACAATCGGTTTGTAGCCTGCTTGCGCTAAAATCAAAGCAGCAAAAATACCAGCAGGCCCAAAACCAATCACAATAGGGCGACTTTTAAGTTGCGCTGGCGCGCTGGCAACAAATTGATAATTGGTATCGGGCGTTGGTTTTACATGCGGGTCTTTTTTAAGTTTGGCTAATACTTTCGCCTCACCGTTAATCACCACATCCAGTGAATACACCAGCAATATCGCATTGGATTTTCGTGCATCGGTACCGCGTTTAAAAATGCTAAAGCTGAGTAAATCCGCCGCATTAATCGCCAGCTTTTTAATCACAGCCGCTCTAATTTCGGCGTCGGTATGGCCTTCTTCAGCGGATGTTGCTAGCGGTAATTTGATTTCGGTTATGCGTAGCATGGTATGGGTTTAAAGTTACTTAACATGTTGTTTATATTATCGTTTATCTTAAAAAATACTAATCGTTTAAATCTAAATTTAGTTGTAATAGCTTGCGTAGCATTGGCACCGTAATCGGTTTTTGCATGGTCAGCGACCATTCATCCAGCGCATCCAGCGTTGTCATCAGTGTGGGTAAATCGCGGCGCAAATAGCGCAGGCAGTAATCCACCACTTCATCAGGTAGTTTCATGCCGCGTTCAAAAGCATGCTGTTTAAGTGCGGTGGCTTTTTCCATATCATTTAATGGTTGCAGTTGATACACCAAGCCCCAAGCCAAGCGCGTTGCAACATCATCACGCAAACCCATCTGCGTGGGCGCATGCAGGCCTGCGGTAATCATCCATTCGCCCGCTTCTTTGCGCTGATTATATTGGTTAAATAAATCAATTTGCGCATCATTATTTAGCAAATGCACGTCATCAACTATGCTGGCGCCGATTGCCTTACAAGCTTGCAGCAAATGACTTTTGCCAGAGCCAGATTCGCCCCACAGATAAATAAACTGGGGATTTTGGCCATTAACCGCCGTTTGTAGGCTTGAAAGCGCTTCTGCATTGCGACCCACTACAAAATTTTGCAGGGTAGGTGGCGCGGCAGGTTTAATATCTAATAGCAGTTGCTTCATGCAATATTTGCTTGAAAAATAGGGTTAAGTACGCAGTTAAGCGGGTTAGTTAAGTGATTTAAAGCTAGCCAAATTATTTAAGATAAGCGTCGCTATCTAAATAGCTGTCTTTAGTGTGGCGCAGACCAACGGCGATTGCTGCACTGACTGGCAAGGCCAGTAGTACGCCAACAAAGCCAAATAACTGTCCGCCAGCAAGTAAAGCAAAAATCACCACAACAGGATGCAAACCAATACGATCACCCACCAATTTAGGCGTAATAAAATTACTTTCCACTAGCTGACCAATGCCAAATACCATTAAAACTGGGATTAACTGGCCAATATTAGTGAATTGTAATGCGCCCACCAGCAATGCCAAGCCCATGCCAATTGCTGGGCCTAGGTAGGGTATAAAACCCAGCAAGCCTGCAATAATACCAATGGGCAACGCCATATCTAGCCCTGTTAACCATAGGCCAACTGCATAAAATACGCTCATCATCACCATTACGGTAAATTGCCCGCGCAAAAATTCAGCCAGCATTTGGTCTATTTCTTGGGCGAGCTCAGTGGTTTTACCCACAATATGACGCGGAATCAAATTGCCGATGCCTTTCATCAACTCATCCCAATCGCGCAACAAATAAAACAGCACCACTGGCAATAATAATATATTCGCAACCACGCCAACCAGCGCCATGCTATTAGTGCCAGCCGTTTTAAGCACATCACCTAATATGCCGCCTGCTGTTTTCCAGTTTTTGGTGATAATTTCTTGAATTTGCGCGCTATCAATCGCCAAACTAATGCCAAAGTGCTTTTGCAGAAAAGGCTCTGCCGTGGCGCGAATATTGGTAATTACGTTAGGTAATCGCTCAATAATGAGCAAAGATTCTTTTTGCAAAACAGGGATAATAATTAAAAGTAGCAAAGTAATGACACCCATAATTGCCATCATCACTAGCACTGTTGCGGTTGTGCGGCCAAATTGATATTTCTTATAGCCAACTACGCTTAATCTATCCACCAATGGGTCGCACATGTACGCCAGAATAGCTGCCGTTAGAAACGGGGTGAGCACTGGTAACAAAAAATACAGCAGCAGCAAAAAAACTGCGCTTAAAATTAACCAACGGTTATCTGCAACAATATTGCTGTCAGACAGTTTGTTGCGACTGTTTTTTGGTTGATTGGCCATGGTTAATTTGAATGGTTAAATTGAATAGTGAGTTAAAATGCGAGATAAGTTAAAATTATACTTAACTTGAATAAATACATTGCAATTAATTGAATCGAGAACAGTTTTGAATACCAATAATCCCACAAACTCTATTAGTTACCGCGACGCAGGCGTTGATATGGAAGCCGGCGATGCTTTAGTAGAGCAAATTAAGCCCTACGCTAAACGCACGATGCGCCCAGAAGTGTTGGCTGGCATCGGCGGTTTTGGCTCATTGTTTGAAATGCCTAAAAAGTTTAAAAATCCTGTGCTGGTATCAGGCACGGATGGTGTGGGTACTAAACTGAAATTAGCTTTTGAGCTAAACAAACATGACACAGTTGGCATTGATTTAGTCGCCATGAGCGTGAACGACATTTTGGTGCAGGGCGCAGAGCCGCTATTTTTCCTGGATTATTTTGCCTGTGGCAAATTAGAGGTAGGTACAGCGGCACAAGTGATTAAAGGCATTGCAGAAGGCTGTGAACAATCTGGTTGTGCGCTAGTGGGTGGCGAAACGGCAGAAATGCCAGGTATGTACCCAGCGGGCGAGTATGATTTAGCTGGCTTTGCTGTAGGTTGCGTAGATAAAGAAAAAATCATCAACGGCTTGAGCATTGCGGCTGGTGATGTAGTGCTGGGCTTGGCTTCCAGCGGTGCGCATTCCAATGGTTATTCATTAATTCGTAAGCTAATTAGCAATTCTGGTATTGATTTTGAATCCGATGCTAATGGTTATTTTGGTGGCCAAAAATTCAAAGATGTAGTGATGGCGCCAACCAAAATTTATGTGAAATCCTTGCTTAAGTTAATTGAAGCCTTACCTGTAAAAGGTATGGCGCATATCACGGGTGGTGGCATCACTGAGAATATTCCGCGCGTGTTGCCTGCTGGCTTAACCGCTGAAATTAGCGCAAAAAGTTGGGAATTACCGCCTTTATTTAAATGGTTACAAGCGCAAGGCAATATCACCCATAGCGAGATGTACAGAACCTTTAACTGTGGCATTGGTATGGTAGTGATTATGGCGAAAAGCGATGCGGCGGCGGCTAAACAATTGCTAGAAGCGGCGGGCGAAACGGTGTATGAAATCGGTAGCATTCGTGCGCAAAATGCCAATGAAGCGCCTACCGTTGTTGTTTAGTCAGACAACGCATCTGCACGGTGTGCGTTAAACAGCTTTGTTCAATCATTTGGAAAATAAATGTTAAAGCTTAGCAAATGGATTATTTGTATCTGTCTCGCCAGTTATGGTGCAATGGCGCAAGCAGCGCCAAAAAATATTCAGCTGGAATATGAAGTCACACGCGATGGCAAATTGTTTGCCAATGTGGTTGAAACCTTTAGCCAAGATGCCAGCCAATACAAAATTGAATCGGTGACAAAAGGTGTAGGTGTGTATGCGCTGCTGGGTGAGCGTAAATTAAGCAGCAGCGGCAGCGTAACTAAAGATGGATTAAAACCTAAACATTTTGAATTGCATCAAGGTGATAGTAAAAAGAAATCATTGATTAATGATTTTGATTGGCCAAAAAACACGCTGAATATGCAGGTAAAAGGCGAAACAAGAACACAAGCTTTAGAAAAAGGCACACAAGACCTGCTGAGTTATGCCTACCAGTTTATGTTTATGTCTAGCAAGGCGCGCGGCGTAAATGCGATTAATGTGACATTAACCACAGGCAAAAAACTCAACCATTATCAGTACAAAGTGATGGGTCGCGGCTTAAAATTAAGTGTTGCCAATGCGCAATTTAAAACGCTGCATATTGCCAAAGCGCCAGCAGCAGGTGAGGATAAAAAGCAGTTATGGTTGGCAGAAGATCAACACTATTTACCCGTGCAGTACAAGTTAACGGATGAAGATGGCGCTAACTTTGAGCAAACGCTAACCAGCATACATGTGGAATAACATTGCAGAAATCATCAAAGACACCAGCACTAAAAGACTAGCGCTAGCGATTGTTGTTTCTGCTTTACTGCATGCTTATTTAGTTGGTGGTTTTGATGTGCGCCTGCCCAACCTAAAAAAAGAAATGCATACCATTGAGGCACGATTACAAAGGCCAAAAGTGGTTTTGAAAGAGATAGTTAAAGAACCGACAGTCGAAGAACTAGTCGCACAAGAAGAGTCAGTTGCTGCGTCTTTACCGCAAGAAATGACGCAAGAACCACTGCCTGCAACAGAACCACAGGCAACAGATTTAACAGCACAAACGTTGAGCCCAACAGAGCCTATTTCAACCGTGCCGCCAATTGAAACAGTGCTGTCAGACAATATTGATTTAGTGCAAACCGAGCCACAGCCAATTGATGCTGGCTTAGTCATTAACGAAAACGCGTATCAATATGTGGAAACAGAGTTTGAGGTCAGAACTGAGATAGATGGCGCTCCCGAGGGCGCCGCCAAAATTGTATTTAATTTACTGGATGGTCAGCAATACCAGTTAACCAGTTTAATTAAGCCGCAAGGGTTGGCTGCATTAATTGTCTCAGATTTAATGCAAACCAGCGAAGGTCAGCTCACTAAGAGTGGTTTGCAACCATTGAGTTATCTGTATCAGTACGGCGATAAAGTAGATAAAACCTATAGTGCGAAATTTGACTGGACAAATAAAACCGTCAACTTAACCACTGCCAAAGGCACAAAAACAGAAGAAATCACAGATGGCACGCAAGATTTACTGAGCTTTATGTATCAATTTATGTATGTAGCACCGCTAGAGCGCATGCAAATCAGCATTGCAACGGGCAAAAAACTGGCAACTTATGATTATAGTTTTGGCGGTGAAGAGAATATTAATATTCCGCTGGGCGAAATTAAAACCATCCATATTGTTCACGAAAACGAAAATACAGACGAAAAAACAGAGCTTTGGCTGGCAATCGATTATCAATATTTGCCAGTAAAAATTCGTAAAATAGAAAAAAACGGTAGAGTGTACGAGCTGGTCGCAAACCGTATTAGCACAGCACGCCCTACGCTCAATTAACTTTAAGATATGTAAGATAACAATATGACCCCAAATTTACTGCGCCAAGCAGCCATGCTACTCACCAATCTGTTGGATTTTAATAGCCCAGCAGATGCTAAGCTAGGCGACTTTTTTCGCAATAATCGTGAGCTTGGTACTAAAGACCGCGCGTTTGTGGCAGAGAGTGTGTATGGCGTTTTGCGTCGCTTGCGCTATTTAAGTGCGGTTACCGCAAACGATGCAAATGACCCAGATGACGCACGTAAGCTTATTTTGGCGTGGCTGTTGCGCGTGCAAGGCAAAAGCATCCGTGAATTAGAACCGATTTTAAATGAGCAGCAAACCGAGTGGGCGCATGCGATTAAAGCTAAATCTACACAGGAATTTCCGCTACCCGTGCAGGCCGATGTGCGTGATTGGTTGTGGAATAAATTAGTGGCGCAATACGGCGAAGCAGAGGCGCTGACCATTTGCCGCAGTATGTTTGAGCAAGCCGCGCTAGATTTACGTGTGAATACGATTAAGGGAACACGCGAAGAAGTATTGGCGCGCATGTTAGCCGAAAATACTATTAAAGATAATGTGATTGAAGTGACGCCGTATTCACCTATCGGCATCCGTATGGGTGCGCGCTTAAACATTAGCAAGCATGTGCTGTTTGAGGCAGGCAAGATTGAAGTGCAGGACGAAGGCAGCCAATTACTAGCGTATTTGGTTGCGCCAAAACGTGGCCAAATGGTAGCGGATTTTTGTGCAGGCGCAGGTGGAAAAACGCTGGCGATTGGCGCATTAATGAAAAACACAGGGCGCTTATATGCGTTTGATATCTCTGAAAAACGCCTATTTAATTTAGGCAAACGTCTTAAGCGTTCAGGCTTATCTAATTTGCACGCGCAGGTGATTAGCTCTGAAACAGACCCTAAATTAAAACGACTTAACGCTAAATTTGACCGAGTTTTAGTGGATGCGCCATGTAGCGGTTTCGGCACTTTGCGTCGCAATCCCGATTTAAAATGGCGCTTTGAAGAGGCGGATATTGCTGAATTGAATATCAAACAAACCAATATTCTGGCGCGCGCCGCCAAGCTGACCAAAACAGGCGGTCGCTTGATTTATGCGACTTGCAGCTTATTAAAAGATGAAAACGAAGCGATTGCCGAAGCTTTCTTAGCCGCAAATACTGATTTTAAATTAATACCCGCCAACACCGTTTTAAGTCATCAACAAATTAAACTGGATACGGGCGATTATTTAAAATTGTTGCCGCACTTGCATGGCACGGATGGCTTTTTTGCGGCTGTATTTGAGAAAGTAAATCCAACAAATAATGTGGTAAAAATGTCACCAGAAATTGTTGAAGAAGCTGAAGTTGCGCCAGAAATAAAGGCCAAGAAAAAAGTAGTTGCCAAAAAAGCGCCATCTAAAACAGTAAAAACGGCAACACCAAAAGCCAGCAAAGCAGATAAAGCCTAAACAACTATGAAAGCGCCTAGCCTAAATACGCAAATTTTACTGGGCGCATTTTTCGGCGTTTTAGTTGGCTTATGTTTTCAAAGCTTAGGTGCGCAAACCAGCCTTGTCAAAGGCGGTTTATATGCATCGGGTTTAGTCGGTACGCTATTTATCGATTTGCTCAAAATGATTTTAATCCCGCTGGTATTTTGCAGTATTGCAGTAGGCATCGCCAATCTGCGGCAACACAGCCAGATGCACCGCGTTTGGGTCACCACTTTGCTTTTCTTTGCGTTTACTATGGCAATTGCTGTGGCCTTGGGTTTGTTTGCCAGCAACTATTTTGAAGCAGGTAAAGGGCTTGAAATTGCAATGTTTGCCGACTCTATGCAAAACTTTCAGGCACAGCAATTACCTTTACCCGAATTTTTTGCGCAGTTTTTGCATGGCTTATTTATGAATCCTTTTGCGGCTTTGGCAACAGGAAATGTGCTGGCAGTGGTGATATTCGCACTGATTTTAGGTATCGCTTTAGTGATGGGTGGAGAGCGATATAAAAATATTTTAGGCTTACTGCAAGAAGGCCTAGAACTGACCATGCGCATTGTTGGCTGGGTAATGGTGCTAGCGCCGTTTGGTATTGCGGCTTTATTAATTAAATTAGTCGCCACCCAAGATACCGCTATGTTGGGCACCATGGCAAAATTTATGACAGTGGTGGTTGGCACTACCTTGCTGCATGGTGTGGTGATTTTGCCGCTGCTACTGTATTTAATTACGGGTAAAACGCCATTATGGTTTTGGCGCGGCGCGCGTGAGGCGCTGATTACCGCGTTTGCTACCAGCTCTAGCAGTGCTACGCTGCCTGTCACCATGCGCTGCGCGACGCAACATTTGCATGTAAAACCAGAAATCGCTGGTTTTGTAGTACCGCTGGGCGCTACTATGAATATGGATGGCACAGCATTATATGAAGCCGCCGCTGCCCTATTTATTGCTAATTTAGTGGGAATAGACCTTAACTTAACCCAACAATTAATCGTATTTTTTACTGCTATGATTGCTGCCGTTGGCGCACCAGGTATTCCCAGTGCTGGCATGGTGACTATGGTGATGGTGCTGCAAAGTGTAGGCTTGCCAGCAGAAGCGATTGCAATTTTGCTGCCGATTGATAGGCTGCTGGATACTATACGCACCACCGTCAACGTGCAGGGCGATATGGTTGGCAGTCTAGTTGTACAAAAATTAGTGAATAGATAGTCAGAATTAGCATGCTTCATTTTCATAAAGCCGAATTAGTCGACGCGCAAGACATCGCCGCATTGATCAACTCCGCTTATCGCGGTGAAACAAGCCGCGCAGGCTGGACTACCGAAGCCGATATTTTGGATGGTTTGCGCACTACCACACAAGAAGTCGCCAGCATCGTCAAACGCGATGATGCGTTTATCTTGGTAGGCGTATTGCGCGATCAAATTGTGGCCACTATTTGCTGTGAGAAGCAAGATGCCTACGGCAGAAATATCGCCCACCTCGGCATGATTGCTGTTAAACCCACCCTGCAAAGTAAAGGCCACGGCACTACCATGATTCAAGCCGCAGAAGCCATGACAATGAGAGAATGGCGCGTGGTCGGCTTTCATATGGCAGTAATTACATTGCGCGAAGAGCTAATCGCTTTTTATGAACGCTTAGGCTATGCGCGTAGTGGCGAGTTTAAAAACTTCCCTGAAAACAGTAAATTATGGCAACCTAAAGTGACAGGTTTAACGCTGGAATATTTAGTTAAAATTATTAAGCGTTAGTCTTAAGTTTGTATAATATTAGGCTTAGGATTTTTTCTATGCTCAAACTTTTCCACCCCGCCCATCGCCAATGAATACACCGCAGGCACTACAACCAAGGTTAGCAAGGTAGATGAAAGCATGCCACCAATAACGGCAACCGATAATGGGCCGTTGGTTTCAGAGCCAGCGCCCAGGCCTAAAGCGGCTGGCAACAGTGCCAGTATAATGGTCAGCGATGTCATTAATACTGGCCGCATGCGGATAGGGCAGGCGTTCAATAGCGCTTGATTGATGGATTGGCCTTCGTCGCGTAACTGATTGGTTAAATCGACAAGCAGAATTGAGTTTTTGGCGACTAAGCCAATGAGTAAAACCAAGCCAATCATTGAGAAAATATTCAAGCTATTGCCTGTTAACCACAATCCAAATACGCCACCGATAATGGCCAGTGGCTGCGCGACCATGACAATAATCGGTTGCAGGAACGAATTAAATTGACTGGCTAAAACCATATATAAAAATACCAAAGCCAAGGCAAAAATAAACGACACATTTTTAAAGGTTTTGGCAAACTCTTCTGCTTGGCCAGATAATTTGTATTTATACTCAGCTGGTAATATCTCTTTAGCCGCCGCTTCTACCGCTGTCACGGCTTCGCCTAAAGGAATAGATGGGCTGGCGTATAAATTGGCCGCGTATTGCAAATCGTAGCGACCAATCACCGCTGCGCCCAAAGTTTGTTTAAATTGCGCCACGCTATCTAATCGCACCAAATCGCCATTATTGGCGCGTAAATAAATCTTACTTAAATCGGTTATTTGATTGAAATTGCCATCTTCGGCTTTTAGGCGAATATCGTAACGTTGGCCGTCACCTTCTTCATCGTTAAATTTAGCGACATTAATGCCGCCTGCATACACGCTGACTGCATTGGCAATATCGGCCGCAGTAATACCAAAGCCTGCTGCGCGGTCTCTATCAATTTGCATATTCAGTTGTGGTAAATCCAGCTGTAAATCTAAATCCACTTTGCCAAAACCATCAATACCAGTGATTTTTTGTTGAATGGCTTTTGCATATTTGCTGACGTTTTCAATGCTGGGGCCAGTGATATTAAATTGTAATTTCTCTGAGCGCTGACCGCGCACCATGCTGGCAGGTACAGGAAAAGCCTGCACACCAGGGATTTCGCCCAGTTCTTTTTTAAGCGTCGCAATCAACTCTTTTTGCGAGTTAGCGCGCTCATGCCTATCTTTTAAACGCACACTCATACGGCCAGCATTCACTTGCCCTTGTGAGCCTGCGCCAATCACAGAGAAAAAGCTGGCAACATCGTCTGTGTGTTTTAGCATCACTTTTTCGATTAAGTCTAGTCTTGTATTGGTATATTCCAAACTTGAGCCTAATGGCGTTTTAAAGCTGATATTAAATTTACTCTCATCAGCTTCGGGTACAAATTCTTTGGTGACCGCGCTAAAAAAGAAAGCGCTAGAGGCCACCACTAAAATAGTCAGCAAAATCACTTTCCACCGATGTTTAAGTGACAAACTTAATAGCTTGGCATAAGTGTTATCTAAGCCTGCAAAAAAACCATCTAATGAATGATAAAGCTTGCCATGCTCTGTATTGCTAGAAAGGTAGCGTGAGCACAACATAGGTGTGAGCGTGAGCGAAACAAATAATGAAACCACTACGCCCACGGTAACCACTACCGCAAATGCTTCAAAAAATTTGCCAATAATGCCTTCCATAAAAATCACAGGCGCAAAAATACACACTAAAGAGAGCGATGAGGCCAACACAGCAAAGACGATTTCGCGGCTGCCATTGATAGTGGCTTGCTGGCGAAAAGCCATGACTGCTTTGGGATTAGTGGTATCTACATCTTTAAGACCAGTGCCAAGCTCACCCGATAAATGCCGCATAATACTTTCGCGTACCACAATGGCATCATCTACCACCACACCTACCAGCAAGAGCAACGCAAGTAGCGTCATGCTATTAAAGGTGTAGCCCGCAAAATACATCACCGCAATCGCGCCCAATAATGAAACAGGAATCTCTAAACAAATCATCAGTGTAGAGCTAAGCGAGCGCATAAAAATCAGCACAATTAGCGCGGCAAATAAGGTACCTTCGAGCAAATGTTCTTGTAGCGCTTTGACCATTTCCCTAATAAATGGCGCTTCGTTAGCCGATACTTCCACATTCATACCTGGCGGCAAATTAGGGCGAATTTCTTTATCTAAGCGGCGTTCTACCTCGTCAATAATATCCACCGTATTGGAGTTGGGCACTTTGATAATGCCTAAACCCACGGTTGGTTTGGCATTAAAGCGCGCCAATTGCCTAAAATCGGTCAAGCCATCTTCTACACTGGCTACTTGATTTAACTTAACCGAAACGCCATCACGCTGCATCACCACCATCTCAGCCAAATCGGGCAGGCGGTGAAATTCTAAATCTAGCTTTAACAAACGCTCTGCGCTTTGGCTTACCAAAAAGCCACCTGGCACTTGAATATGTTCGCGACTAAACGCATTCACAATATCGGTGGTGGTCACGTTGTAAGCGTTCATGCGGTCTGGTTTTAACAACACGCGAATATTGCGGTCGCGCCGCCCGCCCAACTGCACTTCACCCACGCCATCAATGGTTTCTAGCTGTTTTTTTAATGTATTTAAGGCGTAAACGTTTAATTGTTGAATGGTTCTATCACCGCTTAATGCCAGCCATAAAACAGGTTCTGCATTGGTTTCGGCTTTTTGTAAAATAGGCGGGTCAATATCGGTTGGCAGACGGCGAATCACTTGATTCAGCTTAGCTTGTACTTCGTTGTAAGCCACATTAATGTCTTTTTCTAACTTAAACGTAATGACAATAATTGATGCGCCAGGTGACGAGCTGGATTGAATGTGTTCTATGCCGCCAGTCGTATTAAGTGCCGATTCAATCACACTGGTGACTGACGTATCCATAATGTCTGGATTAGCACCTTTAAGGGTGGTGGTGACAGTAATGATGGGAAATTCAATCAGCGGAAAACGGTCAATCGCAATACGCTGATACGAAATAATGCCGAACAATACCAACACGCCAGAAAGCATCCAAGCCAGCACATGGCGTTTAATCGAGAGTTCAGGTAATGTCATTTAAAAAGTTGTGCTTTCATTGTTCTATTGGCATGCGTGGGGCGAATAACTTAACCACTTTTTTGTGCCTAAAGTTTATTGAATAATGCTGACTTTGGCTTTGTCGGTTAAAAATGCGGCGCCATCAACAGCAATCGTTTCGTTGCCGCTTAAGCCCTCTAAAATCTCAATACCGCCATTTTGCTGTAAACCTGTTTTAACTACACGCTGCACAGCTTCGTCATTCACTACTTCGTATACCACTTCGCCTGCTGGGCGCAGCACAATACTTTGCTCTGGCACCACAATTGCACTAGGTCTGTCGCCCAAAATCACACGACCATTGACACTGGCACCTGGCTGCCAATCTGCTTCATCGCGTATGTCTGCAATCACATCAATACTGCGGCTATTGGCTACAATCAGCGGTTTCAACTCGTTAATCACTGAGCGCACTTCTTTGGTTGATGTTGGCGTAGTCAAAATCACGGTTAAACCAGGTTTTAATTTTGCAGCAATATGCTCAGGAAAAGGCAAATGCGCGCGCAACAATTTTTTGCTGATGATTTGCAAAATAGGGTCACCGATACGCACATAATCGCCTGTTGCCACTAATTGTTTTTCAACGACACCATCGGTGGGAGAAACCACACGGTCTTTTGAGCCATTATGATTAATGGTGGCAATGCGACTTTTAGCACCCGCCAACTGCTGCTTCAATGCATCTTGCTGGGTGCTGGCATCATCTAATGCATTTTTAGAAATAAAGTTTTTTTCAACCAAGGCGCGATTGCGCTCTACAATTTTTGCTTGATTCGCTAATAGCGCTTCAATGCGCGCTACTTCTGATAATGATTCTTGTCGTTGATAGCCAAAATCACTGCCATCTAACAAAGCCAGTGTTTGGCCTTTTTTGACGCTTTGACCAGGGTGTACCAATACTTTTAAAACCCGTGCAGAAATTTCGGCGGCAATGGTTGGGTCTATCACGCCCTCTAGGGTACCAACCGATTCTTCATATAAAGATAAATTTTTAGTGTCTACTTTAACAACGCTAATTTGCGTTGTTTTAAGATTGCTGGCATCAGACTTTGCATCTGCAGCTTCATCCTTGCTGCAAGCGCTAATACTTAACCCAATTAAAGCGGCGAAAAAAATACGAATAAAATGATGGTTGGCGGCTAATTTTTTTGTTTGCATAAGATTCGCGATTTTTAAGATTCTTGTTTAATGATAGACCAATCAAAATAAGGGCCAGGATCTGTTTTGCGCCCAGGCGCAATTTCAGAGTGACCAACAATAGTTTGAATGGGATAAGTCTGTTTTAAAATATTAATTAATAGTTGCAGCGACTTGTATTGCGCCAATTCAAACGCCTCAAAATCACTGCCTTCCAGCTCAATTCCGACAGAAAAATCGTTACAACGTTCACGCCCCAACCAATTTGATACGCCAGCATGCCAAGCGCGCTGCAAGCAAGATACAAACTGCAGCAATTCACCATCGCGCCTGATTAAAAAGTGTGATGACACTTTGCGCGTGTAAATCTCAGCGTAGTAAGGGTGCTCATCAGGATTCAGCGTGTTGGTAAATAATTCAATAATGCCATTGCCGCCGTATTGATTGGGCGGCAGGCTAATGTTGTGTATCACAATCATACTAACTTCTGGCGCTGCTGTGTCTAGGCAAGGTCGCGCATCAAAATTGGGTGAGCACACTTGTTTGGCACTGGTAATAAATCCTTGTGAGTTGATTTGCAGCATGATGAATTATTTAGTCAAAACCACGATTAATCCGATAAAATAACATCTTACCTAATTTTTAGAGATGTTTAAGCATGGTTTTCTTACAGTTATTTGTAATGCTGATTGTTATTTTAATTGCGGCCGAAGTATTTACCAATGCGCTTGAACATTTAGGCGAAAAACTGGGCATTTCAGAAGGCGTTACAGGCTCATTATTTGCCGCTGTTGGTACCGCTTTGCCAGAGACCATGGTGCCGCTTTTAGCGATTTTTGCAGGCACTGCCAGTATGGCTACCAATCATGAAATTGGTGTAGGTGCGATTTTGGGTGCGCCGCTTATGTTAGCAACACTATCTATTAGCTTAATGGCTATTTCAGTATGGAAACGCCGTGGTACCAATGGCCATTTGCGCCCAGAGCGCACAGGCTTAACGCGCGATTTAAACTTTTTTATTTTTGCGTTTATTGTGGCTGCTGGCGCTTTGTATGTCCCACACGACAACATTATTGTGCGCCATATGCTGGGCTTGCTGATGGTGCTGATTTATGTGGTTTATGTGTGGATTACACTGAGCGCTTCTAAAAATTTGGTTGAAGAAGGCCATGCGACAGAAGCGGAAAGCCCTATGTTTTTGAGCAAATTAGGCATCCCAACCAACACTTACACCATTACATTACAGATTGTTTTAGGTTTGTTGCTATTAATTGCAGGCGCAAAAGGCTTTATTAATGGCGTGGAAGAAGCCTCACATATTTTGGGCATTTCAGCATTGATGTTATCACTACTGATTATTCCAATCGCGACTGAATTACCCGAAAAAGTGAACAGTATTTTGTGGATTCGTAAAGGTAAAGACACGCTGGCATTTGGCAATATCACAGGTGCGATGGTGTTTCAAGGCACTTTATTGCCTGCGATTGGTATCTCTCTGACACCGTGGGAACCGCGTCCAGAAGTGGTTTGGGGACTTGTGATTACATTGCTAGCGGCAGTTTGGATGCGCTATTTAATGGCGAAAGGCGGTATACGGGTTTGGCATTTGTTGGTGAATGGCGCGATGTATGTTACTTATTTGTTTATTGCGCTTAGTTAATTATCGTACATGGTTAATTATCGTACATGGTTAATTAGTCGTACAAACTTTCATCCGACATATCCGTATCATCATCTTTAGCCAAGCCTAGCTTGGCTAATCGATATCTTAGCGTTCTAAAGCTCACGCCCAATAATTTAGCAGCAGCAGTTTTATTGTTATTGGCTTTGGCTAGTGCTTTTAAAATCGCGCGCTTTTCAATGTCTTCTAAATATTCAGACAAGCCAACTTCAAGTGTTTTGCTGGGGTCAAACGTGATTTTATCTTCAGCACGGTATTTAAATTCTTGATCCATCAGCAAATCATCAGTGCAGATTTTTTGACCATCACACAATGCTAGCGCGCGTTCCAGCATATTTTCCAACTCACGCACATTGCCGTCAAAATGTAATTTGCCGATTAATTTAGCCGCACTTTCTTCTAATATTGGCAATTCAATTGATTGTGAGGCACATAATTTTTGCAGTAATTTATGTGTTAACTCTGGAATATCTTCTGGCCTATCACGCAAGGCAGGCATTTTGAGCTGAATCACATTTAATCGATAATACAAATCTTGCCTAAATAAGCCATTACTCATCATATCGCTTAAGTTTTTGTGGGTGGCGCTGATAATGCGCACATCCACACTTTCCTCCGCAGTGCCGCCTACGGTACGTACTTTTTTCTCTTGAATCGCACGCAGTAATTTGACTTGCATGGCTAAGGGCAAATCTGCCACTTCGTCTAAAAATAAAGTGCCGCCATTTGCTGCTTGAAATAAACCGGAAGTATCTTGCGCGGCACCTGTAAAAGCCCCTTTTTTGTAGCCAAAAAATTCACTTTCCATTAAGTTTTCGGGTATGGCGCCACAGTTAACCGCCACAAAGGTTTTATCGCGACGCGAGCTGTTGCTGTGAATTAAGCGTGCGGCTAATTCTTTACCGCTTCCCGATTCACCGCTAATGTAAACAGGCGCTTGGCTGCGCGCTAATTTTTCAATCATGGTGCGCACATAATCCATGGCGGGTGATTTGCCGATTAAATCCACTGTATTGCTAGTTTGTTTGGCGTCAGAGCTAGATAATTTAAGCGCTGATTCTACTAATGGGCGTAATTGTTTGAGTGAAATGGGCTTGGTTAAATAGTCAAACGCCCCTGCTTTTAAAGCAGAAACCGCATTTTCTGCACTGCCGTAAGCAGTAATCACCGCAACTGGCAGCCCAGTATAGTTAGCCGCAATATATTGCACCAATTCAAGACCAAGCCCATCAGGAAGGCGCATATCTGTTAAGCATAAATTATAAGTCTGGCTGGATAGCAGTTGTTTGGCTTCGGTTACGCTGCTGGCACTGTCTGCGCGAATATCCATGCGTTCAAGTGTTAATACCACCAATTCGCGAATGTCGGTTTCATCATCTACCACTAAGCAATTAAATTGCGCCATTACATTTAAGCCTTTTTGATATAAATGATAAATTGCGACCCAGCGCTGCTTGATTGAGCGGATGGTTTAAGTTGTAACTTAGCACCATTCGCATCAGCCAGTTCGCGCGCGATATAGAGTCCTAAGCCAGTGCCAGACTTTTCTGTGGTAAAAAAAGGCTCAAATAAATGGTTGCGCACATTTTCTGGTATGCCCTCACCATCATCGCTAATCTCAATCTGCACATCTTGCATTTTTACAGCGTTTGAAACCGTTAACTCAAGGCTATTTTCACTATTTTTAGAGTGACGCCAACCATTTTTACACAAATTCCATAAAATTTGGTTTAAGTGCCGCCTATCGAACGCAATCACCGTATCTGTATTGTGTAGTGATAGTTTAAAACAATGCGCAGGAATTTTCTCAACTGCACAAAATTGTGTATAAAAATCGGTAATAAAATGTTCAAGATGTATCATTTCTTGATTGGTGCGGTCGCGACGATTCAGCTCTAATACATCTTTAATAATCTGATCAAGACGTTGTACGTTATCGGCAATAATTTGTAACATGCGTTTGTTAGCAGGGCTGCTGTCTTCTTCCTCTTGAAGCAATTGATTGGCGTGGCTAATCGCGCTGAGTGGATTGCGAATTTCATGCGCAATATTAGCGGTTAAACGACCTAGCGCAGCCAGCTTAACTTGGTGCGCCTGCGTTTGCATTTGCGACCAGTCTTCAATAAAAATCACGGCACCTTGATGGCGATTTTCGGCAACTGGTAGCAGCCTAAGCCTGAGTTCATGTGATGATGTATTCAGTTTTAAAATATTGGCAGGACCAGATTCGGCTAATGTGGCTTGTTCATGCATCCAATGCCGAATCATGCCGCTGATTTCTGGTGAGATAATTTGTAGCGATTTTTCTTGCCAATTGCCTTGCTCATTATCTTCAATATCAAAACCTAACAAGCGTTTAGCTTGAGTATTGTGATGTTTAATTTGCAGGTTTTGATCTACTACTAATACGCCGTCTTGCATTTCATGGGTAATTAACGCATTAATCTGCGCCATATTTTTCACATCCAAACCGCGTTCAGAGGCTAATAACTCACTTTGCTGCACACGCTTGGCTAAGCTGTATGCAAGCCAAGCGGTTGCAAAGCAGCTTAAGCTTAACATGACCGCGCCAGAGTAATTTTCCATGGGTTTGGAAGCTGAAACTAATTGATAAGACTGTTCTAGCAAAATACCAATTGTGGCTAGTGCCGCATAAAATAAGGCTAATCGACCCTCACTAATTAAGCTGGCGCTGGCAATCGTAATAATGAGCAATAAGCCAATTCCTGTTACACCGTTTTGCTGTGCATGCATAAACAGCAAAATAAACACAATATCAATGATGATTTGTGCAGGTAAGTTAAAGTCAATATTGGGTTTTTCTAGCCAAGTGAGAATAGCCGATATACAGCTGAAAATAAAATAGCCTAATACCAACGCAGAAAATAAAGGGACTTCGGAATTTTGCAAAAAGTCGCCATCACGAAACGCATTTTGAGTCGCTAAAAATAGTAAAGCGATCAGTAAGCGATAACCGTTATAAAGCTTTAAGCTACGCCAGCGCGCAGCGGTAAGCGTGACGTCAATATTGGGTGTTAAATCAATTGCCATGACTAATTAAGGCTTTGACGACAATCGGGATTGTTGCAAATGATTTTACTTTCAATGAGCATGCTTTCAGATTCGGGTACATGCATGCCGCATGCAGCACATTGCACAATTTTTTCTTCTACTTTGGGGTTTTGCTGATGAGTATTGTCAGAATTTGGTGTTAGAAACGCGCGTTTAATCACCACATATAACAACCAAACTAAAGCAATTAGCAACAAAATACGCGTCATATATTTCTTTCATACCTAAAAGTATTAAACAGCAACAATTGTAACTAAAAACTGCGGCATATAGAAACTTGCCAAGCTTGCTCATGTTCAAAACCTCAATCGGCGAAAAAGTTAAAACTGTTATACTAGCGCCAAGGATTAAATAAAAATTTCATGGCAAGTTCTCAAGAATTATCGGATTTTTTGCGCGATGTAGAGCGCCGTGCTTTTAAGCAAACGGTTTATGCTGTGCGCGATGAGCATGCGGCGCTGGATATTGTGCAAGATTCTATGTTAAAGCTGGCTGAAAAATACGCCGATAAACCTGTTACAGAATATCCCATGTTGTTTCAACGTATTTTGCAAAATACCATGCGCGATTTTTGGCGCAGACAAAAAGTCCGCAATATGTGGACAACCTTGCTTTCGTCGTTTGGCGCAGGCCAAGATGGTGAAGAGGACCATGATCCGCTTGATACCATTGATGTAGAAGATGAGTCTGAAAATCCAATGGTGCAGCTTGAACAAAGTCAGACCATGAAAATCATCGAAAAAGCAATTGAAAAACTACCTGCACGTCAACGTGAAGCCTTTATATTACGTTACTGGGAAGATATGGACGTTGCAGAAACCGCGCAAGTGATGGGCTGTTCGCAAGGCAGTGTTAAAACACATTGTTCTCGTGCAGTACATACCCTTGCCGCCTTGTTAGAAAAGCAAGGCCTTGGCGCACGCGCAATAGCACATTTAGGAGTAAAGTAATGGCAATGAACCCTTTAAATCTAGATACTAATAAGCAACAAGATAATGTACTTAACGAAATGCATGCCAAGCAAATTGCTAGCTTGCTGAATACACATTCTAATTATTTAAGCATGCGCACATTAAAGCAGCTTGAAAACAGCAGAGAGCTTGCAGTAAAAGCACATGCGCAATATCAAACAGGTGTTGCAGTCAATCGAGATGGCACTATTAGCCATTTGTTTTCTTGGGCTGAGCATCATCGCCTTGCTTCAACTGGTCTGCTCATTGGCGCAATTATCGCTGGATTTGTTTTGATGCAAACACTGAATCAACAATCTGAGCACGGCGACGCGTTTTTATTGGGCGCAGAATTGCCGCCAGAGGCTTTTGTGGATATAGGCTTTGAGC
This sequence comes from Methylotenera sp., assembly GCA_021732365.1. Classification (GTDB taxonomy): domain Bacteria; phylum Pseudomonadota; class Gammaproteobacteria; order Burkholderiales; family Methylophilaceae; genus Methylotenera_A. The sequence goes on along the minus strand of JAKFVD010000016.1, from coordinate 181,622 downwards.
CGCGCTTAAATAGTACCCAAGCGAAACTTTAAGGTTTTGATGATTCATGCTTTAATATTTATTGTTGACTGTTGTTGGTTACAAAAAAATACAGAATTAAATATAAACAGAAATAAAAAGTGACATGAATAAAATATTATTATTGTTATTAATAGCAGTTAGTAACTTGTACGCACAAGAAAATTTGCATCTCGCCGAGCCTGCTCATGTAGCAATGGGTGATATCGGCAGCATTAAATCATCTCTTACAGGTGGCAGCGGCAGCAGCAGTGCTCAAGTTAAAAATTGGTCTGAATTGTCTGAGGATCAGCGTAAAGTGTTAGCGCCTCTGGGGTCTGAATGGGATACTTTACGCCCATGGCAACGCGAAAAAATGTTGGATATTGCAGCAGATTATCCAAAAATGGATGCGCAAAAACAACAGCGCGTACAAAAAAGATTAAATAGTTGGAGTCGTATGACACCATATGAACGCGAAAATGCGCGCAAACGTTATCAACAGTTTGACGCTTTGAGTGCTGATAAAAAGGATGAAGTACGTAAGAAATGGGCAGATTACCAAAAGCTATCAGAAGTAGAACGCGAAAAATTACGTAAAGAATCGCCAGAGCTAGATTACGCGTCTGATTTAGAATAGATTGATTGCAACAATTTTGATGCAAAGCCCGCTAACATTAAATTGCGGGCTTTTTTCTTGCCAATATTTTAAAAGTTAACCGAATAAAATGACCGAAAAACCGACAAGCACAGTCGATGCGCACGATAAGATTGGCTATTTCAGATTGCTAGCCGCCTGCGTTTATGAGTTACTATTATTGATTGCGCTGTGGTTTATCTGTGCATGGATATTTGTGGTTTTATTTGGAGATGCCACGCAATCGTATAAGCGTTTTCTTTTGCAGACTTCACTATGGCTAGTGACAGGTGCTTATTTTGTATGGTGTTGGAATAAAAGTGGGCAAACACTGGCAACCCAAACTTGGCGCATGCAACTGGTAAATGAAACTGGCACTATATTGAGCACCCAGCAAGCGATGCTTCGTTATGTGTTGGCTAGCGCATCTGCCTGTATTTTCGGGCTGGGGTTTTTATGGGCTTTAGTGGATAAAAACCGATTGTATCTACACGATAGAATACTTAAGTCACATTTTATTCATACTAAAAAAACGGTTAAGTAGCTAGCGCCGTTCCACCAAAAACAGCATACTTAACCCAGCAAGCAAGAATAAAATAGTTGGAATAATCGCGCTCATTAACGGCGGCCAATCATTGAGCACGCCTAAATGAATAAACACCCGATTCATAATTTGATAGACAACCCCTAGCAATATGCCGATAAAAATTTTCGCGCTAGTGCCATCCGAGCGTTGTTGCAAAAACCCAAACGGCAAAGCCAAAATCACCATCACCATGCAAGCCAGCGGGTAAATCATTTTTGCCCATAGCGCCACTTCGTAACGCGTAGTTTTTTGTTTATTGGCGCTTAAGTGGTTGATAAACGAATAAAGATTCCATGCAGACATTTTTTCAGGGGCCACTAGTAACACGTTAAGCAATTCTGGCCGAATCAACGATTTCCAATTGGCTTCGTTAAAGAACTGTGTCTGAATATTGCTCTGCTGAATCACTTTAGCGTTGTTAAATTTGGTTTGTGTAACCTTGGATAAGCGCCAACGCTCATCTTCAAAAGCGCCACTTTTGGCGTTACTAATGCTGCGTAATCTAAAGTTTTCATCAAATTCGTAAATATGAATATTTAATAAGCTGGCGTCTGGCAGCACGTTTTCTACATTCACAAAGCTTTTAGCGTCTTTTACCCAGAGGCCCGTTTTAAAATCTTGGGCAACGACTGAATCGGTGGCTTTAATGCGCATGCGCTGCGCCATTTTTTCACTGATTGGCGTGATTAACTCGCCCACTAAAAAAGTAATTACTGTGAACAAAAAGCCGACTTTAATCAAAATCCAGCCAATATCAACAACAGAAATGCCACTTACACGCATGACTACTAGCTCAGAATTACGCGCCAGCGTACCAAGGCTATACATCATGCCCACTAAAACGGCTACTGGAACTACTTCGTAAATATGGCCTGGGATACTTAACGCAACAAACATGAGCATGGTGCTAATCCCGTAATCACCGCGGCCAAGCGTATCCAGCTCTTGAATCAAATCGAAGAAGGAAAATAAGGCTAACAAACCCAGCATAATCATTAAAATATTAATGCAGGTTTCTTGCCAAAAATAACGATTGAAAATATTCATGGGCTTAATTGCCTACTTTTAAAGCGTTTGCCAGACCAAAGCGTGGATAAAAACACAGGCATAATCGGTAATAAATAGGTGCGGCGATAATACATATAGACCGCCAATATTAAGAAAAACAGATGTACTGGCCATAAGCCAATCATGGTGCTTAGGCGCCCCTGCGTTACCCATGCCTGAAAAATGCTGAGCATATTGTTGTAGATGATATAGATTAACAGTGCAAACATTAAGTTAAGTGAGCGACCAGCACGAGGATCTACAAAGCTAAGTGGTACGGCCAATAAAACCAATATCAGCGCCGAGATTGGAATCGCTAAGCGCCATTGCAACTCTGCAGCGTCGGCAGGCGATTGGCTGCCCAATAACTCTTGAGTAGAGGTTGCATTGGTGCTGTTGGGTTCGCGCGCTACTTCTTTGGTTTCTATGCGGATGGCATAGCGTTCAAATTCCGTTGTAGAAACTTCAGCCGTATCTGGTTTACCTTCATAGCGCCGCCCTTTTTCCAGCACGATAAAATTATCACCATTTTTGGCTTTTTCTCGGCCACCTTCAGAGGCCACAATCACGCCTGTTTTTTGATGTTGGGTCGATTGCACAAAAATGTTTTTAACGACATTACCAAGCTCGTCGAAGCTTTCTACAAAATAGATACGCTCACCGCCATTGGATTCTTTAAATACGCCAGGGGTAATGGATGCCAGCTCATCGCGGCTTTTAAGCTGCACGCGATAATCTTCTACTTTTTGTGTGGCCCACGGCATCACTAAAAAGCTCAGTACAGAAACCACAATCACAACGGGAATGGCAAAGTTTAAGATGGGGCGTATCCATTTGCTGATGCTTAAGCCAGAGCTAAACCAGACCGCCATTTCGGAATCACGATGCCAGCGCGTCAATGTGAGCAGCACACTAAGGAATATGGTCAGCGATAAAATCATGGGCAGGAACTTAACCATGTTAAAGCCTAACAAAGTAGTGATGGCGTCATTTGGCAAGATTCCCTTGGACGCTAATCGAATCAGATTACCCGCGCGCTGCGCAACGACAATACCCATCAGTATTAAAAACAGCGCACCAGCGGTGCTAATCAACTCATGCAATAATGATTTTTTGAATATACGCAATTTAATATTGTTCCAATTTGGGCTTTGATTTCGCCCAAAAACGCTGGATAATTGGTTAAAACGAATTAAATAAAATGAAAGCTTTAGTAAATAGCTTTAAATCTAAAAGGACTAGCAATGGAATTTAGCATAAAAAACGGAAATCCTGAAAAACAACGCTCAGATTGCGCCATCGTAGGTGTATTTGAAGGCAATAAATTAAGCGACGCGGCAAAAGAGCTGGATAAAGCTTCAGATAAAGCCATTTCCACCGTTTTAAAAAATGGGGATTTTGAAGGCAAGCTGAATGCATGCCTTGTGTTGCACCATCTAAGCGGTGTTGATGCCAGTCGCGTGCTTTTGGTCGGTTTAGGTAAGCAAGATGAATTTACTGAAAAGCAATATCGCCAAGCGGTACGTGCCGCTGTTAAAGCGCTGCCAAAAGGCGTGGCGCATGCCAGCCTATTTTTAGCTGAAATCGCGATTAAGAAATCGGATACGCATGCAAAAGTGGCGCAATTGGTAGAAGTTGTCTTGGACGCGACTTACCAAGTCAATGCGATTAAAGCCAAGAAAGCAGACCCAATCACTTTGACTAAAGTGACGATTTATGTGGATAAAGCGGATAACGTTGCCGCTGAATCTGCCATTAAACAAGGCGCAGCTATTGCGGCTGGCGTCACGGTTGCAAAAGATTTAGGTAATCTGCCACCAAATATTTGTACGCCTAGCTATTTGGGCGAGCAGGCTAAGCTAATGGCCAAGCAATATGGCTTTAAGGTTGAGGTGCTAGAGCGCGCTGAAATTGAGAAGTTGGGCATGGGTTCGTTTTTAGGCGTTGCACAGGGCAGCGTAGAGCCGCCACGCTTAATCGTTTTGCAGCACTTAAAAGGTAAAAAATCGCAAAAACCAGTAGTGCTGGTGGGTAAAGGGATTACCTTTGATACTGGCGGTATTTCATTGAAACCAGGTGGTGATATGGATGAAATGAAATACGATATGTGCGGTGCAGCGAGTGTACTAGGCACATTTAAAGCGATTGGTGAGATGGATTTAGCCATCAATGTGGTGGCCGTGATTCCAACTTGTGAAAATATGCCAGATGCAGGTGCCATCAAACCAGGTGATATTCTGACTTCAATGGCAGGTTTAACGATTGAAGTACTGAATACCGATGCAGAGGGGCGCTTGATTTTATGTGATGCGCTGACCTATGCAGAGCGTTTTGAGCCAAGCGCGGTGGTCGATATTGCCACGTTAACAGGTGCTTGCGTGATTGCGTTGGGCCATCATCCGAGCGCTATATTCAGTAACAAAGATGCGCTTGCCAAAGAATTGCTAGAAGCTGGTGAAGCTGCGCACGATAGAGCTTGGCATATGCCGTTGTGGGAAGAGTTTCAAAGCCAGCTAGACAGCAACTTTGCTGATATGGCGAATATTGGCGGCCGCGCTGGTGGTAGCATCACTGCTGCTTGCTTTTTATCTCGCTTCGCTAAAAAGTATGATTGGGCGCATTTGGATATTGCTGGTACTGCATGGAAAAGCGGCAAAGAAAAAGGCGGTACAGGCCGCCCCGTGCCATTGCTGACCACATTTTTGATCCAACGCGCCGCTTAAAATGAAGGCCTAAAAGATTTGGCATGACCAGAATTGAGTTTTATTCTAACGTTGCAAACAAACCAGACCTACTGGCAACTCTGGTCGAAAAAGCCTTGCTAAAGCGCAGACAAATCACTGTATTCACTGAAGATATCAACAGTGCCGCTCAGGTCTCTGATGGCTTATGGCAACAGCAGGCAACCAGCTTTTTGCCAAATGTGATGGCTAACCATACGCATGCGGCAAAAACCCCTATTATTATCGCTTGCAAAAATAATATAGCAGGGCAGGTTGATACTGTTATTCAAGATGAATTGCTGATTAACTTAACGGCGCAAGAGCCGCAATTTTTTAGTCGCTTTACGCATTTGGTCGAGATGGTCGGCAATGATGAATCTGATAAGCAAAATGGGCGTCTTCGCTATAAGTTTTATCGCGATAGAGGCTATGAAATTCGGCATATTGATTACGCCAAACAAACTGAATCAACATTAACAGCGGTAAGCGCGGAATAGAGATTACTTTGACCGATAATTCATCATTAGACAGCAAAATTCCAGTGCTAACAGAGGTGTATCAGCCAAAAAATAAGGCTGAACCACAAGCAAATAAGCAAGCAGATCCAACTTTGGGTATTACACCAGAGTTTATTTCGCGTGTTACGGCTCATGTTAGGCCAAGGCTAGAAGCAGAAATCACGCAAGCAGTATTAGATAGTTTGCGCGATACGCTAAAAAAAGATTTAGTTCACGAGCTGCAAGATGAGATAGGTCAGACCAAGCTGACCATTGAAACCAGTGTGAGCGATTTCGTTGATAAAACAAAAGCTGACCTTAAAACCGAATTGCCACGTATGTATCAAGCCAGTGCAGATTTGGTGCATGCTAGTCTGCAAGAAAAAATAGCTGTATTACAAACAAGCGCAGTAACTAAAGTGGATCGATTGCTATCAGATGTGATGCAGTCATCCACTCATGCGGCAACGGCTGAAATCAGTACATATGTAGAAGCACTCAAAACAGAAACAACAGAGCGTGTTGCAAGTGAATTGACGCAAGAGATGCAAGCTTTTCAGAGTGCATCTCTGCAACAACAGCAAACGCAAGCCAACGATGCGCTGACTAATTTTTACCAAGAGATATCGCAGCAAGCAAACCAAGCATTACAGCAACAGATGCAGACCATACATGATGAAGCCATAGCGCAAGTGCGCAACGATTTAAATGCAGCAGTACCTGATATTTATACGGCAGCAGTTGGTGAAGTTAAAGCCAAGTTTATAGAAGAAATGAATCTGCAAAGTTTGACTTTGAAAGAGAGCTTTTTGACTGCAGTGAACGCAGATTTACCTGCTGTACAAGAGGTGTTGCGCGACAATATTCAGCAGATTTTAGCAAGCGCATTACCAGCACTTGAGCAAGATTTAAGGCTTCAATTAACCGAAGAATTACAACAATTATTATTGAAAGTAAAGTTTGTATTACCTTGACTTTACTGTTTAATTAAATCTGCATAAGCAGTCGCAGTTAAAAAATGGCCAATTTCTGAATCATCTAACGGTTTAAATTTAAATATCCAAGCAGAGTAAGGTTTTTCATTGATGTCTTCTGGTGCATTGAGTAATGCATCATTGATTTCAGTGACAACACCATTCATCGGCGCATGTAAGTCTGAGCCAGTTTTAACCGATTCTACAACACCGCAAGCAACACCATTTTGTATAGAATCGCCAATATTGGGGGGTTGAATAAACACAATATCACCCAACAAATCTTGCGCATAATCGGTAATGCCAGCAAGCCACTCGCCTGTAGCGGATTGGCTAACCCATAAATGGTCAGTGGTGTAATGATAGGTATCAGGAAATTTCATTATTTTATATAATATTAGGTTTGATTAAGTGTAGTTATTTTCTCATATCGTCTGCATTTGTCACTTACTTTAATGCTGAAGTTTCATTTGAAATTTTTAGCATCTGTGTCAAAAAAGCCTAAACACAAAATATGTTAATATTTATTTTACAAATCTACGCTAAGCTAATGACAAATAAACATTTTTTATATATTATTTGTTTAAACGGTGTTGAATTAAAGGTTGTAACATGATTAAATTACTCAAAAAGTTAATGCTATTTTATGTGGCATTTTCTTTGGTGGCGACACCAATAGAATCTTTGGCTGTACAAAAGAAATCGCAAAAACGTATTCATACTAGCCAAAAAAGCGGCGTTAGCAAATCTCGCGTTTCATCACGCGCGCGTATTAAAAAAGTGACTTATAAATCACGTAGTGCGCGCAAAGCGCCTACTTTTACGCAAGCACAATATTTGGCAGCTGACCGCTTTGATGCAAGCGGAATGTTAGAACTTTCATCCTCTAAAGCATTGATTATTAATCAGAATACAGGTGAAGTCATCTATGCAAAAAACACCAATGCGCCAACGCCAATAGCATCAATTACTAAATTAATGACCGCCATGGTGATGCTAGATGCAAAGCAATCATTAGACGATACACTGACTATTTCTAATGAAGATATCGATTATTTAAAAGGGACTAGTTCACGGCTTAAAGTAGGGGCAGAATTAAGCCGTAGTGATATGTTGCAATTGGCTTTGATGGCTTCTGAAAATCGAGCAGCATCTGCGATTAGTCGCCATTATCCAGGGGGCCGTTACGCGTTTGTTAAAGCCATGAACGTTAAAGCAATTGAATTGGGTTTAGACAGCACACATTTTGCTGACCCAACTGGCCTAGACAGCAATAATATGTCTACTGCAGAAGATTTAGCAAAAATGGTACAAGCCGCGTATCAATATCCAGAAATCAGAATGGCAAGCACCAGTCCATCACATGAAGTTTATGTAAATGGACATACTTATGGTGTTAACTTTAATAACACCAACGGCTTGGTGCGCGGTGGTGAATGGCAAATTGGCTTATCAAAAACAGGCTATATTTCTGAAGCTGGCCGCTGTTTGGTGATGCAGGCGCAGATTGCAGGCGAGCCAATGATTATTGTACTTTTAGATTCAAACGGTAAATTAACCCGTATTGGTGATGCTAACCGTGTACGTAAGTGGATGGAATACAACAGTGAGCCAAAAGTAACAACGACAGGCCAAGTGGATAGTTTGCAGCTTGAGCCAGCAATAAAAGAAACAGTGGCGGGCAGAATTTCTTAATACTGATGAAATGAAAAAACGGCGCTGAGTGAAAATTCAGCGCCGTTTTTATTTTTGCTTTGCGGTTATTATTCGGCCAGTGCTTTTTTAGTCGTGGCTTTTTTTTCGCTAGGCTTTTTAACGGTAGGTTTTTTAGCCACAGGTTTCTTTGTCGCAACTTTATTCACCGTTGTTTTAGTAGCAGCGCTGGCTTTTTTAGCCACTAGTTTTTTAGCAGGCGTTTTTTTAGCGGCCACTTTTTTAGTACCAGTTTTGCCTATTGCTTCATCCTTAGCGGCTTTTTCAGCCAGCAAGCCAAGCGCTTCTTCTAATGTTAATGATTCAGGCTCAATACTTTTTGGCAAGGTTGCGCGTAGTTTTCCATGTTGCACATAAGGGCCATAGCGGCCAGCAAACACTTCGATTCTGCCTTCGCCAGAAGGATGCGCGCCAAGTTCTAATAGTGGCGCAGGGCCTGTGTTGGCGGCAGCCAACAATGCGACTGCCCCAGCGTTATCAATACTAAACACACTGTCGGATTTTGGAATCGATTTAAATTTTCCATCATGATTCACATAAGGGCCAAAGCGGCCAATGTTCGCCACGATTTTTTTGTTAGTTTCGGGATGCAGGCCTAAATCACGCGGTAGCGACAGCAGCATGTTGGCAATATCGATATTCACATTCGTAATCGGTATTTCTTTAGGAATGCTCACACGTTTCGGCTTTTTCTTTTCACCCTCAACTGTTACACCAACTTGCAGATACGGTCCATAAGGTCCGTTCATCAAGTAAATTTCTTTGCTAGACTCAGCGTCAATACCAATAGTAACAGGGTCGGCACCTGCTTGCGCAGTGCCATTCATGCTGCGTTTGTAGTCACATTTTGGTTCAGCGTTATAACCCGTACAGCCGATAAATGTGCCATAACGACTTAATTGCTTTTGCAGCGGCTTGCCACATTTTGGGCAGGCTTCATCGATTAACTCGTTACCTGGTCTGTCTACATCCGCTTTACTGATGATTTGCGCATTAAAGCCCTGCCAGAATTCGTCCATTAACGGAATCCATTCGCGCGAGCCGTCTGCAACACTGTCCAATGCATTTTCTAGGTTGGCGGTAAAGTCATAATCCACATATTTGGTGAAATGTTCGGTCAAGAATTTATTCACTACACGGCCAACATCGGTCGGCGTAAAGCGTTTTTTATCCAAAATCACATATTCGCGGTCTTGCAGCGTGCTGATAATGCTGGCGTAAGTAGAAGGGCGGCCAATGCCATACTCTTCAAGAATTTTCACTAAACTGGCTTCACCGTATCTTGGCGGCGGTTCAGTAAAATGTTGATCGCCATAGATTTTTTCTACGTTTAGAATTTCGCCCGCTTCAAGATGCGGTAATTTACTTTCACCTTCTTCCTCTTCGTCATCGCGGCCTTCCATATACACCGCAATAAATCCGGGGAAAACCAAGGTTTGACCTGTGGCACGGAATAGATTGGCCTCAGAGCCTACGCTTAAATCTACACTCACCGCGTCAAATTTGGCGGGCGACATCTGACAAGCCAGCGTGCGCTTCCAAATCATTTCATATAATTTAAATTGCTCGTCATTCAGATATTTGCGCATGGCCGTTGGGCTGCGCGCAATATCGGTAGGGCGAATCGCCTCATGCGCCTCTTGCGCATTTTTGGCTTTGGTTTTGTACATAATCGGCGATTTTGGCAAATAGTCGGCGTCAAAATTCTTTTTCACATAATCGCGAATACTCATCACCGCTTCAGTCGCCAAGCTAAACGAATCGGTACGCATATAGGTAATTAAACCAGTAGTGCCGCTGCCAATATCCACACCTTCATATAACTGCTGCGCCACGCGCATGGCACGCGAAGTGGTGAAACCAAGCTTGCGCACCGCCTCTTGTTGCAAGGTAGAGGTGGTAAATGGCGCGGCAGGGCTACGGCTACGTTGTTTTTTCTCAACGCGCGAAACGGTGGTTTTGCCAGCACTTGCCAGCAATAATTTGCCGACAATATCCGCTTGCTGATCGTGATTGATAACAGTAAATTGTTCTACTTTTTCGCCATTTAATTGAATTAACTTGGCATTAAAGCTGTGCGCATGTTTTAGCGCGTCTAAATGAATCGACCAATACTCTTGCGATTTGAATGCTTCAATCTCTAATTCACGCTCTACAATCAAACGTAGCGCTGGGCTTTGCACACGGCCTGCCGATAAGCCCCTGCGGATTTTTTTCCACAAAAGCGGCGATAGATTAAAGCCGACTAAATAATCCAGCGCACGTCGTGCCTGCTGCGCATTAACCAAGTTCATGGCAATATCGCGCGGATGATCAATGGCGTGTTTTACCGCTGTTTGCGTGATTTCGTTGAATTCAACGCGTTTTAATAGCTTGTTTTTGAGTAGTTTTTTATCATTAAGTACCTCGGCAATATGCCACGAAATCGCCTCACCTTCACGGTCCGGGTCGGTTGCCAGATAGATGCTGTCCGCATTTTTAACCGCACGCGTAATCGCGTCCATGTGTTTAGCGTTGCGCTCAATAATGTCGTATTTCATGGCGAAATTATTGGCTGGATCAACCGCGCCATTTTTGGGAATTAAATCGCGAATATGGCCGTAAGAAGCCAGCACCTCAAAATCGTTACCAAGGTATTTTTTAAGCGTTTTTGCTTTAGAAGGTGATTCTACAATGAGTAGTTTGGACATTAATGCCTAGATATTAAGGGCTAATTTGAATAATTGATTAGATGATAGCAAGCTAATTGGCTTGTAGACAATAAGTCAATGAAAAAAAGCAATAATTTTGATGAATAGCGGTGTGAATGCGGCCTTATTTGTTTCTGGCGAACTCAATACGGGTGCCATCGTTACTGCTGATGCTTAAAGCGGCTCCCTCATTGGCGATGTCACCAAATAGCGGGTCTTCGTCGTCTGCCTTGGCTTGAGTTAAACTTTTAAAATCATATAAATTCACATCCGCAAGGTGCGACGGCTCTACATTGCTAATCGCGCGGAAAATATTGTTGACGCGGCCTGGCTGCTCGCGCTCCCAAGCTTGCAACATATCTTTTACTTTTTGGCGCTGTAGATTTTCCTGTGAACCACATAGATCGCAAGGAATAATCGGAAAGTCCATTTGTCGTGCGTAGCTGGCAATATCTTTTTCAGCACAATAAGCCAAAGGCCGAATCACCACATTTTGCTTGTCATTGGTAGCTAGTTTCGGTGGCATCGCTTTCAATTTTGCCCCAAAAAACATATTTAAAAAAAGCGTTTCTACTATATCGTCGCGGTGATGACCCAACGCGATTTTATTGGCGCCTAGCTCTTTAGCTGTCGTATAGATAATACCGCGCCGTAAGCGTGAACAAAGACTACAAGTGGTTTTGCCTTCAGGAATTTTCTCTTTCACTACAGAATAGGTATCCGCCTCCACAATGCGGTAATCCACGCCTAAGTTTTTAAAGTATTCGGGTAAAACATGCGCAGGAAAATTCGGCTGTTTTTGATCTAAATTCATGGCAATCAATTTAAAGTCAATCGGCGCGCGCTCTTGTAGGGCCAGCAACATCATTAACATGGTGTAGCTATCTTTGCCACCGCTCATGCACACCAACACCGTGTCGCCATCTTCAATCATGTTGTAATCGCCAATGGCTTTACCAGTGCTTGAAATTAGGCTGTTACGCAGTTTGATAAAATTGTTGGAATGGTTGTCGGGTAAGTGTTTAATCATATTGAGTGTTAATTATATATAAGGCTATAAATTTAAGCTGCGTCCGCCATCAACCGCCAACACATGGCCTGTAATAAACGGTGCATCGGCTACCAAAAATTTCACCGCTTTCGCAATATCGGTCGCTTCGCCCACGCGCTTTAATAATGTTTGTGAAATCACGCGCTGGCGATACACTTCATCAAACTGTGGATTATTTTCTGGCCATTGTACAGGCCCTGGCGCGACTGCGTTCACGCGCACTTCTGGGCTAAGTTCATGTGCCAATGATTTTGTCAGAGTCACTAAACCTGCTTTAGCCACGCTATACACCACATAACCTTTTTTGGGTCGTTCAATATGCATATCGGTAATATTCACTATGCAGCCGTGATTTTTGCGCAGCTCGTTTGCAGCAGCTTGCGCCAAAAACATAGGCGCCTTTAAGTTGCTGCCGACCAAATCTTGCCAATTTTCTTCGGTAATCGCGCCAATTTCGGTGGGATAGTAGCTAGATGCGTTATTAATTAATACATCTAAATGGCCAAAATGTTTGACCGTTTCTTGCACTAAGCTGGGTAAAACCGCAATATTCAACAAATCGCCCTGAATAATCGCCACCGAATTGGCACGTTGTAAATTCAGCTCTGCTTGCAAAGCGCGCGCTTCATTAGTGGATGATTTATAGTGAATCATCAATTGCGCGCCGCAGGCATGCAGCTCGCGACAAATCGCCGCGCCCACGCGTTTTGCACCGCCTGTAATCAGCACAACTTTGTTGGTTAAGGCGCTATTATTTAACGCTTTATTTTGTGTAGATTCGCTCAAGATTCACTCACTTTAGTAATCAAATATTATAATGGCTTATGGCCTCAACATTACATCTAAATCTACCTATTGCAGACGTGCATGCGCAAAATCGTAGCGAAAAGTTAAGCACTTTAATTCAGCAAAAAATAATCGATGCAGGCGGCTGGATTGATTTTGCCACGTTTACGCACATGGCCTTATACACGCCAAGCCTAGGATATTACAGCGGCGGCGCGGTTAAGTTCGCGGATTCTGTAAAAGGCGGTGGCGATTTTGTGACTGCGCCGCAAATTTCACCACTTTTTGCACGCACTTTGGCAACACAAGCGGCGCAAATTTTGTGCGAAACGCAAGGCGACTTAGCTTCTAGCATTTTGGAATTAGGCGCTGGTACAGGCAAATTGGCGGCAGACTTAATGCTGGAATTACAGCGATTAAATCAGTTACCAGCGCAATATTATATTTTGGAAGTAAGCGATTACTTGCGTCAGATTCAGCTTGAAAACTTGCAGGCGCTATTGCCAGCAGATTTATTACAGCGTGTTGTTTGGTTAAATACACTGCCAACTGATTTTGTCGGCTTGATTATAGGTAACGAAGTGTTAGATGCGATTCCTGTGCATCTGCTGTATCAACATCAGCAAAACTGGTTTGAACGTGGCGTGACTTTTGGTGATGGATTTTCTTGGCAAAATAAAGTGTTAAGTCATGCAGATTTAATCAAACAAGTGAGCGAAAAATCATTGCCAAATGATTATTTAACCGAAGTTTGTCCGGCGGCAAACGGCCTAATCAAAAGTCTATCGCAATCGTTAAAACAAGGCGTCATTTTGATGCTGGATTATGGATTTGGCGCAGCAGAATACTATCATCCGCAACGCAATACGGGCACGCTGATGTGTCATTATCAGCATCAAGCGCACAGTAATCCGTTGATTTATGTGGGTTTGCAAGATATTACCGCGCATGTAAATTTTACCGCGATTGTAGAAACTGGGCTTGAAAACGGGTTAAGTTTGGCGGGTTATTGCAATCAAGCCAGTTTTTTAATGAATTGCGGCATTTTGGAAATATTGGGCGAAACGTCGCCTAGCGATATTGCGGCTTATATGCCGCTTGCGTCATCTGCGCAAAAGCTGCTTTCGCCTGCGGAAATGGGCGAGCTATTTAAGGTGATTGCTTTCAGCAAAGGCATTGCAAGCGATTTGGTTGGTTTTAAAAGTGGCGATAAAGCACACATGCTTTAAGAATAATTCAACCTAACTTCAGTATAATGCGCGACATGATTGAAAATCCAATATCACCAGACGAAATATCTGATGCAACCCCAGGCGAAGATTTAAAGAACCGTCGTATTCGCAGTTTTGTGCTGCGTCAAGGTCGTTTAACCAAAGGTCAAGCGCATGCGCTGGAAGCGGTCTGGCCGCAATTTGGCATTGAATATGCCCAACACTTGCTGGATTTAAACCAAGTATTTGGCAGACTTAACACTAAAAAAGTACTAGAAATTGGTTTTGGCATGGGCGAAAGCACCGCCAAAATCGCACAAACTTTGCCCGATTGCGATTTTGTGGCAGTGGAAGTGCACACGCCGGGCGTGGGCAGTTTGCTTAAATTGATTGAAGAGTCGAATATCCAAAATATTCGTATCATCCAGCATGACGTGGTGGAGGTGTTACAACACATGATTGCCGATAATAGTTTGGATGGCGTGCATATTTTTTTCCCTGACCCGTGGCATAAAAAACGCCATCATAAGCGCCGTTTGATTCAAGCGGAGTTTTTAAAGTTGCTGTGCACTAAACTGAAAGTGGGTGCTTACATTCATGTGGCGACCGATTGGCAAGAATATGCGGAATGGGTGCTGGAAGCACTTAAAGCTGAACCGCAGTTAAAAAATACGGCGAGTGACTTAACACTAAAATATGCTCAAAAACCCAGTTACAGACCGCTAACCAAATTTGAAAACCGTGGTATTAAGCTAGGTCACGGCGTTTGGGATTTGGTTTTTAAGCGGCAATAAGGTGATTGCTTAGCTTGGCCCTTGTTTTTCGAGACGTTCAAGTTTAGGTAAAGCTTCTTGTTCTATGGGCCTAAGCGTCATCGCTAAGCGCCAGAAAAATAGACTGAGAATTGCCAGCAAAAAAATAGCCAACACAAATCTTCGCCTAGTCCAATAGGTGGCCCAATATTTAGTTGGCGGTGTATAAGCTAGCAACAATAAAATGCCGCCTATAATCGTTACCGCATCAAAGCTGGCGCGTTGCCAATAGCCGCCGCCTAGATGCAGCCACATACCAAACTCATCAAACGTTAATGCTAGGCCTATGCCATAGGCAACGGCTGTTATACTAAGCCACTTCCCCGCTGGCGGTTTGAAAAGCATGACCGCGCCAACCAAAGATAGTATAAAAATACCGTAATTAAGGTGATGTACGTGTGTGCCAGCAAAGTGGAAATATAGGTCTGGAATATCGCGCGACATAATAAAAAACACGATAACGCGCGCCAGTGCAAACGTGATGATAAAGCTAGTGAGTACGAGTCTTTGAAGATGCTTAGTAGGGTGCACTAATTATTGGCAGCTATTTAAGAGCTAATCAGTTTGAGTTGGCGTATCAATATTAAATGTTTTACGTACTAAGTCTTCAGGCTCTTCAGCAAATAACCAGGCACCAATCACCTTTTCAGCTTCTTCTACGCCCAGCTTCTTAGAGCTGGAAAATAGCTGCACAGTGCAGCTTTCGCCCCAAACCGCTAATAATTCTTTTCGCACTTTTGCTAATGTTAATCCCGCTTCGCCGCGTGATAGTTTATCCGATTTTGTTAATAAAACATGCACTGGTTTACCACTTGGGCAAAACCAATCTAACATTTGGCGGTCTAGAGGAGTGAGTGGATGGCGGCTATCCATGACTAACACTAAGCCGCCCAAGCTTGTGCGTTCAGATAAATAGCGCGCCAGTACGCTTTGCCAGTGGGCGCGCATGCTTTCAGGTACTTTTGCATAACCGTAACCCGGTAAATCGACTAAATGACGGTCGTTACCTAAAGTGAAAAAGTTAATAAGTTGCGTGCGGCCAGGTTGTTTACTGACAAAGGCCAGTCGATTGTGGTTAGCCAATGTATTGAGCGCGCTAGATTTTCCCGCGTTAGAGCGGCCAGCAAAAGCGACTTCGATACCAGAAGCAGGTGGTAAATCGCGTAGATGATGGGCTGAGATAAAAAAGGTAGCGTTTTGAAAAAGCGGCATGGCATAAACTGTCTGTAAAACTTAAGGCATAAATGCTATCACGAACAGATGAATTTTGATAAAATATTAAGTTAATTAAATAGTTAGGAAAGCAATACAATGTTTAAGCATGTGAGTTTAATCGCCGTTTTAGCGTTTAGTTTGTCTTCAAATATCGTTTTTTCTGCAACTGAAAAGGCGCAAATAACTGAGCCAGTAGTTGCTACTAGTGATGACGCCAGAAAACAAATTGTAGAAAATGTATGTGCAGCTTGTCATGGCGCAGATGGTAATAGCGCAATTACGTTAAATCCAAAATTAGCGGGACAGCATCCTGAATATTTGCTCAAACAATTAAAAAACTTTAAAGAGGGTACACGAGCCAATGCCGTCATGAGTGGTATGGTGTCAAACTTAACCCCTGAAGATATGCAAAATTTAGCAGCTTACTTTTCCAGCCAAACGCAAACATTAGCAAAAGCTAAAACTAACGGAAAAGGCTCTTTGGGCGAAAAAATATACCGTGGCGGCATTGCTAAAACCAATGTGCCAGCGTGTGCTGCTTGTCATGGTGCAAACGGTGCTGGCATACCAAAGCAGTTCCCGCGTCTGGCAGGTCAACATGCTGATTACACTTATCAGCAGCTGAAAACATTCCGCACAGGTGAGCGTGCGAACGCGCCGATGATGAAGGTAATTGCAGCAAAAATGACCGATGCAGAAATGCAGGCAGTGGCAGATTATATGCAAGGTTTGCGTTAATTGCCTGGTACTGTTAATTATCTAGTACGTTGAAAAAGTCTTTCGGCAGGCTTTTTCAACATAAAAGTTTTCAAACATTCATGTCGTCATATTGACGGTACACAGCGTTAAGCCATCATCTTGAAATCACCTAACACCACATCACAACGTTTTTATGAGCTGTTCAGCTCAATGCGATTTGCAGTCAGCATGCTCACTGTGTTGGGCATTGCTTCGATTATTGGCACGGTACTCAAACAAAATGAACCTTACGAAAATTACATTATCAAGTTTGGTCAATTTTGGTTTGAAGCATTTGAAAAGCTTGGTTTGTACGATGTGTATCATGCCGCTTGGTTTTTGCTTATCTTATTATTTTTGGTGATTTCAACCAGCTTATGTATTTATCGCAATAGTCCGTTAATGGTGCGCGAGTGGAAAACTTTTAAAGAACACGCGGCCGAAAAATCTTTACGCGCTTTTAGTCACCAAGCGTCGTTTAGCCAGTCTAACCTCAACCAGCAAGCCGAAACGGCAGAGACCAAAGCTAAATTAGCCAATTATTTGGCTTCTCAGGGTTTTAAATTTAAATTCAATACGCAACAAAATGGTGATGAGTTGATTGCCGCTAAAGCTGGCACGCATCAACGCTTAGGCTATATTTTTACCCATGTTGCCATGGTTGTAATATTTTTTGGTGGCTTGTTAGATGGCAATTTGCCCCTTAAGGTGCAAGAGCTATTGGGGCAAAAAAAGATAGAAACACTCGATATTCCAGAAAGCCAAGTACCAGCTATTAGCCGCTTAACTATTGGTAACCCATCATTCCGCGCTAATATGACATTGCCAGAAGGCTTAAGTGACAACGTGGCTTTTGTGCGTGTGCGCGATGGTTATTTGGTACAAGAATTGCCATTCAGAGTAGCACTAAAAGATTTTCGTATTGAGCACTACGCTACAGGTCAGCCCAAATCGTTTGAAAGCGATATCGTGATTACCGATAGCGACTTGAAACAGCCTCTCACTAAAACCATCAGCGTAAATCATCCTTTAATTTATAAAGGCATCGCCATTTATCAATCTGACTTTCAAGATGGTGGATCGGCAGTTGATTTTAAAGTGTGGGATTTAACCAAGTCAGATATACAAACGAGCATGCTGAATGGTGAAATTTTCAAAAAAGGGTCAGTTGGCGAAGGCAGTAATCAGTTAACCGTTGAATTTAATGAGTTTCGCAAATTCAATATCATTAACTTATCGCCAGATGGTAAAGGCAAGCCGCGCAACGTTGGTCCTAATATCACCTACAAGTTACGCGATGCAACTGGCCAAGCGCGCGAATATGTAACCTACATGCAGCCAATGAAGTTAGATGGCAAATTCTATTTTATTTCTGGCATGCGCGAAACGGTGCAAGAAGACTTTAAATATTTACGTATACCTGTAGATGATGATTTTGAGATGGATGGTTTTATGCGCTTTCGCGCAGCTATGTTAGATAGCAAGCTTTATCCGATGATTGCTCAAAAATTAACCGCTAATGCACTGACAAAAGATACCCAATTGCAAGCACAGTTTGAGCAAAGTGTGGTGCAGCTGCTGACCACGTTTGCAGCGGGCGGCTATACCAATGTGGCGCAAGCAATTGAAAAAGCAGTGCCTGAGGCTGAGCGCGAAAAAGCAGCGCAGGCTTATATCAAAATGCTCAATGGCGCTGCGTTTGAGGCATACAATTTAAGCTTAGCTAAAAATAAAAAGCCGCTGCTAGTATTTAATAATGATACGCAGGCATTGTTGCAAGATAATTTAAATGCACTGAGCGATTCGTTTTTTTATGGTACGCCGCATTATTTGCAATTGGTCGATTTCAAACATGCAGAAGCGAGTGGTCTGCAATTAACCAAATCGCCAGGGCAGAAATGGGTTTATTTGGGTTCGGTGCTATTAGTGATTGGTATCTTTGCAATGTTTTATATTCGTGAACGTCGCATCTGGTTGCTAGTCAAAAAAAATGGTGACAAGCCAAGTGAGGTTTTATTTGCAATGTCAGCCAATCGCAAAAATTTAGATTTTGATCAAGAATTTGAACGCACTAAGTCGCAATTAAGTCAGCTACTTGCTTAACTAGATTAAGCAAGAAAAAAAGTTAGCAAGTAAAAGGAACAGTGATGAATACAGAAACGTTAAACTTTACGCCCAAAACACTATGGCAAAGCCTAAAAGTGCAAGATTGGCTATATGCGCTATTGCTGGTAGCAGGCGCAATATTCGCTTACAACCAATATTCGCAGTTTATGGATATTTATGAAGTGAGCTTTTTGTTTGGTGCAGCGGCAGTCTTTAGTTATTTGGGTTGGCGCTGGAAAGGTCTAGCCAAGCTAGTGATTGGTGTGGGTATCATCAGCTTGTTCTCAATCATTTTGTATGATGGTGACCAAGCGCGCGCTACGCAGGCATTTTTGTTGAAATTTTTAATTTCCAGCCAATCGGCCATTATGTGGATGAACGTGCTGTTTATTTTAGCCATGTTTATCTATTGGTTTGCGCTATATAAACGGAGCGATTTTGTAGGTCGTGTCGCTTCAGCGCTGACATGGAGCGCGGTTTTGTTTGGCTTTGTTGGCTTAATGGTGCGCTGGTATGAATCCTATTTAATCGCGCCAGATGTGGGTCATATTCCTATTAGTAATTTATACGAAGTATTTATTTTATTTTGTTTAATTACCTCACTCTTATATTTACATTATGAAAGTAAGTTTAATACCAAGCAGCTTGGTGGTTTTGTACTGCTGATTATTAATGCCGCTGTGGTATTTATTTTATGGTACCGATTCGACCGTGGCGCAGATGCTATTCAGCCTTTGGTGCCTGCTTTGCAAAGTTATTGGATGAAAATTCATGTACCTGCGAACTTTGTTGGCTACGGCTCTTTTTCATTGGCGGCAATGGTAGCAAGTGCTTACTTATTGTCCAAAAAAGGCATACTAACCAGCCGTTTACCTAGTTTAGAAGTGTTAGATGATGTGATGTACAAAGCCATTGCAGTTGGTTTTGCCTTTTTTACCATTGCTACCATTTTGGGCGCAATGTGGGCGGCAGAAGCTTGGGGTGGCTATTGGAGTTGGGACCCGAAAGAAACTTGGGCGCTGATTGTTTGGCTGAATTACGCTGCTTGGTTGCATTTGCGTATGGTTAAAGGTTTGCGCGGCCCAGTGCTGGCTTGGTGGGCTTTAATTGGTTTGCTAGTGACCACATTCGCCTTTTTAGGCGTGAATATGTTTTTAAGCGGTTTGCATTCATATGGCGAGCTTTAATACTTAACCACTTTAAAAGCTTGAATATTCAATACTTAACCACTTAAAGTGCACAAAAATTGCTGCTTTTAAGTGGTTAACTTTACTCTAAATCGTACCGCGCCATTCACATTGCTATCTAAACTTAAGTCATAACCCGCTTGTTTTGCATCTTGCGCGGCATGATATAAACCAACACCCAAGCCATTGTGCGATGCAATATGCTTTTTGAATAAATCATTGGCAATTTTTGCGTCCATTGCCTTGCCGGTATCGGTTACATCAATATAAAAACGCTGTTCAGCGTCACGTTGCATCTCAATATTAATCATGGTACTAGGCTGATATTTCGCTTTTTCAATCGCATTATTAATCAAATTATCCATCACGCTATCCAACACCTCGGCATTAATATCCTGCTTTGGCAATTCACCTGCAATAAACTCAATATGGTCTTGCGTATGGCGCAACTGCAAGTTTTTCCACCAGGCAGACATTTTTTCTACACGTTTTTTATCTTCACCAGGCGCTTTCAGCTTGTCTAAAGTGGATGCGATTCTTTGGTTTAAAACAGGTAACTGCTTGCGAATTAAGGTTAATAACGCCTCATTATCTTTATCTTCAGTCTGCTGTGCGGCAGAAACCAAAGTGCCCACGGATTGCAAAATATTTTTAATATCATGTGTTAAACGCGACCCAGTTTCGTAAAACGCTTGCATATAAGCATTTTGGCGCAACACCTCTTCGCGGCGTTTGGCATCATAAAACTCACCCATAATTTGCGTTAACAATTTCACATGCACATACAAAGCAGGCGAAATTTGCCAATTGGTATGTAAGGTCATATGAAAATCTTTAAAATTAAAATTGGTTTGATGATTGGATGATTCGCCCAACTTGCCTTGTGTATCATCTGCCAGCCAAGATACGCCAGAAACCCAAGGCAGAGATGTCATTTCAACCATCGCCGCTTGAATGAATCCGTTGGCAGTCGATTCAATCTCGCCTAAAGATGCAATATTTTTAACCCACTTTTCAAAAGGCATACCAATACTGAGTAAATAGCGCGACATTAGCAATTCGACACCCGAAAAACGCGTGCTGGGTTGCCATAACAAGCTAAAAGCTATCAGCACAAAGGCCAAGCTGAATATGGTAATAAACATCACTTGAATATAGTTAACCGTATTAACCGTACCAATTGCATAGCTGCCCAATACCAAAATTAGCGCAACTAGCATTAATAGCAGGGTGTAAAAAAAATCTAACACTGGCAATTGGCCAGATTTGTTGGTTTGACTGCGGATAAATAAGATAACTATAGGCAAAAGTGGAATGAAATAACGAATAACAAAAGTAGCGGCCTCTAAATCATTGGATGCGTTAAGCAACTTAGGGACTACCCACAACAGCAACATAGAAAGCAAATAACTTGCTGCTAATATATGAATAACGCGATTGACTCTGGTTTCTACAGAAAAAATACGGCCACCCAACAAACCAAATAAAATGGATAACCACAAAGCAGTTAACCACCAATTGATATACAAAAAGCCAAGTACGCCAACGCCAATAAAGAGGAAAAGTGCTGGCTTAGATAGTTTTTCGGTACTACGCCAAATGGGCTGCCATAATAAAAACAAAGCATAGGTGCATAAAAAAAACGTTTGTTGAAGATAATGCGCGTTGCTGCCCCATATTAAAAAAGCATGCAGCGATAAAAGCATTAACGCCAATACGCGATGCGAATTATTAATCAGTATTAAATTAATCGTGCTGTAATTGAACAGATTTTTAAACATGCGTCATATCCAAAAAGAGAGGCTAAAAAGGTGTGGCTGTGTCAATAATTTGTCAGTTATGACGACATTTCAACAACTGCTTTATTTTTTAAGATTAAATTTAGCTTAAAGTGATTAAAATAGCCAGTAAATACGGCTTTGCGCAATAAAAGCAGCTTGGCATGTTGTTTGCATCAATTGTTACAAAAATGTGATGAAATGACATCATTCACAAAATAATATTCGTTAAGGAAGCGATAATGAACAAGCAAACAGGTTTTACCCTCATTGAATTAGCCATCGTATTGGTGATTATTGGATTGCTGCTTGGTGGCGTATTAAGGGGTCAAGAGCTGATTAATAGTGCGCGAGTGAAAAATATCACACGCGACTTTCAAAATGTACAAGTTTATGTATACGGTTATCAGGATAGATTTAAAGCATTGCCAGGCGATGACGCAATTGCGGCAACGCATTTAACTGGGGCAACTAACCCAGCTGCAGCTAACGCCAATAACGGTCGAATTGATGGTGCTTGGGACTCAGCATCAGTTACTGATGAGTCTTATTTGTTTTGGCAACACGTAAGATTAGCTGGCTTGGCACCTGGTTCAACAGTTACTGGCGCGGCAGAATTCGAACCACGCAATGCCGCAGGCGGTAGACTAGGCATACAAAGCATTGCAGCAAGTTTTAATACTATAACTGGCATGCAGGGAGCCTATGCAGTATGTTCTGATTTGATATTAGGTAGGGACGCAACACAATTAGATACCACTTTAGATGATGGTAATACCGCAACAGGTAATGTACGTGTGGTTGCTGATGGCACACCTGGCCCAGGATTGGCAACTGCAGTCGTTACTGCTGCGCCAGCAGCGCAATATACGGTATGTATGTCACTCTGAGCACGCTAGCAAGGAAATAATCGAGCCCGCTTTTTGCGGGCTTTTTGTTTTGAGTCATACCCATTTAAAGTATTGCTACTTGCGTGATTTGATTTAAAATGTCATTAAAATGAAAAAACATATCAAATGACACCAAATACCCTCGCACAAAATATTGTAGAGATTAACAATCTTTCTTTTGGCTACAAAGGCCGCATGCTGCATCAAGGCATTAATATGGTATTTCCACGTGGTAAAGTGGTGGCTATTATGGGCGGTAGCGGCAGTGGCAAAACAACCCTATTACGCTTAATTGGCGGGCAGCTAAAACCAAGTAAGGGTGAGGCGCGTGTAGAGGGACAAATTGTTCATCAGCAAAGTCGTGATGGCATCTATAAACTACGTCGTAAAATGGGTATGTTGTTTCAGCAAGGCGCGCTATTTACCGATTTGTCTGTGTATGAAAACGTGGCTTTCCCTATGCGCGAACATACCGACTTACCTGAAAGCATGATTCACGATTTGGTGTTAATGAAGTTAAATGCAGTCGGCTTGCGTGGTGCACACAAGTTGATGCCTACTGAATTATCTGGCGGTATGGCACGCCGTGTTGCTTTGGCGCGCGCTATTGCATTAGACCCTGATATCATCATGTATGATGAGCCATTTGCGGGATTAGACCCCATTTCTATGGGTGTTATCTGTGATTTAATCCGCACATTAAACGATGCCCTTGGCGCAACATCTATTATCGTATCGCATGATGTAAAAGAAACCTTTACGATTGCTGATTACGTGTATTTTGTGGCTAACGGCGTGGTGGTGGCAGAAGGTACGCCAGAAGATTTGCGCAAATCTACTTTGCCATTTGTGCATCAATTTGTGCATGGCGAAAAAGACGGTCCTGTGCCATTTCATTACGCTGCAGGTGATTATGCGCAAGATTTACTGGGTTTTGAGAATGCAAGGCAAGGCGCATGATACGCTCTAATATTTTAGTCGGCTTGGTACGAATCTTACGCAAAATTGGCCATAACTTTAGCGATCGTATTTGGCGTTTGGGTGCGGGTGCGCGACTGTTTGGCTTAACATTAGCTTATTCTGGTGAGAGCTTTCGCCGCTTTCATCTAACCATTCGCGAAGTATATTTTACTGGCGTGATGTCGTTAATCATTGTTTTAGTGTCCGCTTTTTTTGTGGGCATGGTACTGGCTTTGCAGGGCTATTACACTTTGCAAAAATATGGTTCGTCTGAAGCGATTGGCGTATTGGTGGCGCTTTCTTTATTGCGTGAATTAGGCCCTGTTGTTACAGCCTTGTTATTTGCTGGCCGTGCAGGCACCGCTATTACAGCTGAAATCGGTTTAATGAAAGCGACTGAGCAATTATCAGCAATGGAGATGATGGCAGTAAGCCCTATTGCAAGGGTAGTAGCGCCACGTTTTTGGGCCGGGGTAATTGCCATGCCAATTTTGGCTACACTGTTTTCAATGGTGGGTATTTTAGGTGGCTATTTGGTTGCGGTGCCTTTAATTGGCGTAGATGCTGGGGCTTTTTGGTCGCAAATGCAGGCCAATGTTGATTGGCGATTTGATATTTTAAACGGCGTCATCAAAAGTCTAGTATTTGGTGTGGCTTGCACCATGATTGCATTGTTTGAAGGCTATGATGCGCCGCCCACAGCAGAAGGCGTCAGTCGCGCAACAACCAGAACCGTTGTAACTTCATCCTTAGCAGTTTTAGGGCTAGATTTTGCATTAACCTCATTTATGATTAGCATGTAAGGCAACAGGAGTATGGCAATGGAAAGAACAACAATTGATTTATGGGTCGGCATATTTGTGGCCTTAGGTTTGGCTGCGTTGCTAGGGCTTGCCATGAAAGTGGGGAATTTAACCACCAGTGGTATTGGCGAAACCTACACGGTAACCGCCAATTTTGAGAATATTGGCGGCTTAAAACCACGCGCACCTGTAAAAAGTGCAGGCGTTGTGGTGGGGCGTGTGAGTGATATTACTTTTGATGGTACAACTTTTGAAGCAGTTGTGAGTCTGAATATAGACAAACGTTACGCTTTCCCAAAAGACACCTTTGCTAATATCTACACTGCAGGCTTGTTAGGTGAACAATATATTGGCTTGGAAGCCGGTGGTGATGAGGTTAGTTTGGTAAGCGGCGATAAAATCATCCAAACGCAAGACGCAGTTGTATTAGAAAAAATGATTAGTCAGTTTTTGTATAATAAAGCCTCAGAATCACCTGAAGAGGGAGTAGCAAAAACAGATACAAACTCAACCAAAGAGGCTGATGATGCGTTAGGCTCTAACCCACTAGATGCGATGACACAACCCGCTAAACCTTAAACTGGTTTAGAAACTGATTTAGACAACTAACAATATAAATTTAGGATAAGTAAATGATTAAAGACGGTATAAAACAATTATTAATAGCGAGCACCATGCTTTGTTTTAGTGCGACTACACTGGCGGCTGAAGCGCCAGATGCGCTTGTTAAACGAATTGCTGAAGAAGTCATTGCCATTGTTAAAAGTGATAAAGATATTCAAGCAGGTAACCAAGAGAAAATTTTTGCGTTAGCTGAAGAAAAAATTCTGCCTAATTTTAACTTTGAGCGAATTTCTCGTTTAGTGCTGGGAAAAAACTGGACTAAGGCTACTGCAGAGCAAAAAACTGCCTTTCAAACAGAATTCCGTACCTTATTATTGCGTACCTATGCAACGGCTTTATCCAAATATAAAGATCAAACTATCGACTACAAACCATTACGTTTAGCAGATGGCGCGACGACCGCTACGGTAAAAACCACCATATTGCCGCCAGGCGGCCAACCAATTGCTGTTGATTATTCATTAGAAAAGCAGCCAGAATCTTGGAAGATGTACGACATAGTGATTGAGGGTGTTAGTTTAGTGACTAATTATCGTAGCCAGTTTGCACAAGAAATTCGTCAAAATGGCCTAGACAGTTTGATTAAAAAACTAGCTGATAAAAACAGTGCGGCAAAAGTTAAATAATTAATATCTATGGCTCAAATAGCGCAAACTGAACATCGCTGGATATTAAGTGGCGACGTTGTTATTCAAACAGCAAGTGACATTTTAAAAGCGAGTCAGGAATTTACTATCGCAGAAAATACAACGATTGATTTTGCAGAAGTTGAAGATATTGACACCACAGCAGTAAGTTTGATTTTAGAGTGGAAACGCCGCGCAACCAGAGAAAATCAGTCGTTAACATTTGTGAATCTACCCGATAATTTAACTAGTTTAGTGCAACTTTATGATGTCGCCGAATTAATTAATTAATTTTTTGATGTAGTAATCGATTAACTTAACCCCATCTTAATGATGGGGTTTCGTATTTATAGCGATACTTAAATAGCCCGTATAACCGACTTAACGATTAAGAATAATGGATAAAAAATTAACACCAGCAGTAAAAATTGAAAAAATTCATAAGAGTTTTGGTCAATTGCATGCCTTAAACGGCATCGACTTAACCATTGAGCAAGGTGAATTTTTTGGCTTGCTTGGGCCAAATGGCGCAGGTAAATCCACGCTGATTAATATATTGGCAGGGCTGTTAAAGCCAACGCAAGGCAAGGTTGCGATTATGGGGCATGATGTGGTGGATAACTATCAAGCTGCGCGCATGTCCTTAGGCGTTGTGCCGCAAGAGTTAGTATTTGACCCGTTTTTTAATGTGCGCGAAATGCTACGCTTTCAGGCAGGGTATTTTGGTCGCGGCCGCGAAAACGATGCTTGGGTAGATGAGGTTATTGAAAACTTAGGCCTAACAGATAAAGCGCAAACCAATATGCGCAAACTTTCTGGCGGCATGAAACGCCGCGCATTGATTGCGCAGGCCTTGGTACATAAGCCGCCAGTCATTGTTTTGGATGAGCCTACTGCTGGTGTAGATGTTGAATTGCGTCAAATGTTGTGGGCCTTTATCAAAAAGCTGAATAATGATGGCCATACGATTATTCTCACCACGCATTATTTA
This sequence comes from Methylotenera sp., assembly GCA_021732365.1. Classification (GTDB taxonomy): domain Bacteria; phylum Pseudomonadota; class Gammaproteobacteria; order Burkholderiales; family Methylophilaceae; genus Methylotenera_A. The sequence goes on along the minus strand of JAKFVD010000016.1, from coordinate 154,980 downwards.
GAAGAAGCCGAAACGCTATGCGAGCGCGTTGCCATGATGAAACAGGGCAAGATTGTGGCTTTGGATACAACCAGCAATTTGCTCAGCAAACTGCCTGGCAAGAATCTACGTTTAACGCTTGGTCAAGCAAGTTTGCCTAGTACCTTATTACCGATGCTTAAAAATGGTGAAAATGGTATTTTTACTTTGGCATTAACCGAGCTTAATCAAATTGAATTTGCGTTAAGCGAATTGCGTAAAGCCAATATTAGCGTGCAAGACATGCAATTGATTGAAGCTGATTTAGAAGATGTGTTTATGTCGCTTGTGGGTGAAAAAGCAGGCGGTGAAAAAAGCGATGTTCAAATTCACCTAGGTGATGCGTGATGAACCTAATAGATAACTTAATCTCACCCCAATGGCGTGGTACTTATACGTTATTCAAAAAAGAGCTATTTCGTTTTTGGCGCGTGGCATTCCAAACCGTTGCGTCGCCTGTGCTGACATCCTTGCTGTATTTATTGATATTTTCACATGTGCTGGAAAATCATGTACAGGTTTATAAAGACGTGCCCTATAAAGCATTTCTAATCCCAGGTTTAATTATGATGTCGCTCTTGCAAAACGCATTTGCCAATAGCTCATCTAGCTTGGTGCAATCTAAAATTATGGGCAGTATTGTCTTTGTATTGTTAACGCCAATTAGCTATGCGCAGTTCTTTATTGCCTTCTTAGCTGCCGCCATTATTCGCGGTTTTTTGGTGGGCTTTAGCATCTATTTTGTAGCGATTTGGTTTGTAGATTTATCTATTGTGCATCCGCTGTGGATATTTGTATTCGCCCTGTTAGGTAGCGCACTGCTGGGGACTTTTGGCATTATTGCGGGTATCTGGTCAGATAAATTTGATCAGATGGCCGCATTTCAAAACTTTGTCATCATGCCGCTGACGTTTCTATCTGGCGTATTTTACTCAATCCACTCTTTGCCACCATTTTGGCAGGCGGTTTCAAAATTCAATCCATTCTTTTATATGATTGACGGCTTTCGTTACGGATTCTTTGGGCAAAGCGATATTTCGCCATGGCTAAGTTTTGTGGTTGTGCTGAGCTTTTTATTGGGGTTAGCATGGCTTGCCTTAAAAATGTTAAAATCTGGTTATAAATTAAGAGCATAAATCAAGGACATTCATATAAAACGGTTTATCAAAGGTAAACCGTTTGTAAAGGTAGAAAATTGTTAAGTTCAGCACAGTTAGAAAATTACATTACGCAAGGCTTGCCTTGTGATTACATTCAAGTATTAGGCGATGATGGCACGCACTTTGAAGCGGTGATTGTTAGCCCTGCTTTTGAGGGTAAGCGCATGATACAGCAGCATCAATTGGTCTATGCGGCGTTAGGCGACCGCATGCGCGCAGAAATACACGCACTATCAATGAAAACCTACACACCAGAGGCATGGGCTGCAGCCTCAAATAGATAAATCAAAAATGAAGCAAGGAGAAGTAAATGGATACGCAAGCACAAATTAAACAAACGGTAACAAGCAATAAAGTGGTGTTGTATATGAAAGGTAGTCCAAAATTCCCGCAATGTGGTTTTTCTAATCTAGCCACGCAAATTTTGGATGCCTGTAACGCGCAATACGTGGCGGTAGATGTATTGCAAGATCAGGCAGTTCGTGAAGGCATTAAACAATACGCTAATTGGCCAACTATTCCACAATTGTATGTGAATGGTGAATTCTTGGGCGGATCAGATATAATGCGCGCGATGTACGAAAGTGGTGAGTTGCAAGCTTTGTTAGCTGAAACGGCTTAAGTTTTGGACAAGCTTGTTATTGAAGGTGGCTATAAGCTTAATGGCGAAGTAACCGTATCTGGCGCAAAAAATGCGGCACTGCCAATTTTGTGCGCATCGTTATTGGCAGAAACGCCATTACATTTAAGCAGCGTTGCCGCGTTAAAAGATATTGATACCACAATCAAACTGCTTGATACCATGGGTGTGAAAATTGCGCGCGAAGCAGATAAAGTGAGCTTGGATGCCTCAGATGTGCAATCGTTTGAGGCGACTTATGAAATGGTGAAAACCATGCGTGCTTCCATCTTGGTGTTAGGCCCACTGTTGGCCCGTTTTGGCACAGCGCGTGTGTCATTGCCAGGCGGTTGTGCGATTGGTTCGCGTCCAGTAGATTTGCACATCAAAGGCTTGCAAGCCATGGGTGCAGCAATCCATATCACGCACGGTTATATTCAAGCTAGCACCTTACACTTGCCGAATCGCCGCTTGCAAGGCGCACGTTATTATATGGATATGGTTACGGTAACCGGTACTGAAAACTTGATGATGGCGGCTGCTTTAGCAGAAGGTAAAACGGTTTTAGAAAATGCGGCAAAAGAGCCAGAAGTAGTAGATTTGGCAGAGTGCCTGATTAAAATGGGCGCCAATATCACGGGTGCAGGCACCGATGTGATTACAATTGTTGGTGTAGAAAAGCTTAATGGCGCCACGCATAATATTGTGTGCGATCGTATTGAGGCTGGCACTTATATGGTGGCAGCGGCGATGACGGGCGGTGAAGTAAAACTGCTAAACGCGCGCGCTGATTTGCTGGACGCGGTGATTGAAAAATTACGCGATGCGGGTGCTGAAGTAACCAGCGACGCAAGCACGATTACGGTGAAAAGTGATGGCAATTTAAAAGCGGTGAATATTCGCACTGCGCCGCATCCTGCTTTTCCAACCGATATGCAAGCGCAATTTATGGCGCTTAATACCATTGCAACAGGCGTGGCAAAAGTGACTGAAACCATCTTTGAAAATCGCTTTATGCATGTGCAAGAAATGCAGCGTTTAGGCGCCGATATCAGCATTGATGGCAATACTGCTTTGGTCAAAGGGGTGGAATACTTAGATGGGGCGATTGTGATGGCAACAGACTTACGTGCATCAGCCAGTTTGGTGTTAGCAGGCTTGGTTGCCAGAGGCGAAACCGTGATTGAGCGCATCTATCATCTAGACCGCGGCTATGAGTATTTGGAAGAGAAGTTAACTAAGTTAGGCGCAAAAGTGCGCCGCGCGCATTAATGCACGCGGACTTAACACTAAAAAACAAGTAAAAAATCATGATTACAATTGCATTAAGTAAAGGCCGAATTTTTGAAGAAACTGCCCCTTTATTAGCGGCTGCGGGCATTCATGCGGCTGAAGATCCAGAATCATCACGCAAATTGATTATTGGCACCAATAGAGATGATGTCAGACTCATCATTGTGCGCGCAACTGATGTGCCAACCTATGTGCAATATGGTGCAGCTGATTTAGGTATTGCGGGCAAAGATGTGCTGGATGAACATGGTGGCGAAGGTTTGTACCAGCCGCTCGATTTACAAATCGCCAAATGTAAAATGATGGTCGCAGTGCGTGAAGGCTTTGATTATGAAGCCAGTATTCGTCAAGGTGCGCGCTTAAAAGTGGTGACGAAATATGTGAAAACCGCGCGCGAGCACTTTGCCGCAAAAGGTATGCATGTCGATTTAATCAAGCTTTATGGCTCAATGGAGCTAGGCCCGTTGGTGGGTTTAGCCGATGTGATTGTGGATTTAGTGAGCACAGGCGGAACTTTGCGCGCAAACAACCTCAAAGCAGTAGAGTTTGTAGGTGACATCAGCTCACGTTTGGTGGTTAATCAGGCATCTTTAAAGCTGAAGCGCGCACAGTTGCAGCCGATTATTGATAGTTTTGCCAGCGCAATTAAATAGAGCGATTTTTAAGATTTTGAGAGTGTTAAGTAATGAAGATTAGACGTTTATCCACAGCAGATAATACATTTGACGTAGATTTAAAAGCCTTATTGGCCTTTGAAACCGCACAAGATGACAGTATTGATGTGGTAGTTGCCAATATTTTAAAAGAAGTAAAAAATCGTGGCGATGCCGCAGTACTGGAATACACCAATCGTTTTGATAAAACTAGCGCAAGCCATTTGAGTGAGCTTGAAATTAGCCAAGCAGAGTTGCAGGCAGCTTTGAATAGCTTGCCAGCAGAGCAGCGCCAAGCATTACAAGCAGCCGCTGATAGAGTCAAAAGTTACCATGAAAAACAAGTCATGCAATCATGGAGCTACACGGAAACAGATGGCACTTTGCTTGGCCAACAAGTCACGTCATTGGACCGCGTAGGCTTATATGTGCCAGGCGGTAAAGCCGCGTATCCATCTAGTGTATTAATGAATGCGATTCCAGCTAAAGTAGCAGGCGTTGCAGAGTTAATCATGGTGGTTCCTACCCCAAATGGCGAAAAAAATGCTTTAGTCTTGGCTGCCGCCGCGATTGCTGGCGTTGACCGCGTATTCTGTATTGGTGGCGCACAAGCAGTCGGCGCGATGGCTTATGGCACGCAAACTGTTCCGCAAGTAGACAAAATCGTTGGCCCAGGCAATGCTTATGTTGCTGCCGCCAAGCGCCGTGTATTTGGCGTGGTAGGCATTGATATGGTAGCTGGCCCTTCTGAGATATTGGTAATTTGCGATGGCAAAACCGATCCTGACTGGATTGCGATGGATTTATTCAGCCAAGCCGAGCATGATGAATTGGCGCAATCTATTTTGCTAAGCCCTGATGCCGTATTTTTAGATGCGGTAACCACCAGTATGCAAAAACTGGTTGAAACCATGCCACGCAAAGAGATTATCAATACCTCAATTACCAACCGTGGCGCATTGATTCTGACAAAAGATTTAGACGAAGCGATTGAAATCAGTAATTATATTGCACCAGAGCATTTGGAATTGTCAGTCGAAAATCCACTGGAAATGAGCAAAAAAATTAAGCATGCTGGCGCTATTTTTATGGGTCGTGATACCTGCGAAGCACTGGGTGACTATTGCGCAGGGCCAAACCATGTATTGCCAACTTCACGCACGGCACGTTTTAGCTCACCATTGGGTGTGTATGATTTCCAAAAACGCTCTAGCTTGATTATGGTGTCATCTGATGGCGCACAGAAGTTAGGCAAAATCGCTTCTGTTTTAGCGCATGGCGAAGGCTTAACTGCACATGCTCAATCTGCTGAATATCGTTTGAAATAATCAACATATTTTATGAGTAAATTTTGGAGTGATGTTGTTCATCAATTAACGCCTTACGTGCCAGGTGAGCAGCCTAAACTGAGTAATTTGGTTAAGCTCAATACCAATGAAAATCCCTACGGACCAAGTCCCAAGGTGATAGAGGCGCTGAAGTTGGAGGCTGCCGATAGCTTAAGACTTTATCCAGACCCAAACTCGGATAAATTAAAAGCGGCAATTGCAGAAAACTTTGGTCTGCAGATGAGTCAGGTATTTGTAGGTAACGGCTCTGACGAAGTGCTGGCGCATGTGTTTCAGGCCTTGTTAAAGCATGAAAAACCCTTATTATTCCCTGATATTAGCTATAGTTTTTATCCTGTTTATTGCGGTTTGTATGGCATTAAGTATGAAACTATCGCCTTAGATAAACAGTTTAAAATTGATATTCACGATTATGCACGTCCAAACGGCGGCATTATTTTCCCTAATCCCAATGCGCCAACAGGTATTCCGTTAGCACTTGCTGAAATTGAAAAACTATTGCGTCAAAATACGCATTCGGTTGTGGTAATCGATGAGGCTTATGTGGATTTTGGCACTGAATCTGCGGTTAAGTTAATTAATATGTATCCTAACTTGCTGGTAACGCACACGCTATCCAAAGCGCGTTCTTTGGCCGGTTTGCGTGTTGGATACGCTTTAGGAAACAAAGACTTAATTGAAGCTTTAATGCGCGTTAAAGATAGTTTTAATTCCTACCCGATTGACCGATTTGCCGAAGCAGGCGCAGTTGCCGCCATGCAAGATAGCGATTATTTTGAACAAACTTGCGCCAAAGTGATAGCAACAAGACAAGCCTTAGTTAACGACTTAAAAACGCTTAATTTTGACAGTATGCCATCAGGTGCTAATTTTATATTCACCAAGCATCGCACAGTGGATGGCAGCATACTGGCGGAAAAATTAAGGGAACACAATATTATCGTGAGGCATTTTAAAAAGCCTAGCCGAGTTGCGCCATATTTGCGTATCACTATCGGCACAGATGCGCAATCGATTGCACTCATCCATGCACTTAAACTGATTCTAAATACACATTAAGTTCTTAAACAGTACATAACTTGGTTAAAGTACTTGTTTTGTAATCAAAATATTAGCAAATTGTTGAAATAAATAATCAATTGCGGTTATGATGCTGAAATGTACAAAATGTGCAAATAGTATTTTGTAAAATTACGTTGAATTAAAACCAAATAACTACAGAATATTAACTTTTTAATCAAATAATTTTAATCGACCCCTTTATTAAATTATTAGCGAGCTCGGAGGAATAGGCACCATGGCACAAACCCAAATGGCATTAGATTCACTAGATTTTGACGCAACAGTTGCATTAGCAACTAAAGTAGCACCACACGTAGATATTTTAGAAATCGGTACACCATGCATTAAGCACAATGGTATTGAATTATTGAAAACATTACGTGCTAAATTCCCAAATAACAAAATCTTAGTTGATTTAAAAACCATGGATGCTGGCTTCTACGAAGCTGAGCCATTCTACAAAGCGGGTGCAGATATTTGTACAGTTTTGGGTACAGCTGATATCGGTACAATCAAAGGTGTAATTGATGTTGCTAACAAATACGGTAAACAAGCACAAGTTGATTTGATTAACGTTGCTGACAAAAAAGCACGTACATTAGAAGTAGCTAAATTAGGCGCACACATCATTGGCGTTCACACTGGTTTGGATCAACAAGCGGCTGGTCAAACACCTTTTAATGACTTAACAATGGTGACTGGTTTAAATACTGGTGCTAAAGTTTCAGTAGCGGGCGGTGTTAAAGCCGCAACAGTGCGTCAAGTGGTTGATGCAGGTGCAGATATTGTAGTTGCTGGTGCGGCGATTTATGGCGCAGCAGATCCAGCCGCTTCAGCAGCTGAAATCACAGGTTTAGCACGCGGTAGCTCAGCATCAGCTGGCGGCATGGGTAAATATTTACCTTATGTTTTAATCGCAGCGGCTATTTTAATTGGTTTATTCTTACTTAAAGGCGGCAATTCAACAGACGAAATGCCTGCGGATTCTGCTCCAGTAGTAGAAGAAGCGATGCCAGCAGCTGAAGCACCAATGGAAGCAGCTCCGATGGAAGAAGCGCCAGCAGAAGAAATGGCTCCAGCAGCTGAAGCGGCACCAGAGGCAGCAGCACAGTAATTAGTACATAAGCTAAAAACTATTTAGCATGATAAAAAGCCGACTTAATAGTCGGCTTTTTATTTGTTGGGTTTATTTATGGCAATTTTGCGCCTAGCCGATAGTTTGAGTTAAAATACCGTTAAATTATTGATTGTTTTCATTTAAGTTACCCATGCGCACAGCTGACGTCACACGCAACACCTTAGAAACCCAAATCACTGTTTCCATTAATATTGATGGCAATGGTACTTCGCAGCTTAATACAGGGCTTGGTTTTTTAGACCATATGCTCGATCAGATTTCGCGTCACGGTATGATGGATATTAACGTTCAAGCCAAAGGTGATTTACACATTGACGCACATCATACGGTTGAAGACATCGGTATTACTTTAGGTCAGGCTTTTGCAAAAGCAGTGGGCGACAAAAAAGGTATCAATCGTTATGGACATGCCTATGTTCCGTTGGACGAGGCTTTGAGCCGCGTGGTATTAGATTTATCAGGCCGCCCGGGGTTGGAATTTAACTGCGAATTTACACGTGCTGCTATTGGCGACTTTGATGTCGACTTGGTGCATGAATTTTTTCAGGGTTTTGTGAATCACGCGAATGTCACATTGCATATTGATAATTTAAAAGGCCATAATTCGCACCATCAAGCTGAAACCATATTCAAAGCCTTTGGCCGTGCTTTACGTATGGCCGTCACGCATGATGCGCGCATGGCAGGCATCATGCCGTCTACTAAAGGTAGTTTATAGGCGCTGTGGTTTAAATAAATGCGTAAAATAGATATTGCAGTCGTTGATTACGGCATGGGCAATTTGCGCTCAGTTTCAAAAGCGGTTGAGCATGTCGCACAGGGAAAGTCTGTTGTGGTGACAAGCGCGCCAGCTGAAATACAGCAATCTGAGCGAGTAATTTTCCCAGGACAAGGTGCAATGCCAGATTGCATGCGCGAATTAGATAGCAGGAAGTTGCGTGATAGCATTTTGCACGCTGCAGCTAACAAGCCTTTTTTGGGTATTTGTATTGGCATGCAATTACTGTTCGAGCATTCAGAAGAGGGTGATACGTTGGGCCTAGGCCTTTTTAAAGGCGATGTAAAACGATTTACTGCCAATCAAATGCTAAATGATGAAAAATTAAAAATCCCGCATATGGGCTGGAATCAAGTTTATCAATCAAAACCACATGCCTTGTGGCAAAATATTGATGAAGCCACTCGTTTTTATCATGTACATAGTTACTATGCGGAACCAATAGACCATGCTTTGGTGGTGGGCGAAACTGCGTATCCTAAGCGTTTTTGCAGTGTGGTCGCGCAGGACAATATTTTTGCAACGCAATTTCACGTTGAAAAAAGTGCACAGGCTGGTTTGCAATTACTGCGTAATTTTGTATATTGGAAGCCTTAACGCGTTAAGGCCTTATCAATTAAAATCCACCATTCATTTTTTTGTCATCTTAATCATTAACAATCATGCTTATTATTCCTGCAATTGATCTCAAAGATGGCCACTGCGTACGTTTAAAGCAGGGCCTTATGGAAGAATCCACCGTATTTTCAGAAGACCCAGGCGCAATGGCGCGGCATTGGGTTGACCAAGGTGGAAAGCGGCTACATTTGGTGGATTTAAACGGTGCGTTTGCAGGAAAGCCTGTCAATGAAGGTGCGATTAAATCAATTGTAAATGCTGTTAAAGGTGAAATACCCATTCAATTGGGTGGCGGTATTCGTGATTTAGAAACCATTGAACGTTATTTGGATGACGGTATTGATTATGTGATTATTGGCACTGCAGCGGTTAAAACACCTGGATTCTTACATGAAGCTTGTTATGCTTTCCCTGGCCAAATTATGGTGGGCTTAGACGCCAAAGACGGCAAAGTGGCGATTGATGGCTGGTCAAAACTTACGGGGCATGATGTGATTGATTTAGCCAAAAAGTTTGAAGATTATGGTGTTAATGCCATTGTTTATACCGATATTGGCCGTGATGGCATGTTAAATGGCGTCAATATTGAGGCGACAGTTGCGTTGGCGCAGGCATTAACTATTCCCGTAATTGCTTCGGGCGGCGTGACCAACTTAGACGACGTACGTAAATTGTGCGCAGTAGCCAGCGAAGGTATTATTGGTACGATTACAGGCCGCGCAATCTATGAAGGAACCATTGATTTTGCTGAAGCGCAAAAATTGGCGGATGAGCTCAGTGCGTAGTGAATTTAAACTAGAGTTTGCAGCGGCATTGGCCCTTGCAGACGAATTGAGTGCTTAGAAAATATTATGGGTTTAGCTAAGCGTATTATTCCGTGCTTAGATGTGACTGATGGTCGCGTAGTAAAAGGCATCAATTTTTTAGAGTTGCGTGACGCAGGCGACCCAGTCGAAATTGCAAAGCGCTATGACGATCAAGGCGCAGATGAACTTACCTTTTTAGACATCACTGCTAGCTCAGATAATCGCGGCTTGATTTTGCATATTATTGAGCAAGTTGCCAGCCAAGTTTTTATTCCACTGACCGTTGGTGGTGGTGTGCGTGAAGTCGAAGATGTGCGGCGCTTATTGAATGCAGGTGCCGATAAAGTCAGCATTAATACCACTGCAGTATTGAATCCAAAAATGGTACAAGACGCCGCCGCGCGATTTGGTTCGCAGTGCATTGTGGTAGCCATTGATGCTAAAAAGGTAGACAATCAACCATTCGAGTGGGAAGTATTCACGCATGGCGGCCGCAAAGCCACGGGTTTAGATGCCGTTAAGTGGGCGCAACATATGGTCAATCTTGGTGCGGGCGAACTATTAGTCACAAGCATGGATAGAGACGGCACCAAAATTGGCTTCAATAATCCGTTAAATCGTGCGATTTCTGATGCGGTGGATGTGCCATTGATTGCCTCTGGCGGTGTTGGTAATTTGCAGCATTTGGTGGACGGCGTCACAATTGGCGGCGCAGATGCCGTACTGGCCGCTAGCATTTTTCACTATGGTGAATATACGGTGCAGCAGGCGAAAGAGTATATGCGTAATCATCATATAGAGGTGCGGCTGTGAGTTGGCTAATAAAATGAATTGGCAAAGTAAATGAGCTGGCAAAGTAAATGAATTGGTTAGATGAAATCAATTGGGATGCGAACGGCTTAGTGCCAGTGATTGCGCAAGAGTTTAATACTGGAAAAGTGTTAATGTTTGCTTGGATGAACCGTGAAGCTTTACAACTAACCAACGACTCAAAACAAGCTGTGTATTGGTCGCGCTCGCGCAACAAACTATGGCGCAAGGGTGAAGAATCTGGCCATATTCAAAAAGTGCATGAAATACGCTTAGATTGCGATGAAGATGTGATTTTGATTAACGTGGAGCAGGTTGGCGGTATTGCTTGTCACACAGGCAGGCACAATTGTTTTTTTAAAAAACTCGATAATAATCAATGGTTAACTGATCAAGCTGTGATTAAACATCCAGACGAAATATACGAAGAAAAATCCAAGCATGAATGATGTACTAAACAGATTAAGCGAATTGCTAGAGCAGCGTAAAAGTGCTGACCCTGCTTCTTCTTACGTGGCTAAACTGTATGCTAAAGGCATGGACAGCATCCTCAAAAAGGTAGGCGAAGAAGCGACTGAAACGGTGATAGCCGCTAAAGGTGGTAATAAACAAGAGATTATTTATGAAACCGCTGATTTATGGTTTCATACGCTAATTATGCTAGCCAAAGCAGATTTAAAGCCACAAGATGTACTGGATGAATTGGCGCGCCGTGAGGGGTTGTCTGGCATTGCAGAGAAAGAAAGCCGCAGCAAATAATGAGTGCCCAGAATAATATTGAGTGTATTTTTTGTAAGATTATTAATGGCGAAATTCCCGCCAAAAAAATCCATGAAGATGACGATTTTATTGTCTTTAATGATATTAAGCCCATGGCGAAAGTGCATTTTTTAATCGTGCCAAAATTGCATATTGAAACGTTAAAAGATTGCACTGACGAGCATGAATCATTATTGGGCAAAGCTTTATTACTAGCGCCTAAATTGGCGCACAGCCAAGGCTTGGTGGGCTTTAAGACGCTGATTAATACAGGTCGTGAGGGCGGGCAGGAAGTATTTCATATCCACGTGCATGTATTTGGCGGTGGCAAAATTTGACCCAAAAAATGGGTTAAGTTTTTATAAACGAATCAAATAAAGTTAAGTTTAGGAGAGCATCATGGGTTCATTTAGTTTGTGGCATTGGTTGATTGTTTTATTGGTTGTGGTGTTGATATTTGGCACAAAGAAATTACGTAATATCGGTGGTGATGTAGGCGGCGCGGTCAATGAATTTAAAAAAGCCATGCAAAATGAGCAAGGCAAAGATAAACAAGTGTCAGAAAACAAAGATGGTGATATAGGTACGACGATTGAAAATGAAGCCACCAACAAGACGAAACAATAAGCGCGTGCTGGATTTTAAGCATGTTTGATGTTTCGTTTGCTGAATTGGTGGTCATTGCTGTGGTTGCCTTGCTGGTCATCGGCCCAGAAAAACTACCAAAAGTAGCGCGTACAATTGGCGCGCTCACTGGGCGCGTTCAGCGTTATGTTGGGCAAGTAAAAGAAGAAGTCAATCGCGAGCTGCGTTTTGAAGAATTGCAAAAGTTACAGCAAGAAATCAAACAATCTGTTAATGCTACTCAGTCAAACGTTGCACAACAAGTGGCAGAGATCGAAAATTCTATCTTGAGTCAAGACGATAGTCTATCAAAGCTTGAGCCAGTCGCTGCGCCAAAAAAACCGACCAAACCACGCGTGGCAAAGATTAAACCTGCTGCTACTGAATCAGAAAATGTGGCAACAGATAAAGTGTTAACAAAAAAAGTAGCCACAAAAACCAAAAAAGTTGAGATGTAATCAGGATGGGAACCCCAACGGAACATTTTATTTCACACTTGATTGAGTTGCGTAATCGTCTGCTCAGAATTGTATTAGGATTTGTATTGGTTTTTATCGGCTTATTCCCGTTTGCCAATAAAATTTATGCGCTACTGGCTGCTCCCATGCTGGCTAAATTGCCAGCAGGTGGTCAAATGATTGCAACCGCAGTCACAACGCCATTTTTCGTACCGATGAAAGTGGCGATGATGACGGCTTTTATTATTTCCCTGCCGCATACACTGTATCAAGTTTGGGCGTTTGTGGCGCCCGGATTGTACAGCCACGAGAAAAAACTCATGGTGCCAGTGATTGCTGCAAGCACATTATTGTTTATTATCGGCATGGCATTCGCCTATTTTGCCGTGTTTCCTACTGTATTTGGATTCGTTGTCGGCAGCGCGCCTGCAGGAGTCGCAGTAATGACGGATATTTCAGAATATCTAGATTTTGTAATGACTTTATTTATGGCGTTTGGCTTGGCATTTGAAGTACCAATTGCCGTCGTCTTGATTGCACGCTTTGGCTGGGTGAGTGTTGCACAATTGAAAGAAGCGCGTAGCTATGTGGTTGTTGGCGCTTTTATATTAGGGGCAATTTTTACGCCACCTGATATTATTTCGCAATTTATGCTGGCGGTACCTTTATGGCTGCTGTATGAATTGGGGATTGTTGTTGCGCTGTATACAACACCTAAAAATGCGTCTGCCAACTCTATTAAAGCTTAAAACCGAATCCTTATCTTTTTGCAATGGCTGGTTTAGGTCGTTTGCCAATCAGCACAGTTACTTTCATTTCACTACCCTGCCGTATAATCGTCAATACGGCTTTTTCATTTGGTTTTAGCACAGCAATAATATTCAACATACTACTGCTATCGGTGACTTCGCGATTATTAATCGCCAGCAATATATCCCCTGATTTAATCCCTGCATAATCTGCTGGGCTTTCACGCAATACGCCAGCAATTAAAGAGCCTTGAACCTTGCTTAATTTAAAAGATTCAGCCAGTTCAGGCGTTACATCTTGCGCTTCAATGCCAATCCAACCCCGTGTTACCGAGCCGTTGACAGCAATTTGTTCCATCACTTGTTTAGCCAAGCTGGCCGGAATCGCAAAGCCAATGCCCATTGAGCCACCGCTACGCGAATAAATGGCGCTATTAATACCAACCAAATTACCTTCTGCGTCAATTAATGCACCGCCTGAATTGCCTGGGTTGATAGAGGCGTCGGTCTGAATAAAGTTCTCAAAAGTATTGATGCCTAAATGGTTACGGCCCAGTGCGCTAACAATGCCTTGCGTTACCGTCTGACCAACGCCAAACGGGTTGCCAATCGCTAAAACTACATCACCTACGTCTAATTTATCGGTAGCTGCAAACGTAATAGATGGTAATTTTTCAGCATCTACTTTAATGACGGCCAAATCTGTTTCTGGGTCTGTACCCACCACTTGTGCAGGTAATTTTCTGCCATCGGATAGTAATATTTCGATCTCATCGGCACTGGCGACCACATGGTCATTGGTTAAAATCAGGCCTTGCTCACTGACGATGACGCCGCTGCCTAAACTGTTTTCTGGCTGTTCCTCTTCATCATCCAACTGATCGCCAAAAAAATGCCTAAATAAAGGATCATCTTTATATTGTTGATGCGGGTTAACGGTGGTTTTTTGACTGGACGTAAAAATATTAACGACTGCTGGCATGGCTTTTTTTGCGGCAGCGCTGTAGCTGCCAATTGTGTTTACATTGTTGTCAGGAGTCGCCTGCATTTGCTGGATAACAATAGGCTCTTGCGAAGTGTTAAGTAATTGCGGATAAAATAAACGCAATACAAACAACAATCCCAAGCAGGCAGTGACGGATTGCGCAAAAATAAGCCAGATTCTTTGCATGTTATTAGCTGTTAAAATGATATGCATATAAGTATAGGTGAAATAAAGGTGAAAAATGCATGAAATTGAATGACTTAACCAATTATTTAAACCAATTATTAAGACCTGAACAATTTAGTGATTATTGCCCAAACGGATTGCAGATTGAGGGCAACTCGGACATTCGGCAAATAGTCACTGGTGTGACAGCTAGCTATGCACTTTTAGAAGCGGCTTTGGCTGTCAATGCGGATGCTATATTGGTGCATCATGGCTATTTTTGGCGTGGCGAATCGCCTGCAATTGTAGGGATAAAAAAACGCCGTATTCAGTTTTTATTGCAGCATGATATCAATTTAATTGCCTATCATTTGCCTTTGGATGCGCATGCTGAGTTTGGCAACAATGTGATGCTAGCCAAAAAATTAGGATTAACAGCAACTAGCTGGGCGGGCGACAAGAATATGTTGCTGTTAGCGGAATTAAGTCAGCCGCAATCACTCAAAGATTTTGCGCAAATGATTGATGTAAAGCTGAATCGTTCTGCACAAGTGATTGGTGATTTAAACCAATCGGTGCAAAAAATCGCGTTATGTACTGGCGCTGCGCAAGGTTATATTGAGCAAGCGGTGGCTGCTGGTGTTGATGTGTATATTAGCGGTGAAATTTCTGAGCCCACAGTACATATCGCCCGCGAAACAGGTGTGTCTTACATTGCAGCAGGCCATCACGCAACAGAACGTTACGGTATACAAGCTTTAGGTGAACATTTAGCCGAAAAATTTGGGTTAAGTCATACGTTTATTGATTGTGACAACCCTGTTTAAGTTTTAGTAAGCGGTCAGTATTAATTGTTTTATTTCAACTACTTATACAATTAAATTTGGTTTATTTTCTAAAAAATTGTATAATCATGCGCTTTGCAATTAACCACGATTGATTCAAGCGTAATCATTAACAAAATTACCCCAAAAGGGTAAGTTAAAGGAAAACAATGTCAGACAACAAAATTGACAAAAAGCACGTTAGCAATAATAGCTCAAGTAACGATTCACTTTCATCTTCAGAACTATCGTTTTCGGCACCTTCTGCCGTCAACCAACAAAAGCGTAACTTTTTAATCGCGGCAACGGCAGGCGTAGGCGCATTAGGCGCGGCAGCGGTTGCAGTGCCGTTTGTGGGTAGCATGTTGCCAAGCGAGCGTGCAAAAGCAGCAGGTGCGCCAGTCGAAGTAGATATTAGTAAAATTCAGCCGGGGACAATGATGACAGCTGAATGGCGTGGTCAGCCAGTGTGGATTATCAATCGTACCGATGAAATGACAGCAGAGCTTGCCAAGCATGACGATGAGCTATCTGACCCAAATTGCGAAGTCGCCCAGCAACCCGCTTATTGCAAAAATGCAGGTCGCTCAATTAAGCCTAACATTGCTGTAGTAGTCGGTATTTGTACACATCTCGGCTGCTCACCAACTGAAAAACTGCAAGCAGGCGGCGATATGGGTGAAAACTGGACTGGTGGCTTTTTCTGCCCTTGTCATGGTTCCAAGTTTGATTTAGCTGGTCGCGTATTTAAGGGCTCTCCTGCGCCAATCAATTTAGTTGTGCCGCCTTACCAATATTTATCCGAAACCACCGTATTAATTGGTGATGATACGAAAGCGGAGGCTTAAATTATGGCGCAAGATAAAGCACAAACAGAAACTAATGGTTTAATGGGTTGGGTAGACGCACGTTTACCTGTAACCAGCTTTGTAAAAGCACACTTAACCGAATATTACGCACCAAAAAACTTTAACTTTTGGTATTTTTTTGGTTCATTGGCCTTATTAATACTGGTATTGCAGATTGTCACTGGTATTTTCTTAACGATGCATTACAAGCCAGATGCGCAACAAGCGTTCGCATCGGTTGAGTATATTATGCGCGACGTATTTGGCGGTAATATTATTCGCTATATGCACTCCACAGGCGCTTCTATGTTCTTTGTGGTGATTTACCTGCATATGTTCCGTGGTATTATTTACGGCTCATATAGAACGCCAAGAGAGCTTATTTGGTTGTTTGGCGTGGGTATTTTCTTGGTGTTAATGGGTGAGGCATTTTTTGGCTACCTATTGCCTTGGGGTCAAATGTCTTATTGGGGCGCGCAAGTGATTGTGAACTTGTTTGCAACGATTCCATTTATTGGTCCTGATTTATCAGAGTGGCTACGTGGTGATTATTTGATTTCAGATGCAACGCTGAATCGTTTCTTTGCTTTCCATGTCATTGCCTTGCCGTTTGTATTGGCTGGCTTGGTGGCGGTGCATTTGGTTGCTCTGCATGAAGTGGGCTCAAATAACCCAGATGGTATCGAAATTAAAGCTAAAAAAGACAAGAAAACCGGCATTCCACTAGATGGCATTCCTTTTCATCCATATTACACCGTTAAGGATTTAGTCGGCGTAGTGGTGTTTTTAATTGTGTTCGCCAGCATCTTGTTCTTCGCACCAGAAATGGGTGGCTATTTTATTGAGGCCAATAACTTCATCCCAGCAGATCCATTGAAAACGCCTGCACATATTGCCCCAGTATGGTATTTCACGCCTTATTATTCAATTTTGCGCGCGGTTCCGCCCATTATGAATTCGCAATTCCCGGGTGTGGCAGCAATGGGTTTATCAGTCATGGTATTTGCTCTGCTGCCGTGGCTGGATAAAAGCCCAGTGAAATCGATTCGCTATCGCGGTGCGCTCTATAAAAGGTGGCTTGCAGCCTTTGTAGTTAGCTTCTTGATTTTAGGCTATTTAGGAACTGTGCCTTCAAATGTTTGGGGGCAATTCGGTAGCTGGTTAGGCAGTGCAGATCGCGCAACTGTCGTTGCACGTTTCTTTACGGCTGTTTATTTCTTGTTCTTTATCTTAATGCCTTGGTATACCGCAAAAGATAAAACCAAGCCTGTGCCAGAGAGAGTGGTAGGTTGATATGAAAATGTCTAATATGAACAAGTCTAATATGAAAAAACTATTCACTTTATTGGCCTTTTTGCCCTTGGTTGCGCTGGCAAGCGAGTCTGAAATTACGGTTAAAGCGCCAATTGATCCAACGAATAAAGAGTCGCTTCAACGCGGTGCGCATACGTTTATCAATTATTGCCTTAATTGCCATAGTGCAAAATATATGCGCTATAACCGTTTGGTGGATATTGGCTTTACTGAAAAGCAAATCAAAGACAATTTATTGTTTGCAGGTGAAAAAGTAGGCGACACCATGCAGGTGTCTATTGATCCGGTTGAGGCTAAAAAATGGTTTGGCGTTACGCCGCCAGATTTATCTGTAGAAGTGCGCGCGCGTGGTGCGGATTGGGTGTATGCCTATATGCGCGGTTTCTATCGCGATAGCACAACGCCAACTGGTTGGAATAATACGGTGTATCCAAAAGTAGCGATGCCGCATGTGCTGTATGAGCTACAAGGGGAACAAGCGCTAAATCACGAAACGCATCAGTTGGAGTTAGTGAAGCCAGGTAAGTTAACACCGTCTGAATACAATACATTCGTGGCTGATTTGACTAATTACATGGCGTACATGGCAGAGCCTGGTAAGCAAAGCCGCAAACACATGGGCTGGTGGGTGTTGCTGTTTTTAGGTGTGCTGTTGGTGCTGGCTAAGAAGATTAAAGCAGAATACTGGAAAGACATTAAGTAGGCAATACATTAATAGAAATACAAACATACTAATTAAAACGCATTTCTAATTAAGAAAGAATAACCATTATGATGAAATTATATTCAGGTACAGTTGACCCTTTTAGTCATCGCTGCCGTATCGTGCTGTTTGAAAAAGGCATGGATTTTGAAGTGATTGACGTGGATTTAGCCAATAAGCCAGAAGATTTGGCTGTGCTAAATCCATACAACGCGGTGCCAGTATTGGTTGAGCGCGATTTGGTATTGTCAGAGGCTAATATTATTAATGAGTATATTGATGAGCGCTTTCCGCACCCACAATTAATGCCTGCAGACCCAGTGATGCGCGCACGTGCCAGATTGTTTTTGTACAATTTTGAAAAAGATTTGTTCGATCATATCAAAGACGTGGAATCGGACAATCAAGAAGTGGCAGATAAAGCGCGCAAAACCATTCGCGATAATTTAACGCAAATCGTGCCAATTTTCAGTAAGCAAAACTATTTGTTGGGTGATGATTACTCTATGTTAGATGTTGCTGTAACGCCACTACTTTGGCGTTTGGGCCACTACGGTATTGAGTTGCCAAATCAGGCGTCACCATTACTTAAATACGCAGAGCGTTTGTTTTCACGTCCGCTGTATGCGGATGCAATGACGCCATCAGAAAAAGCGATGCGTAAATAAAAAATTCGACCATATTAATGCGTTAAGTTGCTAGTGAGCATTAGCCTGTTAAGTTCGATTTAAGTAAAATATGAGCGAATTAATTTCTACCAAGCCTTATATGATTCGCGCCATTCACGAATGGTGCGTTGATAACCATTTAACCCCGCATTTGTTGGTTGCTGTTAATCCACAAACGCGGGTGCCTGTGGCATTCGTCAAAGAAGGTGAGATTGTGCTCAATCTTAATTATTCTGCAACCAAAGATTTGCATATCGATAACGAAGCGATTGTATTTTCTGCGCGCTTTAGCGGCGTATCGCAAAATCTTTATGTGCCGATGAACGCAGTTAAAGGTATTTTCGCACGCGAAAACGGCCAAGGTATGTTTTTCGAGGTGAATACAAGCGATGTTTCTGCCAATAAGAATTCTGTCAATCCGTCTAAAGTTGAATCGTCGACGGCTGCAACCGTAACTGCTAAGAAAAAGCCAACCTTAACAATTGTTAAGTAAACGTTCAGTAATAAGCGCCCAAAAAATAAATGATGTAAAAACACAATTATTTTCTCAAAGGGGCTAGGCTTTAATAAATAAAATTGTTATAGTCTTGCTCTCAACAAAATGCCGGGTTAGCTCAGTTGGTAGAGCAGCGCACTTGTAATGCGAAGGTCATCAGTTCGATTCCGATACCCGGCACCAAATTCTCACTCAAAAATCCACACAACGTTTAAATTTTTTAGCATGTCAAATGCCAATCTTTAATCGTTAAATATTTGCTCAATTTGTTTGACAGCCTGTCAAAAAATCAGCATAATCGCGGGTTCGGTTAGGAGGGGTGGCCGAGTGGTTAAAGGCGACGGACTGTAAATCCGTTCTCTCTGAGTACGAAGGTTCGAATCCTTCCCCCTCCACCAAAATTTAGTTGTTTGTATTAGTTTGTTGCAGAATGCGTTGCTATTAAGCCTGTTGACGTTGATTTTAATGGCTATGCGGGTGTAGCTCAGTTGGTAGAGCTTCAGTTTTCCAAACTGAATGTCGCGAGTTCGAGCCTCGTCGCCCGCTCCAAACAATTGAGTTAAAGGCTGCATTAGTTAACGTGGGTTATAGGCTGTGCTTGATGTTTTAAAAACAAGCCAGTTATAAAGACAAGCGCCCATGTGGCTCAGTGGTAGAGCACTCCCTTGGTAAGGGAGAGGTCGCGGGTCCGATTCCCGCCATGGGCACCACTAATGTAGCAATGTATGCATCATGTAGTTTGCGCATGATTTGGCGGTGTAAAGTTTTATTAAGTTAAATAAAACTTTTAAGGTCTGCACTAGAAGTAAGCAAAGCTAGAAGCAGGCAAAAACAGAGCGTTAAGTTAATAAAATTTTATTAAAATTATCTATAAAAAGATTACGTAAAGGAATTTAAGATGGCAAAAGGCAAATTTGAACGGACCAAGCCGCACGTCAACGTAGGCACGATTGGCCACGTGGATCATGGTAAGACCACACTAACAGCAGCGATTACGACAATCTTGTCTAAAAAATTCGGTGGTGAAGCAAAAGCTTACGACCAAATTGACGCAGCACCAGAAGAAAAAGCACGTGGTATTACGATTAATACTGCCCACGTTGAATACGAGACAGCTAACCGTCACTACGCACACGTAGACTGCCCAGGCCATGCTGACTATGTTAAAAACATGATTACTGGTGCAGCCCAAATGGACGGCGCAATCTTAGTATGTTCAGCAGCTGATGGTCCTATGCCACAAACGCGTGAGCACATCCTTCTTGCACGTCAAGTAGGCGTTCCATACATCGTAGTGTTCTTAAACAAAGCAGACATGGTAGATGACGCTGAGTTATTAGAACTAGTAGAAATGGAAGTGCGTGAGCTGTTAAGCAAATACGACTTCCCAGGTGATGACACCCCAATCATCCACGGTTCAGCTAAATTAGCCCTAGAAGGTGACCAATCACCAATCGGCGAACCAGCTATTTTCAAATTAGCAGAAGCATTAGACAGCTACATCCCAATGCCAGAACGCGCAATCGACGGCACATTCTTAATGCCAGTAGAAGACGTATTCTCAATCTCAGGTCGCGGTACAGTAGTAACAGGCCGTATTGAGCGTGGTATTGTAAAAGTCGGTGACGAGATTGAAATCGTTGGTATCAAAGACACGGTTAAAACAACCTGTACAGGCGTTGAAATGTTCCGTAAGTTACTTGACCAAGGTCAAGCAGGCGACAACGTCGGTGTATTGCTACGTGGTACAAAACGTGAAGATATCGAACGTGGTCAAGTATTGTCTAAATCAGGTTCAATCAAACCACACACAAAATTCACAGCAGAGATCTATGTGCTAGGTAAAGATGAAGGCGGTCGTCACACACCATTCTTCAACGGCTACCGTCCACAGTTCTACTTCCGTACCACTGACGTTACTGGTGCAGTTGAATTACCAGCAGGTACAGAAATGGTGATGCCAGGTGATAACGTATCAATTACGGTTGCGCTAATCGCACCAATCGCGATGGAAGATGGTTTACGCTTCGCGATTCGTGAGGGTGGTCGTACTGTTGGTGCTGGGGTTGTGGCTAAGATTATTGAATAGTAAAAGCTTGAAGCAAAAACTACGCTAACAACCAAGCGTAGTTTTTGCAGTTTTAGCCAGTTGTAATGAGTAAGTGTAAAAGTTAAATAGGCCAATAGCTCAATTGGTAGAGTATCGGTCTCCAAAACCGAGGGTTGGGGGTTCGAGACCCTCTTGGCCTGCCATATTTAATGCAGCAATTTAGTATAAAAGCTTAATCAAATAAGCTTATTTAAAGTTAAGACGATAAACCATGATAGACAAAATTAAGCTGGCCTTATCTGCATTGCTGTTAATAGCTGGTATCGCTGGCTTTTATTTACTTGCAGATAAAGCATTAGTGCTACGTATTCTTGCTGTCTTGGCAGGTTTTGCTGCTGCAATTGCGGTTTTGTGGACAACAGTTCAAGGTCAATCGGCACTTGGATTTGTTGGTGAATCCATTGCGGAAGCTAAAAAAGTCGTTTGGCCAACGCGTAAAGAAACCATTCAAACCACAGTTGCTGTGTTTTTGTTGGTGTTGGTGATGGCGGCTTTCTTGGCGGTAGTGGATATTGGATTTGCTTATATGGTGCAATGGTTAATGGGACGGAGTGCTTAATGAGTATGCGTTGGTATGCAGTCCAAGCTTTTTCCGGCATGGAAAAATCAGTTAAAGCAGGCATAGAAGAGCGCATTGCGCGTTCTGGCTTGCAAGATCAATTCGGCGATATTTTGGTGCCAGTTGAAGAAGTGATTGAGATGAAAGCGGGCGTTAAGAAGATTTCTGAGCGCCGCTTATATCCAGGTTATGTACTGGTACAAATGAGTATGTCTGATGAAAGTTGGCATTTAATTAAAAGTACGCCGCGTGTAACTGCATTTATTGGCGGTAGTGCCCAGCGACCAACGCCAATTAAAGATAAAGAAGTGGAAATTATCTTGCAGCGTATGGATGACAGTAAATCGAATCCAACACAAAAATTAACCTTTGAAAAAGGTGAAATTGTGCGTGTGATTGATGGCCCTTTCAAGGACTTCTCAGGTGCTGTTGAAGATATCAACTACGAGAAAAGTAAATTACGTGTTTCAGTGGTGATTTTTGGCCGAGCTACACCAGTAGAGTTAGATTTTAGCCAGATTGAAAAAGAAGTATAAGTAGTAAAAGTTGTTTGTTGTCGGTAGTTAAGTTTAATTTTTTAGTTTTTATATTTATAAATTAGGGGAGCCAGTTAAATTGGCGCTTGTACCCACGGAGAAATAGCATGGCAAAAAAAGTCATTGGCTACATTAAACTGCAGATTCCTGCAGGCAAAGCCAACCCAAGTCCACCAGTCGGCCCGGCATTAGGTCAACGCGGTTTGAATATTATGGAATTCTGTAAAGCGTTTAACGCTGCAACCCAAGGCGTAGAGCCAGGATTGCCAATTCCAGTAGTGATTACAGCGTTTGCTGATAAGAGCTTCACTTTTGTAATGAAAACGCCGCCAGCGACGATTTTGATCAAAAAAGCAGCAAACATTACTAAAGGTTCTGCAACGCCACATACAAACAAAGTAGGCAAAATCACCCGCAAACAAGCGGAAGAAATTGCAACAACAAAAATGCCAGATTTAACAGCGGCTGATATGGATGCTGCAGTTCGTATTATTGCTGGTAGCGCCCGTAGTATGGGTATTGAAGTGGAGGGCGTATAACATGGCTAAAAGAATTAATGCGCTTCGCGCAAAAGTAGATCGCAACAAACTTTACCCAGCAACTGAAGCGTTGACGATGGTTAAAGAAAATGCAACGGCAAAATTTAACGAGTCAATCGACACTGTTGTTAATTTGGGTATTGATGCACGTAAATCAGACCAATTGGTGCGTGGCGCTTTGGTGTTGCCAAACGGTACAGGTAAAGTGACGCGCGTTGCAGTGTTTGCGCAAGGTGCACAAGCAGAAGCGGCTAAGGCGGCAGGTGCTGACATTGTTGGCTTTGAAGACTTAGCTGAAAAAGTTAAAGCAGGTTTCTTGGATTTTGACGTGGCGATTGCAACGCCTGACGCAATGCGTATTGTTGGTACATTGGGTCAAGTTTTAGGCCCGCGTGGTTTAATGCCAAACCCAAAAGTGGGTACAGTAACGCCTGATGCGGCAACTGCAGTTAAAAATGCAAAAGCTGGTCAAGTGCAATACCGTACTGATAAAGGCGGCATTATTCACTGCACAATCGGCCGCGCATCATTCACGGTTGATCAATTACAAGGCAACTTAGCTGCATTGTTAGATGCATTAACAAAAGCGAAACCAGCTGCCAGTAAAGGTGTTTTCTTAAAGAAAGTATCTGTTTCTAGCACAATGGGCGCTGGTGTTCGTGTTGATCAAACAACCGTAGCTTAATAGATATAGACAAGTAGCTTAGCTACTTATAAAAAGAATTATGGGCAAGAACTTTGGGCTTGCTGTTTGACTTGTTAAACAGCAAGAACATCAAAGACCGTTGGTATCCGTAAGGATTTAATTGATGTTATTTGAAGTGGGTGAGTAAGCGTTTTAATGCTTGTTCCTCTATTTTAAGTGGACTGATTCCAGCGCAGATGGCGCAACCCGATACAGGATAGTTAAAAGACCACCTGATTTAGGACGCCGTAAAATAGTTTTTATTGTTTTATAACCATAAAAGCTGATTCTGTTTCAGTAATGAGCAGAGATTTTAACGGAAGGAGAACAGACTTTGAGTCTAAATCTTACAGAGAAAAAAGCAGTTGTTGCTGAAGTAAGCGAGCAAGTTGCAAATGCACAAGTGATTGTACTGGCAGAATATCGCGGTACAGGCGTTGCAGATATGACTAAACTTCGCGCAAACGCTCGAAATTCTGGTGTTTACCTGCGCGTGCTAAAAAATACATTAGTGCGTCGTGCGGTAGAAAATACACCGTTTTCAGGCCTTGCAAACGGCATGATTGGCCCACTGATTTTTGGTATTAGCCAAGACCCAGTTGCTGCAGCTAAAGTTTTAAACGAATTTGCAAAAACAAATGACAAATTTGTAATTAAAGCAGGCGCAGTGCCAAATCAGTTATTAGATGTTGCTGGCGTACAAGCCTTGGCATCTATGCTTAGTCGTGAAGAATTGCTGGCGAAATTTGCTCGTACGCTCAACGAAGTGCCAACTAAGTTTGCACGTGCGATTGCAGCAGTACGCGACGCAAAAGAAGCAGCTTAATTCAGCTTAACTAACTTTACAATCAAGTACTAAAATTATAAGGAAATTCAAAATGGCAGTTTCAAATGCAGACATCTTAGATGCAGTAGCAGGTATGACAGTGCTGGAATTAACAGCATTAATCGCAGAAATCGAAACAAAATTTGGTGTTTCAGCAGCGGCAGTAGCAGTAGCAGCTGGTGGCGCAGCAGGTGCAGCTCCAGCTGCAGCGGCTGAGCAAACTGAGTTCAACGTGATTCTTTTAACAGCTGGCGACCAAAAAGTTAGCGTTATTAAAGCAGTGCGTGAATTAACAGCATTAGGTTTGAAAGAAGCTAAAGACTTAGTTGACGGCGCTCCTAAAGCAGTTAAAGAAGGCGTTAACAAAGCCGATGCTGATGCAGCATTGAAAAAATTGATTGAAGCTGGCGCAACTGGCGAAATCAAGTAATAGCAAGATTTGAACGTACTTAGGCTGACGGGAGACCGTCAGCTTTAGTCGTTTTTAAGCACTGGAAGTTGTAACAAATTATTACAACTCAAAAAAGTAGTCATGTAACAAATTGTAACGATTTTTGCCTCAATTTAATCGTTAACTTAACCATATAAATCATTGAAAAATGATGTTAGAAATCAAAACATTGAAGTGGATGAAAGTGTTTTGTCTTCTACCCTCAAAATATCAGGAGACGCTATGAGCTATTCCTTTACCGAAAAAAAACGTATTCGTAAAAGCTTCGCTAAACGCGAAAGTGTGCAAGAGATTCCTTACTTGCTAGCGATGCAGTTAGAATCATACAAGGCATTTTTACAAGCAGATACGCCAGCAGACAAACGCTTGGCTGACGGCTTAGAATCAACATTCAGTTCTGTATTCCCGATTGTCAGTCATTCTGGCAACGCGCGTTTGGATTACGTGAGCTATCAATTAGGCGCAGAGCCTTTTGATGTAAAAGAGTGTCAACAACGTGGATTAACTTACGCAGTACCATTGCGCGTTAAAGTACGTTTGACCATCATGGACAAAGAGGCTTCAAAGCCAACCGTTAAAGAAGTGAAAGAGCAAGAAGTGTACATGGGCGAATTGCCTTTGATGACTGAAAATGGCTCATTCGTGATTAACGGTACAGAGCGTGTAATCGTTTCGCAGTTGCATCGCAGCCCAGGCGTGTTCTTTGAGCATGACCGTGGTAAAACTCATTCATCAGGTAAATTGCTGTTTTCAGCACGTATCATCCCTTACCGTGGTTCATGGTTAGACTTCGAATTCGACCCTAAAGATTACTTGTATTTCCGTGTGGATCGTCGCCGTAAAATGCCTGTAACCATTTTGCTTAAAGCATTAGGTTACACGCCAGAACAAATTTTACAAACGTTCAATGACACTGATACTTTCCACATTGGCCCTAAAGGCGTGGAATTTACTTTGGTTGCTGATCGTTTACGTGGTGAAGTGGCTAAATTTGATATTACCGACAAAACTGGTGAAGTATTAGTCGCTAAAGACAAACGCATTACGGTTAAACATATTCGTGATATTGAAAAAGCTGGCGTGACTAAAATCACTGTGCCGACTGACTTTATTTTGGGCCGTGCTATTGCCAATAATATCGTTGATACCGAAACAGGCGAGATTGTTGCTAATGCCAATGATGAAGTGACTGAAACTTTAATTGAGAAATTGATTGAAGCTAAAGTAACGGAAATCAACACTTTATACACAAACGATTTGGATCATGGCGACTTTATTTCGCAAACTTTGCGTATTGATGAAATCCCAGATCAATACAGCGCAAAAGTGGCGATTTATCGCATGATGCG
Organism: Methylotenera sp.; assembly: GCA_021732365.1. GTDB lineage: Bacteria > Pseudomonadota > Gammaproteobacteria > Burkholderiales > Methylophilaceae > Methylotenera_A. The sequence goes on along the minus strand of JAKFVD010000016.1, from coordinate 129,028 downwards.
CCCAGGTGAGCCACCAACTGAAGATGCTGTTGAAGCATTGTTTAAAGGTTTGTTCTTTAATGAAGATCGCTACGATTTATCTGTAGTGGGTCGTATGAAATTTAACCGTCGTGCTTATCCAAACAAACAAGAAGAGCGTAGTGCTAACTGGCTACGCGCTTTCTATGAGCGCGTTGGTGCGCAAGGCGACCAAGGCGCAAATATCTTATCTAACGATGATATTTTAGCGGTTGTGGGCGTGTTGCTAGAGTTGCGTAATGGCCGTGGTGAGATTGATGATATCGATCACTTAGGTAATCGTCGTATCCGTTCAGTAGGTGAGTTGGCAGAGAACCAATTCCGTGCTGGTTTGGTGCGTGTAGAGCGTGCAGTTAAAGAGCGTTTAAGCCAAGCAGAATCAGACAATCTGATGCCGCATGACTTGATTAACGCAAAACCTGTTTCTAGTGCGATTCGTGAATTCTTTGGCTCAAGCCAATTGTCACAATTTATGGATCAAACCAACCCATTATCAGAAATTACGCACAAACGCCGTATTTCTGCATTAGGCCCAGGCGGTTTGACGCGTGAACGCGCTGGCTTTGAGGTGCGTGACGTTCACTCAACGCATTATGGTCGTGTGTGCCCAATTGAAACGCCGGAAGGTCCAAACATTGGTTTGATCAACTCGCTAGCATTGTATGCGCGTACTAACCAGTATGGTTTCTTAGAAACACCTTATCGCCGTGTAGAAGGTAATAAAGTATCAGACACGATTGACTATTTGTCAGCGATTGAGGAAAGCCAGTTCATGATTGCGCAAGCAAACACTGAAATGGACAGTAAAAACGTATTTACCGATGATTTGATTTCTTCACGTTATCACAATGAATTCACCATGACGCAGCCAGATCGCGTGCAGTACATGGACGTTGCACCTGGTCAAATTGTATCGGTTGCTGCTTCATTGATTCCATTCTTGGAACACGATGATGCGAACCGCGCATTGATGGGTGCCAACATGCAGCGTCAAGCTGTGCCTTGTTTACGTGCCGAAAAAGCCGTAGTAGGTACTGGTATTGAGCGTACGGTTGCGATTGACTCTGGCACAACTGTGCAAGCACGTCGCGGCGGTATTGTGGATTATGTGGATTCTGCCCGTATCGTGATTCGTGTAAACGATGATGAAGCAAAAGCCGGTGAAGTTGGTGTGGATATTTACAACTTAACTAAATATACGCGGTCAAATCAAAACACTAATATTAACCAACGTCCGTTAGTGAATATTGGCGACAAATTAGCGCGTGGCGATATTATTGCCGATGGTGCATCAACGGATATGGGTGAGTTGGCTTTGGGTCAAAACATGCTAGTCGGTTTTATGCCATGGAACGGCTATAACTACGAAGACTCGATTTTAATTTCAGAGCGCGTAGTAGCTGATGATCGCTACACTTCAATTCATATTGAAGAGTTGTCAGTAGTGGCCCGTGACACCAAATTGGGTGCAGAAGAAATCACGCAAGATATTTCTAATTTAAGCGAGCGCATGTTAGGCCGTTTAGATGAGTCTGGCATTATCTACATTGGTGCTGAAGTTGAAGCAGGCGATGTGTTGGTTGGTAAAGTGACGCCAAAAGGTGAAACACAGCTGACACCAGAAGAAAAACTATTACGTGCGATTTTTGGTGAAAAAGCGTCTGACGTTAAAGATACTTCATTGCGCGTGCCTTCAGGCATGAGCGGTACAGTGATTGACGTACAAGTGTTTACTCGCGAAGGTATTGACCGCGATTCACGTGCACAACAAATTATTGATGACCAATTAAATCACTACAAAACCGACTTGGCTGACCAAATGCGTATTGTGGAAGATGATGCGTTTGGCCGTATCCGTCGTTTGATTGAAGGCAAAGCCGCTACAGGCGGTCCCGCTAGTTCAACTGGCAAACTGAAAAAAGGCGATGTATTAAGTGCTGAGTACTTAGAATCTGTTGGTCGCTATGACTGGTTTGATATTCGTTTAAGCGATGAAGAGGCAGCACGTCAATTAGAATCTTTAAAAGACAGCTTAAGCCAAGCGCGTATTGAGTTTGATAACAGATTCAATGAGAAAAAACGCAAATTGACACAAGGTGACGAATTGCCACCTGGCGTGCAAAAAATGGTTAAGGTTTACTTAGCTGTTAAACGTCGTATTCAACCAGGCGATAAAATGGCTGGCCGTCACGGTAACAAAGGTGTTATTTCAAAAATCGTACCAGTAGAAGATATGCCGCACATGGCAGACGGTACACCGTGTGACATCGTGCTGAACCCACTAGGCGTTCCATCACGTATGAACATTGGTCAGATTTTAGAAGTGCATTTGGGCTGGGCTGCTAAAGGTTTAGGTTTGCGCATCCAAGAAATGCTTGAGTCAGAAGTGAAAGTGGCTGAAATTCGCAAATTCTTAGAGCAAATCTACAACGATAGCACTGGTAAAAAAGAAGATATCAAGTCGTACACTGATGTTGAAATTCTTGAGCTAGCGCGTAACTTGCAATCTGGCGTGCCGTTTGCAACACCAGTATTCGATGGCGCTGCAGAATCAGATATTAAAGCCATGTTAGATTTGGCTTTCCCAGATGATGATGCGCGTACTAAACAATTGCAGTTCTCTGCTGGTAAAACACAGGTGAAATTGTTTGATGGCCGCACTGGCGATGCGTTTGAGCGTCCAGTAACAGTGGGTTATATGCACGTATTGAAATTGCATCACTTGGTGGATGACAAAATGCATGCGCGTTCTACTGGTCCATATTCATTGGTGACACAACAACCATTGGGCGGTAAAGCACAATTCGGTGGTCAGCGTTTTGGTGAGATGGAGGTTTGGGCACTAGAGGCTTATGGCGCTTCATACACACTGCAAGAAATGTTGACAGTGAAATCAGATGACGTGAATGGTCGTACCAAAGTCTACGAAAATATCGTTAAAGGCGAACACAAAATTGATGCTGGCATGCCGGAATCATTTAACGTGTTAGTGAAAGAAATTCGTTCACTTGCTATCGACATTGACCTAGACAGAAACTAAGGAGAACAGACTTGAAAGCTCTATTAGACTTATTTAAACAGGTAACCAAAGAAGAAGAGTTTGATGCGATTAAGATCGCGTTGGCTTCGCCTGAAAAAATCCGTTCATGGTCATATGGCGAAGTAAAAAAACCAGAAACCATTAACTACCGTACGTTTAAACCAGAACGTGATGGTTTGTTCTGCTCAAAAATCTTTGGCCCTATCAAAGATTACGAATGCTTATGCGGTAAATACAAACGCTTAAAACATCGCGGTGTCATCTGCGAAAAATGTGGCGTTGAAGTAACGTTAAGTAAAGTACGCCGCGAGCGTATGGGCCATATCGAATTGGCTTCGCCAGTTGCGCATATCTGGTTCTTAAAATCATTACCAAGCCGTTTAGGCATGGTGCTGGATATCGCTTTGCGTGATATTGAGCGCGTATTGTACTTTGAAGCATTTATCGTCGTTGATCCTGGCATGACGCCACTTACACGTGGTCAGTTGTTAACAGAAGATGACTATATTGCCAAAGTTGAAGAATATGGTGATGAGTTCAATGCGGTAATGGGTGCTGAAGCGGTGCGTGAATTATTGCGCACAATGAATATCCATAACGAAATCGAAACCTTACGTGTCGATTTAGGCGCGACAGGTTCAGAAGCAAAAATCAAGAAAATCGCTAAACGCTTGAAAGTATTAGAAGCATTCCAAAAATCTGGCATTAAACCAGAGTGGATGATTCTTGAAATCTTGCCAGTATTACCACCAGAGCTACGTCCATTGGTGCCGTTGGATGGCGGTCGTTTTGCGACTTCTGACTTGAACGATTTGTATCGTCGCGTGATTAACCGTAACAACCGTTTAAAACGCTTATTAGAGTTGAAAGCACCAGAAATCATCGTACGCAACGAAAAACGTATGTTGCAAGAAGCGGTGGATTCACTGTTAGACAATGGTCGTCGCGGTAAAGTGATGACTGGTGCTAACAAACGTCCATTGAAATCTCTTGCTGACATGATTAAAGGTAAAGGCGGTCGTTTCCGTCAAAACTTGCTTGGTAAACGTGTGGATTACTCTGGCCGTTCAGTGATTGTGGTTGGCCCGACATTGAAACTACATCAGTGCGGTTTACCGAAAAAAATGGCTTTGGAGTTATTCAAGCCATTCATTTTCCACAAGTTGGAAGTGTTAGGTTTGGCGACAACGATTAAAGCGGCGAAGAAAAAAGTTGAAGAAGAAGGACCAGAAGTTTGGGATATCTTGGAAGACGTAATCCGCGAGCATCCAGTACTGCTGAACCGTGCGCCTACATTGCACCGTTTAGGTATTCAAGCGTTTGAGCCTATCTTAATTGAAGGTAAAGCCATTCAATTGCACCCATTAGTTTGTGCGGCATTCAACGCCGACTTTGACGGTGACCAAATGGCTGTACACGTTCCATTGAGCTTAGAAGCACAAATGGAAGCACGTACTTTAATGCTAGCTTCAAACAACGTATTGTCACCAGCAAACGGTGAGCCGATTATTGTGCCTTCACAAGATATCGTGTTGGGTCTTTACTACATGACGCGCGACAAAGTTGCTGCGCGTGGTGAAGGCATGCGTTTTGCGGATGTTAAAGAAGTGCAGCGCGTATTTGATCAAAACTTGGTAGATTTGCACGCTAAGATTACCGTGCGCATTAAAGAGTTTGATGTGGATTTAGATGGCGTTAAAACCGAAAAAACAACGCGTTACGAAACGACTGTTGGCCGTGCATTGCTATCAGAAATCTTGCCAGCTGGCTTACCATTTAGCTACATTGATAAAGCATTGAAAAAGAAAGAAATTTCAAAACTAATCAATGCATCGTTCCGTAAAGTTGGTATCCGCGATACGGTTATTTTTGCTGATAAATTGATGTATACAGGTTATACCTACGCAACTAAAGCGGGTATTTCAATTTCAATTAACGATATGTTGGTTCCGCCAGAAAAAGAAACACTGATTGCGGCAGCTGAATCTGAAGTGAAAGAGATTGAAGACCAATACGTTTCAGGTTTGGTAACGCAAGGTGAGCGCTATAACAAAGTAGTGGATATCTGGGGTCGCGCTGGTGACAAAGTGGCGGATGCCATGATGAAACAATTGCGTGAAGAGCCAGTATTAGACGCAAACGGTAAGCAAGCTAAAGATAAAGACGGTAAAGTACTTAAGCAAGAGTCATTCAATGCTATTTATATGATGGCCGACTCTGGTGCGCGTGGTTCTGCAGCGCAGGTACGTCAATTGGCTGGTATGCGCGGTTTGATGGCGAAACCAGATGGTTCGATTATTGAAACGCCAATTACCGCTAACTTCCGTGACGGTTTAAACGTGTTGCAATACTTTATTTCAACGCACGGTGCACGTAAAGGCTTAGCCGATACCGCATTGAAAACAGCTAACTCTGGTTACTTAACACGTCGTTTAGTAGATGTTACGCAAGATTTAGTAGTGACTGAGCATGATTGCGGCACAACGGAAGGTTTGGTAACAAAAGCTTTAGTTAAAGGTGGTGAAGTCGTTGAGCCATTGCATGACCGTATTTTAGGCCGTACTACGGTATTCGATATTCTGCATCCAGAAACGCAAGCAGTGATTTACACCGCTGGTACTGTATTAGGTGAAGATGAAGTTGAGAAAATCGACGCCTTAGGTATTGATGAAGTGAAAGTGCGTACCGCTTTAACTTGCGATACACGCTATGGTATTTGTGCAAAATGTTATGGTCGTGACTTAGGTCGCGGTAAATTAATCAGTATGGGTGAAGCGGTAGGCGTTATCGCTGCGCAATCGATTGGTGAGCCTGGTACACAGTTGACCATGCGTACCTTCCACATCGGTGGTGCGGTATCGCGTGCGGCGTCTGTATCGTCTGTTGAGAGTAAATCAAACGGCGTATTAAGTTTTACATCAACCATGCGTTATGTAACCAACAACCGTAGCGAGCAAATCGTTATTTCACGTAATGGTGAAGTGATTATTGCGGATGAAAATGGCCGTGAGCGTGAGCGTCATAAAGTGCCATACGGTGCGACATTGACAGTAACAGATGGCAAAACCGTTAAAGCAGGTCAAGCCCTAGCAACATGGGATCCACATACCCGTCCAATTATTACGGAATATGCTGGTTTCATTAAATTTGAAAACGTTGAAGAAGGTATCACCGTTGCCAAACAAATTGATGACGTAACAGGTTTGTCATCTTTGGTGGTAATCGATCCTAAACAACGTGCTGGCCAAACTAAAGGTTTGCGTCCGCAAGTTAAATTGTTAGATGCTAACGGCGTTGAAGTGAAAATTGCAGGTAGTGATTTGCCTGTAAACGTTACTTTCCAATTAAGCTGCATTATTACGGTTAAAGATGGTCAAGAAGTGGGCGTAGGTGAAGTAATCGCGCGTATTCCTCAAGAGTCATCAAAAACACGTGATATTACCGGTGGTTTACCACGCGTAGCGGAGTTGTTTGAAGCGCGCTCACCAAAAGATGCTGGTATGTTGGCAGAGGTGACTGGTACTGTTTCATTCGGTAAAGATACTAAAGGTAAACAACGTTTAGTGATTACTGATTTAGATGGTTTGGCACATGAATTCTTGACCCTTAAAGATAAACACGTGACCGCGCATGATGGTCAAGTGGTAACTAAAGGTGAAAGTATTGTGGACGGTCCAGCTGATCCGCAAGATATTTTACGTTTACAAGGCCGTGAAGCTTTAGCGCGTTATGTGATTGACGAAGTGCAAGACGTTTATCGTTTACAAGGCGTTAAAATTAACGATAAACATATTGAAGTGATTGTGCGTCAAATGTTGCGTCGTGTACGTGTTTCAGATGCAGGCGACACCAGCTTTATTTTGGGTGAACAAGTAGAACGTGCTGATTTGTTGGCAGAAAACGAAAGAGTGATTGCTCAAGATAAGCGCCCAGCAACATTTGATTATGTGTTGTTAGGTATTACTAAAGCATCACTTTCAACTGACAGCTTTATCTCTGCGGCTTCATTCCAAGAGACAACGCGTGTACTAACCGAAGCGGCTATTTTAGGTAAACGTGATGAATTACGTGGCTTAAAAGAAAACGTAATCGTGGGTCGTTTAATCCCAGCAGGTACAGGATTGGCTTATCACGAAGCACGTAAACGTGCCGCTGTTGCAGCATTAACGCCTTCAACTCCATCTGCTCAGGCAGCGGCTGCTGAGGCATTATTTACTAATCCGGCTGAAACTGCAGAAGTAGCAGTGACAGAAACGGCAGTAGTAGAAACACCAGCGGAGTAGTTTGAGGAAATTGATTTAGGTTTAGCTTGACTGTGTCAAGATAAGTTTATCTTGACACAGTCCTTCTCGCTAAATACAATGCTCGGTTTTCTACATTAACCATTGATTTGGTTAATCAGCTATTATTTTTGCGTAAGCTGTTATATGTAAAAATAAGTGCGCAAGCATATTTTAAAATGTAGTTTGAATATTTATAAAGGTTATAGGCAATGCCAACCATCAACCAGTTAATTCGTAAGCCACGCGCTAAAGTGGTTACAAAGAGCAAAGTGCCTGCACTTGAGGCTTGTCCGCAAAAACGTGGTGTTTGTACCCGTGTTTACACAACAACACCTAAAAAGCCAAACTCTGCGCTACGTAAAGTAGCCAAAGTGCGCTTAACCAATGGCTATGAAGTGATTAGCTACATCGGCGGTGAAGGTCATAACTTGCAAGAGCATAGCGTGGTTTTACTGCGCGGTGGTCGTGTAAAAGACTTACCGGGTGTGCGTTACCATATGGTGCGCGGTAGCTTAGATACTGCAGGCGTTAAAGATCGTAAACAATCACGTTCTAAATACGGTGCTAAGCGTCCTAAAGAAGCTAAAGCTAAATAATAAGTTAAAGCAAAAAAGTTTTATTGGGTTAATGCCCATTAATAGTTGAAAGCGGCTAACCAAAAGCCTTGCTAATTTGTCTTTAATTAGACAAGCGCTAGCAAAACATAAATGAAAATAGAGATGAAAAGAAAGTAGAGTAAAGCATGCCAAGACGTAGAGAAGTCCCCAAACGCCACATTTTGCCAGATCCAAAATTTGGAAGCACAGAAGTGTCTAAATTTGTAAACGTATTAATGACAGGTGGTAAAAAATCTGTTGCTGAGCGTATTTTGTATGGCGCGTTTGATCAAATTGTGACTAAAACAAGCAAGGATGCGTTAGAAGTATTTACGCTAGCTTTAAACAACCTACGTCCATTAGTTGAAGTAAAAAGCCGTCGTGTTGGTGGTGCTAACTATCAAGTGCCTGTTGAAGTGCGCCCAAGCCGCCGCAGTGCATTAGCGATGCGTTGGATGCGTGATGCGGCGCGTAAGCGTGGTGAAAAATCAATGGGCTTGCGTTTAGCGGCTGAGTTGGTTGAAGCTTCTGAAGGTCGTGGTTCTGCAATGAAAAAACGTGAAGAAGTTCACCGTATGGCAGAAGCGAATAAGGCATTCTCACACTTCAGATTCTAATTTTAGTAAATTAGTAGTTTGTAATATTACCTAAACAAAGTTTGGGTAATATTAAAGTGACGAGAACTAGACCGCTCTTTAAGAATTTAAGATTGAATTGATAAGCAAAGGTGAAGCATTGTGGCACGTATAACCCCTATTGAACGCTATCGTAATATTGGTATTTCGGCGCATATTGACGCTGGTAAAACCACAACGACTGAACGTATTTTGTTTTACACAGGCGTAAACCATAAAATTGGTGAAGTGCATAATGGCGCTGCTACTATGGACTGGATGGAACAAGAGCAAGAGCGCGGTATTACTATTACCTCTGCGGCTACTACCTGTTTTTGGAAGGGTATGGCTGGTCAATTCGATCAACACCGTATTAATATTATTGATACCCCTGGCCACGTTGACTTCACTATTGAAGTGGAGCGTTCAATGCGTGTGCTTGATGGCGCGTGTATGGTTTACTGTGCTGTGGGTGGTGTGCAACCACAATCTGAAACTGTTTGGCGTCAAGCCAACAAATACAAAGTGCCACGCCTAGCGTTCGTTAACAAAATGGACCGCGCTGGTGCTAACTTCTTCAAAGTGTACGATCAAATGCGTGCGCGTCTAAAAGCCAATCCAATTCCTTTGCAAGTGCCAATCGGCGCTGAAGATAAATTCGAAGGCGTTGTCGATTTAATCAAAATGAAAGCTATCTACTGGGATGATGCATCTCAAGGTATGAAGTTTGATTACCGTGATATTCCGGCTGATTTAAAAGCAGAATGTGATAAATGGCGCGAAAATATGGTTGAAGCGGCTGCTGAAGCCAGCGAAGAGCTGATGAATAAATACCTTGAAGAAGGTGATTTGTCAGAAGCTGACATCATGAAAGGCTTGCGTATTCGTACCATTGCTTTCGAAATTGTGCCGATGGTTTGTGGTTCAGCATTCAAAAACAAAGGCGTTCAAGCTATGTTGGACAAAGTGGTAGAGTTAATGCCAGCTCCAACAGATATTCCACCAACGCGTGCAGAAGATGAAGATGGCAAAGAGATTTTCTTAAAAGCCTCTGATGACGAAAAATTCTCAGCATTAGCTTTTAAAATTATGACCGACCCTTTTGTAGGTCAGCTGATTTTCTTCCGTGTCTATTCTGGCGTGATTAAAGCAGGTGATACTGTTTACAACCCAATCAAGGGTAAAAAAGAACGTATCGGCCGTATTGTACAAATGCATGCAAATACACGTGAGCCGCTTGAAGAGGTTCGTGCAGGCGATATTGCTGCTGCGATTGGTTTAAAAGAAGCCACTACAGGCGATACATTATGTAGCTTAAATGATGAAATCATTTTAGAGCGCATGATATTCCCTGAGCCAGTGATTCACGTTGCTGTTGAGCCAAAAACAAAAGCCGACCAAGAAAAAATGGGCGTGGCTTTAAATCGCTTGGCACAAGAAGATCCTTCTTTCCGTGTAAAAACTGATGAAGAAACCAACCAAACTATTATTTCTGGTATGGGTGAGTTGCATCTTGAGATTTTAGTTGATCGTATGAAGCGCGAGTTTAGCGTTGAGGCAAACGTAGGTGCACCACAAGTGGCTTACCGTGAAGCGATCAAGAAAAAAGTTGAGGTTGAAGGTAAATTCGTTAAACAATCTGGCGGTAAAGGTCAATACGGTCACGTATGGTTGATTATGGAGCCAAACGAGGCAGGTAAAGGCTTTGAATTCGTGGATGCGATTAAAGGCGGTACAGTGCCACGCGAATTTATTCCTGCTGTTGAAAAAGGTTTGCGCGAAACAATCCCTTCAGGCGTATTGGCTGGTTTCCCAGTTGTAGACGTAAAAGTGACTTTGTTTGACGGTTCTTACCATGACGTTGACTCGAACGAAAACGCCTTCAAAATGGCCGCTTCAATGGGCTTTAAAGATGGTATGCGTAAAGCGGACCCAATTTTACTTGAGCCGATGATGGCAGTTGAAATTGAAACGCCAGAAGATTACATGGGCGATATTATGGGTGACTTGTCATCACGTCGCGGCATGATTCAAGGCATGGAAGACAATGCAACAGGTAAAGTGATTCGCGCAGAAGTGCCATTAGCAGAAATGTTTGGCTACTCAACAACCGTGCGTTCATTGTCGCAAGGTCGTGCAAGTTACAGTATGGAATTCAAGCACTACACAGAAGCACCTAGAAACGTGGCGGAAGCCATAATGAACAAGAAATAATTAATTTTTAATAGATTAAATATAAAGGAAACTTAAGTCATGGCAAAAGGCAAATTTGAACGGACCAAGCCGCACGTCAACGTAGGCACGATTGGCCACGTGGATCATGGTAAGACCACACTAACAGCAGCGATTACGACAATCTTGTCTAAAAAATTCGGTGGTGAAGCAAAAGCTTACGACCAAATTGACGCAGCACCAGAAGAAAAAGCACGTGGTATTACGATTAATACTGCCCACGTTGAATACGAGACAGCTAACCGTCACTACGCACACGTAGACTGCCCAGGCCATGCTGACTATGTTAAAAACATGATTACTGGTGCAGCCCAAATGGACGGCGCAATCTTAGTATGTTCAGCAGCTGATGGTCCTATGCCACAAACGCGTGAGCACATCCTTCTTGCACGTCAAGTAGGCGTTCCATACATCGTAGTGTTCTTAAACAAAGCAGACATGGTAGATGACGCTGAGTTATTAGAACTAGTAGAAATGGAAGTGCGTGAGCTGTTAAGCAAATACGACTTCCCAGGTGATGACACCCCAATCATCCACGGTTCAGCTAAATTAGCCCTAGAAGGTGACCAATCACCAATCGGCGAACCAGCTATTTTCAAATTAGCAGAAGCATTAGACAGCTACATCCCAATGCCAGAACGCGCAATCGACGGCACATTCTTAATGCCAGTAGAAGACGTATTCTCAATCTCAGGTCGCGGTACAGTAGTAACAGGCCGTATTGAGCGTGGTATTGTAAAAGTCGGTGACGAGATTGAAATCGTTGGTATCAAAGACACGGTTAAAACAACCTGTACAGGCGTTGAAATGTTCCGTAAGTTACTTGACCAAGGTCAAGCAGGCGACAACGTCGGTGTATTGCTACGTGGTACAAAACGTGAAGATATCGAACGTGGTCAAGTATTGTCTAAATCAGGTTCAATCAAACCACACACAAAATTCACAGCAGAGATCTATGTGCTAGGTAAAGATGAAGGCGGTCGTCACACACCATTCTTCAACGGCTACCGTCCACAGTTCTACTTCCGTACCACTGACGTTACTGGTGCAGTTGAATTACCAGCAGGTACAGAAATGGTGATGCCAGGTGATAACGTATCAATTACGGTTGCGCTAATCGCACCAATCGCGATGGAAGATGGTTTACGCTTCGCGATTCGTGAGGGTGGTCGTACTGTTGGTGCTGG
>JAKFVD010000016.1:0-116958 GCA_021732365.1 Methylotenera sp. | reverse complement strand
CAGCAGGTACAGAAATGGTGATGCCAGGTGATAACGTATCAATTACGGTTGCGCTAATCGCACCAATCGCGATGGAAGATGGTTTACGCTTCGCGATTCGTGAGGGTGGTCGTACTGTTGGTGCTGGTGTAGTTGCAAAAATCATTGAATAGTAAGTAATTAAAATTAAGCGGCAGGCTATTGTTAGTCTGCCGTTTCGCTCTTTAAAGGAAAATAAAATGGCAGCTCAAAAAATTCGTATTCGCTTGAAAGCATTTGATTATCGTTTGATTGATCAATCAGCTCAAGAAATCGTAGAAACAGCTAAACGTACTGGCGCAGTGGTAAAAGGCCCAGTGCCGTTGCCAACACGTATTGAACGTTTTGATATTCTGCGTTCACCACACGTGAACAAAACATCGCGTGACCAGTTCGAGATTCGTACGCACCAACGTTTAATGGATATTGTTGATCCAACAGACAAAACAGTGGATGCATTAATGAAGTTAGATCTACCAGCTGGTGTTGATGTAGAAATTAAGTTGTAAAAGTTAACCTTAAAATTGGGTTAAGTTTTCAAAAGCTATTGTAATAAAATCATGGGTTCGGTATAATCCGCGCTCTTTCACAGAAGTCGGTCAATTGTAATCGACTTCTTTAACTAAAAATAAGGATACGATCATGAGCTTAGGGCTTATTGGTCGCAAGGTGGGCATGACCCGCGTGTTTACTGATGATGGCGCAAGCATCCCAGTAACCGTGTTGGAAGTTGTTCCTAACCGTGTGACACAGATCAAGACAATCGCGAGCGATGGCTATACTGGCCTTCAAGTTGCTCATGGCGAGCGTCGTGCTAGCCGCATCAACAAAGCATTGACTGGGCATTATGCCAAGGCAGGCGTAGCTGCGGGTTCAGGCATCAAAGAATTCAATGTTTCTGCTGACGTTTTAAGCGGCTACCAAGTTGGTGGCAGCATTACAGTAGAAATTTTCTCTGCAGGTCAAATGGTTGACGTAACAGGTACCTCGATTGGTAAAGGCTTTGCTGGCGCGATTAAACGCCATCACTTTAAGTCTAACCGCGCATCGCACGGTAACTCTAAATCACACAATGTTCCTGGTTCAATCGGTATGGCGCAAGATCCGGGTCGAGTATTCCCTGGTAAGCGTATGCCTGGTCATTTAGGTGACGTAACCGTAACGACACAAAACCTAGAAATAGTGCGTGTTGATACTGAGCGTAACCTGTTGTTGATTAAAGGTGCGATTCCTGGTTCTAAAGGCGGCGACGTTGTAGTGCGTCCAGCCATTAAAGTGAAGCTCCATAAATCTAAGGGAGCTAAATAATGGAACTCAAATTAATCGATAAAAACGGTAAAGCCGCTAAAAAAGGCGTTGACGTTTCTGAAGTGACTTTTGGTCGCGAATTTAACGAAGCTTTAGTGCATCAAGTAGTTGTTGCTTACATGGCGAATGCTCGTACAGCAACACGCGCACAAAAAGGTCGTGACAACGTGGCGCATACGACACACAAGCCATACGCTCAAAAAGGTACTGGTAACGCACGTGCAGGTATGAGCTCAAGCCCTATCTGGCGTGGAGGTGGACGTGCATTCCCTAATTCACCAAACGAAAATTTCAGCCACAAAGTAAACCGTAAAGCTTACCGTGCTGGTATGCAAACGATTTTGTCTGAATTAGTGCGTCAAGAGCGCATTACCGTTGTGGAAGAATTCAAAATCGACACACCTAAAACAAAACAATTTGTAGAAAAAATCAAAGGCCTTGGCTATGCCGATGGCGTTTTATTGCTAACAGATGGTTTTGATGAGAACTTGTATTTGTCATCACGTAACTTAACCAATGTTATGGTGATTGAAGCGCAATTTGCTGACCCAGTTAGCTTGGTGCGTTTTCCTAGAGTATTGGCAACCGCAGGTGCAGTTAAAAAACTTGAGGAGTTGCTAGCATGATGACCGCAATAACAAAATCTCAAGATCGCTTATTGCAAGTGATTTTAGCGCCACAAATCACAGAAAAAGCAACATACATTGCCGATAAACATCAGCAAATTGCTTTTAAAGTACGCACTGACGCAACTAAATTAGAAATCAAAGCAGCAGTTGAGTTGGTTTTTAAAGTTGAAGTTGAAAAAGTTGCTACGATTAATGTGGGTGGCAAAATTAAACGCGCTGGCAAACGTATGGGCAAGCGTAACGACTGGAAAAAAGCGTATGTTAGCTTGAAACCAGGCCAAGAAATTAACTTCGCAGCGGGCGAATAAGGAGAGAAGAGATGGCATTAGTAAAAGTCAAACCAACTTCCCCCGGTCGTCGTGGCGTCGTAAAGGTCGTAACACCAGATCTTTACAAAGGCAAACCACACGCACCGCTGTTGGAAAGTCAAAGTAAACACGCTGGCCGTAATAATAACGGTCATATTACAACCCGTCACCAAGGTGGTGGCCACAAGCAGCACTATCGTATGATTGATTTCCGTCGTAATAAAGACGGCATTCCTGCGAAGGTGGAGCATATTGAGTACGATCCAAATCGTACAGCGCATATTGCCTTGCTTTGTTACGCTGATGGTGAGCGTCGCTACATCATCGCTCCACGCGGCATTGCTGCTGGCGCACAATTGATTAGCGGTGCAGAAGCGCCAATCAAAGTAGGTAATGCATTGCCATTACGTAATATCCCAGTGGGCAGCACAATTCATTGTATCGAGTTGCAACCAGGCAAAGGCGCGCAAATTGCACGTTCAGCTGGTACTTCAGTACAGTTGCTAGCACGTGAAGGTGCTTACGCTTCATTACGTTTGCGCTCAGGTGAAGTTCGCCGCGTACACGTAGATTGCAAAGCAACTTTAGGTGAAGTGGGTAACGAAGAGCATTCATTACGTTCAATCGGTAAAGCTGGTGCAATGCGCTGGCGTGGTGTTCGTCCAACCGTTCGCGGTGTGGTGATGAACCCGGTTGATCACCCGCACGGTGGTGGTGAAGGTAAAACTGCAGCTGGTATGAATCCAGTGAGCCCATGGGGTGTTAAAACGAAGGGTTATCGTACACGTAGTAATAAGCGTACTGATAACATGCGTATCAGTCGTCGTCCGAGAGGCGTAAGGTAATCATATGGCACGTTCAATTAAAAAAGGTCCATTTATTGATGGTCATTTGGCAAAAAAAGTAGAAGTCGCAGCAGCTTCACGCGATCGTAAACCAATTAAAACTTGGTCACGTCGTTCTACAATTTTGCCAGATTTTATCGGTTTAACCATTGCGATTCACAATGGTAAGCAACACATTCCAGTGTTGATTTCTGAAAACATGGTTGGTCATAAGCTCGGTGAATTTGCGTTAACGCGTACATTCAAGGGCCACGCGGCTGATAGAAAAGCGAAGAAATAGAGGCCTATGATGCAAGTAACTGCAATATTAAGAGGCGTTCACCTTTCTCCGCAAAAAGCGCGTTTGGTGGCTGACCTTGTTCGTGGCAAAAAAGTAGATCACGCATTAAATATTTTACAATTCACACCTAAAAAAGGTGCTGAAGTGATTAAAAAAGTAGTGGAATCTGCGATTGCTAATGCTGAACATAACAATGGCGCTGATATTGACGAGTTGAAGGTTACTTCAATTTACGTTGATAAAGGCATTGTGCTTAAACGTATTCGTCCACGTGCAAAAGGTCGCGCGGGTCGTATTACTAAACCAACCTGTCACATTCATGTGACTGTCGGTAACTAAAGGATAATCATGGGTCAAAAAATTCATCCAATTGGTTTCCGTCTGAGTGTCCAAAAAAATTGGGCTTCACGTTGGTATGCCAATAGCAAAAACTTCCCTGCCATGTTGCAAAGCGACATTAAAGTACGTGAGTTTTTAAATAAAAAATTAGCCAGTGCTGCAGTAAGCAAGATTATTATTGAGCGCCCTGCAAAAAATGCAAAAATTACCATTCACAGTGCCCGTCCAGGTGTTGTAATTGGTAAAAAAGGTGAAGATATTGAATCTTTACGCGCTACTTTACAAGGTTTGATGGGCGTTCCTGTTCATTTAAACATTGAAGAAGTTCGCAAGCCTGAAATTGATGCTACATTGATTGCACAATCAATCGCTCAGCAACTTGAAAAACGTGTGATGTTCCGCCGTGCCATGAAACGTGCTATGCAAAATGCAATGCGTTTAGGTGCTCAAGGTATCAAAATCATGAGCTCTGGTCGTTTGAATGGTATTGAAATTGCGCGTACTGAATGGTATCGCGAAGGCCGTGTGCCATTACATACATTACGTGCTGATATCGATTACGGTGTTGCTGAAGCTTCAACCACATACGGTATTATCGGTATTAAAGTGTGGGTATTCAAAGGCGAGATTTTTGCTGACAACGTACCAACACCAATTGGCGCAACTGCACCAGCTGCCGTGCCAGTTGCTGAACCAGAGAAAAAAGTAAGAAAGCCGAGGGCTAAAGATGCTGCAACCGTCTAGACAAAAATACCGCAAGATGCAAAAAGGCCGTAACAAAGGCATTGCAACGACGGGTAATAAAGTAAGTTTTGGTGATTTTGGCTTGAAAGCCATTGGTCGCGGTCGTTTAACGGCGCGTCAAATCGAAGCTGCGCGTCGTGTTATGACTCGTCACATCAAACGTGGTGGTCGTGTATGGATCCGTATTTTCCCAGATCAACCAATTTCTAAAAAACCTGCTGAAGTGCGTATGGGTAACGGTAAAGGTAGTACCGAGTACTACGTAGCGCAAATCCAGCCAGGTAAAATGTTATACGAGATGGACGGCGTAAGCGAAGAGCTTGCACGTGAAGCGTTCCGTTTGGCTGCTGCTAAGTTGCCAATTGAGACCACTTTCATGACACGTCAAATCGGTAGTTAAGAAAAGGCGAGCTAAAATGAAAGCTTTAGATTTAAGAGCAAAAAGTGTTGATGAATTGAACGCGGAGTTGATTGAATTGCGCCGCGCGCAATTTTCATTACGCATGCAAGTTGCAACACAACAATTAACCAAAGTAGATCAGCTAGGTAAAGTACGCAAAGATGTAGCGCGTGTTAAGCTTGTTTTAGCTGAGAAAGCGAAACAGGCATAACCATGACTGAAACGACAAAAGTAGTACGTAGCCTTACTGGCCGTGTAGTGAGCGACAAAATGGATAAAACTGTTACGGTTTTAGTTGAGCGTAAAGTAAAACATCCATTAATCGGTAAAGTGGTTGTGAAATCAAATAAATTTCATGCGCATGACGAAACAAACGCATGTAAAGAAGGCGATTTAGTGACTATTACAGAATCACGTCCTTTGTCAAAAACAAAGACATGGGTTGTAAGCAAGGTTGCTACAAAAGCTTAGTAATAATTGTAGGTTTAATTATTGTGTAGATAGGCAACTTTGCCTTGCTACACAATTAATTTATAAGTTATAATGTTGGACTTTTCGGTACTCGTGAATCTTGGTTAGTAGTTTCTAAGGTTCATAAAAGCAAGTACCCCAATACTGACCGTGGTCTACTGGCCGTTTTGATTAAGTTCATGCGGCTGGTGTTGGTTTAACGGATTAAGTTGGAGATTATTCTCATGATTCAAATGCAATCAAGGCTAGAAGTTGCCGATAACACTGGTGCACGCTCTGTGCAGTGTATTAAAGTGTTGGGCGGTTCAAAGCGTCGTTACGCTGGTATAGGTGACATTATCAAAGTCAGCATCAAAGATGCTGCTCCACGTGGTCGCGTAAAAAAAGGCGAAGTGTACAGCGCTGTTGTAGTGCGTACTGCTAAAGGTGTTCGTCGTCCAGACGGTTCTTTAGTTAAGTTCGATGCCAATGCCGCCGTACTTCTAAATAATAAATTAGAGCCAATTGGTACGCGTATTTTCGGCCCAGTAACGCGTGAGTTGCGTACTGAGAAATTCATGAAAATTGTTTCTCTTGCACCTGAAGTGTTGTAAGGGATAGGGACAATATATGAGCAAAATTCATAAAGGCGACCAAGTCGTTCTAAATACAGGTAAAGATAAAGGCAAGCGCGGCGTAGTATTAAACGTGCTTGAATCTGGCCATGTAGTCGTTGAAGGTTTAAATGTTGCTAAAAAGCACGCTAAACCAAACCCGGCAAAAGGTGTTACTGGCGGTATTATTGCTAAAGAAATGCCGATTGATATTTCTAACGTTGCTTTGTTTAACAATGCAACTCAAAAAGCTGACCGTGTTGGTTACAAGATTTTGAAAGACGGCAAAAAAGTGCGCGTATTCAAATCTAACGGCGAAGCAGTGGACGCATAGGATAAATCATGGCGCGCTTAAAACAATTTTATAAAGACTCTGTTGTTCAAAAAATGACTGAGCAATTTGGTTACACTTCAGTCATGCAAGTGCCTCGTATTGAGAAAATCACCTTAAACATGGGTGTGGGCGAAGCAGTTGCTGATAAAAAAGTGATGGAAAATGCAGTTGGCGATATGGAAAAAATTGCTGGTCAAAAAGTAGTTGTGACCAAAGCAAAAAAATCTGTTGCGGCATTTAAAATTCGTGATGATTATCCTGTTGGCTGCAAAGTGACCTTACGTCGCGAACGCATGTACGAATTCTTGGATCGCCTTATCACTGTTGCTATTCCACGTATTCGTGACTTTCGCGGTATTCCAGCGAAATCATTTGACGGCCGTGGTAATTACAATATGGGTGTTAAAGAGCAAATCATATTCCCAGAGATTGAATATGACAAAATTGACGCGATTCGCGGCATGAATATTACGATTACTACAACGGCAAAAACAGACGAAGAAGCAAAAGCTTTGCTTGCTGCGTTTAGTTTTCCTTTTAGAGGTTAAGACATGGCAAAAACATGTATGACAGAACGCGAATCTAAACGTCGCGCAACAGTTGCTAAATTCGCAGGCAAGCGTGACGCATTAAACGCAACGATTAATGATCAAAGTGCAACATTAGAAGATCGTCGTGAAGCACGTTTGAAATTGCAAGCTTTACCACGCAATTCAAGCCCGGTGCGTTTACGTAATCGCTGTGCATTAACAGGCCGCCCACGTGGTGTTTTCAGTAAATTTGGTATCGGTCGCAGCAAATTGCGCGATTTGATGATGAGTGGCCAAGTGCCAGGCGTCACCAAAGCTAGCTGGTAACGGAGGAATAAATTATGAGTATGAGTGATCCGATTGCCGATATGCTAACGCGTATTCGTAACGCACAAAGTGTTAGCAAGTTATCAGTTTCTATGCCTGCTTCTAAGCTTAAAGCTGCTATTGCTGCGGTTTTAAAAGATGAAGGTTATATCGATGATTTCGCTGTAGCTGCTAACGATGGTAAGCCATTGTTGAATATCAGCTTGAAATATTATGCTGGCCGCCCAGTAATTGAGAAAATTGACCGTGTAAGTAAGCCTGGTCTTCGCATTTACAAAGGTTCAGACAATATTCCTAAAGTAATGAATGGTCTTGGTGTGACAATTATGTCTACATCCAAGGGTGTAATGACAGATCGTAAAGCACAAGCAGCCGGTATCGGTGGCGAAGTGTTGTGCGTAGTGGCTTAAGGAGAAGCAAATGTCACGTGTTGCTAAAAATCCAGTCGCTATTCCAGAAAAAGTTGAAGTTGTATTGAGTGCTAATAGCATTGCAGTAAGCGGCCCATTAGGTAAATTGTCTCATCCGCTAACAAGCGCAGTAGCGCTTAAGCGTGAAGGTGAAACAATTACTTTTGCTGCTACCAATGACACAAAACACTCAAGCGCAATGTCAGGTACTTTACGTGCACTCGTTGCTAATATGGTTCATGGCGTTTCCGTTGGTTTTACTCGCAAGCTTACTTTAGTAGGCGTGGGTTATAAAGCTAATGCACAAGGTGCAATGTTGAATTTAGAGCTTGGATATTCACACCCGATTAATCACAAAATGCCAGTTGGTGTAACGGTTACAACACCGACTCCGACAGAAGTCATTTTGACTGGTTATGATAAGCAAGTGATTGGTCAAGTAGCTGCGCAAATTCGTTCTTACCGTGCACCAGAGCCATATAAAGGCAAAGGCGTTCGTTATGCAGATGAAGTGGTTGCAATTAAAGAAACCAAGAAAAAATAAGTAGATAAGGTCAAACTATGAACAACGTAGATAATCGCTTACGCCGCGCACGTAAAACCCGTGCCAAAATCGCTGAGCTAAAAGTGACACGTTTAAGCGTGCATCGTACTAATACGCACATTTATGCGCAAATTATTGCTGAAACTGGCGATAAAGTATTAGCAAGTGCTTCAACTGTTGAGGCTGATGTACGTAAAAAAGTTAAGAATGGTGGCAATGTAGAAGCAGCTGCCGCTATTGGTAAATTAATTGCTGAAAAAGCGAAAAAAGCGGGTATTACTACTGTGGCTTTTGATCGTTCAGGCTACAAATACCATGGTCGTATTAAGGCGTTAGCAGATGCTGCGCGTGAAAACGGCCTGTCATTCTAAGAAGCGAGACAGATAATGGCTAGAGAAATCGAACAACAACAGCAAACCGATGGTTTGCGTGAAAAAATGATTACTGTAAACCGTGTAAGTAAAACGGTTAAAGGTGGTCGTATTATGAGTTTCGCTGCATTGACTGTTGTCGGTGATGGTGATGGTGCGGTTGGTATGGGTAAAGGCAAAGCACGTGAAGTGCCAGTTGCTGTACAAAAAGCCATGGATGAAGCACGTCGCGGCATGCTTAAGGTCAACCTAAACAACGGTACATTGCATCATGCAGTTACTGGTGTTCATGGCGCTGCTAAAGTGTTTATTCAACCAGCTTCAGAAGGTACTGGCATTATTGCTGGTGGTGCAATGCGCGCAATCTTTGAAGTAATGGGCATTACAAACGTGGTTGCTAAATGTATTGGTTCAACCAATCCATACAACTTGGTACGTGCCACATTGAATGGCCTTGAGTCAATGAATACACCATCTGAAATTGCTGCTAAACGCGGTAAATCAGTAGAAGAAATTAGAGGCTAATGATGGTTAAAGTTAAAGCAGTTGCAACACCAATCAAAGTAACGTTGGTAAAAAGCGTAATCGGTCGTATTGAGTCACATAAAGCGACTGTTAAAGGCTTAGGCTTACGCCGTATGCACCACACAGTTGAATTGCAAGATACGCTAGCAATTCGCGGCATGATTAACACAGTTGGTTATCTGTTAAAGGTAGAGGGATAATGCAATTAAATACAATTAAGCCTGCAGAAGGCGCTAAGAAAAATGCTCGCCGTGTTGGTCGTGGTATTGGTTCTGGTTTAGGCAAAACAGCTGGTCGTGGCCATAAAGGTCAAAAATCACGTACTGGTGGTTTTCATAAAGTGGGTTTCGAAGGCGGTCAAATGCCTTTGCAACGTCGTTTGCCAAAACGTGGTTTTAAATCACTGACTAAAGCAGATACAGCACATGTGCGTACATCAGAGTTGAATAACTTGCCTGTTGATACCATTGATTTGTTAGTGTTAAAACAAGCTAACGTTGTTTCTGGCAATGTGCTTGCGGCAAAAGTATTTTTGTCTGGTGAAATTACTAAAAAACTTAACCTAACTGGTTTGTTGTTGACTAAAGGCGCTCGCGCTGCAGTTGAGGCAGCTGGCGGTAAAGTTGTTGACGCTGAATAACTAATTAGATTAGAGAACAGTATTGGCTCAAGATAGTCTTTTAAGTGCAGTAGGTAAAATGAGCGAGCTGAAAAGCCGCTTATGGTTTGTGCTAGGTGCGTTGGTTGTATACCGTTTAGGTGCGCATATTCCAGTTCCTGGTATCGACCCTACTGTTTTAAAGCAATTGTTTGACTCGCAAAGTGGCGGCATTTTGGGCATGTTTAACATGTTTTCAGGTGGTGCGTTGTCACGCTTTACCGTGTTTGCGTTGGGTATTATGCCGTACATTTCGGCCTCTATTATCATGCAATTACTTTCTGTTGTTTCTCCAAAAATGGAGCAACTAAAAAAAGAGGGTGAAGCGGGTAGGCGTACTATTACTAAATATACGCGTTACGGCACTGTTGTTTTAGCTACCTTTCAGGCACTTGGTATCGCCATTGCTTTAGAGGGTCAAGCAGGTTTGGTGCTGGATCCTGGTATGGCGTTTAGGTTGATTGCTGTAGTGACTTTAGTGAGCGGTACCATGTTTTTGATGTGGTTGGGTGAGCAAATTACAGAGCGCGGTATTGGTAATGGTATTTCTATTATCATTTTTGCGGGTATTGTTGCTGGCTTGCCAAGTGCTGTTGGTGGAACGTTAGAACTAGCTAGAACAGGTGCTTTTTCAATACCTTTAGTAATGTTCTTGTTTGTTGCAATTTTATTAGTAACCGCATTGGTAGTGTTTGTTGAGCGTGGCCAACGTAAAATTACTGTTAACTACGCAAAGCGCCAAGTAGGTAATAAGGTTTACGGTGGACAAACAACCCACTTGCCTTTGAAATTGAATATGGCTGGTGTGATTCCCCCAATTTTTGCATCAAGTATTATTTTGTTCCCAGCTACATTAGCCGGATGGTTTGGTAGTAGTGAGAGTTTGTATTGGCTAAAAGATATTAGTAATGTGTTGTCGCCAGGTCAGCCGATTTACATTTTGTTTTTTGCAGCAGCCATTATGTTTTTCTGCTTTTTCTACACGGCTTTAGTATTCAACCCTAAAGAAACAGCAGATAACTTAAAGAAAAGTGGTGCATTTGTTCCTGGTATTCGTCCTGGTGAGCAAACGGCAAAATACATCGATAAGATAATGGGCCGTTTGACACTGATAGGTGCTTTTTATATTACCTTGGTGTGTTTATTACCAGAATTTTTAATCTTGAAGTTTAATACACCGTTTTACTTTGGTGGTACTTCGCTACTGATTATCGTAGTAGTAACAATGGATTTTATGACACAAGTGCAATCCCATCTGATGTCTCATCAATATGAGGGATTGCTCAAAAAAGCTAATTTTAAAGGTAGCGCAGGGTCGCGATAACTTTAAGTATGGCAAAGGAAGACCGCATTGAACTGCAAGGTGAGATTTTAGAAAATCTACCGAATGCGACTTTTAAAGTAAAGTTAGAAAATGGGCATACCGTACTAGGTTATATTTCTGGCAAGATGCGCATGCATTACATCAGGATTTTACCTGGTGATAAGGTGACAGTTGAAATGACACCTTATGATTTAACAAGAGCGCGGATCACTTTCCGGGTTAAGTAGTTTAAAAAATTATATATTTTGGTAGTGTAGAGGTAAATTATGAGAGTTCGTGCATCAGTAAAAGCATTGTGCCGCAATTGTAAAGTTGTTCGTCGCCGTGGTGTGGTACGTATTATTTGTACAGATCCACGTCACAAACAACGTCAAGGTTAAATTGGGAAAGATAGTAAATACTGGCTTGCTTTTTAGGCATTGAAAAAACCAGTACAAACTGTTAAAATTTAAGGCTTTTTTATTTTGGTCGCTACAAGTTGCGATTTGTTTTTGGAGTTAAAGTATGGCTCGTATTGCTGGGGTTAATATCCCGAATAACAAACATGCAGAAATCGCATTAACAGCGATTTTTGGTATTGGTAGAAACACAGCGCAAAAAATTTGTGCTGCAGCTGGTGTTTTAGTTAATACTAAAATTAAAGATCTTAACGATGCTGATGTTGAGAAGCTGCGTGACGAAGTTGCCAAAGTAAAAGTTGAAGGCGATTTGCGTCGTGAAGTATCAATGAACATCAAGCGTTTGATGGACTTAGGTTGCTATCGTGGTGTGCGTCATCGTCGTGGTCTGCCAGTTCGCGGCCAACGTACCAAAACCAATGCGCGTACGCGTAAAGGCCCAGTTAAAGCAATTAAACAAGCTAAGTAGTCTGCTGTTTAATTTTATTAAGATTCGTTTTAAGTAAGACTTAAAGGTAAGGACAGTACAACATGGCAAAAGCTAATGTACGCGTAAGAAAAAAAGTTAAAAAGAATATTGCTGAGGGCATTGCTCACGTGCACGCTTCATTTAACAACACCATTATTACAATTACTGATCGTCAAGGTAATGCGCTTTCATGGGCAACTTCTGGTGGTCAAGGTTTTAAAGGCTCACGTAAGAGTACGCCATTTGCTGCACAAGTTGCGGCAGAAGTTGCTGGTAAATCAGCACAAGAGTCTGGAGTTAAAAATTTAGAAGTGCGCATTAAAGGTCCAGGCCCAGGCCGTGAATCTGCAGTACGTGCACTTAATGCTGCTGGTTTTAAAATTACCAGCATTACTGATGTGACGCCAGTGCCGCATAACGGCTGCCGTCCGCCTAAAAAACGTCGCATTTAAGCGCAAAAAGATTACTGGAGAATTACTTTGGCTAGAAACTTAGATCCTAAATGCCGTCAGTGCCGCCGTGAGGGTGAGAAATTATTTTTAAAAGCTGAAAAATGCTTTACGGATAAATGCGCAATTGAAAAGCGCAATTTCCCACCAGGACAACATGGTCAACGTCGTAACTCACGTTTATCAGACTACGGTGTGCAATTACGTGAAAAACAAAAAGTACGTCGTATCTACGGCGTTTTAGAAGGTCAATTCCGTAGCTACTACGCTGAAGCTGATCGTCAAAAAGGCATTACTGGTGAAAACTTGCTACAACTTTTAGAGTGCCGTTTAGACAACGTTGCATTCCGTATGGGTTTAGGCGGTTCACGCACTGAAGCGCGTCAAATCGTGCGTCACAACAGCATTAAAGTGAACGGTAAACGTGTGAATATTCCTTCATACCAAGTTAAAGCTGGTGATGTTGTTTCTGTTGCAGAAGCTTCAAAAGCGCAATTACGTATCAAAGGCGCACTTGAAGCCGCTGAGCAACGTGGTTTCCCATCATGGTTAGAAGTAGATGTGAAAGCCTTTACAGGTACATTTAAATCTAAGCCACAGCGTGATGATTTGCCTTCAACCATTAACGAATCATTGGTCGTTGAGTTGTATTCTAAATAATTAGTTAACACTAATTATTTAGTTAAAACTTACTCACCCAATAACGTCAAGGAATTTTATGCAAAACAACCCAACTGAATATTTAAAGCCGCGTGTTGTTGACGTAGAAGTTATTACACCATTACGCGCTCGCGTTACGCTTGAGCCAATGGAACGTGGTTTTGGTTATACATTAGGTAATGCACTACGTCGTGTTTTATTGTCGTCTATCCCTGGCTTCGCAATTACTGAAGTAAAGATTGATGGCGTAGTACATGAGTACTCAACCATTGATGGTGTACAAGAAGATGTCGTAGACATTTTACTTAACCTTAAAGGTGTTGCTTTAAAGTTAAACAACAAAACAGAGACTATTTTAACGCTTAGCAAGTCTACAGAAGGCGTTGTGACTGCTGGTGATTTTGAAACCGGTCATGATGCTGAAATCGTTAACCCAAACCACGTGATTGCACACCTAACAAAAGGCGGCAAACTGAATTTGGAAGTTAAAGTAGCGATGGGCCGTGGTTATCAACCAGTGCCAGCGCGTCAAAAGAATGATGAGGAAGACCGCGTACTTGGTTTTATCATGGTTGATGCATCATTCAGCCCAATCAATAAAGTGAGCTATCAAGTTGAAAGCGCACGCGTTGAGCAACGTACCGATTTAGATAAATTGGTGATGGATGTTGAAACCAACGGTGTGATTGAGCCAGAACAAGCAATTCGCGATGCGGCACGTATTTTAATTGGTCAATTATCTGTATTTGCCAACTTAGAAGGTTCGCCAAACGAAGTGGAAGTAAAATCTGCACCACAAGATGATCCAATTTTATTGCGTCCAGTGGATGACTTAGAGTTGACAGTGCGTTCAGCAAATTGCTTAAAAGCGGAAAATATTTTCTACATTGGTGATTTGATTCAACGTAGCGAAAATGAACTATTAAAAGCACCTAACTTAGGTCGCAAATCTTTAAATGAAATTAAAGATGTATTAGCAACTAAAGGCTTAACATTAGGTATGAAATTAGAAAACTGGCCGCCAGTTGGTCTAGAAAAAGCGTAATTAGGCTTACGCTTAATATTTAAAGAAACTTAAGGAATTACTATGCGTCACGGTAATAGCAATCGTAAATTAAATCGTACTAGCAGCCATCGCGCCGCTATGTTCCGCAACATGTCAGTATCTTTGTTACGTCATGAAATCATCAGAACGACTTTGCCTAAAGCAAAAGAGTTACGTAAATTTGCGGAGCCATTGATTACATTAGGTAAAGATGCGACTTTAGCAAACCGTCGTTTAGCTTTTAGCCGTCTACGTGATCGCGATATTGTTGGTAAATTGTTTGGTGAGTTGGGTCCACGTTATGTTGCACGTAACGGCGGCTATCTGCGTATCCTAAAATGCGGTTTCCGTAATGGCGACAATGCACCTATGGCCTTGGTTGAGTTGGTGGATCGTCCAGATACATCATCTGAAGCAGTTTCTGCCGAATAAATAAGGTTAAGTTACACTAAAAAAGCCAGCTTTTTGCTGGCTTTTTTGTCTTTTAATTCCTTAAGAATATAACAATATCATCAGCGTTAAATGGCCAATTCAATTCAGCTTTCGTGTCATTGCGTTGCAGTACCGGAATCCGTAAGCCATATAGACTTAATAGCTCAGCATCGTCAATTATTTCAATAATAGTAAAAGATTCAACCCCCAAATTGACTAGCAATTGTTGTGCTTGATCACACAAATGACAATATGCGGTGCTGAATAAATACAGCTTTATAGTAGACATCAATATTTCACCAATCGAACGAGATGAATGCGTATTTAAGCATGCATTTCGCATTAATTAGCTGTTAAAAACAGCCTATGCCTGTAGAAAATAAATCATAATAACGGATAACGCTAGTAACGAGTGCTAAGGTTTTGCATGACCAACAAACAAGAAGTAAAAGATACCTCTAAAGAAAGCTTGGGCGAAAGCTTAAAGCAAGTAATCGCTTTGCTTGATAAGCATAAGCTGGTGGAGAATCTTGTACATAAGCAAGATATGCCTAAGCATGATTTGGTAGAGTTACTGGTACATAAGCAAAACTTAAATGAATTACAGAAAAAGTTAGATGTTTTACATCCAGCCGATGTTGCTTATATTCTAGAAGCACTGCCATTAGAAGAGCGTCTAAAAGTTTGGGAGCTAGTAAAAGCTGAGCGTGACGGCGAAATTTTACTGGAAGTATCGGATTCCGTTCGGCAGAGCCTTATTGCAGACATGGATTCTGATGAGCTGCTTGCTGCCGCAGAACAATTAGATACAGATGAGTTAGCAGACTTAGCGCCTGATTTGCCAAAAGACGTGTTGCAAGATTTAATGGACAGTCTGGATTCGCAAAATCGTGAACGCTTGCAATCTACACTTTCTTATCCGGATGATGCCGTCGGCGCATTAATGGATTTTGATATTGTATCAATTAGAGAAGACATCACTTTAGAAGTCGCTTTACGCTATCTGCGCCGTTTAAGTAATTTGCCAGATCATACTGATAAAATATTTGTGGTAGATAGACACGATATTTTGCTGGGCGTGTTGCCATTAAAAACCATGGTGGTGAATGATTTAGATGCCAATGTTGCCGATGTAATGATTGCCGATGCTGTTGTGTTTCATCCAGAAGACATTGCCGATGAAGCTGCCAGCGCGTTTGAGCGTTATGACTTAGTGACCGCACCAGTGGTAGACCAAAATAATAAGCTGGTTGGCCGCATCACGGTAGATGCGGTAATGGACTATATTCGTGATGAATCAAACGCCGATATGCTATCAATGGCGGGTTTGCGTGAGGAGGAAGATTTCTTTGCGTCAGTTTGGAAATCGGTACAAAACCGCTGGGCATGGTTGGCTATTAACTTAATCACTGCCATCATCGCCTCTCGCGTGATTGGTTTGTTTGAAAACTCAATAGAGAGAATAGTCGCACTGGCTGCACTGATGCCGATTGTGGCAGGTATTGGTGGAAACTCTGGTAATCAAACCACGACCATGATTGTGCGTGGTTTAGCGTTGGGCCAAATCGCTTCGCATAATATGCAGTCGCTGATTAAAAAAGAATTAGGCGTCGCTTTACTGAATGGTTTGGTGTGGGGTAGTGTGCTTGGATTGATTGCCTACATATTGTATGGAAACTATCATTTAGGTTTGGTGATGATGTCAGCCATGACACTTAACTTGTTATTGGCCGCAATTATGGGTGTGACGATTCCACTAGTCATGAATCGCTTTGGGCGAGATCCCGCAGTAGGCTCCAGTGTGCTGATTACAGCGATGACCGATAGCGGTGGCTTTTTTATATTCTTAGGCTTGGCAACAATTTTCTTGTTGTAACTAAATAACTGTCAATATGAACATGAACAACGAAATTTTTCTGGTTTGGCAAGAAACGATACAAGATATTTCTACACCAGCGGCACTATGGCAACTGGGCATTATTGTTATCGCTGCAAGTGTTGCCTGGTTAATTAATGGTGCCCTGCGCGGTTATGTGATGCGCAGCGCGCCAGAAAATTGGCGCTTGGGTATTGGTAGTATCAATCGCGTTTTATTTCCGCTATCGACTTTAATCATCATATTAATTGGCAAAGCAATCCTCACCCATTGGCAACATACCAGCATGTTGCATTTGGCCAGCAGATTGCTGATTGCTATGGCGGTCATTCGCCTAATTGTCTATGGCATTCGCTACATTATTTCACCAGGCGGCTTGCTTAAAACGCTAGAAAATACAATATCTGCGTTGATTTGGCTGATATTAGCATTGCATTTAAGCGGCTTATTGCCAGAAATTATTCAAACCTTAAAAGATGTTGAATTTAATATAGGCAAAACAAACGTTAATTTATTGGTTATTTTGCAAGCACTGCTCACTATCTTTGCAACTATATTTGTCGCACTTTGGATTAGTCGAGTGATGGAAAATAAGCTGATGCATGCAACACATATTAATATGAATATGCGTGTTGTGATGAGCAAGGTGCTCAGAATTGCATTGATGTTTATCGCGATTATGATTGGCTTATCAGCAGCTGGGCTTGATTTAACTTTGCTCTCTGTGTTTGGTGGTGCCTTAGGTGTAGGGCTGGGTTTTGGTTTGCAACGCATCGCCAGTAATTACGTCAGCGGTTTTATTTTGTTATTAGATAAATCGATGCAAATTGGTGATATTGTAACGGTG
Organism: Methylotenera sp.; assembly: GCA_021732365.1. Lineage (GTDB taxonomy): Bacteria > Pseudomonadota > Gammaproteobacteria > Burkholderiales > Methylophilaceae > Methylotenera_A. Next base: position 99,824 of record JAKFVD010000016.1, on the reverse strand, counting down.
GAAGATAAACATTATGGCGTTATTACCGATTTACGTACGCGGTATTTAGTCTTAAAAAAACTTGATGGCACACAAGTGATTGTGCCAAACGAATTGCTGATTATTAATTCAGTGATTAATCATTCATTTACCGATCGTAACAGCAGGGTACTTTTGGATGTGCAAGTGGCCTATGAAAGTGATTTAGAGTTAGTGTTAAATCTCATGAAAAAAGTAGCGCAAGAAAACGCCAGAGTTTTAGTAACGCCCGAGCCAGTGGCAACCATTAAGGCTTTTGCTGAGAGTGGTGTCGATATGAATCTATCAATCTGGATTGCAGATCCAGAAAATGGGCAATTAGCGCTCAAATCAGAAATTTACTTGGCCTTATGGAAAGCATTTAAGCAACATGGTATTTCCATCCCATTTCCTCAGCGTGAACTTCGTATGCTGAACGCAATTGCGCCTGAAAATACGGTTGATAAAAATTAGCTTCAAAAAACAAGTTAAGTCGGATAATAAAAAAGCCCGCAACTGCGGGCTTTTTACTTAAGTAGCTAACATTAATGAATTAAATTACTTAAGTTTTGTTTCTTTATAAATCACATGTTTACGTACCACAGGATCAAATTTTTTGATTTCCATTTTTTCTGGCATGGTACGTTTATTTTTAGTGGTGGTATAGAAATGACCTGTACCAGCACTTGATTCTAATTTGATTTTTTCACGCATTTTATATTTTCCTTAATTGGCTAATGACAATTAGCGCTTAGATTTTTTCGCCGTTAGCACGTAATTTTGCCAACACAGAATCAATGCCGTTTTTATCGATTGTACGTAAAGCCGCGTTAGTGATACGCATACTTACCCAGCGATTTTCAGATTCAACCCAAAATTTGCGGTTTTGCAAATTAGGTAAAAAACGACGTTTTGTTTTGTTTTGTGCGTGAGAAACATTGTTGCCCACCATTGGCTTTTTGCCAGTTACCATACATACACGTGCCATAATAAACCCTTTAAACAAGGCATTTAGCCTTAAATGCTGTGCTTTTTTAGAAAGACCGCAATTATAGTATGAAAGCTTGAATTTATTCAAGCTAATTGTCAGTTTTTTATCTATTAAATACGCGTATTTAAATGTTTAGATATTTTTAAATTACGCACGATTAGTGCTTACCGGTACTACCAAAGCCGCCATCACCACGATCACTCACAGTGAATTCGTCCACAATATGAAATTCTGCTTGCACTACTGGCACAATGACTAATTGTGCAATGCGCTCCATTGGATTTAATATAAAGGACTCTTTGCTGCGGTTCCAGCAAGAGACCAATAATTGTCCTTGATAATCTGAATCAATTAAACCAACCAAATTGCCCAACACAATGCCGTGCTTATGACCTAAACCTGAACGTGGCAAAATCAATGCAGCGTAATAAGTATTGTCAATATGAATCGCCATACCAGTCGGAATCATGATAGTTTCGTTTGGTTGAATCGTCTGAATATGCTCAATACACGCGCGCAAATCAAGCCCTGCGGAGCCTGGAGTCGCATAAGTTGGCATCATATGATGCAGGCGGTTATCGAGTATTTTTAAATCGACTGAAATAGACATGGTGTTGTGCGACGGTAATGAAAAATCATATTAAACACTAAATAATGATTAAAATCACTAAGCAAATAATGCGGCTTAAAATAGTGTTAACTCAGCTAAAGTAAGCTGAGTTAACCGTTAAAACGAACCGAATTATTTAGGCGAATTAAAATTTATAACGGGCACTTAAGCCTACTAAATAATTTCTGTCTGCGCCAGGTTCAAAAAATAATGCATTACCGTCGTTAACGCGAACAGAGCCGATATACTCTTTATCAAACAGATTCTCCACACGAACGTATTCTCTAAAACTCCAACTTGCTAACGATTGCTCAAAGCCAGCACGTACGTTAAAAATGGTGTAAGAAGGCGCTGTATCCACATTTCTATCATTGACATAAACTTTACTGTTATGACGACCCTCAAATGCCACATTGAAGCCTAGTGCATCGTATTTCCAAGCTACTTCACCATAAATCTGGCTGCGATAAGTGCCAGGAATTCTATTGCCAGATTGAATTGTTCCAAAGTCTGAATCAAATTTAGCATTTAAAAGAGAGTAGGAAAAATAGGTGGAAATGCCGTAATTGAAATCAGAGTCTATCGAAAGCTCAGCGCCTGTGCGTTTTGTATCATTTGCATTAATGAATGTCGAACGACCAGCGATTGTTTGATTAGTGATAATTTCATTTTTGGTGGTGATTCTGAAAAGCGTCAGATTAAGTTGTGTGTTATCAGCAATAAAGCTCTTCAGCCCGACTTCAATGTTATTGCTCTCTGCCGCATCTAAAGATAGATTTGGCCTGCTCGCAACGCCCATCGCAACGCTATCAAATGCGGCCTCAATAAAAGTAGGTGTTTCAAACCCTTTACCAAAATTGGTATACAGGTTAAGTGTCGGCGTAACTTTCCATATTGCACCGATGACGGGCGTAGTTTTTGATATTCAACAGAGCCGCTATTATTACCATTTAGCGTCAGCAGGTCATCGTTTACTTCTAATTTTACTTTGGTGTGACGCGCACCCGCATGAATATCTACACTGTCAGTAATGCCTAATTTAGCCTGAACATATTGATCAAAATTACTGGCAATATTTTCTTCTCTACGATTAAGTACATTCACTGGATTACCATTTTGCAGAATATTCGTATCCAGGCGATCATCAGTTTGTTTTCCGTACGTAAGCCCTAAACTAATGTTATACGGCATTTTACCTAGCGCGCCGTTGTTATCCCAACGTGCATCCATGCCATAAAATTCCCGTTCAATTTCACTTAAACGCGCGTTGGTTGTTGCGCGCGTGGTGGCAGTAGGCGTTGTCGTTAAAATCTGTGCGTTGCTGCGAGTGCCAACATAAGGAATTAAAGAAATTTTATTATTTTCATTAAACGCGTGCTCTAAATTAAAGCCAATTTGCGCGTGGTCTCTTTTAACACTGGTATTGGCGAAAATTGCAGCTGGCACCACTGATTCTCGCGTGCTGCTGTTGAATGCCCTAGCTCTATCAAGACCGATAGGATCTTGTGCATCTTGGTCAAACCAGTTCACCAAAGTCGTTAATTTAGTATCCGCGCTGATATTAAATTTAAATTTAGCGGTCGCCTGTTGTTTATCGCTCTCACTATTATCGCGGTAGCCATCACTCTCAAAGTTAGAAAAGTTGAGCAAATACTCCACGCCATCAGCATCACCCGCAGCTTCTAATATTTGTCGTGTGGTGTTGTAGCTGCCAAACATAACGGTTGCCCCCGCTTCTGGTGTTTTAGGGGCGTTTTCAGTGAATAACTGAATCACGCCACCAGATGAGTTGCCGTATAGTGCAGAAAATGGCCCACGTAATACTTCAATACTTCTAATTGCGGATAAATCGACCACACCTGGTTGGCCTTGCCCATCTGGCATGGTCAGTGGAATGCCATCTACATAGACACGCACGCCACGCACACCAAAACTGGAGCGCGAACCAAAACCGCGACTTGAAATTTGAGGGTCTTGTGCTGACTGTGTGCGGTTTTGCGCGGTGATGCCTGGAATACGAATTAAGCTTTCAGACAATGTCATTTGTAATTGACCTGCTTGAATATCTTCTTGATCCACTACGTCAATCGCAATCGGCAAATCAAAACTGTTTTGTTCAATGCGTGTGCCAGTGACTACGATTGGCGACATAGTTGTAATGTCGGTGGATTTTTCAGCAGAAAAACTTGGTTGTGAGTAGGAGCATGTCGCTAAAATAGCCAGCGGCAGTAATTTAAGTTGAAATGAAGCGTGCGATTGAGCGGGCATAATTGAATCTTAAAGAGATGAGTGAAAAATAAAGCCGAATCATAGGGACAATTGCCGATATGTGCATCAGCATTTTCATGAATTTATTAAGAGATTTACCGAGAAATTAATTTGATTATCGCTAAGCCTGATTTTAAACACAGACTTAACGATATTTCAACCTTGAAAATGCGTTAACTCAGGCGTGATATATGCATCGATGCGATGTGCGTTAGTATAAGTTGAGCAACTTCAGTTTTTGGTGCGCGCGACAATGCGTGCGTGCCATTTTCATCAATTAATGTCACTTGATTATCATCGTTGCCCAGCGCACTTATCGCTTCGTTGGCGATAATTAATGGCAGCTTTTTGGCGATACGTTTTTGGCTGGCATATTCAATTAAGTCTTCACTTTCTGCCGCAAAACCGACACAAAATGGTGGGTTAGGTAAACTGGCGACATCTGCAAGAATATCTTTGGTTTTGGTGAGGTGCAATGTAAGCGAATGCTCACTTTTTTTGATTTTTTTGGTGCTTGTTTCAATAGGCGCATAGTCAGCCACCGCGGCAACGCCAATAAAGATATCTTGCATGGCAATATTTTTCATCACTGCCTGATACATATTATCTGCACTGGTTGCAATAATATTAAACACGTTAGGCGGTGGATTAATGCTGGTTGCGCCGCTAATTAACGTGACAGTCGCACCCATATCTACGGCAACTTTTGCTAAAGCGTAACCCATTTTGCCTGAGCTTAAATTGGTAATCGCACGTACAGGGTCAATCATCTCTAATGTGGCGCCTGCGGTAATTAATAGGCGTTTGCCTGACAATAATTTCGGGGTAAAAAATGCGTTAAGTTCAGCGAGCAATTGCTCGGCTTCTAACATACGGCCTAAGCCTATTTCGCCGCAGGCTTGTTCACCAGAATCGGGGCCTAAAATTGTGATGCCATCATCAATTAACTGCGCAATATTGCGCTGTGTTGCAGGATTTTCCCACATTTGCTTGTTCATGGCGGGGGCGACCAAAAGTGGGCAATCTCTTGCTAAACACAAAGTAGAAAGCAAATCATCGGCACGACCATGTACCAGTTTGGCTAAAAAATCTGCGCTAGCAGGCGCGATTAAAATCGCATCTGCTTGGCGGCTTAACTCAATATGTGGCATGCCATTAGCAATGGATGAATCCCACATACCAGTAAAAACAGGTTTGCCAGACAAGGCTTGCATTGTGACTGGCGTAATAAATTGGCAAGCGGCTTCTGTCATCACCACTTGTACGTCAACACCGGCTTTTACCAACAAGCGCACCAATTCTGCCGCTTTATAAGCCGCAATGCCGCCAGTAATCCCTAGCACCACTTTTTTGTTTGTCATCATGGTGCAATTTTATATCAAAGGCTGTGCAATTGCGATGTGCGCGATTATTTGCCGAGTTAATGCTGATAAACTGTTAAAAAATAAATCATGAGACTGTTATGTGGAAAAAATTCAGAATTTTTATTTTGCTGATTATTTTAGGCACAGTGATTCAACAGAGTTTTCTGGATAAGGCCGATTTAGACTGGAAAGACAATTTTTATGTGGTGGTATATCCCATTAATGCTGATGCTGGAAATCCAGAATCTGCTTCAGAAGTAAGCGCTTACATCAAAACACTCACACGCGATGACTTTGAGCCAATTGCAGCATACTTTGCAACTGAGGGTGCGCGTTACAATTTAGGGCTACGTCGGCCAGTAGAAGTGCAGTTAGGCGATGTTATACAAGAAACGCCCGCTGCACCGCCAACGAATGGCAATGTGTTGAGTACGATTATCTGGAGCTTAAAGTTTAGATTATTTGCATTCAACAATAGCCCAAAAGTGAATGTAAAGCCGGATATTAAGCTTTACTTACTTTACTATAATCCAAAAACTCACCCAGTTTTAAGCCATTCAACCGCGTTAAATAAAGGCCGTATCGGACGAGTTAACCTATTTGGTGATGCAAAATATGCCAAGAAAAATTTGGTGATTATAGCGCACGAGTTGTTGCATACGCTCACTGCCACAGACAAGTATGATTTAAATACAACTTTGCCGATTTTTCCTGATGGATTCGCCGAGCCAGATAAACAACCACTTTATCCGCAAGATTCTGCCGAATTAATGGGTGGAAGAGTGCCGCTAAGTGAGTCAAAAGCAGGCATTCCAACTAGTCTTGCGCAAACGTTAATTGGGCCTAAAACTGCGCAAGAAATAGGCTGGCTACAATAATTGGAATAAAAATAATAGGGCAGACTTGATATGGCAATAAGAGATTGGCCAGCAGCAGAGCGGCCACGCGAAAAATTGATAGAGCTAGGTGCAGAAGCTTTATCTGATGCTGAGCTATTGGCGATATTTTTACGTGTGGGCGTCGTAGGCAAAAGCGCAGTGGATTTAGCACGCGATTTGTTAACGCAATTTGGCAGCTTAAATGCAATATTTAGTGCAAATGAGCAGGCATTAAGCCAAGTGCATGGCATAGGCAGTAGTAAATATGTGCAATTACAAGCTATATTTGAGATGAGCAGGCGTGCATTAAGCGAGCAATTACAGCAAAAAGATGTGTTTGAATCGCCGCAGCAAGTGCATGATTATTTGTGTTTAAAGTTAGGCGGCCTTAGCCGTGAAGTATTTTTGGTGCTTTTTTTAGATACTCAAAATCGCCTGTTGGCCAGCGAAGAAATGTTTAGTGGCACGCTGATGCAAACCAGCGTTTACCCGCGCGAAGTACTGAAACGGGCCATGCATCACAACGCAGCTGCGGTTATTTTCGCGCACAATCATCCGTCTGGTATAGCAAAACAGAGTCAGGCCGATGAGTTAATCACTAAACAATTGAAGCAGGCTTTGGCACTGGTGGATGTGAAAGTGCTGGACCATTTTATTGTTGCAGGTAATCAGACGATGTCTTTTGTAGAGCGTGGATTGCTTTGAGTGAAGTGTTATTCATCAACAAACAATTATTCATATCAGTTTCACAACAAAGTTGCATCATCCTCATGGTAAGGATGTTTGATAAGTAAAATATATCAAATAAATAAATACAATTAAATTTTATATTAATCTTTATTTGTGTATGATTCTCCTTAACGTCAAACAAGGCATTAAATTGTTCTGATAACCTATGTTTCAAACTCTATTTTTTAAACTGTAAAAAGGAAGCAATAATGATTGTAAATGTACCAAACGTCACTTTTAAAACTCGCGTGCGTGATGAAAGCATTGGTGGTGAAAATCCATTCCGTTGGCAAGATGTAACGACTGCTGACATTTTTAAAGGCAAAAAAGTAGTGATTGTGGCACTTCCAGGCGCTTTCACCCCAACTTGCTCAAGCACACATTTGCCAGGCTATGAAGCTAAATTTGCTGAATTTAAAGCAGCAGGCGTAGATGATATCTACTGCTTAAGCGTAAACGATGCATTCGTGATGTTCCAATGGGGCAAAAACTTAGGCGTTAAAAACGTAAAAATGTTGCCAGACGGTAACGGTGATTTCACACGCGGTATGGGCATGTTAGTGCAAAAATACAACCTAGGCTTTGGTGATCGCTCATGGCGCTATTCAATGTTGGTTGAAAATGGCGAAGTAAAACAAATGTTTGTTGAGCCAGGTAAAGACGACAACTTTGGTGCAGACCCATTTGAAGTATCTGATGCAGACACCATGTTGAATTATTTGAAAAAATAATTGAATTAACATACAAAATGGGCGATGTGATGCACATCGCCTTTTTTGTTTCATTACTTAACCCAATTTTTAAGCCGAATTATTAAAGAGAAAACAATTGTCTACCTACACACCTACCACTCAATACGATTATGATTTATTCGTCATAGGCGCAGGCTCTGGCGGCGTACGTGCAGCGCGCATGGCAGCTGGTTTGGGCGCAAAAGTAGCGATTGCAGAAGACCGCTATTTTGGCGGCACCTGCGTAAACGTTGGCTGCGTACCTAAAAAGTTGTATGTGTATGCTTCGCAATTTTCGGAAAGTTTTGCTGCTGCGGCTGGCTTTGGTTGGAAAGTGGGCGATTCAGCATTCACATGGGCTAATTTAGTAGCCAGTAAAGATAAAGAAATCAATCGCTTACAAAATGTGTACGATAAATTATTGCGCGATAGTCATGTGGCTGTGGTGAATGGCCGCGCGACAATAAGCGATGCGCATACCGTAAAAGTAGGTGACAACACTTATACCGCAGAGCGTATTTTAGTCGCAACTGGCGGCTGGCCATTTGTGCCAGACGTTGAGGGCAGCGAGCATATTGTGACCTCAAACGAGATTTTTAACTTACCGATTTTACCTAAGCAAATGGTGATTGTGGGCGGCGGCTATATTGCGGTGGAGTTTGCAGGTATTTTGCACGGCTTGGGCGTAGATGTGACGATTTTTGAGCGCGGCGACAAAGTATTGCGCGGATTTGATGAGGATATTCGCGATTTTTTAATCGCCGAGATGACCAAAAAAGGTATTAAATTTATGTTTAATACCAGCGTAGATAAAATTAATCTGGATTGCGAAGGCTTAACCGTGCACACCACCAAAGGCGAAACCGTGCCTGCTGACTTGGTGATGTATGCCACTGGCCGCGTGCCGAATAGCAAAAATTTAGGCCTTGAAGCAATCGGCGTTAAATTGGATGCAGTAGGCGCGATTAAAGTGAATGATGATTACCAAACCAATGTGCCTTCTATTTATGCTTTAGGTGATGTGACCAATCGGGTGAATTTGACGCCTGTAGCCACATCTGAGGGAATGGCATTAGTCAATAAGCTCTATTCTAGTCATTACAAAAAAGTCGATTACGACAATATTCCGACCGCTGTATTTAGCCAGCCCAGCATTGGTACGGTTGGTTTGACTGAGCAACAAGCTTTGTCAGCATATCCTGCGGATATTGATATTTATAAAGCGGATTTTAAACCGATGAAAAATACATTATCAGGTAGCAGCGAGCGTACATTGATGAAAATGGTGGTTGTACGCAGTACCGATAAAGTGGTTGGTATGCATATGGTAGGGCCAGATGCAGGTGAGATTATTCAAGGCTTTGCGGTAGCGATTCGCGCGGGCGCAACTAAAGCCGTGTTTGATAGCACCATTGGCATTCACCCAACGGCGGCTGAAGAGTTTGTGACGATGCGTAAACCTGCTGTTTCACACCAGTAAATTTTCGGCAAAAATAAAGCGTTAACTATTCAAAATAAATTAGTTACCAAAGCCTTTTCCGCTGCGCGAACCTGTTTGATAATCTTTATCGCCAGGCAAAATGCAGCGGCCAAAACCGAAAAAAGTGCCTTGGCTGCCGGGTGGACAATTTGCGACTGGGTCTAATTTAATCGCGATCTCTTTTGCGGCAGCGGCTTTTTGTGTGTTTACAAATTCCCATTTACCAGTCGCATGTAAAATTACTTTTTCACCTGTGCTGGTCAGCGCTTCAATATCTTGATGTTCATCAGCGGAATAGGCAGGAGAAATGTTGAAACAAAGGCTAAACATCAGAATCATCATGGATGGAATAGGCTTACTTAATACGATATTAAACATGATTTTCTCCAAACGTTTTCGCTTTTAAAATTTGCCGTGCATTTGTACTATTAGAATTTCCCGTGCATGTGCACTAGTTTCTTCAATTCAGGCACGCACGATCCACACTCTGTGCCACATTTTAATTTGTTTTGCAAAGTAAGCAAATCGGCACCTAGTTCAATATTGTCGATAATCTCATTTTGCGATACATCTAAGCAGTTGCATACAATCTTACCGCGACCTCTTTGACCTGTTGGCGGCGCAACAACAGGCGCCAACGCCCAGCGGCGTAACTCATCGGTAAAACTGCCGCTAGACATTACATCTTTGAGCCAATCAGCGGCCAGTGTTTCGCCCATTAAGCGTACACCAGTTACCTGGTCATTTTCAACCAAAATTCGTTTGCTAATACCGCGCTTTGCATCATTGTAATTGAGCAACGGCATGTCATCGGTCATGCTTAAAATAGCATCGATTTGTTCAACTAGACCGCTTTCTGGCGCTTCAGTATGTGCAGCGCGCAATATCAGCATGCCAATCCCATTGGCTGATTCGCGGCCAAATAAACCACAGCTCGCATACGTAAAGTGCGGTAACAAAATACGGATTTTTTGCAGCATAGTCAAATCGCTCACAGCACGCATCACCGTCATGCACCATGGCAATTCTAATTTCTCAATTTTAATCGCCGTATGTTTTAGCTCTGGTTGCTTAGAAGTTTTATCAAAGTTAGGCGGCATTAACGCATTAACACCCAAGCCATGCATAAATTGGCTGCCCCAATGCATGGCAATAAAGGTTTGCGATGGTTGCACATCAGTCGAAGCTTGCGCAGGTAACACAAGGCTGCCACGCTTGTTTTGCGCTTTGACAATATCGCCATTTTTAATGCTGCGGCGCATCATATCGTCCGCATTCATTTGTATCGCTGGCTCTTCTACATGGTTAAACAGTTGCGCAGTGGTACCCGTGCGGCTCATACCATGCCACTGATCGCGCAAACGACCGGTGAGCAAATGTAGTGGGTGGCGGGCGTCAGTTTTATCCGCAGTGCCTTTGTAAACTGCATTTGCAAATTGCGCTTTTCCATCTGGTTTTTCAAAAACGCCATCTGCGTAAAGCCTTGCCAAACCTTGCGATTCACCTGTTTTAAATGGCCATTGTTGCGGACCATTTTCATTTAACAAGGCATAGCTTAAACCAGTAATATCTAAATCGCGACCGCGTGTGGATTCGCGATGCTCATTAAAAATATCTTCTGCGCTATTAAAAGCAAATAAGTGCGATTGCTGAGTATCGTTTTTGGCTAAACGTTTTTCTAGACGTTGCGCGAAATCCACCATAATCGCCCAATCGTGTTTGGCTTCAGCAGGTGGCGCTATGGCTGGATTCACACGCGTAATGCGGCGCTCAGAGTTTGTCACCGTACCCTCTTTTTCGCCCCACGTGCTGGCGGGCAATAGCACATCGGCATAGGCGCAAGTGTCGGTATTATTGTACGCATCCTGCACCACAACCAATTCTGCGGTATTTAAAGCGTTAAGTACGTTGTTTAAATCAGGCATAGAGTGCGCAGGATTGGTACACGCAATCCAAATGGCTTTGATTTCACCTGCTTTTACTGCATCAAACATTTCAACTGCCGTTTTGCCTGCGGCTTCGGGAACAGAATCTATGCCCCACAGTTTAGCGACTTCTGCGCGGTGTTCGGCATTATTTAAATCGCGATGTCCAGATAGCAAATTAGCCATGCCGCCCACTTCGCGTCCGCCCATTGCATTAGGCTGACCCGTGAGAGAAAAAGGTCCAGCGCCTTTTTTTCCGATTTGACCTGTAGCCAAATGCAAATTAATTAACGCGGCATTTTTATCGGTGCCATGAATGCTTTGGTTCAAACCCATGCAATACATGCTTAATGTTGGCCCAGCACCAAACCATTTGGCAGCTTGAATAATATCCGATTGCTTGATGCCGCAAATATCGGCCACCATTTTTGGTGTGTATTCGCGCAAGGTTTCTTTGAGTTCATCAAAACCGTTGGTATGGGCGTTGATAAAGGCCATATCCAGCAAGCCTTCCCACAGCATCACATGCAATAAGCCATTAAATAAGGCGACATCGGTGCCAGGTAAAATCGCCAGATGCAAATCGGCAGAACGCGCGGTATCAGTTTTGCGCGGGTCGACAACGATGATTTTTAGGTCAGGATTTTTGGCTTTGGCGTCTTCAATACGCCTGAAAATAATCGGGTGTGCAAATGCGGTATTGCTGCCTGCAATAAACAGGCAATTGGTATGGTCAATGTCTTCATAGCACGCAGGCGGCGAATCTGCGCCCAATGTGGTTTTGTAGCCTGCAACGGCAGAGCTCATACATAAACGCGAGTTGGTATCGACGTTGTTGGTACCAATTAAGCCTTTAGCCAGCTTGTTAAACACATAATAATCTTCAGTTAACAGTTGGCCAGAAATATAAAACGCGACCGAATCAGGGCCATGTTTTTCGATAATTTGGGCAAATTGTTCGGTTAAGTAATCCAGCGATTCATCCCAAGAAGCGCGTTTTCGCGGCGCTTCACGGCTTAAGCGTATTTCTGGGTACAGTAGACGATTATCCAGTTTCGCGGTTAAATGCAGCGTAGAGCCTTTTGTGCACAGGCGGCCAAAGTTGGCTGGGTGTTCTGTATCACCTTTCACATCTATGATTTTGTCATTTTGCGAATGAATAATCACGCCGCAGCCAACGCCGCAGTAGCAACAAGTACTTTTAGTTTGTTTAATTAAAGCGTCCAATTTGCTAGTCTTTTATTACTTGTCTTTTAATTCCAAATACACAATGCCATCTTCTACTTTGGTATTGTAGCAAGCGGTTTCACCCACATCTGGCTCTTCAGCTTTACCATCGACCAAACTGATTTTCCAAGAGTGCAGCGGGCAAGCGACTTTGTCACCATACACAATGCCTTGCGATAAAGGCCCAGCTTTATGCGGACAGCTATTGTTAATGGCAAAAATGCGGTCATCTTCAGTGCGAAACACGCCGATATCGAATTCTTTTTGTTCGCTATCTTTTGTGCGTACAACGCGCGCGCCTAATTTAGGAATCTCATCAAACGGTGCTACTTTTACCCAATTGCTCATCTTGTGACCCCAATACTTAACATAAAAATTTGGTTAACTTTTGTATGTGAATACTTTAAGTAACCAATACTTAGCTGACTAATAATAAATAAATCAATAATATATTGATAATAAAAGAAAAAATAGCAATCCATTGCCATTTTACTAATCTGGCACGTGCGATTAATGGTGTGCGTGCAGGCGCTAACAACGGCTTGAGCTCGCCATGCTCTAATGCTAACAACATTTCTTCAGCTGTTTCAAAGCGCAATTTAGGCTCACGCGCAATGGCTTTAAGAATGATATTTTCTAACCAATAGGGAATATCTGGCCTGTAGCGCGTTAGCGGCGTTGGCGCGCCAAATTTAGGATGTTGAAACGGTTCAACTTCGCCATACGGATATTTGCGCGTGAGCAAGTGATACAGCGTAACGCCTGCGGCATAAATATCGCTCTGCGCATTTGCCACTACGCCATCAAACAATTCGGGCGCCATAAAACTGGGTGTGCCAGGATTTTGCGTTGCGCCAATCATTTCGGCACCTGTACTTAACGCTACGCCAAGGTCTAAAATACGTAAACGTTGGTCGCTGGCTTGATGAATATTCGCAGGCTTGATATCGCGATGAATGATACTGAGGCGATGCAACGCGCCGATGCCGCGCAAGATATCCATGCCGATTTTGGCGGTGCCAGCTACCGTAAAATAATGGCCATTGTCTAAACGCTGTTGCAAAGTTGCGCCCTCATGCCAGCTCATCACAAAGTAGAGTTTGCTGCGATTTTCGAGCGATAAGGTGAGCACTTGCGGTACGTATTGCGATACTACGCGCTTGCCCAGCCATTCTTCGTTGAGCAGGCCGTTACAGCTTTCAATGTCATTGGCTAATGCAGGTTGCAATGTTTTTAATACAAATAGCTGTTTAGTGCTGTTTTGACGTACTTTATACAGAAGACTCGCGCGCGATTCATGCAAAATATCTTCAACGGTAAAATCATCAATCGATTCGCTGATGGATAATTTATGCGGCAACGCTAAATGTTTTGCACCTGCGATGCGCTCACTTAATGTATCTGCGCCCAGTTGCGTGATTTTAATGACAATAGCAGTTGAATTATCTGCACTTTGCTGCTGTATAGCGGTTTTAGTGAGGTGCTCGGCAATCATCTGCACGTTATTGAATTTTTTTAAGCCTTCATGAATGGCTTTTTCGCCCAGTGTTTCCCATACGCCATCTGTCATTAATGCAAAAATATCGCCCACTTGCAACGCGCCATCCGCTAAATCGACTGCTAAATGCGCATCTAAACCAACCGCACGTTTTAAAACATGGCGCATATCTGGCCTATCCCAAACATGGTCGGTGGTGAGTTGGGTTAATACATTATCGCGCAGCAAATAAATACGTGTATCGCCCACATGCGCTAGGTAATAACGTTGTCCGCGCAATATCAGCAATGAAAGCGTGGTCGCCATGCCAGCTAAATCGCGATTAGCGTTGGCTTGCGAAATCAGCCAGCGATTGGCGGCGGTAATCACTTTATCTAGCGCGGTGGATGGCTCCCAAGTATCAGGCGTGGCGTAATAATCGGTTGAGATATTGCGAACAGTCATCTCTGATGCCTCGCCGCCGCCTGCATTGCCACTGACGCCATCAGCTACCGCAATCAGCGAGCCTTTGATGCTCAATTGCTCATTGATAGGCGTTACCACGCCCACGTAATCTTCATTACGTTCGCGTGGGCCTTTTAGGCTAGATTGACCTATTTCAAATTTAAGTGACATCTAAAACGTGCAGGCATTATGGTTTGGATTTAAACCAAAACCAGCCATTCAAACTCAAGAAAATAAATAATCCAATATCTAAAATCGGCCAGTATTTTGGATTATTTAAAAATACGCCAAATACAATCAAACTCGCGCAGGCGAACGAAATTAAACACATAATGATTTTGAAAGGCATGATACTTAACCCAATAAAATGATGAATAATTGTGGATTATACTTTGGCGGCTGTATTAACAGCGCTGCCCCAAGTGGTTCTCCAGCGGGTTTTTACACCGCTTAAGCCAATCATCGCCAATAAAGCCAGGCCTGCAAAAATCAAAATGCCAATTTGGTAATTTCCCGTTGCCTGTTTAATATAGCCCAAGCTTGCTGCCAAATAGAAACCGCCAACGCCGCCTGCCATGCCGACCAAACCCGTCATCACGCCAATTTCTTTGCGGAAACGTTGTGGCACCAATTGGAAAACCGCACCATTGCCCATGCCTAACGCAGCCATCACTGGAATAATAATCGCCAGCGCTAATACATAAGTAGGCTGGCCAAAGCTCATAATCACTAATAGCACGGCCGCAATCGCGTACATGGTGAGCAGGGTGCGAATGCCGCCAATACGGTCTGCAATCATGCCGCCAATTGGGCGCACCAATGAGCCTGCAAATACGCAAGCCGCAGTACAGTAGCCAGCAACCACAGGACCAAGACTGTATAAATCGTTAAAATAAATGGTCAGTGATGATGCCAAGCCAACAAAACCGCCAAAAGTCACACTGTAAAAAAACATAAACCACCAAGCGTCTTTATCTTTTAATATCGCCATGTATTGGCTTAGCGATTTTGCAGCGGGTGTTTCTGGGCTATCTTTGGCAAAAATTAAATAGATAGCGAAGGCAATACCGAGTGGAATTAACGCTAAGCCAAACACGTTATTCCAGCCGTAGGCCACCGCCAAGCTTGGCGCAAATAAAGCGGCAAATACAGTGCCAGAGTTACCTGCACCTGCAATACCTAAAGCAGTACCTTGGTGCTCTGGCGGATACCAGCGTGATGCAAGCGGCAATGCAACCGCAAATGCCGCGCCCGCAAAGCCTAAGCCAATGCCGAGCATAAGTGTATGTTGAAAGGTTTGCAAACCGTGTAACCAAGCGGTTAACAAGCTCGCAATCACAATAATTTGACCAATCGTTCCCGCATTTTTTGGTTTGATTTGGTCAACCAGCACGCCCATCACAATACGCAGTAGCGCACCAGCTAATACTGGGGTTGCAACCATTAATCCCTTTTGTGACGGGCTTAGGTTTAAATCAGTCGCCATCTGTACTGCAAGTGGGCCCAATAATACCCACACCATAAAACTTAAATCGAAATATAAAAACGAGGATAATAATGTTGGTGTGTGACCAGCTTTCCAAAAACTGCTTTTCATGAGAACTCCCTATTTTATCTATTCATTATTTTGATTGTTATTGATTTGTTCAGGCTAGCTAATCACTCAATCCTGCATTTTTTGAGTAATTAGCGATGCCCAACTTAGCAAAGGTAAAGTTTTAAACGGTAATCGTTTCAAACTCTTTATGTTGCTCGCGTTTTTGCACGCGTTCAGACCAAGGCTCAACCGCGCCTTGCAAGGCAAACAATAGGCGTTCGTACGCAGCTTTACGGCCTTCATGATCTTCTAGCACACGTTGTTTCACATACTCCAAACCAACGCGTTCAATCCAATGTACAGTGCGGTCTAGGTAACGCGCTTCTTCGCGGTAGATTTGAATAAATGCGCCTGAGTATTCCAGCACTTCATCAGATGTTTTTACTTTGCATAAGAATTGCGCCACTTCGGTTTTAATACCACCGTTGCCGCCCACGTAAATCTCCCAGCCAGAATCCACACCAATAATACCTACGTCTTTAATACCCGATTCAGCACAATTTCTTGGGCAACCCGAAACAGCAAATTTCACTTTGTGCGGTGCCCACATATGGTCAAACGCTTTTTCGATATCAATACCCATTTGTGTGGAATTTTGTGTACCAAAACGGCAGAATTCAGAACCCACACAAGTTTTAACGGTGCGGATACCTTTAGCGTAAGCGTAACCAGACGGCATATCTAAGTCTTTCCACATGCCAACTAAGTCTTCTTTTTTTACGCCTAACAAATCAATACGCTGGCCGCCAGTTACTTTCACCATTGGCACCGCATATTTATCCGCCACATCGGCAATCTTGCGTAATTGGTCAGGCGTAGTTACGCCGCCATACATACGCGGGATGACTGAATATGTGCCGTCTTTTTGAATGTTGGCATGCACGCGTTCGTTAATAAAGCGCGATTGTGGGTCATCTACGGATTCGTGTGGCCAAGTAGACAGTAAATAGTAATTCAGTGCTGGCCTACAAGTCGCACATCCGTTGGGTGTGCGCCAAGACATGCCTTTCATGGTATCTGGAATATTCAAGTATTTATTTTTACGGATTTCTTCACGTACTTCTTCATGATTTTTATCGGAACAACCACAAATGGCTTTGCTGGTAGATGGTGGCGCATAACCGCCGCCCAATGCTGACGCTAAAATCTGCTCAACCAAGCCCACGCAACTGCCGCAGCTAGAGCCGGCTTTAGTTTGTTTTTTGACATCATCGATTGTAAACAAACCTTGGTCTTGAATCGCTTTAACAATTGTACCTTTGCAAACGCCGTTACAGCCGCACACTTCCATTTCGTTAGTCATTGCGGCTGCTTTATCTTGGCCTTGATGGCCTGTATTGCCTAAGCTATCTTGACCAAACATCAAAGAATCGCGGATTTCATGAATCGGTTTTGCATCGCGCAATAATTGGAAATACCAAGCGCCATCTGCGGTGTCGCCATAGAGCACGCTGCCAATGATTTTGTCATTTTTAATGACGAGTTTTTTGTAAACCCCGCCAACCGCGTCGTGTAAAACAATCTCTTCGCGTTCTTCATCCGCCGCTTCAACTGGGCTTCTAAAGTCGCCTGCGCTAAACAAATCAATGCCCGTTACTTTTAATTTGGTTGAAGTAACCGAGCCTTTGTAAGACCCAATACCAAAGTTGGCTAAATGCGTGGCGCAGACTTTTGCCATTTCAAATAAGGGTGCAACCAAACCGTATGAAATACCGCGATGCGCAACGCATTCGCCCACCGCATACACGCGGGGGTCGTAGGTTTGCATGGTGTCATTCACCACTATGCCTTTATTACAGTAGATGCCAGCTGATTCAGCTAATGAAAAATTAGGGCGAATCCCCACAGCCATCACCACTAAATCTGCGGGTATTTGCGTGCCATCTGTAAAGTGAATTGCGCTAACGCGACCTGATTTTCCATCAGTGCTGTCACCTGTCAGTTCTTTGGTATTTTGCTTTAATTGAAACTTAAGGCCTTTAGCCTCTAAGCTTTTTTGCAGCATTTTGCCTGCAGTTTTATCTAATTGTCTTTCTAACAGCCATTCATTACGATGAATAACGGTGACATCCATTCCTTGAATTTTCAAGCCATTTGCCGCTTCAAGCCCCAGCAAGCCGCCACCAATAATAACGGCATGCTTGTGGGTTTTTGCCGCATCAATCATGTCATTGGTATCTTTTATGTCGCGATAACCAATCACGCCCTCTAAATCGGCACCAGCAATTGGCAACATAAATGGTTTTGAACCCGTTGATAGCAAGAGACGATCGTACTCAGCGCTTGAGCCATCTTCTGCGTAAACAACACGATTTTTGCGATCGATTTTATTAATTCGTGCACTAGTATAGAGCGTGATATGGTTTTCGGCGTACCATTCGCGCGTATTTAAAATAATGTCATTAATGGTTTGCTCATTTGCCAAAACAGGCGAAAGCATAATGCGATTGTAGTTAGTGTAAGGTTCATCGCCGAACACGGTAATATCATAAATGTCAGGCGCAATTTTTAGCAACTCTTCTACTACACGCATGCCAGCCATGCCATTACCAACCACTACTAATTTCATTTTTTGCATAATTTTTTTACTTAATATGTTTGAGTGCGGATTACGAATTAACCCCGTTTAATAGGCAATTTATATGCCAATAAAAAACATGTTTAAATACATTGGCTTGCTAAATTCAATGCTGTTTTATGCACAAAATAAGCGCATAAACTGTGAGCGCACCGTTTAGGTGAACTAAAACGGTGCGCAATTATTACATCAGAATACGCAATTAGAACGTATACATCGCGGTTAACCACAGTTTGTCGCTGTCACGAATGCGGGCAGCTTGAGAGGTGGTAGCTGTGGCTTGATATTGGTCACTTTCTTTGTAATTACCATATTCTAATTTAGCCCAAAGGTGACTGTTAATATTGTAGGTCACCGATGCGTTCCATTCTTTACCATAGGTGTCACCGCTGGTGCGCGCACCGCCGCCTACTGTATTAAAGTCTTCATCTGAGTTGATGATGTGATAATCAGCAAAAAACAGAAAATCACCGTATTTATAAGTGGCGGTTAAGAATGTATCGGCGATACCCGATCTTGGTGTGACCAAAAAGCGATCGACCCAGCCTTGGAATAGGTGATTGGTGCCATACGGTGTTTGAAAAGCAAACTCATTATCATTGCTGGATAGTACTTCGTGATCGAGGCGAATGCTGAAGTTATCGATACCCACGCCGCCGCCTAGCTTGGCATAGTGCGCATCAATACGACTATCACCATCTGCGTAATCGGTTTGTTTGGCGTATTCGGCTGAGTATAAAGCGCGTAAATTAGGGTTAAATGGATGCACACCATCTAAACGGATACCAATCGTTTTATTCGATTGGTCTGCGGTTAAGTTTGGGCGTCCGTTATTGTTCAATGTGCCTGCACCAAACCAGCCATTACCAAAACCTAAATCGTCAAAATTTGAAAGGTAGCCATAACCCACCAAATATTCGGTAGGAGAGATGCGATATTTAACATTTAGTATTTCTAAATCACCATCGCGCTGCGCAGTAGTGATTTGCGTCACTTGCTCATAATGCGCCAAAAATACTTCAGTGTCAGGAATCGATTTATTCAGAATTGAAACGCCATCAAACACTTGCATCACTTGCCTAAATCCAATATCACCAATAAAGCGAGAGTTATCTAAAATAGTCTGTTGGCGGCCTAAACGCACACGTGTATTCTTAATGCCAGTCCAGTCCACATACAATTGATTAATATCAAAATGGTTAGGGTCAACAATGACGGCATAACGTGCTTTATCAATCTCTGTTCTGTTATCTTTGCGATCATTAAAGTTGTCAACAAATTTAGTCACACCAATTAGTTGGCCAGCAAAGCTAAAGTTATGAAATGGCGCGGTTTGCCAACCCACCAAGCTACGAAGCGTTACGCCCTCAGCATCCCTGAGTTCTCTGTTTGCTACAGGTGCAGCGGCTAATCCGTCCTGACTAACATGCTCATAACGTAATCTAAAATTGGTTAAATTTTTACCATCTTTAATGGCATCTAAGAATGTATATTCTTCTTCAAGCTCAAGTGCAGGCTCTTCTGCATAAGCGCTGCCAGCAAAGCCCGCTAGCGCCATGCACAAGTTAATAGTTAATACGTTTAATTTAAACAAATGCGTCTTTTTCATCGTGGTTTTCTCTGTAAAAATGGATTAAAAAATGGGTTAACTTTTTGTGTTAAGCGACTTTTTTAGCATGACGTTCATATAAGAATTTCAATACTTCAGAGCGCAGGTGGTTGTATTGCACATTTTCGGCAAGCTCTAAGCGTTTGCGTGGATAAGGCAAATCGACCTCTAAAATCTCACCGATGCCAGCACTGGGGCCATTAGTCATCATCACGATTTTGTCTGATAGCAACACGGCTTCATCCACATCGTGCGTCACCATCACAGCGGTTGCGCCCGATTTTTGCATAATGCGCATCAACTCGTCTTGCAAGCCTGCACGGGTTAATGCGTCCAGTGCACCAAACGGCTCATCTAGTAACAACACTTTAGGTTCCATTGCTAATGCTCTGGCAATGCCTACGCGTTGTTTCATACCGCCAGAAATTTCATTAGGACGTTTTTCAACCGCATGGCTTAAGCCGACCAGTTCTAGTGCTGCATAAGCGCGCGCTTCTTGCTGCACTTTTGATTCGCTACCAAACACACGCTCTACAGCCAAATACACATTTTCATAGCAGCTTAACCATGGCAATAAAGAGTGATTTTGAAACACCACTGCACGTTCAGGGCCAGGCGCTGCGATTTCGCGCCCTGCACAAAATAAGTTGCCGGTAGTGGGTTGCAATAAGCCTGCAATCAAATTAAGTACTGTTGATTTGCCGCAGCCTGAGTGACCAATAATCGATACAAACTCACCTTGTGTGATACTTAAGTTAATGTTTTTAAGCGCTTCAAAAGTGCCTTTTTTGGTGACAAACTGCATACCAACATCTTCAATATGGACATAACGTTCGGTTACTTTTGCTGTGTTATTGCTCAAAGCTGGCGTTGTAGCTTCATTTAAAATGGGGTTCATTTGATTTATCCTTATTCGCTAATGAAAGTTATTCGTAGGCAAAACGTTTAGCCAGCATGGATAAGCCAAGTTCTAGCAATAAACCGATAATACCAACCACAAAAATAGCGATAATAATGTGCTCGTAATTGGAAGCGTTGTACTCATCCCATAGCCAAAAACCAATACCTGCGCCGCCGTTTAACATTTCTGCCGCTACAATCACCAACCACGCAATACCAATCGATAAGCGCACGCCTGTCATCATGTAAGGCAACACATAAGGGAATGAAATTTTAGTGATGATTTTCCATTCGCTTAAATTCAGCACTTTGGCCACGTTCATATAATCTTGTGGCACTTTGCTCACACCAACTGCGGTGTTAATCACCATTGGCCAAATGCTGGATATAAAAATAACCCAGATTGCTGCAGGGCCAGCCGCACCCATCACCAGCAAGCCCAAAGGTAACCAAGCCAAAGGCGACACTGGGCGCAAAATGCTAATCACTGGCGCTGTCATGCTAGACATAAACTCATAGCGGCCAATCATAAATCCCAGCGGAATACCGACCAGCGCCGCCAAGCCAAAGCCAAATGCAACCCGTTGTAGTGATGAAAGAATATTCCAGCCAATACCTTGGTCATCTAAACTATTTTGATGAAAAGGGTGTGAAAACAACTCAACGGCAGAATGCCATGTGCTGATTGGTCCTGGCAAAATCGGTTGCTGGTGCGAAAGCAAAGTCCAAATGCCTAAGAACATTAAAATGCCAAAGACAGGCGGTATAACGGCTTTAAAAAAATCAGTGATTTTTATCTGCATGGCGCTGGGTTGCGACTTTGCAGACTTCTGTGTTTTTTCAGCAGCTTTTTCAACGATCATTTGCATATGTGTATTGTCTTCGTTAGCCGCAAGCACGGTTTCTTTGACTATGCTTTCGGAACTGGTTTTTGCATCTTCTAATATCAGTTTTAAGTGCTCTTTATTGATACTGATTGCGCTCATGGTGAACTCCTTTTACATACGTCATGCTTGATTCAAATGACGTATGCTTTAAATAGTTAATCTCAATATTGGCTAAGCTTTTACTTTAAAGCTGGCGGCGTAAGCGGCGGGGTTAGAGCCATCCCACACCACGCCGTCCATTAATTTGCTGGAACGCATTTGGCTCTTAGGAATGCTGGTACCGGTTAAGCTTGCCGCTTCTGTATACAGCTTGATATCGTTGACTTTGTTGGCTATTGCCAAGTAGTCAGGATCCGCTTTTAATAGACCCCAGCGTTTATGCTGCGTTAAGAACCACATACCGTCAGATAGGTATGGGAAATTCACGTAACCATCTTGATAGAATTTCATGTAATTCGGATCTTTCCATTTTTTGCCATTACCATTGTCGTAGTCACCTACAAAACGGCCAGCAATCACATCTTCTGATGTATTCACATACGCTTTAGCTGAGATAAGTTTGGCTACTTTTGCGCGGTTTTCAATCGCATCGATATACTTACAAGCATCTAAAATAGCGGCAATCATGGCGCGTGCAGTATTTGGATTTTTTTCAACGAACTCAGCAGTTGTACCTAATACTTTTTCTGGGTGATCCTGCCAAATATCTTGTGTAGTCGTCACCGTAAAGCCTACTTTATCGGCAATTGCACGTGCACCCCATGGTTCGCCAACACAATAGCCATCCATATTGCCAATACGCATATTGGCAACCATTTGCGGCGGCGGCACAACAATCGATTTAATATCGCTTACAGGGTTAATGCCGTTAGCAGCTAACCAGTAGTTAAGCCACATCGCATGTGTGCCAGTGGGGAAAGTGTTTGCAAAAGTAAAATCGCGATTTTCATTAGCCATCACGCGTTTAAGCGATTTGCCATCTTTAACGCCTTTGTCTTTTAATGCGGAAGAAAGTGTAATCGCCTGACCGTTATGGTCTAGGTTCATCAACACTTTCATGTCTTTTTGCTGACCGCCAATGCCCATTTGTACGCCGTAAATTAGGCCGTATAGCACATGTGATGCATGCAATTCACCGTTCATGGTTTTATCACGCACTGCTGCCCAAGAGGCTTGTTTAGCTGGGATAATTTTAATACCGTATTTTTTGTCAAAGCCCATTTCGGCTGCCACCACAATCGGTGCGCAATCGGTCAATGGAATAAAACCGATTTTCACTTCTGTGATTTCTGGCGCATCAGACCCTGCTGCATAAGCCATATTTTTAATCCCCGCTGGCATGATATTCAGTGCCGCAGCTGCGCCAAACGCACCTGCGATACTTTGTTTAAAAAACTGACGGCGACTGGCGTCTACTGAGCTACTCGTATCAATCGTGCTGCTGACTGAGTCGATGGTGTTGGTTTTATCTTGGTCTTGCATATTTTTTCCTTTAACTCAAAGTGTTAAGTTTTTACTGACAAAATTGCTATTTACAAAAGTGTGTATCTACAAAAATCTTACGCATAAAAAAAGCGCCTTAACAACGAGGAGTTATCCTCATTACTAAGACGCCTTTGTCTTTAATTACAATTTATGTATACGCCATCTTTGGCATATTTTTTAACAATCTCGCATGCCCTCCATTGGGATGCAAGCTTTACTACTCAATTAACTTCAATAATCCGCGAAATTAAATCATTCGCTTAAACAATCAGCATTTTTGCCGCTTCGATTAGTTGATGCGATAAATCGGCCAATTTCATATTCTTTTTCATCGCCATATTGCGCAATAAGGTATACGCTTCCTCTTCGTCAATCTGGCGTTGACGCATCATTAAGCCTTTTGCACGCTCAATTACTTTGCGCTCATCTAACTTAAGATTTGCCATATTGAGTTCAGCACGTAAATGGTTGAACTCTTCAAATCTTGCTATCGCAGCATCTATCACAGGTATTAGCCTTTCACTAGGAATATCACCCACTACATAAGCGCTGACACCTGCTTGTGTAGCGATTTTAATTTTCTCTTTATCGCCATCGTGCGTAAACATCACAACGGGTCGCGAATCATTCATGCTCATCACACAGATATTCTCTAATGTGTCGCGACTTGGTGATTCAGTATCAATAATCACAATATCTGGTTTTATCTCACAGCATTTGGCTTCTAAATTCACCGTATTTTCCAGATGTGCAACCACTTCAAACCCGTTATCAATCAGTGATTGCTTAAGCGGCTTGATGCGTTTTAAATCATTATCAATAATCATCACTTTCAGCACAGTCAAACTGTTAGCAAATGCTGTGCCACTTAGTTTTTTTAATTTAAGTATATGATTGTATTAATTTATTTAAAAAATGGCTATTTTGAAGTTTACAAGAAATGTGTAATGCGCGCACAAATAAGGTGCAAATGCACCGAGCTAACTGCACCAATCTAACTACACCGGACTAATCACATCTGGATAATTAAACCTGACTAGAAAGTTAATCATTCAAAAGTCTTTAAATTTAAATGCTTTTAAATTAAGTGTACTTAATTCGCTAAGGTAAGTCGGTTTTGAAGATACTATCGCTGATATTTAGGCCAACTGTAATTGCGCCAACCTTGCATATAAACCGCCTTGTTCACGCAGTTGTGCAGGGCTTCCAATTTCAACAATATGGCCATTTTCCAGCACGATAATGCGGTTAGCTTTTTGAACCGTGCTTAAACGGTGTGCAATCATTAAAGTGGTGCGGCCTTGCATAGCTGCGTTTAGGCCTTGTTGCACCAATATTTCGCTTTCCGCATCCAGCGCACTTGTTGCTTCATCCAATAACAGAATAGGCGCATCTTTTAGCATGGCGCGCGCAATGGCGATGCGTTGGCGCTGACCGCCTGAAAGCCGTGTGCCACGCTCACCTAAAAAGGTTTGGTAGCCTTCTGGCATTTTTTGAATAAATTCATCCACTTGGGCCGCTTTGGCGGCGGCTAGTACTTCATCATCACTGGCGCTGGGTTTGCCATAGCGAATATTCTCAAGCGCGTTGGCTGAAAAAATCACCGCATCTTGCGGGACGATTGCGATGCTATCGCGTAAGCTTTTTAAGCTTAATGCGTCAATCGCTTGTCCATTAACAGTAATTTTGCCAGAGTTAATTTCGTAAAAGCGCAGCAAGCATTGAAACAAAGTGGTTTTGCCAGCCCCAGATGGGCCAACCAAGGCAATAGTTTCGCCTGCGGCAATCTCAAGATTAATGCCATCTAAGGCGGCAATTTGTGGCCTAGATGGATAGTGAAACACCACATCTTTGAATAAAATGCTGGCCTGAGTTGGGTTTGCTAATTGTTGCGCTGTTGCGGACTCTTTAATCGCTACGTCAGAATGCAGTAGTTCTAGTAGCCGCTCAGTGGCGCCTGCTGCGCGCATCACTTCACCCCATACTTCTGCCATGGTGCCTACCGCACCAGCCACCATCAGTGCATACAATACAAATGAAGCCAGCTCGCCGCCTGTCATTTCGCCCGCATTCACCTGCCTTGCGCCAATCCATAATACAAAAATAATGGTGCCCAATACGGCGGTCACCATCAAGATGGTCAACGCAGAGCGAACCTTGACACGCTTTAAGGCGGTGTTAAAGCTGATATCGGCGCTGGTTTTAAAACGTAGAATCTCTGCTTGCTCTTGCGTGTACGATTGCACGGTAGGCATGGCATTCAATATTTCGCCCGCCATGGCGCTGCTATCCGCAATGCGGTCTTGCGATTCGCGTGATAGTTTTTTGACTTTTCGGCCAATCATGATGATGGGCAAAATCAGCAATAGCATTAAGCCGATATTAAGTGAGAACAAATAAAGGTTGGTTACCGCCAGCATCACCATGCCACCGATAAATTGAAACGCGCTACGCAGCCCCATTGAAATAGAACTGCCGACCACGGTTTGAATCAAAGTGGTGTCGCCAGTCAAGCGTGATAATACTTCGCCTGTTTGCGTGGTTTCAAAAAACTGGGGGCTTTGCGTCATCACGCGCGCATATACGGCGCTACGTAAGTCGGCCGTCACGCGCTCACCCACCCACGAAATATTGTAGTAACGCAGCGCAATCATTAGCGCCCAAAAAGCCGCCAGCGCAAACATCACCAGAAAATGCCCGTTAAGGCTTAAATTCGCTAACAGGCCATGACTGGGGTTTGCTGCACTTGTATCGCTAATAAAACCAAAATCAATTAAATCGCGAAAAGCTAGTGGCACTAATAATAAGGTAGCCGAACCCAAACACAGCAAAACAAACGCCAGTAAAACCCGCGCGCGATAGGGTTTTAAAAAAGGAATTAAATTGGCTAGTGGCGATAGCTTTTTAGAAGAATTGTTATTAGGTGGATTTTGAGCGGCAGTTTGCATGGGATTTCTGTTTAAAATGATGAGCTAGTGTAGCATTAGCAGCATAGATATGGAGTTTGATTGCCGCACTAGGTTCATGCAGCGTATGTGATTTATACTAGTTAAAGTACTGAATATTTATTTTCGGTCAATTATTCATCAGAAATAATCATGCATAAAAACATCAAATTCATCCTCTGGATTTTAGTTGGTTTATTAGGCACATTTGCCTTGAGTACCATTGCATTGAATCGCGGCGAAAGCATTAATGCTTTATGGTTAATCACAGCGGCGGTGTGTATTTATGCCATCGCCTATCGTTTTTATGCGGCTTGGATTGCGGCCAAAGTATTGGCGATAGACGAAACACGCGCCACGCCAGCTGAGCGGTTAGACAATGGTCGTGATTTTATGCCCACTAATAAATGGGTGGTGTTTGGACATCATTTTGCTGCAATCGCAGGACCAGGCCCTTTAGTAGGCCCAACGCTTGCTGCGCAATTCGGCTATTTACCCGGCACTTTATGGATATTAATCGGTGCCGTTTTAGGCGGTGCGGTACAAGATATGGTGACGCTGTTTTTCTCTACCAGAAGAAATGGCCGCAGTTTAGGCCAGATGGCGCGCGATGAAATCGGTGTCATTGGCGGAACAGCCGCGCTCATCGGTACGTTTTTAATTATGATTATCTTAATTGCTGTGCTAGGTTTGGTGGTGGTAAACGCCATGAAACACAGCCCGTGGGCAACATCCACCGTGGCGGCAACCATACCGATTGCCATGCTAATCGGCCTTTATATGCGCCATATTCGCCCAGGCCGCGTGATGGAAGCATCCGCCATTGGCGTTATTTTGCTGCTGCTGAGTGTATTTGCTGGTGGCTGGATAGACCACAACGAAACCTTGCGTGTGTATTTTGATCATGATGGCTTGCCCTTAGCGTTTGCCATTATTGTGTATGGCTTTGCCGCCGCCGTATTGCCTGTGTGGCTACTGCTTGCGCCGCGCGATTATCTATCGACCTATATGAAGCTAGGTACGGTGATTTTATTGGCGGTTGCTATTGTCATTTTGCGACCCGATATCCTTATGCCTGCAATTACGCAATTTACCGATGGCACAGGTCCCATTTTTGGCGGCAAGTTGTTTCCCTTTGTATTTATCACCATTGCTTGCGGAGCGATTTCTGGCTTTCATGCGCTGATTGCATCGGGTACAACACCCAAGCTTTTAGCCAATGAGCGTGATATCCGCATGATTGGCTATGGCGCGATGTTGCTGGAAAGTTTTGTAGCGATTATGGCCATGATTGCTGCAACAGTATTAGAGCCTGGCGTGTTTTTTGCGATTAATAGCCCAGCAGGCGTGGTAGGCAAAGAGGCTATTGATGCCGTCGCCAAAATTAATAGCTGGGGTTTTGCGGTATCGGTAGAGCAAATGAGTCAGCTAGCAAAAGATATGGGCGAGAGTAGCCTATTTGCCCGCACAGGCGGCGCACCTAGCTTGGCGGTGGGTATGGCCAGCATTTTTGGCAACGCATTTGGCAAAGGTTTATTGGCACTGTGGTACCACTTTGCCATTATGTTTGAAGCGATTTTTATCTTGACTACATTGGACGCAGGCACCCGCGTTGGCCGCTTTATGCTGCAAGATATGTTGGGCAACTTTAATAAAAAACTAGGTGAAACTTCTTACATGCCATCTGTCTTATTCACCAGCAGTATTGTGGTGGCGGGCTGGGGCTACTTTTTATATATCGGCGTGATAGACCCTAACGGTGGCGTGAATATTTTGTGGCCCTTATTTGGTATTGCCAATCAAATGCTAGCCGCCATTGCGCTGTGTGTGGCAACCGGTATTTTGGTTAAAAACGGCAAGCTCAAATACGCTTGGGTAACAGGTTTGCCACTGGCTTGGCTGGTTACTATTACCACGACAGCGGCTTACCTTAAAGTATTCAGTGACGATGTTAGGGTGGGTTTTTTTGCCGCCGCCAATGATTTAAGCACAAAACTAGCTGCTGGATTATTGCCGCCAGAGAAAGCCGCTGTTGCGCCACAGCTTATTTTTAACCAACATTTAGATGCCTACTTAACCTTATTTTTTGTGGCAATGTTATGGATTGTGATGATGGATATGCTAATAGTTTGCACGCGCCGTATAGCTGGTAAGCCTGTGTTGCCATGCACTGAAGTAGCGCATACGGAATCGCAACTCAACAACGCATGGGTAAGAGATTAATGTTAAAAAAACTAATCCTAAAAAAATTACGTCATTGTTGGCATTTAATTCAGCAGCTTTCTGGCGATTCCGCCTATGCGCAATATTTGCAGCATCATGCCGATTTTCATGCCAGCAGCGTTGATGCGCCAGCCGCTTTATCACGCAAAGATTTTTACAAGTTATGGCAAGACCAAAAATGGACAGGGATTAAACGGTGTTGCTAACTAAAACTTTAGAAGTTAATCCATTAAGTGAAGCAGATATTTCACGCGTAATTGAAATGGCTTGGGAGGATCGTACCCCGTTTGAGGCGATTGAAGTGCAGTTTGGTTTAAATCAAGACGGCGTGATTAAGTTAATGCGCAAAAATCTGAAATTAAATTCGTTTAAATTATGGCGCGAACGCACACATGGCCAAACAACTAAGCATTTAAAACTGCGCGGTGATGATGTTGTCAGGCATCAATCAAAACAACATAACAAGTTATATCGATAATCAATACTGACAGATTTAAATGCGCTGATAAATCTTATCAATTTGCATTTCGTCTGATTCATTCGGCTTATAAAAGTCATGCTCTGTTACATCAATTTCAGATCGCTTTCTATCAATCTTGATGGGTTGATATTCTGCAATTGTGTAGCTAAATTCAGGCGCTTTTTTAAATAAACGTTCAAATAATTTTTTCATAATATGTCGATTCAAAACTTAAAGTTAATTGATGCTGGTATCTATACAGCAATCAATATGCCAAAGTTTTAAGTCAAAATATTTTGTTTAACGCATTGATTTTATTATTTAAATTTTCGTAAAAACACCAAATTTTTTAAATCGATGTTGTAATTTGATGATTAATGTTAAATTTTCATCAAAATATGAGGTTAAGTTTTCGTGTTAAATCGGCCAGATTTTGCTTTAATCCACATCCAAATTCCGACTAAAACCATGGGTAAACTTAACCATTGTCCCATGCTTAAACCCAGCTGTAATAAACCTAAATAATCATCGGGCTCGCGCGTAAATTCGACTAAAAAGCGAAAGCTGCCGTAGCCCATTAAAAACACTGCAGATATGGCGCCTATTGCACGTTCTTTGCGCGAAAACCACCATAGCAGGCAAAACAAAACAAAGCCTTCCAGAGCGAATTCGTAAAGTTGCGAAGGGTGGCGGGCAATAAAATCTACTTGTGGAAAAATCATACCAAAATTGGCGTGCGTTTCACGTCCCCACAATTCGCCATTAATAAAATTGCCCATACGCCCAGCGCCTAATCCAATCGGTACTAATGGCGCAACAAAATCCATGATTTTTAACCAAGGTTGCGGATATTTTCGCGTGAAAAAAAACATGGCAATCAACACACCCAAAAAACCACCATGAAAGCTCATGCCGCCTTGCCACACTTTAAATATATCGAGCGGATGTTGCATAAAACTACTGAATTGATAAAACAATACGTAGCCGATACGGCCACCTAAAATGACGCCTAAAGCCCCATAAAACAAGGCGTCATCAATCATTTGATTATTCCAATTAAACCAAGGTTTGTGTTTTACTTGGTAGCGACCTAACCCTAAAAACGCTAAAAAACCAATCAGATACATTAAACCATACCAGTGGATCCCGAAACTGTCGGTGATTGAGAGTGCAATGGGGTTAATTTGAGGGTGTGTGAAGATCATAAAGGCCTGACTATCTAGGGATTATGTTAATTTATAATTTGTGTTATGGTTCGTTGCAAACTTATTTTTATACAACAATATTCTAAGGCTCAACAAGATTTCAAGATTTTACAAGTTTTCAAGACTTAACAAGTTTTAAAGTGTAAAGGTAAAAACAAAAATATGGTTGAGCGATCAATAAATACACTATTAGTATCTGAAGCCGATAGTTTAACCGCTACCGCGGCATTGGTAGCAGATTTTATACCCCTATTAACAGCAGTATTTAATGATTCAACTGATAGTGTCGGCATTTACTCCATTAATAGTACGCTGGTTTTTGCGAATCAGACTCTACTTAAAACCTTAGGTTGTTCAATAGAAGAGGCCAAGTTAAGTCATCCTAAACTGTTAAATCGCCTCGAATCCTATCAACAAGCACTCATCAATACCTTAAGCACGGGCGAGTCAGCTACGTTTTTGTTGGAATGTCATCCCTCTACCATACAGCGCCCTGTGCACGATTTAATATCGATGACTGCAATTAAAAATCAGCAAAAAATGATAGTGGGTGTGATTGTCGTTGGCCGCGATTTAAGCGATTACAGGCAAAGTCAATATCAAGAACTCGCGCAAAAAGAGCGTTATCAGCGTGCCTTAATTGATAACTTCCCTTTTATGGTGTGGCTAAAAGACATGGATAGCCGCTTCTTGGCGATTAATCATGCTTTTGCGGCATTAATTGGTGTGACTTACCCTGAAGAAGCTATCGGTAAAAACGATTATGATTATTTTCCCAAAAAAGCAGCCGATATTTATACCGCTTTTGACCGCGAAGTATTGTCGACAGGCGAGTCTAAAATCATGGTGGAGTCGATTCAAGGTGATGGTGGCAAACCGCGCTGGGCAGAGGTGTATAAATCTCCTGTGTTAATAGATGGCGTAGCCGTTGGCACAGTTGGTTTTGCGCGCGACATGTCAGAAATACAAAAGCTGTATGCTGAGGCCTCTAAAAGTAAATCAGACTATGTTTCTTTGATTGAAAATTTACCATTAGCAATTATTCGCTATAACTTGGATTGTAAGCGTGTTTTTATTAATGACTACTGCGTGCGTGTTTTTGGAGAGCCAGCAGAACCTTTAATTGGTAAAACGCCAACTGAATATTGGTATGCCACTGCAACTGGTATGAAACCGCAAGAGTTTGAAGCGCGACTAAAAATGGTGATGCAAACTGGGCAGATTGACACCTTTGAATTTAATTGCAAATTAAATGGCAAAGAGATTGTTTACTTAATGCGTTTTGTGCCAGAGTTTGATGCCAATAAAAAAGTCACTGGTGCGCTGGCATTAGCTAACGATATGACGGCGGTAAGTGAATATCGCAATCAAATTGAATACATGGCGTATCACGATAGCTTAACCAACTTGCCCAATCGCGCGAAATTTAATATGCGCATTACCGCTGCAATGGAACATGCAAAGCGTGAACAAAGTTGCTTAGGTTTGCTGATGATTGATCTAGACCATTTTAAATCAGTTAACGATACACTTGGCCACACCGTAGGCGATAAGTTGCTAATTGAAGCGGCTGAGCGGCTGGTTAATACTTTGCAAGTTGGCAATTCTGTCGCGCGTTTAGGTGGTGATGAGTTTGCAGTGTTAGTGCAGGGTGTGCAAAATATCAAAGACTTAGGCGCGCTTGCAAACGATATTGTGCAGGCTTTAACCGTTCCTTTTCATATTGCTAATCAAGAGCTATATGTCACCGCCAGTATTGGCATTGCAGTTTATCCGCAAGATACTAAAAACGAAGATGATTTATTGCGCTATGCAGATGTGGCCATGTACGCTGCCAAAAAGCAAGGACGCAATAATTATCAGTTTTTTGTGCCAGAGCTTAATCAGCATATTTCACAGCGATTATCGTTGCAAACTGAGCTGATGCATGCAATTGAAAAGAACGAATTTTATTTAAATTATCAGCCTTTAGTGCAGCTGGGCACCGCTGAAATCATCGGTGTTGAAGCACTTTTACGTTGGCGAAATCCAGCACTTGGCGAAGTGAATCCAAACCAATTTATACCTTTGGCTGAAGAACTGGGTGTGATTACTGAAATTGGGCGCTGGGTGATGATGCAGGCTTTTGAAGATGCAGTAACCATAAATCTTAACCGTCAAAATCCACTCATTTTTGCTGTTAACTTATCGGCACGGCAATTTTTGCGCTACGATATTTTTGCAGCCGTACAATATTGCTTAAGCGTTACAGCGTGTAATCCTGCTTGGATTACTCTAGAAATTACCGAAAGCTTGCTGTTAAACGATTCCAATCAGGTGTTAGATACCTTGCACCAGTTTGTCGATTTAGGTATAAAGGTCGCAATTGACGATTTTGGTACTGGCTATTCTTCACTCTCTTATTTGAATAAATTTCCTATCTCTGAAGTAAAAATCGATCGTAGTTTTGTTAACGATATTACTTTAGATGAAAACGATGCGAAATTAGTGAAAGCAGTAATTGGTATGGCATTAAGTTTAGGTAAAGAGCTGATTGCAGAGGGCGTAGAAACTCAAGAGCAGGCGGATTTGCTCAAAAGTTGGGGCTGCAACATCGGTCAAGGTTATTTATTTAGCAAACCATTGAGTTTTGAACAGCTTTTGCACCGTTTGCCATAAATGCTATTAATTTCACTAAATTTAAGCGTTTGACGTAAAAACCTGCTTACTCAAGCCCTTGCATCAGCTAAAATAATACATTCAGTATTATTTTAGGATTCATCACATGCCAGTTTATCGTTCCCGCACCACAACACATGGCCGCAATATGGCGGGTGCGCGTGCTTTATGGCGTGCCACGGGCATGAAAGACGGAGATTTTGATAAGCCAATTATCGCCATTTCTAATTCATTCACGCAGTTTGTTCCAGGTCATGTGCATTTAAAAGATTTAGGCCAATTAGTCGCGAGAGAAATTGAACGCGCTGGTGGCGTGGCAAAAGAATTTAATACCATTGCAGTGGATGATGGTATCGCCATGGGTCATGGCGGTATGCTTTATAGCTTGCCTAGCCGCGATTTAATCGCCGATAGCGTTGAATACATGGTGAATGCGCATTGTGCCGATGCGCTAGTGTGTATTTCAAACTGCGATAAAATCACGCCTGGCATGTTAATGGCTGCATTGCGCTTAAATATCCCAGTGATATTCGTTTCAGGCGGACCAATGGAAGCAGGCAAAGTGAACTGGCAAGGCGAAACACTAAAGCTAGATTTGGTCGATGCCATGGTAGCCGCTGCTGATAGTAAAGTGAGTGATGAGAAATCTGACGCGATTGAGCGTTCGGCTTGCCCAACTTGTGGTAGCTGTTCTGGTATGTTTACGGCAAATTCAATGAACTGTTTAACTGAGGCTTTAGGTTTAAGCTTGCCAGGCAACGGCTCAACGCTTGCTACGCATGGCGCGCGTAAACAATTATTTTTGCAAGCTGGCCGTTTGATTGTTGAGATAGCCAAGCGCCATTATGAGCAAGACGATTACAGCGTTTTACCGCGTAATATTGCCACTATGCAAGCCTTTGAAAACGCCATGGCATTAGATGTAGCCATGGGTGGCTCAACCAATACAGTATTGCATTTGCTGGCGGCTGCGCATGAGGCGGGCATTGATTTCACCATGAGTGATATTGACCGTATCTCACGCAAAGTACCTTGCGTGAGCAAAGTAGCGCCTGCCACGCAAAAATATCATATGGAAGATGTACACCGCGCCGGTGGTGTGATGAGTATTCTTTCCGAATTAAGCCGCGGCGGCTTGATTCACCGCGATATTCCAACCGTACACAGCCCAAGCTTGGGTGCCGCGTTGGATAAATGGGATATTACGACTACCCAAGACGAAGATGTTAAGAAATTCTATCGCGCAGCACCTGGCGGTATTCCAACGACGATTGCTTTCTCTCAAAGCATGTTATGGCCAGATTTAGATACCGATCGTGCCAACGGCTGTATTCGCGATATTGAGCATGCTTATTCAAAAGATGGCGGCTTGGCTGTGCTGTATGGCAATATTGCCTTGGATGGCTGTATTGTAAAAACCGCTGGCGTAGATGACTCTATTCTTAAGTTCACAGGTCGTGCGCGTGTATTCGAATCGCAAGATTCAACCGTTGAAGCCATTTTAAACGATGAAATCGTGGCAGGTGATGTAGTGGTGATTCGCTATGAAGGCCCACGCGGTGGCCCTGGCATGCAAGAAATGTTATATCCGACCAGTTACTTGAAATCGAAAGATTTAGGCAAAGTGTGTGCGCTATTAACAGATGGACGTTTTTCAGGCGGTACATCGGGATTAAGTATCGGCCATGCATCGCCAGAAGCGGCTGAGGGCGGCGCTATTGGCTTGGTGGAAGAGGGCGATACGATTGAGATTGATATCCCAAATCGCACCATACATTTAGCGATATCAGACGAAGAAATGGCGCACCGCCGTGCGCATATGGAAATAAAAGGCAAAGCTGCTTGGAAACCAATTAACCGTACCCGTGAAGTTTCTTTAGCCTTGCGTGCCTATGCCGCAATGACTACTAGCGCGGCAAGAGGCGCAGTACGTGACGTGACGCAGATTGAGAAATAACCAAATTGATACAGCAATAAATATAGAGAGTGTATTAAAAATTTAGCGCTAGAATATTTGTAAGGACAATGAATGAATAACCCAGTAGCCGAACAACAATTGTTAGACCGAGACTTTGCATTTAAGCCAGAGCTTAAATTCAGCGAAGATAGTCACGGCTTACAATTTATCGAAATCGATAATACGCTGGCCACTGCAAAAATTGCGTTGCAAGGTGCGCATGTGATGCAATGGCAACCAAAAAACGTAGTAGAACCAGTATTGTGGTTGTCAAGCAATGCGCGCTATGTGCAAGGCCGCTCTATTCGTGGTGGTGTGCCCATTTGCTGGCCTTGGTTTGGCGCACATCCAACCGATAGTAGCTATTGCCCTCATGGTTTCGCACGTGTTATGCCTTGGCATTTGATTGATGCGGACACCTTACAGAATGGCGCAACACGCTTGGTGTTACAAATTGTGGATACACCAGTAGGTAAGAAACAATTATCTTATCCGTATACGTTGACCCTCACCATGACCATTGGCGAAACGCTGAAACTAGACTTATCCACCACTAATCACGGCACGCATCCATTTATGATTGGTGAGGCATTTCACACTTATTTTAATATTAGTGATATTGCAAAGGTTAAGTTAACGGGTTTAGAAGAATCAATTTATGCTGACAAAGTACAAAACTATGAGCGCAGTATGCAGCATGGCAGTATCAAATTTTATAGCGAGTTTGATCGTGTTTATATCAACACCACCAGCGATTGTGTGATTGAAGATGTTGGTTTAAATCGCAAAATTCGCGTGGCAAAATCGGGCAGTAATGCAACCGTTGTATGGACGCCTTGGGCTGATAAAGCCCATCAAATGGGCGATATGGGTACAGCAGATGAGTGGCGTCAAACGGTTTGTATTGAAACCGCCAATGCAATGGAAAATAGTATTGTTGTGAATCCTAACCAAACTCATACGTTAACCGCTGAATACAGCGTAGAAGATTTTTAATCGGCATCCGATACATTGGCGATGTCAACGTTAGCATAGTTGCAGCCGTTGTATGTTTTTAAAGTGTGAGTAATTTGCAACAACGCTGAATAAATTTACGGGCGTGCGCTTTTAAAACCTGCAAGAGCTATTGTGAATTTTTAAATTGCAGGTATTATTCAGCATGCAAAAAATTGCAGGTTTAAGACAAAAATTATCACGGTAATTCAAGGAGATAGCATGAAAGTTTTATTATCAACAATCGCGGTTGCTGGCATGTTATTAGCTGGTTCAGTAAACGCTGCAAATGCGGATGCTGCTAAAGCGCTAGCGCAAAAAAATGGCTGTTTAGCTTGCCATAGTATTGATAAAAAAGTACTAGGCCCAGCTTACAAAGATGTTGCTGCAAAATACAAAGGCGACAAAACAGCTGAAGCTAAAATGATTGCAAAAGTAAAAGCAGGTGGTAGCGGCGTTTGGGGCCCAATGCCAATGCCAGCAAATAGTCCACAAGTAAAAGACGAAGACATCAAAACAATCGTTCAATGGATTTTATCGCTTTAGTAATCAAATAATTATAAAAAAGCCAGCTTGAAAGCTGGCTTTTTTATTGGCTAAAGAAACTTAACACTATTTAAGCGTTAAGTTTACTGTGCCTGATTGAGTAGATGAAGTAAAAAACAATGCCTACTACTATCCATAAACCAAAACGTATCCAAGTAGATGTTGGTAAAAAGAACATGAGTGCGCCGCAAGATAAAATACCTAATACAGGGATGACTGGATTGAACGGATTTTTAAATGGGCGTGGCAAATTAGGTTGGCGTATACGCAATACGATGACACCTACGCAAACCATGACAAACGCGGCAAGTGTGCCAATATTCACCGTTTCTGCCAGTTCGCCAAGCGGGAAAAACCCTGCAACTAATGAAACCACAAAGCCGCACATTAAAATAATGCGCGTAGGCGTTTGTCTATCGGGGT
Organism: Methylotenera sp.; assembly: GCA_021732365.1. Lineage (GTDB taxonomy): Bacteria > Pseudomonadota > Gammaproteobacteria > Burkholderiales > Methylophilaceae > Methylotenera_A. The sequence goes on along the minus strand of JAKFVD010000016.1, from coordinate 63,216 downwards.
TCACCTTAGAGAAAATAGGTGAAATCAAACCGTCTCGGCTCATGGCGAATAAAATACGCGTTAACCCGTACAACAACACAAGTAAAACAGTGATAAGCCCAGCCAAAACCCCTGTGGCGACTAGCGTAGATGCCCATGTATAACCCAGTTTTGTTAGGGCATAAGCTACTGGAGAGGTGGTGTTTAATTCGGTATAAGGCACAACGCCAGTCAAAATGGCAGAAACAATAATGTAAATAATGGTACAAAAAGCCAATGAAGCGAGTAAGCCGATGGGTAAATCGCGCTGCGGATTTTTGGCTTCCTCGGCTGCAGTTGATACCGCATCAAAACCAAAGTAAGCGAAAAATACTAAAGACGCGCCAGCCAGTACGCCAATATTTTTGCCGTTATCCAGCGTTTCAAACCAACCAAAAGGCATAAATGGATGCCAGTTTTCGGTATTTAAGTGACCAATTGCCAAAGCGATAAATATCGCAATCGTAGACAGTTTAATCACAACGATAATATTGTTAAAGCGCGCGCTTTCTTTTACGCCAATAATCAACAAAATAGTCAGTAGCCAAATAATGGCAAAGGCGGGTAAGTTAATGATGCCGCCTAATATAGGCGCTTTTGTTAATGCTTCTGGTAAGTAAATATTAAAGTTTGCCAGTGTGTTAATGAAATATCCTGCCCAACCATTGGCCACAGCTGCTGCGCCCACGCCATATTCTAGCAATAAAATCCAGCCCATCACCCAAGCCATCAACTCACCAAAAGCGACATAACTGTAGCCGTAAGCGCTACCAGAACCACCTACAGAAGCGGCGAGTTCTGCATAAGCCAGTGCTGCAAATCCAGAAGCCACGCCCGCCAACACAAAAGATAAAACCACCGCTGGTCCAGATTGCGTAGCTGCGGCAAGGCCAGTTAAAACAAATATACCCGTGCCAATTGCGCAGCCAATGCCTAGCAAAGCCAAGTCAAAAGCACTTAAACATTTTTTTAAGCCACTGTTGGTATGGGCTTCTACGGGTTTTGTGCGCAACAATTTGGCAAGCATAAAAATTCCTAGGGAAGTTTGCAAGATGACAGTTAAATGAATATAGGCTTAAGCCTAAACAGTTAAAGGCTTAGCGTCAATGACCGTATTAAATGAAGGTATTAAAATTTAAGCTTCAAAAGTGGTTAAGTAGAATGGATTAGCCGTTAAATACTTGAGTGAGTGCACAAATCATGTAGTGGTGATCCAATACCCCCGCGCGCTCTCTAATACTGTGCATTGCCCACATTGGGCAGCCAACGTCAACGGTAGCAACGCCTAATTGCGCCGCGATAATAGGGCCAATTGTGCTACCGCAACCTAAATCGGTGCGATGTACGTATTGTTGATAGGGCACATTTGCTTGATTGCAAATTTGCATAAAGCGCGCCGCGGTATCCGCATTACTGGCGTAGCGGTGATTGCAATTGCTTTTAATCACGACGCCTTTATTAACCAGTACATGATGATGAGCATCGTAACTGCCAGAAAAATTGGGGTGGTAAGCATGAGCCATATCGGCACTGATAAAAAAGCTGTGTGCAAGCGCGCGCAATTTGTCTGCGGCAGCTAAGTTGTCATGCGCTGTAATGCGGTTAATCACATCATTTAAAAAACTGCCGCTTGCCCCTGTGGCGCTTTCGCTGCCGACTTCTTCATGGTCAAACAGCGCAATAATATTAGTTGTCACACTATTGTTATTTGCCAATAAAGCCATTAATGCCGCATGGCATGAGGCCAAATTATCCAACTGGCTATTCGCTATAAACTCTTGATTTGCACCCCAAAAACTGCCTTTTTGCGTGTCATAGACATTTAATTCCCAAGTCAGGATATCGGCAATATTCACTTTTAGCGCATCGGCAATTTGCTGTATAAATTGCTGGTCGGCTTCAATGCCCGCTTCAGCTTCGCCAAATATCAGGGGTAATTCGTCCTGCTTATGAAATTTCAGTCCTTTGTCATTCACTTCACGGTTCATATGAATCGCTAAGTTAGGCAAGCGCATCAATGCTTGGTCAAACTTGATTAAATGCGACTGAATATCGGTTCCATTTTTCACCATCACGCGGCCAGCAATACTTAAATCGCGGTCAGCAAAGGTGGCTAAAATCGGCCCGCCATATATCTCAACACCAATGCGCACCAAGCCACTGCTACCAAACGCTGCTTGCGGTTTTAAACGCAAACCAGGTGAATCCGTATGTGCGCCAATTAAGCGAAAACCAGTTTCAGCCAATGGCTGGCTGCCTAGTGAAAAAGCGATAATAGAGGCGCCACCACGCACTATAAAATATTTGCCCAAGAGCGTTAATTGCCAGACTTGAGTTTCAGATAATTGTTGATAACCTTGTGCTAATAATTGCTGGCTAACTGCTTCAACCGCATGCCAAGGGCTTGGGCTGGCGTCAATAAAATCTAATAAAGCCTGTGCTTGATTTTTAACAATTGGGCTAGATACATTGATTGTATTCATTCAGCGCTTGAGTGCTTAGACCCATTCCCTATCAATTAAAAAATCCGTATACAGCTTGGCTTCAGGGCTGTCTTTTTCTGGCTTCCAATCATAACGCCATTTCACGATAGGTGGCATGGACATTAAAATGGATTCCGTGCGGCCGTTTGACTGCAATCCAAATAGCGTACCACGGTCGAAAACCAAGTTGAATTCGACATAACGCCCACGCCTGTAGGCTTGAAAATCGCGTTCATTTTCGGTGTAGGGCGTGTCTTTGCGGCGTTGCAAAATTGGCAAATAAGCTTGTAAAAAGCTATCGCCCACTGCACGCTGCAAGGCAAAGCTCTGCTCAAAACTTAACACATTAAAATCATCGAAAAAAATGCCGCCAATACCGCGCGGTTCTTTGCGATGTTTTAAATAAAAATATTCATCGCATTGCTTTTTAAATTGTGGGTAGTAGCTTAAATCAAAAGTGTCTAGTGCAGATTTATTGGTGCGGTGGAAGTGGGTGCAATCCTCTTCAAAGCCGTAATATGGCGTCAAATCCATTCCACCGCCAAACCACCAAATATCCTCATCGGCCTTTGGGGCTGCGCCAGCGTTGGCTGCGTTTTCAATCGCTTGCCGCACTTGATGTGCTGTCTGCTCGCTTTCATACTTGCCGCCTTGGCTCGCTCCCAAATCCCGTGAGGATATTAGTTCAGTGGTATCGGTTTTTACAGGCGCTTTGGCCACAAAAAAACGAATATTCATATGCACTGTTGGCACATAAGGATTACGTGGATGCAAAACTAATGAAACGCCCATAGCTTCCCATGCGCGACCAGCGGCTTCAGGGTGCGCGATGGTGGCGGCTGGCGGTAATTTATTACCCAATACATGTGAAAAACCGACACCAGCACGTTCAAATACATTGCCACCCTCTAATAAGCAACTCGTGCCGCCGCCGCCTTCAGGGCGGTTCCAGCTATCGTGTAAAAATGTTTTGCCATCGACTAATTCCAGCGCTTCAACAATCTTGCTTTGCAGGTTTTGCAGATATTGCAATACTGCATCTGTACTCACCGTGTTATTGGGTGTCATGGTTACTGCTTAGCCTTTAACAGCTCTGTAGCCAATATCGGTACGATATTGAGCGCCGTCAAATTTAATCTCATCCACGATTTTATAGGCTTGTTGCTGTGCGAATTTAACGGTTTCGCCTAGCGCTGTCACGCATAATACGCGGCCGCCTGCAGTGAGTACTTTGCCATCCACTAGCTGAGTACCGGCATGGAATACATGCGCTTCATCACCCAGTTTGGGCAAGCCTCTGATTTCATCATGCAGCCTTGGTGTATCAGGATAATTATGTGAGGCCATCACCACGCCAAGCGCAGTGCGTCTATCCCATTCAGTCTCTGCTTTGTCCAGAGTACCGTTTACAGCATGTACAGCCAAAGCCACAAAATCTGACTTCAAGCGCAACATAATTGGTTGCGTTTCTGGGTCGCCCATGCGGCAATTAAATTCCAAAGTTTTGACATTGCCGTCTGGCGAAATCATCAATCCAGCATACAAAAAGCCAGTATAGGGAATGCCATCTTTGGCCATACCTTCAACCGTTGGGCGAATGATTTCGCGCATCACTTTGGCATGGATTTCTGGCGTCACTACAGGCGCAGGGGAGTAAGCACCCATGCCGCCAGTATTTGGCCCTAAGTCTTTGTCTAGTAAGCGTTTATGGTCTTGGCTAGTGGCTAGCGGTAGAATATTTTTGCCGTCTACCATCACGATAAAGCTGGCCTCTTCGCCTGTTAAAAACTCTTCAATCACCACGCGCGCGCCAGCGTCACCTAATTTATTGTCAGACAGCATAGCGTCAATCGCGGCATGCGCTTCATCGTTGCTCATGGCGACGACGACACCTTTACCTGCGGCTAAACCATCGGCCTTAATGACAATCGGCGCGCCTTGGGCTTGCACATAATCATGCGCCAATTTTGCATCAGTAAAAGTGGCATAGGCGGCTGTTGGTATATGGTGGCGAATCATAAAAGCTTTGGCGAAATCTTTGCTAGATTCCAATTGCGCCGCGGCTTTAGTGGGACCAAAAATCTTTAAGCCCTTGGCTCTAAAGGTATCAACCACACCTTGCGACAAGGGCGCTTCTGGGCCAACAACCGTGAGATTAATTTGCTCTTTTTGCGCAAATGCGAGTAAATCTGCAACGCTAGAAATCGGCACATTCACCATATCAGGATTAAGCGCAGTGCCCGCATTGCCAGGCGCTACGAATACACGGCTTATTTGCTTGTTTTGTGCGATTTTCCATGCAAGTGCATGTTCACGACCACCGCCACCAATCACTAAAACTTTCATTCTTAATTATCCTTTAGCGATTGCAATTAATGTCTGAAGTGACGAATGCCCGTCATCACCATCACTAAACCATGCGCATCGGCAGCGGCAATCACTTCGTCATCGCGCATGCTACCACCTGGTTGGATCACGCAGCTTGCCCCTGCTTCGGCCAATACATCAATGCCATCACGGAACGGGAAGAATGCATCTGATGCGACCACTGAATCTTTTAGGGTCAAACCAGCGTTCTGTGCTTTTATCGCGGCGATTTTGGTGCTGTCTACGCGGCTCATCTGGCCAGCGCCTACGCCCAAGGTCATGCCATTGCCGCAGAAAACGATGGCATTGGATTTCACGTATTTCGCCACATTCCAGGCAAATAACATATCGGCCAATTGTTGTGGTGTTGGTTGTTTTTTAGACACGATTTTTAAATCGGCTTGGCTAATTTCATGATTATCCGCCGTTTGAATCAAAATGCCTGAACCCACGCGTTTGATATCGTGTGAGTTGCGGCCTTGTTCCCAAGCAGTGGTTTTAGAATTTAAGGCACCACCTTCTGGCAGCGCTATTTTTAATACGCGCACATTGGCTTTAGCGGAAAATATGGCTAAGGCTTCATCGGTAAATTCTGGCGCAATCAATACTTCGACAAACTGTTTACTGACAGCTTCTGCTGTTGAAGCATCGACCAAGCTATTAAAAGCAATAATGCCACCAAATGCGCTGGTAGGGTCTGTTTGAAACGCTTTGCTGTAGGCTTCTAAGGCACTTTCGCCCACCGCAACACCGCAAGGGTTGGCGTGTTTTACAATCACGCATGCAGTATCGTTACTAAATGATTTTACTGTTTCCCATGCCGCATCGGCATCGGCGATATTGTTGTAGCTCAGCTCTTTACCTTGCAATTGTTGGGCAGTGACCAATGAGCCAGGTGCTGGGTATAAATCGCGGTAAAAAGCGGCTTGCTGGTGTGGGTTTTCGCCATAGCGCAAATCTTGTAACTTAATAAAGCGGCCATTGGTTTGTGCAGAAAAAGCACTACGCGTGCCATCCGCTTGAAACGATGATAAGTAATCGCTAATGGCGCCATCGTAATTGCTGATGCGGTTAAAAGCCGCAATTGATAATTTAAAATTAGTTTCTGCACTGATGCTGCCGCTGTTATTTTCCAGCTCAGCAATCACATCCGCATACTGACTAAAATCGGTCAACACAGACACATCTTTCCAGTTTTTAGCAGCACTGCGCACCATGGCCGGACCGCCGATATCGATATTCTCAATCGCATCTTCCAGTGCGCAATCAGGCTTGGCAACGGTGGCTTCAAATGGATACAGATTCACTACCACCATATCAATATTGGGGATATTGGCTGCTTGCATCGCGCTTACATGCTCAGGCAAATCGCGACGACCCAGAATGCCACCATGCACCTTTGGATGCAGCGTTTTAACGCGGCCATCCAACATTTCTGTAAAGCCTGTGTAATCACTGACTTCTATTACCGCAAAGTTATTGTCGCGTAATAATTTTGCGGTGCCGCCAGTAGACAAAATTTCTACCTGCAATTTACTTAATACAAGGGCTAGCTCTAAAACACCTTGTTTGTCTGAAACACTGATGAGTGCACGTTTGATTGCTGCCATTGAAAACTCTTAAGATGAAAAATTGATTAAAAATTCGGGTTAACTTGCAGGTTAACTTAGATGGTATTCGGCCATTTTTTTGCGTAATGTGTTGCGATTCAGGCCTAATATTTCAGCCGCTTTAGATTGATTGCCGCCTACTTTATTGAGTATGAACTCCAGCATGGGTTTTTCTACGCAGCCCAGTACCATATCGTAAATGGCATGTGGCGGTTGACCATCCAAATGCTTAAAGTAATCTTCTAGCGATTCGTTGATAGCATCCGTTAGTTTGCAAGCGTTAGACATTAGGCAGCCAATTCCACTTTTTCAAAATCACTGGCTTCAAAACTATCGGCATAAACCAAACGCTCATGCTTGCTCTTAAGCTCAGCAAAAAAATCGTTAATAGCGTTGAGTTGCAGGTCTATCGTTTGCAAGGTGTTCATATTGTGTCTAAAGCTTGCCGAACCTGCCAAGCCTTTGGTGTACCAAGAAATATGCTTACGTGCGACTCGCATACCCGCTAAATCACCATAAAAGCTATATAAATCATGTAGATGCTCTAGCATCACGGTATGAATCTCTTCAACTGTTGGCGGCAACATATGCTCGCCAGTTTTTAAATAGTATTCAATTTCGCGGAAAATCCAAGGTCTGCCTTGTGCAGCGCGTCCAATCATTACCGCGTCTGCGCCTGTGTAATCTAAAACAAACTTGGCTTTTTCTGGGGTGGTGATATCGCCGTTGGCAATCAGTGGAATTTGAATCGATTGTTTAACGGCGGCAATCGTATCGTATTCTGCATCGCCCATATACAAACAGGCGCGTGTGCGACCATGCATGGCTAGCGCTTGCACGCCAATGTCCTGCGCCATCTTTGCAATCTCAATCGCGTTGCGATTATTTTTGTCCCAGCCTGTACGGATTTTTAGTGTTACAGGCACGTTAACTGCGGCGACTACTGCTTTTAAAATTTGCGCAACTAATGGCTCATCTTTTAACAATGCACTGCCCGCCATCACATTGCATATTTTCTTGGCTGGGCAGCCCATATTAATATCAATAATCTGTGCACCGTTATCCACATTATGTTTGGCGGCTTCTGCCATCATTTTCGGGTCAGCACCTGCAATTTGCACAGAAATCGGGTCTACTTCGCCTTCATGGTTGGCGCGGCGCAATGTTTTTTCGCTGCCGTAAAGTAGCGAATTCGATGTCACCATTTCAGAAACCGCTAAACCTGCGCCCAGCTTTTTGCAAAGCTGACGGAAAGGCCTATCGGTCACGCCAGCCATTGGCGCAACGACCAAGTTATTTTTCAGAATATGATTACCGATTTGCATGCTTTATTTTTTAGCCGATATTGTTTTGCGTAAAGTTGTCCATTTTATACGCAATCAGCACTTCTGTGAATGAACTTTATTGGCTATTTTCGACAGGAAACGCTTGTTACTGCGACTAAACAAACAATACCTTGCATCCGTAAAGCGCTCGCTTGCGTATATCACTTATCCATTGAAAGAAAGCGCACCATGCTACGAAGACTTAACCATATTTTTAAAGCAAATTTTGCACTGATTTTTGTTAGCTTTTTGTTGCAAGTTAACGCTATTCAAGCGGCAGAAAATGAAAAAATTACTTGGCATGCATGGTCAGAAGAAATCTTTGAGCAGGCTAAGCGCGAAGATAAATTGCTTATTTTAGATTTAGAAGCGGTGTGGTGCCATTGGTGTCATGTGATGGAAGAAAAAACGTATCACGACCCTGCTGTGGTTAAGTTAATTAACCAAAAATATATCGCCATCCGTGTTGATCAAGATGCAAATCCTGATATTTCGATTCGTTATGAAGATTATGGCTGGCCAGCAACGGTGATATTTAAAGCAGACGGTAGCGAGTTGGTCAAGCGCCGTGGCTATATTCCGCCAGAGCGCATGGCTAGCTTATTGCAAGCGGTGATTGATGACCCTACACCAGGGCCATCGGTTGTAGCAATTAAAGAGATTGTTGCAGGCAATAATCGCGAGTTCAGTGCTATTCAGCGTGAAAAAATGATCAATACTGTCAATCGTGGTTACGATGCGCCAGTGGGCGGATGGGGTACGACCCATAAATTTATTTTGGCGCCAAACGTTGAGTTCGCGCTCATAAAAGCGAGGCAAGGTGACAAGGCGTTTGAGAAAAAAGCGCGCGAAACTTTGGATAAAGCGATTGCTTTAATCGACCCAGTTTGGGGTGGCATTTATCAATATTCCGACCGTGGGCGCTGGAATTCACCGCATTTTGAAAAAATCATGTCGTTTCAAGCCGACGACTTGCAGTTGTATTCGCTGGCTTATTTGCAGTTTAGCGAACCACGTTATTTAAAAGCGGCACGTGATATTGAGCGTTATCTGAATACTTTTTTAAGCAGCCCAGACGGCGCTTTTTATACCAGCCAAGATGCCGATGTGAGTGACAAAATTGATGGCCATGCATTTTATCCGCTAGATGATAAAGGTCGCCGCGCGCTGGGTATGCCACGCATTGATAAAAATAGTTACGCGCGCGAAAACGGCTGGGCCATTCGCGGCTTGACGGCTTTATACGATGCGACAGGCGATAAGCTTGTATTGAATCGCGCAATTAAAGCCGCTAATTGGGTACAAGCCAATAGAGGCTTAGGCGATGGCGGCTTTAAACATGGCGAAAAAGACCGCGCAGGGCCTTATTTGGGCGATACGTTAGCAATGGCAGAGGCTTATTTGTCGCTTTATATTTCTACGGGCGATAGAGCGTGGCTAGAAAAATCGCGCGCAAGCATGGATTTCATTGAAAAAAACTTTCAATCCACTATTGGTTTTGCGACGGCGGCCATTCCAAAAAACAGCAAAGGCGTGTTTCAACAACCTTTATTGCAGATGGAAGCGAATGTGAGTATCGCGCGCTTGGCGAATAAATTATTACATTACACGGGCAGCCAAGATTATAAAAAAACCACATCACACGCCATGCAATATCTTGTAACTTTAGATAATCCAGATAACGTGCGTTATTTGGTTGGGCCATTGATGGCGGCGGATGAGTTGGCGAATGAGCCAGCGCATATCACTATTGTGGGCAGCAAATCGGATGTTGCGGCGCAAGCGCTACATCAAAAAGCACTGCAATATCCTGTGGTATATCGACGCATTGAGTGGTGGGATAAGGCGGAGGGTAAAATGCCGAATCCCGATGTGCAATACCCAACATTAGCCAAAGCAGCGGCGTTTATTTGTGTGAATCATGCCTGCTCAACGCCGATTACCGCGCCAGAAAAACTGCACGCCAAAGCCGATAATTTAATATTTTCGACGCAATAACAGGTCATTTTGTAAAAACTTAACCCTAAAAAAGGGTTAAGTTTTTATGGTGAGGTTAATTGCTCTAATGTGGTGAGCCAAATAATCGCCTGATTGCGCGATGTGCCGCACATTTCTTCACTGGGTTTTAGGCTGGCACAAAACGCAGGTCGCTCGGGCTGATTAAAAATTGCGCATTTAAAGTCGTTAAGTAATTGTACGCATTTAACCCCAGCAGGCTTGCCATTCGGCATGCCAGGAATTGGGCTATTGATGGATGGCGCTGTGCAACAAGCACCGCAGTTTGGTCTGCATTCCATTAGATATTAAGCACCATCTACCCATGCAAAACCGATATTACTTACGCCCGATTTAATGTCCTGCATCGCCTTTTTCACCAACTCTGGCTCACCCTTAGCGCCCAATTCAACCTGGCGATTAGGCTTTAATTTGGGCAGGCTAAATACTTTAATATTTGGGTAATCAGCCAGTGCTTTATTCATTAAATCAATCAGTTGGCTTTCAATGCCATTTTCAATAATAATGGATTGTTCTAGGTATGGTGTCTGATGAAACAGGTGGCTGTAATGCGTATCTAATACCCATTCCATCATAGGGTGCGCCATGGCAGGAAAGCCTGGCACAAAGTAATGATTGTGCTTTTGGTTAGGCTGTTTTTTATTTTCTAGGCCAGCCGAAAGACCTGCTACGCGATTCACAGGATTAGGAATTAACTCCGCCCCTTGCGGAAAATCCGCCATTAAAACCCGTTTAGGATAAGCCCCTTCACCAAACTGCGCCTCAATTTCCGCAACGGCTGCTTGATGGCGCACAATCGGCACTCCAAGCGCATCCGCCGCTGCTTGCCGTGTGTAATCATCAGGCGTAGCGCCAATACCACCAAAGCTAAATACAATATCATTGCTATTAAAACTACGCTTAAAACTCGCTATCATCCGCGCAGGGTCATCCCCCAAATACTCCGCCCAAGCCAGCGTCAAGCCACGCGCTTTCAATATTTGAATCGCTTGCGTCAGATGCTTATCTTCCCGCTTACCTGAAAGAATTTCATCGCCGATGATGTAGATGCCAATATTTAAATTTGACATCTAATGCGCGCTTTCCCAATTACTACCTACGCCTACTTCCGCCAACAACGGCACAGACAACTTCGCCACATTTTGCATTAAGGTTGGCAACGTATTTTTAATCAATTCCAGTTCATTATCAGGTACTTCCAGCACCAATTCATCATGCACTTGCATAATCAATTTCGATTTCAAATGATTGCCGTTTAGTTTTTCTTCCCTTAACCATTTATCCACCGCAATCATGGCCAATTTAATCAAATCTGCCGCTGTGCCTTGCATAGGTGCATTGATGGCGGCGCGTTCGGCGCCGTTTCTTCTTTGTACGTTGGGGCTGTTGATTTCTGGCACCCATAATCGGCGGCCGAAATAGGTTTCAACGTAGCCTTGCGCTTTGGCGATTTCGCGGGTGTTATGCATATATTCGCGCACGCCTGGGTAACGCGCAAAGTAGCGCTCAATGTAGCTGGCCGCTGCACTGCGCTCAATATTCAGGTTTTGCGCCAGGCCGAAGGCGCTCATGCCGTAAATCAAGCCAAAGTTAATCACTTTTGCGTAACGGCGTTGTTCATTATCCACAGCGCTACGTTCTACGCCAAAAATCTCGGCAGCGGTGGCACGGTGAATGTCTTCATTATTGGCAAACGCTTCCAGCATGCCGGCATCTTGAGAAAGGTGCGCCATAATGCGCAGCTCAATCTGTGAATAATCGGCAGAAACGATATGCGAACCTTTTGGTGCAATAAACGCCTCGCGTATGCGGCGGCCTTCGGCTGACCTTACAGGGATATTCTGTAAATTGGGGTCTGAGCTGGCTAGCCTGCCAGTAATGGCCACTGCCTGGTTGTAGCTGGTATGCACGCGACCCGTTTGCGCATTGATCATTTTGGGTAGTTTGTCAGTGTAGGTGGATTTAAGTTTTGCCAAACCGCGATATTCCAGTAGCACTTTGGGCAGTGGATGGTCCAGCGCTAATTCTTGCAATACGTCTTCATCGGTACTCGGCGCGCCAGAAGGGGTTTTTTTAGTGGGTTTAATGCCCAGTTTATCAAATAAGATTTCTTGTAATTGTTTAGGCGAGCCTAAATTAAAAGGTTGTCCAGCCAATTCGTACGCCTGATTTTCTAGTGCGACTAATTTTGCGCCAATTTCATTGCTTTGTACGTTCAGCATATCGCGGTCTATCAGCACGCCATTGCGCTCAATCGTAAATAGAATCTGCGAACTGGGCATTTCAATTTGGCTATAAATAAAATCTAATTTTGCGTCTGTCGCGATTTGTGGGTACATGGCTTCATGCAGTTGCAGAGTGATATCGGCATCTTCGGCCGCGTATTCAGCGGCCACCTCTACCGTCACCTGGTTAAAGCTTACCTGCTTGGCGCCTTTGCCTGCTACTTCTTCAAACGTAATGGTTTTGATGCCCAAATGGCGCTCACTTAAGGCATCCATACCATGCGATTTATGCGCTTCAAAAACGTAGGATTGCAACAGCGTATCGTGCGCAATACCGTTTAGCGCAATACCGTGATTGGCTAAAATATGTTGATCATATTTGAGATTTTGGCCGACTTTTTTAATGTCAGGGTTTTCTAGAATGGGTTTTATTTTGGCTAAAGTTTCTGCAAAATTCAGCTGTTCTGGCGCGTCAAAATAATCATGGGTGAGCGGCAAATAAGCGCCGCTACCAGCCTCAACCGAAAACGATAAGCCCACAATCTTAGCGGTCATTGGCTCTAAAGAAGTGGTTTCAGTATCCACACAAATCAATGCAGAAGATTGCAATTTCGTTAGCCAAATATCCAGCTGTTCATTCGTTAATATCGTTTCAAAATTGCGTGTCGTTACAGCTTCATAATCGATTTTTGGCGTGACTGGAGCTTCGAGATTTTTTGAGTGATTTTGAGTGTTAAGTTCTGGCTTATTGCTCGGCGAATCGAATAAATTACCTGTTTCGCCATTGGCTATTTCGGGTTTTGGCGTTACATTTCCTGTTTCAGTTGCTAATTCGCGCTGCCACGTTTTAAAATCAAAACGGTCATACAGCGCCGCCAGTGTGGCTTTATCTTGGCTTTGCAGCATTAGCGACTCAAAACTTGCGGGCATACCTTCAAAATTATCCAAATCGCATTTAATGGTAATCAGCTCACGGCCAGTCGGCAGCCAATCCAAAGCTTTGCGCAAATTTTCACCCACCACGCCGCCAAATTTATCGGCATTAGCGATAATATTATCTAGCGAGCCGTATTCTTGCAGCCACTTCACAGCCGTTTTTGGGCCTACTTTTTCAACACCTGGCACGTTATCCACCGTGTCGCCGATTAATGTTAAATAATCCACAATCAATGCGGGTTTTAGGCCAAATTTGGCCTCAACGCCTGCAATATCCAGTATCTCATCGCCTTTTCTAAAGGCATTCGGCATGGTGTTAATCACCGTGACATGCTCATTCACTAACTGCGAAATATCTTTATCGCCCGTGCTGATAATCACACGTAAGCCTTGTTTTTCGGCTTGTTTGGCCAAGCAACCAATCACATCGTCAGCTTCTACATTGTCTACCATTAACAGCGGCCAGCCCATCGCTTTTATCGCTTCATGCAGCGGCTCTACTTGGCTGCGCAAATCGTCTGGCATGCTGGGGCGATTGGCTTTGTATTCTGGGTAAATGTCATCTCTAAAGGTTTTGCCTTTTGCATCAAACACACACGCGCTATAATCGGCAGGGTAATCCTTGTGCAGTTTGCGCAGCATGCTTAATACGCCGCGAATGGCGCCAGTGGGCTCGTTAGCCTTGTTGCGCAAATCTGGTAGGCCGTGAAATGCGCGATACAAATAAGATGAACCGTCAACAAGCAGTAGCGTTTTCATAGGCGTGAGATAATATATTTAGTTAATAAACAGAATTTTATTGAGTCAATCAAATGATTAAAAAATTACCACAAATAACCGAATCTGAATTGCTCAATGGCGCGACCACAGAAACTGAATCCTGGCACGCTTTTGAGATTATGGCAGAATTTGTTGCCGCTACTGAAAAGTTAAAAGAAATTACGCCAGCCGTGTCAATTTTTGGTAGCGCGCGCACCAAGCCAGAACATCCTTATTACAAGTTAACCGAAGAAATTGCCCGATTATTATCGGATGCAGGTTTTAGCGTGATTTCTGGTGGTGGGCCGGGCATTATGGAAGCGGCTAATAAGGGCGCTTTCGCCGGCGTAGGGCCTAGCGTGGGCTTGAATATTGAGTTGCCGTTTGAGCAAAGTGGCAATGGTTTTCAGGATATTGATATTACGTTTAAATACTTTTTTATGCGCAAGGTGATGTTTGTTAAATACGCCAGTGCCTACGTGGTGATGCCAGGCGGTTTTGGCACTTTGGATGAATTAATGGAAGCGATTACGCTGGTGCAAACGGGTAAATCGCGCAAAATTCCGATTATTTTGGTGTGTAAAGATTTTTGGGCAGGGTTAGTGGATTGGCTAAAAAATACTTTGGTGCTAGAGGGTATGGCATCAGCACAAGATATGGATTTGATTCAAATGATTGATGACCCCAAACAAATTGTTGAGGCGATATTTAAACATTATGAATTAACAGGATTTGAGCTAACGCCTGCTGAGCGCAAAATTCAGCTATATTTATAAGCAACAGCCGTTTTACCCTGCTTTTTTAACAGGCTTTTGTTAGAATGAATTAACTTAATTTAACTGGCGGCAAAATGGAAAGCACAGTAATGAAAAGTACAGTGATGCAAAACCTTAAATTAACCGCGCTGTTGATGTTTACGATGCCATTATTGCTGACGTCGAACATCATTTTTGCGGCGCAACCCAATGATTTGGAGTTATTAGAGCAAGTGCAGCCGCCGCCAAAAGTGATAGATGGTGAGGCTTTGGAAGATCCTGCGCTTGAACCACAAATCACTATTCGTAAAAAAGGCGCTGAAACCATTGAGGAATATCGTATCAATGGTGAGATGTATATGATGAAAGTAACGCCCGAGCATGGCGTGCCTTATTATTTGCATAAAGAAGATTCAAACGGCGGCTGGGTAAATATTGGGCCAAATCCACCATTAAGTGTGCCCAAATGGATTATCTTTAGATTTTAATTTGCCATGTTTAAGTGAGCCATATTTAATAATGCGTTAGGAGGGCAGTGCCCTCTTAATTTTTTATGTAGAGCGAAATGTCTGTTTTTACTACCCTTAATTTAGAAGAAGTACGCACTTGGTTACGCGATTTTGAACTTGATGAAATTGTGGAATTAAGAGGCATTGCCGCAGGCATCACCAACACTAATTACTTTGTGATTACCCAAAATAATCGCTATGTTCTCACTATTTTTGAGAAGAATACTTTAGAAGAGTTACCTTATTTTGTCGATTTAATGGCGCATTTAGCGCAACACGGCATACTTTGCCCAGCACCGATTTTTGATAAAAATGGCGTTGCTTTGCATTTACTCAAAAACAAGCCAGCCTTAATGGTCAGTTGTCTTAAAGGCAAAGATATTGCTACACCCGATTTAGCACAAGTGGGGCAGGTGGCGACTACATTAGCCAATATGCATGTAGCGGGTCAGCAATTTAATCAGCAAGGGCACAACCAACGCGGGCAAGATTGGTTTATTAAAACAGCACAGCAAGTGCTGCCCAAAATAGCGATTGCGGCGGATAGCGAATTACTTAAAACCGAGTTGGCTTATCAATTAAGCGTTGATACCAGCGCCTTGCCACGCGGTGTGGTGCATGGCGATTTATTCCGCGATAATGTACTGTTTGACGATGCGCAATTGGGTGGCTTTATTGATTTTTATTATGCCTGTAACGATGTGTTGGCGTATGACGTGGCGATTGCGGTAAATGAGTGGTGCCTGCACCATAATGGCAGCGATTTAGGTAATATCGACCATGAAAAGTTAACCCATTTTTTAGCCGAATATCAACGTGTAAAACCCTTTTCAGTGGCAGAACAACAATTATGGCCCACATTACTGCGCCGTGCTGCACTGCGCTTTTGGTTATCGCGCTTATACGATTTTTATTATCCAGCCGATGGCGCATTAACCCACACCAAAGATCCTAATCATTTTAAAAACATATTACAGCAACATATTGCGCTGGCTAAAATTCAATAAGCGCAAAGGAAATCATCATGGCAATTTTAGAATCGCGTACTAAAACAGGCATTAGTTGGGTAAAAGAAAGCGTGGCATTGTTTAAAACTGCCCCGCGTAAATGGCTGTTGCTGGGCTTGGCTTATGTGGGGCTATTTATGATGTTGCCATCTGTGCCTGGTTTGCAGTTTTTTGCCTTTTTCTCAATTTTATTGTGGCCAGTATTTCTAGCAATCGCTATCTCGCTATATCGCAATGCGGATATGCAAAAACAGCAAAGCGTGAGTGAAGTGATTCAATTGATTAAGCCTAAAATCCCTGCGTTGATGGCGCTGGGTGGGCTTTGTTTGCTATATGGCGTAATAGTGAGTTTTATATTGAATAGTGACATTGAAGGCCTGCTTAAATTTACGCAAGGCAAAGCCGAAATGACAGAATCGCAAGCCATGCAGATGATGCAGGCGATGATTCCTTTACTGCTTAAATTAAGCTTAATGCTGATACCGCTAATGATGGCGACTTGGTTTTCGCCTATGTTAATTGCGTTTAATAATTATGACGTGGTAAAAGCCATTAAATCCAGTATCGCAGGCTCATTGCAATACATGATTGCGCTAGGTGCATCATGGTTATTGCTAACAGCGGGCATTGTTGGCGCCATGTTAGCAGTAGGTATTGTGGTTGGTATTATCGGTAGCCTAGTGCCATTGCTAGGCCAAATGCTCACCTCGCTATTGGTATTTGGCTGTTTATTGCTGGCAACTACTTTAATGCTAGCGTTTCAATATGTCAGTTATCGCGATGTGTTTAGAGCTGCTTAAAAAACATCTAAACGTTCGCCCTGAGCTTGTCGAAGGGTATTATGTGGTTCGACAAGCTCACCACGAACGGCTTTGGATTTGGCCAAATTTAAATTTTTTCCAATTTAGCGTATTCCATCGCCAAGGTTTTTAATCCATTATTGCCAAAGTTGATTTTAATCACCAAGTTAGCGGCATTGCCTTCATAGCTCACCACTACGCCTTCACCAAATTTATTGTGGCGCACACCTTGGCCAATTTTGTAGGGGTAATTGTTGGTGTTTTGCGCTACTGGTGCTGCGTAACTTTCAGCATAATTGCTGCTAGATCTTGCCATCGGCTTGCTATTGAGCCGTTTTAATAAACCTTCTGGAATCTCATCTAAAAAGCGCGATGGTATGCCATAACGCACTTGGCCATGCAGCATGCGGCTTTGTGCATGGCTTAAATATAAGCGTTGGCGCGCGCGCGTTACCGCCACATACATCAAACGCCGCTCTTCTTCTAAGCCATTGTTTTCGCTTAAACTATTTTCATGCGGGCATAATCCTTCTTCCAGCCCGCTTATAAAAACCGCTTTAAATTCCAAGCCTTTAGATGCATGCACCGTCATTAATTGCAGCGCATCATAACCAATGGTGGCTTGATGATCGCCTGCCTCTAAACTGGCATGCGTTAAAAATTGCGTCATCAAATCTTGCTCTGTGTCGCCATCTACATTGTTGTGGTTACCAAAGGCTTGATTGGTAAAAGCAACTGCCGCTGTCACTAATTCCTCTAAGTTTTCTATGCGGTCTTCACCGTCTTTGTCATTTTCACAATGCGCTTTTAAGCCAGAAAAAGTGGTGGCTAGCTCAGCAACTTCTGCCAAAGTAATGCCATAGGCCTGATCTGTCATTTCGCGTATCAATGCAACAAAGCCTTCTAAACCTTTGCCGCCCGCTTTGCCGTTACCTACTTTATTCAATGCGGCCTGCCATAAGCTACAATCATTTTGGCGCGCGCCTTCTTGCAATTGCTCAAGGCTGCGTGCACCTATGCCGCGGGCAGGAAAATTAATCACGCGCAAGAGCGCCGTATCATCATTGGCATTCGCCATCAAGCGCATATAAGCCAGCGCATGTTTTACTTCGGCACGTTCAAAAAAGCGCAAACCGCCATACACGCGATAGGGCAGGTTGGCGGAAAACAAGGCATGCTCCAGCACGCGCGACTGCGCATTGCTACGATATAGTAAAGCCATATCCGCCAACGGCGTGCCTTCACTTTGCAACATTTTTACTTCATCAACAATGAATTGTGCCTCATCATTATCGTTATAGGCTTCATAGATTCTAACGGGTTCACCAGCGCCTGCGCTAGTCCATAAGTTTTTGCCCAGACGGTTTTTGTTATGCGAAATAATGGCATTGGCAGCATCTAAAATATTGCTATGGCTGCGGTAATTCTCTTCTAACTTAACGATATTTTGCACGTTAAAATCGGTTTCAAAGTCGCGCATATTGCCCACGCGCGCACCACGAAAACCGTAAATCGATTGGTCATCGTCGCCTACAGCAAACAAGCAATTTTCTTTGCCGGCTAATAACTTAAGCCATTGATATTGCAGTTTATTAGTATCTTGAAATTCGTCTACCAGAATATATTGAAAGCGGCTTTGATAGTGGTTGCGAATGCGCTCATCGCGACTTAGCAATTCGTAGCAGCGCAATAATAATTCCGCGAAATCTGCCACACTTTCGCGGTTACATTGTTTATCGTATTCTTCATAAATTTCACGCAGCTTTTGGCTGTGGCCGTCATAAGCATCTACTTTGTTGGCCCGTAAACCTTCTTCTTTGCAGCTATTAATATAGCCTTGCACTTGCTTAGGCGCATATTTTTCGTCGTCAATATTCATTAACTTCATCAAGCGTTTAATACTACTTAACTGGTCTGCGGTATCTAAAATTTGAAACGTAGAAGGCAAACCCGCTTCGCGATGATGCGCGCGCAAAAGGCGATTACATAAACCATGAAAAGTGCCAGCCCACATGCCGCGCGTATTAATCGGCAACATGGCGGTTAAGCGTGTCAGCATCTCTTTGGCAGCTTTATTGGTAAACGTCACCGCCATCAAACCCATCGGCGAAATCTGTCCTGTTTGAATCAGCCAGGCGATGCGAGTAGTGAGTACGCGCGTTTTTCCGCTGCCAGCACCTGCCAAAATAAGCGCAGATTGATGCGGTAGCGTAACAGCTTCCAGTTGTTTGTTATTTAAGCCTGTGAGAAGAGAATCTTGATTTTGCATGCCAATATTATCGCATGTGAGCTTACGAAAGAGGCGATGAAAAAATGATAAAAAACCACAGATAGACTGAACTAACCCAGATTTGAGGCCTCTGAAACTACATGAAAGCTAAGTTGACGCTTAGTTTTCTTTCCGCTTCTTTCCTCCCTGAGCGGAAGCCTTAGACAATGAGGCCTTTAACCCCGATTTATTCCCCTTAATCGGGGTTTTTTTTAACTTGCGTTAGTTTGTAACTAACCTTTGCAAAGTGTAAAGAAGTTGTAACTGCATAGCAAGCAATTTATGATTGCGAGTAATTTATTGGATGTTTTTGAGTGTTAAGTTAACCCTCAAATTAGGGTAAAAAGCTAAACTTAACCCATAAAAAAGCCTAAAAAGTTAAATTTGCCAATTAATCGGCGCTTGACCTTGCTGAATTAAATATTGATTAATAGTCGAAAATTGACGATTACCAAAAAAGCCACGGTGCGCGGATAGCGGTGATGGATGCACAGATTTCAATACTAAATGCTTGTTTTCATCAATAAACGCACCCTTTTTCTGCGCGTAACTACCCCACAACACAAACACCAAACCCTCGCGATGCGCATTTAACGCGGCAATCGCCGCATCGGTAAAGTGCTCCCAACCTTTACCTTGATGTGAACCTGCGTTACTTTGTTCTACCGTCAGCGTTGCATTCAAAAGCAAAACGCCTTGGTCAGCCCAAGGCGTTAAATCCCCGCTGCGACTCATCTTAACGCCCAAATCAGATGAGATTTCTTTAAAAATATTTTGCAGTGACGGTGGCAAATCAATACCTTGCGGGACAGAAAAACTTAACCCATGTGCTTGATTTGGCCCATGATAAGGGTCTTGCCCAATAATCACCACGCGCACTTGTTCAAAAGGCGTGTGATTAAACGCATTAAAAATCAAGGTATTAGGCGGAAAAATGACTTTCCCAGCGGCTTTTTCGGCTTTCAGAAAATTGCGCAATGCCTGCATATAAGGCTTTTCAAGCTCATCGCCTATGGCTGCTAGCCATGATGGGTGAAGTTGACCAAGTTTTTGCTGGGTCATAAGATTTGTTAGTATGAAAGTATCTGATTAGCGTGTTTCACTTGACGGATGCGTCAATTTGGTTGTTTGTTTTGTTATCTGTAAAAGACTGCTTAATGCCTCGTTCACTGCGGCAGAGCTTGAAAATACCTTGGCAACTTCTGGGTTAAGTAACACTAAGTTAGTGCCTTTTTCATAAGACTGCAAAAACTTACCACGAACACCTTTACCAAGGTCTTTGGGGCTATATTCTGAGCGTAAATCATCATTCTTCATATATGTTCCTTTCTGCGCGGGTAGCGCGGCGTGCACTAATAATTCTTGCCATTTCACCACGGTAAGTATGTGAAATAACTAATAAAAGACCACTTTGGCTGATACCAAATGTTAGGTAACGACGTTCGCCAACAGAGTGGTCTGGGTCGCGAAAGGTGATAGCTAAAGGGTCACCGAATATTGAAGCTGCCTCTTCAAAAGCAACTTGATGCTTTCGTAAATTTATTTCAGCTTTTTTACTATCCCATTCAAACTTCATGCTTAAATTTTACGCCACAAGTATTAAAAATGCTAACGTTTGAATTAGCAAAAATGTAGTGTGGGTTCAAGAACCTACGCGGATGCGGAAATTGAACCATTGCATCGCGTGGGTCACAAGTGACCTACCCTACAAGGCTACTTGGCTTTATGAGGCAGACCATGTGATTACGCGCTCTTTGGAAAGGTCTGGACTTCGGTCGACAAACGAAATGTTAGGTGGGCAGCTGCTAGCAATATGGAATAACCGATCCTGTGTCCATAGTAGATAGGAATCGAAATCATCCTCTATGATGGATGAGATACCCGTATGGGCTTTGATAAAGCTCAAAAATGAGGAGGCTGATACTTTCTTAAGTACCCCTTCATCGCTTTCGAGTTCGTCATTCCCTACGTCGTAGGATTCATTGTGAACGAAGAAGAGATGGGTGTTTTGGAACTTCACCTGCACACATTTGCTCTTTGGAAGAACTTGAACTGAATAGAACGAACCCATAGGTGCAGTTGACTCAAAATAAACTATTTCTCGTTTATCCGCTTTAATACCTTCAACTAGTTCAATGTTGAGAGAACCGTCTAGACTATGTGAAAGTCCGTCAAAGAACCAAGTATGAGCTTCATCAAGAATGGTTTGCATTATTTACCTTCCCTAAAATAGCGATGCTAATTGACGGATTCTTTTACGTCAAATAAGTAGGCAATTAAAAAACCTCGCCGAAGCGAGGTTCTTATACCACGGAGTAACAAGCTTGAACTTCGTGATTGCATCAACCCATCGCAAGATGGATAGGTTGATGCAACATCAAAAAGCAATTACATCATGCCGCCCATGCCACCCATTCCACCCATATCACCGCCACCACCAGCTGGTGCATCTTCTTTAGGCAGTTCAGCTACCATACAATCAGTAGTCAACATTAAGCCAGCAACTGAAGCCGCATTTTGCAATGCACTACGCGTTACTTTTGTTGGGTCCAAAATACCCATTTCAATCATATCGCCGTAGGTTTCGTTAGCCGCGTTGTAACCGTAGTTGCCTTTACCAGCGGCTACGTTGTTTACCACTACTGATGGCTCAACACCTGCGTTAGAAGTGATTTGGCGTAATGGCTCTTCAACTGCGCGCAATACAATTTTAATGCCTGCTTCTTGGTCTAAATTGTCACCTTTAACTTGAGCAATCGCATCGCGTGCACGAATCAAAGCAACGCCGCCGCCAGCAACAATACCTTCTTCAACCGCTGCACGTGTTGCGTGTAATGCATCTTCTACACGGGCTTTTTTCTCTTTCATTTCAATCTCAGTCGTAGCGCCAACTTTAATCACAGCAACACCGCCTGCTAATTTAGCAACGCGTTCTTGCAATTTTTCTTTATCGTAATCACTGCTTGATTCTTCGATTTGCGATTTGATTTGTGCAATACGTGATTTGATATTAGCCTCAACGCCAGCACCGTCAATGATGATGGTGTTTTCTTTACCCACTTCAATACGTTTTGCTTGGCCTAAGTTTTCAAGCGTTACGTTTTCTAGTTTCAAGCCAACTTCTTCAGCAATCACAGTACCGCCAGTTAAAATTGCGATGTCTTCTAACATGGCTTTACGACGATCACCGAAACCAGGTGCTTTCACTGCAGTCGTTTTCAAAATGCCGCGGATGTTATTTACAACCAATGTTGCCAGCGCTTCGCCATCAACATCTTCTGCAATAATCAATAATGGACGACCAGATTTAGCCACTTGCTCTAAAGTTGGTAGCAAATCACGGATGTTTGAGATTTTTTTGTCGTGCAATAATACGAATGGATTGTCTAACAATGCAATTTGACGCTCTTGATTGTTGATGAAGTAGGGCGACAAATAACCACGGTCGAATTGCATGCCTTCAACCACGTCTAATTCGCTCTCTAAGCCAGAACCATCTTCAACCGTAATCACACCTTCTTTGCCCACTTTATCCATTGCATCTGCAATGATTTTGCCGATAGATTCGTCAGAGTTAGCGGAAATTGAACCAACTTGTGCGATTTCTTTGCTAGTTGTACAGGGTTTTGATTGTTCTTTTAAGTTGGCAATCGCTGCTGCAACGGCTTTATCAATACCGCGTTTTAAATCCATTGGGTTCATGCCAGCGGCTACAGATTTCATGCCTTCGCGGATAATCGCTTGTGCCAGAACCGTTGCCGTTGTCGTACCGTCGCCGGCGATGTCAGAAGTTTTTGATGCCACTTCTTTTACCATTTGTGCGCCCATATTTTCGAATTTGTCTTTTAATTCGATTTCTTTAGCCACTGAAACGCCATCTTTAGTGATGGTTGGCGCGCCGTATGAGCGCTCTAATACTACGTTACGGCCTTTTGGGCCTAATGTTACTTTAACGGCATTCGCTAAAATGTTCACGCCATTGGTCATTTTTTGGCGAACTTCATCGCCGAATCTTACGTCTTTTGCTGCCATGATTAACTCCTAAATTCGTTCAAATTTCTAATTGGAAGGTGATTTGGTCAAACCAAATTATTCAACAATCGCCATGATGTCTTCTTCGCGCATCACCAATAACTCTTCGCCATCGACCTTAACGGTTTGGCCAGCATATTTGCCGAATAAAACTTTATCGCCAACTTTAACGTCTAGCGAATTGATTTTGCCGCTGTCATCACGTTTGCCGTTGCCCACTGCTGTAACCACGCCTTGATCTGGTTTTTCTGTGGCAGAATCAGGGATAACGATGCCAGATGCGGTTGTGCGTTCTTCTTCAGAGCGTTTTACAATAACGCGATCGTGTAATGGACGAATTTTCATTCAATTTCTCCTAATGGTTATGCTTTTGTTTAGTGTAAACAAAGTATAAAGTTGATAAAATTGCGTAGGCAATACGATATTTTAGCACTCGCATGCCTTGATTGCTAACATTGCGTTTAAGTTTGTTTTTTTCAAGAGCCAGTCGTACAAATTTAGCCTTATTTTTAGAAAGATTAATGTGACATCACCACACCAGCCATCAGAACATCAGCAAGTGGCAGCCATACAGCAGATTAATTTAGGCTATAACGCAGAGCAGGATAGGCTGTTATTCCGCGTGGGGCTTAGCGATAACACTGAATTATTGGTTTGGCTAACCAGTCGTATTACCCAACTATTATGGAGTTTACTCACGGGAGAGGCGCATTTGCCAACAGCGACATCTATACAAAATGAAACACCGCCAGAGCAAGCCGTGGAGCAATTTAAGCAAGAAATGCAAGCAGCTGATGCTTTGCAGAAAATGGATTTTAAAACCGAATATCAGCCGCGCCCAGAGGTGCGCAATGATGGCGCAATGTTGGCGGTAAATGCCTTACTAATTCGTGCTGGCAATCAACAGCCCAGTTTGGAGTTGCCTTGTTTAGAGGGCATTTCGGTGCGCATCAATTTAAATCCAGAGCTCACTTTGGCAATGTGCAATATGTTGCAACTGGCCACAAAAGAGGCAGGTTGGGCGATTAATGCGGCAGCGGCTGCGCCAGTGCAAAACCCGATTGCCATTCAGATAGATGAAAAAAAGAGATTGCATTGATGGAGCTTGTTTAATTGATGGAATATGTGCAGTTAGGCCAAAGTGATTTGAACGTATCCAAAATTTGTTTGGGTACCATGACGTTTGGCGACCAGAACACGCAGGCAGAGGCGCATGAACAGTTGGATTTTGCGCTTGCCAGCGGCATTAACTTTATTGATACTGCAGAAATGTACCCCGTGCCGCCAAAGGCAGAAACCTTTACCCGTACCGAAACTATTATTGGGCCTTGGCTCAAAAATCAGCAGCGCGATAAACTGATTATTGGCAGCAAAATTTCTGGGCCTGGCAGAGGGTTAAGTTGGATACGCAACAATGATTTTTCGCTGAACCGCAAAACAATTCGCAGCGCATTGCATGATTCGCTCAAGCGTTTGCAGACTGATTATCTGGATTTATACCAAATTCATTGGCCAGAACGTAATGTGCCGATATTTGGGCAATATCAATTCGATCCAAACAATGAATTAAATGCAGATGGTCAACAGAAACATTTTGAAAGCATTCATCAGCAATTAGAAGCGCTTAGTGAGCTGGTGCAAGAGGGCAAAATTCGCGCGATTGGCTTAAGCAATGAGCAACCGTGGGGCGTGATGGAATTTTTGCGTATCGCCAAACAATATCATTTACCGCACATTGCCACTTTGCAAAATAGCTATCACTTAATGAATCGCAGTATCGATTTTGGACTGTCTGAGATTTTGTATCGTGAAAACGTGAGCTTATTGGCTTATTCGCCATTGGCGTTTGGGCATTTAACCGGAAAATACCTGCCTAATCCAAATACTGTAGGCCGTGTTACGCTATTTTTGGGTTATGCGCAGCGATACACCAAACCGAATGTTGCGCTAGCCAGTGCGGCTTATGCGCAATTAGCCATGCAAAATGGCTTTACGCCGACAGAACTCGCGCTGAGTTTTGTGTATCATCGTTGGTGTGTGAGCAGCACGATTATTGGCGCAACCAGTATGGCGCAATTGCAAGAGAATATACAGGCTTACGGCAAGCCACTTAATGCTGAAATTTTAAAAGAAATTGATGCGATTCACTTGCGTTATACCAATCCTGCGCCCTAGCGTGTCTTATTTAAGCGTGCCTTATTTAAAAGCACCCAATGTAAAAAAGCAGTTAATAAGAAGGAAGATAATGCACCAACGAAAATTTTTTTTACATAGTGTTTTACGCGGCGCTGGCTTAAGCGTATTTGGTTTATTGCTGCAATCAAATTGCCTACAAGCCAATGAGGTATTAACGGTTGAGCAAGCCATGTATCACTGCAAAACCACTTACCCATCACAATTTGAATCTAAAAAGCGACTGGCGTGTTTTGATAGTATTAGCACGCCAGCGATTGAAATAGTAACGGAAAATACCGCAGCAGATATACATGCCAGTGAAAAGCTTTCTGCTGAACAGTTAACCGAAGAAATACCCACAAAAGTAGGCGCTGTTGCAATAAAAAAAACCAATGCCGATTTGAGCTTTTTAGAGAGAAAATGGCGGTTAACTTCAGAGGGTGATTGGGATATTAGCGATTTCGAAACCTATAAATCGAATTATTTATTAGTCACTAATACCAGTAATATTAATAATACGCCACAAAGCCCCAGCCGCCTTAATACAAGCGACCGTGATTTAGACGCTAACGACATTAAATTTCAATTAAGTTTGAAATCAGAGCTATTAAACAACATTCCGCTGATTCGAGATTTACCTTATGTAACCAGTTCACGCTTATGGGGTGCTTATACGCAGCAATCTTATTGGCAAATTTTCAATGCTAATGCATCTAGACCCTTACGTGAAAACAATTACGAACCAGAATTAATTCTGTCTTTGGGTATTGATAATGAAGTAGATGGCGTAAAAAAAGATTACATCCCCAGAATGTTAAATTTAGGCTTAGTGCATCAATCTAATGGTCGCGATAATCCACTTTCAAGAAGCTGGAATCGGTTATATTTAGAGGGTGGATTTGAACTGACTGACAGAATTTCTTTACTGGTGCGCCCTTGGTGGCGCATACCAGAGAATGATAGAGAAGACGATAACCCTGATATTGAGAAATTTTTAGGTTATGGCGATATGACGGTGCGCTGGGAAACCGAAAGCCGTAAAACGGCAGTATCAGTGCTATTACGCAATAATTTAAGAAGCGATAACAAAGGCTTTGCGCAGCTGAGCGTACAACAGCGCGTGTTTAACAATCCTTATATCAAGCTGCATTTGATGGCATCTACAGGCTATGGTGAAACACTGCTTGATTATAATCATGCGCAAAATGTGTTGGGCTTTGGTATTTCATTAGGCGAATAAGATTTAAGTGATAAATTAATAAGCTGTAATTTTTGACGAATTGTATAAAAGGTGTTACTTTGGTAACACCTTTTTATTTTAAGGAAAACACCATGGCAACCACTAGCTTAAAATTACCCGATGAATTAAAACAACGCGTGAACGCGCTTGCAGCACTTGCCAATAAAAGCCCGCATGCTTTTATGGTGGATGCAATTGCGGAGCAAACCGAGCGCATTGAAGAAGATTGTGCGTTTTTGGCACGAGCAGAAGCGTCTTTGCAACATTATCGAGCAGCCGGAATTGCCTATGATGCAGATGAGGTTAATGCTTACTTTCGTGCCAAAATCCAAGGTGTAGAACTACCAAAACCGCAACCGATTAAGCGTACATAAGCGCGCTGATAATGGCAAAATTAGAATATTCACTTGATGCAATAACAGATATAGACAGACTGGTTAATTTTTTAATGGGGTTTGATTTAGCTGCCGCGCTTGATACATATGGCATTATTAACGATGGGCTTCAACTGCTAAAACGGCATCCAAAGATAGGGCGAATAGTGACTGGCGAAAAGCGTGAACTGGCTATTTCAAGAGGGTCTACAGGCTATGTTGCTGTTTATACTTTTGATAACCTTTTAGATGTCGTGATTGTACTGGCAATTAAACGTCAACGTGAATCAGATTTTAACTAAACAAATGATTAACCAAAATCTTCTGTCCCGCAGTTTGCAATCCGTATGGCACCCTTGCACACAGATGAAGCAGCACGAAAATTTCCCCTTAATCCCTATTAAAAAGGGAGATGGTGTTTGGTTGATTGATACTGATGGCAATCGTTATCTGGATGCGGTGAGTAGTTGGTGGGTGAATCTGTTTGGGCATAATAATCCGCGCATTAAAGAGGCGATTAAGCAGCAATTAGATACGCTTGAGCATGTAATGCTGGCAGGTTTTACGCATGCACCTGTGGTGGAGCTATCAGAAAAATTGGGCAAGTTAACAGGTTTAGGCCATGCGTTTTATGCGTCAGATGGCGCAAGTGCCACTGAAATTGCTTTAAAAATGAGTTTTCATTATTGGCGCAACAGCGGTAAGCCACAAAAGACCCAATTTATCAGCCTGCAAAATAGTTATCACGGCGAAACACTGGGCGCGTTGGGTGTTACCGATGTGGCGATTTTTAAAGACACTTACGCGCCGCTATTGATGCAATCGGCACAAATGCCAAGCCCTGATTTTAGGCTGGCTGAAGCAGGCGAAAGCGCGGAAGATTTTGCTTTGCGCTGCGCGGATGCTTTAGAAAAATATGTCAGCACACACCATGCGCAACTAGCCGCGTTTATTATTGAGCCGCTAGTGCAATGCGCGGCTGGCATGGGCATGTATCATCCTATCTACCTGCAGCGCGCGCGCGAAATTTGCACGCAATATAATGTGCACTTAATTGCCGATGAAATTGCGGTTGGCTTTGGGCGAACGGGAACGATGTTTGCGTGTGAGCAAGCGAATATGTCCTTCGACACGCTCAGGACGAACGGTTTTATCAGTCGCTCCCATACAGTAAACACCGTTCGCCCTGAGCTTGTCGAAGGGTTGCCGTATGAAAACAAACAAACAGAAGTTTGTCAGATTGCTGATTTTATTTGCTTATCCAAAGGCATTACAGGCGGCTATTTGCCATTATCTTGCGTGTTAACTAAAGATGAAATCTACCAAGGATTTTATGATGACAGCACTGTGCGCGGTTTTTTACATAGCCATAGCTACACAGGCAATCCGCTAGCGTGTAGCGCTGCGCTGGCTACGTTGGCGATATTTGAATCGGATAATGTAATTGAATCTAACAAAGCCAAAACAGCTTATATCCAGACAAAAATGCAAGCACTTACTCACTTTCCTATCCAGCATTTACGTCATCAAGGCATGATAAGCGCGTTTGATGTAATGACTCAAAATACGCATTTTGCTAAAGATTGTTATGCCGCCGCATTAAATAATGGCTTGCTGATTCGCCCCATTGGCAACACCATTTATTTTATGCCACCGTACACCATCACAGAATCAGAGATTGATTTTATGATACAGGCCACCGTTAAAGTGTTGCAAAAACTGATATGAAAAAAGCTAAAATTTTCTTAAGATTTTTGATGTTAAGTACGCTGATGAATCTATTAATCAGCGCAAACGCATTTGCAGAGCTACCAATGTCTGTGGTGGATGCACTCAAAAAAGCAGGTATTCCGCAGGCCAATGTAGCGATATACGTGCAAGCGGTAGATTCATCCACGCCCTTAATCAGCCATAACGCCGATCAAAGCCTCAATCCTGCCAGTGTAATGAAGCTAGTGACAACCAATGCGGCGCTGGATTTATTAACGCCCGCTTATCGCTGGAAAACCGAAGTGTATCGCAACGGCGAAGTGAAAAATGGTGTGTTAAATGGTAATTTGATTATCAAAGGCTATGGCGACCCCAGTTTTAAAGCGCAAGAGTTTTGGCGATTGTTAATGCGATTGCAACAAGCGGGCATTCAAGAAATTAAAGGCGATTTGATTATTGATAAAAGTTTTTTTGCTGAAAATAGCGCAACAATTGCATTTGATGATGAAGTTTGGCGAGCCTATAACGCACAGCCTAGCGCGTTTTTGGTTAACGGTCGCCATACCAGTTTTAGATTTAGCGTAACGGATAAGGTTGTTAGTATTAACCAAGAGTTTGAGTTAAACGAAATAGAAATTGTGAATAAAATACAGTTAAGTCAAACGCCTTGTGGCGATTGGCGTAGCCGTTTTGACTATACGGTTCAACCTAAAACCAATGGCGCAACCGTTATATTTGAAGGCATGCTTTCACCTGATTGTGGCGAGCGTTATTTAGAGTTAAGCATATTAAATGATGAACAATATGCGTTTTATACCTTTAAAAAACTGTGGCGCGAGCTGGGGGGCGTTTTTAAGGGCAATCTAAAAATTCAGCAACTAACCAATGTTTCAACAAAAGTGATTGAGCACGTGTCTGAGCCGTTGGGATATGTCATACGGGATATGAATAAATGGAGCAATAATCTCACCGCGCGACAATTATTGCTAACCTTGGGCGCAAAAAAGCAAGGCGTACCGGCAACGCAGACTAAAGGTGCATTAGCCATTCAACGCTGGCTACAATCTAAAAATATAGATGCGCAAGAATTGGTGATTGAAAACGGCTCTGGATTATCGCGCATAGAACGCATCAATAGCGCACATTTAGGACAAATGTTAGTAAGCGCTTACCATAGCCCAATCATGCCAGAATTCATCGCATCATTACCTATATTGGGTTTAGATGGCACCACCGCAAAGCGCCTAAAAACCAGTTTAAGTGCCAGCCGCGTACATTTAAAAACAGGCTCGTTAGATGGCGTGAGCGCGATTGCAGGTTATGTATTGGATGCACAAAATAAACGCTATGTTGTTGTGATGATGGTCAATCACAATAAATCAGCACTCAGCAAAACAGCGCAAGACGCTTTGATTGAATGGATTTACAGTCAAGTTAACGGTTAGTTATTCTAGAATTTACATTAAGTGATATACCCGTTTGGGCTATTGATTGATTACATACAACCACTTAATGTTAGTTGTTAGAATATTAATGGGAGAAATATGATGTTCAAAAATTTATTAGCAATTTCAATGTTTCTATTATCAACTTCAGTTTTTGCAAGCACTTATAACTTTGTAGGTGTAAATGCTAACGAAGTAGATGTTAGTGCTCAACTTTCTTTGGATGTCACTCAGGTTGGTAATAGTGTAGACTTTAAGTTTATTAACGCTGCTGGCGGGGTTAATGTATTTATCGGCACTATTTATTTTGATTTTTTAAATGCAAATTTATTTAGCAATTTAAATCAAACTGGTCAACAGGGTACTGTAAGCTTTACTGGCGTTACACCTTCAACTCAAAACTTCCCAGAAGGTAATGCTATCAATTTCACAACGAATGCTGAAGGTGATAGAAACGGCGGTGGTGGTAATGGGGTTAATGTTGGTGAGTTTTTGATACTGACAGCTACTTTGAATTCTAGCGCGAACATTGATAATTTATTGGCAAATGGCGGCTTGCGTGTGGGTTTGCATATTCAAGGATATCCACAAGGCGGTGGACAAGGTGATAGTGATAGCTATGTTAATGCTCCTCCAAGTGCAGTGCCATTGCCAGCCGCTGGTTGGTTATTTGGTTCAGCGTTAGTTGGTTTAATGGGTTTGCGTCGTAAAATGCATTAATTAACTATTTAAGTTTAAAAGGCGATGGTGCAAACCATCGCCTTTTTTTATGGTCTTTAAATGTGCAGGTGATGAATCAAAACTAAATTAAAGTATGATATTGGTTTGTAAATGAGGGAGCAAAAATTGATTAGCAAAAGATTTTATATAAGTACATTAACATTAATATTAATCACAATATCAGGCTGCCAAGCCGAATCTAATTCACCACCACAGGAAAAAACAGCAATGACAGCAACCATTACAGAATTACAAAAAATAGACACACAAGTAGGCACAGGCCGTGAAGCAGAACCGGGTTTTAACGTGACAGTGCATTACACAGGTTGGTTGTACGATGAAGCGGCAGAAGGCAAAAAAGGCAAAAAATTTGATAGCAGCCTTGATAGAAAACAGCCATTTAATTTCTTTTTAGGCGGCGGCCAAGTGATTCAAGGCTGGGATGAGGGTTTTGCAGGCATGAAAATTGGTGGTAAACGCACCTTGATTATTCCCTCTGAAATGGGTTATGGCGCGCGTGGTGCAGGTGGTGCGATTCCGCCAAATGCCACGCTAGTGTTCGACGTAGAACTCCTAGACGTTAAATAAAATCATCATTTTGCGAGCATTCGCTTTGCGAATTGCCTGCTTAAAGCATTACGTCGCCATACGGTGTTGCAAGGTCGAAAAATCGCGCTTACATACTGCTTGTATGCTGCGCACGCTTTTTCGACCTTGCGCCTTGTCTGGCTTAGAAACTGATAATTTTTAAGTTAGTAACGTTTAAAAGTAAAGTAGGAATAAATCGTGAAAGTAAGAATTAAATGGGTTGAAGACGTCAGCTTCGTGGGTGAATCTGAGACTGGACACGCGGTTGTGCTGGATGGTGCGCCAGAAAACGGCGGCCGCAATATTGGTATGCGGCCAATGGAGATGCTGTTGATTGGCATGGGTGCTTGCACATCATTTGATGTAGTGACTATCTTAAAAAAAGCGCGGCAGCCTATTGTGGATTGCGTGGCAGAAATTGAGGCAGCACGCGCGGATGAAATACCCAAAGTGTTTACTAAAATTCATGTGCATTTTGTGATTACTGGCGACAATTTAAATGAAACCCAAGTTGAGCGCGCGGTGAAACTATCGGCCGAAAAATATTGTTCAGCATCGATTATGCTGGCTAAATCGGTGGAAATTACCCACGATTATGTGGTTAAGTCGGTAGCGTAAGGCATGCAAAAACCTCAACCAGAAGGCATGTTAGGCATACGCCATGTGGCTTTGTTTGTGAAAGAGCTTGAAATGGCAGTGGAGTTTTATACGCAACTGATGGGTATGCAAATTGAATGGCAGCCAGACCCTGATAATGTGTATTTAACCAACGATGGCGATGTATTTGCGTTGCATCGCGTGGATTATGTGCCGCAAGCGCAACAGCGATTGGATCATATTGGATTTGTGCTAAAAACGCCGCAAGATGTGGATAATTGGCATGCGTATTTTGTGGCGAATAGCGTCAAAATTACTGAGGCACCAAAAACACACAGAGATGGCTCACGCGGATTTTATTGTTTAGACGCCGTAGGGCATTTGTTAGAACTGATTTACCATCCGCCCATATCGGGCAAAATGTAAGAGGAATTTATTGCGTAATAATTGTGACGTTTAACGGTTCTTCATTTTCTAGCACGTTCAACAATCGATCCACATTAGGATGTTTGCCAGGGCAGTTTTCAGCATCTTCGGTGTGCTCAGCAAACAAAGCCAAACCCTCCACTGCCGCGTCTAGCGTAATGCCACCAAACATTTTGTATAAATGATTAAACACTTTGAGTGAGCCTTGGCTGCCTGGTTTATTCTCAATAACACCAGCAGGCTCGCCGTTTTCAAAAAATAGCTCAATCCTTTTAACGTCATCAACGTTGTCTAATGTCTGTAGCACATCGCTAAATTTTTGCATTTCAGTTATCCCGTTTGTTGCCGATTTGATGCTGTCGATTGATAAAATAAGTTATACATAATAAGCGGTTGAAGTCATTATTTTAGATGCGATTTTCATGCCAGCCTTTACAGGCTGTGGCAACTCGCTTGCGCCTAACTCTTTAGCTTCTAGCGCATGTTCCGTTTCGTCTTGCTGCATTTGGCCAATAATTGTGCGCGTTTTAGTATCTGCATCACTGAGTTTAGTTAAGTGACTTTGCAAATGATTCGATACCTGATGTTCAGTTTCTGCTAAAAAACCTAAATTCCATTTATCATTGAGCGCGCCAGCGGCGGCGCCTAATGCAAAACTCCCTGCATACCAAACTGGGTTCAACCAACTTTTGCGGCCTCCCAGCTCGTTAATTCGCGCCTCACACCACGCTAGGTGGTCGGTTTCTTCATTTGCTGCTTTTTGCAGGCTTTGTACAATTTGCGGATTGCGTGAGGTTAAGGCTTGGCCACTGTATAAAGCTTGTGCGCATACCTCACCTACATGATTGATACGCATTAATGCAGCAGCCTGTTTCTTTTCAGTTTCTGTGAGTGTTGATTCTTGAATCTGCGCATCAGGACGTTGCCTGCCAGCATTGGCCTGAGCAAATACAGTGCGCAAACCTGTATCAAAAGTAGCAATTAATTTGTCTACAAACATATCGTTATCCTAATCAATAAACCCAGTATAACCCATTTGCTTTGCAATAATTGTCACAGGATGTACTAGTTCTATAGACTTATTTTGGGTGCGTAATCCTGCTGCAATATGCAATGCGCAGCCTATATTGCTGGTGGCGAGTAAGGTTGCTTTAGTTTTATCTATTGCAGCCAGTTTATCTGCTAATAAAGTCTCTGCCATTTCTGGCTGTGTGAGCATGTACGCGCCTGCGCCACCACAGCATTGCGCGTTTCCACTTAAGTTTTGTACATGGGCAGATGGGATTTTTTTGAGCAATGCCATTACAGCGGAGTGCGATTTTTGTACGTTTCGTAAAGTGCATGGCTCATGCAATACGATTTCGTCGGCAAGCGGTTTTAATGAAATATCTTGCCAATCGCATTGCATTAAAAAAGCACTGATGTCTTGTATTGGCAAATCGGCGTAATCCTGCAAACCTGCCCCGCAGCCGCTTGCTACGGTAATCACAGGGTTTGCCTTGCTAAACGCCGTATTATTTTTTGCGATGTAATCTTTAGCTAGTTTAGCATTGCCTTGCTGCCTTGCTAGCCCGCCACAACATGCCTGCTCTCTTGGGATATGTACGTCATAGCCCAAGCGATTGAGCACAAATACGCTGGCACGCAACGTTTCAGTATCGAATGTGTTACTGATGCAACCTAAAAATAGACTCACATCACCTTTTTTGCTTTGATTGGTGCGATACAAATTAAGCCAGTTTTGTTGATGAGGCAATTGAGGTAACAAAGCAATTGGTTTCTTTAGTGCAGGCATCAATACGCTGATTACTTTTAGCAAACCTAATTGTTGCGCTAGTTTTAATACTTTGCCTGCAAAGCGCATTAACGCTGGTTTTTGAACCAAAATATTGGTTAACTTATGTGTTAAGTTGGCTGGTTTGGCAATACCCGCACGTGCGCTATCGATTAATCCGCCATACTTAACACCATTTGGGCATGAAGTTTCACAATTGCGGCAACTTAAGCAGCCGTTGATATGCTGCTGATAGCGTTCATTGGCGGGCAAAATATTGCGCGCTACTGCGCTCATTAATTGAATGCGTCCACGCGGTGAATCAGCTTCAGAACCAGTTTTGTGATAAGTCGGGCAATGCGGCAAACATAGGCCGCAAGCGACGCAGCGATCAGCTTCTGCGATAATTTGTTGAACATTTAAAGACATGCAATCATCATAAAACAAAGCCCTGCTAGAAGCTACGTGATTAGCATAGTTCTAACAGGGCTGTTATTCATTACGTTTATTTTTTAACGTCGGGTGCTTTTTCTGTTGCTGGTGTTGCTTCTGCTGGTTTTACTTCAGGTGCTTTTTCCACAGGCAAACCTTTTAATACGTTCATTGCCTGTACAAACTGAATATCATCCTTGCTAGCTGGCTCAATTGGGCCTTTCTGTTCAGCAAATTTTTTCTCATTTGCTTTTTGTATAGCGGCCGCTTTTTCAGCATCAATTACTTTGGCGGGCGCTTCTGCTTCTTTTGGGTTCGACAAATGCTTGGCTAAATCAGCTTCACGAATATTGTTCGATTGGTCAAAGCCATCTTCCACAATAATATCCGGCACGATGCCTTTAGCTTGAATAGAACGACCTTTTGGCGTGAAATAACGGGCCGTTGTTAATTTGATGGCGCTGCCATTATTCATTGGTAAAATCGTTTGCACTGAGCCTTTACCAAAGCTTTGTGTACCCAAAATAGTGGCACGTTTGTGGTCTTGCAAGGCGCCTGCCACAATCTCAGAGGCTGATGCTGAGCCATTATTAATTAACACAACGATTGGTGTTGTTTTGTAATCAGCAGCTTCATCTTTTAAATAATCTGATTTGCCGCGACGCGCATAATCTAAGGGCGCAGCATTTAAACGCATTTTAGCATCAGCCGTACGGCCTTCGGTGTACACCACTAATTCATCTTTAGCTAAGAATGCTGCAGACACGCCAACAGCCACATCCAATAAACCGCCTGGATTATTGCGTAAATCTAAAACCAATCCTTTAAAAGGGCCTTTGTTTTGCTCACGTAAGGTTTTTAAAGCTTTAGCTAAATCTTCACCAGTATGTTCTTGGAATTGGGTAATACGTACATAACCATAGCCTGGCTCAATATATTTGTTTTTGACACTTTGCGATTTAATAACAGCGCGTGTTAATTTAAAGGTTAAAGGCTTCGTTTCACCCTTGCGCAACACGGTTAACACAATATCCGTATCAGGTTTGCCACGCATTTTTTTAACGGCATCATTTAAGCTGATACCACGCACTTGTGTGTCGTCTAATTTTGAAATCAAATCACCACTTTTTAAGCCTGCCTTATAAGCAGGGCTATCTTCAATCGGTGTTACCACTTTCACTAAACCATCTTCCATGGCGACTTCAATACCTAAGCCGCCAAACTCGCCCTGTGTACCTGCCTGCAAATCTTTGTAGCCATCTGCATCCATAAAAGTAGAATGTGGGTCTAGTCCAGCTAGCATGCCAGTTAGCGCCTCGTTGATGAGTTTTTTATCTTCAACGGGTTCCACATAATCGCTTTTAACTTTGCCAAATACTTCGGCAAATACGCGTAAATCGTCTAACGGCAATTGCGATACGCTGGTTTTTTCGGCCAGTGCCGAAAAGTTTAGGCTAATCAAAACGCCGACTAAAACGCCAGAGCCGATTAAGCCCATTTTTTCAAAAGAAGAACGCATGCAAACCC
Source organism: Methylotenera sp. (assembly GCA_021732365.1). GTDB lineage: Bacteria > Pseudomonadota > Gammaproteobacteria > Burkholderiales > Methylophilaceae > Methylotenera_A. Next base: position 27,097 of record JAKFVD010000016.1, on the reverse strand, counting down.
TTTTCAATAAAATAATTTGTAATAGGCAACAAAATTTAAGTACGCACAAATACTGCCAACACTTAACTATGAGCTTACAATAAAACAATAGGTTCATTTTGCGCTATTTCAAGTCAATTGAATAGCTTAAAACACTATTTTTGCTGAAAGAGTCATACAAAAATGTCAGATACAAACACCATAAAAACACATATTGTGACTATTGAATATTGTACCCAATGCCGCTGGTTGCTACGCTCGGCGTGGATGGCGCAAGAGTTATTGACAACATTTGAAGATGAATTAAAAGCGGTGAGTTTGCAGCCGGGTACTGGCGGCATATTCGAGGTGCGGTTAAATGATGCCGTGATATTTAATCGCAAAGATTATGGGCGTTTTCCAGAATCAAAAGAATTAAAGCAACTGATTCGCGATGTCATTGACCCCACGCGCGATTTGGGCCACAGCGATAAAAAAGAATCTCCTTAATTTTCCCTATTCTCAATCTATGTGATAGTGACAATGCGAACTATTTGCAATTCTGCAAGCCATTTTTAATTGAGTTAAACTGCGTCCAACTGAGTAAGAAAAGAACACTTAATTACTCAATTTTACTCAATTTAGGAGAATGAAAATGTCAGATCATCATGGAGTCGATACGCCCGTTACCAAAGCACTTAACACTATTTTAGAGCTGGAATTAGCTGGTGTAGTGCGTTATACGCATTACGCATTAATGGTGTTTGGTTACAATCGTATTCCAATTGTTTCTTGGTTGCGTAGCCAAGCATCTGAGTCTTTAACGCATGCCGATAAAGCAGGCGAGCTTATTACACATTTGGGCGGTCATCCATCGTTGTCGATTGGCCCATTGCTTGAAACACATAATCACGATATCGGTGACATTTTACGTGAATCGATGGCGCATGAAAAATTAGCATTAAATGCTTACAGAGCGCTTCTAAAATTGGTTGAAGGTGAATCAGTGATGCTAGAAGAATATGCACGCGAGATGATTTATCAAGAAGAATTACATTCTGGCGAAGTGGATAAAATGCTACGTAAACCAGGTGAGATTGCTAAATTTCATGAGTAAATCAATGTTTCATGAGTCAATCAAAATTTAACCAATAAATAGGGTTAAGTATTATAAAAAAAGCGGCATATGCCGCTTTTTTTATAATACTTACAACGGTTTAATTAGCGTTAGCAGCCGACTTTTCAACTTCTTTATCTAGTCGCTGCGCGCCATTAAAACGCTTTGCCCAATAGCCATCTTTCATGCTTTCCACCCGCACCGTTTTGCCAGAGCTAGGCGCATGAATAAATTTATTATCACCCATATAAATACCCACATGCGAAAAAGCAGACTTTAAGGTGTTAAAAAACACTAAATCGCCTGGTTGTAACTCTTCTTTTTTAACTGTTTTGCCAATCTGCGCGATGGCACGTGCGGTTGGCGGCAAAGTTAAATTGGTCGCTTGGCTAAAAACATAGCGCACAAAACCGCTGCAATCAAACCCCGTTTCTGGTGTTTTACCGCCATATTTATATTGAATACCCGTTAAGCTTAGCGCGCTCATCAGCACCTCTTGTGCGCGTGCTTGCCAATTGTTGGCTTTATCAGAATGGGCGGTTTCTTGAGGTTCGTTTTCACTGGTTGAGTTAATGCTTGCTGCGTTTTCTAAAAATGACTGGTCTGCGCTTGCATTTAAACAAAAATTGATAGAAATGATAAAAAATAAAATATGAAGCTTCATGCAATAATTTTTAAGTGAATTTATTTTAAGTGAATTTAAAAGTGAATATGTAAAAAATAAACCTATTTTAAACAAACGAAATTAGCTTAATGCTTATAACGGAATTCAAAATAGGCTTATTTAAAACTGCTATTTTTTAGCCAATGCATTTTTAATCAGGCCGATAATAGCCAACAGAACGCCACCACCTACGCCACCACCAGCTACTTGTGCAACGATTGCGCCAATATCCATACTACCTGCTGCCTCTGCACCGCCAACCCCCAACATGCCGAGTAATTGGCCGCCTAAGCCCCCACCTAAAATGCCTACTAAAGAGTTACCAAGCGTACCTAAACTGGCATTTTTGAGTAAGCTGCCTGCTACATTACCACCTACTGCACCACTAATTAATTGAATAATTAAACTTAAGTCCATACATCCTCCCTAGAGATATAACAGAAATAAAATTGTAATTTCAAACTTAACAGCATTGTTACCGTAACAGGGTATGGTCTACATGACAATACTTTAGATAAAAAAATGCCACACTCTTTATCAGAATGTGGCATCTATAAAACAGCGGTATTAAATAAATACAGCGTCGAATTAAGCTTTTTTATTTCTACGACGTGAAGCAGCTCCAACTAAACCTAAACCAGCAACTAGCATGGCATAGGTTTCTGGCTCTGGCACTGGCGCAATCGCTAAGCCGTTAATCGTGCCATTAAATGTACCTACAACTGTTGCCGCACCAGTTGCCGTATTAATGGTGACTAATTTAGATTGAAGTAAACCATCATCAACGTTAATTGCGGCATAACCAACGCCATCTGCAAAAATTTCAAAACCATTGGCACTCAGAATATCAAGGCCAAGTGAACCAACGGTGCTGATAGTTGGTGCGTTAAAAGCAGTTGCTGCAAATGATAAAGTGTCGTTTGTGCTGTTGATATAATATAAGCCTGTTGAGTTTGGTGCCGTTGTTGGTGTGCTAGCATCGCTGTTGGTATATGCAACCGCATTAAAACCAGCAGCGATAGATGTTGCTACAGTCACCGCGCCAGTAGTTGCGTTAATCGCATAGTTTTCACCGGTAGAGCTAATCAAACGTAATGATGCAGCTGTACCACGATCAGCAACTGGATTAAAGTCTATGCCATAAGATTTGCCAGCAGTAATCACTGGGTTATTTAAAGCGGCTACAAATGAAGTATTACCAGTTACAGCATCAATCGTATAGATATTGTTCAAACGCGTTAAGCCATAAACCAAATTGTTTGATGGACGTAAATCAATACCAATAAAGCTTTCGCCAGATTCAAGGCCAGTAATATCATTAAACACTGCGCTCGCTGCGTTGCTGCTGTCAAAAATACTAATTTGATTGCTGCTGTTAATCGCCACTAAACTAACAGCGTTTGCGCTGCCAGCAAAAATCGATAAAGCTGCTGCAATCGCAACGCCCATCGTCGTTCGTAATTTAAAACCGTTCATCTGATTCTCCAAGTAAATAACAATAATTTAAAAGTATTCAAAACACCAACCAACTACACGTAACTTTTAAAATTACGATGAGTAAAATTTTTAATCATCAATTTTCAATTGATGATTAATTGATACGTTAGAAAAGTGTTTTTAGATTCAAACTAGTTAAAAAATTAAATTTATAGCGCAATCGTTTTAATGGGTTGGTTTCCGTATAAAATTGTCTGCGAAGTCAAAAATAACGCTCAAAATAGTTCACTAACGTTTCACACACAATACTTTATCTTGGCAACATGACATCATGATTCATCCGTTTATAGTTCTATCTAGTCCTGCTGGCTCATTTTTTGTTGCAATGTAATGACAACATTAAAAAATTTCTTCGCTTCAAATAGTCAATTAGCAGAAAGTATCGCTGGGTACAGTGAACGACCACAGCAGCTCGAGATGGCTTTGGCCATAGAATCCGCCATCAAACACAATAAACAATTAGTGGCAGAGGCCGGTACGGGCACGGGTAAAACCTTTGCCTACCTTGTGCCTGCGCTTTTATCTGGCGGTAAAGTCATTATTTCGACTGGCACTAAAACCTTGCAAGATCAGCTATTTAACCGCGATTTGCCTAATGTGCGTGATGCGCTGAAAGTACCAGTAACCGTTGCCATGCTCAAAGGCCGTTCTAATTATGTGTGCCATTATCATTTAGAGGCAGCGGCACAAAGTGGCCGATTTGCCTCGCGCGAGGATGCAAAATATGTGCACTTAATCCAAAATTTTGCCGAAAACTCAAAAACAGGTGATAAAAGTGAGTTAACTGAAGTGCCTGAAAACGTCACTATTTGGCTAAATGTGACCAGCACGCGCGATAATTGTTTAGGCCAAGATTGCAGTTTTTACAAAGATTGTTTTGTGATGGAAGCACGTAAAAAGGCGCTGGCAGCAGATGTAATAGTAGTGAATCATCATCTGTTTTTTGCTGATGTGATGCTGCGCGATGAAGGCGTAGCAGAGTTGTTGCCAAGTGCTAACACGGTGATTTTTGATGAGGCGCATCAACTACCAGAAGTGGCAGGCCTTTTTTTTGGTGAAGATATTTCCACCTCGCAACTGATAGAGCTTTGTCGCGATAGCACCGCCGCGCATTTAACATTGGCAAAAGATTGCGTGGCGCTGGGCGAAAGTATTCCGATTGTGGAAAAAGCCTGCAAGGATTTTAGGCTGGTTTTTCAGTATGAAGGCTCGCGCATGCCAGTGCAAAAAGCTTTAGCGCTGAAAAATTTTGAATCCGCATTTTTCGACCTGCAAACAGCGTTAAGTCAGTTAACCAAAGTGCTTGAAAGCCAAGCTGCGCGTGACCCAATGCTGGAAAAATGCTGGCAGCGTGGTGAAGCATTAAGCGGGCAATTGGGCAATTGGATTAAGGCCGAAAATACTAATCTAGTGCGCTGGGTAGAAGTGTTTACGCAATCCGTACAGTTGCACGCCACACCGCTCAGTGTGGCAGATGGTTTCAGCAAACAACTCAACGCGCAGCCACGCGCCTGGATTTTTACTTCAGCGACTTTGGCCGTGAAAAGCGATTTTAGTCATTACATCGCGCAAATGGGTTTGCACGCGGCAGAAACAGGCTTTTGGGAAAGCCCGTTTGATTACGGCAATCAAGCATTATTGTACGCCCCGCCCAATATGCCAGACCCCAATAATAGTGCGTATGCCGCCGCTGTTGCGGCGGTGAGTTTGCCTGTGATTCAGGCCAGCCAAGGCCGCGCGTTTGTACTGTGCACATCGCTAAAAGCCATGCGCGAAGTGCATGCGCTACTAAAAGATGCATTCGCAACTGCGGGCATGGAGTACCCATTGTTGATGCAAGGTGAAAGTACACGTACGGAATTATTGGATAGATTTCGCGCCCACGGCAACGCCGTATTAGTTGGTAGTCAAAGCTTTTGGGAGGGCGTCGATGTGCGTGGTGAAGCGCTTTCAGTCGTGATTATCGACAAGTTGCCGTTTGCACCGCCAGATGACCCAGTACTTTCCGCGCGCATCGACAAGATGAACCAAGAAGGCAAGAACGCGTTTATGGAATATCAATTGCCGTATTCCGTGATTACCTTAAAACAAGGCGCAGGCCGATTGATACGCGATGAAACCGATAGAGGCGTACTAGTGATCTGCGATCCGAGATTGATTACAAAACCTTATGGAAAAAGAATTTGGCAAAGTTTGCCACCGTTTAAAAGGACTAAGGAATTGGCTGATGTGGAAGCGTTTTTTAGTAATAAATAACAGGCGTAAGCAAAATACAAAAAGCCGCAACGCGTTTAGAGTTGAGGCTTTTGTTAGATAAGAACTTAAATAATTTCTTTACGACGTAAACCAAAAAATCCTAATAAGGCGCTACCAAATAACCAAGCCGCAGCGGGTAGTGGAACAGCTGCTGGCACTTCGGTTAATGACCAATTAGCAGCGTCATAAAAGTCTGCTGGAGGGTTGGCAGTATCTGTTGTAATAAAAATGAGGCTGAAAGTTGAATCTAAAATGAGAGTCGGCTGATTAACGTCACAAACGCCATTGCTATCGAGCCCACCTGAACATACAAAAACGTCTAATACGCTTCCAGAAAAACTTAATCTTGGCGCTCCGCCAAAACTAAAAGGCGATGTAGTGAAAGCGCTGTTTGAGATTGTTGGGAAAACAACGCCCGCATATTGAACCGTATCAAACGAATTAATAAAAATGGTATCGTTATCAGATTGTAATGTGCCGTCAAATACACCTTGCAAAACAGACGCATCTGTAAATGTATATTGAAAATTGTATGTGGCAGCTTGCGAATTTAAGCTTGCAAAGAGCAATCCAGCGATAATTAAGGCAGACAGATAAGTGCGTTTCATATTATTCCTAAATGATTGAGAGTTAATAGTTTGTTATATACCAATTAGTGCACTAAGCAATAGCCCTATCGGGCTAGAGATGTAAATAAATTTATCATAATTGTATTCAAGTGTTTAATTTATTGTTCAGCTTAAGTTAATATTATTAATGATTATTATCCTTGAAGCCGAATATGAACTCACCGCCATACGCGCGCAAGGGGCGGGTGGGCAGAACGTGAATAAGGTTTCTAGCGCGATTCATTTGCGTTTTGATATTCTCGCGAGCAGTTTGAGTGATTGGTTGAAAGAAAAGTTAATCCAAAGCAAAGATAACCGCATCACCGATGAAGGTGTGCTGATATTAAAAGCGCAGCAATTCCGTACGCAAGAGGCGAATAAAAAAGATGCGATTAAACGTTTGCATGAGATTGTGAATGCGGCAAACCAAGTAAAGCCGATGCGCTACGCGACGCGGCCTAGTTATGGTTCTAAACAACGCCGATTACAAAGTAAAAGTCAGCGTGGGCAAGTGAAGCAATTGCGCGGTAAAATAGCGGCTGATTAAATCAACACAAATAGCATGAATCTACTGGCACTGGACACTTCTACTGAATTTCTATCGTTAGCTTTAACAAAGGACGATAGGATTTTTACGCACTATCAAGCAGCTGGTTCGGCTGCATCGCAATTGGTATTACCGCAAATTCAAGTTTTGCTGGATAGCGCCAATATTAAGCTGAAAGATTTGGATGGCATCGCCTTTGGTGCTGGGCCTGGCGCATTTACTGGCGTACGCATTGCCAGCGGCGTGGCGCAAGGTTTGGGTTATGGTGCCAATTTGCCGGTTGTGGGTATTAATACTTTAACCGCAGTAGCTGAGGCAAGTGGGCAACACAAAGTGATTGTTTGTTTGGATGCGCGTATGGGTGAGATTTACCATGCCGCTTTAATGAAACAAAACGGTATTTGGTTGGAAATATCTGATACCAAAGTGTGCAAGCCGCAAGACGCGCCAACGTTGCAGGGTGATGATTGGATCGGCGTTGGTAGCGGTTGGGCGGTGTATGCGGAAAAGTTAACCCAAATTTATGCTCAAAATTTAAGCCAAAGTTTGCTTAATATTGTGTCTGATATTACCCCAACTGCTGAAGCGATTTTGCGTTTGGCACAACCCATTTTTGAATCAGGTCAAGCTAAGCCAGCGGCAGAGGCGATGCCGATTTATATTCGCAATCGTGTGGCCTTGACTACCTTAGAGCGTGAGCAAGGCTTGCGATTATGAGTGCAGTTTTGAAGCCAAATTATCAACTTCGGCCTATGCAAATAGCGGATTTGGATGGAGTGATGGCGATTGAGCCAACGATTTACACGCACCCATGGACGCGCGGCAATTTTAGCGATTCGCTCAATTCTGGCTACAGTGCTTGGGTGCTTGAAGCGAATCAAAAAATCATTGGATATGCGTTATTAATGATGGTGCTAGATGAAGCGCACCTGCTGAATTTAAGTGTCGCAAAAGATCAGCAAAAACAAGGTTTAGGCCGCTATTTATTGGAACATATGCTGCAAATCGCCAAAAATCACAAAGCGGCCAATATGTTTTTAGAAGTGCGCCCCAGTAATATTTCGGCTATTGCTTTGTACGAAAATATGGGATTTTGCGAAATGGCGGTGCGCCGTGGTTATTATCCTGCGCATAACGGTCGCGAAGATGCTGTTTTAATGGGTCTTGCGCTATGAGCATGACACGTGAAGACGTTTTGCGCGAATTAGAACTGCTGCCACTTTGGACATTGCGCGCACCGTTACCAACACAGAGTATCTTTGAGCCTATGCAGCCTGTTTTGGATGCAAGTGTTGAAGATCTTGTTATTGAAAAAGTTGGGATTGAAACGCCACAACTTGTTAACCAATCAGTGTTAATTACATCAGACGATAAGAAGTGGCTGTTTGTGTTGCCTGCCGAGTTAACTGACCAAGCTACTGATTTGTTTAACAATATTTTACGTGCGCTTAGCATTAATAAAACGCAAACTTATCATACACAGCAGCTAACACAAGACATAGCAAGCTTGGACGCAAGAGTGGCGATAATAATGGGTGAAGGATTGGCACAGCAGCTATTGGCCAGCACTGAATCACTGGAAAGTTTGCGCGGTATTATGCATATAGTGAATGGGTTGCAAGTAATCGCAACTTACCATCCAGATGATTTATTGTTGCATTTAGCCAATAAAGCAAAAACGTGGGATGATTTATGTATGGCATTAGATGCAATTAGCACTTAATCGCAAATACTTGAATATAAGTATATTTAGCCCAATATAATGAGTAATAACGATGATTAAGGAGTTTTAAATGCGTACTTTTTGGCAGAAATTTTTACCGTTGATTTTAGTGTTAAGTTTATCTGGCTGCGGCTACAATGCTTTTCAAAGCTTAGACGAAGAAGCGAAAGCCAGCTGGGCAGAAGTGTTAAACCAATATCAGCGTCGTGCAGACTTGGTGCCTAATTTGGTGGAAACGGTAAAAGGTTACGCCGCGCATGAGCAAGAAGTGTTAACGGATGTGGCGAATGCGCGCTCTAAAGTGGGTAGCATGCAAGTAACACCTGAACTATTGAACGACCCAGAAGCATTTGCCAGATTTCAAGCTGCGCAAGGCCAGTTAACTGGTGCGCTATCGCGCTTGATGGTGGTGGCTGAGAATTATCCTAATCTAAAAGCTGACCAGGGTTTTAGAGACTTGCAGGCGCAATTAGAAGGCACAGAAAACCGCGTAACAGTTGCGCGTAATCGCTACATCACCACCATTAAAGAATACAACGTGGCTGTGCGTAGCTTTCCTAATAACCTAACTGCCATGATGTTTGGCTATAAAACCAAGCCAAGCTTTACAGTAGAAAATGAAAAAGCGATTTCTGTAACGCCTAAGGTGGATTTTGGGGATAAATAATAGCTTAAGTTAACACTTAAATTCACTCAATTTTTAACTTTACTATTTATTTTAAAGTGTTTTTCAACATTAAAGCCAGCTTGTACGCGTTTTGCGTGTTGCTACTGTTTGCATCAGGCATTACGCGTGCAGATTTGGTTGCCATCCCCGAACTTAAATCGCGCGTCACCGATTTAACTCAAACGCTATCCGCAGATCAGCAAGCCCAGCTCGATTCTAAATTAGCCGCATTTGAGCAACAAAAAGGCAGTCAAATCGCTGTGCTTATATTGCCCAGCACGCAGCCTGAAGATATCACGCAGTTTTCCATTCGAGTGGTAGAAAAGTGGAAAATAGGGCGCGAAAAAATTGATGATGGTGTACTTATTTTAGTGGCTAAAGATGACCGAAAAATTCGTATCGAAGTCGGTTATGGTTTAGAGGGTGCTATTCCAGATTTAATTGCCAAGCGTGTGATTAGCGAAATTATTTCGCCCCAATTTAAGCAGGGTAATTTTTATGGTGGTTTAGATGCAGGTGTTGATAAGTTAATTGGCTTAATTAATGGTGAGCAACTACCTGCGCCGCAAACCTCTGCTGCCAGCAACAATTCTATAGAGAATTTATTGCCTATTTTATTATTTGGCGCTTTAATTTCGGGTTTGTTTCTGCGCAGTATTTTTGGCACATTCGGCGGCAGCGCGCTTAATGGTAGCTTGGTTGGTGCGGCAGTTTGGTTGTTGGGTCTTGCCTTGGGTGCGGCAGTTATTTTCGCTATTATCGCCTTCTTTTTTACCATGATGATGGGTGGGCGAGGTGTTGGCGGCTATGGTGGTGTGCCTATGGGCGGGGGCGGCTGGAGTGGCGGCGGCTCTAGTAGCTGGGGCGGCGGTGGCGGTGATTTTGGCGGTGGCGGAGCCTCTGGCGATTGGTAGAAAAACATGAAACGTAGACACCCAATTATTCGGTTTTTTAAACACTTAATCAGCGCAGCTTTGCCTGTAAGCTGGCAAGTGCGCAAACATTTTTCAGATAGCGCACTCAATCGTATTGAAAAAGCGATTAAGGCTAGCGAAAAAACGCATGCAGGCGAAATTCGCTTTGTGGTCGAAGCCTGCTTGCATCCAATAGAAATACTCCGCAAAAAAACACCCAAAAGCCGCGCTTTAGAATTATTTGGCCGCTTTAATATTTGGGACACAGAGCAGAATAATGGCGTATTAATTTATTTATTACTGGCAGACCGCGATGTAGAGATTGTGGCCGACCGTGGCATTCATCAATATGTGGGCAACGAGGGTTGGGATGCCATTTGCCACACCATGGAGATTGAATTCAGACAGGGAAATTTTGAAGCAGGTGTGCTGCAAGGTTTAAGCGAAATTAGCCAGCTATTGCAAAAGCATTACCCTGCAGATGCTGATGATAATAATGAGTTACCGAATGCACCAATTGTGCTGTAAGCTTTTTACTGGCATTTTCATGGTTTTTTTACCGTTAAGTGCGCAAGCCGACTTGTCCGATATGTCGCGTATTTTTCGCCAAACACCTAGTTTATCTGCGTTTGAGGTGTGTTATGGCGGCGGCTGTGCAGAGGTAAAGTCACTGGCATTAACAAGCGACGACTGGCAAAAAGTAGCAGATATTTTTGCTGGTGAAGATTTAGTTGATTCAGAGCAAGAACGTCAGTTAATTGCCAAGGGTATCGCGCAGCTAGAAACCATTATTGGCGAAAAAATCGGCACATCTAACGATTTAGCAGGTACTTTTTTTGAGGGCCACTTATCGGGCCAGTTAGATTGTAATGACGAAGCCATTAATACCACAACCTATATGCGTTTAATGCGTCAGGCTGGCTTTATAAAATGGCACGAAATTGAAGACACACGTACGCGCAATTTCTTTTTTAATGGCTGGCCGCATTCCACGGCGGTGATCCGTGATAGCAAATCCAGCACACGTTTTGCAGTGGATAGCTGGTTTTATGATAACGGCGCACCGCCAGTGATTGTGCCATTTAAAGAATGGAAAGCGGGTTACAGGCCAGCGGATACTCCGATTGACCGTCCGAAAAACGCATCAAAACAAACTGCTACGCATTAAGTGTTTACTGACTTAATGTGTTTTTACCGTTAAAATTCGGTTTCAATTTTTATTCGACTCTATTTCCATGCGCGCATCTCAATTTTTTATTGCCACCCAAAAAGAGGCTCCGTCTGATGCTGAGTTAATCTCACATAAATTAATGGTGCGTGCCGGCTTAATTAAAAAGCTGGGTAGCGGCTTATATAGCTGGATGCCGCTAGGTTTACGCGTGTTACGCAAAGTAGAAAATATTGTGCGCGATGAGATGAACAAGGCTGGCGCGTTAGAGTTATTAATGCCAGCCGTGCAGCCAAAAGAGTTATGGGATGAAACAGGCCGCTGGGCAGTGTTTGGGCCGCAAATGCTTAAAATTAAAGATCGGCATGACCGCGATTTTTGTTTTGGCCCCACGCATGAAGAGGTGATTACTGATATTGCGCGCCGCGAAATCAATAGCTATAAACAATTACCGCTTAACTTTTATCAAATCCAAACCAAATTCCGTGATGAGATTCGCCCGCGTTTTGGTGTGATGCGGGCGCGCGAATTTATGATGAAAGATGCCTATTCCTTTCATACTAATTTTGAATCGCTGACCAAAACCTACGCAGAAATGCATCAAGCCTACAGCAATGTTTTTACACGTCTAGGGCTAAAGTTTCGCGCGGTAAAAGCTGATTCTGGCGCGATTGGCGGTGATGGTTCGCAAGAGTTTCATGTGCTAGCCGATAGCGGTGAAGATGCGTTGGCATATTGTGAAAATTCGGATTACGCTGCTAATGTGGAGTTAGCAGAAGCTTTGCCAGAGGCGAATGCTAGAGCTGCTGCCAGTCAAACAATGGCTGATGTTGAGACTCCAAAACAAACCACTTGTGAAGATGTAGCAAAGTTATTAGGAATTTCAGTCAAAAATATGGTTAAGTCGATTGCCTTAATGGTGAAAAATGACGAAAAAGAACAGTTTTATTTAGTTTTATTGCGTGGTGACCACAGCTTAAACGAAGTGAAAGCGGGCAAGGTATTAGGCGAGTTTAGATTCGCCACCGAGGAAGAAATTCGCGCTAACCTAAATTGTCCACCTGGCTTTATTGGGCCAGTCAATGTAGGTAAAAACGTGACGATAATTGCTGATAAAACAGTAGCCAATATGAGCGATTTTGTCTGCGGCGCTAACAAACCAAAATATCACCTAAGCGGGGTTAATTTTGGCCGCGATTTGCCAGAGCCAAGTTTGGTTGCTGATGTCCGTAACGTGGTAGATGGCGATGCCAGCGCAGATGGCAAAGGCGCTTTAAGCTTATGCCGCGGTATCGAAGTCGGCCATATTTTTCAATTGCGCACCAAGTATGCTCAAGCCATGAATGCAACGTACTTGGATGAAAATGGTCAATCTCAAGTAATGGAAATGGGCTGCTACGGCATTGGCGTATCGCGGATTGTGGGAGCGGCAATTGAGCAGGGTAATGACGAAAAAGGCATTATTTTCCCATTAAGTATGGCGCCATTTGCGTTGGTTATCTGCCCAATTGGTATGGATAAAAGTGAATTAGTGAAAAACACAGCCAATCAACTTTATGCAGATTGTGTAAAAGCGGGCATTGATGTGTTGCTGGATGACAGAGGTGAACGACCAGGTGTGATGTTTGCAGAAAGTGATTTAATGGGCATTCCGCATCGTATTGTGATTGGCGACCGTGGTTTGGCAGAAGGCAAAGTAGAGTATAAATCGCGTAGTGTTGCAGACGCCCAAAATATTGCGCTAGAAAACGTAGTGAATCATTTAAGCGTTTTGCTTAATAGTTAAATTGAGTATGTTAAAAAAATTATTTTTAGTTAATCTGCTAGGCGTAAGTTTACTTTGCGCAGCATCGATTTGCTTTGCTGGCAATCAGCGCGAAGAGCCGCTTTCAAATTCGGTTAAAGCGCTGATGCAAAAATCGATTAGCGATTTAGGCTCGCCAAAATTGATTTTTACTAGCCAAGAAGAAGGTCAGGTATGGCTTACGGACATGTCACAGCGTTTGCAAAAACGTATGCCAGACCAATCTTACAGAGAGGACTTTTTAAGGTCTGTGCATTATGAAGCGACTCGCGCAGGCTTAGACCCGCAGTTGGTTTTAGGCTTAATTCAAGTAGAAAGCGGTTTTAAAAAATACGCTTTTTCTAGCGTGGGCGCGCGCGGCTATATGCAGGTGATGCCATTCTGGGTAAAAAGCATTGGCAATCCTGAGCATAATTTATTTCACCTACGGCTCAATCTGCGCTACGGCTGTACGATTTTGAGACACTATTTAGATATTGAACGTGGTGATTTGTATCGCGCGCTTGGGCGCTATAATGGCAGTTTGGGTAAGCCACAGTATCCTAATTTAGTGGTTGGTGCGTGGAAAAAAAATTGGCAATACCCACTGAATAAGCTTTGATTCATTACCTTGTAACACCTCAATTTGCTTGTAAAAGCCTATCAAAATCTAGCAGTTGTTTGCTACAACACATAAAAAACTTGGCAACATGACAAAAATAAGTCTAGACTACGCCTAGTCAATTAGGTTGAGGCTGGTTTAAAGCGTCGTCGTATTGTCACTGTTCTTGTATTGGTCGCTTTGTTCTAAGTCGCTAAATTAATTGGCTGTAACACTCAAAAACATTATTTTTATAAGAGTTTTACCTTTTAATTTTGGGAGAAAAGTATGTCGAAGTTAACAGCATTGGCAGTGAGTATCGCGGTTTTAGGTGGTGTTTGGGCATTTTTAGCATTAAATCCTTTGGCAAGCATAGCGTTGGTATGGGTTGGTTTTATTGCATGGGGCTGCTACTTTCATTCAGGAGCTGATTCTGCAGCGTTACAAAAAACCATTGCCGGTATGAGTTATGGTGCAGTAATCGCTGGCGTTGCCTTGTACTTAGTCAGTTCTGGCCTGTTGGGTGGTTTAGGTGTGTTAGCTGCTCCAGTGATTATTGCTGTGACTGTGTTTTTCTTGGTCATCGTTGCAAGCATTAACTTGCTTTCTGTGGTGCCAGCCAATGTATATGGTTATGCGGCTACAGCAGGCTTGGCTTTAACAGCAAATACAGCAGGCAATGCAACCATGACCAACTTAACTAACCCTGTATTACTAGTGATTATTTCTGTTATTCTGGGTGCTTTATTTGGCATGGCTTCTGGCAAGCTGGCAGGTGCAATCGGCAAGTAAACATAATGCAGATACAAAAAACCGCATCTTGTATGCGGTTTTTTTATTTTATAGCCAATTATTTAACGACTTTAAAGCCGTAATAGGTACCAAATTCACCTTCATTTTCGTGGTACACAAATAACATATCATTAGCATAGCCCAAGCCGTTAAAATGATTTTGTGAGCGCAGTTTCATGTCTTTTGGCAATTCGCTTTTTGCGATAAATTTACCAGTTAAGTCAAATATCAGTGCCGCTTTGTGGTCAACATCTAATAGAACCAACTCTTCACCCTTAATGCCAGTGTAAGCAACATAATGGTCGCTAATATCATCATGTAATACAGCTGCCTTGGCAAAATCTAGCGTTATTTCACCAATTTTTTCACGCTGTTTCGGGTCGACGATAAACACCTTATTACCACGCTCTTGCTTGGCAAAATAGCGATTATTTTCTGCATCGTAGCTTGGCATGGTGGCCGAATCACCAAATGCGGGGTTAAACAAAAACAGTTCGTTAGAGCTATCTTTTATCTCACCATTTTCCGCAACGTCTAACGCATAAATACCTGTGTTAGGCGAAAAGCCAACATCGCTGGATACGTTATAAGTAATGGTTTCTAATTTGGCAGAGTTTGGGTTGTAATAAATAGAGCGATTGTCATAGCCAGGTTTGGCAGAATTCAAGAATTTACCCTTTTCATCGTAAGCATGAATCTGCGATTTGGATACGGCAGCTTCATATTCCGTAGCCAAAGGCGCTAAGCCGCCATCTGCAATATAGTAATGTTTTAACCCCGGAATATAGGCAACTGTCATCGGGCGCGAACTTGGTTTTTTGACTAAGGGAATTTTAATGCCGACTGTGGCTTCTGGTAACACCTCAGCCATTGCTGTATTTGTTGCGGCAAAGCCAGATAAAATCAAGCTGCCAATTAATAAAGGTTTAATCAACTGCATAGTTAAGAGTGCTTTCTTGTTTAAACGAACTTGTGAATTAATATGTTACTTAGTCTGTGTGTTGACGATTCTAGTTCAAAGTCATGCATAAGGCATCTATGAAGCGCTTACTTTTCTGCATGGCTAGATTTTTCAAGAAACATTGCATCACCATAGCTAAAAAATCGGTATTCTTTTTGTATGGCATGCGCATAAGCTTGTTTAATGGCATCAAATCCTGCAAACGCAGATACCAACATCAATAGAGTGCTTTTTGGTAAATGAAAGTTAGTTAAAAGTTTATCTACAATTTTAAAATCAAAGCCTGGTGTGATAAAAATAGAAGTTTCGGCATTTCCAGCCTCTAAAAGCGTATTTGGTTTACCCTCATTCAAGGCTTTTTGCGCTGCACTTTCTAATGCACGCAAGCTGGTTGTTCCAACGGCGATGACATTTCTGCCTGCCTGCTTAGCAGTTTTAATTGCAGCGACTGTTTCAGCAGAGATATGATAAATCTCGCTGTGCATTTTGTGGTCTTTAATATTATCTACGCGCACTGGCTGAAAAGTACCTGCGCCAACATGCAACGTGACATAAGCGATTTTCACGCCCTTTGCTGTTAAGGCATTTAATACTGTTTCGTCAAAATGTAAGCCAGCTGTGGGTGCTGCTACAGCGCCAGCGTGCTTGGCATAAACTGTTTGATAGCGTTCATCGTCTTGGGCATCTGCATTATGCGTAATGTATGGCGGTAGAGGCAATGCGCCGTAGCGCTCTAATAAGTCTAATACAGCAATATCACCTAAAAACTGCACATGAAATAAATCATCATCACGCCCAATCACTTTGGCATCAAATGCATTTGCCAAACGCAGCATGCTACTAACTTTGGGTGCGCGTGATGCACGTATATGTGCCAGAACATGATGATTGTCTAATACACGCTCGACTAAAACTTCAACTTGGCCGCCAGTAGTTTTTGTGCCAAATAGTCGCGCCTTAATCACGCGAGTATCATTAAAAACCAGCAAATCGCCTGCGTGTAGAAAATCTGGGAAATCGACAAATAGTTTATCCTCTAAAACTCCAGATTGACCATTCAAATAAAGTAACTTGCTTGCGTTACGAGTGCTCGTAGGGTGTTGTGCAATCAGCGTATCAGGTAAATAAAAGTCAAA
Organism: Methylotenera sp.; assembly: GCA_021732365.1. GTDB lineage: Bacteria > Pseudomonadota > Gammaproteobacteria > Burkholderiales > Methylophilaceae > Methylotenera_A. The sequence continues at coordinate 10,705 of JAKFVD010000016.1, read as the reverse complement.
ATCTTGGGTTCGCATTCCGAAAAAACTTGTTATAATAATGAAGTTGACATTATACCTCATGCCGGGATGGCGGAATTGGTAGACGCACGGGACTCAAAATCCCGCGTTGGCGACAACGTGGGGGTTCGATTCCCCCTCCCGGCACCAAATCTAAAAGACGGCTTACAGTCTGTTTGAAATGGTTGAAAAGGCGCACTAAGTTTATTGAACTTGTAACAAGTTGTAACAGTCATTAATATTAATAGTATTTTTAAGGGTTGGATTAAAATCTCCTGAATAATTATGTTGTTAGTGATGGATTGTAAAATTGTTGCAAGGCCAAATAACTCTCTTTCGCCAGAGAATAGTTTAAAATTGATGGTGTTGCTTGCGATTATTGCGTTAGTTATTGCACTTGGGTTTACGCATATTGGTGCTTGGCTAGTTTTGCCGTTTGCTGGCCTCGAGTTGGCCGCTTTTGCGTATGCTTTTTACTATATTTATTTACACTCAAGCGATTATGAGAGTATTGCAATAGAAGATGACAAAATAATAGTAGAAAAAAGAAACTTTAAAGAAACAAGTATTACTGAGTTTCAGCGTTACTGGACTCAGGTACATGTGCGTGATGTGATTAATAATAAAAGTTTAGCAAGTAAGAATGGTCTATTTATAAGCTCGCGTGGTAAGGAAATTGAGTTCGGAAAGTATTTTATAGACGATGAGCAGCGGGTAACGTTAGCGCGCGAGCTCAAACAAAAATTACAAAGTATTCATTAGTTTATTTATTAATAAGTCTTGGAGCGGTTTATGCAAGTTTTTAAAAAAATTGGGCTAGGTTTTGCAGCAATGCTTGCATCGCTCAATGCTTTTGCTGATTACAGTTGGAATTTCCCAGAGCCAGTAACCCCAATGGCGTTAGACACGTTACATGTACACAATAAGTTTATGTTAATTACTATGGTAATTTTCGTGGTCGTTTTAGCAATTATGATTTATTCAATCTTTGCGCATCGTAAAAATAAAGGTTACAAAGCTGTAGAAGATAAAGTGCCATCAACGGCAGTTGAGATTTTCTGGGTATTAGTGCCTTTCGTTATTTTATTGTTGATCGATTTTGTGATTATGGGCATTCCAGCTTATCACAGTGTGGTAATGATGGAAGACACACGTGATAAAGCGACCATGGTAATTAAGGTGACTGGCTCACAGTGGCGCTGGCAGTATGAGTATTTAGATGGTGAAGCGCAAGGTATCAAGTTTGTTAGTAATTTAACAACAACAGCTGATGAACAACACAATGTAGCTGAGAAAAAAGAAAACTATTTATTAGAAGTGGATAACCATTTGGTATTACCAGTAGGCGAAAAAGTACGTATTCTAATGACGGCTTCTGATGTATTGCACAACTGGTGGGTTCCACAATTCGGTTCATCACGTGTGGCAGTGCCTGGTTTCATTCGTGAAACATGGGTGCAGGTTGACAAAGCTGGTACATACCGCGGCCAATGTAAAGAGTTATGCGGTAAAGGCCACGGTTATATGCCAGTGGTTGTAGATGCAGTACCAATGGAAGAGTATAAAGTTTGGGTGACGGCTAAAAAGGCAGAAATTGCAAAAGCAGGCGAAATTAAAGAAATGACGAAAGATGATTTAGTTGCGCAAGGTAAAGGCGTTTACGAGAAAAATTGTGCAGTATGTCACCAAGTGAATGGTGCAGGTTTGCCACCAGCTTTCCCAGCAATGACGGGTAGTAAAATTGCGCTTGGCCCAATTTTCGGTGCTGATGGTAAATACCTAAAAGATAGCCATTTAGATCGTTTGCTTAATGGTAAAGGCGTGATGCCAGCATGGAAAGCAACTTTAAATGATACTGAAATTGCTGCGGTAATTACCTATGAGCGCCAGGCGCTTGGTAATGCGGCAACAGTTGATCCAATTGTGCAGCCAGCGCAAGTTAAAGCGGCACGTCAATAGTTTATTTTTTTGATTTACTTGTTGAAATAAAGGTAATTAGGAGAACGCTATGAGTACAACAACGGTAGCACATGATGAAGTACATCATGATCATCCATCGGGAATTATGCGTTGGCTGACAACAACGAATCATAAAGACATTGGTACGATGTATTTGACCTTTTCTTTAGTGATGTTTTTAGTGGGTGGTGCAATGGTTTTAGGCATTCGTGCCGAATTGTTCCAGCCAGGTTTGCAGTTAATGAATCCTGATTTTTATAATCAGTTAATCGGTGTGCATGCACTGATTATGATTTTCGCGGCATTAATGCCTGCAGCGACTGGTTTTGCTAACTGGATGATTCCACTGCAAATCGGTGCGCCAGATATGGCCTTGCCGCGTTTGAATAACTGGGGTTTCTGGCTATTGCCGCCTTCAGCAATTCTACTAACTTTACCGTTCACGCTTGCCCTGTTCGGTATCGGTGATGGCGCAATTGCAACAGGTTGGACATTCTATCCACCGCTGTCTGTGCAAGGTGGTATTGGTGTTGACTTTGCCATTTTCGCAGTTCACTTGTTAGGTGTTTCTTCAGTAATGGGCTCAATCAACATTATTGTGACATTGTTCAATATGCGCGCACCTGGCATGACATTGATGAAAATGCCAATGTTTGCATGGGGCTGGTTAATTACTGCTTTCTTGTTAGTAGCAACTATTCCAGTATTAGCTGGTGCAGTAACCATGCTACTAACAGACCGTCATTTCGGTACGCACTTTTTTGATGCGGCTGGCGGTGGTGATCCAATCATGTTCCAACACTTATTCTGGTTCTTCGGTCACCCAGAAGTGTATATTTTGTTATTACCAGTGTGGGGTTTCATTCCACAAATTCTACAAACATTCTCACGTAAACCAATGTACGGTTATAAAGCACAAGTGTATTCACTATGGGCGATTGGTGCTTTAGCTGTAGTTGTTTGGGCGCATCACTTCTTTACCGCTGGTATGCCAGTGCCTGCCTTGCTTTACTTTATGTACAGCACCATGGCCATTTCACTTCCATTAGCCGTGCTGTTTTTCTGCTGGATTAAAACCATGTGGAAAGGCTCAATGACATTTGAAACGCCAATGTTGTTTGCAGTGGGTTGGATTATCTTATTCGGTATCGGTGGTTTAACAGGCTTGGTACTAGCTGACGTTGCTGCTGATGCGCAATACCATAACAGCTATTTTGTTGTAGCACATTTCCACTACACGTTATTTGCTGGCGGTATCATGGGTATCATGGCTGGCGTGTATTACTGGTTACCAAAAATGACAGGTAATATGTACGACGAAACTTTGGGTAAATGGCACTTCTGGTTAACAGCGATTTCATTTAACCTAACATTTATTCCACAATTCTTCGTTGGTTTAGCTGGTATGCCGCGTCGTATTCCAGACTACGCATTGCAATTTGCTGAATTCAATATGATTTCATCTATCGCAGCGTTTGCTCTAGGCTTGTCACAATTGTTATTCGTTTACGTGATTATCAAATGCGTAAAAGGTGGCAAAAAAGCAACTGACAAAGTGTGGGAAGGTGCAGAAGGTTTGGAGTGGACACTTCCATCACCACCTCCGTACCATAGTTTCACAGAGCAACCAGTTATTAAATAATGATTTTCAGAAAAGCCCAAGTCATGCTTGGGCTTTTCTACTCAACGAAAGTATTTGATAGATGGAAAACCAAGAATTAGCAAGGCGTAACAGAAGTAAAAAAATAGCGTTAATATTTGGGGCAGTTGCCCTTGTGTGGTACGTGGTATCAATGTTCACTATATGGAACCTCTAGACAACACAGATTCACTCAAGCCAAAAACAAAAGCTGAACTTGAAAGCGCCAATGCTAAGTTAGCTAAAAAAATGGTATGGGTTGCAGCAGGCTCTTTACTGTTTGCTTTTGCCTTAGTGCCTTTGTACGATGTTTTATGCAGTATTACTGGTTTAAATGGTAAGACTAATAATGAAGCATTAACACTAACTAAAGCTAAAGTAGATACCAGCAGAAATATTACCGTACAGTTTACATCTGCAGTTATGCCAGGCTTAGGATGGAATTTTTACCCTAAGCAAGCCAGTATTACGTTGCATCCTGGCAAGATTGAAACAGTATTGTTTGAAGCAAAGAATATTACCGGCCAAGTCGTAGTCGGGCAGGCGATTCCAAGTGTTACCCCAGGAATTGCGTCGGTTTATTTGAAAAAAGTAGAATGTTTTTGCTTTGTAAACCAAAGTTTAAAACCAGGAGAAACAAAAGTAATGCCCTTGAGATTTTTTATAGATCCTGCGTTACCAAAGGACGTCAGTGAAATGACCTTGTCATATTCATTTTTTGAAGCAACAAAAAAATAAAATGTACTTTAAAAAGCGTTAAGTATTATCGATTTGAAGTATAAGATTTGCAGTATAAAAGGGAGTTTGTGTCGATAACAAAACGATACAACGTTATAATTAAGTAGTTAAAATTTAGGTGCTTGGGAGTAAACGAATGGCAACACATTCAGAAAATCAATATTATGTACCGCATGGCAGTATATATCCTTCAATATTGTCAGTAGGCTTGCTATCGCTTGCTTCAGGATTCATTTTTAACATGAATAACCTGCATTTTGGTAAGTGGATGATGTATTTGGGCGCTGCCATTATCATTGCAATGACCTTTAAATGGATGGGCTCAGTGATTACTGAGAGCATTACAGGTCAATATAAAAGCTGGGAAGATAAATCATTCCGTATCGGTATGATTGTTTTTATCTGTTCTGAAGTCGCCTTCTTTGCTGCGTTCTTCGGTGCTCTGTTCTATATGCGTATACTTTCTGTGCCAGATTTGGCGGGTTATGACGCTGATATCACGCCTTACAAAGATTTCTTAAGCTCATGGCCATCATTAGGCCCAGGCGGGGTTGTGCTAGGTAACGAATATGTGCCACCTGCAAACTTTAAGCCTATGCACTGGAACGGTTTACCTTTAATCAATACTATTTTGTTACTAAGTTCTGGTGCAACCATTACTTGGGCACATTGGGGCTTGATTAAGAATAAGCGCAACCAATTAGTAATCGGCATGGCATTAACTGTTTTGTTAGGTATTACTTTCTTGGCTTGCCAAGCGATGGAATATCATGAAGCTTACACAGAAATGGGTTTAACTTTAGGTAGCGGCGCGTATGGCGCAACATTCTTTATGTTGACAGGCTTCCACGGTTTTCACGTGTTGCTTGGTACAACGATGTTAATTGTTATCTTAATCCGCTGCATGAAAGGCCACTTTACGCCTGAGCATCACTTTGGTTTTGAAGGTGTAGCTTGGTACTGGCACTTTGTAGACGTGGTATGGTTAGGCTTATTTATATTCGTATATATGCTGTAATTTGACACAACAAAAAGGGCGATGCATTGCATCGCCCTTTTTGTTTGAACGGTGAAAGTTAAAGTGCGTGGCCTAGCTTTCCAAAATAAGCAGCAATAATTAACGCAATAAATAAGATGATTGATAAACCAATACGCATTGTTAGTGCTTTAACAGTGCGATCGCTACCAGACTTATCTTTATTTAAGAAAAACAAAGCTGAAAATAAGCTTCCTAAAATAATAATTAATACCAATACGACTGCAATTTTTATAAACATTAATTTGTCCAAGTAAAGTTGAATGGTGAAGTAATAAATAATTATGCGACTGGTCTAGTATAAATGCAATTTAGATTTCTGAATGTAGAATTTAAGCCAACACTGCTTGGCACATTGATTACGATTATCTGTATCCCAGTTTTTATCAAACTGGGTTTTTGGCAATATGAAAAAGCAGCGCTTAAGCAGAAAATTCAAGCGAATTTTGAACAAGCAAATACCAATCAGCCCCCAAATTTAAAAGACTATATATCTAATTCTGAGCATTTAGAGTTTAAAAAAGTTGAAGTGGATGGTGAGTACGACACAGCATTTCAAATACTCATCGACAATAAAGTAGAAAATAGTTTGGCTGGCTATCATGTCATCACACCGCTCAAAATACAAAATTCTGACACCTACGTTTTGGTAAATCGCGGCTGGATTCAAGGTAATAAAACACGCGCAGATATTCCTGTTTTCGATACACCAAAAGACGTGCAAAAAATTAAAGGAATGGCATGGTTGCCAACTAAAAAAATATTTACCCTTGAAGAGAAAGAAAAAGAGCAGGCAGGCACTAAAAGCTTACCATGGCAGTTGGTTTGGCAAAACTTAGATATGCAGAAATATATTAAAACGGCACCAATCAAAATTTTACCAGTGATTGTAAAACTGGATAATGATAGTCCTGCAGGCGGATTTGTGCGCAACTGGGAAATGTCAGCTGACCGAATTGTTACGCACTTGGGATATGCCTATCAATGGTTTGGTTTTGCGTTTGCAACATTGGTGATTTACTTGTATTTGAGTATTAAGAAATTAAATTAAGCTGTAAAGATTAGTTAAAAAGGTGAGAGATTTTATGCAAACAGAACAAACAAGTACTGCTTATAAAGAGAATCAGCGCAAAGGGCGAGCAGTATTTTTGATGATGCTGACTTTTTTTGTGGTGCCGATTATTGCAGTTGTGTTGATGTTTAAATATGACTTTAAGCCTACAGGCGCAAGCCGTGGCGAGTTGATGGTGCCGCCAAGATTAATTGAAACAACAGCTACTTTGAAAAATAGTGATGGCAAAGATGGCAGCCATTTTTGGACTGAGAAGTGGACTATGGTTTATGTATCAGACGCGTGTGAGGCTAGCTGCATGGCCAAATTAAAAGATATGCGCCAAATCCATGTGTCAATGTATAAAGACATTCCGCGCACGCAGCGTGTGCTAATTACACATGTTCAAGATGTTGCAGCGATCAAAAAATATTTTCCAGATTTGAACATCATTAATCAGTCTGATGTAGATGTTGATAAGCTCAGTCAGCAGTTTAATATCGCGAACGAAGTAGCCTTTCAATCAAACCGATTGTATTTTGTTGACCCTTTGGGCCACATCATGATGAGTTATCCTGCCAGCACTCCGGCAGCGGATATTCGTAAAGATTTAGCAAGACTTTTAAGATACTCTTGGGCGGCATAATATGTTGTTTAAACGTTTAGCAATGTTGGGCGCAATAATGGCCCTGTGTGTGGTTGTTTTGGGCGCTTATGTACGCTTAACGGATGCAGGCTTGGGATGTCCAGATTGGCCTGGTTGCTATGGCACATTAACCGTGCCAGAAAGCGAAGCGGCTATTCAAAATGCGCAGACCATATACCCTGATAGCATTATCGAAACGGGTAAAGCTTGGAAAGAAATGCTACACCGTTATTTGGCAGGCACATTGGGCCTAGTTGTGTTGGCTCTATTTATTCTGGCATGGAAAAAAACGCGTCAGTATCCACAGCAAATCAAAGTGTCGCCATTGCTTACCACTGCGTTGCTGGGCATTATTATGTTTCAGGCCGCGTTGGGTATGTGGACGGTAACCATGCTATTAAAACCAGTTATCGTTAGCGCACATTTGTTGGGCGGCATGACAACGCTTGGTTTGTTAACCTGGATTGCGCATCGAAACTGGGGACAATATTCATCTAGTGTTGTGCAAAGCAAAGGTTCGCGGAACTTAATCCGTTTTGGACTAGTTATTTTGCTGATGCAGATATTTTTAGGTGGCTGGACCAGCACCAATTACGCTGCATTGGCTTGCACCGACTTTCCCACCTGCCATGGCGCATGGATGCCAGACATGGATTTCAAGGACGCATTTCATATGGTGCGCGAATTAGGGCAGAGTGCCGATGGCGGCAATTTAACGCTGGCATCATTGACGGCTATTCAATGGACGCATCGCGTTGGTGCCATCATTACTTTGATTTATTTGGGTTTTTTAGCATTAAATAGTTTAAAATACGCGCAATTAAAAAACCTGAGCTTGGCATTAATTACTGTGCTGTTTGCGCAAATCAGCCTTGGCATTGCAAATTTAGTGTTGCATTTGCCGCTGGTATTAGCTGTAGGACATAATCTGGGAGCTGCCTTATTGGTCGTCATTCTAGTGATTTTTAATTCAAAAATCACAGGCAGTAAAGTCAATCGCTCATAAGCGCTTGCAACCACATTAAATGAAATAAAGTGAGTATGAATTGAGTCTTAAATCAAATGTAAACACAGCGAGTCACTTGCACGCTTTTGTGGCGAGTTTTAAGAATTTTTACGCCCTGTGTAAACCACGTGTCACCATGCTAATTGTGTTTACCGCCATTATTGGTATGTTCTTGGCAACGCCTGGCATGGTACCTTGGCCGCTTTTATTGGCTACAACAGTTGGAATTGCTTTTGCGTCTGGTGCGGCGGCGGCATTTAACTGTTTAATTGAGCATAAAATTGATGCGGTTATGGCGCGCACACGCGGCAGGCCTTTGCCGACTGGTCAAGTCTCACACGCAGAAACGACGATTTTCGCCACCCTTTTAGGCGGTACAGGTTTATTGATTTTGTATATATTCGTTAATCCATTAACGATGTGGCTAACATTTGCTACATTTGTGGGTTATGCCGTTATCTATACTGTGTTTTTAAAGCCAGCAACACCGATGAATATTGTGATTGGTGGCGCATCAGGTGCTATGCCGCCAATATTAGGTTGGGCAGCAGTCAATAATGCCGTTTCGCCAGAATCCCTAATCATGTTTTTGATTATTTTTGCTTGGACGCCACCGCATTTTTGGGCGCTTGCTTTGTATCGCCGCGAGGAATACGCCAAAGTTGGCATGCCAATGTTGCCTGTGACGCACGGCGAAGCATTTACGCTATTGCATATTTTGCTATACACCGTGATTTTGGTTGTGGTGTCAATGATGCCTTACGGATTAGGCATGAGCGGTTTGATTTACTTGGTTTCTGCGATTTTATTAAATGCGGTATTTTTATGGTATGTAATTGGTTTGTATAGAAAATATTCAGATGATTTGGCTAAGTCGACATTCAAGTACTCTATACTTTACTTAACACTTATTTTTGCTGCATTATTGGTAGATCATTATTGGAAAATATAAGATTTATGGCGCACTGGGACGAAGAAAATTCGAACCAGTTGTTTCAAGTATTAGAAGAATGGAACACCGAACTTACCCGCCTCAATCCCCCTAAAAAACCATCGGCTAAGGGGGTGTCATCATGAACCCGCTTGACCGCCCGCCGATTTCCGGGGAATTCAAAGATGCTGCCGAACATAACGCTATCCGGGCTAAAGCCTTAGAAAAGCCAGCCCCGTTCTCAATACGCCTCACGACTCAAGAAAAAGCCACTCTTAAGCGCGAAGCTGGGTCTACGCCTCTTGGGGCATTTATCCGTACTAAGCTTCTGGGGGACGGGACAAGCCAGCGGCGCAAGTCCCGTATGCCCGTAAAGGACGACAAAGCCCTTGCCCAGCTTCTGGGTGAATTGGGCAGGGCAAGGTTGGCAAATAACCTTAACCAGCTTGCCAAAGCTGCAAACACAGGCTCTTTGCCTGTAACTCCAGAAACTGAAAAAGCTATTCAGATTGCCTGTCGGGATGTGCAGTGGATGAAAGATCATCTGATCACCGCCCTAGGACTTGGCATGGGGTAACCGTCTTGATTCTCAAAGGAAGTCAACGGGGTGGCAGCAAGCAGCTTGCCACCCATCTCCTAAAGATGCACGACAATGAACACGTAGAGGTTCATGAGTTACGGGGCTTCCTTTCCGACGATCTTCATGCTGCGCTGCATGAAATTTATGCTGTCAGCCGGGGAACTCGGGCGAAGCAATTTCTGTTTTCTCTGAGTTTGAATCCGCCAGAAGATGAGCGTGTCCCTGTCAAAACTTTTGAAGCAGCAATCGAGGATGCTGAAAAAAGCCTTGGTTTGGAAGGTCAGCCCCGTGCTGTCGTCTTTCATGAAAAAAATGGGCGTCGACACGCACACGTAGTGTGGTCGCGGATTGATACCGAACAGATGAAGGCAATCAATATGCCGCACTTCAAATTGAAGCTGCGGGAAGTTTCGCGTGATCTGTACCTTATAAATGGTTGGCAAATGCCTCGCGGTCTGGTGAACAGCCGCGAGCGTGATCCCCGGAATTTTACCCGTGTCGAATGGGAACAGGCCAAGCGCGCAAAACAAGACCCAAAAGCCTTAAAATCGTTGTTTCAAGAATGCTGGGCAAGTTCGGACTCCAACAAGTCTTTCGCACAATCACTTCAGGCGCGTGGGTACACACTCGCGCGAGGTGATCGGCGCGGCCATGTCGCGGTGGATTTTCAGGGTGAGGTCTATGCTGTTTCAAAATGGGTAGGGGTAAAGACGAAAGAGGTTCGCGCTAAGTTAGGTGAAGTCGACGAACTTCCATCAACTGAACAGGCAAAGACCATGATTGCCAGCCGCATGACCGATATGCTGCGCAACCATATCTCAAAAGCTGAAACTGCTCACCAGAAGCAGGTAGCAACGCTCGCGTTTCAGAAGGGCCGGATTGTTGAACGCCAGCGCAGAGAACGATCTGATTTAGATGCTAGACATCTTAAGCGTTGGAACAAAGAAACGTGTGAACGGGCCAATCGCCTAAATAAAGGATTTAAAGGGCTGTGGTGTTAAATTGCATCTAAATTTGACCCACCAAATGCATCGAATATTGACCCACCCTTGAGCTGTTTATTCTATCTCTAAAGTTAATTTAAGATCACTTTTATTCACCTCCTTTTTTGGTTTATTTGCA
>JAKFVD010000017.1 GCA_021732365.1 Methylotenera sp. | reverse complement strand
TGACGACGAGATTGACACATTCTTGCTTAAATTCTGTAGATAATACACGTCTTGTTTGACTCATTTTACACCTCTTAAAGTTGATTATAACCTCTAAGAAAGTGTTGCGTTAAACTAGACCATTACATTACCTTCTAGAAGCGAGGGGGTTAATCAGTGCCAGAGAGCGTTCCGGGTATTTTGTCTCTGGTCAGCAGTCAAAAACCATTCTTTCGTTACCAGATCCAGTTGTTCAAGTTAGTGAGAAGGTGACACAAGTAGATATAAGTGAGCTCGTATTTGAAGTGCTTGAGTCAATTAAACAGAAAAATGTCATTCCGCTTGGTTCCGCCTTTCCGAGTCCATTGCTATTTCCATTGAATAACTTGGCGCGCACCATGGCATCAAGTGTGCAAATTATGGATCCTTGGAGTAGCATTGATAATCTCAGTACAGGAGATGCTAATTTACGGCGCCAAATCGCATTGCGCTACATGATTGACGGCTTACATGTGCCTGCGGATGAAATCATTATTACAAATGGGGCACTAGAAGCATTAAATCTTTGTTTAGCAGCTGTAACGAGGCCTGGCGATACGGTACTTATTGAATCGCCTACCTTTTATGCAGCATTGCAATCCATAGAGCGGATAGGGTTAAATGCTATTGAGATACCAAGTCATCCACGTGAGGGTATTGACCTAGATGCTATGGAAATGGCAATTGAGTTGCATAAGCCTAAAGTATGTTGGTTAATGACTAATTTCCAGAATCCACTAGGCTGCCTACTTTCAGATGAGAAGAAAAAGGCATTAGTGGCCTTGATAACCAAATACAAGCTACCTTTAATTGAAGATGATGTATATGGCGAATTGTATTTCGGAGATAAGCGTCCTACTCCAGCTAAAGCTTATGATACTGAGGGATTGATTATGCACTGCTCATCCTTTTCAAAATGCCTTGCTCCAGGCTATAGAGTGGGTTGGGTTGCAACAAACCGTTATGTCAAGGATATAGAGCGCCTAAAACTCACTACAGCTTTATCGACTTCAACACCAGTGCAAGCTGCATTAGCAAAATATCTGCAAAAAGGTGGGTATGACAGGCACCTTCGAAGCCTGCGTCATACACTTTTAATTAATCAAATTAAATTTACTGAAGCAATTGCGCGATATTTTCCGGAGGAAACGCGGCTTACGGTGCCTCAGGGTGGATATTTCTTATGGTTGAAGTTACCCGATGGGGTCAATGCTTTAGAGGTGCATAAAACTGCAATTGAAAGCGGTATTAGTATCGCACCTGGGCCTATTTTTTCTGCTAAAAAAGAGTTTACAGGCTACATCCGGCTGAACTATGGTCACATTTGGGATGACCGAATAGAGGCATCATTGTCAACACTAGGTGCAGTTGTTCGAAACTTAGTGCCTGAGTAGACAGTATAATTCTGATATGGTTTTTATTTAGTCAACTGATTCTGTTTTTAACCTCGCTTAAATATTAATCTTCCTAATCATCAAAAAGGCAATTTAAATTGCCTGTGATTGGATTATTAATATGTATATATATAGCGAAGTTGATCAGAGACTAGTTGAGCAACGTGTAGCGCAGTTCAAAGATCAAACTCAACGCTTTCTAAATGGTAGCTTGAGTGATGATGATTTTAGAGTATTAAGACTTCAAAATGGACTGTATATTCAGCGTCATGCACCTATGCTTCGAGTTGCCATTCCTTATGGCATGCTTGTTTCAGAGCAGTTACGTACTTTGGCCTATATTGCTAGACGTTGGGACAAGGGATATGGTCACTTTAGTACTAGACAAAATATTCAATTCAACTGGCCCGTATTAAAAGATGTACCTGAAATCCTTGCCAAGCTGGCAACTGTTCAAATGCACGCGATCCAAACTAGCGGCAACTGTATTCGCAATACAACTACAGATCATTTTGCCGGAGTGGCATCAGATGAAATTGTTAATCCACTTATTTGGTGCGAAATCATTAGACAGTGGTCTATGCTTCATCCTGAGTTTGCCTTTCTGCCACGTAAATTTAAAATTGCTGTAAGTGGTGCTGTTAAAGATCGAGCGGCGGTCGGTGTGCATGATATTGGATTGCAAGCAGTCCGGGAAAGTAAGGGGGTCGGATTTAAGATATGGGTTGGCGGAGGGTTAGGTAGAACGCCAATAGTAGGTAAGCTAATCAATCCATTTGTGCCATGGAGTGATTTGTTAACTTATTTGCAGGCAATTTTACGTGTCTACAATTTGCATGGTAGGCGTGATAATAAGTATAAAGCGCGCATCAAAATTCTAGTCAAAGATATAACTCCTGAAGTCTTTACTCAACAAGTTAATCAACAATGGGACCTTATCAAAAATGGTCCTGACAAAGTTACACTTGAACAAGTACAAGAAATATCCAATCGATTTAGTTGGCCGCAATATGACTGTTCATTAAGTGATTATGACTCTATCAAAAATTGTAAGGAAAACCAAAAGTTTAATCGTTGGCTACGTACAAATGTTCACAGCCACAAAGTACAAGGTTATGCATCTGTCACAGTTTCTCTTAAAGTCAGCGGTGTACCGCCTGGAGATATTACTGCGGATCAGATGGATGCTTTGGCTGATATGTCTGAGAAATATGGTTTTGGAGAGTTACGTGTTTCTCATGAGCAAAATTTGATATTAGCTGATGTGGAAAAGAGAAACTTATATCTACTATGGCAAGAGTTAGATTTACTTAACCTTGCAACGCCAAATATTGGTCTCATCACAAATATTATTTCCTGCCCAGGGGGGGATTATTGCAGCTTAGCAAATGCAGTATCTATCCCTGTTGCCGCGGCCATACAACAACGCTTTGATGATTTAGATTTTGTTCATGAAATTGGAGAGTTAGATTTAAATCTGTCAGGATGTGTTAATGCCTGTGGACATCATCATATTGGGCATATAGGTATATTAGGTGTCGATAAAGCTGGTGAAGAATGGTATCAAATCACTATTGGTGGTAGGCAAAGTGGCGCAAATCAAAAAAACAATTCTAACAAAGATTTTAGTAGCGGCGGTGCTGCAATTGGGCGAGTAATAGGACCATCTTTCGCACGAGATCAAATCCCACAAGTAATTTCTGTTCTCATCAAAACCTATATAAGACTCCGGGACAGTGATGAAGAAAGATTTATAGATGTTGTTGATAGGCTCGGAATAGAGCCATTTAAATCTGATGTGTACTCTGACCCAACGTTGACCCAACCAATAAAACATAAGGAGGTGATTGGTGGTCAGTAATCATGTGCGCTTAATTAAAAATGGAAGATTGGAGTTGGATATCTGGCGTCTTTTTGATGCTACAACCCAATCTATTCCACCTCATGATAGCCACTGGATAGTTAAATTCGATACTTGGAAGCAAAACATTGATGAGTTTCAATTAGCAAAATATCCAATAGCGATTTTAATATCATCAGATTCCGATCTTTCTAATCTGCCAAATGAGTTTCTGCACGATGATTTGCTGCTTGGAATTGAATTTATTGCAATCGATTTTCCAAATTACACAGACGGAAGAGGCTATTCATTAGCCCAACTCCTCAGGAATCAATATGGATGGAGAGGAGAGCTTAGGGCAATGGGTGATGTTTTGATCGACACTATTCATTATCTAGCCAGATGCGGCTTTGATAGCTTCTTAGTGAAACAAGGTCATGATCCTAAATTAGCACTGAAAGCTTTTGAGGCTTTTACAGTGCATTACCAGCGGTCATATTTAAAACCAGAACTTGCTTCTGAATGATTATTTTGTATTAAGAAAGCCGGATATATTTTATGAACAATACAAGTGTTAAGCCACAATATTACGATGACTATGCCGTAAGATGTTTTACTATCATGGCCGTAATATGGGGTGTGATAGGAATGTTGACTGGCTTATTTATCGCCACAGAATTAGTGTTCCCAGATTTAAACATGGGTATTCCTTGGTTAAGCTTTGGGAGGCTTAGACCTCTCCACACAAACTTAGTGATTTTTGCATTTGGTGGTTGTGCATTATTCGCCACCTCTTATTACATCGTCCAGCGAACCGGACAAACGAGATTAAGATTTCCACTGCTATCTAGGTATACTTTTTGGGGATATCAAGCTGTACTGGTTGCAGGGTTAATCTCACTCCCTTTAGGATATACACAAGCCAAAGAGTATGCAGAGTTCGAATGGCCTATTGATCTATTGCTACTTGTTGTATGGGTTATGTATGCGTTTGTATTTTTTGGCACCGTTGTAGCACGTAATATACGACATATTTATGTGGCAAACTGGTTCTATGGGGCTTTTATTATCGTTGTCGCTATACTTCACACGGTTAACAGTATGGTTATTCCTGCTGAGTTCACGAAATCTTATTCAGTTTATGCTGGCGTGCAAGACGCGATGGTTCAATGGTGGTACGGCCATAATGTAGTTGGTTTCATTTTAACTGCTGGCTTTTTGGGAATAATGTATTACTTCGTACCAAAGCAAGCGCAACGTCCAATATATTCATACCGCTTATCCATTGTGCATTTTTGGGGACTAATCTTCACGTATATGTGGGCTGGATCCCACCATTTACATTACACTGCTTTACCCGATTGGACTCAATCAGTCGGCATGGTGTTATCTTTGATTTTACTAGCTCCTAGCTGGGGTGGGATGATTAACGGCATGATGACTATGTCTGGTGCCTGGCATAAACTACGTGATGACCCGATTCTACGTTTCCTAATCGTCTCTATTTCTTTCTATGGTATGAGTACGTTTGAAGGCCCTATGATGGCCATAAAATCAGTAAACGCACTTTCTCATTACACCGATTGGACTATTGGGCACGTACATTCTGGTGCATTAGGTTGGGTTGGCTTCATTGCAATTGGGGCTATATACTACTTGGTTCCACGCTTATATGGTCTGAAACAAATGCATAGTATTAGGGCGATTGAGATCCATTTTTGGTTGGCTACGATCGGTATCGTTATGTATATCACAGCAATGTGGATTTCTGGCGTAACAGCAGGGTTGATGTGGGGCGCGCTGAATAATGACGGTACATTAACATATACGTTTGTGGAGAGCGTGAAAGCAATGCACCCTTATTATGTTACACGTATGTTAGGGGGAGGATTGTACGTAACTGGCATGATTATCATGCTTTGGAATGTGCTGAAAACTGTTTCGGCAGGGCGAGTTACATATGCAGCCATACCTAACAGTAAATTTTATGCAGTTTCTAACTAATGAAACGCTATCTAAAGCGATATTCTGAATAGTTCTGGCATTAGGTTAATTGAGAGTTAGACAAATATATCAATGCTTTATCGTCCCATGGATTTAATGGGGCGATAGGCTAACCATCTTCAATGGTGAGGAGACACTCAAACAAATATGATTTAGGGTTTTGAATAAAACTATCAATATTAGAATTAATGTAAATGCCTGCTTTCCAAATTGAATTCAAGACTAGAAAAAAGCCTTTTAGTCGAGGATGGACTATTCACTCTGATAAAACATGGCTCTGTAGCGAAGGTAAATATTTATATAATATAAAAAATAACTCATTAATTTGATGCAATCCTACCATCAATTGTATCCAGCTAATTCAATATAAATGCTTCTAACTTGAAATGCCGTTGATGAGCGTGCTGCATATTATTTTTGAAGATAGAAGTGAATTCAGGATTCACTTCAAGCAATGTGTGAATTAAATAGCATCGATTAATATCTTTTTTATGAAATGGTACTTATGTCTAATATAAGCTCAATCGGAACTACCAACTATCTACCTTCATTAGCAAAGGGGCAAGTAAGCAGCATTTCAGGTGAGGGTTCAAAAGTTATTTCGTCGACATCTACAAAAGTAACCTTGAGTCAAGATGCTAAGGCACTAGCCAATTTTTCCAACAATGGAATTTCAGTTTCATTAAGACAAATGAGTAAGCCATTAACCTCTCAAAGTCAGAGTGAAAACTCCAATAACATTAATGGTGCAGTTGAATATAAAAAAAGTATTTCTAAAGATGATTTAGATAAACTTCTTTTGAATTTTGGCGCAACTAATGAAGAAAAAAATCAAATACACTCAGGGCTTGATGTTAATCAAGACGGATCAATTTCACATGATGAGCTTTTAAAAGGAATAAGTAGCACGCTAGGAGCTGGTAACCCACTTGGACAAACAATTCTTAGCATTATGGATAGAAACGGCGATTCAAACGGCCTAGTAAACTCAATCGAGTTTGCTAGGATCACAACAGCATTCAATGATGAAGAAAAGTAAAAAAGTAAGAGGCTAATTAATTTAGTGATTAGAACGAACACAAAAATCATTAAAGGTGCGGAATTATTAATGTGAAAAAAGTTTTGAAACGTAATGCTTTGTATGACCCAAGCTCTTACTAAGTCAATCTAAACAAGCAGCAGCCTTTTACGTTTCACCTAAAGATATCAGCTTTAAAATCCAGTTAAGAATTAAGTTAGCCTTAGCAAACTCTATGGCTCACTTAATCCAACTATTCTTGGCACTGATTAATTCTCGTATTGGAATCTATACTTGATTCACTTTAAACCATTCTGAAAGGAACCACATAAATGAGACTTATGCATGTAGATAGTAGCCCTAAGGGTGTTAAATCTAACTCAAGAATGTTGTCAGCTTACTATGTTGATTTGCTAGAAAAAAAAATACCAAATCTAGTTGTGGACTATCTTGATCTATCAGTCGACACCCCGCCACATGTAACAGGTGAGTTTGCAAAAGCTACTTATACGCCAGCATCAGAAAGGACAGATGCTATGAAAAAGGAGCTGGAATATTCTGATGCCTTATGTGCTCGAGTATTAATGTCAGATATTCTTGTATTTGCAATGCCAATGTACAACTTTTCTATGCCCTCTACCTTCAAGGCTTTTATCGATAACTTAGTACGTACTAATCTTACCTATAACTTTAATGACGACGGAACAACTTCTGGTAATTTGAATCGTAAAAAAGTTATTTTCATCACAACAAGAGGTGCTGATTTAAGACCAGGTCTTAGCCCATGGTCACATTTAGACGCGCTAACACCTGCACTTCGATCACCGTTTTACTTTTTGGGTGTTGAGAACCCGTACTTTGTTGACGCGCAGCCATTACAATTTTCCGATCAAGAGGCACGAGAGGAGGCACTCAAACGCGCGTTTAGTGATTTAGATTCTGTTGCGCTAGAATGGCTAAAACAGTATTAACAGTTGGTATATTGGATGCTTGAGAAAGATCTTTGTTTTTAAGTAAACTTTAAGCTATGTTTGTTTTTTGTTTATGCGTTCGTACTATAAAAGTTTATTAACTAGAATTATGAATCAGCATCTATCTAACAAAACAATCACGCAGTCCAATTGCAGCCAACTCTGCCGTTTTTTTATTAATTACATTGGTGAACCCAATAATTAATCCTTTTTGATTGGGATCGGATGTCCAATTGGATAGTGGATGAATTCCATGACCAAGTTCATTAAATGCTTTCGATATATCTACATCAGAATCGTTAGCATGTAGTTTAGCAACAAAATGCATACCATTTTTATTGGCTGTGATATTTATTCTTTCCCCTAAAATCTCCGTTAAGCACTGGCTTGTTAGCTCACGTCTCTCTGCATACAATCCCCGCATTTTATTTAAATGCTTAGAAAAGTGTCCTTCAGCAATGAAGTCATTAACAATCAATTGCGCTTTGAATGAATAGTTTGCTCTTAGTAAGTATAGTTTTTTTGTAAATTCATCCACTAATTTTTGCGGTATGACTACATAGCCTAATCTCAACGACGGGAAAAGTGTTTTGCTAAATGAGCCTGCATAAATCACTCGATCATATTGATCTAGACTTTTGAGTGAGGGTAGTGGATAGCCTGAGTATCTATATTCACCATCATAGTCATCTTCTACTATCCAAGAGTCTCTGATGCTAGCCCATTCTAATAATTCAGTTCTTCTAGACCAAGATAACGTCATACCTAATGGACTATGGTGAGAGGGGGTAACAATAGCTAGCTTAGCGCTACCTGCATTTTTAACACCGAAAGACACAATCATTCCGTCTTCATCTACTGGAACTCTTACTATCTTAGCACCTATGTCCTCTAATAGTTTAGTTGCGAAAATATAGCCCGGGTCTTCCATCCAAACATTTTCACCAGTTAGTTTTAATGTTTTACAAATTAAATCTAGTGCACCTTGGTATCCATTTGTAATAACAACTTGCTCTGTATCACATGCAACCCCTCTAGATATTCGCAAATATGATGCAATTGACTCTCTAAGTGGTAAATAGCCCATAGGGTCGTTATATGACATCTCATTTGCAGAAAATCCACGCATTCTATTCGACGCTAATCTAGACCAAATTTTTCGAGGAAAAGCGTCATATGCAGGGCATCCAGGTAAGAAAACATGTGAGCAGTTGTTTGCTGTTTGGTTTGGATTTTTTGATGTTATAGCTTTACTTTTTTGAAGAGGGTCTTTGATATTATTTATTAGTGCTTGAGGTACATTTACAAATGTTCCTGCCTGTCCTTTTGATATGAAAACTCCTTCACCCAACAGCATTGAGTAAGCGCTTTCCACTGTACCTCTTGAAACGTTTAACTCACTAGCAAGTGATCTTGATGATGGTACTCGGTCACCGTTTTTTAATACGTTGCTTTCAATTGACTCTTTAAATCTTGTATAAATTTGTACATGAATTGATTTTGATTCGGTCTTACTTAACGTTATATATTTTTTTTCATCGTATCTAGCCATGGCATAGTTCAATTCATAAATTATGGTACTTAAATATTATACGCAAAAGCATATATATTGTAGGTATGTTACTAAATAATATAGGGAAATTACTTTTTCCAGTTTGAATGGTATCAGCGGTGGTGAAATTTATAACTCGAATAAAAAATGGAAATTGACTTTAATTAAAACTTACATATGTGCAATCTAATTAATATATCTAACTCATTATTACCTACAAATTATGGAGAGTTTCGAATCCATATATTAAAAGATGTTAATACCAATATTGAACACATCGCTTTAACAAAAGGTGATGTAGAGAATGGCGAAAATGTACTAACTAGAGTTCACTCAGAGTGCGTAACTGGGGATATTTTTTCATCATTACGATGTGATTGTGGTGAGCAACTTATTCAATCTTTAATTAGAATCAATAAAGAAGGGTTAGGTCTTGTAGTCTATATAAGAGACCATGAAGGTAGAGGAATCGGCCTTGCAAATAAAATAAAAGCTTATCACTTACAAGAGTGTGGTTTAGACACGGTAGAGGCAAATATTGCTCTAGGTTTTCCTGTGGATGGTCGGTCATATCTAGTGGCAAGTGAAATTATTCATAGTTTTAATATAAGATCTATTCACCTTTTAACAAATAATCCACTGAAAGCTTTGTCACTATCTAAGCTAGATGTCACTGTATCAAAGCAACTACCACTAATTGTTAAAGAAAATATTTTTAACTCAACCTATTTGCAAACAAAACGAGTAAAGCTCAATCATTTAATTTAGTGGATTTTAAGCAAAATATATTGAGTGTTATGGCCTAGTTGATTATTGTTAATTTGGCTCTGTGGTTTTATTTTTTTTAATTTTATTATCTAACTTAATTCATTATGATCCAGTTCAATTGCTACATACAATTAAAAGTTAGAGTAAATCTAAAAATTTGATAGAGGGCTTTAAGTTTTTTAAAGGTAAGTGAATAAATCCAGATTATTGGATATGCTTGAAGCAAGAACAAATGTCGTAATGATGAAGATACTCATATCATGCTTAGTTATAAATTCGGATTAAAACCCGATTTTTTTTAATTATAAATGTAGCATTTTAAATGCTACTTAAGGAGGTAATAATGCTTTCAGCTTCAGCAAAACCATATATCGATGCTAGTGTTCCCGTACTGCGGCAACACGGGTTAGCAATCACCACAGTGTTTTATAAAACTATGCTGGATGCGCATCCAGAACTTAATAATTTGTTTAATCAGGGCAATCAAGCCAATGGTTCTCAGCAACAATCACTTGCTTCGGCTGTTTTTGCATATGCTGCTAACATTGAAAACAGTGCCGCACTAGCACCTGTTTTAGAGCGAATTGTACATAAACATGTTTCTATTGGAATCTTGCCGTCACATTACCCGATAGTAGGTAAATACTTATTGGGAGCCATCAAAGAAGTTCTTGGGGACGCTGCTGTACCAGATTTAATTTCTGCGTGGGATGAGGCTTACTGGCTGTTAGCTGGGGAGTTAATAGCCACAGAAGCCAGACTATATGAGCCTAATGGCAACGCCGAAAAACAATGGCTAAAAATGAAGGTAGCTAAAAAAGAACACATATCAGATGATATTGTTTCAATCATTTTAGTTCCAAATAGCGAGGGAGAATTGCCAAAATTTAAAGCTGGCCAATACATTAGTATCGCTGCATATTTAGAAGAGCTAAAACTTAGACAAATACGTCAATATAGTCTTTCCGATGCTGAAAATGCAGGCTACTATCGAATTACTGTCAAACGTGAAAAGGGGGATGAATTTAAGCCTGAAGGTAAATTCTCAAAGTGGATTCATCAGCATGTAAGGGAAGGTAGTGTATTAGATGTAAGTCATCCATATGGAACATTTGTGCCAATACTGTCAGAGAATTCGCCAATCACTCTAATTTCAGCTGGGGTTGGTATCACACCAATGTTGTCTATATTGAATACATTGGTCAAACAAAAAGCTTCGCGTAAAGTAGCATTTGTACATGCTGCCAGGTCGGAAAAAACTTTGGCACACTATGATGAAATTAGAGACGCTAAATTTGCCTTGGAGAATTTACAAACTGCAGTTTATTTAAGTGATAGTGAAAGTGACGAATTTATACAAGGGAAAATGAATTTGCCAAATATTTTAGATGAAGACACTTTAAAAGGTAAGTTTTTCATTTGCGGGCCTACAGCATTCATGGATGATCAATGGAAAACTCTACTTGGGCTTGGTGTAAATCCAGCCAACATTGAACGAGAGGTATTCGGTCCTGAAAGCTTAAGCCACCTTTTATAATTTGAACTTTAAGAGGGGAGAGTCTCCCCTCAAAAGCACAGAGAAATGAAACGCAAATTAAAAGTTAGCAAGTCAGTTAACATTGTACTTACCACAGGAATAGTTACATTTTTCACAAGTGCGTTGTTCATGTTAATACATATTCCTTTAAATGCTTTTGGATACTTGGACTGGATGTACTCTTGGGTATTTGCTTGGGCAGTAGCGATTGCAATAATGAAGTTACTAGCAAATAAAATTAGAAGACTAACGCTATATTTAATATAGTTTGAGAAAAATAATAAGGTTTGATTAAATGAGTGAGCAAAACGAATCCTCAGTCAAAAAATTGAATTGGGGCATATTAGGGGCAGCTAGAGTCAATGAGCGTTTGATGCCAGCTATAGTAGAGGCTCGAAATTCGCAACTTGTTGCAATTGCTAGTCGTCGCAAAAATGCTTCAGCAGAATCTATTGCTAGCTATGCACCGAATGTGCAAAATGTTGCAACTTACGATAATTTGCAGTCGCTGTTACAAGATAGTAATGTGCATGCCGTCTATATACCGCTATCAAATCACGAACATGCAGAGTGGGCATTGCGTGCAATTGAGCATGGTAAGCATGTGCTAATTGAAAAACCAATGGCGCTTACAGTCACTGATATTAAGTTAATTGAGAGGGCAGCAAAAGTACATAATATTAAAGTGATGGAAGGCTTTATGTACCGTTTTCATCCGCAACATTCAAGGGTAAGGGAGATTGTTGATTCAGGTGTAATCGGCGAAGTTCGTAATACACATGCCAGCTTTTCATTCATGATGAGACCCTCCCGAATTTACCGCTTAGCTGAAACTGTGAGTAAAGGCGGTGGTGCAATGTGGGATATCGGCCCTTATGCAGTTCACACCTCTCGTATGTGGTTTAACGAATTGCCTAAATCTGTATTAGCGATGGCAGATTATTCTGAAAGCGGCGCAGATGTTACCACTACTGGTATTATCAACTACGGCGATGGAAAATTTTCCCAGTTCGATGTGAGCTTTGAGCGCACTAGGCAATCTGAATACACCATTGTTGGGACAAAAGGCGTTATTAAATGTCACAACACGTGGCAATTGCCTAGTGATGAGCCAGTAATTTCATGGTGGACTGAAGATGGCAAAATCATTGAAGAAAGACTGCTTGCCGCAAATCACTTTAATTTGGAAATTGAACATTTTAGTGACTGTGTGTTATCAGACAAAGCACCATTATTATCGTTTGCAGATGCCAAAGCTAACTGTGAACTGATAGAGGCGATTTTGCATTCGGCTGCAAGCGGTAAAGTAGTGAGCCTTAGTGGCAACTAAAGACCACTCGAAGCGCCTATGATTTTTAATGGCAGAAGATTTCTCAACTTAGGAGTGGGTTTAAATCTTAGGGAAAAATTCCAATCCAGGGCCATTTTTTGTAGCGTTAATATATGATTAATATCATCGGGATTCAGAAAAAAAAGAATTGATAATTCTTTGCAGGCTACATTGTAATTAGAGAATCAATATGAAGTATTGGATACCTTGGCCATTGTGCACCATTCAGATGGCGGCTGTCCAAACTCTCTCAAAAACGCTCTTGTAAATGCTGCCTGAGAGCCATAACCCACAGAAGAGGCAATGACTTTTATTTGTATATCTTCAAGTAGCATCTCTTGTGCACGTTTCATTCGCCAAGAGGTTAAATAGCCAATCGGCGTTACACCAACAGATCCTAAAAAAAACTCTGAGAATTTTGTTCTAGACATATTAACTAGTTGAGCAAGGTTATCAATCGTCCAATTTTTATCTGGAGAGTCATGAATTGCATTTAGAGCAGGAGCGAGTTTCGTTTTTAGCATCGCGAACAAAACCCCTTTATGAATCTTATTTTTATCAACCGCATTTCTAATGAGTAATATTAGAACATATTCAAAAAGTAAGTTAAGTGCTTTAGACCTGCCAGAATCATGCTTGTTAAACTCATCTATAATTGCATCAATTATAGGATTAATATTAATTAACTCAGATAGCTCGAATATGATTGTTTCATGAATCCCTAATGGAAATGAGTTTCCCATTTGCTCGCCGAAATCAAAAGAAGCTGTAATGATGTTTGAGCCAGAAAATTTGTTTGATCTGAGTTTATATTTACAAGTAATTGGACACAGAAGTACGCTTGGATTATTTACAGCTATATTTGAATATCCTGTTCTTACTAAATCAATACCGCCCTCCGAAATAATATGAATGAATGTAGTGCCGGGCGGTTTGTTTAGTTCATAAGTTCCATGAAGTTTTCCTCCATAGAAGAAATGCCCACTTAAGTGAATGTTTTCAAAGAAGTTAGATAATAAGTCCATTTGTGTACGAATAGTCAAAAAGTCAGACCGTTTAGTCAATAGTGACAATAAGAAAATACTTAATATAGCACCAATCGCTAACTAATTAGTGAGAAACTAAATAGGAAAACATCATGAGCAACCCAAAAATTAATAACATATATGCCGATCCAATAAGCCCTTCGTTGCCGAATACAAATTTTAAGTTAGATTTAAAAAGAGCAGCACTAGTTGTAATAGATCCTCAGATTGATTTTTTAAGTCCAGAAGGCGTGACATGGCCATTTTTTGGTGAAAGTATTACTGAAAATAATACTGTTGAGAATATTGAAAGTCTCTTTGCTTCGTCAAAAAAAGCTGGTATTACAGTCGCTGTTTCACCTCACTATTACTATCCACAAGATCATGAATGGAATTTTGGTGGTGGTTTAGAAAAGTTAATGCATAAAATTGGTATGTTTGATCGTAAAGGATCACTGACTTTAGAAGGTTTTGAGAACTCTGGAGCAGACTTTCTTCCAAGACTTAAAAAGTACATATTAGATGGAAAAACAATTATTGCTTCACCTCATAAAATCTATGGGCCAGAAACAAATGACCTATCTTTACAACTTAGAAAAAAAGGAGTTTCACAAATAATTCTCGCTGGCATGGCTGCCAACTTGTGTGTTGAATCCCATCTGCGAGAGTTTCTGGAGCAAGGTTATGAAGTTGTTGTAGTACGAGACGCAACAGCTGGACCAAGAGCACCTGAAGGCGATGGATATTTGGCAGCAATTATAAATTACAGATTTATAGCTAATGCGTTATGGACTACTGAGGAAACACTCGATCAGCTAAATGCTTAGATACTGTTTTAAGGGACTCACAAACTCGCTGTGAATGGACTACACAAAAAATGTGGCCCTAAGTAACTTAAAATTTGTATCTATTCCAGCAAGCAACTCACTCATAAAATTAATTGTGTTTTTTACAAATTGTACTTATAGGAGGTAATATGAAGTATCTATTTAAACTAAAAACTACTATTTTAATTACAGGATCATTATTACTAGCTTCTAATATCTGCTTTGCAGATGGAAAACCTGTAACTGAACAACTGGTTGATTCATTTACTAAACTAGCTAATGGCCCACATAAGGGATACAGAGCAAATCATGCAAAAGGAGTAATGGCTGAGGGGGTTTTTACACCATCACCTTTAGCATCTAGTATTTCAAAAGCAGCTCATTTGCAAACTAAAACTAGCAATATAGTTGTTCGTTTTTCAAATGGTACTGGGATACCTGATATCTCGGATGCAAACCCAAATGCAAATCCTAAAGGTATTGCAATTCGCTTCACTTTGCCTGATGGTACAAGTACTGATATCGTAAGTATTTCAATTAATAGCTTTCTAGCCTCTACTCCAGAAGAGTTTCTTGAATTGCTTAATGCCGCCGCAGAAAGTGGCCCTCAAGTAGCGAAGCCAACACCTATAGATACATTTCTTGGTACGCACCCAGCGGCAGTAAAATTCTTGTCAAAAAGACCCTCTTATGCAAGTTTTGCGACTATGCCCTTTTATGGAGTAAACGCATTTAAATTTACGAACAGTAAAGGTTTAGTGCAATATGGACGATATCAAATTACCCCCATAGCTGGATTGCAAACAATTGGTGAAGAGGAAGCCATGAGGGCGCAACCGAACTATCTAATGGATGAAATTGTTTCTAGATTAAATAAATCTGAGGTTAAATACCGACTTGCTTTACAAATGGCTGATGAAGGAGATGCGACCAATGATTCAACTGTTGTTTGGCCCGATTCTCGCAGAGTAGTTGAACTTGGAGTGCTGACATTAAAAACTTCAGTACCAAATAGTAAACAAGAAGAGCAGAAAGTTATGTTTAATCCGCTATCGATACCAGAAGGAATTAATACATCAGATGATCCAATTCTTTTGGCTCGCCCAATAAGTTATGCAATCAGTTACAGTAGGCGCTTAACTAATTAATTAAACGTAATAATTCCACCATAATTCAGATAGTGGAAACCTAGCGGACCAGCCGACCGACCTTAAGAGTCAGTCGGCTCTTGATTACATAACTTGCATCTGCATATGGTCTTCAAAAAAAATCTTGCAAGTGATTGCTGCTATGAGTAGGATTTGTAATGTATAAGCAATACTTTAGTTTAGTGTGAGCTTAAAGACACTATAAAAATTAAGCATATTAAGAAAATTCATAATGTAACTTTGTAAACAACTAAGCATTTCAGCTTAGTTTGTTTACTATCTATGATCAATAACTCAGTTAAATTATTTTAAATAACTGAATAAAAAAGACTTTATTGTTTGTTTACAAAACATTGGTATACACAACCGTTCTGATTCGTACATAGCGCATTAAGTTTAAAGGTTAGCTTATTACTTAACCCGATTTTGACGCTTAATTTTAAACGCCCATAATCTATTAAGGTTTGGGCGTTTTTCTATCTGTTCTATAATTGAATATCTGCTGAATTAAGAACCTGGCTAGCGGAAGAGATGGTTAAATATTGGCGTAAAACTGAAAGTTTTTATGCTGCATTTTTGCACGATACATCGCCTCATCTGCTTTTTTAATCATATCAAACTGCGTAGTGGCGTCGGAAGGCGCTAATGCAATGCCGATACTCACGCCGATTGTAACAAAATCACCGCCAATCTGAATTGGCTGGCTGATAGCGACACTAATTTTTTCTGCAATGGCTTGTATGGATTGTTGATTGGTTTCGTGCACGATAACGGCAAACTCGTCACCACCTAAACGTACCAATGTATCGGAATCTCTCAGCGTTTCTTTCAAGCGCGTTGCGGTTGCTTGCAAGACAATGTCTCCCGCGTCATGCCCTTTCGTGTCATTAATTAATTTGAATTTATTTAAATCCATTATCATCAACGAAAACGGCTTTTTAAGCGTATTTAGTTCTTTAATTGCATTGCCCAAAGTGATCGTAAAAAGTCGGCGATTACCTAAGCCCGTTAAGTTGTCTTGGTGTGCTAAATCGTTTAACGGGCGCACCATTTTGTTAGTGACCATATAAATAGCGATAGCTGATAGTAATACGGTAATGATGAGTAAATAAACGAGCGTCGTTTCAAATTGTACAAATGGTTGCAAGAGTTTGCTCATTGGCTTGGCGGCTACCGCGATGACCACTTTGTTCGATGTCGATTGCAGCACGATAGGCGCGCTGAGGTACTGTTCAGTTTTTGTATCGATTTGCTTGGTATGCAAATTAAGCGGCGTAAATAGTTGCGCATCAAACGCGTTAATGGTGCTTGCGTGTAGCTGCCAAATACCGTTTTCTTGAGAAAAAAATAAAAATTCCATGCCAATAAGTGTTTTTAGCTCTTGCGCGTAGGCGTTATCAATTGGAAAGCCTAACGTAAGCGTGGCAGAATGAAGAGGGCTTAATATCTGTGTATTAATCAGTTGATAAATTTCATCTGATTTGGCTTTTGCTAAAGTATCGGTGTATACGCGTGGATGAGACGATAAATTGAGCGGAATAAAATTGAGCATGAGTTTTTTCGCAGAATCTCCAGGCGCAATTTGTTGAATGAACTTTGAATCTAGCTGAATAGTGTTTGGCGATGTGGCAATTACTTGCTGATTCAAATCGGTTAATATTGAAACGCTGGCATTGGCGCGCTCGCTATGATTCGCCAGCATCGATTCAATGGTCGGTTTGTCACGCGTAGAGATAGACTCTCTAAATCCAAAATCACTACATAAAATTTCTGCGGATTGTTGTAGCTGTCGACTTCTTAACTCAATGAGTCGATTAAAAACATGGGTGCCAGTTGTAAGTTGCTCTTTAATAGTGGCTTGTACAGCGGCATGATTATTCGTGCGCAAAGCGAAAAAAACCCCAATCTGGATGCAGATTAAGATGGTAATGATGATGTAAGTAATTTTACTTTCGTATGAATGATAATTCATGCCTAGGCCTCAGTTAAGAACTAGCAAAAAATACACCAATAAACATTCAATTAATATAACTATATTATAGGTCTACTGTTAATAATAAAAATATTGTTTATCTCATGATAAATCAAGCATCTAAAACGAGGCTGGGAACGTATGTTGCTTAATGTAAGTGCTGACTTTTTATTTTTTACTTTAAGGAAACGTAATGACCCAACCATTATTTGCATTAACGAGTGTTGCAGCAGCTGTATTAATCACTGCTTGCTCTACCATGACCGAAATGAAAGCTCCCGTAGTGCCTGCTGCCATCGCTGTGCCTGCGGGCAATAAAGTCGCATTAACTTCAGTCGGAATCGGCGACTTAACCTACGAATGCCGTGTAAAAGCAAGTGCGGCTGGCGCGTTTGAATGGGCATTTGTTGGCCCTGTAGCCGTATTGTATGATGGCAAAAAAGCCCCTATCGGCAAGTATTATGCTGGCCCAACTTGGGAATCGAATGATGGTTCTAAAGTAACAGGTAAGCAACTCGCGGTTTCGCCGAATCCTGGCGCAATCCCATTACAATTGGTACAAGCAAATCCAGCAACGGGCGCTGGCGCAATGACAGGCGTTACTTATATTCAGCGTTTAAATACAGTAGGCGGAACAGCGCCGACTGATGCATGTGGTGCTGATAATTTAGCTGCAAAAAAGACAGTTAAGTATCAAGCCGACTATATTTTTTACAAAGCCATGTAAGCAAATAGATGCAGACGCTCTTTGTTGGTGCAAATCAATAGGGGCGTCCTTATGTAAGCATGAGCTAAATGGCTCATCTGAGTTGTGCTGTTTTGAAGTTGTCACAATCTTTTCATTTACGCGCTAAAAAAACACGATAAACTAATTATTAAGTTTCTGTATCAAGTTAAACGTTTAAAAGCGTATATGTACCAAATCACTCAACCAAACCAATCTGCCATCACAAGTTTTGAGCGTCACCTTACTTGGTGGGTGCTGGCATGCATTGTGGTGGGCGTCACGCTTGGTCAGTTCTTTCCTCATTTTTTTCAGTCTGTTGGCGATGTAAAAATTGTAGAAGTGAATTTGGTCGTCGCTGGTTTAATCTGGCTGATGATTATCCCGATGTTGCTAAAAATAGATTTTAGCGCCATGAAAGAAGTACTTGCACATAGCAAAGGCATTGGCGTTACGCTATTTATTAACTGGGTGGTTAAGCCATTTTCTATGGCGTTGCTTGCTTGGGTGTTTATACGCCATCTGTTTGTCGATTATTTACCAGTAGACCAAATCGATAGCTACATAGCAGGGCTTATTTTGCTGGCTGCTGCGCCCTGCACGGCAATGGTGTTTGTATGGAGTAACCTGTGCGGCGGCGAACCAAAATTCACACTTTCTCAAGTAGCGATTAACGACGCAATTATGTTGTTTGCTTTTGCACCTTTAGTTGCTTTATTGCTGGGTTTATCCAGTATTACAGTGCCTTGGAACACCCTGTTTTTATCGGTGCTGCTGTTTATTGTAGTGCCAGTGATTATTAGCCAGATATTACGCAAAGTATTGATATTAAAAAGTCAGCAAGCATTCGATTCAGTGCTTAAAAAATTGCATCCTTATTCACTTTTTGCCTTACTGGCTACGCTAGTATTGCTGTTTGGTTTTCAGGGCCAACAAATATTGGCGCAGCCTATCATTATTGCCTTGCTGGCTGTGCCTATTACCATTCAAGTTTATTTTAATTCTATGCTGGCATACTGGCTGAACAAAAAATTGAAAGTAGCCCATTGTGTTGCTGGGCCATCTGCGCTTATTGGCGCATCCAATTTCTTTGAGCTAGCGGTTGCTACTGCGATTGCGCTGTTTGGTTTTAATTCTGGCGCAGCGCTGGCAACGGTTGTTGGCGTATTAATAGAAGTGCCTGTGATGTTATCGGTTGTGGCAATTGTCAACAAAAGCCGTGGCTGGTATGAATCTGGCTAGCATGTCAATACAGGAAGACTAGCTGCATACTTTGGTTTTTTTCATTAATGTGTCATGTATTGCATTTAAAAGTCACATTTATATAGTCCGTTCGGACTATATAAATGTGACTTTTATTCATCAGCCCGCAACTTGATTCATCCATTCTATACGCTCTTAAAAGGTTATAAATTGAGCGATTGAAAGGGTCAAATAAGTGAATTTTTTTGCTAACCATGCAGCACGATTCAATCGCTTTTTGGCTCATTTTATTTCGTATCATTTTTTTGGTATTTATTTTTTATTTAAAAATACTGCAAAAAACAGCGCGCTAGCACTTCATCTGGAATCTACTTATTTAAAACCCACTTATCCAAATGGTGGTTTCAGTTTGCAATCTCACATGCAGGCATTTATTACAGACGCTAGTTTTCAGCAACGTTATGGCTATGTGGGCGGATACGCTGGCCAACCAAGTGCCACAAAACCTTTGCGTGTGATGATGCTAGGCTTGCGCGGATTTCCAGATGTACAGGGCGGTATTGAAACGCATGCAGAGCATTTAGCACCTTTATTGGTGAGTTTAGGTTGCGATTTAGAGGTGCTGGTTCGTTCGTCGTACCAACAATCCAGCACGGGTAAAACATGGTGCGGCGTAAGATTTACGCAGCTGTGGGCGCCTGACTCTAAAGCGTTTGAGGCGATTTTACATACCTTTTTAGGGGTGTTGTATGCGGCAATTAAACGTCCAGATATTTTGCATATTCATGCAGTGGGCCCTGCGCTATTAACACCATTAGCGCGTGTGTTGGGCTTGCGCGTAGTCGTTACTCATCATGGCCCAGATTATAACCGTCAAAAATGGGGCTATATTGCGCGCCATGTTTTACTGTTGGGCGAGTGGGCTGGTATGCGATTTTCAAATGCGCGCATTGTCATTTCAAACGGCATTCGCGAAACGGTCTCTCGCAAACATGCCATGCAAGCAGATTTAATTCACAACGGCGTTGTATTGCCAAACTTAGATGTATCTGATGATTACTTAACCCAATTTGGCTTGCAAAAAAATCGCTATATTTTGTTGGTAAGCCGTTTAGTGCCAGAAAAGCGCCATTTAGATTTGATTCAAGCGTTTAATGAAGCGAATTTGGATGGTTATAAATTAGCATTGGTCGGTCAATCCGATCATCCAGATGCGTATTTGCAATCTTTGCAGGACGCTGCAAAAGCTAACCCTAATATTATATTAACTGGTTTTCAAAAGGGCGATACCCTGCGTAGTTTGTACACACATGCGGCCATGTTTGTGCTGCCCTCATCGCATGAGGGATTATCTATTTCGTTGCTTGAAGCGCTGAGCTTTGGCTTGCCAGTGATTGCCAGTGATATTCCTGCCAATATTGAGGTTGGATTAAAAGCAGAGTGTTATTTTGAGCTAGGTAATGTGCAGAAAATCAAACAGTTAATGCTTCAACACACGGCACAAACTGTTTTACCAGAAGCCAAAATGCATGCGCGCGCTTGGATTAACAGCCACTACAACTGGAAAAACATCGCCGAAAAAACCATTAACGCCTATCACGCCGCGTTTTAAAGATAGCGCTTTAAGTATTGTGTCATTGGCACAATGTATCAAATATCACCGTTACACATCAATGTCACATTTAACCGCTAGTCTGTAATGCTATCCGCATTTTACAAACACAAAAAGATAACTTAAGCATGGTGAGATTTCAGCAACAACTTAGCTTTAGCAAATCGTTAAGTATTAACCAAATGATTAAAATACTGGTTGATCCAGTATTCAGTATTGGCTTGCTATTTGGCTTTATTTTGCTGTTTGAGGGCAAACTGAGCTCGCACTATATTGTGTTGTCGATTATGGTGTTTGCGCTCAGTTTTCCTGGGTCTTGGCATAACCAAAATAATATCTATAAAGATGTATTAGCCACATTGAGCCAATGGTTTTTAATTGTGGGTATTTTATTATTTTTTGGCTACGCCACCGAATATCTGCCCATGTTTTCGCAGCAAGTGATCACCGCTTGGGTACTGATTACCCCGCTGGCCTTGGTGTTAATGCATTGGATTATTGGGCAATATTTAGCCAGTACGCATTATTTAACGCATATTAAAAAAACCGCAGTCATTGTTGGCCGCAATGAATTGTGCCAGCAACTTTATAGCCGTATTCAAAATAACAGCCAGCTAGCTATTGAAATAAAAGGCTATTTTGACGATTTTTCGGTACACAATCCCAATCCAATATCTAGCAAACAGCCGTTAACGGGGCAGATGAATGAAATGGCCGAGTTTGTTAAGCGCAATTCAATTGACCTGATTTATATTACCTTGCCGCCATCGATGCATGTGCAAATGATGGCTTTGCTAGATGATTTAAAAGACACGACTGCTTCTATTTACTTTGTGCCTGATTTTTTTATGGCAGATTTAATTCAAGGCCGCATTGATGAAATTGATGGCATGCCAGTAGTTGCAATGTGCGAAACACCGTTTACGGGTTTTAACGGCATGATTAAGCGGGCTAGTGATATTGTGATTGCCAGCATGCTTTTACTGCTGCTGTTACCTGTGCTGATTATGGTTGCAATAGGTGTTAAGTTAAGCTCTAAAGGGCCTATATTGTTCAGGCAACGTCGTTACGGTTTGGATGGCCAGCAAATTATTATTTACAAATTTAGATCAATGACAGTGACCGAAGATGGCGTAACCGTCACACAAGCCACCCTCAATGATAAAAGAGTGACACCTTTTGGGCAGATAATCCGTAAAACATCATTAGATGAATTACCACAATTTATTAATGTGCTACAAGGCCGCATGAGCGTGGTTGGGCCAAGGCCGCATGCCGTGACGCATAATGAAATGTACCGCAAATTAATTAAAGGCTACATGATTCGGCATAAAGTTAAGCCAGGTATTACGGGCTGGGCACAGGTGAATGGTTATCGAGGCGAAACAAAAACCGTTGAAAGTATGAAAAATCGTATCGATTATGATTTGGAATATCTAAAAAAATGGTCACTGACTTTAGATATTAATATTATTATCAAGACTATTTTTCTGGTTTTTAAAGACTCAAAAGCCTATTAATGTGTATTGAAGCGATAGGTAATCGCTCAATTTTTCTCTTACACAAATTGCTATCATTTTTTACACTTTGTAACAATATGCGCGGTAAAAATGATGGACTATAAATAGATGAAATATTTATATAGCCCATTCGGGCCAATCTAAGCTTAACGGACTATGCCAGTCATAAAACCTAAATATTCGTATCATATAATCACAATATCAAAGTGAAGCTACGCATTTAAATCACAGTTTGTCGCTTAAATATGTATTCACTTATCTATTGGAGATTAATCAATGAATATCCGTAAATTAGTACTAGCCTGCGCTTTAACGCTGGCGTCTACTGTATCAATAGCAGCAGAAACCCCTTTTTCTGGTGCAGCAAACGTATCAACCCAAAGCCTTTACGCCGCTACAACTGGCGAAGTGATTTTAACTTTTCTATCTAAAGCCGCTGCTTTTTCTACCGATTTAAGTGTGCAAGGCTCACCTAACGTCGTGTTCAATAATCAAACTGCGTTGGCTGGCACTACTTACTCATTAGGAAATTTTGAAGCCGATACAGTCATTAGTTTTAGCTTTTTTGTCAATGACACACTAAATACTTTTTTAAGTGGTGCCGCTAGCAACAATACAGACAACACGGCACACACTGCTTACGAACAACTCGGCAACAACAATATTCTGATTGGTTTTGAGGATATTGCGTTTGGCGGCGATAGAGATTACAACGATATTATTTTTTCAATTAGCAATGCCACCATTGGTAGACCCGTTGTATCTCCAGTGCCAGAGCCAGAAATAGTTAGCATGCTAGCTGCAGGCTTAATGTTATTAGGTTTTTCAAATCGTAAAAAATCTTAAATTAAGCAAGATTTTAAAAGCGGCTTTTGAGCCGCTTTTTTTGTGCATACAGCAAGCGTCATCATTATTTAACAATCAAAATCTATACTTTTTGCAACATAAAAAGTAACAACGAAAGCAAAAAAATGAAAGCCATGATTTTAGCTGCAGGCAAGGGTACTCGGGTTAGGCCACTTACTTACGAATTACCAAAGCCGATGATTCCGTTATTGGGTAAGCCAGTAATGGCCTATTTGATTGAACATTTAGCCAAGCATGATGTGAGTGAGGTAATGGTTAATGTGAGCTATCTGCATGAAAAAATTCAGCAATATTTTGGCGATGGTCAGCGTTTTGGCATGCATATTGGCTATTCGTTTGAGGGCGATATTAGCAATGGTCAAATTATTCCTAGCCCTGTTGGTTCGGCTGGTGGCATGCGCAAAATTCAGGATTTTGGCGGATTTTTTGATGAAACCACGATTGTGATTTGTGGCGATGCGATTATTGATTTGGATATTACCGCCGCAGTGGCAGAACACCGCCGCAAAGGTGCGCTAGTGAGTTTAGTCGCTAAACAAGTGCCCATGGATAAAGTATCAGGTTACGGCATTGTAGTCACCGATGATGATGGAAAAATTACCTCGTTTCAAGAAAAACCCAGCCAAGCCGAGGCGCGCTCTAATTTGGCCAGCACCGGTATTTATATTTTCGAGCCAGAAGCCATTAACTTAATCCCATCCGGCAGTGCCTTTGATATTGGCTCTGATTTGTTTCCATTATTGGTACAAAAAAACTTACCGTTTTATGCCATTAACTTACCTTTTAATTGGATAGATATTGGCCTAGTAACCGATTATTGGGAAGTGATGCAGCAAGTGATGCGCGGCGAAGTGCCCAGCATGCATATGCCTGGCCGCCAAATTAAACCAGGCGTTTGGGTGGGTTTAAATGTGCATATTGATTGGGAAAACACCAAAATAGTAGGCCCTGTATATATAGGATCGGGTGCACGCATTGATAAGGGCACGCAGATTATTGGCCCAACATGGATTAGCGATGGTTGCCACGTGCAACGCGGCGGCAAAGTAGTACGCAGTGTTTTGTTTGAATATACGCGCGTAGGCCAAGATTATAGCTTCAAAGAAATGATTGTATGCGGCGAATATTGCGTGGATAAAACAGGCCGCATGATGCATGTGGATGACGACACCTGCGATTTGATTTGGAGTGACGCGCGCGAAAAAGTGATTTATCCGATGAATTATGCGCAGGTAAAAATTTAGTTAACGTTAGTTTTCGCTTGAATAGTTTTGTGACAAAACTGTCACAAAACTGCAATGTTACTGAAAACAAGATTGACTAAAATTGTCATCTTGCACTTATTTTTGGTAAAGCAGTTGTCATGTCAAAACCGATTCAACATAGATATATTCATATTAAAAATCAAGGATTTACACTGCTTGAGTTGCTAGTGGTTATTGTGATTATTGGCCTGCTGGCCAGTATTGCTGCGCCTAAGCTGTTTAGTCAAATTGGTAAATCAGAGACTAAAACTGCCAGCGCGCAAATTGAGGCTTTAGGTTTGGGTTTAGATCAATATCGTATTGACGTTGGTCAGTATCCAACGACTGAACAAGGTTTAATCGCGCTGAATAAAAATCCTGGCAATGTGCCTAAATGGGCTGGGCCTTACCTAAAGAAAAGTGTTCCAGACGACCCTTGGGGCAAGCCCTATCTATACAAATCGCCAGGCGAGCATGGTGATTATGATTTATCTACGCTGGGTAAAGATGGTCAATTAGGCGGCACTTCAGATGCGCAAGATGTGCTGAGTTGGTAATTTATCCATAAAAATGCCAATGGATGATTAACTAAATGGAATATCAAGTAAAAGCAATACGTGGCAAAGAAATGACATTGCTCAACATTATTGCCCAGCATGCAGAAGACGCAAAATCGCAAGTGCGCGCCAAAGGCTATACGCCAATTGCAGTCAATACAAAAACGCTGCAATTAAAATCGCAAACGGGCAAAAAATTCCCTTTGGCTTTATTTAGCCAAGAGCTATTAGCTTTGCTAGATGCAGGCTTAAATTTGGTGGAATCGATTGAAACGCTGGCAGAAAAAGAATCGCGCAGCCATGTTAAAACTGCTTTGGATGCTTTATTGCAAGCGCTGTATCAAGGCCAGACTTTTTCTAATGCGCTAGAACAGCAACCCACACTATTCCCAGTGCTCTACGTTGCCACTGTGCGTGCTAGCGAAAAAACAGGCGATTTGGCTGAATCGCTTGGCCGTTATGTGAGTTACGAACAGCAGATTGGCTTGGTTAAAAAGAAAATAATCAGCGCCTCAATTTACCCTGTTTTATTGATTAGCGTAGGTGGCTTAGTTATTTTCTTTTTAATGGGTTTTGTGGTGCCAAAATTTAGCCAGATTTATGAAGATACTGGCAGCAATTTACCTTTTCTATCGAAATTATTATTGCAATGGGGCGTATTTTTAGAGCAGTACGGAAACACTTTTTTGGTGGCATTAGGCGCAATAATTTTTGCCATTATTTATGCGTTAAGTCAAGCCAGTGTTAGAAAGTGGCTGATGCAACAATTCTGGCGCATCCCTGCAATTGGCGAGCGTTTACGCATTTTTCAATTAGCACGCTTTTATCGCACGCTGGGCATGTTGTTAAAAGGTGGCACGCCGATTGTGTCGGCTTTGGGTTCAGTGGCTGGCCTTTTAGATGTGTCTTTAAAAGCCAATATGCAAAGCGCTACGCTAGCGATTCAGCAGGGGCAACCTGTTTCAGCCGCCATGGAACAGGCAGGCTTAACAACGCCAGTCGCCCTGCGAATGTTGCGTGTGGGTGAGCGTGGCGGAAAAATCGGCGACATGATGGAACGGGTTGCTGCCTTTTACGATGAAGAATTGTCACGCTGGATAGAATGGTTTACCAAATTATTTGAGCCGCTTTTGATGTTGTTTATCGGCTTGGTGATTGGCGTGGTGGTATTGCTGTTATATATGCCGATATTTGAGCTGGCAGGGAGCGTGCAATAATGAATATGCCGCAAGTGTTAACTTTAAGCGCAAGCCAAATTAAACAAGCCAAATTGCAAGCGCAATTGCAACAACGCCGCACTATTGAGGTGTTAGAAGAATTAACAGGCGAAGCGCAAGAGCCGTTTTTACAACGCTTAAGTGCCACCTTGCATTACAGCGCCATTAGCATGAAAGAGTTGCATGCTATGACGGCAGCATTTGATGTGATTACATTTGCGACTGCGCAACAAAAAGAGTGTTTGGCTTTTTATGCAGATGCTGAAAACAGCAAAGTTTTAACTTTAGTATTTGCCGACCCTTTTAATGAAAGCTTACAAGAATGGGCGCAAGAAGCGGTTAAGCAAGCTTGCACTTGGTGCTTGGCGCATCGCAGTGATATTGCGGCATTTTTAGCTAAGCACGAAGAAACCATGCGCGCCATGGATGGTTTGCATGATGGCGGAAATGATAAAAGCGCCGATGCCGACGAAGCCGTTGCCAATTTATCCTTAAAGTCGATTAATGCCGATACAAATCCGATTATTAAACTGATTAACTCCACCTTGTATGACGCGCTTAAAGTAGGCGCAAGTGACATTCATCTGGAATGTTCCAACACAGGGTTGGCGGTTAAATATCGCATCGATGGCGTGATGGCGAATATTGGAGGCGTGCAAGGCACTGATAATGCCGACCAAGCGATTTCGCGGGTTAAAGTAATGGCGCAACTGGATATTTCAGAGCGGCGTATTCCACAAGACGGCCGTTTTAAAGTCACCGTTCAAGGCCGCGAAGTGGATTTTCGCGTATCGATTATGCCCAGCGTTTTCGGCGAAGATGCGGTTTTGCGCGTGTTAGACCGCAAAGCTTTATCAGAAGAAGCGCAAGGTTTAAGCCTGCAAGCGCTAGGTTTTGACACCAAAATAATCAGCCAATTTCGTAAATTAGCCAGCGAACCGTACGGCATGGTGCTGGTAACAGGCCCAACAGGTAGCGGAAAAACCACTTCGCTTTATGCAGCAATTTCTGAAGTCAATACTGGTCACGACAAAATCATTACCATTGAAGACCCAGTGGAATATCAGTTACCAGGTGTGTTGCAAATTCCAGTTAACGAGAAAAAAGGCTTAACTTTTGCGCGTGGTTTGCGCTCTATTTTGCGTCACGACCCAGACAAAATCATGGTGGGTGAAATCCGCGATGCAGAAACCGCACAAATTGCTGTGCAGGCTGCGTTAACTGGCCATTTGGTATTCACAACCGTGCATGCCAACAATGTGCTGGATGTAATTGGACGCTTTATGCACATGGGTGTAGACCCGTATAACTTTGTATCCGCCATGAACGGCATTATCGCCCAGCGCTTGATTCGTGGCATTTGTCCACATTGTGCAGAAGATTATCAGCCAGACGCGCAATTGCTAGAGGAATCTGGCATTACGCCCAGCATGGCGGCAGGCATGCAGTTTAAGTTTGCTAAAGGTTGCGGACACTGCCGTGGCACAGGCTATAAAGGCCGCAAAGCGGTGGCAGAATTGTTGATTTTAAACGATGAACTGCGCGAAATGATTGTGGCGCGCGAGCCGATTCGCAAGCTAAAAGAAGCTGCAAAACGCAGTGGCATGACTACGATTCGTGAATCTGCGATTGCAGCGGTTGGCAACGGCATCACCACTTTACAAGAGATTAATCGTGTCACGTTTGTTGCCTAGTTTATTCAGCCACTTTACAGGTGCACGCTTACATCTTGCGCTGAGTGCAGAGGGGATTGCGATTGTGCAACAATCTTCTGGCTTTAAAAAACAGCTAATCAAACAACAATACGTTAGCAACAATCAAGCAAAAAATAGCGCAAATTGGCAATCGATTGTGAATCAATTAGATGACAGTTTAAGTCAATTAAAGCCAGCTAAAAATACGTTGGTTACGGTTGTGTTAAGCAGCGATTTTGTGCGCTATTTAATACTGCCAGTGCAACAAATTGCCATGAATTTTGCAGAAAAAACGGCTTATGTACAAGCGGCTTACCGCGAAATATATGGCGCTGCGGCAGATGGCTGGCACATTAAATGTCACGATAGTGCGCCACATCAAAGCACGCTTGCAGTAGCAACAGATAATCAATTGATTGAGGCTTTAAGCCAATTAATGGCTAAACACCAGCTCAATCTACACAGCGTTCAACCTTATTTAATGACGGCATTTAATGGCTTAATGTCACAAATCGCACAAAAAAATGGCTATTTGGCGCTGCTGGAAAACACCAAATTACTACTGATTCAATTACAAAATGGCGCATGCCAACAATTGCGTACGGTTACTTGTCAGGATGATTGGCAGCTTGATTTGCAACAGGCTATTCAGCGTGAAGCGGTTTTAAATGAGCATGCCGAAAATAGGGTATTGGTTTATGCACCCGCGCACAATAATACGGCGCTTAAACCCATGCAAGGCCTTAGTGTTGAAAAAATTGGCCTAAAAAATGGGTTAAGTAATCGCCCAACAAGTGAGATAAGTGATGCGCATTTCGCCTTGCTGGAAGCGGTTTTATGAACCAGTTAATCGATTTAGAATTAACGCACCAGCCACGCCACGGCTTTCTTAATTTTAGCTTGCTAGGTTTGTGCATATTAGTTGGCAGCTTGTTGCTGGCTACATTCGTTTGGCAATCTGAACAAACGCTGCAAGCGCGATATGCTGCTTTATTGTCTGATATAAAACGCCAAGCGCAACCCGAAACAGCACTTGCTGAAGCAGCGCCAGTGACTAGTGTGCCAGCCAGTATTTCGCCTAGCGAAACGAAGCAAATTGGACTGATTGTTAACACACTTACTACGCCGTGGAATGCACTAATGCAGGCGATTGAGCAAGCAGACATGCCCGATATTGCCTTATTAAGCATAGAGCCGAATATTAAAAAGCAACAGATTTTGCTTAAAGGCGAAGCGAAAAATTTGCCAATAACTCTGCGCTATATTGAACAATTAGAAGCGCAAGCATTATTGCATGAAGTGTATTTGCAAAAACATCAAGTAGAAGAAACGGATATTTCAAAACCAGTCAGTTTTAGCGTACTAGCCAAATGGAAAGTTGCACCATAATGCAGCCATTCAATTTGCCTTATGTGAGTTGGTGGCTAAGCCAAGTAATCAAAAAAATTAGATTTTTTGGCTTACTTGGCTTAGCTATTACGCTAGGCTGCTGCTTATTTTACGGCTTAAATATACTGCCGCTAAAACAAAAAATTGCAGATGCCGAAACTGCAAACTTGCAAGCTGAAATAGAAGCCAAACAAGTGCAAACGAATCAAGGGCAGACAACAGCTCAACTACAAAAATCTGCTGCGCCAAAGCAAACATCAGCAGAAGAGATTCAGCGCTTTTATGCACAGTTTCCAGTGGCTGAAAGCTTGCCTAATTGGTTGGGCTTAATCAATAAAATTGCCTTAAAAGAGCGCCTAATTCTGAATCGTGGCGATTATAAACTGACGCAGATTAAGCAATTACAAACCTCACAAGGCGCATTAGCGCGCTACGAGATTGTATTGCCAGTGACTGGGCAATACACGCAGATTCGTCAATTTATTGCGCAAGTGTTGCATCAATTACCTGCTCTGGCACTAAGCGACATGCAATTAAAGCGCGAAAATGCGCAAAGCCCATTGGTTGAAGCACAGTTGATATTCGTGCTGATGCTAAAAGGCGATTCAAGCAATCAATCAGGCGGTGACGCATGGCAATAATAGGACCAGCCAAGAATAAAACCGATAGTAAACGCTTAGGCGTGATGTTGATGATTGCGCTGGTTTTAGCAGTGTGGGTGATGCTGAAAGACGATGCTGAGGATGCTGATTTGGTTGAGTTAGCAGAGCCAAAAAGATTAACACAGGTGAGCCCAGCAAGACTTAACACTCAAAATATCACTAAAAAAGCAGCTATTTTAAGTGATGCACAAACGGGTTCAGATGGCTTGATTCCTTGGAAAAAACTACAACGCATGCCACTAACGCACAAAGTAGATAATGTATTTAAAGTGCATTCTTGGGTGGTGGTGCCCAAGGTTGTTAAAGTTAAAGAGCCGCCACCGCCGCCACCTGTGGCGCCGCCAGCACCGTTTACCTATATGGGTAAATTAGAAGATTCGCCCAAAGGTACTCAGGTATTTTTAATGCGTGGCGGTAAGTTATTTACCGCAATTAAAGGACAAAAAATTGATGCGCAATGGCGGCTAGATAGCGAAGAAGAAAGCATGCTAAAGCTGACCTATTTGCCGCTTAACTTGCCACAAGTATTAGCGAAATCAACCAAATCAACAGAATTATCTGCGCCAATAGTGCCAGTAACAGAAGAACTGAATTTGTAGAGGAAAGTTAAGCATGACAATCAATCAACTTTTTTTTAATGCGCCAAAAAAACGCAAAATAAGCGCCATTAAAAGCCTTTGTGTGTTGTTGATTACAACACAATTAAGCAGCTGCGCATTTGCGCCATGGGAAAAATCTGCCATCAAAGGGGATACGCCAGAAGCTAAAGTGGCCGTTGTACAGCAACGCGCCGATGCAAAACCAGAAGCTACAGTCGCCCGCAAAGATTTATTGGTGACTAAAGAACTCGCGGTAACACAATTATCAACCCAAGCCGAACAAGCCGCTGCAAAAGGCCAATATCAAGAAGCAGCTGGTTTTTATGACCGTATTTTAAGCTTTTTACCAGATGACCCTGTGGCTGCAAAAGGCAAAATATTAATTGAGCAAAAAAAAGCACAAGAGTCAAAAATAGAGCAAGCAACTACGCTTGCCAACAATAATCAGCCAGAGCCAGCAAAAGAAGTGCTGCGCGAAGTGCTGATACAAGATCCACAACAAGCCAAAGCGGTTGCGCTGCAAAACCAGATTGACCAGCAGCTTAATTCTGTGAAAATCACGCCGCCTGTTTTAAAGCCACCGTTTGATAAACCCGTGACTTTAGAGCTACGAGATGCCAATATTAAAGTGGTTTTTGAGGCGTTATCGCGCGCCACGGGCATTAACTTTATTTTAGATAAAGACATTAAGCCCGACACCAAAGCGACTATTTTTATTAAAAAGGCCAGAATCGATGAGGCGATTGATTTGGTGCTTTCTAGCAATGGTTTGCAGAAAAAAGCCTTATCGGAAAATACGGCATTAGTATTCCCCAGCACACCGCAAAAATTTAAAGATTATAAAGATTTAGTGATTCGCAGTTTTTTCTTTACCAATACCAGCGCTAAGCAAGTGGCACTTTTACTTAAAACCATGCTTAAAACCAAAGATATTTTTGTGGATGACCGCTTAAATATGCTGGTGATGCGCGACACGCCAGAGGTGATTCATATTGCTGAAAAGTTAATCGCCGCCAACGATTTAGAAGATCCAGAAGTGATGCTGGAAATTGAAGTGTTAGAAATTACCCGTAGCCGCCTGCAAGAGTTGGGGATTGTGTTTCCCAATCAGCTGGCAGTTGTCACGCCCGATGCCTTAACGCTGGAATCTTTAAGAGAAGTCACTTCTGGCAATATTGGCGTGAGACCTAACCCTGCTCTTAATTTTAGAAAAACATCAGGTGACATCAATTTGTTATCCAACCCCAGAATACGGGTTAAGAATAACGAAAAAGCCAAGATTTTAGTTGGCGATAAAGTGCCGATTATTACCACGACTTCTACTGCCAACGTGGGTATTTCAGAAAATGTACAATATATAGATGTGGGCTTAAAGCTAGATGTAGAGCCGCGCATAACACTGGATAACTTTGTGAATATTAAAGTTGGCTTAGAAGTAAGCTCATTAGGCGAAAGAACCATTACCCAAAATGGGGCCAATGTATTCACCATTGGTACGCGCAACGCAAATACAGTATTGCGATTAAAAAACGGCGAGACCCAAATTTTGGCGGGTCTTATTTCAGATGACGAACGTAAAAATGCAACCAAATTGCCAGGCTTTGGTGATTTGCCTCTAATTGGACGCTTATTTGCCAACCAAGAAGACCGTAAAACTAAAACCGAAATTGTGCTGGCGATTACACCAAGAATTATTAGCAATATCAATCGTCCGCAGGCAGAAATTACTGAATACTGGTCGGGCACAGAAAGCTTAATTAGCGATAAACCGCAAATTACTGTGCCAGTAACGGGCGGCCCACAGTCGCAACAAGAAAAGCTGCGCGAGCAAGTACGTTTGCGTCAATTACAGCTAAACGATAATCAAGAAATTGCGCCGCAAGAGCCTGCTGTTGCGATTCCTGAGCAAGCTACGCCACAATCGGCAGAACCAGTATCAACTCAAAACCCAGCAGCAGTAGAGCCAATACCTAATACGATTGACGATAACCCTAACCCTGTTTTTGGCGGCAGTGTAACGCCGCTGCAGCCGAATCCATCGCCCAATGAAACGATTGACTTAGTGGCACCACCTGTTACGCCTTAAAAATTGACAGCATGAAGCCGCGTTTAAAAGGATTTACCTTAATTGAATTAATTGTCACCGTAACCATTGTGGCAGTGTTGGCAAGCGTGGCGATGCCTATGCTAAAAATGACTGTGCAGCGCAGTAAAGAAAACGAACTGCGTGCCAATTTGCGCCAAATTCGTGAGGCGATAGATGCCTATAAAAAAGCCGCAGATGATGGCCGTATTAAAAAAAGTATTGAAGACACGGGTTATCCACCCAATTTAGAAATTTTGGTGAGTGGCGTGGTGAATGAAAAAGATGCCAATAAAAATAAACTCAAGTTTTTACGCCGCATTCCGCTAGATCCAATGACGCCTGTCACAAACGCAGAAAGTGACGATTTGCCCAATAATTGGGGCTTGCGCAGTTATGCCAGTGAAGCGGCCGATCCCGTTGCGGGCGATGATGTATTTGATGTGTATTCGCAAAGCCAGCAATTAGGTATTAATGGCGTGCCTTATTCAAAATGGTAAATAAAACTACAATAAAAAGACTCAGTTTTAACGTGAATTTTAGCGTTAAGTCGGGTTTTACTTTGGTAGAAATGCTGGTCGTTTTGGCGATTCTGGCTTTGCTATTAACGCTGGCTGCGCCTAGATATTTTAACAGTGTCGATCGCGCAAAAGAGGCGGCACTGCAGCATGACTTAAATACGCTGCGCGAGGGTATTGATAAATATTATGCAGATAATGACCGCTACCCAGCAACGCTGGAT
This sequence comes from Methylotenera sp., assembly GCA_021732365.1. Lineage (GTDB taxonomy): Bacteria > Pseudomonadota > Gammaproteobacteria > Burkholderiales > Methylophilaceae > Methylotenera_A. The sequence continues at coordinate 325,718 of JAKFVD010000017.1, read as the reverse complement.
GACTTGGTAGAAAAAAAATATATCCGAAAATTACCAATAGACCCCATTACTGAAAGTGGCGAAACGTGGTTACTCACGCCACCAGAGCCGCCATTAGAGGGTGAAATTTACGATATTCATAGCGGCGCGCCAGGCAATGCTAAAGACGGTACACCTTATGCCCAATGGTAGAAATAAAACATTTCAACAAACAGGTTTTACTTACATGGGTTTGCTGGCGGTGATTGCCATTGCTGGTATTGGCATGGCAGGAGTGGGCATTGTATGGCACCAAGATTCGCAACGCGAACGCGAAAAAGAGCTGTTATTTATTGGCCAAGCCTATCGTAATGCGATTGGCAGCTATTACGAAAACAGCCCCAGTAACACCAAACAATTTCCGCAAAATCTGCAAGATTTAATATTAGATACACGCTTTCCAGTTGTTAAGCGCCATATTCGCCAGCTGTATACAGACCCAATTGCGCGTAACAAAGAATGGAAATTGGTCTTGCAACAAGGCCAAATTACAGGCGTTTACAGCAGCTCTAAATTAAAACCCATCAAAAAAGCGGGTTTACCGCCAGAGTTTGAAGCTTTTGATGAAGCAGAAAGCTATGAAAAATGGCGCTTTGTTTACACACCTGGTAGTTCAGTCGTTGCTCCGCTTGTTAGCGTGCCTGCTGCTATTCCTGAAAGTGGCCCTGTTGTAGAGCCTATTGCAGAGCCTGTTATTCCACCAGTTGCAAATTTTCTTACCGAACCCGCTACTTAACAGTTTTTTGATTAAAAATTAATTGATCCATTTGAACAAAACAACCATGAGCTTAAAAGCCAACAATTTCGTCATTCCCGCGTAGGCGGGAAGCCAGTCAAGGTGGATATTGAGCTACATTTGTTGAATTCACTCATGCTCAAAATGTTAATTCAAAGTGATGTCTGTAAAAATAAAATTATAAATTTACTACTACTGACAGATTAATTAACCTGTCGCTTGCCTGGATACCAGCCTCCGCTGGTATGACGAAAGCGAGTGGTTTTTTGCTTAAACTACATTTGTTATAAAGTTTTCAAGAATATTGCCGATAATATTTAAGCACTTTTGGCACATAGCGCATGGTTTCGCGATACGGCGGAATACGGTTGCGATATTTTTGCACCGCACCCGGCCCTGCGTTATACGCCGCCAACGTTAACTTTAAATCACCCTTAAATAACGTGAGTAATTCGCGCAAATATTGGGCACCAGCCAAAATATTTTGCCCAGCATTGCGCTTATCTTTTACATGAAAACGCTTGGCAGTCGCTGGCATTAGCTGCATTAAACCATAAGCGCCCTTGTGCGATTTTGCCAGCGCGTTATGTTTCGATTCCACTGTAATCACCGCATGAATCAGTGCAGGTTCTAGTGCAGTCAAGTCGGCTGCCGCTAAAACTTCTTCATGGTATGGCAAGTGTTTAATGGCGTGAGCAGAATCAGAGTGTGCAGGACTAGTTAATTGCGCCAATTCAACCGATTCAGTTTCTGCAGGCTCAGCGATTTTTAGCGTAAATCGATGATCCAATTGCGTATTCATAATGCTAATTTCGTCTGTTTGTTCAAGGTCAATCAGCACATCGGCATTGGCTAAGGCACTGTTAATACACATCAAAATACTTAAATTGAATAGGTTAATTTTTTTCATCTGCCTATTATTCACTATCAATATGACAGTTTTTAGTGATGCACATGACTAGGCTTTTGTTACAAAACTGTAAAAAAACTGCCATCTAACCTTAATCACGCTGTCACTAAACAAGGCCAAACTGCTTCCAACTTATAAAATGTGTTTGTGCACAAACAAACAAAAATGCATGATTATTAGCTCAAATTTTAATCTCGATGAACCCGTAAAAGCCGAAGCTTGCTTAGATGACGAGCAGCGTGTTGTTTTTATGGAAGTCATTGAAGAGTCGCTGCGCTTATCGCAACGCACGCATTTATTTAACTGGCTGCAGGCAGGCTTTCAATATTTGCTTGCACACGAAGTGATGATTTTTGGCATTAAATCTAACGAAACTGAAGATTATGATTTTGAATATTTCACCAGCTCGCGTTATTTTGATGAAACACGTTTTAATGAAGCGATAGAGCGTGAAGTGGGTTTGGTCAGCCAAGCGCTGCATGCCTGGAAAAAAACCGCGCAACCTGTTTTAGCCACCAATCAAATGCAGGCAAACGAATTTAACCAATATTCGGTGATTAACTTACCACAAGCTAGCTTAAAAGCCTCTGAAATGGGCGATTTCTTGGCGCATGGCTTTGGCGATAATCACACCAGAATATCCACATTTGTGGTGTTTGGGCGTTTATCCAAAAAAATCAGTAACAACCATTCCAGAGTATTAGAACTAATTATGCCGCACCTGCACTGCGCGCTCATTCGTGTAACCAGCAATCGCAGCAGCGTGGTACAAGTGAGCAAATCCGCAAAAAAAATCACAGGGCGAGAATCAGAGATTTTGCAGTGGGTGCACATGGGCAAAACTAACTGGGAAATTTCGACTATTTTAGATATTAGCCCGCTTACCGTTAAAAATCATGTGCAAAATATTTTGCGCAAATTAGATGTACAAAATCGCGGACAGGCTGCGGTTAAGGCCGCTAAATTGGGTTTGGTTAAGGTTAGAAATAACTAAGCTATTGAGTAAAGTATCAGTTTAATCTCACTGTAAAAAATCAATGAGCATTTAAAACTTAGGCAAAATAAAAGCGAACTTAATCGCTTTTATTTTTTTACCAAATCAATGATTCTTTTAAATCTCTTTTTTAATCGCCTTAACCAACTCTTGTGGCGATTGTGTTTGTTGGCCATCTTGTAAATAAATAGTCGGGGTGCCCGCCACACCTAATTGATTAGCCAGTTTTTCATTTTCTGCAATCGGGTTGGCGCAAGTTGCTTTTGCTGGCTCATCGCCTTTCACCATTAAGTTAGTCCATGCCTCTTTTTTATCTTTCGCACACCAAATTGATTCTGCTTTTGCCACTGCATCAGGGTGCAGTTCTTTTAACGGGAATAAAAACACATAAGCTGTGTAATCGGTTAAATCCAGCTTATCTAAACCTTGCTCTAATGTTTTGCAAAATGGGCAATCAGGGTCAGAAAACACGGCAAATTTATACGCGCCAGTGCCTTTTTTAATTTCAATGGCGTTTTTAAGTGGCAGGCTGTCAAATTTAATGGTGGTCAAAACTTTTAATCTTTCCGCCGTTAAGTTTTGCTTGGTTGCGCCATCTAACAAAGCGCCGCCAACAATCACGTGCGACACATTTTTATTAACATACAGAATATTGCCATTGGCAAACACTTCATACAAGCCTGCAATAGGTGATGCTTGAATGCTTTTTGCCAGCAACGGTGGTTTTCTGGCTTCTAAATTAGATTTAATAGCCGCAATATCACTGGCTTCATCCGCCAAAACAGGCAATGACACGGTGTATAAACCAGCAGAAATTAAGCACATGGTTAAGGTTTGATTAATAAATGTGCGATTGAAATAAGACATGGTTAACCTTTTAAAAACGATAAAAATGAGAAAAAAATAAACATCACAATAATGAATAATCACATCATAAGAATGAAAAATGACGTAATGATGACGCGCCGTAACTACAGCGCCTAAGCCTTTAGCAGCGGCCTTTACAGGCAGTAAAGCCTATTTTTTTATAGTCCGATAGGACTATGCCATTTTTTAATGCTTGTCACATTTAAGCGGCATTATCCACACAATCAATAAAAGCGTTTTTATAAAATAAAGCAACGCATTTCTAAAAAGCTTTAATAAAAAAAGTATGTAAGCCGAACAGACTATGTTTGAACATGTTGGTTTCATATTGCCTAATTAATATGGTAACGGTCGTAAAGCAATAGCGATTGCTTATTACATATTACATAAGTGGGCTATGCATCTTAAACATAAAGATGTTGCGAGTGATTTTGTTAAATGGCTTTAAACGACGCAGATATTAAGCGACAGATTTTTGAAGTATTTTTTTGAGTGGTTTAGAAGTTCAGTTTTACATTTTTTTATTTTTAGGAGTAAACGGCATGAAAATTAAATTAAACACATTAGTTGCGGCAGTAGTTTTAGCTGCATCTTCAATGTCAGCAAACGCTATTATTTCAATTGCACCAGGAACAACGACAGGTAGCTCAGAGTTTGTGTTCAGTGCATGGGATGTTAATGCAGGTATCGGTTATACATACGATTTAAACTGGGATAGAGTTTTTCACGATTTAGCAGGTTTAGATTCACCAGCAACAGCAGCAGGTAATGTGGATGTTTTAACAAATGCTAGAGTGGCTTCTTCATTAATTGGTGCTGATGGCGTTATTTTTGACCAAGCATTAACTGGTTTTAGCACAGCTAATTTTGCTGACTTTTCTCAAGTACAGTGGAATCTGGGTGCAGTTGATGTAGGTGGACGTAGACGTGTATTGTTTACAGAAGGTGATTCAGGCCCGTTAACATCAACTAACCAACGTTTGACTCAAGCAGCCACGCTTTGGCAAACTTATGCACTGAATTCAAACGGCTTCATTATTGAGCCTGCAGAAGATACATTTGCCGTAACAGCTTCAACAAACGGTCCTGCTTACGCAGGTATTTATGGTAGTACATACAATAACAATATTACCGATACAACCAATGTTTTAGGTGCATCAACAGGTATATTTTTATTGGCGCAAACAACTACAGTTGGTTCACAAAATACACCTGCGTTAGTTCAACAATTGCTTTCATTTGACAATGCACCAGTTGTTGTAAGCACTTATTTACAAAATGACGAATGGCGTTTGCGCATTGCAGTAGCGCCAGTGCCAGAACCAGAAACATATGCCATGTTGTTAGCTGGTTTAGGTTTGGTGGCTGGTATTGCACGTCGTCGTAACAAAGCTGCTTAAGAAAATCTTATTTAGATAATCTTATTTAATTATAAATAGGCTGTCTTGTACTAAGCAGCCTGTTTAAAAACTAAAACTTTAATTCAGAGGAAACATCATGAAATTTACAAAAATTGCAGTAGCATGCGGTTTAGCTTTAGCTGCTTTGTCAGCACAAGCAGCATCAGTCACTATTCCAGCAGGTACACGCGTAATCTTTTTATCTGGCGCTTCAGCACCAGATAACTTTTTAGCTGATCTTGCTTCTAGTATGTTAACAGGCGTTACTGGCATTCGTACTAGTGACTCAGCAACAGCGCCTTTGCATCGCGCATTCTTGGGCCAAGCAGCCGCTGGTATCCCAGGTGTTGCAGTAGGTACTCCTATTTTATTTATCAAACGCTCACAAGGTGGTTCAGTATTTGGTGTAGACCCAGTGGCCCGTGCAGCACGTATTCAAACTATTGATTTTAACAGCTGTACTGCAACAACACCAACAGCAGCAAGCCCATATTCTTTTTCATGTACTACAACAGGTATTGACCCAGGTGTTGCTGGTCATGCAACATCATCTAACACAGGTTTAGTGCCAGATTTTGGTATTTCTGACGTAGAACCAGCTTTGTTTGCTGAGCCATATAACACAGAAAATGGTCAACCAGCATTAAGCGCGGCTGAGTTAGCTCGTCTAACCAACCTACCAGTTAACCAAATTATGATGGGTATTGTGGCAACTAACGCAGTTAATGCGAATACTTCTATCAGCCGCGCACAATACGGTGCAATGTTGGCAGGTAGAATTACCGATTGGTCAAGCATTGATAATTCGCCAGCAGCAACCAACCCAGTAATCGTATGTCGTCGTCCAAATGGTTCTGGCACACAATCTTCATACAATTTCTTTTTCTCAGGTTTTCCGTGTAATGGGGCATCAGGCGGTTTTGCGGGAAATGCACCAATATCAGCTGAGCAAAGCCCGACTCTAATTGGTGGCTCAGGTACTTCAGCAGATCCGTTTGTTCTTGATCCAAGTTTAGGTTACACGGTAGTAGAAAACTCATCATCAGGTAATTTGCGTTCATGCTTAACAGCCGCTAACAACCGCACAGTGTTTAATGTGCAAGGTGCAAGTGGTGTGTTTTACAGCGTATTGTTCAACAGGCTGCCATCAGCAGGTAAAGCAATCGGCGTATTGTCCTTAGACAGCTATGTAACCGCTGGTACTGGCGGTGCAGGTTACACATTCCGTCATTTGGATGGTGCAGGTACTTACACTTACTCAGGCCCTGCTAATGGTTCAGGTACACAAGCTTCTTCAGCTGGTGCCACAGGTATTGCGCCATCAAAAGCAAACTTGTTAAATGGTTCTTATGACTTTGTGGTGGAGTTATCAATCCAATCACGCAACACAACAGTCACTAACGTAAATGGTGATGTAGTGCCTGCTTTATCAGCTACTCCAATTAAACAAAGCTTCTATAACGAGTTTGTAAGACGTGCTGGTTCTACACGTTACACAGGCAATGATGGTGGTCAATTCGTATCAGTACCAAATGCGTTTGCATCATTACCACAATTTACGCCATATGTTGGCAACAACCCAGCTACTGGCAATCCATACAGAAACTTTGTATCAAGATTCTCACGTAATGGTAATACTTGCGCACCATTGCAAGCTTTCGATTCAATCTAGTTGAGTGGTTTATTCAAAACAGAATGTTTTTATATCTGTAACGAATAGATAAAACGGCAGCCCTTCCCTGAAACTAGGGAAGGGCTTTTGTGCTACTGAATAGGCTGCAAAATTAAAGTTAGTTAACCATTATTTTTTGGCAAAAAATGCACAGAAAATGGTTGTTAAGTAATTTGTTTTAAATTGGATATTTGAGTTGTTTGATTTGAATGTTTTAAAAGGATTAATGCTATGAATATTGGAATTTATCGTCTTGTTTACAACACATCTCGCGGTATTTGGATGGCGGTAGGTGAGCATGTTCATGGGCATCAATCTGGCAAAAATGGCGCTGGAAAAGCATTTAAAAAAGCGCTTAAACAATCTAAAAAAATCAGCTTAACTATTTTAATACTGGGTATTAGCTTAGTAGGGTCGGTTAAGGTTTCATTTGCAGACCCAGTACTACCAAACACTTTGCCAACTGGCTTAACTATCACCAGTGGAACTTTTAGAGGCGATAATGGTGGCGTGGCGGGTGCAGGCGCACTGCTGCCTGCAGCTATAAGTGCGCAACAATTAAATATTAATCAAATCACTCAAAAAGGTATTTTGCAGGGTACCAATTTTAATATTGGCTCTGCTGCCACCGTTAACTTTAATCATTTAGGTGGCGCGGGTTCGGCTACTTTGGTCCGTATTAATGGCCCTAAAAGTATTATTCAGGGTGCACTAAACTCACCAAACGGTAGCGTTTATTTGATTAACCAAAATGGTATTTTGTTTGCCAACGGCGCACGCGTGAATGTGAATGGTTTGGTGGCATCTGCACTCGAATTGCAAGATACCGATTTTTTAAGTGAGCAAGGCCATTTATTACCCGCTTTTTTAGGCACTAACCGTGCCGCTTATAACTGGGGCGGTGATGCAAATGGCTTTCAAACCGTATTAGTACAAGTAGAACCAGATGCGCAAATTAAAGCAGCCTTAGGTAGCTCAGTTTTATTATTTGCCCCAAAAGTGATTAACCAAGGCAGTATTGAAACTAACGGAGGCCAAGTGGCGTTGGCGGCTGGTGAAAAAGTGTATTTGTCTTACGCACCAGAACTGAATGAGGTGTCATCAGGTACATTTGATTATGCAGATGATTCAGCGCTTAAAGGTTTAGCAGGCATATTGGTAGAGGTGGATTCTTACCAACTAAAACCAGATGAAATTGACCCATTGATTGAAGATCAAGCCACAGAGCTATTTGGCACAGTAACCAATGACACATCTGGCCGTATTTTGGCCCAGCGCGGAAATGTCACTATGGCGTCATACTTGGTGAATCAAAATGGACGTGTTACTGCGACTTCATCAGCCACCCAAAAAGGCTCAATACGTTTGTTGGCAAGAGATACAAGAGCCTTAGAGTCGGATGAGCTGGTTTATGATGCAAACAATATAGCCACGCAATTTACTAATCGATTAACCGTTGGCAATGAATCAATTCCTAACACCTTAATTACGGCTAGCCGCAACGGCCAACTAAGTTTTGGCGAAAATAGTGTGACTACTATCTTGGCTGAAGATAAAGCCGCTGTTTACAAGGTGAATGAATTATTTTCATCACCACAAATCGGAGAGCCTGAAGCAAGAGGCGGCGATAAATCGTATTTGAATAAAGTGTTATCAGCAGTCAATGTAACAGGTACTACCATTACCGATGACCAAGTGTTTAATCCACCTGTACTAGAAGCAATTGGCAGACAGGTGACTGTTAACGATAACGCCAAAATCGTCGTGCCTGGCGGCTTTATCAATATTACAGCGCAAACGGGGCAGTTATTTGGTCAAGGCATTGGTAGCACTAATCCAGAAACCCAATCACGACTTTATTTGGGTAAAGATACATTGGTGGATGCAGCAGGTTTAAAAAATGTAGAGGTGGATTTAGGCCGTAACTTTGTAGAGGCTTTATTAACGCAAACCGATCTTAACGATGACCCGATCAACCGAAACGAATTTTTAAATCGGCAATTTGTAATGTTTGATATTCGCAATACGCCAGACCCTCGCGTGGCTAACTTAGCAGGATTTGTGCGCCAAGTACCACGTGCCATAGGTGAAAAATTAGCCGATGGCGGCGCGGTTATATTACGATCTGAGGGTGATTTTATTCAGCGTACGGGTTCTACAGTGGATGTTTCTGGCGGCTCATTACGATTTAATACGGGCATAAGTCGAGAAACCTGGGTGGTTGCAGCAGATGGCTTAAACTACAAATTAGGTGATGCGCCTGTCGATACATTAATAGTGGACTTTTTAGGTGAAAGCAATGTGCGTGAACTGCAAGAAGCAGGCTACACCGAAGGCAGAGGCAGTAGACTAATAAATGGCAGAGTGCTAAACGCACAAGAAGGCCAAACACAAGCTGTGGCTTTACAGATTGAGGCTTCAACAATTGTATTAGATGGACAGTTAACTGGTGGTGCAATTTACGGTGAAAGACAACGTGAAGCCGACAATATAATGGCGCAATTGTCGATTAACTTAATATTGCCAACTACACTAACGCCAGCGCAGAACGTTAATATTGGCAACACAGTTGCGTTATCTAGCGACTTTGCTGCCGATTCTGCGTTACCAGCAAGCCGTGTTAATACAGTTGAAATTGATGCAGGCATGTTAAGCCGCAGTGGTTTTGAAGATATTGCGATTGCCACTGGTGGCAGTGTGCAAGTGAATAGTGCAGTTAACTTGGTGAATGGTGCAAAAATTGCAATCACTGGGCGTGAAATTCAAGTGAATCAAAATATCGTTTCACGTAGCGGCGATATTGCATTAACCACCGAATTTATAGAGGGAGTTGTTGGCTCAGCCGATACTAATATTACCGTTGCTAATGGTGTTAAGTTAGACGTTTCTGGCAATTGGATTAATGACACCAATGGGGTATTACAAACAGGTCGCATTCAAGAGCATGGCGGCAGTGTCAGTATTAGCTCTACCGATGAAGTAACGTTGGGCACGGGTAGTTTGGTTGATGTTTCTGGTGGTGGCTATTTGCATAATGTGCGTAACAGAGCCGAACTAGATAATGGTAATGCAGGTAGCATTAGCATTGCTACGCAAGTAGATCAAGGCACAGCGCTTAACCCATTTACTTATGTTGCGCCAAAACTTAACGGTGAACTGCGTGGTTTTGCGCTGGGTACTGGTGGTGATTTATCTATTACAGCGCCTTTTATTACAATCGGCAATAGTGGTTTTGGCGACGCACGTGAGTTTTTAGCAACACCAGAATTTTTTCAGGATAGCGGTTTTGCCAGCTTTAATTTAACAGGCCGTGATGGTGTGATTGTGCGAAGCAATACCGATGTCAGTGTTGTCGCTAAAAATTACCAGTTAAATAGAAATTTTCAGTTACAAAGAACAGGCGCACGCGTCAATGATTTCGCCACACCAACGCTTTTGCCCGCATTTAATCGCGCTTCAACCACATTAACTTTAGCAACGCAGTCAGCATTAATGGCAACAGTGTCAGACCCATTTTTAGCTAGTGGTGTGTCCAGAGGCAGTATTGTTGTTGAAGCCAACGCTAATATTAAAGTAGATTCAAATGGCGCAAGAGAGTCAGTAACTGGCGGCACAGTAGTGCCAAGCATTTCACTATCAGCATGGGATAATCAAATTGTTGTAGATGGCACATTGCAAGCCTTGGGCGGTGATATTTCTTTGGTAATGAATGGATCACCATCTGCAATCGATGATAATGGTTACAATGCCGCGCAAGCAATTTGGCTAGGCGAAAATTCGGTGTTAAATGCCAGCGGACATACTGTGTTGATGCCAAACAATGTGAATCAGCGTATTGGTACTGTTTATGATGGTGGCCATGTCAATATCGAAGCCAACAAAGGCTTTGTAGTAGCAAAAACTGGGTCAGAAATTAATGTAGCAGGTACTTCTGCTGTAGTAGATGTTCGTAATACCAATAATATTACGCCAACCAGAATTGTCAGTAATGGCGGTGAAGTTTCAGTTAGTGCGCGTGAAGGCATATTGCTGGACTCTACTTTTAATGCATCATCACCTGGTGGTTTAGCTGGTGGTTTAGATGTGCGCTTAACGCGTGGTGGTACTACTAGTCTGGGTTTAATAACGTCCCCTTACCCAGGAACATTACCATCAGATATTAATGTAGGTAATGCGCCAGACCAACTTTGGTATATTGATGTGGCGCAATCGGGTACATTTGTGCCAGATAGTTTAAATGTGGGTGATGCAGTGCAACCAGCCGCAAGTGGCGTTGCAAAAATTTCTGCTGACCGTATAACTGAGGGTGGTTTTAGCGATGTTGCATTAAAATCAGAATACGGTGTACGTTTTACTGGCGATGTCAATTTAACCACTTCGCGCAGTATTAGTTTAAATGCCAGAGTGATAGAAGCGACGGCAGATTCATCGGTCACATTAACAGCACCAAATGTTGTACTTGCAAATGAATTTGAAACACAAGCAATCAGACCGAACTCTGAATATACTGCTACGACACCAGTGGCTGGTAACGCACAATTTACTGTGAATGCGAATTTAGCTGATTTAAGAGGTTCATTTGCCTTATCAGGCTTTTCTAACACGGCTATTAATAGCCAAGGTGATATTCGATTAACGGGTATTAGTAACCCAAATGTAGCCGCTGGCGGATTTAGACAACCACCTACTGGCACATTGCTAACCACAGGTGCGCTTGAATTAAATGCGCGCCAAATTTATCCAACTACCCTGACTGATTACACGATTACTGTAAGTGGCATCGGTAGCACGGTGACAATCAACAAAATTAACCCAACAGGTGGCTATGATGCAGTGTTATCTGCAGGCGGCACGTTAAATATTAATGCTGAAACCATTAACCAAAATGGCGTATTGTTAGCCCCTTTCGGCACCATTGCTTTAAATGCCAGTGAAACACTGAATCTAAATGCAGGCAGCGTCACCTCAGTTTCGGCACAAAATGCATTAATTCCGTTTGGTTTTACGCAGCAAGATGGCTTAGATTATTTGTATGATTTTGGCCCTGCAAATTTAGTTTTAAATTCAGCACCAGAGCGTGTAGTAAGCCTTAACGCGCCAAATGTAAATCAAAACGAAGATAGCGTGATTGACATTAGTGGTAGCGGTGATTTATTTGCTTACGAATGGGTGCCTGGCTTGGGCGGCAGCAGCGATGTATTAGCGGCCGACGCCAATCAGCAGGCATTTGGGCAAAATGCCACTAACACTTGGGTGATTTTGCCCAACAATAATCAAACCTTTGCCAGTTTTGATCCGCAATATTGGCAAGGCAGCAACATTAAGGCGGGCGATGCGGTGTATATTTCTGGCGCGCCAGGCGTTGCAGCAGGTTACTACACATTATTACCAGCACGTTATGCATTATTGCCAGGTGCCGTCTTGGTTTCAGCGGTATCGGGCGCACAAGATAGAACCGCAGGTTTAACATCAACCTTAGTAAACGGTAGTACTTTAGTTTCTGGTCACCTAGCTGCTTACACCAGCAACGGCTATACACAAACAGCGCGTACAGCAGGTTTTGTGGTGCGTTCAGGTGCCGATGCTTATCGCTTAGCACAATACAATACAACGACTGCAAGCGCTTTTTTTAGCGGTAACACACAAGCGCAACGTACAGTTGATGCAGGCCGCTTATCCATTGCCGCGACTGAAAGTTTGGTATTGCGAGGCACATTAACCGCTATCACTCAACAAGGAGGCTCTGGCTCAGAAGTCGATATTGCCGCGCCGAATTTATTGGTGGTAGGCGCGGGAGAGCAAACAGGCCAAGTGGATTTAAATGGCATTAATTACCTAGCGATTGATGAAACAACATTAGCCAATTTTAATGCTGCGAGTTTATTACTAGGCGGCACCCGCAGCCAAGGCAACGTTGATGTGGTATCAGGCGAAGTACGCTTAAATGGCAACGCAAATGTGACTGGGCCAGAAGTGATTTTAGCTGCCACAGATACAGTTAGGTTAGATAGCGGTGCTACTTTAACTGGCCGTGGTACTGGTGCTGCGGCTAGAAATATCACTATTGGTAACGTAGCAAATAGCGCAGGTGTATTAGATGGTGACGGCGCTTTAGTGCGTGTTTCAGGTGGCGCGGCAGCAACGTTAACGCGCACCAATGTCAATGCAGACAGAGGTGATTTAATGATTGATACAGGTGCGACTGTTACAGCAGACGGCTCTGTATTGTTAGATGGATCTAGAAATACAAGCTTACAAGGTGATATTGAGTTTGCCGAAGGTGCTGCGCTTGCATTTTCATCTGGCCGTATTAGTTTAGGTGCGCCAGTAAATGGCGAATCTGTTGCAGATGGCCTGTGGTTACAAGATGAGCAATTAGCAGAATTTACGACAGCAGGTAGCTTAAGTTTAAATAGCCAATCGACGATTGATGTTTATGGCAGTGCCACATTTGGTAACAATGGTTTTGATTTAACGCTGCAAAGTGCAGGGCTTGCGGGTTACCAGAATAATGGCCAAACCGCCACAATCACTGCCCAAAACTTAACCATTGGCAATAACAATAATGCAGTTTTCGCCCCGGCAACAGCGTTAAGTAATGGTACTGTGCCGACGCTAGGCACTGGTAATTTAGTTATTCAGGCAGAAACAGTTAATCTTGGCAATAACACCGTGCGCTTAGCTGGCTATGACCAAATTGATATTAACGCCAGCAGAGAAATCGTTGCAGCAGGCAGCACAGCAAGGCCAACGGCAGCTGCCACACCAAACCAATTATTGGCAGATAATAATTTAACCTTAAGCGCACCACGCTTAACTACTGCAAGCCGCGCAGATTACGCTATTAATGCAGGTAATTTAAATGCGGGTACATTAAAAGTGCAAGGTTCTGTAGGCGCTCAGCCAACCAATTTAGCCAATCCACAATCACAAGGTACTCGTTTAACTTTATCGGGTGATAAAGTTATTTTAGCTGGCGGTACCACGCAAGCATCTAATATAACTGACAGACATGCAGCAGCGATTGTTGTAAAAGGCGGTCAAGTAACTGTTAGCGCAACAGGTGCAGCAGCCACCGATAACGTTACCCTTGAAGATGGCGCTAGTATTGATGTAACAGGCTCGCTTTTCACCATTAACGACCAAACAGTTGCATTGCCAGCAGGCAGTGTTGCCTTGCAATCGGCCAATGGCGATATTGATGTGCAAACAGGTGCGTTGGTGAATGTATCAGCCGCAGGAAATGGCGATGCAGGTCGCTTTAGCGCATCTGCGGTTAATGGCGATGTGCGATTGGCAGGTACGATTAAAGCAGTTGAGTCTGGTAAAAAAGCCATAGCCAGCGTTGATGCAAAATCGATTAGCAATATTAGCCAGGTGCTTGCAGCGCTTGGTAATTTTGCCGCAGAACAAATATTCCGTGTGCGTGAGGGCGATATTACGATTGGCGCAAGCGATAAAATTACCGCCAATAATGTAAAAGTGAACGTTGACCAAGGCGCAATTACGGTTAACGGTACGATTGATGCGTCTGGCAATAAAGGTGGCAATATTGAGTTGTTTGCTCAAGATAATGTCACCATTAATCGCGGTGCAAAATTACTTGCTAAAGGTTTAGCAGATACAAACAGCACAGCTGGTAGTTTAGGTAACGGTGGTGATGTGATTATTTCGTCTGATACAGGTATTGTAAGAACGGTTGCTAGCGATGCAAATGGTTTATCAGGCGCATTAATCGATGTATCTGGTGACCAAGTAGGCGCAGTTAGAGGTGAAAATGGCGATGTGATTTTTAGAGCAGCCCGAACAGGCGCAGGTGCTGGTAACGGTGTAAATGTTGATAATCAAGCCCCTGCCGCCGTAAGAGGCGCTAGACGCGTATTGATTGAAGCTGTTAAACAGTACACGAATGCTGATTTTGGTAACCAAGCCAACATTACAATTAACACTGCTCAGCAGACAACCATTCGCACCGATACGAATAATTTTGCTGCGGCTATTGCACCCACTATTGCCAGCTTCAGCCCAACTCGAGATGGCTTAGCCGCCATCATTGCGCCTAGTGTCGATATTTTTAGTACAGGCGACTTGAATGTGGGGGTTGCTAATAACTTTACTGTTCAAAATAATTGGGTATTGGGCAACTCTACTACAGCTGCAAACCTATTAGTTAACAGCGGCGGCATATTAAATTTACGCGCAGCTAACAATTTAAATATTAACGGTAACATTGATTACGAACAGTTTTCAGTTACTAGCAATATACTCACCCCAAGAACTGGTAGCTGGAGCTATCGTTTAGTTGCTGGTGCAGATAGAACAGCTGCTAATATTGAAACAACCTTAGCGGGAGCGGGTAACATTTCTGTACGTGATGGTCAGTTTGTTCGTACTGGAACGGGTTTTATTCATGCAGCGGCGGGTAATAACCTTAATCTGGGCACTTTGAATGGTGCAGGCGCGGCGATTTACACCACAGGTTTGCCAGACACTACTAACCCAGTAGATTTTATAGGTCTTTCATTTGCGCAAGATCGCGAAATTTATGCTGATGGTGGTGGTGATATCAATATTGCCTTAGGGGGTAATTTAGCGGGGTCTGCGCGCGAGGCACAAACTCAGACAGTAACGGATTGGGTTTTTCACACTGCACAAAATAGCACGACACAAAATACACAGGCAAGATGGTGGAATCGTTATGACACTGTTACGACTGGGCTTCCTGCTAACAGGACAGCTGGTTTTACTAACGGCTTAGCGACACTTGGTGGCGGCGATGTGAATATTCAGACCGCTGGCCAAGTCAGCAATTTACAAATTGCTGCGGCTAATAATGGTAGGCTAGGTGGCCCATTAAACGAAGCGCCTAACTTAGCCAATTTTGAAGAGTTAGGCGGCGGCGACGTTAACTTGCAAGCAAATGGCGCGGTTTCACAGGTACTGCTTTACACAGGTAAAGGGGATATTAATGCGCAATCTGGCAGTGATTTAAGTGCCACATTAGCCTTAATGGACGGGCAAGCTTCACTTGTTGCAACTGGAAATATTACAGTGACTGGTGCGTCCAACCCTACAATTACTTCGTCTGAGAGCAGAACACGGTTAGCAAATTTTTACACATATACAGAAGATGCCGCAGTGAATGCTGTTTCGCTGGCTGGTAATATCGAAGTGCGTGGTAATACAGAGGCGTATCCGTCAAATTTATTTGCTGCAACTCCAAATGGCAATATTAATATTGAATCAGTCACGCTTTTCCCTTCCAGAACAGGCAATGCCACTTTATTAGCAGGTAATAATATTAATATTGATGGCTTGGTAATTTCAGAAGTAGATCCAAACACCTTACCATTTATTACAACAAACTTTTTAGGTGTTGCGCGACCACAAATTAGTACATTCCAAGGTGGTGCAGCACATACTGCAGGTTTGCTGCATATCAATGATACTGAGCCAGTACGTATTTACGCATTAAACGATATTGCTTTTAATAACGAAGTGACTACTGGCGGAGTAAGCACATTTAATATCGCAGCGCCGCTTATTACTCCAAAGGCAGCTATTATTAGTGCAGGCAATGATGTCGTTGATGCTAACGTGGTTTTGCAAAATATTCGCCCTACCGATATTTCTGTTATTGAAGCGGGTAATAATATTTATTACAACGACGCAGGCCAAAGTGGCGGCACACTGCAAATTTCAGATGGTGGTATTCAAGTCACTGGTCCTGGTCGTTTGCATGTAATTGCGAATAAAGATATTGATTTAGGTACTTCAGATGGTATTCGTTCGTTGGGCAATTTATATAACCCTTTCTTGCCTACGCAAGGTGCTGATTTATTGGTGCAAGCGGGTGCAGCGGCAGTTGCTGATTTTGAGGGTGTTTTAAATGCCTACGTTGACCCATCATCTATTTACTCTAGTATTTATCTGCCGCAATTAACGCAATTAATACGCACGCGAACTGGCGATAGCAGTATTGATAGCACTCAAGCATTAACTGCATTTAGGCAATTAGATAAAGAATCGCAAACTGGCTTTATTAATAGTGTTTACTTTGCAGAATTAAGAGCGGGTGGACGCGATGCGTTGGATGTAAACAATAGCTCATTTGGCGATTATTCACGCTCACAACGCGCCATTTTGACGATGTTCCCAACTTTTGCACAACCTGAAACGACGCAGTCGCTGTTGGCAAGCGCTGGCTCAATCATGAACGGTTTTGAGAGAATTGGTAATGAAGAAGTCAGTAATCCTGGTGACTTAAGCCTTTTTTATAGTCAAATTAGAAGTGAAAGTGGCGGTGCAATTGAAATTTTAGTACCAGGCGGATTGATAAATGCGGGCTTGGCAGTGGCAAGCGATATTGCCAAACCAGATAGCGAACTAGGTATTGTGACCTTGCGTGGTGGCGATTTGCTGGGCTTCGTGCGGGATGACTTTTTAGTGAATCAGTCGCGTGTGTTTACATTGGGCGGTAGCGATTTGCTCTTGTATTCTGCGTTAGGTAGTATTGATGCGGGCCGCGGCGCAAAAACATCATCTAGCACACCACCACCTTTAATTACAATTCAAAATGGCCAAGTGACATTTGACTTTTCTGGCGCGGTAACAGGTAGTGGTATTGCAGCATTAACCTCAACAGGCGGCGTGCCTGGCAGAGCCAGTTTGTTTGCGCCTTATGGTGAAATTAACGCAGGCGAAGCGGGTATTCGTTCGGCAGGCGATATTGATTTAGGTGCACGTGTCATTATTGGTGCAGATAATATTAAGGTGGGTGGTACTTCAACTGGCTTACCAGTGGCGAGTACGGGTGCGGCTGGCTTAACTGCACCTGCATCTAGCGACCCGACTGCGCAAAACAAACAGGGCAGTGAGATAGCAGAATCCACCAAAACAGACGGTAACAAACTTGCTGCGCTACCGTCGTTAATTACGGTTGAAGTGATTTCGTTGGGTGATGAATTAGCGCCGACTAATCCTAAGCTTAAGCCTTGTGCACCAGACGACAAACTTAAAAAAGATTGTCAGCCCTAATAATTTTGCCTACTTGTAACAAACTAAAGTCATTTGTAACAAGTGGGCAAAAATTGTAACAGCCGTAGTTATTTGTAATTTTATCGTCACATAGTCCTATTACTATCAAGCCTTAATTTTAGGGTGCAGAAAATGCGGTATTTCTGCACTGATAGTCTTGGGATTTCTTTTTCATGCGTCAGCACTATAACCAAACAATAAGCACAGTTGTGTTAAGCATTCTGTTGCTGATGAATGTAGAAGTGCTGTGCGCGGCAGAAGAGTCAATCGCGCCAGAGGCGGAAGTTGCAACACAAAAGCAGGACGCAGCAGCGGCTCAAGATGGCGTACAAGCAGAAGTAAACACACAGGCTGAGCCAGCAGTCAATTATTTCGATATTTATGAGTTTCAGGTAGACGGCAATACCAAGCTCACCAATGTGCAAATTGAAACAGCTGTTTACCCGCACATGGGTGAAAAAAAATCAATTGATGATGTGAATAAAGCGCGTGATGCACTAGAAAAAACTTACCATCAAGCAGGTTATTTAACGGTTTTGGTGGATATTCCAGAACAAGATGTAGATAAAAAAGTAGTCCGCTTAAATGTCACCGAAGGCAAAGTGGCTAAGTTTAGAGTCAAAGACTCAAAATATTTTTCATTGGGCCGTATTAAAGCATTGTCGCCATCTGTTCAAGAGGGCCAAGTGCCGCATTTCCCCACCTTGCAAGCCGACATTACGCGCTTAAATCGCTCATCAGATAAACGTGTGACGCCTGTTTTAAGGGCGGGTAAAACCTTTGGTACGGTAGAAGTGGATTTAAAAGTAGAAGACACGCTGCCGCTGCATGCAAACTTAGAGCTCAATAATCGTTATAGCCGCGATACGACTAAGCCAAGATTAGGCGGCACGATTAAATACGATAACTTGTGGCAGCGAGAGCACAGCCTGTCACTTAACTTCTTGGTTTCGCCAGAAAATACAGATGAAGTACAAGTATTATCGGCCAACTATTTATGGCGCTTTGACACTAGTGACATTTTATTGGCCTTATACGGCGTTAGGTCTAAAAGTAACGTAGCCACAGTGGGCGGTGTCAATATTTTGGGCGACGGTACTATTTTGGGCGCGCGTTTAATCAAGCCTTTGCCTAATTTAGATAACTACTTTCATTCGATTTCTTTAGGGATTGATTACAAAGACTTTGGCCAAACCATTGTCTTTGGCACCGATTTTGAGACGCCTGTGACTTACGCGCCGTTATCAGCTTCTTACAGCGGAACTTGGCAAGGCGCCACAGGCAGAACGCAACTAAACACAGGCGTTAACGTAGGTTTGCGTGGTTTTATTTCTGATGAAGCAGAATTTGAAGCCAGAAGAGTTGGTGCGAATTCTAATTTCTTTGTAGCAAAAATCGATTTACAACGCACACAAAACTTACCTAAAGACTTTCAACTATTAGCAAAAATTGATGGCCAGTATTCTGGCTCACCATTGATTCCCAATGAGCAGTTTTTGGTGGGCGGTGCAGATACTGTTAGAGGTTATCTTGAGTCGGAAGAAGCAGGTGATCAAGGTATTCATTCAACTTTAGAATTAACTTCACCAGTGCTATTTAAAAATGTTAACTGGCTGCAAAACACAAAATTAGCGGCGTTTTACGATATTGCCAAAATTAGAACAATTGATCCACTGCCTGGACAAGACAGACAATCTGTATTGGCTGGCTACGGCATTGGCCTGCGCGCCAAAGCTTGGACAAACTTTAATTTAAATTTGGACTTGGCGTGGGCATTAAGAGACAGCGCCGCAACCGAAAAAGGCGATTTTTTAAGCCATATACGCTTTTGGTACGATTTTTAATCATCAAATATAGAAGCAAACAAATTGAATACAAAAGGAAGCAGCATGAAGAAATGGTTAGTGTTACTAGGTTTGGTGATGGGAATTTTTTCATTAAGCGCATTTGCCGAATGGAATGCCGATTGGACACAGCGTAAAAAAATCAGCATTAATGCCGTTGGTATTACACAGGCTATCGTTCAGCCCTCTGTAGTGGTGCGTTTGCATTCAGGTAATTTTGATTTTACGTCTGTGAATATTGATGGCTCTGATATCCGTTTTATTGCGCAAGATGACAAAACCGAGCTGAAATATTTTGTAGAAAAATTTGATGCGGTAAACGAGCTAGCCATTATTTGGGTGCAAATACCGCAAATTAGCAGCGCAGATAAAGATGCCCATTTTTGGTTGTATTACGGTAACGAAAACGCCACCAGCACCGCCAACCCAAAAATCATGCTGGATTCACACTTAGTGGCTAAATTCCAGTTTTCAGACAAAGCCTTACTGCAAGATAGTTCAGCATCAGGCCTATTTGCCAGTGGCAAAATCACGGCTCAAAAAGCCGGCTTAATTGGCGAAAGTGCAGTGTTAACAGGCGAGGCATTAGTGATTCCGGCCAATGCCGCTACCAATGCAAGCGCAGGATTTACTTGGTCTGCATGGGTTAAGCCAAGCGCCTTGCCACAAACAGCAAGCTTGTATAGCCAAGAAAATAACGTGGATTTAGCCATTGCTGCCCAAAACTTAACGCTAAAAATAGGCGAAATTGTATTAACGGGCGGCGAGCTAAAACCTGCTGTTTGGCAGCATATTGCGTTTACCTTAAATGCTGGTAAAGCCGTACTGTATTTAAACGGTGTAGAAGTAGCCACAGGCGATGTGCCAACGGTAGATACAGCCACCGATATTAAAATTGGTGAGGGTTTTACGGGCGAAGTAGATGAGTTGGAAATTGCCAACATCGCACGCAGTGCCGATTTTATTAAACTAATCGCCAGTAGCGAAAGTGTTGATAGTCAACTGTTAAAAATCGCTGAAGGTGAGGGCGGTGAGGATGGTGAAGAGGAAGAGGGTGAAGCCAATTACTTAGGCATTTTAATTAACAGCTTAACGATTGACGCCAAAATTGTAATTGCCATTTTAGCGGTGATGTTTGCGATTAGTGTGTGGGTAATGTGGAGTAAAGCCATGCTGGTATCACGCACCGATAAAGATAATAAAAAGTTCTTGGCACGCTTTCAAAAATCGAATGCAAGCGATTTATTAGAACTAGATAAAGGCGGCAAATATCCGCATTCCAATCTATTTAAGTTGTATCAAGCAGGTTTGCGTGAGATTAAAAAGCGCCAGCATGAGGGTGAAAAACTATCACTCAGTGGCGCATCGATGGATGCCATTAAAGCAGCGATTGATGCGGATTTAGTACGCGAAACACAACGCCAAAATGCGGGCATGGTGTTACTGACCATTGCGATTTCTGGCGGCCCTTTCTTGGGATTATTAGGCACGGTGGTGGGCGTGATGATTACCTTTGCCGCGATTGCCGCTGCGGGTGATGTGAACGTAAACGCCATTGCGCCAGGTATTGCGGCCGCTTTGCTGGCCACGGTTGCCGGTTTGGCGGTGGCGATTCCAGCGCTATTTGGCTACAACTATTTAGCTAGCCGCATCAAAAATATCACCATTGCCATGCAGATTTTTGTGGATGAGTTTGTAACACGTTCTGCCGAGTTATTTGGTAAAGAATAAGAAATGTCAGAGGGTATAAAAGAAGAGAACCAGCTATACGACGAGATTAACATCACGCCGATGTTGGATTTGGCGTACGTGTTGCTGGTGATTTTTATCATCATGACCACCGCATCGGTGCAAGGCGTAAAGGTAGATATGCCACAAACGGTTAACTCTGGCAGTTTAGCCAAACCGCAAACACGCGCAATTACCATTACCAGCGATGGCAGCGTGTATTTAGACGCTTACCCTGTGGATATGATTACTTTAGAGCAGCGGTTAAGTGAATTTAAAAGTGGTAACCCTGCATTACCTGTGGTGTTAAAAGGTGATGCAACAGCTAATTATGAAAAAGTATCGGAAGTATTAGAGATTTGCAAAAAATTGGATATTACTGAAGTGGGTTTAGTGACTAAAAAGTTAAGCAATTAAATAGGTTAACTTTTTAAATAACTTAACCAACACAAGGACTTTAAATGCAAGTACAAAATGATGCACAGCCATACGACACCATCAACATCACGCCGATGCTGGATTTGGCCTATGTGTTGCTGGTGATTTTTATCCTGATGACCACAGCAGGTGTGCAGGGCTTAACCATGAATTTGCCTAAACCATCCAACAAGCCAAGCACTGAAAAGCATGAAATTAAAATCGTGCAAGTGCAGCAAGGTGGCGGCCTGACGATTAATGGCGCAGGCGTCAGTATGACTGAGCTAGAAAGCCAATTAAATGCCGCAAAAGCAGCTGACCCTAAATTTAACGTGATGATTCGCGGCGATGCTAAAGCACCTTATGCAGGCGTAGTCGGCGTGATTGATTTGGTGAATAAGCTGGAAATTGAAAACGTGGGTTTGGTAACAGGGCGCATTGGCACTTAAATGACATCTTTAAAAACTCAATTTTTGTCGCTATGCGGCGTTGCAAACAAAAAATTGCTTCTTACATATCAAGTATATGCGGCGTCGCAATTTTTTGCTTGCGCCTTGCCTAGCTTAAAAACTTGAATTTTAAAGACGTCATTTACTTAATATGCAAGAAAACATGAATACAAGCTACGACCCAATGCTGGATGACGAAGAGCCAGAATCGAAGACTGGCGTTTGGCTTAAACGTATTGTAATCATTTTGGTTGGTTTAATTGTGTTGGGTGGTATTGGTTATGGCATCAGTAGTTTGATGTCTGGCGGCGCGCCAGCGAAAAAAAAGGTGACAACCATTAAGTTGATTCCTGATACGCCACCGCCGCCACCTCCGCCGCCGCCCAAAGAGCCGCCAAAAGAGCAACCAAAGCCAGATGCGCCTAAAGAGATAAAAGTAGAGCAGCCAAAACCAGTAGAAACGCCACCTGCCGAGCAGTTAAAAATGGAAGGTGCCGCAGGCGATGGCCCTAGTGCTTTTGCATCTGGCCAGGTAAACAACGACTACAAAGGCGGCGACATTAAAACAGGCAGCACAATCGGCGGTGGGCCAAATAAGTATCAATTTGCCTGGTATACCGATTTGCTTAAAAACCAAATTGAAGACGCCATGAGCAAAGATAAAACACTGGCAAGTGGCGCTTATAAAGTGGTGGTGAAAGTGTGGGTGGCGTCAAATGGTGCGATTGAGCGCTTTGAGCTGGCTAGCTCAAGCGGCAAGCCAGATATTGATACTCTGATTAAAAAACAGCTGGATGCGATGCCAAAACTGGCTGAAAAGCCGCCAGGCGATATGCCGCAACCCGTGAAATTAAGAGTGACTGCGCGATCTGTGGGCTAGCATGCAATTGACAGACTTCTATTTGACAGACTTATAGACATTAAACAATTTATTGAAATTAAATCGAGAACGACCATGAAATTAACTGTAAAAAACTTAAGCTTGCACACGCCTGCTCATTTTTTGAGCCACGAAAACAACCCAATTAAAGTTGTTTTGATGCTCATTTTAGCGTTAAGTATGAGCGCCAATACCGCCGTTGCAGGTGAGCGCGAATCGCTAGAGCAGTTACGCTCAACCACTGTTAATTTGGTGAATTTATTGGTGCAAGAAGGCGTATTGAGCAAAGAGAAAGCAGAGGCCTTATTAAAACAAGCCGCAGCCGATGCCGAAAAAGCCAAAGAATTAGACACTGCTACTGCACTGGCGAATCAAAATGCAGCTGATTTATCAGCCGATGAAAAAATGGTCGGCAAAATCGTCGATGAAAAAGTGCGTGTGCAATATGTACCGCAAATTGTTAAAAATGAAATGAAAGAAGAAATTAAAAAAGAAGTGATGGCGAAACTGAATTTCAAAGCGGGTGAGCGTTTAGGCTTGCCCGATTGGATTGACCGTTTGCAGTGGGAGGGCGATTTAAGATTGAGATACCAAACTACGCAATTTCCAGATGGTAATCCCAATCTGAATGACTTTATTGCGGCAAACAATGTGGTTTTAAACAACACGACCGAAGACCGAAATCGTGCGCGGGTGCGTGCAAGATTCGGATTTAATATCAAAGTAAACGATTGGTTAAACGGTGGCATCAGAATGACCACTGGTAGTATAAATGACCCTATTTCTGCTAACGAAACATTACAAGGCGTGAGTGGTAAGTATGAGTTGAATCTAGACCGTGTTTTCTTAAAAACCAATATCACACCAGAATTAAGTTTGGTGGGTGGTCGCTTTGAAAACCCATGGTTCTCAACCGATTTGGTGTGGGATCCTGATTTGGCGTTTGATGGTGTTGCAGCTAGTTATAAGCCCAAATTTAATGATCGTTGGTCTGGCTTTGCAACAGCTGGCGTGTTTCCGATAGATGAAATCGAAAGCTCGGAATTTAACAGAGCCAAAGATAAATGGTTGTATGGTGCGCAAACGGGCATTAAATGGACTTCTGCCAATAAATCGTCTGTCAAAGTGGGATTGGCATTATATGAGTTTGATAATGTTGAGGGTATTGCCAACCCTGCGGGTCAA
The DNA here is from genome assembly GCA_021732365.1 of Methylotenera sp. Lineage (GTDB taxonomy): Bacteria > Pseudomonadota > Gammaproteobacteria > Burkholderiales > Methylophilaceae > Methylotenera_A. Next base: position 301,581 of record JAKFVD010000017.1, on the reverse strand, counting down.
TTTGGGCCCAATGCGCCCTTTAATTCAACATCTGCCAACGCACGCACTAAAGGTAACTCAACATTTGACATAAATGGGGGACAGTTCGGCAGCGACCCACTATTTGGTTACGCCTCTAAATTTAGAGAGCTTAACCTGACGGGCAAGGTGGATATTGCTGCTTTTGATCCTGTACACATTAGCTTAACTGGTGATTACGTGCGCAATATTGGTTTTGACCGTAACGAAATCATCAGAAGAACAGGCATTGTGCCTGGCTTAGTGCCTGATGAAGAAGTAAACGCTTATCAAGTAAGGCTAGATGTTGGTATGCCCACCACCGAAAAACTGCATGACTGGCAAGTGTTTGCCGCTTATAAGCACCTAGAGGCCGATTCAGTGGTGGATACGTTTACCGATTCTGACTTTTACCAACGTGGTACTAATGTAAAAGGCTGGATTTTGGGCGGCAGTTACGGCATCGGTAAAAATACATGGCTGCAAGCACGTTGGTTTAGCGCCGATGAGATTTCGCCGCGTGGGGGCTTAGATCCTTTAGGTATCGATGTGCTATTGCTTGATTTGAACACCAAGTTTTAATTGAGGCCATCATGAAACTAAATGTCGCGCAAAAAATTGTTGGGCTATTTATATTGGCATTATTGGCAGGCATGCTTCTGCCGCAATCGGCTATTGCAGCAGAAAAAAAAGACAAAGCTGCAAGGCGTCAGGCATTGATGATGCAAAAAATGAAGCAAGATATGGAAGCCGAAAAAGCGGCCATGCAAACCCAATTTGATACAGAAAAAAAGGCCTTGCAAGAGCAGTTATTGGCTAAAGATACTGAGTTAGAAAAAACCAATAAGGCATTGGCATCATCACAGCGCAAAGCTAAAAACTTAAGTATTGAGTTAACTAAAACCATGGATGAGAAAACTGTGGTTGAAGCTAAACTGACTGAAACGCAGGCGAAGCTAGACACTACCCAAAACAGTCTGACCGATTTAAAAGGTGTGCATGCACAAGCATTAGCCGACCTAAAATTTAACGATAATCAGCGCAAAACCATATCAAAAAACCTAGCAGATACCACCAAAGAATTGAATACCTGCTCGGTTAAAAATGGCAAATTGCATCAATTTGGCACCGAATTAATACATATTTATGACACGCCTAGTCAGTACGAAGCCGTGATGCGTAAAGAGCAGTTTTTCCAGTTAAAACGGGTTCAGCTAGAAAATATATTGCAAAATCAAAAAGATAAATTAGATGAAGAGCGTTTTTCATCTAAAAAAACCGTTAACTAACCCAAATTTGCATGATGACGTATTCGCTCAATTATGACAGCGAAATAAAATCGTCATAATCCATGCGTAACATGTTTGTTTTCACTGTGAGCCAAACATGACATTTGACCGTGCAGTGCTTGCGAGAGCACTACCCTTTGCTGTTTTTATCCTATTTTTAGCCTTTCATCAGCCGTTAACTCAGCTATTTGAGTGGCTAATGATAGATGTTAAATGGCTTTACGTGATTAGAATCGCGGCCGTTGCGGCAGTATTAATGTATTTCTGGCGCGATTACTCAGAGCTTAAACGTAAGCCAGTGCTTGGAGATTTTCTATACGCAGGCATTGCTGGGCTGTTGGTTTTTATTATCTGGATATTTCCTTATCCAAGCTGGCTAGGCGGTGGTGATACGCAAGGCTTTAACCCATTAGCAGGCGAAACAGAATTAAGCGCATTATTTTGGATGTCGGTGCGAATTTCAGGCGCAGCTTTATTAGTGCCAGTGATGGAAGAGTTGTTTTGGCGCTCATTTATCATGCGCTGGTTCGATAAAGTCGATTTTCTAAAAGTGCTACCCGAAAAAATATCCGCTTATGCCTATGTCGGCAGCGCTTGTTTGTTTGCAATAGAGCATCACTTGTGGCTAGCAGGATTATTTGCAGGGTTAGTGTACGGTGAGTTGTATAAAACCTATAAAAATTTGTGGATTCCAGTTTTTGCACACGCGATGACCAATGGCTTTTTGGGCTTATATGTGGTGACTACAGGCCATTGGCAATATTGGTAACGGCAGTATTGTTTATGTTAACTATTCCAATTAAAAACGCGCGCCTTAAAAAAATATCTGCTGCCTGCTTGTTATTTTGCTCTTGCTTAGCCAATGCTGAGGGCATTATTGATATTACGCCAAGCATTGGCGCGAATCTGCTTTACGACGATAACGTATTTCGGTTTTCATCCGACACCCAAGCGCAACAAGCATTTGGGTCTTCTGAAACAGCAGATTTTATTAAAAGCTTAGATTTAGGATTAGATGCCAATATCAGGTTAAGTCGACAATTAGTGCGACTAACAGCCAACATCATTGACAGCAAATATAATCGTTTTGATTTGCTCAATAATGTGGCCAAATCGTATGGTTTAGCTTGGGATTGGCAGCTTGGCAATGATTTTTTTGGCACATTAAATACGAGTAAGAGCGAATCCATTGCGGGTTTTACCGAGATTAGAAACCCCGTTAGAAATACCAGATTGCTCAATAGGCAATCTGCCAGTGTGAATTGGCGGTTTCACCCCGATTGGACCGCTTATGCATCGCGCGAAGAGATTCAAACAGAAAACGAATTGATTGGGTTTGAAAACTTAGATAGGGATGACATTGTTACTGAAGCAGGGGTGCGCTATCGTAGCCCTTTAGGCACGCAGCTGGGCTTATCGTATCGTGAGGTGGATTCTGAATATCCGAATCGAACTGGTGGTGCAGCTGCTTTTTTTGGCGATGAAAGTATACAAGGCGTACTGGCTTTAGATGCCACATGGCAGCCCAGCGCAAAAACCCGTATCAGCGCTCGATTATCTAGAGTGACAATTGATTATGCTGACTTACCGCAGCGCGAATTTAGTGGATTTAGCCAACGCTGGGATGTTAACTATGCGCTCACCAGCAAAGTGACATTAAACGCAACTGCTTACAGAGAAGTGTCGCCGATTGACGATATTTTATCGACTTTTGTTGAGTCAACAGGTGCCAGCTTTAACCCGACTTGGAATGTCACCAGCAAAGTGGCTTTGCGCGGCGGTGTAGGTTATCAAGACGTGGATTATTTAGGCAGTAGCGGATTTTTTGCCATCGCCAACGACCGCAAGGATAGCTCAAAAACCGCCAACTTGGGGCTTATATATGCGCCTACTTTAAAATCAGTATTACAGTTGCAGTACCAAACAGAAGATCGCGAATCTACTTTAACCAATCAGAGTTTTCGCTTTAATTCAGTGAGTTTGGTGGCGCGCTATAACTTTTAGTTGAGTGATTGCTAACTAAAGTATCGTGATATAGGCTAAACAGATTAGGTTCTAAACACGTTTTGTCACAATGACCGCGCAAAATGATGTTGTGTTAATCCTTTCTCGAAACTAATTTAAGTTTCATCATAAATTCTACTTATTTTTGACACATTAAAGTCATATTTTCTTCTTATAGTACTAGTTGTTAATTTAAACATCAGTATTTGAGCGAGATAATAAAATGCGTGTGCAAAATCAATATCAAAATAAATATATAGTATTAGCTATTCTTGGCGTGGTATTAAGTTTAACGGCTTGCGGTGATAAAGATAAAACTGAAGCCAAGGGCGGCACTCAAGTCGTTGCTAAAGTAAATGGCGATGAAATTTCGATTCATCAGATTAACTTTCAACTAAACCGATTAGCGCAAGGCAAAAACTTAACAGAGGCGCAAAGCAAAGAAGCCGCCAAACAAATTTTAGCGCGTTTGGTTGATCAGCAATTATTAAAACAACAAGCCACTGAAACAAAATTAGACCGCGACCCTAGAATTTTGCAAGCGATTGAAGCATCAAAAAGTGAGATTTTAGCGCAGGCTTATTTAGAGCAAATGCTATCAAAAGCAGCTAAGCCAAGTGTGACTCAGATTGATGCGTTTTATAAAGAGAAGCCAGAATTATTTGAAAACCGTCGCGTGTTTCGCTTGCAAGAATTAGCGATTAATGTGGATAAAGACAAGTATGCAGAAATTGCAGAAAAAGTAGCCACAACTAAAAACATTAATGAAGTTGCAGCATGGTTAAAAGAAAAAAACTATCCATTTAGCGCCAACAGCAATGTGCGCGCCGCAGAACAATTACCCTTAGATTTTTTAAAGAAGTTACAGCCGCTTCAAGATGGCGATTTAATTGCGGTATCTAATAATGCTTCAGTCAGCATCGTACATTTAGCCGCATCGCAAACGATGCCGATTACCCGTGAAAAAGCCACGCCTGTGATTGAGCAATACTTTTTAAATCAAAACAAAGCTGCCTTAGCTAAAAAAGAAATGGCTGCTTTAAACGACAAAGCCAATATTGAATTTATTGGCGCATTTGCCGATATGAAAAAAGGCGTGCAGCCAGCATCAACCGCGATTAAAAAATCAGATACCAAAATACCTGAAGTACCGCAACCAGTTGCTGCGCAAGAAATGGCTAAACCAGTAGAGCCAACTCAAGCAGCTGAAAAGCCTGCTAAAGATGCAGGCAACATGGATAAAGGTTTGGCAGGTTTGTAAGTACTTACATTAAGCTGCTGTAGAAACAAAAAAGTAAGCGTAAAAGTTAAAGGTGAATAGGTTGAAAAAACAAATTTTTGGTTGGATTATTGTGACAATCATGCTTTTGGTGAGTGCGATTACCACGGCTGAAGAGAGCGTAAATTCAGCCCCTGAAACCAAGCGCGACTATATTTTAGGTGCGGGTGATTTGGTGCGTATTGGCGTGTATGGCAGCCCAGATTTACTGACAGAAGCACGTCTTTCTGCCGCAGGTAGTATTAACTTTGCGCTAATCGGCGAAGTGGTATTGGGTGGTTTAAGCCCACAATTAGCGGAGAAGCAAATTGCCGATTTGCTAGAAAAAGGTGGTTTTGTTAAAAAGGCGCAAGTGAATTTAGTGGTTTTACAATTTCAAAGCCAGTTTATTTCGGTGCTTGGCGATGTATATAAACCAGGTAAATACTCATTAGATCGCCCCAGCACGCTATCGGATGTATTGGCGATGGCAGGCGGGACAACGCCAAATGGCTCAGATATGATTACCTTAATTCGCAATAGCGATGGTAAAACCACTAAACAAAATTATGATTTACGCGACTTAGTGAATAAGGCAGACCCAGCCAGCAATCCACCACTATTGGGTGACGATATTGTATATGTAAATGCGCGTGAAGTATCGGTGTTGGGGCAAGTGAACCGCCCTGGTAAATATTCGGTAGCCAGCGGCGTGCGCACGGTAATTGACTTTTTATCACAAGCAGGCGGCGTTGCGGCAGGCGGGGCAGATAGCATTATTGTGATTACTAAGCGAGATGGAAAAACCGAAAAACGTGAAATTGATATTGATCAGCTTTATCGCAAGGGTGATACATCAGCCAATTTTGAGCTAGCAGATGGCGATTCTATTTATGTGCCAAGAACCTCAGTTTTTTATATTTATGGCGAAGTGCAACGCCCGGGTGCTTTTAGATTAGAGCGCAATATGAATATTGCACAGGCCTTATCTACAGGCGGCGGTTTGTCACCACGCGGCACAGAGCGCGGCATTAAGATTAAACGGAATGTTGATGGAAAACTTAAAATACTAGACGCTTCTTCTGGCGATTTATTAAAGCCTGACGATATTGTGATGGTGAGAGAAAGCTGGTTTTAAGTAAGCTTCATCATTCATTGCTTAAGCACAATTAACATTCAAATATTGACTAAAAATAACCGTTAACAATATCAACCAATCAAACAAAAAAGCGATTACACATGAGTTTTTCACAATTACTATCTATTTTAATGGCGCGCAAAATCATCGCTATTTGGGTGTTTTTTGTGACGGTGTTGGTGACAACTGTAGTGAGTTTTTTGTTACCAAAAAGCTACACCGCCACTGCATCATTGGTGATTAATTCTAAAGGCGCAGACCCCGTTACTGGGCTTACTTTGCCAGCCACTTTAATGCCAGGCTATATGGCAACGCAGGTGGATATTATTCAAAGCCATAACGTGGCATTAAAAGTGGTTGCCAAGCTAGGCGTTGCGAATAGCGATGCTGCAAAAGCCACCTTTGAAAAAGCCACCAATGGCGAAGGTAATATTAATGATTGGTTTGCCGACCGCTTCTTGCAAAATTTATCAGTTAAACCATCGCGCACTAGTGACGTGATTGAAATTGGCTATGAGGGCGCAGACCCCGTATTTGCTGCCAATTTAGCCAATGCCTTTGCTGAAGCGTACATTAATACCAACTTGCAGATGAAAACGGAACCAGCCAAGCAAGCCGCCGTGTGGTTTGATCAGCAAATTAAAGGCTTGCGCCAAAATGTAGAGCAAGCACAAGCCAAGCTTTCTGCGTTTCAACAAGAAAATGGCATTGCGTTTTCAGGTGAGCGTATGGATACCGAAGCCGCGCGCTTGAGTGAGCTTTCTAGCCAATTAGTGATGGCGCAAGCGCAAACTTACGACAGCATATCGCGTCAAAGCCAATTAAAAAGAGGTTCAGCTTCAGAATCGCCAGAAATTTTAGCCAATGGCTTAATTCAAGGTTTGAAATCGCAATTGGTGCAAGCTGAAACGCGCCTCAATGAAGTGTCGCAGCGCCTAGGTGTGAACCATCCGCAATATCAGGCAGCGCAATCTGATGTAACGAGCCTGCGTGATTTAATCCGGGTGGAAACCTCAAAAACCAGCAGCAGCGTTGGTCAAACTGCGCGCGTGTCGCAACAAAAAGAGGCTGAAATTAATGCCTCACTTGCGCAACAAAAAGAGCGCGTATTAAAACTAAAAAGCCAGCACGATGAAATGGCAGTGTTAGAGCGTGAGGTAGAAGGCGCACAACGCATGTATGACAACGCGCTACTGCGCTTTGGCCAAACCAATTTAGAAAGCCAGTCTGGCCAAACTGACGTGTCTGTTTTAAACCCAGCCATTGCGCCGCTTAAGCATTCAAGCCCGAAAATAATGTTAAATATTGCGCTTTCTGTATTTTTAGGTGGTTTGTTGGGCATTGGATTTGTGTTGGTGGCAGAAATGTTTGATAGGCGCGTGCGTTCTGCTGAAGATTTAAGGCAATTACTCAATATGCCAGTACTGGGCGAGTTAAGTCGCCATGCTAAAAAATCGCATACTTTTAAAGATAAAGTTAACCAGTTTTTTAAGCAAAAAAATACTAAAAAACCAGTTATTAGCTTTTAAGCACATTTTTGGTCACAAAACTTATGGATTACAGTAAAGAGACGCCTCAATTGAATAGCGATCAACTAGGACAAACAGCTACAAGCGTGACTGATTCGCCAGATGCCAAGCGCATGGGCGATGCTTTGGCGGTGCATGCAAAACTAACGCAGCAAGATATTACGCGCATATTAGAATTGCAACGCGATAAAAATATGCTGTTTGGTGAGGCCGCAAAAAAATTAGGCTTAATTACAGAAGACGATTTGCAAAAAGTGTTATCTGAGCAATTTAACTACGCTTATTTGCAAGATGATAACCATAAAATCAGCCCATTATTAATCGCCGCCCACAAGCCTTTTGCGCTAGAAGTTGAGCAATTGCGCAGCTTAAGAAGCCAACTATCAATGCGTTGGTTTGACCAAAACAATAAAACTTTAGCAGTAACATCGGTGAGTAGCGATGACGATGCAAGCCAATTAGTGGCTAATTTAGCCATTGTTTTTTCGCAGCTGAATAAAAAAACCTTATTAATAGACGCCAATTTACGCAACGCCAAACAACATCGCTTTTTTCATATTGATACTAAATTGGGCTTGGCGAACATACTTGCCAACAGGCAAGGCCAATACACCTTAAGCAAGCATGAGTCGCTGCCTAATTTGACGATTTTAACGGCAGGTACAGAAGTGCCTAATCCGCAAGAGCTATTAAGTCAGAACAATTTAGCGACATTGCTGGCAGATTTAGAAAAAATCTACGATGTAATTTTGATTGATACATCGCCCATTCATTTGGGGTTAGATGTATTAACCGTGGTATCAAAAGCCAAAGCAGCCATTATTGTGGCAAAAAAAGACACCACTCAAGTGCCAGATATGCAGCAACTAAGCCAGCAATTGTCGATGACAGGTGCAACAGTCTTAGGTAGTGTGTTTGTAGACGCTTAGGTTGGCTATGCAAGCAATAGCGCAAAATTTTAATGGTTTAAAAAGCAGCCCATATCTCATGTGGGTGCCAATTGTCATTGGTCTATTGGCTTTATATATTCCCACTTATCATGAAGTTTTCAACAACTTATGGGTGACTGAAGATCAAGGCCACGGGCCAATAGTGTTGATGGTGATTGTGTTTTTGTTTTGGCAAAAACGTGAACATTTTAGCTTTACTGTAACAGATAAACCAGCGCCAATTTTAGGCAGTTTAACCTTAGTATTTGGCTTGTTATGCTATATAGCAGGTCGTTCGCAAGATATTTTTATTCTCGATTTAGCCTCACAGATATTTGTTTTATCTGGTATTTTTCTGTTAATGCGCGGCTTGCCTATCCTAAAAGCGTTATGGTTTCCGCTATTTTTTATTATCTTTATGATTCCGTTTCCGTTGGATTCATTAACCCTACCCATGAAAATGGCCGTTTCGTATGTGACAGAAACCATTTTATTTTGGTTTGATTACCCCATCGCACGTGAAGGCGTTATTTTGCAAATTGGGCAATATCAATTGCTAGTAGCCGATGCTTGCGCAGGTATGCATACTTTAATTTCACTTGAGGCTTTGGGCTTGCTGTATTTAAGCTTGGTTAAGCACGATTCGCTCATTCGCAATGTCACGTTAACTTTATTGATAGTGCCTATTTCATTCACTGCCAACGTTATTCGCGTGATTACACTGACGCTGATTACCTATTATTTTGGTGATGAAGTTGGGCAAGGTTTTGTGCATGGCTTTGCTGGTTTCTTGCTATTTTTTGTAGCGCTAATGTTTATTATGACAGTGGATTCTATGCTGCAATATTTCGTTAAATTTAAGCAAAAGATTGCCTAGCATGCCAATTAGTTACCATAGTAAACGCCACTATTTGTTAATGCTCATCATGATTTGTACATCGGTATTTGCTTATGCTGCACGCCCCACGCACAAAATTGCTGATGAAGGTGAGCAGGTAAATTTAGAACAATTGATTCCGCAGCAATTTAACGATTGGCGTATTTTAAATTTGTCATCGCAAATTGTTAACCCAGAAACCGCCGCTGCGCTAGATAAAATTTATGCGCAAACCTTATCGCGCGTATACGAAAACGGCAAAGGCCAACGCATTATGTTGTCTATCGCTTATGGTCGCGATCAAAGCGATAGCGTAGGCGCACATGCGCCAGAGGGCTGTTACAGCGGCCAGGGTTTTGCGGTAAATAGTATTCTTAAAGGCCAGTTAAATACCGCTTTTGGCGATATTCCTGTATTGCGATTATTAGCCAGAAAATCAGACCGCATAGAACCCATTACTTATTGGCTCACCACTGGTAAAAAAGTCGGTTATCCAGGCTGGGAAACCAAAAAAATTAAGCTGCAATATGCGTTAAGTGGCAGCATTCCAGATGGCCTCTTGATGCGCGTATCCAGCATTACTTCATCAATTGAAGAAACCGATATCAACCAAGCTTATGCTTTACAAACACGCTTTACCAACGATTTATTAACTGGCGTTTCACCTAGTCAGCGCCTGCGATTAACAGGTCAGATTTAGACTATTCTAAGCCAATTATCCTAAGTAGCGTGCCATGGCCAACTCGCCTTACTCCAAAGAAAACGTACGCAAAGGCATACTGCACTACTTATTAGGCCGCGGTTTGGCGGGTATTGCAGGCTTTGCCACCGTTATATTGCTAGTGCGATTTATGGATGTGCAAAGTTATGCTGGCTTTACTGCGCTGACGGGTTTGATAGCGTTATCAGGCATTCTAGCGGGCTTAGGCCTAGAACGTGCCATTTCGCGCTATGTGCCAGAAGCCAGATTAGAGCGCAGTGCCAAAGAATTAGGCCAGTTTATTTGGCGTATTACTGCCGTTAAGTTAGTGGCTGCCTTGGTAGTATGCGGCGTTTTTTATCTATTTTGGCAGCCAATTTTGCGGCTGTTTTCAGATGTACATTTAACTAACTTTCCACTCGCTTTAGCTTGCTTTGTGATTGCAGAAACGCTGTTTCAACATTTCTCAGCGGTATTTCAGGCTCTACTCAAACAAAAGGCGCTCACACGTATTTTAACTGTGCAGTGGCTTGGCAGATTAATCATGATTATGTGGGCAAATTTTGCCGATAAAGCTATTAGTCTAGAAGAGTCTTTATTGGTTATGGCGTTGCCAGAAATATTAGGGGTATTAGTTTTTGCGCTGGTGTTAACACATTATTTAGGTCAATTAAATGCAGAGCAACAGGCCGAACATCCGTTAGAAAAAGTAACTGACGCACAACAAGCCAACACAAAAAACTGGCCAGATTGGAATGCAATTGCCCGTATGGCTAGCCACAATTACGGCTTTACTTTGCTGGCCGCGCCGCCGCAAGGCTACTTTATGAAAATGCTAGCCGCCATCTTTTTGCCCACACAAATGGTCGCCGCTTACGGCTTTTTCATCAGCATTGCAGAGCGCGTCAGGCAATATATTCCGCTGCATCTGCTCTATAGCTTGATTGAGCCAGTGATGATTGGCAATTACATACAAAACCGCAGCTTTTCAATCTTAAATCAGCGCTGCCAACTACTTTATAAATCTAATTTAATTTTGCTTATTCCCATCATGGCTTGGATACTCGCCGCAGGCACTTTTATTATTGCCAGCCTAACAGGCGGAAAATATCATGAATACAGTTGGCTACTTGCATTGGTGATGTTGCAACTCACAGTGGGTAGTCATGTGGTGTTATTGCAGCTTATTTTAAATTCGGTAGGTGCTAGTCAGTTATTGGTTAAAGCGGGTTTTTACGCGCTGATTGGCATGGCTTTATTTTTAGTGGTTGCACTCAATATTCATGTGTATTTATTGGTGGTAGCACCGCTGGTGTTTTCACTGGTGTGCAACGCTTATATTATTCATGCACTTAATCGCGATGGCTACCCGTATCAGCTTTCAAGGCAACTATTTTTAGGCACAACCGCATCGGGTTTTATTGCAAGCTGCATAGTCTATGTAGCCATGCATCAGTCGTTTATAACTAGCCCCAATACTTATTTGCTAACAATCATTAGCGGCGCACTAATTGGCCTTATCTATTTTGCATGCCTATACTTTTTTAAAGCAATTCGCGCAGATGAGCTGCTTTTAGTTAAATCTATTCTCACTAAAAAGGGAATATAAGACATGGGTAATATGATGCATAAAATAAAAACAAAAATTAAGTCTGCAATATGGCGAATTAAGTTTCGTAATCGTATTTCGGCTATCGGCAATCAACCTAAGCTTTATTACTTAATGGGCTTGGGCGATCGGTTTCCTAACCTGGGTGATCAAGCTCAAGCTGCTGCGATTCCTATTTGGTTAAAAAAACATTTTTTGCTGCCAATAGTTGAACTCAAAAACTTTGAAATTGCAGCTTGCTTGCCCGATTTAAAAAAACGGATTCAAAAGCAAGATATTGTATTTTTACATAGTGGCGGCAATTTTGGGGACGATTGGCACAATACACAATTGGATAGAGAGTCCATTATTAAGGCCTTACCAAACAATCAAATAGTGCAATTACCGCAAACCATTTATTACAGCAATACAGACACTGGCCGTCAAATCAGTCAAGTAAGCCAGCAATTAATTAACGCACATCCTGCGCTACTATTATTTGGCCGCGATTATGAATCAGCAGAAATCGCTAAAAAACTCTTTAGTAAAACACAAGTATTAGTAAGGCCAGACATGGCTTTATCGTTACAAGAAACAGTAGAAAAGCAGCTTGGCCAGCACATTGCAAGGCGCCCAAAAAAATTGCAGAAAGTTTTACTGTTGATGCGTAACGATAAAGAAAGTGTTTATGGCGAGAATATAAAACAAGCCATTAAGCAATTATTACTGGGTGCTGGGTATGACGCACAATTGTGGGATACCAATTTCGATGATGTATTTCCAGATCAGGACAAATTTAAAACACTGGCTAAGTACCTGCAGTTTATTGCTGATTTTGATGCGGTGATTACCGACCGCTATCACGGCTTGATTTTTTCGGTATTAGTAAAAAGGCCCTGCATAGTGTTGAAAACACACAATCATAAATTAATTAGTGCATTTGATTGGTTTGAGAGTGTTAACTATGTGAAGCGCGTGAATTCGCCTGATGAAATACTAGCAGCATTACATTTAATGCAGGCATTAACCATTTATATTTCACCAAGATGGAATGACCTGCATTTTGAACCGATGGCGGAAGAAGTGAAGCAGTTTTTGGTGGGCGAAGTTTAAAACGTAAAACTTGATTGAGATGAAAAGCTTCCTATCAACCTGCATCGTCGTCACTTGCTTCTCAGAAAAGCAGCCTGGTTATTTGGATTTTTCCTATCGTCTGCATGCATTGGCTAAGCGTTATCAATTGACTATTTTGAGCCAAGATACGCTTAGCCAAACTGAATTGATGATTGAGAGTGCAAATTACGTAGCGCTGGGGCGAAAAAGTGGCAAATTTGGCTGGCTATATTATTTGGTGCAATGTGCCAACACCATACGCAAACAGCAGCCAAGCTTGGCAGTTCTATTGCATTCTAGCGCGTCGCCCATTAGTTTAATGGTGGGAAAAATTCCAACTTGTTTATATTGGAATGAGCACCCGACTAATTTAATGCATGTGCTAAAAACGTTTTCACCCGTGCGTAATACCTTGGCAAAAATGGCGCATTGGTTGGTTTTTTACGGTGCAAAACGTGCAGATTTAATTATGCCAATTGGTGAAGATCATCAAGAAGATTTAATACGGCATGGCGTAAAAGCTGCAAAAATTAAAATGATTTACATGGGCGTGGCCGATAGCTTTATGCAGCATGCCCAAACAGACGCATCACAGAACAAGCCGATTCAGTTGATTTATATTGGCACTGTAAGCCAAGCGCGTGGCCGCGATGTGATGCTAGATGCCATGGCGATTTTAGCCAAAGATACGTTGCTGTTAAAGCGAAACGGTGCCATTAAATTAACCATTGTTGGCGCAACAGAGTCAGAATTAATTTTTTGCCAACAGCGTGTTAAAGCATTAAAAATTGAGCAATTTGTGCACCTTGTGGGTCGTGTGTCAGGGCATGAAATACCCACATATTTAGCGCAAGCAGATGTGGGCATTTGCCTGTGGGAGCAAAATCAATGGAACGAATTTAACCCACCAACCAAATTATTTGAATATTTGGTGGCAGGCATACCCGTGTTGGCCAGCAATATTCGCACCCATACGCGCTACATAAACGATTGGCAAAATGGGCTGATATTTGATTACGATGCGCAATCGCTAGCACATGCCATATTTCAATTGCACACCAACAAGCATGAGCTACCTAAATTTAAACATCACGCTGTCATGTCTGGCAGGCAACATGTTTGGAGCAAAATAGAGCCTGTATTTTTAGATGCAATACAAAGGTTAAGTGCAGCTAAGCAACAAAATTTCAGCTTAATTGAGCAATAAATTTAATTTAAAAAAATTGAATAAAAAATGATGTTAACAATATGCAAACACTAAAAAATGGACATGGCATTTGGGTAAAAGTGGCTTTCTTTATGGTGGCCAGTGGCCTTGCCTTTTTGTTTGGCTTAATTTCGGTTACCGCAAACCCCATTTTGATTGGCTTGGCCGTTGGTTTGGTGGGCGGTACTTTTTTACTGGCTATTCCTAAAAAAACTATTTTATTGGTCATCGCACTTGGCCTTGCAACGCCTGCTTTGCTGGATATGGTGGGGCATGGCTTTCATCGTGTGCTGTGGGCTGTTTCTATGATGGCTTTGTTGTTATTTGTGCCAGGCTTGCTCAATTTATTTAGTTTTAATCCAGAACACAAAAAAACGATACCGCTATTTATTTGGCTTGCCCTTATTTTTGTGCTGTATGCACTTATTGTCAGCGTTTCGCAATTACATGGTTTGGGCGAACTCTTTACAGGGTTTAAACGCTACTTTCAAACCTTTGGCTTATTACTAGCCTTAGTGACTTTGGCGAATACCAAACAAGATTTTGATTTATGGCTTAAGTTGTTACTGATTATTGCGCTTTTACAATTGCCTTTTGCGTTTTTTGAGCGCTTTGCCTTAGTGCCTTTGCGTGGCGGCTTGGCCGCAGGCGGTGAGGCAACTGACGTTGTGGCCGGCACAATGGGTGCCAATATTGAGGGTGGCAGCCCCAACGCCATTATGGTCACTTTTATATTGATAGCAGCTGCCTTTGTATTTTCGCGCTGGAAAGTAGGTTTAATTGAAACATCGCGCGCTGCATTGTTGGCTGGTATTTTATTGTTGCCACTTGCTTTGGGTGAAACAAAAGTGGTGATTGTCATGTTGCCATTGTTGGGTTTTGTGCTGCTGCGCAAAGATATTATGCAAGAGCCAGCAAAATATATTCCATTATTTATGGGTTTAATGGCATTAACTTTTATTTTTGCATTTATCTATTTTCACTTTTTAGAAGACAGCAATATTCTGGATGGCCTAATGGGCATTATTGCCTACAACGTAGAAGAAAAACTGGGCTACGGAAAGCTACTGTTAAACCGTACAACCGTGATGACTTTTTGGGCTAAGTTTCACAGCTGGCAAGACCCAATCAGCTTTTTATTCGGCCATGGCTTAGGTAGCTCTTATGGTAATGGTTTCGATGCAGGGCATATTGCACGTTTATACCCCAATTACGGCATTAACTTAACCACTGTTTCTACTTTGTTGTGGGATTTAGGCGTTGTTGGGCTAACCATGTATGTGAGCATTTTCTTAACCGCTTGGGTGCAAATTAGCAAAGTGTGGCGCAACACAACAAGCGCCCAGGTAAAGGCAGATTGCATGGCGCTGCAAGCGGGCATTGCCTTAACTTTATTCTTCTTAATTTACTCCGATAGCCAAGTGAATCTGTTGGTGCATGAGCTGATTATTGCGGTGATGTTGGGATATGCCGCATTTTTGTATCAGCAGCAACAGCACGAAAATCTTCATCACAAAAGCCCACAATATGAATAAAGTGATGAATGAATTACTAAACAAAATGCAAATTTTTGCGCACAGTAAAACGGCCTCTTGGTTGTTGTTATGCGGTTTATTTTTTATGGTGGCTGCGGCAGCGCATTCTGGCTTTATTGCCAAATGGGGGCTTAATGATGGTGGCGCAAGGTCATCTTTTGAAAGCATGGTTGCTGGCACAGCAGATAGACCATTTGTTTACAGACAACTGGTACCAATGGTGGCTAAAACATTACAGCCAATTATTGCAGACTCCAGTATTCCTAGCAGTGCTAAAACTGCATTCCTTAAAAAATTTGATCCGCAAAAAGCATTCACCCGATCAAAATCGGCCAACTTACAAGGCTACGAATATACTTACCGCATCATTTATTTGAGTAATTTTTTCGCATTATTAGCCTCACTTTTTTTGTTAAGGTCAATTTTGCTCAAGTTTGGCTATGGCCAGCTAGAGTCAGTCATCGCGCCGTCTATTTTTATTATGGCTTTTCCCTATTTGCAAACCATAGGCGGCTATTTTTACGATAGCTTAGAGCTTGCATTTTTTAGCAGTGCGCTTTTATTAACAATTAGCGGCAGAATATTTGCGCTCATTTTTTTAGCTGCAATTGCCACCTTAAATAAAGAAAGTTTTTTATTTTTTCTGCCAGCGTTATATCCATTTTTGCGCATAACGTTTACCCAAAAACAAACCATATTGGGGATTGCAGCAGCAATGTTTGTGGCTGGTTTGGTCAATACGTATTTAAAACTAATGTATCAAACCAATGGCGGTGGGGTTGTAGAGTTTCAATTGCTCGCTAATTTAATCAGCTTATTTAATCCAGCTACTTATTTAAGGTTAGATATGACGCATGGCATGTTTAGCCCACAAGGTTTATTTTTAACAACCATACCAATCATTTTTATAATTATGTTGCGCGGTGCCAAGCACGTTGCACCAATATGGAAAACGCATATGGCAATTGCCGCAGCAATTAATATTCCTTTATTTTTAGCTTTTTGCGCGACAGGTGAGCTTAGAAACTTAAGCATGTTATTTGCTGCATTTGTGGTGTTTATGGCCGCCACAATCAAAACAACCGTCACGCCGCAATCTGTAATTTGAGCATGCACATCCTTTATTTAACTGCAGAACAATGGCCTACTTTTAGGGCAGACTTAACCACTTTATTTGGCAAATATTTACCACGCTTTGGCATTACTTGCGATTTGGTGACTGAACAAGATGTAAGCACAGAAAAGGCAGCAGATTGGCCAGCGGGCAAAGCACTATTGTGCAAAGTGCCACAAAACCGCGCAGGGCAATATATTTTCAAATTTTTGCATCAGTGCAAAGTGTTAACTACTGCAAATTATGCGCAATATCAAGCCGTGCAAGTGCGCGATATGACATTGATTGCGCTTGTTGCAATCGTGATGTGCAAATTAAAAAAAATCCCGTTTTACTATTGGCTTTCTTACCCGCAATCAGAAGGCCAAATTGAGCGTGCAAAAGCGCGTGGGGCAAGTGCTGGCATGCGCTACTGGTTTCCGCTATTGCAAGGCGCTATCGGCAAATTTTTACTATATAAAATCATTTTGCCAAATGCCAATCATGTGTTTGTACAAAGCCAAAATATGCTTGAAATGTTAGCGCTGCAAGGCGTTAGCCCGCAAAAAATGACACCTGTGCCAATGGGTGTTGACTTAGAAAGTGCACGACCAGATAAAATTGCTGCCAGTAACGATGCGCGGCTGGCTGGTAAGCGCGTCATTGTTTATTTGGGCACACTAGATAAATTGCGCCAGATTCATATTCTGTTTGAAATGCTTGTCATGTTGAAGCAACAATTACCTGATATTTTGCTGGTGTTGGCAGGCGATACAGAAGATAAAGCACACCGAGATTGGTTGAAGCAAGAAGCGCAACGGTTGGGTGTGATGCCGCAAATTTTGTGGACTGGCTGGCTACCTATGCAAGAAGCATGGCGTTATTTAAAAGCAGCCGAAATCGGTTTGTCACCTTTTCCGCGTGGGTATTTGCTCGATATGGCATCGCCTACCAAGGCTGTTGAATATATGGCTTTTGGCTTACCTGTTATTGCAAATAATAACCCTGACCAAATGCAAGTATTAACAGAAAGTGGTGCTGGGGCCTGTGTTGAATTAAATGCTGATGCTTTTGCAAAGGCTGTTTTCTCATTAGTTAATGATGGTAAGAAAAAAGAAGAATTTGCTCAGCGAGCACAAAATTATATTAAGAGAATACGTGGCTATGACACACTTTCTAAAACGCTTTCAAGCAAATATCATCAATTAATCAAGAGTGAATAACAGAATTGATGAATAACTTTTTTGATGATTTAAAAGTATATCGCGAGGGTTTGCTCGCTCAAGGTTTTTGGGCGCTGCAAATTTATCGATTTGGTCATGCTAGATTTAAATATACATCCAAATTGATTCGCTGGCCTTGGGCTTTTGTGCATGTAATTTTGTCAAAGTTTTCTGAAATATTATTTGGTGTTTTTATTGGTGCCAAAGCAGAGATAGGCCAAAGGTTTGTGATTGAGCACTTTGGAGCAATAGTTATTCATGGATCGACTGTTATTGGAGATGATTGCATCATCCGTCAAGGCGTTACCATAGGCAATCGCCATCAAAACTCACCGTTAGATTCGCCTGTAATAGGCTCTAGAGTTAACGTAGGTGCAGGCGCTAAAATACTAGGTAAAGTGACGATTGGTAATGACGTTGATATTGGCGCTAATGCAGTCGTCATTAAAGATGTGCCATCTAATCATACTGCAGTGGGCGTTCCTGCAAAAAATAAGCCTAAAATAATTAAACAGGTTGCTCAGAATGGCTAAATCTTCAAAAAATAGCCGTGATTTTACACCTAACTTCACTGTATTTACCCCAACCTATAATCGCGCACATACGCTACATCGGGTTTTCGATAGCTTAATCGCACAAACTTATCGCGATTTTGAGTGGGTTGTTGTAGATGATGGCTCAACAGATGGCACTAGGCAACTGATTGAACAGTGGAAAAAAGTGGCTGATTTTTCTATTATTTATCGGTTACAGCCCAACTCTGGTAAGCATATTGCCTTTAACAAAGGGGTTAATCTTGCCAAGGGCGATTTATTTTTACCAATAGATTCAGATGATGCATTTTTGCCCGATGCTTTAGAAAAAATGTGGTTTTGGTGGCAGCAGATTCCTCAAACTAAGCAATATCAATTTACAGGTATTGTCACTTTATGCCAGTACGAGAATGGTGAAATTTGTGGTGAACTGTTTGCAATTCATCCGTTAGATACCAACGCCTTAGATTTACGCTATAAGCACAAAAAACGTGGTGAATCTTGGGGCTTTCATCGTACTGAAGTGTTAAAACAATATCCTTTTCCAGAAGACAAATCAGTGCGTTTTGTGCCAGAAAATATTGTGTGGGATGCCATTGCCAGTAAATATAAGATTCGCTGTATTAATGAGCCATTAAGAATTTTTTATCAAGATTCTGGCAATCAAATCACCAAAGCCAATCCACAAAAAAAGGCGCTGGTTAAGGATTATTTTCTGCAAATGCTAAATAGAGATTTACGCTATTTTTTTAATGATCCCAAAACGTTTATTAAATGGGCAGTGCTTTACGTGCGCTATAGCTTTCATGCGGCAGATGGTCGTTTTATGAATGTATCTAGGTTTTCAAGTGTAGGCGCATATGCACTCTGTTTGGCCGCACTTTTGCCCGGCTTTGCTGTGTTTTGCGTTGATTACTGTCGTCAAGTGATACGTTTATGAAAGCGGCAGTGGTAGCTTTTTTATTGCCTGTAGCAATTAGCTTTTTGTTTAGCGCCACAAGTTTAGCTGCTGACACATGGGTGCCCGTAAAAGATGTTTCATTGATGGTTGAAGAGGGCAGTATTTTAGATTTTTCTAATTTAGTGCCGCCTGCTAAGCCAATTAAAACAAAGCTTGTAATCAATAATCAAGGCAATTGGGCACTGGAAAATGAGCCTGATAAGCCACAACGTTTTTTGATTGGTTCATTAGGTTTTGGTGTCGCAACGGGCAGCTTTCCCAGTCATGCAGTTACCGATTTGTATGTGCAGCAATTTCGTTTGCATGGCTACAATATGGCGCGGCTGGATTTTGTAGAGGCGACCTTAATGGAAGCGCGCCAGCAAGATTTTGATTTCAATCCAGAGCAATTAGACCGTTTTTATTATTTGATGGCTGCATTAAAGCGCAATGGTATTTATTACATACTCAACGGCTTAAGCAATGACAACGGCGGTTATGGCAACGTTAATGAGCGCTGGATAGGCAAAAAAGGTTTGCACACAGGCGTTTATTTTGATGCAGAGAGCCAAGCGCATTGGAGGCAATTGGTTGCCAAAATGTATGGTAGCGTAAACCCTTATACAGGCCTAGCAACCATAAAAGACCCTGCTTTTGCAGGCATGATTTTGGTGAATGAAAACAACTTAACTTTTGTGAATCGCAACGGGGTTAAGCCGGAATTTAATCCCTATTTTGCCAAATGGCTTAAGGCCAAATACGTTAGCAACGCTAAACTTAAATCCGCTTGGACTAGTAAAACCACAGGTATCAGTGAACTCAAATCCGATGAAAATATAGAAAATAATTTAGATAAAAATTGGGATAAAAATCAGGTTAAGTTTCCTGCACCAGACGCTTGGACATCGCTACGCATGGCTGATACGCAGGCATTTTTTGTGGATACCGAAAAAAAGACCGCAGATTGGATGACGCAATATGTGCGCAAACTTGGTTTTACAGGCCAAGTGAGTAGCTACAATTTATGGCATGCGCCAGCCACACAAGCAACGCGCGGCCAGTTTAACTGGGTTGATATGCATAATTATTTTGGTCACCCGGATTATGTGGGTACGCAACTAAAGGTACGCCAAGACAGCATGCTAGAAAATCATGCCGCCTATATCAGAGAACTGGCAGCGGCTAAACATTTAGGCAAAGCATACACAGTCAGTGAGCATGGCCAAGTTTTTTGGAATCAATACAGGCGCGAATCGGGTTTAGCCCTGCCTGCTTATGCAGCACTGCAAAGCTGGGGTGGAATTTGCCAGCATTCTGGCGCAGTTGCGCTAAGTTATGCTGGCACGCAAACGAATGCCAATAAAAACAGGATTAATTCTTTTGCTGTGGGGCAAGACCCCATATCGCGCGCCACTGAAACGCTAGCTACATTACTCTATTTGCGCGGCGATGTAGCACCTGCGCACAATACCATCAGCGTAAAACTCACGCCACAAGATGCATTTCAAAACAGCGCGCATTTGGGCAATACGCCTGCGGATGTTTCTAAATTAAGTTTAGTGACAGGGGTTGGATTAGATTGGCAGCCCAAGCCTAAGCTAACAATTAATCAAAAAGCAGCAGCAGAAATTGATTTTAATCAGCCAGGTTTGCGATTAAATAAAGCGGGTTTTGGCAAACTGGTGCAGCCCACTACTAATTTGGGCTTAAAACTAGATGGCTTATTAAAAGAATACGCCAGCGGTTTGGCCTATAAAGTGAGCAAGGTAAAACTGCTTGCCGATGACCGCTGGGCGGCCCGCGTGCAAAATTTACGCGATGCTAAATTGCTTAACGCTAGCAACTTAACCAACCCTGAAGCAGGTATTTACCAAAGTGATACGGGTGAAATTTTGTTGGATGCGCCGCAAAAACGCATGATGGTGATTACTCCTAAAACCGAGGCGGTTGTGTTTGACGAGCCAGCAATAATTCAGCTAAACCAGCTTTCAGTTTTGTCGGCTAGCGGCGCAGCTTTGGTTGCAGTATCGGCGATGGATGGGCAAGTGTTGGCAAACAGCAAACGCATGCTAATTGTGCTGGCTACCGATGCCAGAAATAGCGATATGCGCTTTAGCGATGCCAGCGAAAGCATTTTGCAAGATATTGGCAAACTGCCAGTGGTGATCAAAGCAGCAAAGGTAAAGCTGGCCATTAAAACACCTTATAAAAGCCAGCTAACGGTGTTTTCTACCAATTTACGCGGCCAGCGCCAAGATGTGATTGCCGTTAAACCAACCGATGCTGGTATTGAGTTTGAGCTAGATATTAGCCAATTAAGCCATGGCGCAACCACGTATTTTGAAGTGGTATCAACTAGCAGTATTAGCCAGCAGCAATAACCAGAAAACGCCATCTTGAATCAAAACATACCTAAAAAAAGCCTAGCCATTGTGGTGCCAGAAATGTTGCCAGTACCGCCTGTTAAAGGTGGTGCGGTTGAGCATTGGGTGCATGAGGTTTCTCAACGGTTAGACCAAGCGCAATTTGATATCACGATAGTATCGCGGCCAGCTGATGCAATTGGTGTTAAAAATGTTCGCTATTTAACAATCGCTTGGACAAAAACAGAGCAGTTTTTTTACAAAATAAAAGAAAAAGTCACATGGCGTAACCCGCTACGCTACATCGCCAAAATACAAAACGTGGTTTCTTATGGTCTGCGAATGGCTAAATTAGTGCGCGAGTTTGATATGGTGGTGATTCATAACGAACCTAATTTTTTATTTTTTATGAAAAAAATGCCGCAACAAACGCTTATTTTACATATGCACAATGCGCATTTAGGTATTGCGCTTTTTAGGCCGTTTTATCGCCGCGCACTTAAAAAGGTAGATAAAGTTATTTGTGTTAGCGATTATATTAGGCGCCATGCGCTGCAGTATTTTCCAGAATATGCCGATAAATTCACCGTAGTATTTAACGCCACTGACCCTGAAATATTTAAGCCATATGGTGATGAGGCCGTTAGCCAGTTGAGAGGCTTAATTGATATACAGCCCGATAAAACCTATTTGCTTTACGTTGGGCGATTAACCGAAATTAAGGGCGTGCACGTATTAATTAAAGCCTTTATTACTATTCACGCACAACTACCGCACACAAGGTTAATCATCGCGGGCAGTTCATTTTTTGGCGGTGCTACCAAAACAGATTATGAGCAATCACTTGTTGAGCTAGCAAAACCAGTGAGCACAGCGATTATCTTTACAGGCTTTATGCCGCACGACAAATTGCGATATGTATATTCAGCAGCAGATATTGTTGTATTGCCATCGGTGTGGCAAGACCCTTGCCCGCTAGTGGTGTTAGAAGCGATGGCTTCAGGCACATGCTTGGTCAGCACTGCGGTAGGAGGTGTGCCAGAGATTATAAAAAATGGTGTAAACGGCCTGCTAGTGAATGCAAACGACCCAGAAAAAACCGCAAAAGTAGCGGTAGATATTTTAGCTAATTCACTATTAAAAACCCAAATGGAACACGCCGCGCGTCAGCAGATAATGGCTGGCTATACTTGGGAAAGGTTAACCCAAGAAACTGAGTCAAATCTTTTCATGAAAGATGCAATGAAATGATTGCAATTGTGTACCCGCAATTTTATGGCGTAGGCGGTATTGCCCGTTATTTAGATTCTTTTTTATCTAACTTGCCAAACAATTCACCTACAATTTATCTCATCACAGGGGATGAGCATCAAGTAGAGCGGCACTATGCCAGTGTGCAAATCATCCATATTCCATTTACATCTAGCCGCTTTAACTTACTTTTTTGGACATTGGCTGCACGTAGAATTGTGAGGAAGCTGTATGCAGAACAAAAAATTAAGGCGGTCAATTTGCATATTCCGCCGCTGATTCCTGGCTTGTTTTTACCAAAGCAGATTCCCTTAATATTAACCGCACACACCACTTATATTGGTATGTCGGGTAAGTTTTACGATAAGCCTTATTTTTTAAGCCAGTGGAATGATGTGGAAATTGCGATTAAGCGCTGGATAGAAAAGCGTATTTTTAAGCAAGCGGCAAAAATTATTGCGCTGACTGAACAAGGTAAACAGGAGTTGTTGACCTATGCCATTAATAAGCCGATTGCGATTATTCCTAATGGCGCAGATTTGGTGGCTTTTAAACCTAGCCAAAATATTGAAAAAACGGTTGATGTGCTATTTTGCGGACGCATAGAACACCGCAAGGGCAGTAGAGCAATGGTGCAAGTTTGCAAAAATTTGATACAGCAAAAAAGTAATATTCGCATCGTGATTGTTGGTTATGGCGATGATGATGTTTGGGTGAGTGAGCAATTAGCGCCATACAGCCAACAGGTTAAATTAACAGGAAAAGTCAATTTCTCTGATATGCAAGCCTATTATCAAGCCAGCAAATTATACGTATCAACCTCTTATTACGAAGGCTTGCCAGGCACTTGTTTAGAAGCCACCGCCATGGGATTGCCAACGATTGCGTGGGATTTTTTGTTTTACCGTGGTTTGGTTTTGCCAGATAAAACAGGTTACTTAATTGCGCCTAATGACTATGCAGCAATGGCACAAAAAATTGTGGCGGTTTTGAATGATATGCACACACACGCTAGATTAGCGACAAATACGCGCGCGCATGTTGAGGCACACTACAATTGGGCCGATTTATCACAACAAATTTTGCAGGTTTTTAGCCGTTAACTTGTATAAACAACATGCAAAAAATATCCTGTTAGGACTATACCGATTCACGCTATTGCAATCTATTGTCATTAATCTGTCACTATAAAAGTGAGATTTGCTCACTTATTTTTAGTTAATGGATTAAGCCGTGAAAATTTCAACCAAAAGTTCAATGAACAAAAAAGTGATTGCTGTGCTTGCTGCAGCATTGTTTAACCCAATTTTGGCGCTTGCTGATAACCCATTTGAGAGCTTATCAAGAGCTTGGACATATAACCATGCGGCCACAGGTGTCAATGGCTTCTTGTCTGAAATTGTTAGCTTTGACAGTACAACCAACTCATTATGGGTAGCTGGTGTTAAAGGCGTAGATGTCTTAAACGCTTCAAACGGTAGTTTGATTCAACATATTGATACCAGCGCCTTTGGTAACATTAACAGCGTAGCCATTCATAATGGATTGGCTGCTTTTGCGATTGAATCAAGTACACGCACCAATGCGGGTACTGTGCAGTTTTACGATACAGCAACCAGAAGTTTAAGTGCTGGCGTTAACTCGATTACAGTGGGTTCTTTACCAGATATGGTGACTTTTACGCCAGATGGTAGCAAATTATTGGTTGCTAATGAAAGTACGCCAGATGTGTATGGCCCAAGAATTGGTGAGACTGTTCCTAGAGTATATGGCCCAGCAGTGAACGACCCAGTTGGTAGTGTTAGCATTATTGATGTTGCGACTCGCACGGTAACAGCAACGGCAGGCTTAGTTGGTGTGCCAACAACAGGCAGCAATATTCGTACTAATACAGGTATGGATTTTGAGCCAGAATACATTGCGGTAAATGCAGCTGGTACTAAAGCTTATGTGACTTTGCAAGAAGCCAATGCAATTGGTGTTTTAGATTTAAACACGAATTCGTTTGAAAAAATTATCGGCTTGGGCGCAAAAGATTTTAGCCTGCCAGGTAATACGCTTGATACCAACAATAATGGCACCATTAGTTTTACATCGCCTAACGTAAAAGGGTTGTACCAGCCTGATGCGATTGCTACTTACAATGTTGGCGGTAGCACGTATTTAGTGACGGCAAATGAAGGTGATTTCCGTGAAGATAATGGAGATCGTTCTTCTGCTAGTACGGTTGGCGCAACGGGTGATTTGGGGCCTTTACGTATATTAAACACAGAGTCATCACCAGGACAGTTGTTTACTGCAGGTACGCGTGACTTCACGATTCGTGATGCAGATGGCAATCTTGTGTATTCCAGTGGTGATATTTTAGATACAAAAGCTGCCGAATTGGGCATCTACAACGATGTTAGAAGTACAGACAGAGGCGTTGAGCCAGAAGGTGTTGAGTTAATCACGTTGGGCGGTAGAACGTTTGCGCTGATTGGTTTAGAGCGTACCACTCAAGCCGCTATTGGCATTTTTGATATTACAGACCCGGCTAATTCAAGCTTTATTGATTTTATTGTAACAAATGGCGATACAGCGCCAGAGGGGTTAGAGGGCTTTATATTAAATGGCGAGTATTATTTAGCGATTGCTAATGAGGGTTCTAACACTACAACAGTTTATAACTTAGCTCCAGTACCAGAGCCAGAAACGTATGCATTGTTAATTGCAGGTTTGGGCTTAGTTGGTTTTAGCGCTAAACGCCGAAAACAAGCAGAATAGTTTACTCTTCAGCGTAATAAAAAAGCTCGCTTAATATTTTTTTAGGGCGAGCTTTTTTGTTACTAAATAATCGTTAACTTTTAACCGTTAACTTAATGCTTATTAACTAAAAATTATGGGTTAACTGCACACTCAAAATATCAACGCTGGCATCATAATCACCTCTTACTCGACCTCTGCCCAATGGCACTGCTGTTGTCTGATTATCATCAATTTTAACGTCGCTCACAAATAAATGCGCATAGCCAATATCTAGTTTTGAGGCAGGCGTTGCTTGCCATGCCGCACCAAAACTTAACCATTTTCTATCGTTATCAGGAATGCGCACCGTGCGGAATTCATTGCTGGTTGGTGTTTCATCATAGGCAACGCCTGCACGTAATTTAAGTTTATCGTTATAGTGATAATTAACGCTAATTGAGTAACGCAATGTGTTTTCCCAGTTTTGGGCTGTGCTAGAGAGTGGCGCGCCGTTATCGCGAAAAACAGCCAATTCTTGAAACCGACTCCAGCGTGTCCAAGTCACATCACTCAATAAATCCCATTTATCGTTTAGTTGACTGAAGCTACTGATAGACAGCATTTCAGGCAAAGTCACATCTGCGGTTACATCACCATTAGGTGTTGGCCCATTTGAGATTGAAAATCTAACATCTCCTTTTAAATGCTGATCTATTTTAGAGCGATAAGCTACGCCAAATCGCGTGTCATTAGTTGCCTGATAAATCGCGCCTAAGTTATAGCCAAAGCCCCAATCATCACCTTTAACTCTAGAAGTTCTTTCAGCAGCGCCTAGATTCACGGCGCTAGTTAACTCCGCCTGTATCCACATCGCAGACAAACCGAAACCTAGTGATAATTGGTCGTTTACTTTAAAACTTAATGAAGGATTAATGTTGATGGTTTTTAAATCAGACTTAATGCCTTGAAAACGTCCAATCCAATCTTTGTCATAATCAGTTTTTAAGCCGAATGGAGCGTTAACTCCCACGCCAAATTTTACCGTTTCGGTTAATGGCGTCATAAAGTAGAAATTGGGCACAAAGGCTAAATCACCTGCATCATCACTTTCGCTTCCTAATGGTCTTGGCGCTATGGTTGGGCCGCCTGGCTGAGAGCCTTGATTGTTAAACTCTGCACTGGGTTTAATTAAATGCAAAGTACCAGATACTTGTGTACCCTCAATGTAGGACATGCCTGCTGGGTTGAAAAAAATAGTGGAGGCATCTTCTGCAGAAGCTGCAGCCCCAGCGAAAGCGTTGCCTAGGCCACTGCCACTTTGTTCTGAAAGCGCGAATCCAGCGGCTTGTGACAGTATGGGTGTTGTAAAAATAACAAAAGAAAAAAATAGTTTTTGCATGAAAAAAGCTTTCACTGTGTTGGGTTGTTAAAATTCTTAAAAAGAATATCACATCAATAACTTACAGGCATAAATTCGTGTGAATTATTGAATGGTAAAACTGACTTTGTTGTTATAAACCAACAATTTACCTGAATGCTGACTATTTTTCAAAAAACATTCTCTTGAGGGCGCAAATTATTAAGCTTATAGTCTTAATCGTAAACGCTTATATTACAAGTAGTTATTTAAACTTTTTGTAATCGCATAAATGGTTATTTAGAATTAGCCGTTATCCAATTCACTTAGGAGGATATATGAATACCGTCGTAGATTTTCAACAGTTTAATAATGCTACTTTAGAGCAAGTAAGAACCAGTTTTGATGATGAATTTGGCGTGATGTTTTGTTATATGAATCCTACCCCGCGCCCTTGCTTTAATAAAAAGTGTTTAACTGAGACACATCAAATTCAATCTAGTGTTGAAAACAGTGGCGGCGATATTGTTGCAAACGGCAAATTACAGCATGTTAATTATTTGGTATTGGCCTCTGATGTGCCTGGTGTATTTAATTTAGGCGGCGATTTAAATGCATTTGCTGAGTTAATTAGAACCAAAGACCGTATTAATTTATTGAATTACGCCAAATTATGCATCAACAATGCATGGACTTTTTATAACATGCAAGCGCCAGTTACAACGGTGTCGCTAATCCAAGGCCAAGCAATGGGTGGTGGTTTTGAGTCTGCATTATCTGCGCATGTATTAATCGCTGAAAAAAGTACGATGATGGGCATGCCTGAAGTGCTATTTAATTTGTTCCCTGGTATGGGCGCCTTAAGCTTCTTATCGCGCAAAGTTGGCATGCATACTGCAGAAAAAATGGTGCATTCTGGCAAAATATATACAGGCGAAGAGCTTTATCAAATGGGCGTTGTAGATGTGTTGGCCGAGGATGGCCAAGGCGAGTATGCATTAAACAACTGGATTAAAAAGAATCACCGCTCGTTAAATTCGTTTCAAGCAATTAATCGCGCAAAACAACGCGTTAACCCACTCACTTATGCTGAGCTATATGATATTACTGAAATTTGGGTCGATGCTGCGCTGCGTTTGGATGAGCGTAATTTAAAAATAATGGAACGTTTGGTGCGCGCGCAAAATACGAAAGTAAGCGCAGAACCTTTACAGCTAAAAGAAAAGCAGTCAGCCTGACTCAGTACGCCTGAATTAATAGGTTTAATTTAAGCGACTTAAGCTATTAGTAGTTGATTCTATTGCTTTAGATGCTGGGCGCCTGAGGTAGTCTTCTACCGCTAACGTTAAGTTTGAGAAATCAGTATTTAGTATTTCCAGCATTTCTAATGTTTTTGCAGGGTTAACTGAACGGGTCAGCTGGCTGATTTGCTCGGTTATTCCTGCCAACTTTGTAGCGCCAACGCTCAAGCTGTTGCCTTTTAATGCGTGGCAGAAATCATGCAGTTCGCCATAACGTTTTTGTTTTACCGCTGATTCAATTTTATAAATAAGTTTAACTGAATCACTTAAGTAGTTTCTAAGCAAGCGGTGCATAAATAAATCGTCACCTGCACCAATCTTTTCAAGTTCTTTGAGCGTATCCAGATCTAAAGCAATATTATCCTCTGCTAAATCAGACTCTACTTCGATGGGCTCATTCAGCGCATTATGCAACCATAAATCAGCAGTGTTGGGAGGGAGTTTTAAAATACTCTCAATCGCGCTAAATAAAGTCGCCGCTTCAATTGGCTTAGTTAAAAATCCGTCGAAACCAGCTTCATCTGCTATTTCTCTTGCTGTCGAAGTCGCATCTGCGGTAAATAAAATAAAGCGGGTATTTTTATCGGTAGGGTTTGTGAATCGATATAGTTTTAGTGCATCAGCACCATTCATACCAGCCATATTTAAATCGGTAATCACTAAATCAAACTGCTTATTTTCTAAAGCATCTAGCATTTCATCACTGTTTTCAACGATGTCAACTTGATGGCCTGGCAGTGATAATAGACGAGTAATGATTTTTTGATTGGTGCTTTCATCTTCGCAAACTAAAATATTCAGTGGATTTAAAGGTGCAACATTATTGAATTTTAGTGGATTAATAGCGGCTTGTTGAGTTTCAACAACCGCAAGTTCATCTAGCTTGCTATTGGTTGTAGCTGCTTTTTCAAGGGATAAATCAAACCAAAAGCGGCTTCCAACATTTTCAGTACTTTGAAATTGTAAGCTCCCGCCCATGGCCTCTACCATGTGTTTTGCAATAGTAAGCCCTAAGCCACTACCGCCAAATTTTCTGGTGGTAGACGAATCTGCTTGCGTAAAGCTATCAAATACTTTGCTTTGCTTATTAGTTGGAATACCAACCCCTGTATCGGCCACTTCAAAGCGCACTAAGACTTTATACTCATCTTCTTGCAAACTAATGGCAGAAATAGTTACGCTACCTTTTTCGGTAAACTTAACCGCATTACCCATTAAGTTTGCTAATACTTGACGAATCACAAAGGCATCACCCTTAACGGCATGCAATGAATCAGAAATGCTGACACCAACCTGAATGCCTTTGGCAACAGATTGTGAGCGGAAAATCTCTAAAGTATCACGCACAGCTTCTTCGGCAGAAAAATCAATATGCTCAATGGTAAATTTACGTTCTTCAATCTTGGTGAAATCTAATACGTTATTGAGTAATGAGAGCAGTAATTTAGAAGAGCTATCTAAAGTTTTCAGCAAGTCTTTCTGGTCTGCATTTAAAGGTGTCGTTTTAAATAAGGTGCTAATGCCAATAATACCATTTAGAGGAGTGCGGATTTCGTGGCTCATATTGGCAACAAATTGCGTTTTAGCTAAGCTTGCTTCGGCTGCTTTTTCGCGAGCAATTTCAGCTTTGTGTGTGGCTTCATGCAAGCGATGAATCAATTTTGCTACATATAAAGGCAAAAATACCAGCATGATGAACATGCCATAGCCAGCGGTAAGATGGGTTTTCCAGTAAGGCCCATATTGCATGGCGATTGCAAAACCAATCAAACTTAATATTTGGGTATGGTATAAATATTTATTGCCATAACGAAAACCGTTACCAAAAGTGACCCAAAGATAAACACCAATCAGCACCACGCTAATATCAGCGGTAAGGTACATACATAAGGTAGTGCTGCCAATATCTAACCAAGTGCCTAATAATCGGCGTGCAACCGACTTATTTTTCTGCATGACAATAGATGCCATGATAGAAATAGCAATGACGATAAAGCAAATGACGTAGTAAAAAGTTTGTAACTCTACTGGGTTAATTGTTTGTGCATTTAATAGATGGGCAGAATAATAAGTAACGAAAGCAAAGCTTAATACAAGCCTTAAAGCTGCTTGCTCAAACTCAAGCATATCCACACCTTTAACGGTCTTTGAATACCAATTTTTGATGTTAATCAGTGTCATGAGCGATGATTAGGCAATTAAGCCTTGGCTGTAATATTCTTTACTTTGTTCTAGTAACTGTTTTGCAATCTTGGCAAGCTCCTGCGTTTGTACTGGCTTGGTTAAGCAGGCAGATGCGCCAGCAGCCAGCAGCTCTTGATGGATATTAATTTCTTTTAATACCGTCACTACAATAATCGATCTTGTTAATACATTGCTGCTATTTTTAATCGCTTGCACAAATTGCATGCCATCCATTTGATGCATACGAAAATCGGTAATAATCAAATCAACCTGTTTATTCTGCATCCATTCCAGTGCTTCAACGGGGTTTGTCATGGTGACAATTTTTAAATTCATTTTGAGCGATTTCAAAATAGCCGCATGAATATCCAACACCGTTGGCTGGTCATCAATCAGTAAAGCGGTTTGCTTGAAATTGGTCGCGCTTCTAATGTTGCTAATAGTCATAATCTATAATTATTCGTGTGATTAATGAATCGCGGTTGCGTTTTCGGCTAGAATTTTTTCCACTCTGCTACGAATGCCTACCATGGCCGAAACCAGTTCAGGATCAAAGTGTTTGCCGCTTTCATTTTGAATATATTCAAATGCTTTATCCACACTCCACGCTTCTTTATAAGGACGCACGCTAGTCAGTGCGTCAAACACATCTGCAATCGCGACAATTCTGGCTGCAAGCGGAATATCAATACCTTTAAGGGCATACGGATAGCCAGTGCCATCAAAACGTTCGTGATGCGCTAAAGCAATTTCGCCACCCTTTTGCAAATATTTTGAGGGGCTATTTTCTAATATTTCATAACCAATCAGCGGGTGCCTGCGCATGGTTTTTAATTCTTGTTCGTCAAGCGGGCCTTTTTTTAACAAAATACTGTCAGGAATACCAATTTTGCCAATATCATGCAGCGGCGATGAAAGCTCAATGACTTCTGCTTCTTCTTCAGTTAAGCCAATGGCTTCGGCTAATGCTCTGCTGTAAAGCGACATGCGGTGCAAATGCATCGCGGTATCGTAATCTTTATGCTCACCTGCGCGAGCAAGGCGCATCAACGTTTCTTTTTCGCGCGCTCTAATTTCGACAGTTGCCGCTTTTACTAGGCTTTCTAATAATAGACTTTTGTTTTGCAGCGAAATATGTTGCTGACGCATCGTTAATAAATTACGCGTACGCGCTGTGCACTCATGCACGTCCACGGGTTTGCTAATAAAATCAGCCACACCTGCATCCAATGCCTCATAACGTGTTTCAGCGTCTTTTTTAATCGTAATCATCACCACTGGAACCGATTCATATTTAGGCAGTGTTTTAAGCAACTTAATAAAATCTCCACCGTTCATTTCTGGCATTACATAATCCACAAACACTAAATCTGCCGTATGTTGTGTTGCCCATTCTAATGCTTGTTCTGGGTTGTGTTTTTCAATAATTTTAATCGTTGGATTAATGTTTTTAACTACATGTGAAAGAATTGTTCTACTGGTTGATTGGTCATCAACGATTAATACCGAGCAATCGTCAAACATTTGTCCATTATTCATTCTTAAATACCTTAATGAGTGCAATTGCTAGCTGCCTGTAGACAGTTAAGCAATATTTAAGCCAACGATTTTCGTTGTTGGCAGGATATAAAACTAACTTGCGTTAAGCAATAAAATTTAAATAACTATTTAAAAATCAAATAGTTACCATCATTTAATTTTTTGCAGCAAAGTTTCATGTTTATAGTTAGACGTTTTTGTTGTTTTGTATTTGAAGTTTGCTAGGCCAAACTTCGTCAACTAAGTGATTTATTTTGACATACTACGATGACAATTAATAATTATTTTTACGATTGATTGAATTGCTTGGTTTTAAATCAAAGGCAATACAGATGCGGTTATCGGCACTATTAAAAGGAATGGTGCGATGAAAAAGAGAAGAAGGAAATAATACAATATCGCCAACGTTTGGCATGATTTGCGCAATCGGAAAACTTAACACATTTTTAGGCGGTAAAATTGGGTAA
The DNA here is from genome assembly GCA_021732365.1 of Methylotenera sp. GTDB lineage: Bacteria > Pseudomonadota > Gammaproteobacteria > Burkholderiales > Methylophilaceae > Methylotenera_A. Next base: position 269,439 of record JAKFVD010000017.1, on the reverse strand, counting down.
TCATCACCATGCGTGCCGTACTCAAATGCGCCTTCCAGCCCGTTAGTTTGCGGCATGGCTAAATACACGGCACCACTAATCCAGCCAATTTCGTGAATATGCGCATTTAAATGACCGCCTTGCTGCATTTTTACATACCAAGAGCTAGTGAATTCCAGCTCATCTGGAAATGCTTGTATTAACGCGCAATCTGCATCTGCAAAATATTGCTTATAAGCCAAAAACTGTTGTTTGATTAAAACAGCCAGTGTTTGAAACGAGCGCTCATTACGTTTAAACAAATTGCCTGCCGACTGCTGGCCATTGGTTAAACGGCCTTGCTTGCGCTCGGCAATATCAGCGGTTTGAATATCATGTAATAGTTCCGCTAGTAATGTGCCATTTGTTAATTCAGGAATTGATTGGCGATACACAAAATCTAAGCCATTCATGCAAAACTGATAGGGGTCAGGCGTGGCAAAGTTAATGCTGTAGTGCGTAGACAAAGTGGCTAAAAATGGTGAGCAATGTTGATGGCGTGCTAAAGGCGTAATCAACGCATCGCGGCGTGTTTTAAAAGCGTCAAAATTTTCTGCTTTATATAGGCAATATAGGCATTTCTCTTGCCAATCATCTAATTGTGATGCTTCAAAATAAGGTGTCGCCTGCGCGTATTGTTTGGCTAATACTAAAAATTCCGCCATATTGTAGTTTGCCTGCGAGTGGCTTGGGTTTAGCGTTAAAGCGGCCTGGTAGCTCTTTACCGCGGCATCCATATCGCCCATATCTCTTAGTGTTTCGCCTAGATTATTATGTGCATCGGTGTAGTTGGGGAATAGCGCAATTGCTTTCTGGTAGCTATTAATGGCGTCATTCAATGCGCCGTTATCGCGCAAAGCAGTGCCTAAATTAAAATAGGCGCGCGCATCTTGCGGGTTAATTTTTAAGCCTTTTTGGTAGGTTTCAATTGCGGCAATCAGCTTGCCTTGTGCCTGCAATACCGTACCTAAATTTCCATACGCCTCAAAAAAGTCTGGTTTAATTTGAATGGCTTTCTGATAGCTGGTAATAGCATCGTCCAACTGTTGTATATGCGTTTGCGCAATCGCTAAGTTAAACCATAAGTCTGGCGTGTTAGGCTGAAGTTTTAGCGCATTTTTGTAGCTCATCATCGATTCAGCAAATTTCTGCTGGCCGTCTAGTGCCAAACTTAAAATATGATGCAAAATAAAAGTATTGGCATGTTTACCGATTAAACTTTTAGCCAAGCTTTCTGCCTGCGGCAACTGGCCACTATTTAATAGGCCAATCAGTTGCTGAATATCTTGCGGTTTTGGTTGTGCTGAGTTTGAATTTGCCATGCTAATTAATGTTAACTAATTTATTTTAACTAAAACTTTGTTGTAATCGAGCCGCCATGCGTTTTAATAATTGCATGGCGACTCTGGGTTCATCAGACAGCATGGCGTCAATGTTCGCTGCATCGATCACAATCACGCGCGCTTGCTCTGATGAAACAATCGCATCCGCAATCGCTGGTTTTTCGCTTAGCATCGCCATTTCGCCAAAATAATCACCTGCGTTTAATTCGCGTATGACAGCGCCATTTTGTATCAATTGAATGCTGCCTTCTACTACATAATATAAGTTGCGCTCTGTATTGCCGCGCTCAAAGATCGCATCCTCTTTTTTTAAAGTCAGGCCATAACGATTCATTAGCGTATCAATATAATTGGCTTTATTGGGGGCGCCGTTAAATAAACCTTTTAGCAGCAATACATCTTTTTTGCGCAGCGTTGCAATCAGTTCAGAGCCCAGCAAAAATACGGCAAAATTTAAGTAAAGCCAAGTAATCGATACAAACATGGCTTTCATGCTGCCAAAAATAGCGCCGTAGTTTTCGTTAAGTGATAAAAATAAGCCAAATGCTGGTCGCATTAATAACCACAATAATGCCGTTAAGCTGGCACCCAAACACAAGTGTTTAAATGCAACTCGCATGGGGAAAAATACTTTATAAAATATTGCAATCAATAAAGTGGTTAATAACAAGGTGCTGATTGAGCCAACTAAATTGATTTCTAAAATCGGCAGATGATTCGCTAAAAACCGGATGACTTGTTCAATGACAAACCCCGCAGAAGTAAATAAGAAAAATAACAGTAAAATGCCCAGCACCGATAAAACGTCTTTCATCTTGCGCTTAAAATAAGACGGCGCCTCTACCATTGAAGCAATCGTATAAAAAGCTGAACGCATATTGGCCGCAAGCGGCGTAATCGTCCATAGCAATACAAACACCCCCAGCGCGCCCCAAGCAGCTTTGGTTTGTGTGGCGCTGTAAACTTCGGTCATGATTTTATTGCTGAATTCTGGCACTAAATTGCCCGTTAGAATCGCCAGTTTTACAATGGCGAAATCGGACGAGAAAACCAAATGACTTAACAAGAAAAAAATCAGTAAAATTAAAGGTATTAAGGCAAACAGTGCATAAAACGATAATGACGCAGACAAGCTTAATATATTGTGTCGCGCAAACCCACCCAAAGTTTCACGCAATACAAACAAAGGCGTTGCATACTCATGATGCGCATAAGCCGCCAATGGTTTTGAAAAGGCAGGATGCTGTGCAAGGTTTTGCATAGCGGATAATTTGCCATCAGCAGCACTTTTTGTTACGGGTGGCGTTTCTTGCGGTAAAGGTTTTGCCAAATTGCACTCTTTATTTAGTTAAGTCAGCGTTTTAAATGCTTCAGTTGCGGCGATTAATGCACTTGTTACACTAGGTTCCATCGCAGAATGTCCCGCATCAGCCACCATGGTGAATTGTGCATGCGGCATCATTTGATGCAGTGCCCAAGCTGTTTGCGGCGGGCATACCATATCATAACGCCCTTGCACAATAACCGTTGGGATATTTGCAAGCAAACTCGCTTGCTTTAATAACGCTTCACCATCTACAAAACATTGATGCTTTATATAATGTATTTGAACGCGCGCGCGCGCCACTTCCGTTTCCTGTTCTTTGCGAATATCTTCATCTGATTTGCTTTTAGCTTCGATGGTATCTGGGCTGCCAGCGGCTGGCTTAAGCCGCATAATTGCATTTTCAAACGCATTCCACTGCACGGCAGCCTCGCCGCTGATGGCTAAATCATCATTAAAAATCAGCTCTGAGTAAGCGTTAAGTACGTCGTTTTGTTTGTTGAGCGGTAAATATTGAACAAGCTTATGCCAAACTTCTGGAAAAAAATGCTGTACATCACCCAAAAACCATTGTAATTCTGCAGGGCGGCTTAAAAAAATACCGCGCAATGTTAGCGAGATAATCTGGGCAGTATGCTTAACTGCATAAGCAATGGCCAGCGTGCTGCCCCAAGAGCCACCAAATACATGCCACTTGTTAATATTCAAATGCAACCTGATTGCTTCAATATCGCTGACTAAATCATCTGTTGTGTTCGCTAATATCTCACCTTGCGGTTTGCTGCGCCCACAACCACGCTGATCAAACAACACAATTCGGTAATGATTTGGGTCAAAAAAACGGCGTTGCGTCGGGTTGCACCCACTGCCAGGCCCGCCATGCAAAAATATCACGGGAATACCGTCTGGATTGCCACACTCCTCAACATATATTTGGTGGGTGCTATCGACAGTAAGCCAGTTTTTGTTAAAAGGTTCTAATTCAGGATACAAATTGTAAAGTACTTCAGCCATTCTTTAAACCATTCTTTCTATTTGATTTTATTGAATATTTTATAAATATACAGAAAATATACTTAATTTATTTAAAATATTTTGAACATTTGTTAATAAATTGTAACTAAAGTGTTGCAATTAAAATTTACTTGTTTTATATTGCATCTCTCACATGAAAATGTGGAGAAAATTAAGCTTTAATTTTAGTATTCATTACACAAAGTTTTTAAAATAACTGTGTATAAATAATAAGCTTAGAGTTTACTTTTAATTAACCCTTAGTAATATCACTTTGGAGATAAAGATGAAATTCAATACAATCAAGCTAGCTTTAGGCTTAGTTGCAGGCGCTACATTGGCAATGCCAATGATGGCATCAGCTGCTGCAGACCAAGAAGCAGCAATAGCAAATGCAAATAACTGGGCTCACCCACGTGGTAACCACACAAACCAAGCGTACAGCTCATTATCACAAATCAACAAAGGTAACGTAAAAAACCTTAAAGCTGCATGGACATTCGCTACTGGTGTAAACCGTGGTCACGAAGGTTCACCAGTTGTTGTTGGTAACATGATGTATGTTCACACAGCATTCCCGAACAATATCTACGCTTTAGATTTAAACGACAATCAAAAAATCGTTTGGTCATATTTCCCAAAACAAGACCCATCAGTACAAGCTGTATTATGTTGCGATAACGTTTCACGTGGTTTAGGCTACGGCGACGGTAAAATCTATCTACAACAAAACGACGGCAACATGGTTGCTTTAGATGCTAAAACTGGTGCTAAAGTTTGGTCAACATTGGTAAATGATCCAAAAGTTGGCGCTACAAACACTAACGCTCCACACGTAATCAAAGACAAAGTATTAACAGGTTGTTCAGGTGCTGAGTTTGGTGTTCGTTGCTTTATCGCTGCGTACAACATCAAAGACGGTTCATTGGCATGGAAAGCTTACTCAACAGGCCCAGATGCTGAAATGTTAATCGGTTCAGATTTCAACTCTGCAAACCCAGCTTACAGCGCTTTATCAGTTTATGCTGATGTAAACGGTGGTAACAAACAAGGCGGTTCTTTCAAAGCATTGCCAAACGACCAAATTAAAATTGGCGAAAAAGAATTAGGCACACGTACATGGTTAAAACCACAAGCCGTTAAAGATGGTTGGCAACATGGTGGTGGCTCTGTATGGGGCTGGTGGCCGTATGATGCACGCACAAACTTGGTTTATTACGGAACAGGTAACCCTTCAGTTTGGAACCCAGATGTACGTCCAGGCGACAACAAATGGTCAATGACGGTATTTGCACGTGATTTAGATACTGGTATTGCTAAATGGGGCATGCAAATGACTCCACATGATGAGTGGGACTACGACGGTATTAACGAAGTAATCTTGTTCGACAAAGGTGGTAAAACATACGCTTGGCACCATGACCGTAACGGTTTTGCTTACACATGGCAAGCTGGTAACGGTACATTAGTTGCTGCTGAAAAAGTACATCCATTCGTTAACTGGGCATCAAGTGTTGATTTAAAAACAGGCGTGCCACAAAAAGATGGTAAATACTCAACTCACCAAGACTACAATGCAAAAGGCATCTGCCCAGCTGCATTGGGTACTAAAGATCAACAACCAGCTGCTTACTCACCAAAAACTGGTTTAATTTACACTCCATTGAACCACGTATGTATGACATACGAGCCAGTTGAGTCTAAATATGTTGCTGGTCAACCTTGGGTTGGTGCTACTTTGACTATGTTTGCTGGTCCTGACGGCGTAATGGGTGGCTTCGGCGCTTATGATCCAATGACTAACAAAAAAGTTTGGTATAACAAAGAGAAATTCTCTGCTTGGGGTGGTGCTTTAACTACTGCTTCAAACATTGTGTTCTACGGTTCATTAGACCGTTGGTTCAAAGCAGTTGATGCACAATCAGGTAAAGAACTTTGGAAATTCCAAGTTGGTTCTGGCGTGATTGGTAATGCATTCACATACGGTAACAAAGGTAAACAATACGTTGGTACGCTTTCAGGTATCGGTGGTTGGGCTGGCGTTGCAATGAACCTTGGTTTAACTAACGACACAGATGCACTTGGTGCTGCTGGTGGTTACAAAGAGTTAACAAAATACAACGCTGCTCCTGGCGGCGGTGCATTAACAGTATTCTCACTATAATTAGTAGTCTTAATTAATTTGAATACACGTTAACTGTTAGTTAATGTCAAAAGAAACACCCCGCCTCGGCGGGGTGTTTTGTTTTGTGGAATAAATTTATTATACGAATAAAGTTGTTGGCTCTGTTTGTTGCAGGCTATACAGATTAGTATGCTACTAACAGAGAAATTGGTTACAATAGATAGTTGTTTAGCTTGTATTAAGTTGTAATAAAGAACTTTTATTTTTGATTATGTTCTATGTAATGCGCGGTAAATTAATCGCAATTTTAATAAGGAAACAAAAAATGTTAAAACAATTAAAAGGGTTGGCTGTATGCCTTGCACTAATAAGTGGACAAGCGCTAGCAGCAGAGGAGCCAATTAAAGATAGTGATGTTCCGTCATTAAGTGCTGATGAGGGTCGACCAGGAGAGGTTCGCCGAGTAGATGATGGGACTGAGTTTAAAGTATGTTCAGACCCAGATAACATGCCATATTCAAATATCAGAGGTGAGGGTTTTGAGGATAAAATTGCTGAAGTGTTGGCGAAAGATCTAGGCAAGAAATTAACTTATGCGTATGCCTACAACCGTCAAGGTTTTTTAAGGAATACGATTAACGCAGGGCGCTGTGATGTCATTATCGGCACAACATCTGACTTTGACGGATTAAGAACTTCTACACCTTATTATCGCTCAGGCCATGTGTTTGTTTGGCGTAAAGATAGTAACTTTAAAATTACAGACTGGAGCTCACCAGATCTTCGTAAAGGTATTATTGGTATCGTTGATAAAAGCCCTGCCACTGTGCCACTTAACGATAATAATTTAATGGCAAATGCTAGGCCATATCGCTTACAACGCGATTTAAATTTACCTACAAGTTTTTTGATTGATGACTTGGCTAAAGGTGAGATTGATGTTGCTGTTATGTGGGGACCGATAGCTGGTTACTACATGAAACAATCTAAGGTACCAATGGAAATGGCTTTTGTTCCAGAATATAATAAAGTGAGTTTGCAGGGTAAAGAATACTGGAACATTTCAATGGGCGTACGAGTAAAAGATAAAGAGCGCGTTAAAGTAGTGAATGATGCAATTGCGAGAAATCAAGAAAAAATCACGCAAATCTTAGCGGACTACGGTATTCCAACAGTACCTGTTGTTGAGGGTGACACAGTGTTTAAAAAATAGTTAAAACAGCCGTCATTTGGGTGACATAATTTGCAAAACCAAGTAAAATTATGGGTTCGTTTGATGGCAAAATGTATATAACAATTATGTCAACCAACTAGAAATTATATTCGTTAAATGGTCATACGATCTAAACTGCGCTTAAGATGTACAAAGCATGCAAGTAAGACGTTGCTCATATTGTAAAAATTAGGAGAAAACATGTTAGGCAATAAAGCATTAAAGTCAACTTTATTTGTTGGTATGTTGGCATTAGCAGGTCTTACGTTATCAACTCAGGCAAGTGCTGCTTGTAATTTTATGTCTACCAAAGATGGTAGCCCGTTTGTAATCAAAGCAACTGAAACTGATACGCCACAAGCGAAAGAGTTTTTAGCCACTTGTATCAATCCATATACAAAGGCATATGCTAAAGATCCAGAAGCGGCAAAAGCAGGTAAAAAGAAATTTGGTTATTACTCATGCACCCAATGTCATGGCCCTAATGGTGGTGGTCAGGTAGGCCCAGCTATTACAGATAGTACTTGGCAATATGCGAAGCACGTAACTGATAAAGGTATGTTTGAGACGATTGCAAATGGCTCTAATGGTGGTATGTTTGCATGGCATCAGCAGTTAGGTAATCCAGAAAACTTATCAACAGATGACATTTTGAAAGTAATTGGATGGTTACGTACTCAGTATAAAGGTGGTGGCGAAACACCTTGGTTGAAATAAGATTTCAACTTAAAAGTTAGTAACAGTTTGAAATGGCTACTGTATAATTACAGTAGCCATTTTATTTTGTACAGAATGATAAGGAAGACAATGAAAAAATTTAGCTTGAATTTAATATTTCTTTTAATCGTATCAACAGTTGTCGCCTGTAGCAAATCGGATGGTACAGCAACTTCAGAGACGGTAAAGTCTAGCTCAGTTGCAAGTTGTGAATTAGTATCTACGGTAGATAATAAACCTCTTCTAATCAAAGCAAGTGATGCAGATACACCAGAAGCTAAAGAGTTTTTGAGTACTTGCATTAACCCTTACACCAAAAAATTTGCGACTGATGCCGAGGCTGCAAAAACTGGCAGAAAAGTATTTACATTAAATGGCTGCAGCGGTTGCCACGGTGGCAAACTTGAAGGCATTATGGCGCCAGCATTAACAAAAGCGGGCGGTCAAGGCGCCTTTGATACTAAATGGGTTTACGCTAAAAATGCAACTGATAAAGGCATGTTTGAAACCATATCAGCTGGAACGCCGGGCTTATCTGGTGGTGTTATGGCAATGTGGAACAGAAATTTAGTAGGGCATGTTGGAGATGGTTTAACTAACGATGAGATTTTAAGAGCTATTGCTTATATCCGCACAGAATACAAGGGTGATGGTGAAAAAACTTGGATGCAATAAGCCGTTAAGTAATCTCTTTCAACACCACTAAATGGCTGCTGTATCGCTACGGTAGCCATTTAGTATTTTAAAAACCCTATGTTTAACTATCACTAATAAAAAGTATTCACTATACAATCCATTAAAATGAACAAACAAAAATTACACCATATTGTTATTGTAGGCGGCGGCGCAGGCGGATTAGAGTTAGCAACTCGCCTTGGCGACTCGCTTGGCAAAAAGAAACAAGCTGTTATTACATTGATTGATAGTACCAGAACACATGTCTGGAAGCCTTTACTGCACGAAATTGCAGCAGGTAGTATGAATCCTGATAAACACGAGTTGGAATATTTGGCGCAGGCACATTGGCATCATTTTAACTTTAGGCTAGGTCGTATGGATGGCTTAGACAGGTCTAAAAAAGAGGTCACAATTGCGCCTTATTTTGACGAAGATGGCATAGAGGTGATTCCGCGCCGAACTTTTCAATACGATAGCTTGGTGATTGCAATTGGTAGTACAACCAACGATTTTGGCATTAAAGGTGCGCGTGAACATTCAATCGCACTAGACACACAAGATCAAGCCGAGAAATTTCACCGTCGATTACACAATGCTTTAGTGCGCGCGCAAACGCAGACAACGCCAGTTAAAGCAGGCCAATTGGAAGTGGTGATTGTGGGTGCGGGGGCAACTGGCGTAGAGCTGGCTGCAGAATTGCATAATACAACACGCGAACTAGCGGCTTACGGCTTAGATAAGATTGATGCTGACCGTGATATAAAAATCTCCATTATTGAAGCCAGTGAGCGCGTATTGCCTGCGCTACCACCTAAATTATCACAAGCGGTTGATTTAGAGTTGCGTAAATTACGTGTGCATATTTATACAGGTGAGCGTGTAACGGAAGTGGCTGATAAAGGCGTTTACACACATAGTGGTCGATTTATTCCATCTGCATTAGTGGTTTGGGCGGCGGGTATTAAAGCACCAGATTTTTTAAAAGAATTAGATGGTTTAGAAACGAATCGGATTAACCAGTTGCTGGTAAAGCAAACACTACAAACAACACTAGATGAAAGTGTTTTTGCGTTTGGCGACTGCGCTGCATGCCCTTGGCTGGGGCATGATGGTAATGTGCCACCACGGGCTCAAGCCGCCCATCAGCAGGCATCTTTGCTATTTAAAACCATGAAAAAGCGTGTAGCTAATAAAACCAATTTGCCAGAATATCACTATACCGATTATGGTTCTTTGGTTAATTTGGGTCGCTACTCTACGGTTGGTAGCCTAATGGGCACACTTTCTGGCGGCAGCATGTATATTGAGGGATTGTTTGCAAGAATGATGTATCAATCGCTCTATAAAATGCATTTGATGACACTACACGGTGTGTTTGAGGTGATACTGCAAACCTTGGCTAGAATCATTACACGCAGAACGGAAGCGCAAGTAAAATTGCACTGAAACAATAGATAAACAATCATACCTAAAACAAAAAAGCCTCGATTCGTTTCGAGGCTTTTTTAGGTATGGACTAAGCATTAAGCTAGTACTTGCCTGCGGTATAGTCTGTTGATCAAGCTCATCGAGATAATCACAAATAGGCCAAAAATGACCACAATATGATTGATTTCTATATTTGCTTTGACCATTAATGTATAAGCACCACTTAAAATTAAAATACCTAGATTCTCATTAAAGTTTTGTACTGCAATCGAGTGACCCGCGCCAATCAGCAAATGCCCACGGTGCTGTAAGAGCGCATTTAGGGGCACAACAAAAAATCCGCTTAAAATACCGATGCTAAATAATACAAATGCAGCAATATGCCACTCTGTCACAAAAGCCACTGCAATGACCAAAATGCCCATGAAGATACCTGCTGGTAATACCTTAACGGAATTTTGAAGCGTAATAAATCTTGCTGCAATAATAGAGCCTAAAGCTACACCTATAGCAACGGTGGCAGTTAATTGCGTTGCCTGATCCAACCCAAAGCCCAGCATAATGCCTGCCCAAGCAATGACAACTAATCTTAAAGTGGCACCTGCGCCCCAAAACAAAGTGGTGACTGAAAGTGAAACTTGGCCTTGAGGGTCGCGCCAAAGTGCCACAAATGAGCGATAAAAATCACTCAGAATATATAAAGGGTCTTTTTTAGCAATCGCGTGGTCAATAGGTAATTTGGGGATAAACATATTAAAAGCGGCAGCCACCAAATACATAAATGCGATGGCTATCATTGCGCCTTGAGGGCTGATGCTGGCCATTTTTCCGCCAATAATCGCACCCAAAATAATAGCAATGACGGTTGAACCTTCCATCCAACCGTTTGCGCTGACCAACTTGTCAGAGGGAAGTAGCTCGGTTAAAATACCATATTTAGCAGGTGAATAGGCCGCTGCGCCAATACCTACAATGCCATAAGCATACAGTGGCGGCATGCCAAGTATCATGGCCAGGCTACCAAAGAATTTAATGCCATTCGCCAAAAACATGACGCGACCTTTTGGTAATGCATCGGCAAATGAGCCGACGAATGGTGCAAGTACAATATAGGAGATAACAAAAAATTGTAACAGTAGCGGTTCATGCCATTCTGGGGCGTGCATCTGCTGCAGTAAAGCAATAGCCGCAAACAGCAAAGCGTTATCAGCAAGCGCAGATAAAAACTGCGCAACTAAAAGCGTGTAAAACCCTTTAGACATTACTTAATGGCTCAAACGCACTCATATTTGCAATTACAGGGCCTCAGCGGCGAAATCCGCCAAGCGCGAGCGTTCGCCACGCACTAAGGTAATATGGCCGTTGTGCTCCCAACCTTTAAATCGGTCAACAACATAGGTTAAGCCTGAGCTGCCCTCTGTTAAGTAAGGCGTGTCGATTTGTGCAATATTGCCTAAACACACCACTTTTGTGCCTGGACCTGCGCGAGTAATCAGTGTTTTCATTTGCTTTGGCGTTAAGTTCTGCGCTTCGTCAATAATCAAGAACTTATGTAAAAAAGTACGGCCGCGCATAAAATTGAGCGATTTAACTTTAATGCGAGTACGAATCAAATCTTGCGTCGCGGCACGACCCCACTCGCCAGCATCTTCATCCGTTTTATTCAGCACGTCTAAGTTGTCTTCAAGCGCGCCCATCCATGGCGCCATTTTTTCTTCTTCTGTGCCCGGTAAAAAGCCGATGTCTTCACCAACTGGCACAGTGACACGCGTCATGATGATTTCAGAATAGATTTTTTTATCTAAAGTTTGCGTTAGTGCAGCGGCTAAAGTAAGCAACGTTTTACCTGTACCCGCTTGGCCGAGCAATGTCACAAAATCAATATCTGGGTTCATTAATAGGTTAAGTGCAAAATTCTGCTCACGATTGCGCGCCACAATGCCCCACACGCTGTGTTTAGGGTTCATATGATCATGCACCACTTCTAAAACGGCATGATTATTTTCTAATTTACGTACAATCGCGTGAAACGGTTTATCAAATTCGTAAAAAATAAACTCATTGATTAGAAACGTTTTGACCAGTGGGCCTGTAATACGATAAAACATGCGGCCAGCTTCTTGCCACGATTCCATCGCTTTGCTGTGTTTGTCCCAAAAGTCTTGCGGCAACTCTTTCATGCCGCTGTACAGCAAATCAGTATCTTCCAACACTTTGTCATTAAAGTAATCTTGCGCCATCACGCCCATGGCGCGTGCTTTAATGCGGATGTTGATATCTTTGCTGACTAAAATAACTTGGCGATTGGGTTGTTGTTTTTGCTGCGCAAGCACTACACTGATAATTTGATTATCTGCTTTGCTGCCTGCCAAGCCTGGCAATTCAATATCGACTTGGGAGGTTTGTAAAAACAGCCTGCCCGCTAAGTGCTTATTGCCATTAATCGCTAACGGACAGCCTAACTCTAAATTGGTTAAGTCCGTACCAACAATCTCTTCTAAATAGCGGCTGGCTTGGCGCGCATTGCGCGCTACTTCGGTGACGCCTTTTTTATTATTATCCAATTCTTCAAGTGTCACCATCGGCAAATAAATATCATGCTCTTCAAATCTAAACAGGCTTGAAGGGTCGTGCATTAATACATTTGTATCCAGTACAAATAATTTAGTTGTGGTTGATGTAGCCTGTGAAGATTGTTTTTTTGCCATAGTTTTTAAATCCACAATACTTGAATTAAGTACGCCTAAAATTAAAAAAAGATAAAAAGGTAATCAAAGTTAACACTTAAATTACGCTGAATTTTAAATTACAGTGATTTTATAAAATCCAATACTTGTTGCACGTGGCCATCTACCTTAACGCCACGCCATTCTTTTACCAGTACGCCATTTTTATCGATCACAAAGGTACTGCGCTCAACTCCGCGTACTTGTTTTCCGTACATATTTTTCATTTTCATTACACCAAAAATGCCGCAGGCTAGCTCTTCAGTATCGGCCAATAATTCAAAGGGAAAGCTAAATTTGGCTTTGAAATTCTCATGCGATTTCAGGCTGTCACGCGATACGCCTACAATTTCTGTATTTGCCGCTTGAAACTCACTGTAATGATCGCGAAATTGCATGCCTTGCGTGGTACAGCCAGGGGTAGAGTCTTTGGGATAAAAATAAATGACTAGGTTTTTGCCTATATATTCAGAAACTTTAAAAGTGTGGCCGCCAGTAGCTGGCAACTCAAAATCGGGAACGGTATGATTAAGCATATTAGTTGTCATGTGAGTACATTCCTATTGTTGTAAAAATTTGCCATTAAGGCAAGCTAAAATTTAAGGCATTTATGTGACAAGCGCAGAAAAATCTAGTTTGATTTAAAATTTAGTTTGAATAAGAAAAAACAGAACGCCGAAACTTATTGCGGCAAGGTGAGGGTGATACAGGTGCCTTTTGGTTTTGCTGGGGCGAAACTAATGCTTCCGCCTAATACTTCACAGACTTTAAACGCAAATGGAATACCCAAGCCTGTACCAAAACGCTTGGTAGACGGGCCAGGGCTAGATGTGTGTGGATCTGGCGTAAATGGCATACCAACGCCTTCATCTTCAATTGAAGTGACTAGCGCACCCAATTCGAAATATGCGTTAATAGTCAACGTGCTATGCCTAGGCGAGGCATCAATTGCATTTAGCATCAGGTTGTAAAAAACCTGCTCCAATAAATGCTCATCTGTGCGAATGTCACCAACGGTTGCATGAAGATTCTTTGTAATCTTGATATTTTTATCGCGAATTTTTTGCACAAGTGGTAACAATGCACCCTCTAAAATATGGTCAAATTTAACTAACTTTAATTGCGGCTTAATCGGCAATAAATAGGCCAGCAAAGAACCAGTCCAGCGCTCTAATCGATCGACCGTATTAATAATGCCATTCACAGAATCGCGTGTGTCATTGTCATGTGTGGGCACATCAATTACCTGCGCGGTGGCGCGTATGCTGGCAAGTGGATTGCGAATATTATGCGCTAACATTGGCACCAGTAGCCCCATCGCCGCTTGTTTTTCTGTGCGCACAAGCGCATCACGGCTGGTTTGCAGGTCATCTGCCATTTTGTTGATTTCTTTAGAAAGTGTAACCAACTCGGCGGCACCAGTTTCGGGTACTTTGTGCTCTAAATTACCTGCACTAATTTCTGCAGTGGCTTTCATCACCGCGTTAATCGGCATCACAATCGCCCGCTTTAGAAAAATGCGTGATAAAAACAGTAGCATGCCTGCCAGTAAAATCGGGATAATTAAAACGGTAATAGCGGATTCTTTGGCTTCTACTAAACGTGTTTTTAGCTCATTTTGCTTGAGCGTGAGTAAATCCTCCGCACGCTTAGAAACGCTTTCATAATGACTAAAAATACCTGTTTCAATATCTTTATATAGGGATTTTTGTGTGTCTTTATCGGGCTTGGCTTGATAACGATAAAATAAGCTGGGCGCTTCGTTCACAAAAACGCGGTAATTCGCTTCTAATTCTTTAATGGCCTGCTTTTCTTCTGCGCCAACTGCTAGCTCATTTAGCTCTTCAAAGTGCGTTAAGATAGATTGTGTATATTCGTTATATTCGGTTAGTGCTTCGTTATCTTCTAAAAAGAATGCATCAAACAATTCTTTCATTTGCCGATATAAATCGCCGCGCGCTTGCTGAATTTCGCGCACCAGCAAATTAATGCGCTGCGATTCGTTAGAGGCTTTGTCCCATATGTGAATGCCATACAAACCGCTGGCAAATGCTAATAAAATCAGCGCAATAAAAATAAGCTCATGCAACAATAGCAAATCACGTAACGGTCTTGCTTTAGGAGTTTTGTGGTCAGTCAATTGCTGCTCAATTTGAACTACTCAAGTTTAAATGAAACCGGCACTGTGATATTAAAAGTACGATTGCGCAATGCTTGTGGCGGCGCTGGGAAAGGCGCTGCTTTGCGCACCATTTCAAGTGCTTGTTTATCTAGCGATTCGTAACCACTACTTTCTTTTATTTTTGCTGATAAGACATTGCCATTGCCATCCAATTTAAGATCTAGTAAAACATCGCCTTGATAGCCGCGCGTTTGAGCAATTCTTGGGTACTGTTTATGTTTTGCAATCGCGCGCCCTAATAAATTGCCATATTCACCTAGCGCATTGTTATCGATAGGCGTAGCTTCTACAGGCTTAACCACTTCAGGTGTAGGGGCGGGCACTGATGCAATGGCTACCGTATCAGTTTTAGGCGCTACCGAAATCACATTAGGAACTGCTTCGCTGGGCGGAGTAACAGGCTCTTCTGACACAGGGCTTGGCTCAATTGCTTTTTCAGCCACTGGTTTTGGTAATTCTTTGGGTTGAATTTTCTTAATTGGTTTGGGTGGAATCACTTCAGGTTTAACTGGCTCAAGCGGCTGTACAGGTTGTATGGCGGCAACTGGCTCAGGCGCTTTGGGTTGCTCTAACTCAATGACTAATTCAACGGGTTTTTCTTTAGCTAAATCGAATTTAAAATTTGGCAGCGTTATAGCAAGCAACGCATGCAATAGAAGTGAACAGACAACCGCCCAAATGAGTGTTGAATCTGAAATGTTAGATTTGTTAATGGTGATGTCCAAAATGGTTTATCTGCATCAATAATAGGCTAAACCATTGATTATACTACAGCTTATATTGAATTGGTAATGGCTGTTTTTGGTTACAATAAGCCAATAAATTAATATTATGTTAAAGAGCTTGTTAAAAACCCACTAAATAATACCTTCTAATAATTGCACACTGACCATTGTATTGCTTGCGCAATTTCCTACAGTATCGTCTAACACAATAAAACAATTCGCTGCGCTCATGCTGCTTAACACGCCAGAGCTTTGATTGGGCAGCGGCTTTACTTTCCAAATACCAGCGTCTTCGTATAGCAAAGCACGTTGAAACTCGGTGCGACCTGTGGCTTTTTTAATAGCTTCTGTGCACTCTACTTTAAACATGGGTAAGGGTTTTGCGGCGCTGCCCATTAATGTAATCAGCGCCTCGCGCACAAATTGGTAAAACGAAACCATGGTAGCCACTGGGTTGCCAGGTAAGCCAAAATAATGCGCAAATTGGCCATTTCTACCTTGTATTTTGCCGTAGGCTAATGGCCTGCCAGGTTTCATATTGATTTTCCAAAAAAGCACTTGGCCATGCTTAGTCAATAGCATTTTCATATAATCGGCTTCGCCCACCGATACGCCGCCAGTGGTCATCACCACATCATTTTCGCTAGCGGCATTTAATAAGGTGGCTTCTAATAAATCAGGATTATCGGGCACTACACCTAAATCACTAATCGCTACACCTAGCCTGCTTAACATGCCAAATAGCGTGTAGCGATTGCTATCGTAAATTTGTCCTTCTTTAAGTGGTTTTCCCACACTGATTAACTCGTCGCCAGTGCTAAAAAAAGCCACTTTTAGTGGTTTATAGACGGTTAAGTCTGCTAACCCAAGCGAGGCAACTAAGCCTAAATCAGCAGGTCGCAGTAAATGACCTTTGTTTAATACAACTTGGCCGATTTTTAAATCGTCACCTGCTGGACGGATATTTTCGCCCAATTTAGGTGCGATATTGATGCGAATACTTTTCTCATTAATATCCACGCGCTCTTGCATCACCACCGTATCCGCACCTGCAGGAATCACGCCACCAGTCATGATTTTGACGCATTCTTGCGCGTTAACTTCGCCAGTAAAAGG
Organism: Methylotenera sp.; assembly: GCA_021732365.1. Lineage (GTDB taxonomy): Bacteria > Pseudomonadota > Gammaproteobacteria > Burkholderiales > Methylophilaceae > Methylotenera_A. The sequence continues at coordinate 252,830 of JAKFVD010000017.1, read as the reverse complement.
CTTGCCAGCAAACGCTGTGCCGACAATACTTAACACTTTATTTACATCAAAAAATTTAAACGCATAACCATCCATGGCCGAATTATGATGATTGGGCACATTGCTGGGCGAGGTGATATCTACTGCCAAAACGCGACCTAAACTTTGCATCACAGGCACTGTTTCAGTCGCGGTGATGGGACTTAAAAATTGCCGAATATACAAGCGCGCATCCTGCACCGACATGGCGTTTGGGTCATAATCTTCCATGCAGCTTGGGTCTGAAATGATTTGAGAAAGTGAGGCGAGTATCGTCATGTGTTTGCGTTAGAAAGGGATAGGTAATGAATTAAAAAGGCCGCAACGGCTGCAATATTATTTAAATCTAAAACGGGAATGTGCGTTAAGTTAAGTGCGGAATCGCTAGCAACCGCCACAATATTGCTATCTTGATTGGCTAATAAAGGCATATTTAAACTCGGTCTATGTACTTCAATTTTGGGTATTTTAGCTTGCTTAAAACCTTCTACCAGTACCAAATCCGCATAACGCCTATCCAGCTTGACCAGTAAATCTGCTAAATCAGGCTCTTGCGCCAATTCCGTCATCAAAGCCCAGCGTTTGCTTGAGGCGATTAAGGTTTGCACCGCGCCTGCTTCGCGAATCTGATAGCTATCTTTGCCTTTGTGGTCGATATCAAATTGATGATGCGCATGTTTAATCACCGAAACGCGCAAACCAAGTTTTGCCAGCTCGGGAATCAATTGCGTAATAAGCGTGGTTTTGCCTGCGTTGCTACCTGCGGCACAGATACCAATAATAGGTAAGGATTTAAGCATGCCGCAATTTTAATTCTAAAGCGGCTAAATCTTCAAACGTATTCAAGTTAACAAAAGCATCGCTGCAATCGCTAAAATCTACTTCTATATAAGCAAGGCTTTTTTGCCAGCTACTTACTCGCCGCTCGCCAGTAGCGATATACACGGTTAGCGATGGCAATACACTTTTTTTGCATAAACAAAACACTGGGTGCGCATTACCCTCACTACTTGCAACCGCAATATCGGCATTGTGTGAGATTAATGCCTTAAGTAAACGTTGCACTAAATCGTGCGGCAACAAAGGCGAATCACAGGGCACAGTTAATAGATAATCGTGTTTGGCGTGTTGCAAGCCTAAACTAAAGCCCGCTAATGGGCCAATGAAGTCAGCATGTGAGTCCTGAAAAACAGGCAAGCCAAACCTTTGATATTGCGCTATTTCACGATTGGCATTGATTAAAATTTCGTCTGTTTGTGGTGTTAAGTGCTCAATCACATGTTGAATTAAAGGCTTTTGCTGCAATTTGACTAAGCCTTTATCCACCCCGCCCATGCGCGTAGCGCGGCCGCCAGAAACAATAATGCAGGATATTGCCAAGGTGAAAAACTAACCGCCTGTATGCGACATAAAGCGTATCACAGCAGGTTGCGCGCGGCGTAAATCAAAATCATGGCCTTTGGGTTTGATACGCATGCTGTTTAGAATTGCCGTAACTAAAGGCGCATCATTATGCGGAAACTCACGCAATAATGGCATTAAGTCGATTTTGTCTTCTTGCCCTAAGCATAAATACAATTCACCTTTGCAGGTGATGCGTACGCGGTTACAAGATTCGCAAAAATTGTGGCTGTGCGGTGAAATAAAGCCGATTTTAGTATGACTATTGGCCACGCGCCAATAACGCGCTGGTCCGCCCGTGCTCTCAGTGCTGGGCAGTAGTGAGTACTTGCTTTGCAATAATTTAAGCGTATCTGCATTGCTGACAAAAGTGCTTTCGCGTGTATGGTCAACTTCGCCCAATGGCATTTCTTCAATAAAACTGATGTCGATTTTTTGATCAATCGCAAATTGCACTAAATCAACTGCCTCATCATCATTGCTGCCACGCATTAAAACCGTGTTGATTTTAATACCATCAAAACCAGCATCCTTGCTGGCCTGCAAGCCAGCTAATACTTTATTTAAATCGCCAGTGCGGGTGATTTTTTTAAAGCGTTCGGCTTGCAAACTGTCAATTGAAATATTAATCCGTTTAACGCCTGCACTTTTTAACGCCGCTGCTTGTTTTTCTAATTGGCTACCATTGGTAGTAAGCACTAACTCATTTAAGCCTTTTAACTTGCCAACTTCCTCAAATAACCATAAGGCGTTTTTACGCACCAAAGGCTCGCCTCCTGTAATACGCACTTTGCTGACGCCTAAATTGACAAATATTTTGACTAGACGTGCGCACTCTTCCAGACTTAACACTTCATCACGCGGCAAAAATGTCATGTCTTCAGACATGCAATATACGCAACGGAAATCGCAGCGGTCGGTAATGGATAGCCGAATATAATCGACAGTGCGGCCAAATTGATCGACTAATATAGATTGATTGAACATAGGCTTATTTTATGATGTATCTGAACTGTGCACAATGAATGACAGCAGATTAGTCGCTTTTGTGCCGCAAACTTAACACTATAAATTAGCTAAAATCTAGCAGGCTTTGAAAAAATGGTTACTGCGTGGAATTTACAGCGTTAAAACACGTCAAATTGCATAGTAACTGCCTGTTTTTAGCCTTTAATAAGGCAGCGAATAGGTATATTATTATACTAAATATGGCTTAAAATAAGGATATCTGTGGCAAACGCATTACCAGTAGAAATATCAACAACCATTCAATCACTCATCGCGCAGCATAAAAATATGCCAGGTGCGCTACTACCGCTTTTGCATGCTATTCAAGATACGATTGGTTATATCCCAGAAGACAGTTATTTGCCTATTTCTAAAGGATTGGCTTTATCAGTTGCCGAAGTGCATGGTGTGGTCACGTTTTATCATCATTTTCGCACTCACCCAGTTGGCAAACATATATTGCATGTTTGCCGCGCAGAATCTTGCCAAGCAATGGGCTCAGAGAAATTAGAAGCCAGCATCAAAGCCAAATTAAACATTGATTACCACCAAACCACCAGCGATGGTGCTATTACCTTAGAGCCGATTTACTGCTTGGGCAACTGTGCCTGCTCACCAGCGGTGATGATGGATGATGAAGTGTATGGCCGCATGGATAATCAGAAAATGGCAGAATTGATTAGTGAGGCACGCGCGTCATGATCAAAGTATTTGTTCCTCGCGATTCCAGTGCGCTGTCATTGGGCGCAGACCGTACCGCTAAAGCCATCCAACAGGAAGCGCAAAAACGTGGTATCGAAATTCAGCTCATCCGTAACGGTTCGCGCGGATTGTTTTGGTTAGAACCGTTTGTAGAAGTAGCAACAGAAAATGGCAGAGTGGCGTTTGCGCCAGTGCAGCCTAAAGACGTGGCTGGTTTATTTGATGCTTATTTTTTAAATCCCGATTCTAGTATGGCCAAAGCGCATCCGCTAAATTTGGGCTTAACGGAAGAGTTGGAGTGGCTTAAAAAACAACAGCGTTTAACCTTTGCGCGTATTGGTATTACAGACCCAGTTTCTTTAAATGATTACTTGGCGCACGATGGTTATAAAGGCTTAGCCAATGCACTTAAATTAAGCCCAGCAGAAATCGTTAAAACGGTAACCGATTCAGGCTTGCGTGGTCGCGGCGGCGCAGCTTTCCCAACGGGTATCAAGTGGAATACGGTGTTAGGCGCTGGTGAAAAAGGCGTACAAAAATATATAGTCTGCAACGCAGATGAAGGCGATTCTGGCACTTATTCAGACCGCATGGTGATGGAAGATGACCCGTTTGTGCTGATTGAAGGCATGACCATTGCAGGTATCGCGGTGGGTGCAAATCAAGGCTATATTTATTTGCGCTCTGAGTATCCACACGCACTGCATATTTTGAACGAAGCGATTGCCAAAGCCGAAGCCGCTGGCTATCTGGGCGACAATATTTGCGGCTCAAATCACACCTTTAAGCTAGAAGTGCGTCGCGCTGCAGGTGCTTATGTGTGCGGCGAAGAAACTTCATTACTAGAAAGCCTAGAAGGCAAGCGCGGCTTAGTGCGCTTTAAGCCACCATTGCCAGCGATTGAGGGTTTATTCGGCAAGCCAACCGTGGTCAATAATGTGATTTCACTGGCGACTATTCCGATTATTTTAGATAAAGGCGCACAATTTTATGCCGATTACGGCATGGGACGTTCGCGCGGCACATTGCCGATTCAACTGGCGGGTAATATCAAACATGGTGGTTTAGTAGAGTTGGCTTTTGGCGCGACACTGCGTGAATTATTATATGATTTTGGCGGTGGTTCTTACACTGGCAAGCCAATCCGTGCGGTTCAAGTAGGCGGCCCCTTGGGTGCTTTTTTGCCCGAAAGCCAATTTGACACGCCGCTAGATTATGAAGAGTTTAGCAAGATTTGGGCAGTGCTCGGTCATGGCGGCATTGTGGCGTTTGATGACACCGTAGATATGGCAAAAATGGCGCGTTATGCCTTTGAGTTTTGCGCGATTGAAAGTTGCGGCAAATGTACGCCATGCCGTATCGGTTCTACGCGCGGCGTAGAGGTGATTGATAAGATCATTAACGGCACCGATGTTGAAAAAAATACCAAGCTGGTGCGTGATTTGTCTGACACCATGCTGAACGGTTCATTATGTGCGCTAGGCGGCATGACGCCATACCCAGTATTGAGCGCGATGAATCATTTTGCAGAAGATTTTGTACCTAAACCTAAATCTGCACTCAAAAAAATTATTGATATAGTGTCTGCCTAAAGTATCAAGGCGACTGGAGCAAAGCATGGACGACATTAAATATAGCCCGAGTGACGCAAACCCGCATAATAGTTTCAACGCAGGCAACAACCACAGCCGCACTGGCTATGATGACCAGCTGGATTACGGCACCCCAGCCAGTGATTCTGATGTGATGGTGACGCTGGAAATTGATGGCCGCGAAATCACTGTGCCAGACGGCACCAGCATTATGCGCGCCTCAATTCTGGCAGGTGTGAATGTGCCTAAATTATGCGCGACAGACTCATTAGAGCCATTCGGCTCTTGCCGTCTGTGTGTGGTAGAAATTGAAGGCCGTCGCGGCTATCCAGCCAGTTGTACCACACCTGTAGCACCAGGCTTAAAAGTGCATACTCAAACATCCAAATTAGCCGATATTCGCCGCGGCACCATGGAGTTGTATATTTCAGACCATCCGCTTGATTGCTTAACCTGCGCGGCGAACGGTGATTGCGAATTACAGGATATGGCAGGCGCGGTTGGCTTGCGTGAAGTGCGCTACGGCTATGAAGGTGAAAACCACCTTAAGGCTGAAAAGGATGAATCCAACCCTTATTTCACCTTTGACCCGAGTAAATGTATTGTGTGTAGCCGCTGCGTACGCGCTTGTGAAGAAACACAGGGTACATTTGCGTTAACTATTTCTGGCCGTGGTTTTGAATCAAAAGTAGCCTCTGGTATTGAGAGCTTTAAAGATTCTGAATGTGTTTCTTGTGGTGCTTGTGTTTCTGCCTGCCCAACGGCGACATTGATGGAAAAAACTGTGATTGAGGCAGGTACGCCTGAACATTCCATCACGACTACTTGCGCCTACTGTGGCGTGGGTTGCAGCTTTAATGCTGAGATGAAGGGTGAAGAAGTCATTCGCATGACGCCCCACAAAAATGGTGGTGCTAACCATGGCCACTCTTGTGTCAAGGGAAGGTTCGCTTGGGGTTACGCCACCCATCAAGACCGTATCACCACACCGATGATACGCAAAAGTATTAAAGATGAATGGCAAGTCGTGAGCTGGGATGAGGCAATTAACTATGCCGCCAGCGAGATTAAACGTATTTCTGCCAAATATGGCAAAGAAAGCATGGGAGGTATCACATCCAGCCGTTGTACCAATGAAGAAGTGTATGTCACACAAAAACTGGTGCGCGCGGTATTTGGTACCAACAACGTAGATACCTGCGCCCGCGTTTGTCATAGTCCAACAGGTTATGGTCTTAAACAAACCATTGGCGAATCGGCAGGCACGCAAACCTTTGATTCTGTGATGAAAAGTGATGTCATCATGATTATCGGCGCTAATCCGACAGATGGACATCCTGTGTTTGCATCTCAGATGAAACGCCGTTTGCGTGAAGGCGCAAAACTGATTATTGCCGACCCGCGTGAAATTGATTTAGTGGATAATTCACCACATATACGTGCGGATTATCATTTGAATTTGCGCCCTGGTACTAATGTTGCCTTAATTTCTGCGCTGGCGCATGTGGTGGTAACCGAAGGCTTGGTTAAAGAAGATTTTGTGCGCGAACGTTGCGAGTGGGATTCATTTGTACTGTGGCGTGATTTTGTCGCCAAACCTGAAAATTCACCAGAAGCATTAGAGTCTGTTTTAGGTGTTAAGGCGCAAACCATGCGTGAAGCCGCGCGGCTTTTTGCGATTGGCGGCAATGGCGCGATTTACTATGGTTTAGGCGTCACTGAGCATAGTCAAGGTTCTACCATGGTGATGGGTATTGCCAACTTGGCGATGGCAACAGGTAATGTGGGCCGTGAGGGTGTGGGCATTAATCCCTTGCGCGGTCAGAATAATGTGCAGGGCTCTTGTGATATGGGCAGCATGCCGCATGAATTTCCGGGTTACCGCCATGTGTCTGATGATGCCACACGTGCGCTGTTTGAAAGCGCTTGGGGCAGGCCATTAAGTAACGATCCAGGTTTGCGCATTCCCAATATGCTAGACCTTGCGGGCGAAGGCAAATTTAAAGCCTTGTATTGCGTTGGTGAAGATATCGCGCAATCTGACCCCAACACGCAGCACGTGACGCACGCTTTAGAAAGTATGGAATGCGTGATTGTGCAGGATTTGTTCTTAAATGAAACCGCCATGTATGCGCATGTGTTCTTCCCAGGAGCATCATTTTTAGAAAAAAGCGGCACATTCACCAATGCTGAACGCCGTATTTCACCTGTGCGCCGTGTCATGACGCCAAAAAATGGTCATGGTGAGCGTGGCTTAGAAGATTGGGAAATCACAGCAAAATTGTCAGCGGCTTTGGGTTATGACATGCAATACAAGCATGCCAGTGAAATTATGGATGAAATTGCCGCATTAACACCAACCTTCAAAGGTGTCAGTTTTGCTAAATTGGATGAGCTAGGCAGTATTCAATGGCCATGCGATGATGAAAATCCAGAAGGCACGCCAACCATGCATATTGATGCCTTTGTGCGTGGCAAGGGCAAGTTTTTTATCACGCAATATGTGCCGACTACTGAAAAAGTTAACACTAAATTTCCGTTAATATTGACAACAGGTCGAATTTTGAGCCAATACAACGTAGGCGCCCAAACACGCCGCACTCTTAATAATGCATGGCATGCAGAAGATATTGTAGAGATTCATCCGCATGATGCCGAAGAGCGCGGTATTAAAGAAGGTGACTGGGTAGGCATTGCTAGCCGCGCGGGTGAAACGGTTTTACGTGCAACCTTAACGGAGCGCGTGCAAGCAGGGGTGATTTACACTACATTCCATCACCCAGAATCTGGCGCAAACGTGATTACAACGGATAATAGCGACTGGGCTACTAACTGCCCAGAATTTAAAGTGACGGCGGTACAAGTGACTCGTGTGAATCAATTATCTGATTGGCAAAAAGACTACAAAACCTTTAGTGAAGCGCAGATTGCGTTTACGGGCAAAAAATCTGCTCAAACTAAGCAGCCTGCTTGATGCTTTTAAGCTGAAGTATTTTATTTTGTCTGAGACATTGATTTCAACTGATGCTGCATGGACAGAAGTAAATGTGACGCGATGGCGGCATGGTGAGCTAAGTACGGTAAAAGATAAAGTGGCAGAAGAAGTGCCAATTGCACTGGTGTATAACGGTGTATCCCATGCTGTCATGTTGGCTACGCCGTTGGACTTAGAAGATTTTGCATTAGGATTCTCGCTGTCTGAAGGTATTTTGCGCGACAAAAGTGATTTGTACGATATTGAGGTTGTGAAACAATCGCAGGGCATAGAGTTGCGATTAGAAATTGCAACAGAATTTTTTGTGCAGTTAAAAGAGCGCCGTCGTAATTTAGTTGGTCGTACAGGCTGCGGTATTTGTGGCTCAGAAAGCTTAGAGCAGGCATTGCGATTGCCCTCCCTGCCCCAAACGAACGTCTATAAGCTCTCTAAGCCGCTTTTAGCTGTGCAGGTTCAAGCTGCTTTTCATGCAATTCAAAACAAACAAGCTTTGCAGCAAGCCACAGGTGCAACGCATGCGTGTGCCTGGGTTGATGCGCAAGGAGAGATTGTGCTGGTGCGAGAAGATGTAGGACGGCATAATGCGATGGATAAATTGATTGGTGCCATAGCTAGGCAAAAAAATAAAGAACCAAAGCTAGCAAATCAAAATGATGGTTTTGTGTTGACTTCAAGCCGTGCTAGTGTAGAAATGGTACAAAAAGTCGCAACAGCAGGTATACGGGTGCTAGCGGCCATTTCGGCGCCTACAGGGCTGGCGATTCGCATCGCAGAAATTTATGGTGTAACCTTAATTGGATTTTTGCGAGACCAACAATTTGTGATTTATACACATCAAGATCGGATACACTTTTAGTTTTTTTAATAGAGCCTGATTTTACGGATTTAATTTTTAGAAGTATATACGCATGCATACAGAACAGTTAATCAAAATGGCCAATCAGATTGGCGACTTTTATGAGTCATATCCCGATGAAAACCAAGTTAAACAGGATATTGCAGGGCACTTAAACAAGTTTTGGGCATTAAAAATGCGACAGCAATTGGCGCAACATGTTAATAATACCAACGGTGAAGGGCTGCATCCCAAAGTGGCTGCTGCTATCGCTAGCATCCATCTAGAAATACAATAGCTGTAAGGTAGCCTAGTAAGTTCTATGCCTTGAGTTTTTACTCAATAACTCGCTGAAACAACCTAAAGCTTTCACGCCGTTCATTTAAGCGTTTCCCACTCCAAATCATTATCCAGTCAGGTCCTGGCTCAATTTTTTCTCTACCTTTTTCATCTTGTATTAAATATAAATCACAATTCAGATTTTGCTCGGTTTCAAAAGCTTGTGTTTTTACGTTAGCATAATAATGCAGTAAATCACGCTGCGCTTCGCCCAAACGGTTACTAGTGATGCAGGCATATTGTGTGGGCAGCACAGTTTTGAGTTGCGTAAATACAGAGCCATAGCTACGTGCAGAGTCAATCATCGGCAGCCACAAAGTCATCAGCAAAGTCCATACACAAGTCATGCCAATAGCCCAGTTGGTGGTGCTAGAACGATTTGAGTGTTGCGAACGGAATATGGCAAACAGCCAAATTAGGCTGACGGCTACCGCCAGAATTACGGCAATAAAGTTAAAGTGAAGCTGCGTCATTCCTGATAAGAACGTTAGGCGCTCTTTTACTTTGATAGGATTTCCCGTCATCATGGCAATCCAGCCCAGCCAAATAAGACCAGACATCAAGCCAAATAAAATAAGCCCAAACCAATTCAATGCGCCAGCCGTACCGCGTTTTAAGGTTTCAACACTGCCACCTGCCATCGCAGTAAGTGGTATCAATAAAGGCAAGGCAAAAATTTCTTTGCGTTCAGCGCCAAAGCCAATAAATGCCAAGGCTATAACGCTAAACGTAATGATTAATTGGAATTTAGGTTTGTTAAAGAGTTGAGTGCGATAGCGCCAACATCCCCAAACAGCTAAAGGCAATGCCGGCCATGCATACCACAATAAGGTTTTTAAAAAATATAAATGGTAAGCCTGATTAAATTGTGCAATCGATTGTAGCCACCATGCATTAAAAATAGCTGGCTGCAATATAAAACATAAAATAGGCCAAATGAGTAGAAATGGACTAGCAACTAAAAGCGACAGCCCTATGACGTATAAGAAACTTTTGCTACGCCAGAAAGTAAAAAGGCAAGGTAAAGCAATGCAAGTGGCAATTAAGATACTTAAAGGCAGCAAGCCTGTAGATAAAAAGCTAACGCCAAGCCCTGTCCCCAGCAAAATGCTGGCACGATATGGTCGCCTTTTACTTAATGCTAGTGCATAAAATCCAGTGGCCAACCCTGCCAAGCTGGCTATGGCTGGCGTTAAGGTGTGCGCACTGACGATTAAACCAAGCGTGCCCATCAATACAAACGTGGTTTGCCGCCCAGTGCCCTTGCCCCATAATTCCCGGCCAGTCATGCCTACCATCAAAAATGTAATCAGCATCCACAAGCCAGTGGCGATGCGCGCGCCATCATGTAAAGGCAAAATAGGCTGGAAAATTTTGGCTACAAATGCAGCGCTTAAATAAAACAGTGGTGGGTTTGCTATATTATTGGAGCTTGCTGCTGTGGGCGCTAAAAATTCGCCATTGTCCAACACGGTTTTGATAACGCTGATGCTATTCGATTCAAACGGCTTCCAAGGTGCATGACCAATCAAGCCCATTAATAACCATACGGCACACAATATTAGTAACAGATGTGTTTTGGCGCGTTCACCCACGCGCGCGCGCGGGGTGGACATATTGCCTTGCCAATCGTGATCTAAATCAAAACGCATAGTTTGTTGATGAGTAATATGAATATAATTTTATTTTAACACTGCTTGTTTTTGCGCTAGCTATTTTTAAGCAATCTGATAACTTAGCTGCCCAAATAAAAAAGGCAGCCAAGCTGCCTTTTTTGCAAAACACGTACAATCAATTACATGCCGTATTTTTGTTTAAATTTCTCAACACGGCCAGCCGTGTCTAATATTTTTTGTTTGCCTGTGTAAAACGGGTGGCATTGTGAACACACCTCAATACTCATGTCACGACCATGCGTAGAGCGTGTTTTAAATTTGCTACCACAGCTACAAGTAACGTTGATTTCTGGGTAGTTTGGATGTGTATCAGCTTTCATGCTTTTCTCTCTAAATTTAAGCAGTTGCAGTAAGCCGCGTATTATCTGCCAAAAATACGCTTTTGGCAAGATGAATGTATGTTTGTATATATATACGTTTTAGCCTCTGCGCATGCTGTCAAAAAAGTCAGCATTGTTTTTGGTGGCCTTGATTTTGTCTAGCAAGAATTCCATCGCTTCCAAATCGTCCATTGGGTAAAGCAATTTGCGTAATACCCAAATTTTCTGCAGAACGTCTTTTTCGATAAGTAGTTCTTCTTTACGTGTGCCCGATTTATTGACGTTAATGGCAGGGTAGAGGCGTTTTTCAGCCATCTTACGGTCAAGATGGATTTCCATGTTGCCGGTACCTTTAAATTCTTCATAAATCACGTCATCCATACGCGAGCCAGTATCGACAAGCGCTGTGGCAATAATGGTGAGTGAGCCGCCTTCTTCAATATTACGTGCTGCACCAAAGAATCGTTTAGGGCGCTGTAGCGCATTGGCATCCACACCGCCTGTTAATACTTTGCCAGATGAAGGAATCACGGTGTTGTAAGCGCGTGCTAAACGCGTAATCGAATCTAGCAAAATCACCACATCTTTTTTATGTTCAACCAGGCGTTTGGCTTTTTCTAATACCATCTCAGCCACTTGCACGTGGCGCGTTGCTGGTTCGTCAAAGGTGGAAGCAACCACTTCACCTTTTACTGAGCGCGTCATTTCCGTCACTTCTTCGGGGCGCTCATCGATCAGCAATACAATCAGAATCACATCAGGATGATTAGCGGTAATGGCATGTGCGATATTTTGCATCATCACCGTTTTACCACTTTTGGGGCTGGCAACTAACAGGCCACGTTGACCGCGACCAATTGGCGCAATCATATCAATTACACGGCTAGTGATATTTTCTTCACCGCGGATTTCGCGTTCTAGTGTTAGGGGAATTGTTGGGAAAAGTGGTGTTAAGTTTTCAAACAGAATCTTATGCTTGGTGTTTTCTGGCGCTTCACCGTTTACTTGGTCTACTTTAACTAGTGCAAAATAACGCTCACCGTCTTTAGGGGTACGAATCTCGCCTTGAATGCTATCGCCAGTATGCAAATTAAAGCGTCTAATTTGCGAAGGTGATACATAAATATCGTCAGGCCCTGCTAAATAAGAGGTGTCAGGTGAGCGTAAGAATCCAAATCCGTCTTGTAAGACTTCTAAAGTACCATCACCAAAAATGCTGTCACCTTTTTTTGCTTTGTTTTTCAAAATAGCGAAAATCAAATCTTGCTTGCGCATGCGGCTAGCATTTTCAATTTCGTTGGTTAATGCCATTTCAACTAATTCGGTAACGGGCAGGTGTTTTAGGTCAGATAAATGCATGAGAGAACTCTCTAGAAGGGACTAACTAAGGGATTTTAGGTGATGTAAGTGATTAAAAATGTCTAGTTTCTGATTGGCTGCTAGAAACTAGACGGTTTTGCAAAACTATCAATAATAGAGCAGTGAATAACTTAGATATTACTATCAATAAAAGCAGTTAATTGTGATTTCGATAATGCGCCAACTTTAGTCGCTTCCACATTGCCATTTTTAAATAGCATTAAAGTTGGGATGCCGCGAATGCCGTATTTTGGTGGCGTTTGCTGGTTGTCATCGATGTTTAGCTTAGCCACTTTTAAGCGGCCAGCATACTCTTTACTAATATCATCTAAAATTGGGGCAATCATTTTGCAAGGTCCGCACCATTCTGCCCAATAATCCACTAAAACAGGAAGTGAAGATTGCAGTACTTCCTGCTCAAAAGCAGCATCGCTTAAATGGGTAATGTGTTCGCTCATGGTGACCTCAGTGTAGAAATTTGATGGTTGACTGAATAATGTAAGATAGCTTAAATATTATGATTATTTCTGTTATTTAAATAGCGTCTTTAAACGTATTTTCAAGACATTAACAAAAATATAATTAAAACTTTGTAAGTTATAGTGATTGTATATTCAGTACAAAGTAACTTATCAATAGTATAACAACACTAATTCACTTATATCAAGCTGTATTGAAAGCGCTCAAAACTTGCTGTGCGCTCTACTAGTTTTGTCGTGCGCACCTTGCTTACCGTATTGTTGTAGTGAACCTCAACGGTACTGCCGATTTTGCATAAACCAACAGCGGTAATAATGCTGGCAGGCTGTTTTAAAGCAGACAGCTCGGGCAGTAATAATGCTTCACTTTCCAATGCGTTGTCATCTGCGCGAATACTGACAGCTGATGCGCTAGGTGAAATTAACTGTAAACCAACATCTAATTGTTTTAACTCGTTTACATTAGCCCAACGCAGTACGGCTAACTCCCAAGTTTTGGTATTGTTGTCTTTCATCGCGACGACATCACCAATGTGTGCGGTGGCCATCGATGAATTGAATTTACGCAAAGCATAACCACCAGCACTTACGTTCAAAATTTGCCATCTTGATGGTCTGTAAACGCCATTTGTACCCAGCCCGCTAATGCCTTGTTGGGCATTAAATTGGGTACCCACTTCACGAATTAAGTGATGCGTGGTGTTAATGCCAATACTCAGCTCTACCCCGTCACTTTTTTTGCTTCTAGAAAATAAGCGCTGCGGGGTTTTGCCAAACTGTTTGATTAAGTGTGCAAGTAGGTCTTCAAAATGACTCTCAATGGCATTTTTTGGCATGCTACCATCGTTTGGTACAACGCCCTCTTGCAAAAGCTTAATATGCTGATGAATTTGTCTGGCTAAATTTACGGTGACCAATAATATATCGGTGCTGCCATCTGGTATATCTTTGTTTTTAACAAAAGCAGTCGGTGGTTTTGTGCTGTCAAGCGGCACTAAAAATACACCGGTAGGGTTTTCAATCAACCCCAGCGGTCTTAACTCGACCTGATGAGCAACATTGCCAAGATAGGCATCTACTTTCAGAATGTCTTGATTGGCGAGATGCTGCGGGTTAGCTAAATTTAACAGTAAGGCTTGCGCATAAGTCACATTTACCGAACTGGCGTTAGCACTTGTGTAGTGTTCGGCAACAGGTAATTTTTCTGCAGATTGCTGCAGCGCGCAATAATAAAGCTGATGTAGTTCACCCCACAGTGAAACTGGCGCGCTAGCATAGGTTAAGTGATGAATTAGCATCATCTCTTTACAAGCATGAATGGCACGTTGAATGACGAGTGCTGTAGTTTTGCTACTGCCTAAATTAAGAATTTTGTTTTGCAGATCGACCAACGCAAACTTGTAGCCGAATGCAAACTCTTGCCACAATTGCTCGGCAGCATCAGCAAATGCTTGCTCATTTTTTGAAATCGGTAAGCTAGCGCTACTAAAATGCGGAATTAAATCTTGGTAAATTTGAATCGCAGAGGGGCGATATAACTCAAGTGCGTTTAGCCGATTTGTAAAAGCAACCTTTTGGCTATTAATAATCTGTAGCTCTTCAATTAAATCTGTCGCCGCTCTAATCGGGTCGCCAAACGGCAGGTTTTGAATAAATTCGTTGATTTTATGTGCGCGAGTTTCGGCCAATAAAATTGGGTTACTATCTAAATTTGGTAGCTTAAGACTGATTGGCATATAAACTCCACGCAATGTTTTATATTAAGAGTTAATTTAAAATTTGTCACTTTATAAATGATTAACTATTCAATTAAACGCAAATAAAATGTTTATTTGCAAAATTTATAAACCATTGAATCGCGTGAAATAATTTTGGAATAACTGTAATATCAACTTAGATTATATATGAGATTGAAAAAACCTATGCTAGCTAAAAACCAGTTTTCATGGCTCGTCACAATTTTTGTTTTATTTAGCTTAAATTTTACAGTGCATGCTGCAGATTCATTCGCACGCAAAGACTTTACATTAAAAGATACTGCGGGCAAAAAACACACGCTTTCTCAATACAAGGGTAAATGGGTGATTGTTAATTACTGGGCAACTTGGTGCCCGCCTTGTTTAGAAGAGGTGCCTGACTTGGTAGCGCTATACGATAGCCGTAAAAATAAAGACGTGATGTTGCTAGGCGTGGTGTTTGATTACAAAGATACAAAGGAAGTGGCAGAGTATGTTGATGATATGCTGATGTCTTACCCGATTATTCTGGGCGATGATGATGTGATTAAGCAGATCGGCAGTGCCGAAGTGATGCCAACCACTTATATTTACAATCCGCGCGGGGTTTTGGTTAAAACCAAGCGCGGATTGGTGACTAAAGCGTATCTTGAAGATTTCATGAGTAACGGCTCAAAAAAACCATAACTCAAAAAACTTAACACTAAAAATTAGCTGAATTTTTAGTGTTAAGTCGGCGCGGCAATATTATTGCCGTCCGCATCCAAAATATTGAGCTGATTTTCATCAGCAAATTGCATTAACTGCGCAAAACCCTCTGGGCTGCTGTCTTTTAGCCGCATATCCACTGCCAAACAGCGCACACCGTTCATCACTTTTGGTTTTAAATAAGGTGAGTACACCAGTTTTTTATCAGGCCCAAAACTCGCATAAGTACTACAGGTTCTATCGACCCAATCGCTTGGGCGAAATGGTTTGCCCGCACGCGTTAAGCCTTCAATAATAATTTCCACATTTTTCTTTGTCATTTAATATCGCTTTGCCTGATTACGGATTGATGTATTCAAATACTTTAACGACTTTACTCACGCCATCTGTGTTGCGCGCAATTTCTACGGCAGCATCACCCTCTGCTTGTGTCACAAGGCCCAGCAAATAAACCACACCATTTTCGGTGACCACTTTAACGTAATTGGCTGGAAATTTATTTTCGGTGACAAATTTTGTTTTCACTTTAGAGGTAATAAAAGTGTCGTTACCGCGCGAACCAATCGTACTTTTTGGTGCAATAACAATTTCATTGGTCACTGCACGAATATTTGCAATTTCTTTTAGTAAGGCTTCTGCCTTGGCTAAACGCTCTGCATCTGGCACTTCGCCCGTTAGTAGCACATTACGATTATAGCTAGTCACATTCACATGCGCTTCTTCACCCAAATTGGTTTCCATTTTTTTAACTGCTTTTAACTCAATATTTTCATCTTCTACATAAAAACCAGAAGTACGCCTATCTGCCGCCACAGCGCCGCCAGCAGCTGCGCCGCCAACGACTACAGGCACACAAGCGGCCAGTTGGCTCATTAAAGTTGCTGCTAATACAAATTTCAAGATTAAATTCATTGCTTGCTCCAAAAAGACAGGTAATTTTTGCGCATCATACGCCCTTTATGCGTCAAATGCATTACGCACCCACTCAATTGATTTTGTATCAACTGCATGCATTAAGATGGCATCAAAGCGGCATGGCTGTTCGCCATGTAATTGTAGGTAATGTTGTGCTGTTAGGATAAGTTTTTGCATTTTTTGAGGGGTAATGCTATTGCCAGCGCTGCCAAACTGCGTATTTGTTCTTAATCGCACCTCAACAAACACCAGTGTTTTGGCGTCAAGCATAATCAAATCAATTTCACCAAAACGGCAGTGATAATTGCGTGTCAATAATTTAAGTCCATGACCGACCAAAAAAGTTTCAGCTAATTTTTCTGCGGCTAACCCTAAATTATCTTGATTTAATCTCATTAAGTTTATTTTTTAGATGATTAATAGCGCTTTGGCTTAAAATGGTGAAATGAGCGATTTAAAAACCAATAGCACATTATATGTTGTCGCAACGCCAATCGGCAATTTAGGCGATATTACTTTGCGCGCGCTCGAAATACTCAAAGCTGTTGATGCAATCGCGGCAGAAGATACGCGCCACACTTCTGGATTGTTGTCGCATTTTGGCATCAGCAAAAAATTAATCGCGGTGCATGAGCATAACGAGCATCAATCGGCAGAAAAATTATTGGCGCAATTAAACGCAGGTGAAAACATTGCCTTGGTGACCGATGCCGGCACGCCAGGCATTAGCGATCCAGGCGCGGTGGTGGTGGATTTTGTGCGCAAAGCAGGCATTAAGGTAGTGCCGATTCCGGGTGTGAGCGCAGTGATTGCGGCCTTATCCGCATCAGGCATTGCGGAAAATGGCTTTTTATTTCATGGATTTTTACCTGCAAGTGGCGCAGCTAGACGCAAAGCGCTAGAGGCATTAAAAGCGCAAACGGTGACATTGGTATTTTATGAAGCGCCGCACCGCATTGTGGAAAGCGTGAATGATATGGCAAACGTATTGGGTGCAGGGCGCCGCGTTACGTTTGCCAGAGAGTTAACCAAAACTTTTGAGACAATTTACAGTTGTCATTTGGCCGATGCTAAAGCTTGGCTAGAGGCTGATACCAATCAACAGCGCGGCGAATTTGTGCTGTTGATTGAGGCTGCCGCAGTAAAAGAAGCTGAAGAGTTTTCAGAAGAAACGGTTCGCGTATTAAAATTGCTACTAGCTGATTTGCCGCTTAAACAAGCGGTAAAGTTGACCGCTGAAATCACGCAAGAAAAGAAGAATGATTTGTACGAATTTGCACTGACCCTAAAAAATGCCAAAGTTGAATTGTAAAAACTGATTTAAAGAAAATATTCAAAAATGACCGATATAAAGACGCTAACGATTACCCGCCCAGATGACTGGCATTTGCATTTAAGAGATGGTGCTGCGCTAAAAGCGGTGCTGCCAGATACTGCCAAACAATTTGCGCGGGCGATTGTGATGCCAAATTTGCGTCCGCCAGTCACCACAACTGAATTGGCGATTGCTTACAGGCAACGCATTTTAGATGTATTGCCAGCAGGCTTAAGCTTTGAACCGCTAATGACGTTGTATTTAACCGACAACACCACAGCAGAAGAAATTGCACTCGCCAAAGCCAGCGGAATCGTGCATGGCGTTAAGTTATACCCTGCGGGAGCCACAACCAATTCAGATTCTGGAGTGACCAATTTAGGTCATTGCGTTAAAGCGCTAGAAACGATGGAAAAACTGGGCATGCCTTTGTTGACGCATGCAGAAGTAACCGATAGCGATGTGGACGTGTTTGACCGCGAAAAAGTGTTTATCGAGCGCAACATGTCGCCCTTACTTAACAAGTTTCCAGCATTAAAAATCGTGTTTGAGCATATCACCACTAAAGATGCGGCTGATTTTGTGTATGCTGCGCCCAATAACGTTGCAGCAACGATTACCGCGCATCACTTATTGATGAACCGTAACGATATGTTTAAAGGTGGCATTCAGCCACATCATTACTGCCTACCCATTTTAAAGCGTGAAGAGCATCGCATTGCCTTAGTGCAAGCCGCCACTTCTGGCAATGCAAAATTCTTTTTAGGCACCGACAGCGCACCGCATGCCAAGCATACCAAAGAAGCCGCTTGTGGCTGCGCAGGTATGTATACCGCGCATACAGCCATGGAGCTATATGCGGAAGCCTTTGAAAATGCCAATGCGCTGGATAAGCTAGAAGGGTTTGCCAGTTTTTATGGCGCAGATTTTTATGGTTTGCCGCGTAACAGTGAGCAAATCACTTTGGTGAAAGAATCTTGGCAAGTCCCATACACTTTGCCGTTTGATAACGATGCGCTTGTGCCTTTAAGAGCAGGGCAGCTGTTAGGTTGGAGAGTTTCGCACGACTAAGGCTATTATTTTAATTGATTGCAACGAATGAAAGTAATTGTTCATTATGCTTTAGGCGTAGCAATTTGTGCGGCACTCACACATTTAGCGATTCAATATATGGGTGCAAGTGCGGTAGTTGTGGTTGTGTTGTGGGGCGCTCTGCTTGCAAAGCCAATTCTGGGTTTATTGTTGTGGCTTTATCATGTGTGTGCAGATGCGCCGCTGAAGCCTTTTCAAGGGCGATATTATGCTTTTAATCAAGTGCAAGTGCGTGTTGTTGAGGCAAATGATGCGCTTTGGGTTGTTGATGAAGATATATTGCCGATTGTGGGTTTAAGCGTGAGTGAAATAGCCCGCAGGCAGGCTAAAGCTTGCGACTATTTTTACGATAAGCGCGAAAAATTATGGCTTTACTCAGAATCCTATTTGCAAACATTATTGCAAAAAAGTCAGCATGCAGAATCGGTTAAGTTGCGCTTATGGTTGCAACGCACAGTCTATATACCCTATCAAAACAAGCAAAAAATCCGTTAAAACATTACACACCGTACAGCCGTGTTAATATAGACGTGAAGCTGGTCAGACAGTCGCCGCCTAACTTGTTTAGGGGGAGGAAAGTCCGGGCTGCACAGAGCAAGATGACGGCTAACAGCCGTACGCTGAAAGCTTGGGTAACTAAGTATAAGGCGCGGAATAGGGCCACAGAGACGAGTAAACACTTTCGGGTGTGGATGTGAAACGCGGTAACCTCCATTTGCAGCAATATCAAATAGGCTGGCATTTTAACTTCGGTTAATAAGGCGTTGCTCGCGCTGCCAGCGGGTAGATAGCTTGAGCGTACCAGTAATGGTGCGCCTAGATGAATGACTGTCAACTTTAGCAATAAAGTCTACAAAACCCGGCTTATCGGCCAGCTTCAATTTCTTATTTTATCTTTCCTCATCCGTATTAATCACCCTCTTGATTCAATTCAATTACATAATCTGCAACGCTTATATTTTACATTCACTTAATTTAATATCTCATTGATTTTAATAGCTATTGTTTTATTGATGAAAATGCGCTAAGTCTTTGTCTTATAAAGAAAAAATAGTCAAAAAGTGCTTGCAAAGTACTTTTTTTTTATCTATAGTGCAATTTAGTGGTGAAAAGTGGAGTTTAGTGGGAACTTTTTTGATGGATTAATCAAATTCATCAATTCTCATTTTTAAGCTTACAAAATAATTAGAGCTCACCTATTTATCTTAATCGCATTAAGGGCAGTTTATTTAAATCATGTTTCGCGGCGCAACACATTTAAGCATGGATGCTAAGTACAGGCTTGCAGTGCCTGCTAAGCATCGCGATGCTTTGTTGACACAAAGTGCTGGTAATTTGATTTTAACTGCTCATCCGCATCGTTGCTTGCTGCTGTATCCGCAACCAGCGTGGGCGCCTATTGAAGCTAAAATTAATAGTTTATCTAGCTTTAATCCACAAACCAGCGCTTATCAGCGCATGATGGTAGGTCAAGCAGAAGATTTAACTTTGGATAGTGCTGGTCGTTTGCTGGTTTCTTCTGTATTGCGTGATTTTGCAAGCTTGGATAAAGATGTGATGTTTGTTGGACAGGGTAGCCACTTTGAGTTGTGGAACTTAGATGCCTGGAATAAACAGTTAGAGATTTTAACTAGCGGCGACAACTTTGAAATGCCAGCAGAATTAGAAGGTTTCTCACTATGATGATGGGCGCGAAATCTGCGCCCAGCTTAGCCTCAGTGTCAGCATCGATTATGACTTCAGCTTCAAATTCCACCTCAAAGTCTTCATCGGCTGCACATATCACCGTTTTATTAAACGAAGCGGTAGACGCGCTTAATATCAAACCCAGCGGTATTTATGTTGACGGCACCTTTGGCCGCGGTGGCCATAGCCGATTGATATTGTCGCGCTTGGAAAAATCAGGCCGTTTATATGCCATTGACCGTGATTTGGCTGCATTGGCAGAAGGTCAGGCGATTCAAGATGCGCGTTTTCATATTTCACACCTGCACTTTTCAGAAATCAATCATCTGGCAAGCAATAACAATCTCACAAAGGTAGATGGCATTTTGTTGGATTTGGGCATTTCATCGCCGCAAATTGATGAAGGTGAACGTGGTTTTAGTTTTAGATTTGATGCGCCGCTGGATATGCGCATGGACCAAACGCGTGGCAAAACAGCAACAGAGCTGTTAACCACAATTTCAGAGCAACAATTAGGGAAAGTGATAAAAGACTATGGTGAAGAACGGTTTGCTAAGCAGGTTGCAAGGGCGATTATTAAGGAGCGCACAGACGGGCGCGCCATCACCACTACAGGACAACTTGCCAAGATCGTGGCAAGTGCAATCCCCAAGATCGAACCGGGGCAGAACCCTGCAACGCGCACCTTTCAAGCTTTACGGATTTACGTCAATTCGGAGCTTGAGGAGTTATCGCTGATTTTGCCCAAGTGTCTCAATCTGTTGGCAGAGGGCGGGCGGTTGGTGGTGATTAGCTTTCATTCGCTGGAAGACAGGATTGTGAAGCAGTTTATTCAAGGTGAACAAAATCGGGATGATTTGCCTGCGCGCTTTCCAGTGAAAGCAATTGATTTGCCGCAGCCAAGGTTAAAGGCAGTAGGCAAGGCAATCAAGCCAACTGCCCTTGAAGTAAAACAAAACCCGCGCAGCAGAAGTGCAGTAATGCGCGTGGCAGAAAGAACGGCAATCGCTTAAGAGCATTTAATAAACAATGACACGATTAAATTTCATTCTATTTTTTGCCTTAATTGCCGTGAGCTTGGGCGTAATTACCGCCCAGCATAAAGCGCGCAAGTTGTATTTTGAGCTTGAACAGCAACAAAACTTAACGCAAAAATATGATACAGAATTTGGTCAATTGCAATTAGAGCAAAGTACTTGGGCCATGCATTCGCGCGTAGAAGAATTGGCAGCTAAAAAGCTAAAAATGCAAGTGCCAGATGCAAAGCGTATTCAAGTTATTGCAAAAGAACAAGTTAGTTTGGAATTAATACAGTAGAAATGATTTAGTAAAAATATATAAAAATGGCCTATAACTCTGTTCAACATCAAATGGTAAAGCTGCCTGTGTGGCGGCGTAGGCTATTGCTGATTGCAATATTGATGGGTTTTACAGGGCTATTTGCGCGCGGTATTTATTTGCAAAGCTTACACAAAGAGTTTTTACAGCAAAAAGGTGAGGCACGCTACAGTCGTACACTCAGTTTACAAGCCCATCGCGGAAAAATTACCGATAGAAATGGCGATTTACTAGCGATTAGTAGCCCTGTAGATTCGGTCTGGGCCAGCCCCCCAGACGTTAAAATCAGCAAAGACCAAAAACTGGCGCTTACTAAATTGCTGGGAATAAAGAATAAAGATATTGATAAAAAATTTGCTAATTTAAAACGCGAGTTTGTGTATTTAAAGCGGCGCGTTTCGCCAGATTTAGGCGAAAAAGTCATGAGTTTGAAGATTCCTGGCGTTTTCTTACAACGCGAATATAAGCGTTTTTATCCTGCAGGTGATGTCACAGCGCATGTGGTGGGCTTTACCGATATTAATGATATTGGACAAGAAGGTTTTGAGCTAGCGCAGAACAGTCATTTATCAGGCAAAGCAGGTAGCCGCAAGGTGATTAAAGATGCAAAAGGTCGCATAGTTGAAGATTTAGAAGATGTAAAAGTGCCGCAAGATGGACGCGATATTGTGTTAAGTATTGATCGGCGTATTCAGTATTTAGTATTTAGAGAGTTATTGAAAGCAGTCGAAAAGCATAAAGCAAAGGCAGGTGCCGCAGTGGTGTTGGATGCTAAAACAGGCGAGGTGTTGGCTATGGTGAATTTACCTACCTATAACCCTAATAATCCTGTGAATATTATCGGGAAAACCCGTAATCGCGTCATTACCGATGTGTTTGAGCCTGGCTCAACCTTAAAACCTATGACGGCAGCTGCGGCGATGGAATTTGGCGACTACAAACCAGATACGCAAATTCAAACAGCGCCCGGCTATATGACAATTGGCACCGCCACCATACACGACGCGCATCCACATGGCGTGTTAACCGTGGCTGAAGTGATACAAAAATCCTCTAATGTGGGTTCTGCCAAAATGGCATTAAGCCTAAAGCGCGAAGCACTTTGGAGCACGTTTAATCAGTTCGGCTTTGGCTCGCGCGCCAATATCGGCTTTCCTGGAGAGGCATCTGGCCGTTTAAGGCCATATAAAAGTTGGCGTCCAATTGAGCAGGCAACCATGTCTTATGGGCACGGCATTAGCGTGACTTTGTTGCAACTGGCACGTGCCTATACCGTTTTTGCCAATGAGGGCGAGCTTAAAACGATTTCATTACTTAAATTAAAAGAGTCAACAATTGGGCATCAAGTATTTTCAGCAGAAGTTGCCAATGAAATGAAATCGATGCTGGAACTAGCGGTTTTGCCAGGCGGAACAGCATTAAGAGCACAAGTCGCGGGTTATCGCGTAGGTGGTAAAACAGGCACTGCACATAAACTGGGTAAAACTGGATACGAAAAAGATAAATATGTAGGCTCTTTTGTCGGCATGGCGCCAGCATCTAACCCGCGCTTGATTATGGCAGTGATGATTGATGAGCCAACCAATGGCGAATATTACGGTGGCACGGTGGCTGCGCCAGTTTTCAGTGCGGTGATGGCAGATGCGCTGCGTATGCTGGCCGTGCCGCAAGATGCGCCCAATAATAATGTGGTGATTCCGACTAACGATGATGACGCTAAGGAAGTGATATGACCAAAGCCATTCAGAGTTATCGCATCAAAACTCCCATTAAAAATATGACGGCCGACAGCCGTAATGTGGTGCAAGGCAGCCTATTTTTAGCCTACCCGGGCGATAAAAAAGATGGTCGGGATTTTATTGCAGATGCGATTGCAAAAGGTGCAAGTGCAGTCATTTGGGATTCTGCAGACTTTAGCTGGAATGCGGATTGGAATATTGAAAATATAGGCATTAAAAATTTGCGCCTGCAGGCGGGTAATATTGCGGCGCAATATTACAAAAAGCCATCGTCACAGCTGTGGACTATAGGCGTCACTGGCACCAACGGCAAAACTTCAATCACGCAATGGTTAAGTCAGTGCTTTAATTATCTCAATCGCAAAACAGCAGTCATCGGTACATTAGGTAACGGCTTTGCAGAGCAGTTATCAGAAACCAGCAATACCACGCCAGATGCTATTCTTTTGCAATCCATGTTGGCTGATTACCTGCAGCAAGGCGCAGAAGTGGTTGCGCTAGAGGTTTCATCGCACGGCTTGCATCAAGGTCGCGTCAATGGTGTTGAGTTTGATGTTGCGGTATTGAGCAATTTATCGCGTGACCATTTGGATTACCACGTTACTTTAGAAGAATATGCTGCAGCCAAACGTCGCCTGTTTGATAGCATTGATTTAAAAATGTCAGTGTTAAATTGTGATGATAGTTTTGGGCAGCAAATTGAGGAAGATTTAAAGTTAATAGGCGCGCCAGTGACGACCTATGGCATTGACCACGGCGATGTGCGCGCAACAAAACTGCATTTTGAAAATACCTATTTCAGCTTTGTCGCTGTAACGCCGCAAGGCAAAGCCGAAGTGCGCGCTAATCTGATTGGCCGCTTTAATGTGTATAACGTGCTGGCTGTATTGGCAACTTTGCTGGTATCCAATGTGGGCTTGCAAGATGCAGTAGAGGCGATTTCGAATATTCAATCAGCTGCTGGCCGCATGCAGCAATTTGGCGGTGATAACTTGCCATTGGTGGTGGTGGATTATGCACACACGCCAGATGCGCTAGAAAAAGTATTAACCACCTTAAAAGCGCAAAAAAAAGAAGGCGCAAAATTGGTTTGTGTGTTTGGTTGTGGTGGTAATCGCGATGCAGGCAAGCGCGAGTTAATGGGCAAAATAGCCAGTTATTTGGCCGATGCGGTGGTGGTGACATCGGACAATCCGAGGCATGAAAACAAACGCAAAATCATTAACGAAATTTTGCAAGGCATGCAGGGCAATTACTTAATTGAGCAAGATCGCGCAAAAGCGATTTCGGTGGGCATATTTGCGGCCAAGGCTGGCGATATTGTGCTGCTTGCTGGCAAGGGACATGAGCAATATCAAGAAATCAAAGACAAAAAATATCATTTTAGCGATGCAGAACAAGCGCAAAAAGTGCTGAAAAAATATGCACAAACGCAAGCAGAGGTGCTGACATGATGCAGCTATCGACCATTGCAAAAGCCGTCAATGGCAAGCTATTAGGCGCAGATGTTGCGGTAAAAAGTGTAAGCACTGACAGCCGAGCTATTGTCAGTAATCAACTTTTTGTGGCGATTAAAGGTGAAAATTTCGACGGTAATCAATTCGCTGAAACAGCCATTCAACAAGGCGCAGCAGCGGTATTGGTGTCAGACAAACAAACAAAAGCAAGGCCTGCAGTTGTCGTAAATGACACGCGCTTAGCGCTTGGGCAATTGGCAAAATATTGGCGCAATCAATTTGATATTCCAGTGATTGCGATTACAGGCAGCAATGGTAAAACCACCACCAAAGAAATGTTAAGCGCAATTCTGGCCGCAGCCACAAAAGATGTGGCCAAAGTCCATGCCACGGTTGGAAATTTGAATAATGACATCGGTATGCCGCTTACCTTGTTGAAATTAAGTAAACAGCACGCTTACGCCGTGATTGAAATGGGTATGAATCATTTGGGCGAGATTGATTATTTAACGAAAATCGCTCAGCCAACTGTAGCGCTGATTATTAACGCTGGCACCGCGCATATTGGTGAGTTAGGTTCGCGCGAAAATATCGCCAAAGCAAAAGGTGAGATTTTTAATGGCCTAAGTACAAATGGAGTTGCCATTATAAATGCCGATGATGCATTTTTTGGCTATTGGCAAGCGTTAACTATTGGTAAAAAAGTGCTCACGTTTAGCTTAAATAAAGTGGCTGATGTAAGCGCTAAATATCAAGAAATTGACGGTTTAAGTCATGTTGAATTAACCACTCCAACAGGGAAAGTTGACTTTAAATTAAATGTGTTAGGTAAGCACAATATTGCGAATGCGCTGGCAGCCAGTGCGGCTGCGGCGGCTTTGGGTGTGAGCAATCAGGATATAGCAGATGGCTTACAAAATATGCAAGCCGTGCGTAGCCGCCTGCAGCGAAAGGCTGGCTTAAACGGCGCGCTTTTAATTGATGATACTTATAACGCTAATCCTGACTCAATGAAGGCGGCAATTGATGTGTTGGTGGCGCTGGATTCATACAGTGTATTTGTAATGGGCGATATGGGTGAATTGGGCGCAGATGCAGCAAACATGCATGTAGATATTGGCTTGTATGCCAAACAAAATGGGGTCAAGAATTTGCTGGCTTTTGGTGCATTAAGTGTGCATGCGGCGAATGCCTTTGGTGAGGGCGCGCAACATTTTTCAGCGCTGGATGATGTGATTAGCAATACAAAAAAATTAATGCAAAAAAATACAACGGTTTTGGTTAAGGGTTCACGTTTTATGAAAATGGAGCGCGTAGTAGAGCACTTAACACAACAAAATCCAGAAAAAAGTTTAATGGAGGACGCCAAATGTTATTAGAACTTGCTAGGTATTTTGCGCACGATATTCGCGGTTTTAACGTATTTAACTACATTACGCTGCGTGCTGTGTTGGCGACATTAACTGCGCTGATGATTTCATTTATGGTTGGGCCAAAAATGATTCGCAAACTCACTGAGTATAAAGTGGGCCAAGCTGTGCGCGATGACGGCCCACAAACGCATTTGGTGAAAGCAGGCACGCCTACCATGGGCGGCGCGCTGATATTAGTGGCGATTGGTATCGCCACCATTTTGTGGGGTGATTTGCATAATAAGTATATTTGGGTGGTATTGGTTACCACGCTAGGATTTGGCGCGATTGGTTGGGTAGATGATTATCGTAAAGTGGTCTACAAAAATCCAAAAGGTTTATCGGCCAAAGCCAAATATTTTTGGCAAAGCATAATTGGGTTAGGTGTTGCGATATTTTTATATCAAACATCCAGTAGCCCAGCCGAAACTACATTAATTGTGCCGTTTTTCAAAACACTGGTGCTGCCTTTAGGCGCGGTCGGATTTATTTTTCTGACATATTTAGTCATTGTTGGTAGCAGTAACGCGGTTAATCTTACAGATGGCTTAGATGGTTTGGCCATTATGCCAACGGTGATGGTGGGCAGTGCGCTAGCGATATTTGCTTATGTGGCAGGGCATTTGTATTTCTCAAAATACTTGGGAATTCCTTATGTGGCAGGTGCAGGCGAGATGATGGTGTTTTGCGCTGCCATGGCAGGTGCTGGTTTAGGTTTCTTATGGTTCAACGCTTACCCAGCCGAAGTTTTTATGGGTGATGTAGGCGCGCTGGCTTTGGGTGCGGCTTTAGGCGTGGTAGCGGTGATTGTGCGCCAAGAGATTGTGCTGTTTATTATGGGCGGCGTGTTTGTGGTGGAAACGTTTTCAGTTGCACTACAGGTGATGTATTTCAAATACACCAAATTTAAAACAGGGGTGGGCCAGCGTATCTTTTTGATGGCGCCATTGCATCACCATTATGAACAAAAGGGCTGGAAAGAGACGCAAGTCGTGGTGCGCTTCTGGATTATTACCATGATGTTGGTGTTAATTGGCCTTGCTACATTGAAATTAAGATAAATCAAATTAGATGAAAATCGCATTAAAAGACAAAAAAGTATTGGTATTAGGCCTAGGCGACACAGGCCTATCTGCCTTGCATTGGCTTGAGCGCCAAGGTGCCATTTTGTCAGTCGCCGATTCACGCGTTAACCCACCCAGTGTAGATCATGTGATGAAGCGCATGCCGCAGGTGCAAATTTACACTGGAGCATTTGACTCAGCGGTGTTTAGGCAAGCCGATTTAATTGTGATTAGCCCAGGCGTGGCAATGCGTGAGCCAGCGGTGCAAGCTGCCATTCAAACAGGCATTCCTGTGATTGGTGATGTGGAATTGTTTGCGCAATATCGTCCAAAAGAATCCAAAGTGATTGCGATTACTGGTTCAAACGGCAAAACCACGGTTACAAGTTTAGTGGGCGAAATTTGTAAAGAAGCGGGCTTAAAAACCATTGTGGCAGGCAATATTGGTTTGCCAGTGCTAGAGGCGCTGATGATGGAAGCCCCTGATGTTTATGTGTTAGAGCTTTCTAGTTTTCAGTTGGAAACCACGCATCACCTCAAATGTGATAGCGCTACAGTGCTTAATATCAGTGAAGATCATATGGATCGCTATGCGGACATTGACGCTTATATTGCCGCAAAAGCACGTATTTTTGCGCATACAAAAGTGGCTGTATTAAATCGCGATGATGCCGCCACACTGGCTATGACGGCCAAGCATACGGTCACATTTGGCTTAAATGCATCATCAGAAAAGCAAGACTTTGGCTTGGTTGAATCGGATGGCATGCAATACTTAACTAGTGGTCAGCGCAAAATAATGAAAGCCAGCCAACTTCATATAACAGGTTTGCATAACGTTGCGAATGCGCTTGCGGCGATGGCCTTGTGCAGCGCGATTGGTGTAGAAAAAACAGCAATCATAAAAGCGTTAAGTGACTTTAAAGGCTTGCCTCACCGTGTGCAATGGGTGGCGACCATTGATGAGGTGGATTATTACGACGACTCAAAAGGCACCAATGTAGGTGCAACTTGCGCCGCAATTGCTGGGATGACAAAACAAGGTAAGTCGCAAAAAGTAGTGCTAATTGCTGGTGGCGATGGCAAAGGCCAAGACTTTTCACCTTTATTAGCAGTTGTTCAAAATAATGCGCGTGCGGTAGTGTTAATCGGGCGCGATGCGGCATTAATTGAAGGCGTTTTAATGAACGCAAATGTGCCTATGTACCATGCTGCCGATTTACCAGAAGCGGTGAATATTGCCAAAAAAGTAGCTCAAACGGGCGATGCCGTATTGTTATCACCCGCTTGTGCCAGCTTTGATATGTTTAAAAATTATGTGCATCGCGCCGAAGTATTTATAGAGTCGGTAAAACGCTTACAAGCATATTCAGCGCAGGTGGCCATATGCTAGCCCCAGTGATGCATAGCAACGAACGGATTAATGCCACCAGCTACGACCAAATGTTGCTGTGGGTAACTTTGATATTGCTGGGTTTTGGCTTGGTGATGGTGTACTCCGCCTCTATCGCGATTGCCGAAGCCGATAAGCATGTGGGTTATCAAAGCACCTATTATTTAATTCGCCAAGCTATTTACATAGGCGTTGGCCTATTCGCCGCCTTTGTCGCATTTCAAGTTCCAGTTGCCTGGTGGCAAAAAATGGCGCCGTATTTATTTCTGGCGGGATTATTTTTGCTGGTATTGGTGTTGATTCCAGGCATTGGGCGCGACGTAAACGGCAGCCAACGGTGGCTATCTTTGTTTGTGGTGAATTTACAGCCATCCGAATTTGTGAAGCTATTTGCTGCCATGTACGTAGCCGATTATGCCGTACGTAAATCGGCCCAAATGGATAGCTTTGTACGCGGCTTTTTACCAATGGTTGCGGTGATGGTATTAGTTGGATTTTTGTTACTGCGCGAGCCAGATTTAGGTGCGTTTGCAGTGGTTGCCGCAATGTCCATATCCATACTTTGGCTGGGCGGCATCAATGTCAAAATATTTATTGCGCTATTGGCCCTATTGCCAGTGGCTATTTACGGCCTGATCATCAGCTCACCTTACCGTTTAAAGCGTGTGACTGGCTATTTAAATCCATGGGCAGACCCTTTCGATACAGGTTACCAGTTATCACATGCACTGATTGCTTTTGGACGAGGTGAATGGTTTGGCGTTGGTTTGGGCGCCAGTGTTGAAAAGTTACTTTACTTACCAGAAGCACACACGGACTTTTTATTGGCCGTGATTGCGGAAGAATTAGGCTTTGTTGGAGTGTTAACTATTTTAGGCCTGTTTAGCTGGATTGTGATTCGCGCGTTTGGAATAGGCAAAGAAGCCGTAGCGAATGAACGCTACTTTGCTGCATTACTGGCACAGGGTTTAGGTGTGTGGATTGGCGCGCAGGCGATTATTAATATTGGCGTGAATATGGGTGTGTTGCCTACTAAAGGCTTAACGTTACCATTTTTATCTTTTGGCGGCAGCGGCATTTTGGCTAATTGCATCGCGATGGCGGTGTTGCTCAGAATAGATTTTGAGAACCGCCGACTTCAAAAAGGGCTGCCAGTATGATGCTTAGTAGCCCAGTCACTCAGTTTGGCAAATTTACCATCATGATTATGGCAGGTGGCACTGGCGGTCATGTCTACCCTGCTATGGCGGTTGCCGATTATTTAAAAGAGCATGGCTGGAATGTGGTGTGGTTGTGCACCGAAGGTGGCATGGAAAACCGATTGATAGAAGGCAAAGATTACAGCAAAGCCACGATCACCATGCATGGCGTGCGCGGCAAAGGATTATTAGGTTGGCTGCTATTGCCTTATAAATTGGCAATCGCTTTTAAGCAAAGCTTTGCGGCAATTCGCCAGTATCAGCCAGATGTGGTGTTAGGTATGGGCGGCTTTGCCGCTTTTCCTGGCGGCATAATGGCCAAATTGCTAGGCAGGCCATTGGTGATTCATGAGCAAAATTCGATTGCAGGCTTAACCAATAAAACGCTGAGCTTGATAGCTGATAAAACTTTGGCTGCTTTTCCATCCGCATTTGACGACAAGGCAGTACTGGTAGGCAATCCTGTACGGCAAGATATCACGCAGTTAATCGCACCAGAGCAAAGATATGCTCAGCGCACTGGCAAACTGAATTTGCTGGTAGTTGGCGGTAGCTTGGGTGCAGCAGCACTGAATGATGTGCTACCCAAAGCCTTAGCCAACTTATCCAGTGGTCAGTTTGATGTTGTGCATCAGGCGGGTGAAAAACATATCGCCGCACTGCAAGCCAATTACCAAACCGCTAATGTGCAGGCAGATACTAAAGCTTTTATCAATAACATGGCCGAAATGTATGCTTGGGCAGACATCGTGATTTGCCGTGCAGGTGCGCTGACTGTGGCTGAATTGGCTTGTGTGGGTGTGGCTAGTATTCTGGTACCTTTCCCCCATGCAGTGGATGACCACCAAACCTACAACGCAAAATATTTAAGCGATGCAGGCGCGGCAAAATTGATTCAACAAACCGAATTTAGTGTGCAAAAGGCTACAGAAATGTTACGCAACTTAACGCGTGAGATTTGCTTGGAAATGGCTGTTAAAGCGAAGCAATTAGCTAAACCAGAGGCAACGGCGACAGTTGCGAAAATTTGTATGGAGTTAGCGCTATGAAACACAAAGTAAAGAATATCCATTTTATTGGTATCGGTGGTGCAGGCATGAGCGGCATTGCTGAGGTGTTAATCAATCTGGATTTTCAAGTGTCAGGCTCTGATTTAGCCAGCAACGCTACGACCAAGCGCTTGGCAGGCTTTGGTGCAACGGTGTATCAAGGTCATGCTACAGAAAACCTAAAGAATGCAGATGTAGTCGTGGTTTCCAGTGCAGTAAACGAAGCGAATCCAGAAGTGATTGCAGCGCGCGCGAAAAATATCCCAGTAGTGCCGCGAGCCTTGATGCTGGCTGAATTGATGCGCTTTAGGCAAGGTATTGCGGTAGCGGGTACGCATGGCAAAACTACTACTACCAGCTTAATCGCCAGCATTTTAAATGAAGCGGGTATGGACCCGACCTTTGTAATTGGTGGCAAATTAGAGGCCGCCAGCGCCAATGCGCGTTTGGGTACGGGCGAATATATTGTGGCAGAGGCAGACGAATCGGATGCTTCATTCTTGCACTTAACACCCGTAATGGCAGTGGTCACCAATATCGACCAAGACCATATGGATACCTATGAGCACAGCTTTGAAAAACTTAAAAGCGCGTTTGTGGAATTTTTGCAGCAATTACCTTTTTGGGGCATGGCGGTGGTGTGTATCGATGATGCGAATATCCGCGAAATATTACCGCGCATCACTAAACCAATCATGACCTATGGCATGAGTGAAGATGCGCGCATTCGTGCCAAAAACGTGCGTGCCGATAACGGCCAAATGCATTTTACGGTTGAGCGCATTAATGGCGTGACGACCACATTTGATGTGACGCTTAATTTGCCAGGCAACCATTATGTGTTGAACGCTTTGGCAGCAATTGCAATTGCCAGCGAATTAAATGTGAGCGATGCCGCGATTATTAAAGCATTGGCTGAATTTAAAGGTGTGGGCAGACGTTTTGAGCGCTATGGCGAAATTGCCATCAAGCCAACAGACGTAAAAACTGGCGGCTCATTTACGCTAATCGACGATTACGGGCATCACCCAGTTGAGATGCAAGCGGTAATTGCTGCAGCGCGCGGTGCTTTCCCAGATAGGCGCTTAGTGATGGCGTTTCAGCCGCACCGATATACAAGAACAAGAGATTGTTTTGAGGATTTTGTACGTGTGCTTTCTACCGCCGATGCAGTATTGCTGACTGAAGTGTATTCAGCAGGCGAAACGCCGATTGTAGCAGCAGATACACGCAGCTTAATTCGCTCAATCCGTTTGGCTGGCAAAGTAGAGCCGCAATTTGTAGAAACGACAGATGAGTTGCCAGCAGCTATTTTAAGCGTGGTTAAAGCGGGCGATGTAGTGATTGTAATGGGCGCTGGCTCAATTGGGCAGGTCGCCGCAAAAACCAAAGAACAAGCGACTGCGCAAAATAAGGAGTTGGTCAGTTAATGACGCAAGCCAGCCAACAAGCGAAATCGCAACTGCTGAAAAACGAGCCATTGGCACGTTACACCAGCTGGCGTGTGGGCGGTCGGGCTGACCGTGTGTTTATTGCAGAAAGTTTGAACGATTTACAGGGTTTTCTGCAAACGCTAGACCATGCAGAACCGATTGTTTTTATGGGTTTGGGCAGTAATTTATTAGTGCGCGATGGCGGTGTGCGCGGCACTGTTGTTGTCATGCATCAAGCCTTAAATGATTTGCGTATGGATGGTCAATACATCTACGCCGAAGCGGGTGTGACTTGCGGGAAATTGGCGCGATTTAGTGCTAATAATGCAAAAGAGGGTGCTGAATTTATGGCTGGCATTCCGGGTACGGTTGGTGGTGCGCTGGCGATGAATGCAGGTTGTTACGGCTCTGAAACTTGGAATATCGTGCATCAAGTATTGACGATTGACCGCAGCGGCATGACGCATGTGCGTAATGCTTCGGAGTTTATTGCCAGTTATCGCCATGTGGAAATGCCAGTGCCAGATGAATGGTTTTTGGGCGCATGGTTTGAGCTGGAAGCGGGTGAAATTAATGAATCGCTCAGAAAGATTAAAAACTTATTGGCAACCCGCTTGGCTAGTCAGCCGCTTAATTTGCCTAGCGCAGGCTCTACTTTTAGAAACCCGCATGGCGATTTTGCGGCAAGATTGATTGAAGCCAGTGGTTTAAAGGGCTACCAAATCGGTGGTGCGCAAGTGTCGCCTAAACATGCCAATTTTATTGTGAATGTGGGTGAGTGTACGGCACTGGATATTGAATTATTAATTAGGCACATGAAAGACGTGGTTTTGCAGAAGCAAGGCGTAGCACTACAACAAGAGGTAAGGGTAATCGGTGAGTACAGCAATGAATAAATTTGGAAAAGTAGCCGTTTTATTTGGCGGCAAATCAGGCGAGCGCGAAGTGTCAATTAAAAGCGGCTCAGCGGTGCTGGCAGCACTAAAACGCCAAGGTGTGGATGCAGTCGCGTTTGACCCTGCAACAGAAGCCTTGAGTCAATTAAGCCAATTTGATCGCGCCTTTATTTCGCTGCATGGCCGCTATGGCGAAGATGGCACGATTCAAGGTGCGCTGGAATTAATGGATATTCCATTCACAGGTAGCGGTGTGATGGCGTCTAGCTTAGGTATGGATAAATGGCGCACCAAATTAATGTGGCGCGCTGTTGGTGTTGCTACACCAGATTTTGAAGTAGTGACTGCAAATAGCGATTTTGCAGCAATTGAGAAAAAACTGGGCTTGCCGCTGTTTGTAAAACCAGCCAATGAAGGCTCTAGCATTGGCATTAGTAAAGTGAAAACAGCTGGCGGATTAAAAGCGGCTTATGAACTGGCAGCAAAAGCTGACCCACTGGTGATTGCAGAGCAATTTGTGTGTGGTGGTGAATACACAGTAGGCATTTTAGGTGATGAAGCATTACCCATTATTAGAATCGTGCCTAAAAATGAATTTTATGATTTTGAAGCCAAATATTTACGCGATGACACAGAATATCGCTGCCCATGTGGATTAAGCACAGAAAAAGAAGCGCTCATTCAGCAAGAGGCTTTGCAAGCATTCCGCGCCATTGGTTGCAGTGGTTGGGGTAGGGTGGATTTTTTAATGGATGAAGCACAAGAAAATAAAGAGCAAGCACATTACTTTTTAGAAGTAAACACCAGCCCGGGCATGACAGACCATAGCTTGGTGCCAATGGCCGCAAAAGCTGCAGGTCTCAGTTTTGACGAATTAGTAGTGAAAATTTTAAGCATGACACTTAGTGATAATAATAAGGCACATATAAATGTGGGATAAACCCCGCCTACTCAATTGGTTTGCCAATTTACTATACGCCATCTCAGTGGTGTTGATGCTGTACGCCTTGGTGTTTGTAGTTGTGCATTTGCCTATTTTTCCGCTACGCGAAGTGAAAATTGATGGGCAGTTAGCGCATGTAAATCGTGAGCAAATCAAATTGATTGTGGCTAAACATTTGAAAGGTAACTTTTTTACGTTGGATTTAGTAAAAGCGCGTGATGCATTTCAAAAGCTACCTTGGGCGCGCGAAGTGAGTGTGCGCCGTCGCTGGCCAGATAAGCTAGAAGTGGCCATTGAAGAACATCAGGCACTGGCACGCTGGGGCAATATCGCCTTGGTGAATACGCACGGTGAATTGTTTCAGGCCGCTACGGATGCCGAATTGCCTGTGTTTTATGTCCCAGGCGACGGTGTGATGGAAGTGACTAAAAGCTACGGCAATTACAGCAAGATTTTGAATCAAGCCAATATCAAAATCGCGCAAGTCACCTTATCGCCGCGCCGTTCTTGGGAGATTAAAACCGATAAAGGTTTATTGATTGCGTTGGGTCGTGTTGATATGGATGCGCGCTTAAACAAATTTGCAGGCGCGTATCAATCCACGCTTAGTCAGCTAAATGTACAAGTGGCTTATGCTGATTTGCGTTACCCAAATGGCTTTGCCGTGCGCAAGCCTGCAGGCTTAAAAGCGATATCTGCAAAACAAATACCAGCTAAAGAATTGCCAATTAAAGCAGTGCCGATTAAACCAGCACTGATTAAACCAGTGCCCGTAGCGACTAAAGCAAAGCCAGTAACAATGGCTCCTGCCACATCGGCTAGGGTTTAGGCTAAGGGTTAAAAATGAAAAAGGGAGTAAATAATGAGTAAGGTTCGTGAAGATAAAAACCTAATTGTGGGGTTAGATATCGGCACATCTAAGATTGTGACTATTGTGGCCGAGTTACTGCCAGAGGGCACATTAAAGGTTATTGGCCTTGGTCAGCACGTGTCGCGCGGCTTAAAAAAAGGCGTGGTGATTAATATTGATTCCACTATGCAGGCGATTCAGCGCTCGATTGAAGAGGCGGAATTGATGGCGGATTGCAAAATTAATGCGGTGTTTACAGGCATTGCAGGTAGCCATATTAAAAGCCTTAACTCGCACGGCATGGTCAAAATTAAAGAGGCCGAAGTGACGCAAATGGATATTGACCGCGTGGTAGAAACGGCGCGCGCGATTGCTTTGCCAGCTGATCAGCAAATACTGCATATCCTGACGCAAGAATTTATTATCGATGGCCAGGACGACGTGCGCGACCCGTTGGGTATGAGCGGCATGAAATTAGAGGCCAAAGTGCATATCGTGACTGGCGCAGTAGCCGCAGCACAGAATATCGTTAAGTGCATTAAGCGTTGTGGTTTAGAAGTCAGCGATTTGATTTTACAGCCATTGGCATCCAGCGTAGCTGTGCTGACCGATGATGAAAAAGATTTAGGCGTTTGCATTGTGGATATCGGTGGCGGCACAACCGATATTGCCGTGTTTAAAAACGGATCTATACGTCACACAGCCGTCATACCGATTGCGGGTGACCAAATCACCAATGACGTAGCTGTTGCTTTCCGCACACCAACCCAATCGGCAGAAGATATTAAAGTTAAACACGGTTGTGCCTTACGCCAATTAGCCGATGCGCGCGAAATCGTAGAAGTGCCAGGCGTAGATGGCCGCGAAGCACGCCAGTTATCGGTGCAAACGCTGGCAGAAGTGATTGAGCCACGCGTGGTAGAGCTGTATGAATTTGTGTTGCAAGAGTTACGCCGCAGCGGCATGGAAGAAATGATCGCCTCTGGCATCGTGATTACAGGTGGCTCTGCGATGATGCGCGGCATGATTGAGTTGGGTGAAGAGATTTTCCACATGCCAGTACGCCTAGGCATGCCACGTTATGTAGGTGGCTTATCCGAAGTGGTGAGCAATCCGCGTTACGCAACGGCGGTTGGTTTGATTTTGATGGGCAAGCAGCAGTTAGAGCGTCAGATTAGTGGGCAGATGGAATCAAATTCGGTCACAAGGTTGTTTGAAAAAATGAAGTCGTGGTTTCAGGGTAATTTTTAGGCAGTTTTTAGTATTAAGTTGGTGAAATAGGGCAGCGTTTAACGCAAGTTAATCGCAAATATCAAGGCAAAAAGGAGAAATTGAGATGTTTGAAATTATGGAAAAAGATTCACAAGAAGCGGTTATTAAAGTAATAGGTGTGGGCGGTTGCGGCGGCAACGCAATCAATCATATGATTAGCAAAAACGTATTGGGCGTAGAGTTCATCAGCGCCAATACTGATGCGCAAGCGTTAAAGAAAAGCTCTGCCACTAAAACCTTGCAAATTGGTAGCGATATCACCAAAGGTCTTGGCGCAGGTGCTAAGCCAGAAGTGGGCCGCGATGCCGCTTTAGAAGACCGCGACCGTATCGCAGAAATGATTGATGGCGCTGATATGTTGTTTATTACAGCAGGTATGGGCGGTGGTACTGGTACTGGCGCTGCACCGATTATTGCTGAAGTAGCCAAAGAAATGGGCATTCTAACTGTTGCCGTAGTAACTAAGCCGTTTGCGTTTGAAGGCAAACGTACCAAAGTAGCGGCAGAAGGTTTAGAAGAGCTTTCACAGCATGTGGATTCATTGATTGTGATTCCAAATGAAAAATTGATGGAAGTGTTGGGTGAAGACGTACCTTTCACAGAAGCGTTCAGCGCGGCGAACGACGTGCTACATAATGCTGTCTCAGGTATTGCCGAGATTATTAATTGTCCAGGTTTGGTGAACGTTGACTTTGCCGATGTGCGCACGGTAATGAGTGAAATGGGTATGGCGATGATGGGTTCTGCTGAAGCAAGCGGCCCAAATCGCGCCAATATCGCAGCAGAACAAGCCGTTGCCAGCCCATTGTTAGAAGACGTCAACTTAGCTAACGCGCGTGGCGTTTTAGTGAACATTACTGCTAGTGCTAGCTTTAAAATGAAAGAGTACTATGACGTGATGAACACCATTAAAGCGTTCACTGCAGAAGATGCAACCGTGATTGTGGGTAACGTTGTTGATGAAAATATGGGTGATAGATTGCGCGTAACAATGGTAGCAACTGGCTTAAACGGCGCGATTGCCCGTCGCCAAGCCAAGCCAGAGTTACGTGTGATGACAACATTGATGACAGGTACCAATAGTCAGCCAGTATTTGTGGGCGGTGAAGTGGAAGATGAAGCGCCAGCGGTGTTCAGTCAAAATAATCGCCGCGCGCAGGTAGAAGCGATGAAAATGTCAGGTGTGGAAGAATATGATATTCCAGCATTTTTACGCAAACAAGCAGATTAATTAGCATGCGCTTTGTTATCGGCTAGCGCTTTGTTAAAATGCCAGATAGATAAGAAACAGGATAGATAAGAAAAGGGAACCAGCTAGCTTCTGCTAGCAATAGACTAAGTGCTTAAACAAAGAACATTAAAAAAACAGATTAGTGCTACTGGCGTTGGTTTGCATAATGGTGAAAAAGTCACGCTGACTTTAAAGCCTGCTGCAATCGACACAGGCATTGTATTTAAGCGCGCCGATTTGCCCGGGGCGCCGACGATACAAGCACAACCTGATGCAGTGCGTGATACGCGCATGTGTTCTGCCCTAGAACACAATGGTGCGCGCGTCAGCACTGTAGAGCACTTAATGTCCGCGCTGGCAGGTTTGGGCGTTGATAATGTGATGATTGAAGTCACTGCTTCAGAGATTCCCATTATGGACGGCAGCGCTGGGCCCTTTATCTATTTATTGCAGCAGGCTGGCGTT
Organism: Methylotenera sp.; assembly: GCA_021732365.1. Taxonomy (GTDB): domain Bacteria; phylum Pseudomonadota; class Gammaproteobacteria; order Burkholderiales; family Methylophilaceae; genus Methylotenera_A. The sequence continues at coordinate 214,913 of JAKFVD010000017.1, read as the reverse complement.
GTAGAGCAGCCTGCCGCTAAAAAATTTATTCGAATTAAAAAGTTAATTGAAGTAAAAGAAGCCGATAAGTGGGTGAAATTTGAGCCCTATCATGGCTTTAAAATGGATTTCACCATTGATTTTGCACACCCTGTTTTTGAGAATTCGGGTAGCAACGTCAAAATCGATTTCAAAGATAATAGCTATATTAGAGAAATCAGCCGCGCCAGAACGTTTGGCTTTATGCACGAAGTAGAATACCTGCGCGCAAATGGATTAGCGCGTGGTGGTAGTCTGGATAATGCGATTGTATTAGACGAATATCGCATTTTAAACCGCGATGGTTTGCGATACGAAGATGAGTTTGCCAAGCACAAAGTGTTAGACGCCATTGGCGATTTGTATATGCTAGGACACCCTTTATTGGGTGCTTTTACCGCTTACAAATCGGGCCATGCGCTAAATAATGCTTTGTTAATTGCCTTGCTGGCCGATGCCGATGCTTGGGAATTTGCGACCTTTGATAATATTGAAGAAGCGCCAAAAGGCTTTCAGGAACAAACCGCGTTTTTTACCCCTAATCTTATGCCGCATTTTAGTTAAAGCTATTTAAGCTAAACTTACTGACGTAATTGAAACCATGCCAATCATCCGCCTAACAATCATTCTGGTTTTTATTGCAAGCTTGGTTTTACTAGCCATGTATTTGGTCAGCCGCCAACAAAAATATTTAAACGCATTAAAACAATTACTTAAGTACACAGGCTGGATGTTGGTGACTGTATTGCTACTGTATTTAATCACAAGAGTTATTCGCTTATAGCGGATCGATATGCGTTATTTTTCTCTATTTAAATATGCGGTTTTGCTATTCGCATCGCTTTCCAATTCCAGCTATGCAGCAAATGGCGATGAGGAATTCTTACTGGCGCGTGCCGCCTATAATCAAAAAAATGTCATTGCGCTATCTGAATACACGCAACAGTTACAGCATCAGAAATATATCCTTGCGCCGTATGCCGAATATTGGCTGATTCTTTTAAATTTAAATGACTTAGATAATCAATCGGTGATTGATTTTATCAATGCTTACAGCGAATACCCTTTTGCCGATAGATTGCGCGGCGAATACTTAAAAAAACTGGCAAAAGTCCAAGATTGGTCTGCTTTTTCAGCTGAGCTTCCAAATTATGCGCAGGAAGACGCTGCAGTTGCCTGTTATGCGGCAGAGGCAAGCGCAGTACTTGGCGATGCGACTTCATTAGAAGCGGCAAAACCGTTATGGCTGCAAGCCAAAGAGCAGCCTAGTAATTGCAATAACTTGTTTGATCGCATGCAAGCGGCCAATGTATTAACTGAAGAAGATATTTGGGCTAGATTTAGATTGGCCTTAAACGATAGCCGTATTACTTTAGCCAAAGGGATTCTTAAGCGTAGCAAAAGCTATGAGCCAAGCCAGCTTAAGTTAATCGATAAAGTGAATGTTAATCCAAGCGATGTACTGGCAAAAAAGACCATTTCATTTAAAACCCGTTTAGGGCGAGAGTTGAATTTAATGGCGCTAAGCCGTGTGGCAAAAACAAATTCTTTACAGGCGATAAGTCTGTTTAACAAAGTCGAATCTGCCATGCAGGCAGAAGACAAAAAGGCTTTTTACGGCAGGCTAGCTTTGTATGCGGCGCAGCGTCATGAGTGGCAGGCTTTAGATTGGTTTAAATTAGCAGGCGAAACTTTAAGTAAAGAGCAACTTGCATGGTATGCGCGCGCTGCTCTGCGTAATAAAAATTGGCCTACTGTTGTTGCAGTGATATCAAAGATGGACGCAGGCCAAGCAGAGGAAGGCGCTTGGCGCTATTGGAAAGCGCGTGCTTTAAAAACACAAAAACAAACATTAGAAGCCAACACCTTGCTGGCTAAGCTCTCAGCTGAACGACACTTTTACGGCTGGCTGGCGCAGGATGAATTAGAGGGTTTTCTGACTGCGCCGCTTGCCACGCACAAAGCTACAGAAGAGGCGGTGCAGGCATTTGCCGATATACCTGGCATTCAGCGTGCAGTTGCACTACAGCGATTAGATTTTAAATGGGAATCAAAAGCCGAATGGGCATTTGCTACCAAAGCGTTTGATGATAGCCAGTTGCTAGCGGCCGCAGAGTTTGCCGAGCGCAAAAACTGGCATGACTTGGCCATTATTACCGCCGATAAAACTACCGAAATGCATGATTTTGCTTTGCGCTATCCAACACCTTATAGAAATATAATGAAACCTGCCGCCAGTGAGCAAGCCATTGATGAAGCATGGGTTTATGGCATTACGCGACAAGAAAGTCGATTTATAGATTCTGCAAAATCAGGTGTGGGCGCCTCTGGCTTAATGCAATTGATGCCAGCTACGGCAAAATGGATAGCGGGCAAAGCGGGTATCGACGATTACCATCACGGCATGATTCATGAATTAGAAACGAATATTGCCTTGGGTACCTATTATTTACGCTATACGCTTGAACTGATGAACGGCCAGACGGTGATGGCGACTGCGGCTTATAATGCAGGACCAAGCCGCGCAAAAAAATGGATGGCTGATGAGCCACTAGAAGGCGCTATTTATGCAGAGACAATCCCATTTAGTGAAACCCGTACCTACGTACAAAAAGTGATGGCTAATGCGCACTTATATGCACATCAATTAGGGCTAAAACCCATCACTTTAAAACAACGTTTGGGTATCGTTCCAGGTAAAGCAGCTACTGTTTCATCTGCCTATAGCGATGGCGCGGAACTAAACAGTGCAAATTTGACCAATCCAAATACAATAAACGATTCAAGTACGATTGAGCTACAGACGACTAGCCCATAAAGGATAAAGTAATGACAGTAAAAGTAGTATGTGTGTTGGGCGGAGCAGGCTTTGTTGGCAGCAGTATAGTCGCCAAATTAGATGCTGCAGGCTATCAAGTCAACGTATTGTCGCGTCGCCGTGAGGCGAGTAAGCATTTGATTTTGCTGCCAAATGTACATGTGGTGGAATGCGATGTGATGAATAATCACGCGTTAAAAGAAGCCTTAACAGGCGCCGATGCCGTGATTAACTTAATCGGAATTTTGCACGAAAATCGCAAAATCACCTTTGAAGAAATGCACCATCAATTGCCGCGTCGCGTCGCGCAACTATGCGAAAGCCTAGGCATTGAACGCTTATTACACATGAGCGCGTTACAAGCCAGCAGCCATGCGCCAAGCCAATATTTAATCAGCAAAGCCAGAGGTGAGGCCGCACTTGGCGACTTCAATAAAAAGCTTAATATCACCATTTTTAGGCCATCCGTCATCTTTGGACGTGGTGATAGCTTTTTAAATTTATTTGCCAATCTAGTGAAGTATTTACCGGTGATAGCATTAGCAAAACCCGATGCAAAATTTCAACCGATTTGGGTAGAAGACGTGGCCAGTTGCTTTGTGAACGCGCTGGAAAATACAGATACCTATGATAAAAGCTATGAATTAGGTGGCCCAACTATTTATTCCTTGCGTGACCTGGTTCAAAAGGTAATGGATATTATGGGCAAGCAACGCCCTATCATTGGCTTAAACGATCGCTTATCAATGGCGCAGGCATTTGCGATGGAGTTGCTGCCGATTAAATTAATGACACGCGACAACGTGAAATCGATGGCTTTAGATAGCGTCACGCGTCAGCCTATTGCGCCAGAACTAAACGTCATTCCAACGCCATTAGAAGCAGTCGTACCAGAATATTTAATGAATGACACGCCGCGCGGCGCATATGATGGCTTTCGCAGTGCTGCAGGACGTGCGATTAACGCTAGAAGATAAATATATGTCTAAACTTAACCCTATTTTTGGGCGGAATTTTGATTAATGGCTGAAATGCAGGTCTACATCGTTGGCGGCGCAGTACGCGATGAATTGTTAGGCTTGCCAGTAAAAGATAAAGATTACGTGGTGGTTGGTAGTACGCCACAAGCCATGCTAGATAACGGTTATAAGCCAGTTGGTAAAGATTTCCCCGTTTTTTTGCACCCCAAAACACATGAGGAATATGCCTTAGCGCGCACAGAACGTAAAACCGCTGCAGGCTACAAAGGTTTTGCTGTGCATGCTTCGCCAGAGGTGACTTTGGAAGAAGACCTGGCGCGCCGCGATCTCACAATTAATGCCATTGCTAAAACAGAAAACGGGGAGTTGATTGATCCCTTTAATGGCTTGGCTGACCTTAAATCGAAAACCCTGCGTCATGTCAGCGACGCTTTTGCAGAAGACCCGGTGCGTATTTTGCGCGCTGCCCGTTTTGCAGCACGTTTTGCCGATTTCACCGTAGCGCCTGAGACGAACCAGCTGATGCAGCAAATGGTGCAAGCAGGCGAGGTGGATGCCTTAGTACCAGAGCGCGTCTGGCAAGAACTATCCAAAGGCCTGATGGAAGCAAAGCCCAGCCGCATGTTTGAAGTGCTGCGTGATTGTGGCGCCCTACAAAAAATATTGCCAGAGTTGGATAGGCTTTGGGGCGTTCCGCAACCACCGCAACATCATCCCGAGATTGATACGGGCGTGCATGTGATGATGGTGATCGACTATGCGGCCAAACAGGATTTTAGTCTACCCATTCGCTTTGCCGCATTAATGCATGATCTAGGTAAAGGCACCACCCCAAAAGATGTGTTGCCGCGTCATATTGGGCATGAAATCCGTAGTGTGGATTTGCTCAAAGACGTGAGCAAACGCTTACGTGTGCCAAATGATTGCAAAGAGCTGGCGCATATCGTGGCCAAATTTCATGGCAAATTGCACCAAGCCAGTAAAATGCGCGCAGATACCTTGCTTGAATTCTTGATGGAATTAGATGCGATTCGCCAGCCTGCTCGATTTGGCGACTTCTTAAAAGCCTGCGAAGCCGATTCACGTGGCAGAACGGGTTTGGAAAACTGCGATTTACCTGAAGCTGAGCTGTTAAAATTAGCCTTAAAAAAAGTGTTAAGTATTGATGCTGGAGAGATAGCAAAAAGCATTGAATCGCCTGAAAAGATTAAAGCGGCGTTGTTTGAGACAAGGTTGATTGCGATTAAAAAATTGATGTAAATTAAGTGTTAAGTCGCTTTCGCGCGACTGGCGAGTTACTTTGCTTTTGCTTGCTCAAAAGAAAGTAACCAAAGAAAAGAGCACCCCCTACCGCTCGATTCCTGTGCTGCTATAAAAAGTTGGGCGCTGCGGAACTCGCCCTAACAAGCCACACAAAACGTGGCTTATCGCGGAACTCAAACGGTCCTCGCTAAAATCTCCCAACTTTTTACAGCAGCGCAGGCGCGGTAGAAGGGGTTATGTTCTAAGTATTTAAGTTTATTTGCTTATATCCAAATATTTTTTAAATTTAACTTTTGCTGGTTCAAATTGAGCAGTTAGCCAAGTAAGTTCATCATGCATTCCATTACAAATTTTTTGGTGGTCGTAACCATCAGGTTTAATTTGGGAGTAGTCACGATACTCTTTATTCCAGTACTCTAATTTAATGCCACGTTTATATATTTCATCTATATATTCTGTAATTTCTGAGCCAAAAAGAAAATCTGCTTCTGAAACAGATGTCCTAAATTTTAACAAGTCAGCAAACTCTGCCCTTGCATCGCGTAAAATTATGCTCAGTATTTTGCGTACTTCTTCATACACTTTTAAACGGCGGTCATAACGGTCTAGTATTAATTTTTGCTTGTTAGTTTTCCATTGCTGATAAGCAATGTATGTTGCAACGATTGCTATTAAAGGGGTTAACAATGATGTTGAAATTTCAATGATTTGTTCTAGGCACACGTTAACCTTTCTTAGCTCTGCTTAAATTATCGAAATTAGCTGTTGTTGCACAAACTCCATAGGCTTCCGCTTAAACCCACTTTTCGCATATTGATGCCAGCGGCCAATCACATAACATACCATCAAATTGGCTTGTGCTTCAGCGTCACCTTTAGCGCCTGTTGTCGTCTCCGCTATTCGGATACTTTGTTTTAGGCTGGCTTCGATTCGGTCATAAAGTTGATTAATACGCGTTTGCAGCCATTCTTCTTCGTTCACTAAGGCGTCACCAGTTAACACACGTGTCATACCGGGATTTTTTTCGGCGAATTTTAATAACATGGTGATGATTAACTGTACTTGTTTTGCACCATCGGTTTCATCGGTTGTGATTTTGTTGATGACACCAAAAATGGACGCTTCGATAAACTCAATCAAGCCTTCAAACATTTGCGCTTTGTTAGCAAAGTGGCGGTAAAGCGCAGCCTCAGATACATGCAGTTTGGCAGCTAAACTAGCCGTAGTAATTTTCTCGCGTTTTGGATTTTCCAGTATTTTGGCAAGTGTTTCTAATATTTGTTGCTTACGGTCTGATGCCATATTGTTCCCCTGATTTATTAATGTAAATGACAGTATGATTATATATGAGTGTAAGTGAGCGCTAACACTGAGTTAAGCCGATAATCGACAAAATTAGGTTTTTGTGGCTTTTTTGTGACCCAAATCGTTTTCATCCCTAAGCGTTTGGCCGTCATCAATGCGGGCAGATTATCTTCCAGCATGATGCAATTTTTGGGGTGAGTTTTTAAAGTTTTTAACAACATCTGAAAACCACGAATGGATGGCTTGGCATGAAATTTAGTGGATTCCACGCTAAATACCAGCTCAAAACAATCGGCAATACCCATAATATTCAACACCCGCATGGCGTATTCACGCGGCGCATTGGTGAACACACATTTTCGTCCTTGCAAGCTTTGCAACAAATGGCGTAGTTGTTTAACCTGAATCACCATATTGGGTAAATCCATAAACGCATGGGTTTGTTCTAGAAAATGAAATGCATCAATGCCATGATGGCGCATTAAACCTTTAAGCGTTGCGCCATAAATACGCCAATAATGCTGGCGCAATTGATGTGCAGCAGCCTCATCTAAGCTTAACTCATCCATGATGTATTGCGTCATGGCGCGATTCATCACAGGAAAGATATGCGCAGAGGCGTTGTGTAAGGTATCGTCTAAATCGAAAATCCAGATTTTTTGTGTCATTGTAATTATCTAAAAGCTGGATTCAGGAACCGTCATTGCCGCCTTGGTGAGAATGACGGGGATTGGAATTACTTCGCTTTAATCAGCGTACCCACGCCTTCGTCGGTTAACACTTCTAGCAGTAGCGCATGCTCTACACGGCCATCGATAATATGCACCGCTTTTACGCCGCTTCTGGCCGCATCTAAAGCTGAGCTAATTTTAGGCAGCATGCCGCCAGATAATGTGCCATCTGCTACCAAGTCATCAATCTGTTTTGGGGTTAAGCCAGTCAATAAGTTGCCCGATTTATCCAGCACGCCAGGCGTGTTAGTGAGTAGAATCAGCTTTTCTGCGCCCAAAATTTCAGCCAGTTTGCCAGCAACCACATCAGCGTTAATATTAAAGGTATCGCCATCTTCACCCACACCAATTGGCGCTACTACTGGGATAAAATCGCCAGAATCTAAGAAGTTGATAATGCTGGGGTCAATGGCGCTGATTTCGCCTACTTGGCCAACATCAATCATCTTGGTCGGGTCATTCATGTCTTCCATCATCAATTTGTGCGCATGAATAAAGTTGCCATCTTGGCCAGTTAAACCAACCGCTTTACCGCCGTGCCGATTAATCAGGTTGACGATTTCTTTATTCACTTGTCCACCCAGCACCATTTCAACCACATCCATGGTTTCAGCATCAGTCACGCGCATGCCTTGAATAAACTCACCTTTTTTGCCTAACTTATCCAGCATTTCATTGATTTGCGGACCGCCGCCATGCACAACCACAGGGTTCATGCCGACTAGTTTGAGTAGTACCACATCTTGCGCAAAACATTCTTTTAAATGTGCGTCTGTCATCGCATTGCCGCCGTATTTAATGACAATGGTTTTATCAAAAAAACGTTTAATATAAGGCAGCGCTTCGGCCAGAATTTTAGCTTTTTGCGCAGGCGCAGTTGGATTTTGCGGTTCGTTTTGCATATTGTTTTGCCTGTTATTTCTATTTAGTTAAATTTTGGTTCATTGTATCTAAAAAGTAGCTTTTAATTAAAGAGATTGCGGATATTAATAGTAAAACTTAACCCAAAAAATAGGTTAAGTTTTGTGCTGAAAAGGTTTTATTCGAGGTTAAAGTTACTTAAAGCGACTTAACAAATACTTTGGATTTTCGTTGAAAATTGTACAACTTTTGCTTTTCATGCGGCAGTTTTTCAATGGCTTGCTCAATAAAGCCGCGCTCTAAAAACCAGTGCTCAGTGCGTGTAGTTAAGCAAAATAATTGTTTAAAGCCATTTTCTTTGGCTTGCACTTGGCAATAATTAAATAATCTGTCGCCGCGACCGCCGCCGCGGTAAGCTGGGTCAATCGCAAGGCACGCGAATTCAGCCATTCGCTCAGATGCAAATGGGTATAGCGCCGCGCAACCAATGGTGCGGTTGTCGTGCTCCATTACATAAAAATGATCGATTTCCATTTCAATGCGCTCACGCCCACGCCGTACTAAAATGCCATCATTTTCTAAGGGCTCAATTAGCTTCAATATGCCGCCCACATCGTCAATGTTAGCTTGGCGCATGGTTTCCAGTCCTTGCTCTGTGACCATTGTGCCAATACCGCTGTGCGTAAATAACTCTTGAATAATAGCGCCATCGATATGCCGCGAAATTAAATGTGTGCGTGCCACGCCTTGCTCGCAGGCGCGTACGGCGGCAGGCAGGTAGTAGTCAACGTCCTCAGAAAAGTGGATAGGCGTTTCGTTTTTTTGCACATTCCGCAGTAAGTTTTTAGCCTTTTCTGCGGTCATTTCGCGTAATAAATCGCCGCGCAAATTACGCACGCCTTCTGAATCCATTAAAAAAATCAGCTTGTCGGCATCCAGCGCAATGGCTGCGCTGACAGCGACATCTTCTAAACTTAAGTTGAACGCTTCCCCTGTGGGTGAGTAGCCAAGAGGGGAGAGCAAGACTAATTCATTATCATCCAGGCGTTTTTGAATACCAATCGCATCCACTTTACGCACCTCGCCAGTGTGCTGTAAATCAACGCCATCGCGCACACCAAGCGGCTTTGCCGTGACAAAATTGCCACTGGCAACACGAATATCTGCGCCTGCCATCGGTGAATTGGCGATACCCATTGAAAGTAGCGCTTCAATCTCTACCCGCACTGCGCCATTGGCTTCTTTTACTGCTTCCATCGCCGCATCATCAGTCACGCGTAAGCCGTTATGAAAAGCGGGCGTTAGCTTATCGCGTTTTAACCGCTGCTCAATCTGTGGTCTTGCGCCATGCACCAGTACCAGCCTTACTTCTAAACTGGCCAGCAAATTCAAATCGTGTGATAGCGCAATAAATTGCTGCTCACTGACGACCTCGCCACCAAAGGCAATCACAAAAGTACGCCCACCAAACGCATGAATATAAGGCGTAGCAGAGCGAAACCACTGAACAAAATCGATGGCAGATGTTTGGATGCTGATTGGGCTAGCCAAATAAGGTTGATGCGGTTCTTCAACTTTAAGTGTTGTGTCAGATTCGCTTAAAGCATAAATTTGTGCAGGTGTTGTTTCTAGGGCGTTAGCAATTTTGCGCAGCAATGTTTCAGAAACGCCTAGTTCACCACGCTCTATGCGCGACAGGTTGCCTGCATCAGCACCCACTTTAGTAGCAAGCTGTTGTAGCGTAAGGTTAAGCGATTTGCGCTGTAGACGGATTGAGTGACCTAAAGACATAACTTAGAAGCTTTTAAATGTAAATATTACATAAATACTATATTAAATATGTAAAAATTACAATATTAAAAATCATTTTCTTGGTGTGGATCTTTACAAAATAGGCATCTATACATATTTTCAAGCCACGGTTTGTGCAGGCGACCATCGCGTATGGTAAAGCTTACCCAGTCGGTTTTACAGATGGTATCGTAAAAATCATGGTCAATTTTCATGGGTGAATCAATCGGGTATTCCGCGTCTTTTAAGTTAATGTGGTAGGTGTAATAGGTCCTGCCTTTGCGCCCACGATGTTTTACGCTGTATTTGTCTACTACCTGGTAACTGGCAATTGTGGGTTCGCTGCTATCGCTCATACTATTAAAGTCGTACAGCAATCCGTAAACGGTAAAGAGTAATCCAAGCCCGCCAAATATCACGATATCAATCAATACTAGATGGCGGCGCGCCGATTTTTTAATGAACCTAAAAGCCAATAAAATAAAAGTGAGCAACGCTAAAGCACTGATGATGCTGGCCTCTGGCATTAAACTGATTGGTGAGAATAATGCATTTTTATCTAGGATAAAAAAGCGAGCTGCTTCTAACCCGCCCCAAGTCGCAAGGGCTAAGCTCATCGCTAAAAATATAGCAGTGTTACGCTGTGCGGGCACTTTCCAGAAATGCGCTGTTTCCCGCTTTTGGCTTTGCAAAAGGTTGGCTAGCGTTCTCAGTCTAGGTAAAAAACGTGCGGCCAAAGCATTCACTTGCTGAATAGGGCTATCTTTTAAAAGATGTATTTCTAAATACAAATGCTTGCCGTCACAAATAATCAAATTTCGTCTGGTAATCACATCAACATCTTGTTTTGAAAAGATTAGCCCGCGTATTTCAGACATCATGGCACTATCTTTACCAATAATTTCAGCATCTTCTTGGGTAATGCTGGCAAGATAAGTTTGTTGATCGAACTGCTGCGAACCCGTTTCAAACTCGTAAGAGATACCCAAGCGTTTGGCCCACTTATCTTTTTGGCGCTCTTGTCTGGCAGAAAATTGCAAAGCGCTTACACAGGGAATCTCTAATACAAATAATCCCGTATTTTTGCTGCTAGCATTGGTTAAGTCATACTTAAAAGGCTTTTTATTGTATGTCCAATATTGGAGTGAGCTTTTGCGTTGTTGAAGTGCGGATTGAATGGATAGTTTTTGATACAGATAAATAATAAGTGATACTGAAACGGTCACTAAACCCAAATAAAACCACATATTAAAAATCACCCCACAGTGTTTGCATGGATGATATCGCCGTTAGTGCAGCCGTTTCTGTGCGTAAAATGCGTGGCCCCAAAATAATCGATTGAAAGCTATTTGCCGTTGCGGCATTGATTTCTGCTTGGCTTAAACCGCCCTCTGCCCCAATCAACAGCGCAATATTGCCAATTGGTTTTGCCAAATCAGCCATCTTTACTGCGCCAACAGGGTTAAGCAAAATGCGCGTATCACTCTTGGCTGGATTGTTTGCTAGCCAATGCGATAGGCTCACAGGCGTCAAAACTAGTGGTACAAACGCGCGACCAGATTGCTCGCATGCAGAGTTGACAATATTTTGCCAATGCTCAAGCCGCTTTTGCGCGCGCTCTTGGCTGAGTTTGACAACGCTACGTTCTGTTGAAATGGGTTGTATGGCATTTACGCCTAGCTCAACTGCTTTTTGAATGGTGTAATCCATGCGGTCACCGCTGGATATGCCTTGCAGCAAGGTGATACTTAACGGTGATTCTGAGCCAATTTTTTGGCTAGACTTAACACTCGAAATCACCTCATTTTTTTTGATAGAGATTAATTCGCAGTTGTAATCAAATCCATCTCCATTAAATAACTTAATTTTGTCACCCACATTTAATCTTAAGGCGCGCGTGGCATGCGTTGCAGCACTAGTGGATAGTGGAACTACTGCACCAATACTCAATTTTTCTGCGCTATAAAATCGTGTGTTTGACATGATGGCGTAAAATGAAAGTGTTAAGATTAAATTATAAGTTAATTAAGGAGTAAAGCATGGCAAGTTTACATCCCCCTGTGTGTGATTTTGGCTGGAAAGCCCCTGATTTCAAATTGCCCGCCGTCAATTATAGTGGTGCAGAAGGTAACTTAGTGTCGCGCGATATGATCATGGGTAAAAATGGACTACTGGTCATGTTTATTTGTAACCATTGCCCTTATGTTAAAACCATTAAGACAAGAATGGTGGTCACTTGCCTTGAACTTGAGCGATATGGCATCAATAGTATTGCGGTTCAAAGTAATGATACGGTGCGCTACCCAGATGACAATTTTGAGAGGATGGAAGAAGAGGCAAGGCTGAATCATTTTAGTTTTCCCTATGCTTTGGATGAAACACAAGAAGTTGCAAAAGCCTATGGTGCGGTGTGTACGCCCGATTTTTTTGGTTTTAACGCGAAAGGTGAGCTGCAATACCGCGGCCGCTTTGATGCTTCTGGCCGTAACCCAGAGCCGCCTGCTGACAATACACGCGATTTGTTTGATGCCATGAAGATGATTGCGGAAACAGGTGAAGGCCCGCGCGAGCAGATTGCCAGTATTGGATGCAGTATTAAATGGATTGAATAGAGGGAGATTGTGACTGAAATGAAAAAATTAAAATGGGGCATCTTAGGTGCCGCTCGCGTCAATGAGCGCTTGCTGCCAGCGATTATCGAAGCGCCCAATTCTGAGTTGGTTGCCATTGCCAGCCGCCGCGCTGGTGCGGCTAAAGCGACATTAGATAAATATGCGCCTTGCCATCAAAACGTAACTTGCTATGATGATTTGCAAAGCCTGATAGATGACCCTAACGTAGAGGCGATTTACTGCCCAATGGCCAATGAAGAGCATGCAGAATGGGCGATTAAAGCCATTAACGCAGGTAAGCATATCTTGATTGAAAAGCCGATGGCAACGACGCTTAAAGATATAGAGGCGATTGAAGCGGCCGCCAAAAAGGCTAAAGTCAAGGTAATGGAAGGCTTTATGTACCGCTTTCACCCGCAACACGCGCGCCTACAAGAAATTGTTGAAAGTGGCTTGATAGGCGATGTACTGTCTGCCCGCGCCAGCTTTTCTTTTTTGATGAAGCAGGCGCGTATGTATCGCATCAACCGCAGCATGTCAGATGGCGGCGGCGCAATGTGGGATATTGGGCCATACGCTATACATTCCTTGCGCTGGTGCTTCCAGAAAAATGGCAAACCGTTAGAGCCAGTTAAAGTGGTCGCGCATGCCAAACTAAACGAACATGGCGCCGATATCGTGACCAGCGGCGTATTGGATTTTGGAATAGATACAGAAGGCCGCGCGCTTTTTGGCAACTTTGATATCAGCTTTGAGCGTAGCCGCAAATCCGAATATGAAATCATCGGCACAAAAGGCTGGGTGAAATGCAATGCTACATGGGTATTTCAAAACGATGTACCAGTGATTAGCTGGGCAACAGAAGATGGCAAATATGCAGAAGAACGCTTTGCCCCAAGCAATCACTTTAATTTAGAGATTGAGCATTTTAGTGATTGTGTGCTGAATGATAAGCAACCTTTGCTAACCTTTGAAGACGCCAAAGCGAATTGCAGGACGATTGAGATGGTTTTGCAGGCTATAGAAATAGTGCGATAAATTAAGAACGGGGCTCATGGCCCCGTTATTTAGTTTAGATAAACTAAGGTTAAAACAAAGTATTGCTACTATGGTGTTACAACAATATCGTTTTTAACAGCAGTTACACCTTTAACATTTTTAGCTAAAACAACAGCTTTATCCGCTTCGGCTTGTGATTTTGCAGTGCCAGATAATTGTACTAAACCGTTGCTGTCTGTTTCTACTTTAATATCAGTAGCGCTAACAGCTTTGTCTTTAGCAAATTCAGCTTTTACTTTAGTGGTAATAACAGCGTCACCCACTTCAGTACCCACTGTATCGCCATCTGCAGCAAAAGCAGGTAAAGGCATCGTTAAAGCACCAATAATTAATAGACTTTTTAGATTGATATTCATGATATTTCCTTTTCGAAAAAACAAAATTTAGGTTGTTGTGCAGAACACAAACGCAATTTTAGACATTTGCAAAAAATACCGAATAAGACAATGACTGATATTGCTGTAGGTGCTTTCTTGCGAGTTCTGACAGAGGTGCGGATAATTTTTTGACAAAAAATTATGTGTATGTGGTTTTTAGAACTAACTTAACATTATTGACATTAGTGTCAGAATCACGACATAAAGTAGGCATCAACATAATTTAACTCATTGATTATTATAATAATCAACATTTGGCATTCGATTTGCAAAGACTTAACTACTTTAAGTCTTTAAATTAAATTGGATGTTAAAAATGGTTAAAAAATTAACGATATTTGTATTAGTCAGCTTTGTTTCAATAGGGTCTACAAGCAGCATGGCGGCAGTTGGCGGGGTCGTTCAGGTTGGCACTACCGCTAAAGTGAGCAGCAGCTTGCCAGTCATCAGGCTAGCCTCTAACGATATAACGCAAATGCATACTAGCAGTAGGCAAGATGTCAGCAAAGCAAAAGCAAGTGATGAAACGCCTATTGAGTTATCAAAAATTCCACCGCAGGCATGGTTAATATTAACGGCTTTATTTTGTTTTGTAATGCGCTCTAGCCGCAGAGTTGTGTAGTTTATTAATATTGAAATTATTCATTTCGCACACGTAAAAAACTGGCAAACTTTGGCTTGCCATTGGGTGTTTTGTCGCGATATGTATAAGTGACAAGGCTGCCAATTTTAGGTGGGTTTTCGCGCTGCGCATCACTGAAACCTGTGCCAAGTTTAAAACGTATGCCATCAGGCGTTTCTACTAACAGCGCGCCAAGTTTGCCTTTATATTTTCCGCGCCCAGCGGTGTGCCCAACAACTGTTGCTTCTGCATCGTAAAGCAATTTAAATTTTAGTAATACATCGCTGCGCCCTGTTATGTAAGGTGCGTCTGCTTTATGCAGCATAAGGCCTTCAGCGCCAGCAGCCACCATTTGATTGAGCTTGCGTTTTAATGCGGCTTCATCTTTAACTCTAAATTGTGTCACAGCTTTTAAGTGTGCAATATTGGCATCATTAACAATTTCAGTAATGCGTTTTGCACGCATCTCAAAATTGCCTGCGGCGTTTGGCAGTTCAAACACTAAATAAGATATACCATGCCACTCTTGATCAATTGGGTTGTCTTTGCGCACAGCGCCAGATAACGCATCAAACTGACCTCTTGCCAACCAAAGCTCGCCGTCAAGTGGTACTTTAGGAAAGCCTTTTGTAAACCAAGTTGGCGCTGCAATTAATCTGCCTGTGCGCGTGTACAAAGCGTTTCCATCCCACACGGCTCGTACGCCATCAAATTTTTCACTCACCAAATACTCACGCACATCAATGCCGCTTTGGTATACCTTTGCCAGTAATATTTCGGATGATTTTTGAGCAGCTTGATAATCAGTGTGATTTTGTTTGGCGATTATTTGAGCTGTAAAAAACAGCAAAAAAATTGCGCTTAATATAGTGGTTAACAATAGATGGCGGCTTAATTTCATGCAGGTAGTGTAAAACAATTAAGCTAGTCTGTGACGCAATTAATAGTGTTATCACACTTAAGGCTTGCACATTAATTTCAATATAATTGCCTTTAAATTTTTTAAATAAATACTAATTTACGTTATCAAATGCGGCATAGCCCTTGCCCAAATAGGGTAATTAGGCAATAATTTAATATTTGCAAAAAAGCAGTTAAAAAACTAACTTTTTGAAGAATTCAATCAAGGTTTTATCGGATTTTCTGTAAGACTTAAATTTTTGCTATAACCAATCAGATATTGTTATTACATTCTTTTTGGTCAAAATAATAAGCTAAGTCAAGTTTGAATCGTAAAACTTCAAGGTAAACATTAGGGAGAAAACTATGGCAACACGTAAAGACTTAGCCAACGCGATTCGTGCGTTATCAATGGATGCAGTGCAAAAAGCCAATTCTGGCCACCCAGGTGCGCCTATGGGCATGGCAGAAATTGCTGAAGAGCTTTGGAATAATCATTTAAGTCACAACCCAAAAAATCCAGAGTGGGCAAATCGCGATCGCTTTGTACTTTCTAATGGTCACGGCTCAATGTTGATTTACTCATTGCTACACCTGACAGGTTATGCATTGCCAATGAGCGAATTACAATCATTCCGTCAATTGCATTCAAAATGCGCTGGTCACCCAGAATATGGTTACGCACCAGGCGTTGAAACGACTACTGGCCCATTAGGCCAAGGTATTGCCAACGGTGTAGGTTTTGCAATGGCTGAAAAGTTATTAGCAAATCAATTCAATAAACCAGGCCACGACATCGTTGACCACAGTACATATGTGTTCTTAGGCGACGGCTGTATGATGGAAGGCGTTTCTCACGAAGCTTGTGCGCTGGCTGGTACTTGGGGCTTGGGTAAATTGACAGCATTCTGGGATGACAACGGCATTTCTATCGATGGTCATATCGAAGGCTGGTACACAGACGACACAGCGAAACGTTTTGAGTCATATGGCTGGCACGTTCAGTCAGTAGACGGTCACGATGTTGCTGCGATTGGCGCTGCTATTGCTGCCGCTAAAAAAGTAACAGACAAACCATCATTGATCTGCTGTAAAACAGTCATCGGTATGGGTTCACCAAACAAATCAGGTTCACATGATTGCCACGGTTCTGCATTAGGTTTAGACGAAGTTGCCGCAACACGCGCTAACATCGGTTGGGCGCACGAGCCGTTTGTAATTCCAGCAGACGTTTACGCTGGTTGGGATGCAACTGCTAAAGGCGCAAAAGTAGAAGGCGATTGGAATGCCAAGTTTGATGCATACGCAAAAGCATTCCCAGCTGAAGCAGCAGAATTCAAACGCCGCATGGCAGGCGACTTACCAGCTAACTGGAAAGAAGCAACTGATGCGATTGTCGCTGCAACAAACGAAAAAGCAGAAGGTGTTGCAACACGTAAAGCATCACAAAACGTCATCGGCGCATTAGCGCCGTTATTGCCAGAGTTCTTAGGCGGTTCTGCTGACTTGACTGGTTCTAACTTGACTTCAACAGGTAGCTTTGTACATGTTGATGCGAAAAAACCAGGTAACTACATTTCATACGGCGTACGTGAGTTTGGTATGTTTGCGATTATGAACGGTATGGCATTGCACGGTGGTTTAATCCCATTCGGTGGTACATTCCATATGTTCTCTGACTATGCAAAAAGCGCATTGCGTATGGCTGCATTGATGAAACAACGCACCATTGCTGTGTTAACACATGACTCTATCGGTCAAGGTGAAGATGGTCCAACGCACCAACCAATCGAAAATACGGCTGGCCTACGTTTGATTCCGAATATGGATGTATGGCGTCCAGGCAACTCAACTGAAACTGCGGTAGCTTGGGTTGCTGCGGTTGAGCGTACTACTGGTCCATCTAGCTTAGTCTTAAGCCGTCAAAACGTAGCTGGTATGAAACATGATGCTGCACAGTTCGCATTAATGCGTAAAGGTGGTTATGTGTTGTCTGACGTAGCTGGCGCGCAAGTCATCATTATCGCTAATGGTTCTGAGCTAGAGTTGGCTGTTAAAGCTGCTGCTGAACTAAATGCTGCTGGTACTAAAGTACGTGTAGTTTCAATGCCATCAACTAACGTATTTGATCGTCAAGATAAAGCTTACAAAGACAGCGTGTTGACTCCAGGCGTTAAACGCGTGGCAGTTGAAGCTGGTGTAACGGATTTCTGGCGTAAATATGTTGGCCTAGAAGGCGCAGTTGTTGGTATCGACACATTCGGTGAATCTGCCCCTGGTGGCGCATTAATGAAACATTTTGGCTTTACAGTAGAAAATGTTGTTGCTGTAACTAAGTCAGTGTTGTAATTATAGAGTAGCCTGTTGTTAAAAGAGCCTCCGTTTAGAGGCTCTTTTTATTTGTAGACTTTGAAATAGTAGTGATAAATGCGTCTTTTTGAAAGGGTGATGTAATGGCAATTCGTGTAGCAATTAATGGTTATGGGCGTATTGGGCGTAATGTGTTGTGTGCTTTTTATGAGCAAAAACGGAAAGATATTCAAATTGTAGCCATCAACGGCACGGCTAGCCCAGAATGTAACGCGCATTTAACGAAACACGATACCATTCACGGCAAATTGGCTGGTACGGTGAGTCATGAACAAGATGTGGCGGGTCATCACTACTTGATCGTTAACGGTGACAAAATTCACATGTTTAACGAAAAAGACCCTTCCAAATTGCCTTGGGAAGCGTTGAGCGTTGATGTAGTGCTTGAGTGTACTGGTGTATTTCGCACTAAAGAGAAATGTCAGCCGCATTTAGATGCCGGTGCTAAAAAAGTGATTATTTCAGCGCCTGCTGATAAAAATGCTTGTGATGCGACTGTAGTGATGGGTGTTAATGACAAAGTGTTAACTTCTGCCATGACGGTGATTTCTAACGCATCTTGCACCACTAACGGCTTGGCGCCAATGGTAAAAGCCTTGCATGAAAAATTGGGTGTAGAAACGGGCTTAATGACCACGATTCACTCCTATACCAATGATCAGTTGCTGGTAGATGGCCATCACAGTGATTTGTATCGCGCCCGCGCTGCGGCACTCAATATGATTCCAACCAAAACAGGCGCTGCACAAGCTGTGGGTATAGTGATGCCTGAGCTTAAAGGTAAATTATCAGGTTTTGCAATTCGTGTGCCTACGGCCAATGTGTCGGCGGTCGATTTAACGTTTGTTGCCAGCCGAGAAACGACGCGAGAAGAAGTGAACGCGATTGTAAAAGAGGCTAGTGAGGGAGCGCTTAAAGGCATTTTGGCATACAACACAGAGCCATTAGTTTCATCAGACTTCAACCATACCGAAACATCTAGCAATTTTGATGCAACGCAAACGGTGGTCATTGGTAATTTGGTTAAAGTGCTGGCCTGGTACGATAACGAGTGGGGCTTTAGCTGCCGTATGTTAGATACCGCTGCTGCGTTAATGAAAGCAAAATAGTTGTCAGATTTTTGGGGTTAATCATGCAATTTATTAAAATTACAGATGTAGATTTACGCGGTAAACGAGTATTAATTCGTTCAGATTTAAACGTGCCCGTTTTAGATGGTAAAGTGACTTCAGACGCGCGTATTACCGCCAGTATGGCAACCATTGAGTATACATTGAAACAAGGCGCAAGCGTGATGGTGACATCGCATTTAGGCCGCCCTGAAGAGGGTGTTTATTCAGAAGAGAATTCACTTAAGCCAGTAGTAGATGTGATTTCAGCCAAACTAAACAAACCTGTGCGCTTGATTAAGGATTGGGTCAAGGGTGGTTTTGAAGTTGGTACTGGCGAACTCGTTATCTTGGAAAACTGTCGTTTTAATATAGGTGAAAAAAAGAACAAAGACGAAACAGCGCAAGCCTATGCAAAGCTATGTGACGTATTTGTGATGGATGCTTTTGGTACCGCGCACCGTGCCGAAGCCAGCACGCATGGCGTGGCGAAGTTTGCGCCAATCGCCTGCGCAGGGTTGTTATTAGCAGAAGAATTAGATGCTTTAACCAAAGCATTGTTGAACCCTGCACGCCCCATGGTGGCGATTGTCGGCGGAAGCAAAGTTTCAACTAAATTGACTGTATTAGAAAGCTTGTCTGAAAAAGTAGACCAGATGGTGGTTGGCGGTGGTATTGCCAATACCTTTTTAAAAGCGGCAGGTTTCGAAGTAGGTAAATCGCTGTGTGAAGATGATTTAGTGCCAGTGGCGCGCACCTTAATGGATAAAATGAGCCAAAGAGGCGCGGCAGTACCGATTGCAGTTGATGTGGTCTGTGGTAAGAAATTCGATGCAACAGAGCCTGCAGTGAAGAAAGACGCGGCTTCTGTAGAAGCGGACGATATGATTTTTGATATTGGCGCGAAATCTGCTAATGAATTAGCAGAGATTATCAAAAATGCAGGTACTGTGGTTTGGAATGGCCCTGTTGGTGTGTTTGAATTTGACCAATTTGGTGAAGGTACTAAAACCATCGCGCATGCCATTGCTAATACCAAAGCGTTTACCTTGGCGGGTGGTGGAGATACGATTGCAGCCATTCAAAAATATGATATTTATGACAAAATTAGCTATATTTCAACTGCAGGCGGTGCGTTTTTAGAATTTTTAGAAGGCAAGACTTTACCAGCAGTAGAGATTTTAGAGAGTCGTGCAAAGGCTTAATTTAAGTTATTTCCCAGTTTTAAAAATGGGGCTGATGCCCCATTTTTTATTTAAATGTCATGATTTACATGTAAGTTTCTGGTCTATTCACTTAATGATTAAATAAAGGCCAACTATTACGATGTTACGAAAAACCAAGATTGTTGCCACGCTGGGCCCAGCCTCAAGCAGTGAAGAAATGATTGCGCGCCTGATTACGGCGGGTGTTAATGTAGTGCGCCTAAATTTTTCGCATGGCACTGCTGCAGAGCATATCAGTCGCGCTGAAATCGTGCGTAATATCGCGCTTAAACTGGGGCGGCCAGTGGGTGTATTGTGCGATTTACAAGGCCCAAAAATCAGGATTGGTAAATTTGAGTTGGGAAAAATCACCTTAAAAACTGGTGATTTATTTATATTGGATGCCGATTGCATGCTGGGCAATCAAGATAAAGTTGGCTTGGACTACAAAACATTACCACAAGAAGTGACTGAGGGTGTGGTGCTATTGCTGGATGATGGTCGCATTACCATGCAGGTCGATCGTATCCGAAACAATCAAATACACTGTGTAATTCTTAGCGGCGGCGTACTAAGCAATAATAAAGGTATTAATCGCGCAGGTGGCGGTTTATCTGCCGATGCCTTAACCTTAAAAGATAAAGAAGATTTAAAGACAGCGGTCGCTTTAGAGGCAGATTATATTGCCATCTCTTTTCCAAAATCAGCCCAAGATGTAGAGCTGGCGCGCAGTTTGGTTAAAAAAGCAGGTGGCACGGCCAGTATTGTGGCAAAGATTGAGCGCGCAGAAGCGATTGATAACCTAAAAGAGATTATCGCCGTGAGCGATGCGATTATGGTGGCGCGCGGTGACTTAGGCGTAGAGGTAGGCGATGCCGCCGTGCCAGGTTTACAAAAACGCATGATACGCATGGCGCGCGCGCAAAATAAGCTAGTCATTACCGCTACACAAATGATGGAATCTATGATTAGTAGCCCGATTCCCACGCGGGCAGAGGTATCAGATGTGGCGAATGCAGTGCTGGACGGTACGGATGCGGTAATGCTATCTGCCGAAACCGCCAGTGGACAATATCCTTTAGAAACCGTTAAAGCGGTAGACAGAATTTGTGTTGAAGCTGAAAAAGAATATGAAATTGCTAACGTCAGTCAAAAACGCGCAGAGCCGCACCAGCAAACGGATGAGGCGATAGCGGCAGCCACTATTTATGTGTCTAAATATCTGAATGTGAAAGCCATTGCCGCGTTAACGCAATCCGGTAATGCTGCGCAATGGCTATCGCGTGCGGATAGTGGTGCGCCCATTTATGCGCTATCGCCCAATAAAATCGCGCGTCGCAAACTCACTTTGCATCGCAATGTGTTTCCTTACCCTATTGAGCAAGAAGACAAAAACAGGGATGAAATTTTGCATGAGATGGAGCAGGTGATGCTTAGAAACGGTGCAGTTGCGACTGGCGATACGGTTCTGCTAACATTTGGTGAGCCAATTGGAAGTCCAGGCGGTACTAATACACTTAAAGTAGTAAAAGTAGGTAATTTGATTTAAACGAGCTAGGTGTTTAAGTATTTTTATTGAACTTAACACATTTTAAACCCCGAAAAATTCGCAGCAAACACACGTACAAATGACTAGTGCAAATTAGCCTGCGCAATTTATAATTCAATTCTTTCACCACTTGCATTAATCACCATGAGCGCGCCACTGTTAAAAACTAATCTTCAAAGTTTAACCTTAATTCATCAGGGAAAAGTTCGCGATATTTATGCAATAAATGATAAAACCATGTTGCTAGTGAGCACCGATAGGCTGTCTGCGTTTGATGTGATTTTGCCCACAGGTATTGCCAATAAAGGCGCTATGCTCACGCAAATGGCCAATTTTTGGTTTGAAAAACTAAAGCATGTGGTGCCTAACCATTTAACGGGTATTGAGCCAGATTCGGTGGTTTCAAGCGCAGAAGACAAAGCACAATTGGGTACAGGTAATCTAAGCCGCGCCGTAGTGGTGAAAAAACTTAAACCTTTACCGATAGAAGCTATTGTACGTGGCTATTTGGTAGGCAGCGGCTGGAAAGAATACAAAGCCAAAGGCACCGTATGCGGTATTCAACTGCCAGCAGGCTTGCAAGAAGCATCAAAACTACCGGTGCCGATTTTTACGCCGTCATCCAAAGCCGCAGTAGGTGAGCATGATGAGAATATCAGCCTAGAGCAATGCGCTGCATTGATTGGCACAGAGATGGCAGAAAAAGTCGCCAAAGTAGCGATTCAGCTTTATAGCGAAGCGGCCGAATATGCATTAACACGCGACATTATCATCGCCGATACCAAATTTGAATTTGGCTTAGATAGCGATGGTGTGCTGCATGTGATGGATGAAGTGTTGACACCTGATTCATCGCGTTTTTGGCCAGCCGAAAGCTATAAAGTCGGCAGCAATCCGCCTAGCTACGATAAACAATATGTGCGCGACTGGCTAGAAAGTATACAGTGGAATAAAGCACCGCCTGCGCCAGCTTTGCCGCTAGAGGTTGCGCAACGCACCTCTGAAAAATATTGTGAAGCATTTGAAAAATTAACAGGTAAAAAGCTACTTTAATATTCATGCTGGAAAAACTAAAACAGATTGCGGCGCGCTTAAAAGCAGAGTTTGTTTTTTATCAGCGTCTGCAAAAACACCCACAGACACCAAAACTGGCCAAAGCCTTATTATGGCTAGCGATTGGCTATGTATTAATGCCATTTGATTTAATCCCTGATTTTATTCCTGTTATTGGCCAACTGGATGAGATGGTGATTATTCCTATTCTGCTATATTGTGCGTTAAAATTAACACCACAAACGGTTATGGCTGAATGCAGGAGCGGACTAATATGATGCAAATTTGGCAGATGATTTTAAATTTTGATGCGCACTTGCCGGATTTAGTCGCCATGCACGCCAATTTAGTTTACTTCATTTTATTTGGTGTGATTTTTCTGCAAATTGGCATATTGCCGTTCTTTTTTCTGCCCAGTAATCCGTTTTTATTCGTTTGTGGCGCAGTCTGGGCGGCTTCTCATTTAAGTATCAGCTTACTTTTAATCGTATTGACCGCGGCAGCCATATTGGGCAATTTATGTGGATATGGCTTGGGCAAAACTTTAGGGCAAATATTTTTTGTTAATTATTTAAAGTGGCCAAATCAAACGACGCTTGATAAGACACGTGTTTTTTATCATAAACATGGTGAAAAGGGCTTTTTATTTTGCTTGTTTTTGCCAGTGATAAGAACAATTGCACCATTTTTAGCAGGTATTACGCAGATGGTTTTTTATAAATTCGTACGCGCCGCTTCGGTTGGATCTCTATTATGGGTGCTGACTTGTGTACTGATGGGTTACTTCTTTGGCAATATTCCAATTATTATGCACCATTTAGGTACCTTTACTTTAGCAGGTTTGGCTGTCGTAATACTGGTAGTGATTTTTAAAAAAAGCTGGGAATATTTTAATAAATTAAATTAGTATCTGGTTTTTTACACAGTCAGTGCTTAAACCAACTTGCCCGTAATCAATCATTAACAAACTTCACGTATAATGCCGTTTTTTAGTTCAAGGCTATTCTCAACATGTCGTTAAACCAAGTGCCATCTGGCTTAGATTTACCCAATGATTTCAATGTGATTATCGAAATTCCAATGCAGGGCGACCCTGTTAAATATGAAGTGGATAAAGATAGCGGCGCGATTTTTGTAGACCGCTTTATGGGTACTGCCATGCAATATCCTACCAATTACGGCTATATTCCGCACACTTTGGCCGACGATGGCGACCCAGTGGATGTATTGGTGATGACGCCAGTGCCATTGATTCCAGGTGTGGTTGTGCGTTGCCGCCCATTAGGCGTGTTGTTGATGGAAGATGAAGCTGGCCTTGATGCAAAAGTATTTGCAGTGCCTGTGCCAAAAGTATGCGGTTTGTACGGTCACCTAAAAAGCCATACCGATGTTTCAACTTGGCGTTTAGAAATGATTTCTCACTTCTTTGAGCACTATAAAGATTTAGACAAAGGCAAATGGGTGAAAATCAATGGCTGGGGCGATATTGAAGCAGCTAAGAAAGAAATTTTAGATGGCGTTGAAAATTACAACAATGCAGAAGTGAAACCTGCTTTTTAGGGATTAAATTCGGTCAAAAAAAGTGGTTAAGTATCATTAACTTAACACCTAAAATAGAATAAAAAAGGCAGCTTATGCTGCCTTTTTTGCATTCAATCACCTGCACCTTAATATGCATGGCTTTATACAAAGGTGCACACTAAACGTGCAAGTTATATTTAATTGTATCTAAAATTTAATATAACTAGTTGATTGTATTAGAAATATTATATGTTTTAACGCATGGTGTAGTTGTTGCTTATATTGTTTAAATCTCTTTTAAACGGCAATGCTATGGGCGAAATATCACTTCAAGCGATCAATCAAAATGAGCAAAATTTAAGCTTAAAAAATAATATTCGTTATTTAGGCCGTGTTTTGGGTGAAACCATTTTGGCCAAAGATGGTGAAGCGACGTTTGATTTAATCGAAAATATCCGTCAGGCCGCCGTTAAGTTTCACCGCGAAAACGACCAAAAAGCCACTTTAACTTTAGAAAAACTGCTTAAAAACTTATCACCGCAGCAAACCATTTCGGTGGTGCGCGCTTTTAGTTACTTTAAGCATTTGGTCAATATCGCCGAAGATTTATTTGCGCGCCAGCAAACGCGCTTGAATGAAGATAAGCTATTGCCTGGTATGTTGGCTTATTCTGTAGATGAAATCGCGCGTCAAGCTTTGCCTTTTGCAGCGGTAGAAGCGTTTTTTAAAGACGCGCTGGTTTCACCTGTATTAACCGCGCATCCCACTGAAGTGCAGCGCAAAAGCATTTTGGATATTGAGCACAAACTGTCTTTTTTGCTGGCAGAGCGTGCCAATTTAATCTCTAGACGTGAGCTGGAGAATAATGATTTATTGATTCAAGCCGCCGTTTGTTCATTGTGGCAGACGCGCATTGTGCGTTTTTCAAAACTCACCGTAGTAAACGAAATTGAAAACGCGTTAAGCTATTACGAAACCACGTTTTTAAATGTGATTCCAGAAATATTGCAAGATTTAGAGCGCGATTTAAATAAGCAATATGCCGCCGATCTAGAAAAGCCGTTTCAATTGCCTGGTTTTTTACAGATGGGAAGCTGGATAGGCGGCGATCGCGATGGTAACCCGTTTGTAAACGGTGCAACGTTGACGCAAGCCGTCGGCATGCAAAGTGCCACCACGTTTAAGTTTTATTTAAAACAGCTTGATGCGCTACGGCGTGAGTTGTCGATTTCTACCCGCTTGGTCAATGTGAATCCCGCGCTTTTAGAGTTGGCAAATTTATCTTTAGACCAATCGCCACATCGTTTGGATGAGCCGTATCGGCTTGCGTTAAATGGTATTTACGACCGATTGATTGCTACGGCCAAGCAATTATTGCCGCAATTAGAATTACGCGAAAGCGCAAACCAAGCAGTGCCGTATCGTCAGGCCAGTGATTTGTTGGCAGAATTAAATGTGCTGGTAGATTCACTGAAAGAATTTGGCGGCGAGGCGTTAATTTATGCGCGCTTAGGAAAATTAACCAAAGCCATTGAAACCTTTGGTTTTCATTTAGCGACTGTGGATATCCGTCAATCGTCAGATGTGCATGAGGCGGTGATTAAAGAGCTTTTTAATAAGGCTGGCTACGATTTTGAATATGATGAACTGACTGAAGATGAAAAAATTCAGACTTTGCTGGATGAATTAAAACAGCCGCGTTTATTGTTTTCGCCTTACCAGCAGTATTCTGAATTGGTACATACCGAAATCGATGTGCTGAATAAAGCGCGTGATATAAAACAAAAATTCGGCAGCCGCACGGTTAAGCAATACATTATTTCGCACACTGAAACGCTGTCTGATTTACTAGAAGTAGCCCTATTGCAGAAAGAAACAGGTTTGCTGAAAGGTGTTTGGGGCTCGCAAAAAATCCAGTTGGCGTTGAATGTTGTCCCCTTATTTGAAACCATTGCCGATTTGCGCAATGCACCGATGATTATGGGGCAATGGTTGAGCTTACTGGGGATTCGGTATGTGCTACGTAACCAGGGCAATGAGCAAGAAATTATGCTGGGCTATTCGGATAGCAATAAAGACGGCGGCTTTTTAACTTCTAATTGGGAATTATACAAAGCAGAGGTTTCTTTGGTTGAGTTGTTTAACCAAGCTAAAATCAAACTGCGCTTGTTTCATGGGCGCGGCGGTACAGTTGGACGTGGCGGTGGACCGACTTATCAGGCGATTATGGCGCAGCCCAGCGGCACGGTAGATGCGCAAATACGTTTGACTGAACAAGGTGAAATCATCGCCAATAAATATGCTGACGCAAAAGTGGGACGCCAGCATTTAGAAACGCTGATTGCGGCCACTATCGATGCCACATTGTTGCCAGAAATGTCACTTAACACTTCAAAAAGGCGCATTTTTGAGGCGATAATGGAAGACTTATCCACCACCGCTATGACCAGTTATCGCAGTTTGGTTTATGAAACACCCGGTTTCGCCGATTACTTTTTTGGCGCAACACCAATATCTGAAATTGCAGAATTGAATATCGGCAGCCGTCCAGCCGCTAGAAAATCTACCCGCCGCATTGAAGATTTACGCGCCATACCGTGGGGATTTTCTTGGGGGCAATGCCGATTATTATTACCAGGCTGGTATGGCTTAGGCAGTGCGATACATCAATATTTGCATCAAGATGACGCATATGAAAGTCGCCTGAAAAATCTGCAAGAAATGCTCGCTGTTTGGCCTTTATTTAAAACCTTAATCGCAAATGTAGACATGGTATTAGCCAAAACCGATTTAGTGGTAGCGCGCCACTATGCGCATTTGGTCACTGACAAGCAGTTAAGAGAAACTATTTTTAGCCGTATAGAAGCTGAGTATCTCCTGACTACGCAGGCGCTTAATTTGCTACAAGGTTGTACAGAGCGATTAAACAGTAACCCAACGCTGGCCTATTCAATTCGTAACCGCTTGCCATATTTAGACCCGCTGAATCATTTGCAAGTAGAGCTCATCAAACGCTACCGAGCTGGTGAAACGGACGAAAAATTGAAGCTGGCGATTCAGTTAACGATTAATGGTATTGCAGCTGGGTTAAGGAATACAGGCTAAAGCGGCAATATTTAATTAATAAAAAAGGCGACTTAGGCCGCCTTTTTTATTTTAAAAAACTAGTTAAATTAAAATTACTACATAAATTAAACGTGCAGCAATGGCACAATTAATAGCGCCACAATATTGATGATTTTAATCAGTGGATTGACCGCTGGGCCTGCCGTATCTTTGTAGGGGTCGCCAACTGTATCGCCAGTGACAGCGGCTTTATGCGCATCTGAACCCTTGCCGCCGTGGTTGCCATCTTCAATATATTTTTTAGCATTATCCCAAGCGCCACCGCCAGTACACATTGAAATCGCCACAAATAAGCCCGTCACAATGGTACCCATTAACAAACCACCTAATGCCACTGGGCCTAATAACAAGCCTACTGCAATTGGCACTGCAACTGGTAAGAGTGATGGAATCATCATTTCTTTAATGGCGGCAGTGGTTAACATATCAACCGCTTTGCCATATTCTGGTTTGGCAGTGCCTTCCATAATGCCTTTAATATCACGGAACTGGCGGCGTACTTCTTCAACCACTGCGCCAGCCGCACGGCCAACGGCTTCCATTGCCATTGCGGCAAATAAGAATGGAATTAAACCGCCGATGAACAAGCCGATAATCACCATTGGGTCGCTTAAATCGAATTTGACATCAATGCCAGCGCCTTCTAATTTGTGTGTGTAATCAGCAAATAAAACTAAAGCCGCTAGGCCTGCAGAGCCAATTGCATAACCTTTTGTGACCGCTTTCGTGGTGTTACCAACTGCGTCTAATGGGTCAGTTACATCGCGCACACTGCTTGGCAATTCTGCCATTTCTGCAATACCGCCTGCATTATCGGTAATCGGGCCATAAGCATCTAGCGCGACTACGATACCCGCCATGCTTAACATCGATGTTGCTGCAATGGCAATGCCGTACAAACCACCTAAATGGTATGAAGTCCAAATTGCTAAGCACACTGAAAGAACAGGCCAAGCGGTTGATTTCATTGAAATACCAATTCCTGCAATGATGTTAGTGGCGTGTCCTGTAGTAGAAGCTTGCGCTACATGCTGCACAGGCGCGTATTGCGTACCTGTGTAGTATTCAGTAATCCATACCAATGCGGCTGTTAAGATTAAACCCACTGCGCAAGAGTAAAATAATTGCATTGCTGAAATGGTTAAGTCGCCAGCGGTTAAGCCTTGCGGGAATAAATGCATGGTCACAAAATAGAACGCAATTAACGATAAAACGCCCGCAACTGCTAAACCTTTGTACAAAGCTGGCATCACGTTTTTCATACCAGGTGAAGCTTTCACAAAGAAACAGCCAATAATTGAAGCAACGATAGACACAGCGCCTAACATTAATGGGTAGATAATGCCATTTGCGCCTGAATCGGTAATTAACAAACCGCCCAAAACCATCGTGGCGATTAAAGTCACTGCATACGTTTCAAACAAATCGGCTGCCATACCTGCACAGTCACCCACGTTGTCACCTACGTTATCCGCAATTACGGCTGGATTACGCGGGTCATCTTCTGGAATACCTGCTTCTACTTTACCCACTAAGTCAGCACCTACATCAGCGCCTTTGGTAAAAATACCGCCGCCTAAACGTGCAAATATTGAAATAAGCGATGAGCCAAAAGCCAAGCCAATTAATGGGTCTAGGTTAGTTGCATTTTCTGCACCCAAAAACCAGTAAAAACCCGCAACACCAAGCAAACCTAAACCAACGACTAACATGCCAGTGACAGCACCGCCTTTAAACGCCACATCAAATGCAGGCACAATGCCGTTTGTTGCCGCTTGCGCAGTACGCACATTGGCTTTTACAGACACGTTCATGCCGATAAAACCACATGCGCCAGATAATGCTGCGCCCACAACGAAACCAATCGCTGTGGTCGTACCTAAAAAGAAAGCGACTAATATGGCTAACACTACACCCACAATCGCAATCGTTTTATATTGCCTGGCTAAGTAGGCGGCTGCACCTTGTTGAATGGCGCCTGCAATTTCTTGCATGCGTGCGTTGCCTGCTGGCAAATTGGTAATCCATTTACTCATTACAACGCCGTAAAGCACGGCTAAAATGGCTGCTGCAATGGTGATTATTAATGCGACTGACATGACTTCTCCCTATCTATTATGAATAAATCTGAAACGACATCAACGTGCAAATCAATGAAAATATTTTTTAGAATAATGCTAACTAGTTGTAAAAAATGTAATTATTTTGTAACAACTCAATGCATTATGGCACTAAAAATGCGTGGCGACAATACACATAATTTTATTGAAAGTGATCTGAAAAAAATGAGCTAGCACAAGGGTTTATAGCCAATTTAAATCGATACGATGCTTAATGAGCGTTTGAATTTTTTACAGAGCGATAACCTAACAAAACAGCGTTTAATACCGCATTTTTAGGTTTGTAATAGCTTGAGTAATGAAAACTTAATGCTAAAAATTGCTTAAATTTTGCTAGCCAGTGAGTTTAGTTGTTCAGAAAGTGCAGATTCGCCTAAATCTTGTGCCAATTTTTTAAGGCTAATCGCTGCCTGTTTGGATAGTTTGCGCGGTGTTTGAACGATTGCTTTTGGGTGAGATTTAACTTGCACTTTCACACTAATTGCAGTAACTTTACATTCCCTAAATGCGGGCTTGGTTTGTTGTAAATTTTGTAATTGAGTCAGAAAGTTAGCCTGACTTAATTTTATTTTACTGGCAACAATTGCGCTATGCGCAAAAATGGTCAATTGACCATTACTTAAGTTGCCAACCGTGCTTAATTGGCTGAGTATTTCAGGGCATGCAGCAGCCCATAATTGTTGTAATAACTGATGCGATTGTAATTGTTGTGTTAAAGCACCCAGCATGTTGTGTTGATGCTGGCTGTGTTGATTAATTAAGGTGTCAATTTTGCGCATAATGTAGATTTTACTGCAAAGCAAGTTGTATACAATTATAAAGTCACTCGCGGTGACTGAAAGAATGCAATGGGACCTTACTTAACGCATATGGATGAATGAAAAAACTCAATGAATATTATATTAGTTTCTAACAACATGGCTAAAGCCAAAAGTTTGTCTGCATTGCAGGCGGGCTTGCTGGTGGCCGCTTTAGTGTTACTTCCAGTGCTGCTCACTTTGTTATTTATTACCCCACAAAGCAATATTAAACAACAAGGTATGAAAGCCTTACTTCCTCCGCAAATCAGAAGTTCTATTATTTCATCTCAAGTCCATTTAGACGCTTACGCCAAAGAATTAGGCGAGTTGCAAGCACGCATGATGCGCCTTGATGCACAAAATCAGCGATTGGCTAAATTAGCGGGTGAAAATGAGCAAAAAATCGTCAATAATCTCAATCTAAGGCCATTGGGTGGTTTGCAGCAGGATGGCCGCGGTGGCCCGTTAATTAAGTCGCATGCCATGTCAGAGTTAGAATTAAAGGCCGCCATATTAGAGTTAACGGAAGCAGTCAATTCCCGTGACGATTATATGAGCAAAATAGAAGCTAAAATTTTACAAAAAAGTGTGCTAAAAGATATGTTACCTAATAGCAGCCCTGTGGATGCAGCGTTCAACTCATCCAGTTATGGCTGGCGCATTGACCCGTTTAATGGCAGCAAAGCTTTTCATGAAGGTTTGGATTTTACGGCTAATACTGGCACTAATATCCGCGCCGCTGCAGACGGCATTGTATCTAGCGCAGAGCGAACACCTGATTATGGTAATATAGTCAAAATTGATCATGGGTCTGGTTTAGAAACGCGTTATGCGCATGCTTCTAAGCTTTTAGTAAAAGCAGGTGAGCGTGTGGTTAAAGGTCAAATTGTGGCGCAAGTTGGTAGTACGGGCCGCTCTACTGGGCCTCATTTACATTACGAAATTCGGTTAAATGGCAACGCGCTGGATCCACGTCAATATTTAAATAGGTAATCTCAATAAATTTGCGTTAATTGCACGTTTTCTGTATTGAAATAAACATTAACTACCCAATATCCATACAATATAATCAATTTTTTCGTCCAATCTCATTTATAGGTTTCCGAAATTTCGGAAAAGCGGTGTCTCTTCATGTTATCCACGTTGTTTAGAAAATTTTTTGGCAGTCGTAACGATAGGCTTGTGAAGCAATATGGCCAAACGGTAAAAGAAATCAATGCGTTAGAGCCTGCGATGCAGGCATTGTCAGATGATGAATTGCGCGCGAAAACGGACAGCTTTAAACAACGTTTTCAACAAGGTGAAAGCCTAGAAAAATTGTTGCCAGAAGCGTTTGCAGTCGTGCGAGAAGGCGGTGTGCGCGCTTTGGGTATGCGTCATTTTGATGTGCAGTTAATAGGCGGCATGGTACTTAATGCTGGAAAAATCGCCGAAATGCGCACAGGCGAAGGTAAAACACTGGTTGCCACATTACCTGTTTATCTCAACGCTATTACTGGCAAAGGCGTACACGTCGTAACAGTGAACGACTACTTAGCCAAGCGCGATGCGGAATGGATGGGTAAGTTATACAACTTTTTAGGTTTAAGTGTTGGCATTAACTTATCGCAGATGCAGCACGATGCTAAACAATTGGCCTACGCGGCTGATATTACTTATGGCACCAATAATGAGTTTGGCTTTGATTACCTGCGCGATAACATGGTGTTTACCAAAGGTGAGCGTGTACAACGTGCTTTAAGTTATGCTTTGGTCGATGAAGTGGACTCGATTTTAATTGATGAAGCGCGTACTCCGCTGATTATTTCTGGACAAGCAGAAAACAGCATTGATTTATATAATCAAATTAATGCCGTTGCTAAGCAGTTAACTAAACAAACCGCTGAAGATGGCGATGGTGATTTTTGGGTAGATGAAAAAGCGCAAACAGTGACCATGAGCGAAGCCGGTCATGAACACGCGGAAGCCATTTTAGCCAGCTCTGGCTTGATGGCAGAAAACTCCAGCTTGTACGAAGCGGCTAATATTACTTTAGTGCATCATTTATATGCCTCACTTCGTGCGCAAAATCTGTTCAACTTAGACCAGCATTATGTGGTGCGCGATGGCGAGATTGTGATTGTGGATGAGTTTTCTGGCCGTATGATGCCAGGCCGTCGTTGGTCTGACGGTTTACATCAAGCGGTTGAAGCTAAAGAAGGCGTGGCGATTCAAAAAGAAAACCAAACATTGGCATCCATCACCTTTCAAAACTATTTCCGCATGTATGAAAAATTAAGCGGTATGACAGGTACGGCGGATACAGAAGCGTATGAATTTAACCAAATTTACGGCTTGGAAACAGTGGTGATTCCAACTCATCGCGGCATGTTGCGCAAAGATGCGATGGATAAAGTCTATCGTACGTCTGCTG
Organism: Methylotenera sp.; assembly: GCA_021732365.1. GTDB lineage: Bacteria > Pseudomonadota > Gammaproteobacteria > Burkholderiales > Methylophilaceae > Methylotenera_A. The sequence goes on along the minus strand of JAKFVD010000017.1, from coordinate 182,310 downwards.
AAAAATATAATGCGGTGATTGAAGATATTAAGCAATGCCAAGCGATTGGTCAGCCAGTTTTGGTCGGTACTACTTCGATTGAAAACTCTGAAATCATTTCGAGATTACTAACCAAAGCTAACTTAAAGCATGAAGTACTAAACGCTAAGCAGCACGAGCGTGAGGCGCATATCGTGGCTGAGGCAGGCCAGCCGGGTGCGATTACCATTGCGACCAATATGGCTGGCCGTGGCACGGATATTGTCCTAGGTGGCAATTCAGAATCTGCAATCCATGCGGTTAATTTAGACGAAAAATTGGATGAAACACAAAAAGCCGCCAAAATTGTGCAATTAAAAGCGGAATGGCAACAACGTCACGATGCGGTTTTAGCCTCAGGTGGTTTGCATATTATTGGTACAGAGCGTCATGAGTCGCGCCGTGTCGATAATCAACTACGTGGTCGTTCAGGTCGTCAAGGTGACCCAGGTTCTAGCCGTTTTTATCTGGCTTTAGATGACCAATTATTGCGTATATTCTCTGGTGATCGCGTTTCGGCGATTATGGAACGCTTGAAAATGCCAGAAGGTGAGGCGATTGAGCATGCCATGGTAAGCCGCGCGATTGAAAACGCGCAACGCAAAGTAGAAGGCCGCAACTTTGATATTCGTAAGCAGTTATTAGAGTTTGATGACGTATCAAACGATCAGCGTAAAGTAATTTATGAGCAGCGCAATGAATTGCTGGAAGCCACTGATATTGGTGAAACGATTGCCGCGATGCGTAATGATGTGATTGCGGGCATTTTCAGTACGCATATTCCACCTGGCAGTGTAGAAGAGCAATGGGATATTCCGAGCCTAGAAAAAAACCTGATTGCAGAAACTGGCTTAGATTTACCTTTGCAAAAAATGCTGGAAGATAATCCTGATTTGCATGAAGAAACATTGCGTGAGCGCGTGTTTGATGCGGCTGATGAATCTTACAAAGCCAAAGAAGTGCTAGCCAGCAACGAAAATATGCGCCAGTTTGAGCGTGCGGTGATGCTGCAAAGTATTGATAGGAATTGGCGTGAACACTTGGCCGCTTTGGACCATTTGCGCCAAGGTATTCATTTGCGTTCTTATGCGCAAAAAAATCCTAAACAGGAATATAAGCGCGAAGCATTTGTGTTGTTTGAAAACTTACTTCATGCAGTGAAAAGTGAAGTCACTAAAGTCACCATGCTGGTGCAGGTGCAAACACGTGACGATGTAGAAGCGGTAGAGCAGCCACAGAACGTTGCCAATGTGCAATATCAACATGCAGATTTTGACGAAGCGTTAGCGAATCCAACAAGTGATATGACGGATGAAAATAATACTCAGATGGGTTCTACTGAGCCAGTAGTTCGTGACGGCATAAAAGTAGGCCGTAATGATCCGTGTCCGTGTGGCTCTGGTAAAAAATACAAACAATGCCATGGTGTTTTAAGCTAAATTAAATACTGATTGGTTTTTAACGAATTTGAAAGAAAGCATTCAATGTCCGATTTAGACATTCAATCTCCTTGTATCGGTGTGTGTAGCATGGATGATTTAACAGGCTTATGCCAAGGTTGTTACCGCACGCTTGATGAAATTCAGCAATGGTGGGATTTAGATTCACATCAGAAAAAAGCAGTGATTCATCAAGCAACTGAGCGTGAAGCGCAATTGTTTGATTAACAGCTTAACGGTTTTTGACTGCCAATAATGGCTTGTTGATTAACCAAATCAATCAAAATAGCTAAACCAAATTCAATAATCACTGCAACTTCAGGGTGTTCAATTTCTTGGGCAAGCTGAGTTAATGCTTGTTTACCGCTTAAATTTTCAACTTCGATTAACTGCAAAAGACGATAAGTAATCGGGTTTAATTCAATGAATTTGACTTGATATTCTGGATTTCTAAATACTAAGAAAGTGGTTTTTTTAGGCTGTTTAGGCTTAAATTTAGCGGATATTTGATGCACGGGATAATCATATTCCAGCAACATATGCGCCGCCGCAAGCATTGGTTTTTCGTGCAACAAATCTGTTAAGTCACTCAATACAGCTTGTGAATTTTGTTGTTTACTGACTGCCAACTCAACCCACTCATAATGCGCTAATTGCTTGAAATAAGCAGGCACTGTTTCAATTTTCTTTAAAAACAATAAAAACTGCTGCGGAATTTCTCTGAAGACTGGACTGGTCGCTGCATAAGTTGCCACAAATTCACGCATCAACTTTTGCCAAGCACGTTTGCCAATCACTGTTTGGCAAACAGGAAAGCAAACCGATACAGAATCGACAATATTGTTAAAAACTGCTTTTTTATAAACAGCCAAACGGCTGGCATTCACTTTAGGCGGTTTTTGATTGTGTGCGGGATTACGAATATACGCAGTAAATTGCGCTTGGTAATGTTGAAAATCTAACATGCTGCCACCATTTTTGAGGTGGCTTTGTATAAATAGTCTGCCTGATAAGCTGCAATTTTATTCACTTCCTGCATCAGTGTTGGCAGTGGTGGAATGTGACTGTCACGCTCAAGCAATGTCGGAAAAACACCAAATAGCTGATAAGCGTCTGCTAGCAAATCCCAAACAGGCGCCACTACATCTTTACCATGGGTATCAATTAATAAGTTGGGCGACTCTTGATAATGGCCTGCAATATGGCTGTACACAATGCGCTCTTTAGGAATTTGGTGTAAAAAGTTAGAGGCGTTTTTAAGGGCATCTTGGTGGTTATCGCTAAAATTCACACTGTTGACATAGATATTATTGATATCCAAATGCAACCAGCAATCGGCTTCTTGCAATACCGCATTTAAAAAATCAATTTCGCTTAAAGTAGAAATTGGCGCTGCCGCATAAAACGACGCATTTTCTATAGCGATTTTTTGTTCAAGAATATCTTGCGTTTGCCTGATTCTGGCAGCGACATATTTAACCGCTTCATCGGTGAACGGAATTGGCAATAAATCGTACAAATAACCTGTTTTGCCGTGATAAAAATCGCTGCAATAGCTTAAGTGTTCGGTATAAAGCGGAATAGAATTGTTGCTTAAAAATGACTTAACTTGCTTTAAAAAGTCGATATTCAGCGGGTCAATTCCGCCTAAAGATAAACAAAGCCCATGACAGGCAATCGGATAGCGTTCTACAAACCAGGCTAAATCAGATTGCGCTTTGCCACCTGCGCCTATCCAGTTTTCGGGAGCGATTTCAACAAAGTTAATATTGCTAATGGATGGATCTTGATGAAGCGTTTGGATTTGAGGTATTAGCTCGCGCTTTAACCCCAAACCCACGCCTTTTATGTCAGCTAATGTTGACAAAATTAAGTGACGTTTTACTGCAAATTAGTGACCGCATTTACCTTCGCCACATTTTCCGTCTTTTCCTTTAGTATCAGCGGCAGCTGCTTTTTTGTCAGCACCACATTTACCTTCGCCACATTTGCCGTCTGCTGCTTTAGCATCGGTTTTTTTATCCGCGCCACATTTACCTTCGCCGCATTTGCCGTCTGCTGCTTTAGCATCGGCAACTTGGTAGCCGCTAGATAATGATTTAATTGCAAATGGATTTTCTGCAGCGTTAACTGTTGTTGCAGCGATAGATAACGCGAATGCACCAGATAATGCTAAAGCAATCGTTTTGTTAGATGTTTTCATGGTTTATTTCCTTTTTAAAAAATTAACTAAATTATAAATAAGTGACATTGTGATCAATGCAATACTTGCTGTTTATACGCAATTTAATCTACGGTAGATTCAATCGCATTTGCAATTCGATTCTTGGTTTCAGATGGTAGCTGAATATCTTGGTTATGCTCAATCGATTGCGACATACGGTTGATGGCAGTGCACATCGTAGTTAATTGTTGGCTGAAGCGTTTGCAGTATTTGCAAATAAATAAATGAAAACGTATTTCCAAACGCTCGCGCCATGATAAACGGCGGTCTAACGATTTTGAAATAAGTTGACTCGCTTGCCTGCAATCTAACATGAATAACCCTTACGCCCCCAACCAATTAATCTCAAGACACTTTCTGATTCCCATTCGAGCTCTGTATAACATCACCCAAGCATTGGTCTTGGTGATATTGAGTTCCTTACAGATTTCTTCATTGTCGGTTTCATGCACATCACGCATCATAAATAGGGCTGATAATTTGGCGGGTAATTTATCCATACAGTTTTGCAAAACCCCTAAAAACTGTTTTTGCTCTAACGCATTTTCTGGCATATCCCAATCCATTGGCTTTTCAATCCAGCGGCCTGCATCGTCAAAAAATTCATCCATATTGGCATCTTGTTCAGACATTAAATCGGAGGCGGCAATTTCACGCACATTTTTACGCATCATATCAATAATTTTGTGCTTTAAAATACCCGTTAACCATGTGCGAGGCGCAGAATCGCCCGAAAAAGACGGGCTTTTAATCGCCGCTAAAAAAGTCTCTTGCACAACATCTTCGGCCAAATGCGGGTCACGCAAGCGCGCTAATGCAAATCGGTACAAAAAGTCACCATGTTGGTTTAGCCAGTCGTGCATATTGTTAGACATACTTATTGTGGACTTAGTCATCTTTGATATTCAATCATGTAAGCTGTAATTAAGCAACAATGCCAGCCTTTTGTTGCAATAGCGTTAAATAATGGTTGCTATCTAGGCTGGTTTGATTGCGTTGAGCAAGCCAGATGGTTTCGCCCAAGCATTCTAGAATATCGTGCTGTGCATCATGTTCATTTTGGTGCTTGAATAATAGCTTTTGATAAATAGGCGCGATACCAATCGGCTGATTGATACTGATTTGCTCTAATACGGAAAGGTGTAGACTCAAGTGCAAAAAAGGGTTGGTTTCGCCCATTTCTGGAAAGTAAGCTTGATGTTTAAACTGTTCTGGCGCATCTAAAATCGCATGATATTCAGGATGCATTTGCATAATATGTAGTCCCAGTTTTTCTAAATCGGTTAAATTTAAGTGCGCTTTGGATTTGACCCATGCACCAAAAAAGAATTCACGCACTTCATCTCGCGATGGATTAAATAGACTCATTATTCTCACCAAATAGCCCTAGAGCGGCTGAATGTTCTAACAATTCATTTTTACCTCTAATAGGCGCAATTTCGCCATTGCCGTAAAAACCAATCAACGGCAAGCCTGGAAATAAGGTTTTAATTAAAGCTAAATCTTGGTCAATGCCGTTGTATAAGTATGGCCCGCGCCCAAGACATGAAAATAACAGTGCAAATTGTGGTGCAGCGTTAAGTGTTTCGGCCGCTAATTGACGCCTTAATGTACTGGCAGTTTTCACTAAATCAACCTGCGCAGCATCTATATCTCGAATCGCCCAGCTTACCCAATCGCCCACTTGTAAGGGCCTGGCTAGCGTTACCGATCCTGTAGAGTCTTCGCCAGTAATAATCGAAGCTAAATTATAATCGCCACGGTCAATTTGTGATGCACGGTTGGCATACACCGCCATCAACTGATGATATGGAATTTCATCGCCTAACTCAATCAAAGCCTCTTTTTTACAGGCGGAACTTAACGTGTCGAAGGCAGGTAAATTGGCAATGGATAATACATCAAGCTGATTGCAATCCGTGACCCTGCGCGGGCTGGTTAATAGTCTTAATCCATGTGTCGCGCCTACTGAAAATGGCACATTATTTAAGTACATTTCGCAATAGCCCTGCGTAATGCCTTTGGCATTTTCCCACACCGAAAAAGCACCATGACCAATTGCATCGCCTGAAACGCCACCCAAACGTTGACCACCAGTATTCAGCCATGAGCTGTTAATCGCATTTGGCGCAGCTAGAGTGAGTAATAATGAATTGTTGACAGAGCGACCAGGGTTAGGCTTTAACCAAATATTGTCTGAAAACACCATTGCAGCAGCGGCGGGGCTGTCAATCACCCAATCTTCTTCAGTAAAAATACCGATGGCTGAGCAGCCAATGATATTGGTGCAGCTGCTTGCTTTAGCGGCTGCTTTAATGGCGGGTTGTGGGTTTGAGGCAAATTCTGAGCTTAAGAATAGTAAAACGCAAGCGGGAGCATTTAATTCGGCTTTGCTCATGGCAGTTAATACTGCTTGAGATGCCAATTCTGGCTGGGCTTTACTGCCGATTGCTAATCCAGTAGCGACTTTCAACTATGCGCTTTCAACGTTTCGCCTGCCATTAAGTGCGGTGTAGGGATTATTTTATGCCTATATTCGCATAAATCCACAATACAGCATTCCCCACATTTAGGGCTACGCGCCGTGCAAGTGTAGCGCCCATGCAATATCAGCAAATGATGCGCATCATGCAAAAACTGTTTGGGAATTGTTCTCAGATATTTTTGCTCAACTACCAGCACATTTTTGCCAGTGGCGAGCTTGGTGCGGTTTCCTAGTCGGAACAAATGCGTATCCACCGCAATAGTTGGTTCGCCAAAAGCGGTATTTAAAATCACATTAGCCGTTTTTCGGCCAACGCCTGGCAAGGCTTCTAAGGCTGCTCTGGTATTTGGCACTTCTGAATCATGCAGTTGAATTAACTGATTGCAACACGCAATCACATTTTTGGCTTTAGCGTGGTATAGGCCGATGGTTTTGATGTAACGCTCCAAGCCTTCAATACCTAAATCAAAGATTGTTTGCGGTGTATTAGCCATTGCAAATAGTTTCCGCGTGGCAATGTTCACGCCTTTATCGGTGGCTTGTGCTGACAAAATCACCGCGATTAGCAGTTCAAAAGTGCTAGAAAATGCTAATTCGGTGGTCGGTTTGGGAATCGCAATACTTAAGCGCCTGAAAATCTCTGCACGTTTTTCGGCATTCATACGTTAACGATTCTTAAGTGATTAAGCTTTAATTTGCAGGTTTAAGTGCGCTTGAAGAAACATCAGCTGGCAGACTGGGCGTAGCAGTTTTACGCAACTCTGCCCAATTACGCGCAGCAATCAAACCTGCTAACCCCAAGAAAGCACCTGGCGGTAAAATCGCCAATAAAAAGCCATTATAATCAGGAATAATCGTCAGCACATAGGGTTTGAAGCTGGCGCCAAATGCTAAATCCAGCCCAGAGAATAAAGTACCTTTACCTACAATTTCGCGAATACCGCCCAGTAAACCCAATACCAGCGTCAATCCAATGCCCATCATAAAGCCATCCCACATCGCTGGTGCAGGTGGATTTTTAGCTGCAAACGACTCAACGCGTGCCAGCACAATACAATTCACCACAATTAAGGGTATAAAAATACCCAAAACTTTGTGTAGCGGCTCTGCAAAACCATGAATCGCTAAATCGATGACAGTCACCAAAGCCGCAATGACTAAAATAAACACAGGCACGCGGATTTCAGACGGCACAAAACGGCGCACAGGCGAAACCGCGCCATTTGAGGCGGCCATTACCAGCGCGGTAGCAAAACCCAAGCTCAAGCCGTTCACCGCAGTTGTGGTGACCGCCAAAGTTGGACACAAGCCCAGCAGTTGCACTACGCCAGAGTTTTGTTTCCACAGTCCGTTATAGGCGATTTCTTTAAATTGATTCATTTTTAACCTTTAAAACCACTTTACTTAACCACTTTTTATAGCCAAAAAATCACGCAAATAACGCTTGTTTATTCGCTTCAAAATATTGCAGGGCTTTATGCACCGCTTTTACAACGGCGCGCGGTGTAATCGTTGCGCCTGCCATATAGTCAAATTTACCGTTATCTTTTTTTACTTTCCAAGCACTGTCTGCTGTTTTTAAGAGCGATTCGTTATCAAAAAGTTTAATCCAATCATCTTTGGCAATATCAATATAATCACCCAGGCCTGGTGTTTCTTTATGTGATAACACACGCACGCCGCTAATGCTTCCATCGGCTTTAATCGCAATCAGCAGCTTAATATCGCCACTATAACCATCATGCGCAATTGCCTCAATAATCACCGCTGCTGGCTGATTGTTAATACGCGCGCGGTTGGCAATAGTATGTTGTTTATTGCCCAATAAATCGCTTGGCGCAATCGTCACAGTGTCTTTTAGCAAATCATTATTATGCATAGCTTGCGGCACAATCTGGCGAAATAAACTTAAGCGCGCCGCCGCTTCACTTTTTTCAATTGGTAATTTGGTGATTTGAAAAATAAACGCCAACAATGCGGTAAACACCACGGCAAATGCAATGAGCGTGATGGCGGTTTTTGAAGCATGTTTTAATATGGTTTCAGACATTATTTTTCGTGCCCAAAAACGCGTGGCTGTGTATGCGCATCAATCAACGGCACACAAATATTCATAAAAATCACCGCAAAGGCAATTCCATCAGGGTAGCCGCCATATACGCGAATCAAATAGGCAATTACTGCCACGCCAGCAGCAAAATATAATTTGCCTTTAGGTGTGGTTGGGCCACTCACTGGGTCGGTGATGATAAAAAACGCACACAGCATGCTGGCACCGCTAAATAAATGAAATAGCGGTGAAGCAAAGTGCGCTGGGTTAACCAACCAAAACACGCCAGAAATCATAGCCAGCGCCGCCAAAAATGCGGTTGGTAAATGCCAAGAAATAATTTTTTGCTGCCATAAATACAAACCACCCAGCAAATACGCACCCGTAACCCATTCATTACCTTTACCGCCCAGTACGCCAAACACAGGCGCTTGCGTAATGCTGCCCACTTCATGTTTGAGCATCAATTGCGTTTTTAAATAATCCAGCGGCGTAGCCGAAGTTACCGCATCGATTTGCACGCCTTGCGGCAAAACACCGCTAAAAATCAAATGCAGCTGATCGCCAAAGCTTAATGGTGTTTGCGCTAACTGCAAGGCTGCTGGCCATTTAGTCATTAATACTGGAAATGAAATCAATAGCACTGCATAACCAATCATGGCAGGGTTAAATGGGTTGTAACCCAAGCCGCCATACAGATGTTTAGCAACCACAATCGCAAAAAAAGTACCCACGACAATCAGCCACCAAGGCGCAATGGGCGGAATGGCAAGCGCTAATAGCCATGCTGTCAATACTGCGCTGTAATCCATTAAGAATGGCTGAATGGGGCGCTTGCGTAGTTTTAACATAGCGGCTTCTGCAATCAGCGCGGTAATTGTGGCTAATATCAACGTCACCAAAATGCCGCCGCCATATACCCACACATAAGCCGCAATACCAGGCACCAGCGCCAACAGCACTTTAAACATAATGCTACCAACGCTTGGTGCATTCGAAATATAGGGTGAGCGGTTCAAATTACTCTTTCTCTGTCTTACTATCTGATTGCACTGATTTAGCGGCGTCAGCTGCCGCTTTTTGTGCTTTTGCGCGCGCAATCGCGGCAGCAATCAAAGCCTGTTTATCAGCGGCAGCATCTGTATTATTGGGCTTTATTAATTCTGTTTCTTTATTTAATGCTGCCTCTTTAGGCTCTGCTAAACCAACAGACTGACGGCGGGCTTCAATTTCTTCAATTTCTTTTTTCACTGGTTCAGCTGCATCCGCCACGTTTTTTGGTGCATTTCCTGCTGCAAGTGCTGCTGCTTTTTGTGCCTTTGCACGTTCAATCGCGGCGGCAATCAACGCTTTTTTGGCATCATCATCGTCTGGCGCTGATTTTTTTGGCTTCACTTTTTGTTCAGTTGTTGCTTCGCTTGTCGACTCACTTTTCGCAGCCGCTTTTAATGCTTTCGCGCGTTCAATCGCAGCCGCAATTGCGGCTTTTTTCGCATCATCTGCGCCAGAACTTAACCCATTATTTGTGTTAAGTTTTTCATCTGATTGGTCAATCTTAGGTTCAGCTTTTGTCCCAGTTTCAGTTTTAGCGGCTTCTGCTTTGCCTGCCTGCGCTCTTTCAGCATGTTTTTGTGCGCGTTCTTGTTTTTCGCGCTCAATTCTGGCTAATCTAAAATCATTACGTTCGCGCGCTAAATCCGCTGCTTCTTTGGCTTTATCCAGCGCAATAATTTCACTTTTGGCGTAGCGATAATATTGTACTAATGGTATGTCGCTAGGACATACATAGCTACAAGCACCACATTCTATACAATCAAATAGTTTGTAATCGTTGGCTTTTTCAAAGTTATCCGATTTGGCGAACCAATACAATTCTTGCGGTTGTAAATTAACAGGGCAAGCATCGGCGCAACGCGCACAGCGTATGCAAGGCATGGCGGGCGGTGGTGGCGCAAATAAGCTGGGTGATGCGGCAATAATGCAATTAGCGGCTTTTGTAATTGGTACTTCTGCAGTCGGCAAATCAAAGCCCATCATTGGGCCGCCCATAATAAAATGCGTGGTATTGGCTTTTGCGCCACCTGCTGCTTGTACAAGGTGCAACATTGGTGTGCCAAATAACACTTCAAAATTTTGCGGGTTTTGCACATTACCCGTCATTGAAACAATGCGGCTAATGGATGGCTCGCCCAATTCAAAATAGCGGTACAGCGCAACGACAGTTGCCACATTAAATACCTGCAAACCGACTTCGGTTGAGCGTTTATCGTATGGAATTTCTGTGCCCAACACCAAATGCACCAAGCGCCTTGCGTCGCCGCTGGGGTAAAGCGTGGGCACAATTTTCACCTGAATTTGAGCGTTAAGTTCACTGATTGCTGACTTTAAGCCTGCCGCTGCTTCTGGTTTATTATCCTCAACCCCAACAATCACCTTTTCTGCGCCTAGCAGATATTGTGCAATGGTAATGCCTTTGACAATTTCGTCCGCACGTTCGCGCATCAGCATATCGTCACAAGTGATATAAGGTTCGCATTCAGCCGCGTTAATCACTAAAGTATGCACGCCCGATTTGCCATCTGCGCGCAATTTAATATGCGTCGGAAAAGTCGCACCCCCAAGCCCAACAATGCCGGATAAACGCAGGCTGGCAACCAGCGATTTGCGCTCAGCGTTACGCCAATCTTGCGGTGTTTTCTCAATCCATTTATCCAAACCATCTGGCGTAATCGTAATGCAACGGTCTGGCAAACCAGATGGATGCGGAATAATCGCATCAGAAACTGCGCTAACGATGCCAGAAGTGCTGGCATGAATCGCGGCCGAAACCGTGCCTTCTGCCTCTGCGATTAATTGACCTTTAAGCACATAATCGCCCACGCTGACTTTTACTTTTGGAATGTTGCCCACATGCTGGCGCAACGGCAGCACGATTTTTTCTGGGATTGGCAATTGACCAATCGGCAATTGCGTAGATTGCGCTTTGTTTTCAGGCGGATGTACGCCGCCGTGAAAAGGAAAAATTTCCTTCGCGGATTTAAACAACTTAGCAATATTAACAATTGTGTTCATGCGTCTTATTTTTAATGTTTTTTAAGTGTTAACTAAATGGATTAATGCGATGCAGTTTGCACCGATTTAATCGGAATCACTGGACGTTTCCACTTCCAGTTATCTGGCGTAACCCCAATTGGTTCCATCGTAATGCAATCTACAGGGCAAGGTGCTAAACATAATTCGCAACCCGTGCACTCGCTGGCAATAATGGTGTGCATATGCTTTGCGGCGCCCAAAATCGCATCGACTGGACAGGCTTGTATGCATAAAGTGCAGCCAATACAGGTCGCTTCGTCAATAAAAGCCACTGATTTGGGTTTTTCTACGCCATTTTCAGCGTTAAGTGGCTTGTATTCCATGCCCATTAAATCGGCTAGCGCACGTACACCTGCATCGCCACCAGGTGGGCATTGGTTGATATCGGCGCGACCTTCAGCAATCGCGGTGGCGTAAGGTTTGCAGCCAGGAAAGCCACATTGACCGCATTGTGTTTGCGGCAAAATAGCATCAATGCGTGCAATTAAGGGGTCACCCTCTACCTTGAATTTAAGCGCGGCATAGCCCAGCAAAGCGCCTAAACCAAGCGCCAAGCCAATCATGATGTATAAAGCAGTTAGCATGAATAAATAGGGTTTTTATGTGTGAAAAGGCGAATACTTAACCTAATATTTTGCTTAAATTTCTTAATACTTAACTAATATTTATCTAGGCCAGCAAAGCCCATAAATGCCAAACTCATCAGCGCCGCAGTCACCATGGCAATTGCAGAGCCTTTAAATACCACTGGCACGTCAGCCGCTTCTAATCTTTCGCGCATGGATGCAAATAAAATCAGTACCATTGAAAACCCCAGCGCGCCGCCAAAACCATACAAACCCGATTGAATAAAGCCATTGCTTGCCTGCGCATTTAAAAGCGGAATGCCAAGTACGGCGCAATTAGTGGTGATTAACGGCAAGAAAATTCCTAACATTTGGTATAAAAGTGGAAAACTTTTTTCCATGATCATTTCAGTAAACTGCACCACACCTGCAATCACTACGATAAAAGATAATGTGCGCAAATACTCTAAACTGTTCGGTTCTAGCAGGTAAAAGTTAATCGCCCAGCTGGTCATAGAACCGATGGTCAATACAAACGCAGTGGCTGCTGCCATGCCAATTGATGCTTCTAATTTTTTAGAAACACCCATAAACGGACACAAACCCAAGATTTTAACTAATACGATGTTATTGACTAAAACCGTACTGATTAAAATTAAAATATAACTTTCTGACATTAGTATTTAGACCTTAAGTAGACATGCCTGAACTAGGTGCAATTATACAACTTAATTAAGGCCGTATATCGCTAGATTTAGTCAGTTAAAGCACGATGAGATTCAACCAAAATACCCTATGCAACGTTAGCTAATTAGTAAAGCCTGCGCAATATAAAATATTTTGCTTATTATTAAAAATACTATTTTAATATATTGATATTTTAATTAGTTATATAGAGAGATTAAGCAGTTTGAATCAGAGGGCGATTCGCATTAAGTGGTCAGTTTCGGTTAAAATAGTGATAATTTTTATTTGGCAAGGTTTTCTATGTTGCAAGGTAGTTTGGTTGCAATCGTTACGCCCATGTTTGACGATGGCAGTTTAGATTTGGACGCGTTGCGCCAGTTAATTGATTGGCACATAGACGCTGGTACAGATGGTATTGTGATTGTGGGCACCACAGGCGAATCGCCAACAGTGGATGTGAATGAGCATTGCTTGCTGATTAAAACAACGGTAGAGCATGTGGCAAAGCGGGTGCCAGTGATTGCTGGAACAGGTGCTAACTCTACACGTGAAGCAATTGAATTAACGCAAAATGCGAAAGATTTTGGTGCCGATGCTTGTCTGTTGGTTGCGCCGTATTATAACAAGCCGACGCAGGAAGGCTTATATCAACATTATGCGGCGGTAGCCGCTGCCGTTGATATTCCGCAGATTTTGTATAATGTGCCTGGGCGTACTGGTTGTGATATTAGCAATGATACGGCGATACGTTTGTCGGCAATTAGTAATATTGTGGGCATTAAAGATGCCACTGGCGGAGTAGAGCGCGGAACCGATTTATTACTGCGTGCGCCTAAAGATTTTGCAGTTTACAGTGGCGATGATGCAACAGGAATGGCGCTGATGCTGCTTGGCGCGCATGGTGTAATATCAGTTACTGCAAATATTGCGCCAACATTCATGCATCAAATGTGTGTTGCTGCAATGGCGGGTGATGTAAAAAAAGCTTGTGAAATTAATGCTAAATTATTTGCCCTGCATCAAAAGTTGTTTGTTGAAGCGAATCCAATCCCAGCTAAATGGGTGTTGCAACAAATGGGATTAATAAAAACAGGTATTCGATTACCGATGGTCAATTTGTCTGCACAGTATCATGACGTGCTTCGTCACGCGATGAGACGTGCTGAAATTTTTAGCTAAATTAATTGTGTTAAGTTAATTGTTTTTAACGCTACATTAAATAGCAATGTATAAATGGTGGTCATTAAAATGAAATTTACTATGAAGTTCGTTCCAAAAATAACAGCTGTACTTTTATTAACAACATTAGTCACGGCTTGCGAGTCAATTCCGTTTCTTGATACTTCTTCAGATTACAAAGGCGCTGGCAGATCGCGCCCATTAGAAGTGCCGCCTGACTTAACTGCAGTTAAAACCAGCGATGCTTATGCCGTGCCAGGTGGCAGCACTAGTTTCTCAGAGTTTAATCAATCTATACAAGGGCAAGAAGTTGGGGTTGAAAAAATATTAGCAAACCCAGATGGTGTGCGTATGGTAAAAGCGGGCGCGCAGCGCTGGCTAGTGGTTGATGCGCCGGCTGAAAGAGTGTGGCCAGTATTGCGCGAATTTTGGGCTGAGCAAGGCTTTGCAGTAAGGGTTGAAGATGCGCAGATAGGTTTAATGGAAACAGAATGGAAAGAAGCTGATGCCATTAAAGCGCAAGATGAAAAAGGCAGTTATCTAAAAAGATTTGATAAGTTTTTAGATAAATTATCGTTTGAAGCAGACAGAAGAAAATACCGTACCCGTTTAGAGAACGGCTCAGAGCCTAATACAACAGAAATTTATATGTCGCATCGAACGGTAGAAGGCGCGCCAGATAATGGACTCAATGTGGTGAGGACACCTTTTGGTGAATATGCGACAGGTTATCGCAATGAAAATCAACAAGAGGTAAAAGCTAAAACTGATGACTTAGAAATTGATGCGGAATTATTACGCCGATTAATGATTAAGTTAGGTATTGCAGAAAGCCGCTCACAAGAGATTGTGGCTAGCGCGGCAGTAGAAAAGCGTGCAGATGTAGTAAAAGAAGCGGATAGCAGTGTCACTCTTAATTTGAATGACCCGTTTGACCGTGGCTGGCGCCGTGTCGGCTTGGCGCTGGATAGAATTGGCTTTGTGATTGAAGATAAAGATCGCTCAAATGGAACGTTTTTTGTTCGATACACCGATGTGGATATTGACAACACCCCGAAAAAGAAAAAAGGGGTGATTGATACGCTGGCTTTTTGGCGCGACGATGACGAGGACAAAAATGCAGATGTGAAAGAAAGTAAATCACTCACCGAAAAATTGCAATTTTGGAAAGGTGATGACGGCAAAACGGACCCTTCTAAGCAATATCGCATTAAAGTGGCAGAGTCTGAAACAGGCGGTACTCGCGTCAATGTGGTGGATAAAGATGATAAACGCAGTCGTACTACCACGGCAAATCGTATTATTTCACTGATGTATGATCAGCTAAGATAATAGACTTACATCGCCAGCGCTTTTTTGCTAAATGAGATTCGCCTCAATTGGTAGTGGTAGCGCAGGCAACTGCACGGTGATTGAGCAACAGTCGACACGGCTGTTGCTAGACTGTGGGTTCAGCCTTAAAGAAGTAGTCACTCGACTGCAAAAGCTGGATTTATTGCCAGAGCAAATCAGTGGTATTTTAGTCACCCATGAGCACGACGACCACGCTAAAGGGGCCTTTAAGTTCGCTGCAAAATATAACATTCCTGTTTGGCTATCACACGGCACACTCAAAATGTGTGAACGCTATCTGCCAGAAAATATCCATATTCAACTTAATATTATTGATAGCCATACCAACTTTACCATTCAAGATTTAGAAATCACGCCTTATCCCGTGCCGCATGATGCGCGTGAACCAACGCAGTTTAGTTTTTATGATGGCCAAAAAAAGTTGGGGGTATTAACCGATGCTGGTGCATCCACAACGCATATTGAGCAGATATTAACGCAAAGCGATGCACTGTTATTAGAGTGCAATCACGATTTAGCGATGCTAGAAAATGGCCCTTACACTTGGACACTTAAAAGGCGAGTAAGCAGTCGGCTGGGGCATTTGGATAATGCCAGTGCAGCGCAGTTGCTATCAAAATTAGACAATTCTAAGTTAAAGCATATCGTTGCCGCTCACTTAAGTGCTAAAAACAATACACAAGCTTTGGTAAAGGATTCGTTAAGTGCAGTATTAAATTGCGCGCCAGATTGGATAGGCATCGCGCAACAACATGAGGGTCTTGATTGGCGCAGTTTAAATTAATTAATCGAGTTTACTAAATAAGCGATTAAATTAAAGCGCTAGCAGCGACAACTTTGAAGCAGTTGCCAGTACTCACAAAAAAGCACTTAAAATCAGCCCATAAAAAAAGCCGACATAAAGTCGGCTTTTTCATTCAGTCAAAATGAATTGATTGAATTATTCTGCAGCAGCAGGAGCCGCTTCCATTGGCGCTTCAGCAGGAGCAGCTTCCATTGGTGCAGCTTCCATCGGAGCAGCTTCCATTGGTGCTTCAGCAGCAGGAGCCGCTTCCATTGGCGCTTCCATTGGTGCTTCAGCAGCAGGAGCTTCTTCAGCAGGTTTTTCGCCACAGGCAGTTAATGCAAGTGCTAATAATGCAGCTAATAGGGCAGAACGTGTCATTTTTATATTCCTTAACAGAGAGAGTAGACTAAAAGTTTAACCAATTACGGTGGACCACCTTTAGCCCGACCGAATGTGACGAATTTTACCAGTAATTATAGAAAATTCCAGTATATTTTTGATTATACGAAACTTTTTTTAGTGAAAATATGTTGGTTTGCAACAATTTATCGCATAAATCTCAAAAAAGTCTTAAATAGTGAGCCTGCTTTGCCTAAAAGCTCAGTCTACTTTAATCGATAAGCCACTATTTTGTGTGTTTGTAGCAGCGTAAATCCCCAATATTTTGCGGCTAATTTCGTCTTTATTTTGCATTGCGCCGCCAATATCCAGCCATTCACCTAGCCCTATGCGTACGACTGTAGTCAACTCTTCAAAATCAATAAAGCCTTGTTGATTAAGACGCGCAATACGCGGCGTAATTTCTAATTCAACTTGATGACCAATCGTGCGTGGACGTACTGCGAAGCCTGTGGTTACTTCTTGCCAATCAGTGATGCGATCAACTTGAATGTAGCGGCGGGTGATGCTAACCCACTCTTGCGTAAACGGCACTATTTGCCCATTGCTAATAAACGCACGCTCGCCATCTAGCACGTTAATAAACTGACTACCGCTTTGGCGCGTCCTGCTGGTATTGCGTTCAATTTCAATGCGTCCGCCATTACGCTGTATGCGTCTATTATTCGAAATCGTCGTATTGCCAATACTGACGGTGCCATTGGCTTCAGCACGGTCTGATTGACTGTTTTGCTGCAAACTATTGCTAACGGTAATTCGGCGATTCACTCTAACGGCATCCAATTTTTCTATAGTAGCTTCAATTTCGCGCATACGCTCAGGCTGCGCCCGCAAAATCAGCTGATTATCAATACCAGTAGCCGTGCCATCCGAACCAACCATCGGTGAAATAGTCGGTAATATGTCGCTAGCAAAACGGTGTTGCAAGGTAATGATTTTAAATTCGGTTTCAGCCGCAACCTGCACGCTGATAAGCGCAAGACTTAACACTAAAAAACACGGTAATATTTTTTGCACGGTATTTTAAAGCCCCAATTTAGTCACTGAAATCGCCTCAGTCGTTTCTGCTAATAGCTCATCAAAACGTAAAAGCAGGCTAGTGCTAGTGTCACTATCATTTAGCGCGTACTTAAAACGCGCTTGGTCAATATGAAAACGGCGGCAGTAATGTTGCTTATCGGCAATCACAAAACAGTCTTTAGCAATTTTGGCAAAGTCATTGGTTTCATACACCGTCATTTTATGGCCATAAATACGCAATAAATCCATCAAGCGCGGGCAGTTAACAGTAAAAAAATGCGTATTTTGTAAAATGATGGAGAGTTTTACTTGTTCACCTTTTTGCAAAAAAGCATGCATTAAGTTGTAGCGTTTTAAACTGGCATAATCGCCCTTGCCAAAGTCTTGGTCAAACACACACAAATCGTGAGTTGCTTCTGCAATCACTATGTCCAACGCCAGCGCATAATTGCGCTCACCCATTAATACGGTGTTGGGTATGAGTTCTGTTTGTTCCATATCATCACCTTTTAATCAAAGCCAATATAACCTGCCAAATAGCTGTCATACAAAGCGTTAGCAAGCTGAATTTGAATATCATTCGTTTGACTGCTCACATTTAAATAACGCTGATTAGCCAAGTCTTGCATACAAGCAATTAAGTTATCTGGAATTGTTAGCTTTTCACCATTCAAATAAAAGCCGTTATCCGTAAACAGCATTTGCGATTTTAAATTCAGCATCAACGTTTTTTGTTGTAATTGGCTCATAAATTTCGGCAGACTTAACTTGCGCGCGGGCTCAAAAAATACGTCTGGCTTAGGCTCAGTCAAATATTTACCTAAAAAATCCGCCACATGATTGTTATCCCAATTAATTTTTTGCAGCATAGTGCTGACTTTACTCACCATTAATTCGTCAATTTTTGCTGGATGATTCGCTAATTGCAAATCTGGGTCGCTATATAAAAGATTTTGGGTGTTTTTTAGGGTTAAGTTATCTTGCAAATAGCTTAAAAATTCATCCATCAGCTCCTGCGTTTTGGGCGCCCTAAAACCAATTGAATACGTCATGCAGTTATCACCCACCGCCACGCCCCAATGCGCAATTTGCGGTGGCAAGTAAAGCATATCGCCAGACTCTAATACCCATTCTTGTTCCGATACAAAGTTTTTCAGTATTTTTAAAGGCGCACCCTCTATTAAGCTTAAATCTGTTTGACTGCTTATTTTCCAGTTTCTGCGTCCGCTGCCTTGCAATAAAAATACATCATAACTATCTACATGCGCGCCCACGCCACCACCATCGGGCGCATAGCTCACCATCAAATCATCCAAACGCGCTTTTGGGATAAAATCAAATTGGTTTAATAATGCAGTCGCCTCGGGCAAGTAATGATTGACGCTTTGTACTAGCAGAGTCCAATCCTTGTTGGGCAGCTTACTAAAATCGGCATCGTTAAATGGGCCATTTTTGACCAACCACTTATCGGCCTTTTTCTGCACGATTCTGGCTTGCACATCATCCTCACAAGCTAAGCCAGCCAACTCTTCAGGGCTTAGTAAGCCAGTGAAATTAGGAATAGCGTTTTTGATGAGCAGTGGTTTTTTTTGCCAATATTCAGCCAAAAACTGGCTGGGTGTTAAGTTATTTAATAGCGGTAAAGGCTGGTTTTTTGTCATATTCATCTGCTTATTTTAATCGCGTTTTATGTAAAACCTATAAAAAATTGCGAGAGTATACAACTAGGTATATAGTAAGATTTATCACACAAAAACAAAGTAGTTTTAAATCATTTGAGGAGATTTTTTAAAATGAATGCGCCAGTCGATACTTCCATTAAAACCTTTCATGGCGGCTGTCCGCATGATTGCCCCGATACTTGCAGCATGGTTTACAGCGTGCAAAATGAAAAGCTTATTTCGGTTAAGGGCAACCCTGATCACCCCATGACGCGTGGCGGTTTATGCGTCAAACTCAAAGATTACGAAAAACGTCACTACCACCCAGACCGCTTGCTTTACCCAATGAAACGCACTGGGCCAAAAGGCAGCAAGCAATTTGCCAGAATCACTTGGGATGAAGCTCTCGATACCATTGTTGATAAATGGCAAAGTATTATTAAAACCGATGGTTCGCAAGCGATTATGCCTGCCAGCTATTTGGGTAACCAAGGTTTAGTGCATGGCTTAAACGGTGGCGATGCATTTTTTGCGCGTTTGGGCGCAACGGTGACTGAGCGTACCTTTTGTGGTGAAGGTTCATGCACTGCTTGGCTACTCACCGTTGGACCAACTGCAGGTGTTTGCCCAGAAAGTTTTATTCATAGCAAATACATCATTATTTGGGCGTGTAATTCGGTTTCGACCAATTTGCACCACTGGCATATCATTCATGAAGCGCAAAAAAAGGGCACAAAAGTCGTCGTTATCGATTCTTATGCCTCTAAAACCGCTAAAGAAGCCGATTGGCACATTGCGCCAAAACCTGGCACCGACGGCGCGTTAGCCATGGCCATGATGAACGTGATTATTAGTGAAGGTTTGCAAGACCAAGATTACATTGATAATTACACCGTTGGCTACAAAGAACTTGCAGAACGCGCCAAAACCCGCACGCCAGAATGGGCAGAAAAAATCACAGGTATCGCAGCCGATGATATTCGCAAACTTGCCCGTGAATACGCCACCGCTACGCCCTCTGCCATTCGTATTGGCGTGGCGCTAGAGCGCAGTTATGGCGGCAGCCAAGCCATTCGCGCCGTTACCTGCTTGCCTGCGCTCACTGGTGCTTGGCGAAAAGTGGGCGGTGGTATTTTGCAATTTCCCGTGTGGGAGCACCCGTATAAATTTGATGTGATTTGCCGCCCAGATTTAATCCCAGAGGGCACACAAGTCGCGAATATATTGCAGTTGGGTCGCGTACTCACAGGTGAAACTAAACTGAAAACGCCAATTAAATCCATCATGATTTGGAATACCAACCCTGTCACGCAATCGCCCGAAACTGACAAAATTGTGAAAGGCTTAGAGCGCGAAGATTTGTTCACCATTGTGGCCGACCACTTTATTACCGATACCGCGGCTTATGCGGATATTGTGTTGCCAGCCACCATGGGCGCAGAGATGGAAGATATGATTTTAAGCTGGGGGCATTTGTACCTTACCTATAACGCAAAATGTGTAGAAGCGCCGGGCGAGGCAATTTCTAACAACGAGATTTTCCGCCGCTTGGCAAAACGTTTGGGTTTTGAAGAAGATAACTTTAAATGGTCAGACGGCGAGTGTTTGGAAAACTATGTGAATTGGGATGCACCAGCCTGCGACGGTATTGATTTAGCCTATTTACGCGAGCATGGTTTTGCAAGGCTTAATGTTGGCACAAAAGATAATCGCGCGCCACACAAAGAGGGTAACTTTCCTACGCCAACGGGCAAATGCATGTTCTTGGTAGAAGGTGCTAAAAACTTTGTGGCAGGGCCATTCCGCCAAATGTATGAAGGCTTTCAGCCGGGTGAAGATTTAGATGCGCTGCCAGATTATGTAGCCTCGCGCGAATCGGCAGAAGTTAACCCAAATTTAGCGGCAAAATATCCGTTAAGTATTATTTCACCCAAAAGTCACGGCTTTTTAAATTCTTGCTATGCCAATGTAACCGAAAAAATCAAAGGCCAAGGCGAGCAATTTGTGATGATTAACGCGGCAGATGCTGACATGCGCGGTATTGCAGATGGCGCAAAAGTACGTGTGTTTAATGACCGTGGTGCGTTTGAGGGTGATGCGCGCATTACTAAAGATGTGAATCCTGGCATTGTGGTGGCAACACTGGGGTATTGGCGCCAGTTAAATAAGGGAACGGTGAATTGTATTAGTTCAGCGGAGTTTGGGGATATGGGGCATTCGACTACGTTTTCAGATAATTTGGTAGAGGTGGAGTTGGGTTAGAAGTTTCATTTCATGTACGTAGTTTCATTGATTAAACCAAAAATATTGTAACTAGGATTTGAATCTTTATTACCCATTTGGAATAAGTACAGATTTGTATCGTTTATAAGTGTAATAGTATGAGCATTTAATAAACGAACAACCTTTGACCTCCAAATGGGTAGTTGTTCTCTATACTTGTCGTAATCTATTTTCGCCCCATATGGATTTTCTGCATGCATCATGCGGCCACATTTTTCATAAAGCTCTAAGAAATCATCCTTTGTTAAATAACCATCTTTAGGCTTTGACCATTCAGAAGCGTAATTAGGGTCTTTGCTAATAGCTTGAATAATTGGTTGCGGGTAAAAATTAGGATTAACTCTCTCCATATCTTTTAGCATTAAAGATGCGTTCCAGTGAGTTGAAAATTTTACATACTGTTTTGAGTAAACAGATATATTGGCTATCAAAGAGCCAAAAGCAATTAATTCAAGTATTTTCCTAAGTTGAAGATATGCGGTTTCTATAGTTGTAGCTTCATATAGTGAGTTTATTTGTTTTCGATGAATGGCATCAATTACGGCTGTTCGTTTTTTTATTTCCGATAACACATTAATATATTTATCTTGAGCTAACTTCATAGCTACTTACCTCAAATATAAGTTTTGTTTATTAAGTATAAGCACTATGTCGCTCTCGCGCGACGGTCGAGTTACTTTCTTTTGCTTAGCCAAAAGAAAGTAACCAAAGAAAAGGCTACCCCCTACCGCTTGGTTCATGCGCTGCTGTAAAAAGTTGGGCGCTGCGGAACTCGCCCTAACAAGCCACACAAAACGTGGCTTGTTGCGGTGCTCAAACAGGTCCTCGCTAAAAACTCCCAACTTTTGAGTGCAGCACAGGCGCGGTAGCAGGGGATTGAAGGTCAACACCATTTCAGTTTCACTATTGATGCTTTTATTGGCTAATCTTTCTAGTTTCGTCATTTCTGTGTAGGCGGGAATCTAGGCAATTATGATGCTCAGAATAACAGCGGAATTTAGCGACTGTTGTCAGAATTGTCTGACAACAAATTAAGTGTTTGCTGATGTTGATTGAAATGAATGCTTAGTAATATTCAATCAGGATACATAGAACGGTTTTAAACGATTTTTAACTAAACTTTAAGGGATACAAAATGAAATTATTGAGCACATTGTTAATTCTGGCTTTTGCGGTTGTTGTAACTGGTTGCAATACTTTTGCTGGCGCAGGTAAAGATATTCAAAAAGGCGGCGAAAAAATTGAGGGTGCTGCAGAAAGTAGTAAGTAAGCCTAAATAAATACAGTTCAATTTTGCTAGGGTGCGTGTAGCGCACTTTAGCAATCTAAATATCCAGTCAAATACTGCTCGGTCGAGTTTTTTCAAAAGGTAAATCATATGCGTAATAAATTAATTGTTGGTTCTGCGTTAGTGGCGTTTGTATTGGGCGGTTGCGCTAATATGACAGAGACGCAAAAAGGTACTGCAAAAGGCGCTGGTATTGGTGCTGGCGTTGGTGCGGTTGTGGGTGCGATTGCTGGTAAAGGCAAGGGTGCGGCAATTGGTGCGGCGGTTGGTGCTGGTGTTGGCGCGGTAGCGGGTAATGTGTGGACTAAGCGTCAAGAAGAGCAAAAACGTCAAATGGAAGAGGCGACAGCGGGTACGGGTGTTGCGGTTTCTCAAACTTCTGACAATCGCTTAAAACTGGATATTCCAAGTGATATTTCTTTTGCGGTAGGTCGTGCAGATATTCAATCAAATTTCAGAACGATTTTAGATACGTTTGCGACTAGTTTGGCTAACACGCCTAATAGTAATGTCACGATTATCGGCCACACCGATAGCACAGGTACTGATGCGGTGAATAATCCGTTATCGTTAAATCGTGCGGCAAGTGTGCGTGATTATTTATCATCACGCGGTGTGGCTTCAAGCCGTGTGGCGATTGATGGCCGTGGTTCACGTGAGCCAATTGCATCAAATGATACTGCTGCAAATAAAGCAAAAAACCGCCGTGTAGAAATTTTTGTGGCAGAGCCAGCACCAGTTGCTGCAGCGCAATAATGAAGCAAAAAGTTAATCTGAAAATTTGAGTAAAAAATCAGGTTAAGTATTCAATAAAAAAGGGCGTTAAGCCCTTTTTTATTGCTTTACATGCTGCCAATAGAAAAACTTGACGAATAAATTGCCGCAATAAAAAGTGCATATATAGCTGAATATTTGCATTCTATTTTAATCAATATTCTCACCTAAAAAAACAGAAAAATGGTGTTAATTAAGACGTAAATATCATGCACTAATTTAAGCCATTTGCACTGCTTTATGGCAAAACTGATTTTAATTAACTGGTTGATTTTAAGTAATAAAAAATCTGAAATAGCCTGTTGATTGGCTTGCAGAGCATTATTGTATTGTGATGCGACATGCTCAATTAATATCAGGCTTGGCACGGCTTATGCTAATCAATAATGACAGCAATGACGCTGTCATTAAGGAGATTCATCATGAATAGTTCTACCAAGATTCCGTTTTTAATCGCTGGGTTATTGGCAGTGGCGGCGCTAAATGTAACAGCAAATGTGATTGTGAAAGATATGCACACGCAAATGCTGAGTAAAGCAGTTAAAAGTCAAAAAGGCGTAATTATGGTGGTGTCAGATCGCGGTGCAGTTGCAGCAGATGCCGCTTTTTTGTTATCAGAGCAGGTTGCGCACAATCCAGGTTATTTGCCCTTATTAATGGTGCCCTTGGAGTCTCAAGTAAAAACCTATGCGGAAGAGTTGGGCTTAGATAAACAAGCACTGCCAGCTATTATTTTTTACGATAAATCAGGCAACGAAATTGGCCGTGTGATTGGTACTAAAACGGTGGCGCATACGCCGGCTAATGTAAGTAGAAAAGGGTAAAGCAATTGGTTTTATTAAAAAGCAACAGCAGCTTTTGTCGACAACGATGCGAGCTGCCGAAGTAAATATAATGAATAGATAATCATTAATCAACAGCGTTTGTATCTGTTTTTCTGGCGCGAAACGCGGCCACTTTCATGCGGTTACCACATACCGCCATGCTGCACCAACGTCTTTGATGCGATTTGGTTTTATCATAAAACCACAAAGAACATTCTGGATTTTCACATTTTCTAATCAATGCAAAATTACCCTCTACTAAAAGGCTTGCAATAGATTCCGCCACAGGAATTAACACATCTTCCAGCGTTAAAAAATTACGGTGCTGCACTAACTCTGGCGTATCTGGCGCTTGCCAGACGATTTGCTGATAAGCGCTGCTACGCGCAAGTAATTGATTGATTAGCGTTGCATCACCAGCCAACTGGCGGCTACGCAACAACAATAGCTCACGCGCGTTTTCGCGCAAATACAAAGCAGACTTCAGCAATTGCCCGGGCTTTTTAACTAATGGTAGATGGCTATTTTCTGACAGCACTTTTGCATCGCGTAACCAAGCAATCACTTGTTCATCATGATTCAAATGTTCAACGTGATTAGGCTTAACGCCATAGGCGCTATTGATAAAATCGAGTGCTAAATGATCGGCAATAAATAATGGTTGCATCGTATTTGATAACAGAAAGATACAGCTAGAAATAGTAACCTTTAAAAATATAATTGACAAGTTACATTGCCTATGTGAATATGGACATGTAACTATTAATATAATATTTTAGTAGTTACAATTATGTTAACTATTGGAGTATTTTAAAATGTTTATTTCACGTTTATTGATGATTACATTATCTTTTATTGCATTTACAGCCGCCTTTACTGCCCAAGCCGCTGACGCTGCAAAGCACACACAATATACAAAACTATCCTCATCTATTGTTCACTATCAATATGCAAATGTAGCTGGCACTAAAATTTTCTACCGCGAGGCAGGTGATCCGTCTGCCCCAACTATTTTATTGCTGCATGGGTTTCCAACTTCGTCGCATATGTATAGAAATCTGATTCCTTTGCTGGCTGATCGCTATCATATAGTTGCACCCGATTTGCCAGGTTTTGGTTTATCTGATGCGCCTGACCGAAAAAGTTATCCATATACATTTGAGAATATCTCAAAGACAATGGATAACTTTACGCAAGTTATTGGGTTAAAACGTTTTGCGATTCAAGTGTTCGATTACGGTGCACCTGTCGGCTTGCGCATTGCACTGGCGCATCCAGAGCGTATTACCGCGATTATTAGTCAAAATGGCAACGCCTATGAAGAAGGTTTGGGGACCGACTGGAGCCCAATTCAGCAATATTGGAAAGCGCCAACAGTTGCGAATCGCGAACCATTACGCGCATTTTTAAAGCCTGATGCGATTAAAACTTATCAATATTTAAATGGCGCACCCGATAAAACACTCATTGCACCAGAGGGCTATTTGATGGATTCGCTGTTTTTAGCACGGCCAGATAATGAGGAAATTCAGCTGGATTTATTCTTAGATTATGCGAGCAATGTGGCTTTGTATCCCAAATTTCAGGCGTATTTCCGCAAACAGCATCCGCCATTACTGGCGGTATGGGGCAAAAATGATCCCCTTTTTATTCCAGCAGGCGCAAAAGCGTTTAAGCGCGACAACCCAAATGCGGAAGTGTTTTTATATGACGCAGGGCATTTTGCGCTAGAAAGTCATGTGAACGAAATTGCGCTTGAGATTAGACGATTTTTAAATAAAAACTTATCTTCAAATACTCAAGCTGTACAGGATTCAAAATAAGCCAGATAAAAAGGGGCTTGCGCCCCTTAAATTTACTATAAATATCAAATACTTAACGTGTTTAAAACGGTAAAAAAACCGCTGTGGCGATACTTTGTATCACACGCGAGATTAAGCGCTGTGATTTTTCGGCCAAGCTGATGGCATATAAATCGGTACGGCCAATCATTTTGCCAAATTCGCGTTCAAAGCTTAAATTGCGTTCGGTATTACTTAACTCGTTTGAAATCAGATATAAATTGCCGTTTGCATCACGGCTGGTGTAAAGCTTCCATGCGGCGATTTCAATATTACGCGCCACGTTATAAATGTGTTGCGGATTGATGCTATCGGTGAGAAAAAATTCCTTTTTATTGCCATGCGCTTTTAATAACATGGTGTGTAAGCCCACAATAAATGGCAATACACGGTCGCCTTGATAATTAGCATCAAAGGCTAAAAAAATGGCGTCAGTGCCTTGTTTATTATCGATTTCTTTAAATTGAAAATGGTGTTGTAACTCGCCATCAAAAATCCAATCTACCATTTTTTCAGCAGGGTCAGAGGTGCTTTTTGCCAATTCATGCGGGTTGCGTTTATAGAGTTTGGTCATTAGTAAGCGCAAGCTTTGCGTATTTTCAGCCAGCTCAACATCGGCCATGCGATCGAAATCATTTTTTGCTAATTGGTTGGCAGAACTTCTATCACCTCGTTCTGGAATCGGCTTATTTTCAACAGGCGAGTTGGTTGCGCATGCGCTTAAGAAACCGCACGAAATTAACCCACATATAATGAGCCAATAAACAAATCTCACACAACGGGCTCAGTTATTTTTTGCACGACGCGCACTTTGGGAAAAGCGATGCTAAATGTGCTGCCAACGCCCCATTCGCTTTCGATTTCTAGCCGCGCTTGATGGCGACTTAAAATATGTTTAACAATTGCCAAGCCCAAGCCTGTGCCGCCTGTTTCACGGCTACGGCTACGATCTACACGATAAAAGCGTTCGGTCAGCCTATCAATGTGTTGCTGTTCAATGCCAATTCCCGTATCACGCACGCTAAACACCGCTTGATTGTCGCGCAGATGCCAGCCAATAAAAATATCGCCACCTTCGGGCGTATAACGCACTGCATTACTGGTTAAATTGCTTAACGCGCTGTAAAGCTCTTCTTGTCCACCTTTAATGTTGATATTTGCATCTAACTCTAGGTGAATGCGATGTGGCGATTTATGCAGGCTTTTACTTAAACCTTTGGCATCATTTTGAATCTGATTCAGCAGTTTTGCCATATCAATTTCGTTGTCGTCAGGGCTTTGTACATTGCTTTCAATCGTCGATAGTGTCAGTAAATCTTCAATAATGCGGCGCATGCGGCCAGTTTGGTCTAGCATCATGCCGAAATAGTTTTTAGAGCTTTCGGGCACGGCGCCATCCATATCACCCAGCGTTTCTAAAAAACCGCCTACTACAGTTAGTGGTGTACGTAATTCATGCGATACGTTAGCAATAAAATCGCGGCGCATGGTTTCAGTTTTTTCTAGCGATGTCACATCGCGGCAAATGAGCAACTTTTGTTTGCTACCAAAAGGGATTAACTGAATTTCTAGTGTGATATCGGGGTTGCGCCACGATTTTAATTTGATTGGGTCGCCATACTCTTGGGCTTGCAAATAGCTGACAAAATCGCTATGGCGCACTAAATAATTGATGGGCTGGTTTTGGTCTTGTCTTAAATTTAGGCCAAGTTGATTTTCGGCTGGCGGGTTGCACCACTCAATTTCGTTATCGCTATTGAGTACCACCACACCATCAGGTAAAGCACTTGCAGCATGCCGAAAACGCTCTAAGGTAGAGCTTAATTGAGTTTGATTGCGCGAATTTTTACGATGCTCTTGATAAAGCGAAGCGAATATGTCTTCCCAAATACCCGAGCCATTGGGCATATGATTAAGCACTGGTTTTTTTAACCAAATATGCAGTTTATGTAGCCAATATAAATGACCAATGAGGTAGCAAAATAAACCAGCGCTAAAAAAAATAAGAGCAGCTTCAGCGTCAGCAGCTGCCCATATCACTAAGCAGAGCACGCTTAGCGATGAAATTAACCAAAATGCATTCCAGCGAATATCTTGCACAGTTGCTCACGTTGAATTAACTGTCGCTATTATAGCGAGCTTTTTTAAGGCTTTTGTGAATAAGGCCGCCAAATTATTAACAATTTTGGCGGCCTTATATGATGAGAGATTACTTAATTGATTTGTGATGAAAGGCGATAACCCGATCCACGCACGGTTTGAATTAAATCTTGGTGGCCAGAAACCGCCAAAGCGTTACGTAACCTGCGAATATGTACATCCACGGTGCGGTCTTCTACAAATACGCGGTCGCCCCATACTTTATCCAGCAATTGGCTACGGGTATGCACACGCTCTGCGTTGCTCATAAAATAATGCAGTAATCTAAATTCAGTTGGGCCTAAATCAATATTGGCAGAATTACCTGTCACGCGGTGCGTGGTTGGGTCTAGTAATAAGCCTTGAATTTCAATTGGGTCATCAGTCATTTGCGGTGCGCGACGACGCAATACCGCTTTAATGCGCGCGTTTAATTCACGTGGGCTAAATGGCTTGGTGACATAGTCATCCGCACCCACTTCTAAACCACGTACTTTGTCATACTCATCGCCACGCGCAGTTAACATGATAATCGGTATAGATTTTGTTAGGTTATCTGATTTCAAGCGGCGCGCATATTCAATGCCGCTCATGCCTGGCAACATCCAATCCAATAAAATCAAATCTGGCATGGTTTCGCGCAATAATTCTTGCGCATGTTCAACTGTTAAAGCGCGTAAGGCATTGTGTCCGGCTTGGGTAATATTCAGCGCAAGCAACTCTTGTATCGCTGGTTCGTCTTCTATCACTAAAATATTTGCTGGCATTCTCTCGTTCCAATCACTTTGGTGTTGATTAATCTAGCGACGCTATTTTGTGACTTTAATATGACATATTAATGACAAATTTTAACTATTTTTTTGACGCATGTGTGGGTTAATATTGCGTGCGAATTGCCATTTTTGCTGTATTGTAACAATATGTAACATCGGAATTAATAA
Organism: Methylotenera sp.; assembly: GCA_021732365.1. GTDB lineage: Bacteria > Pseudomonadota > Gammaproteobacteria > Burkholderiales > Methylophilaceae > Methylotenera_A. The sequence goes on along the minus strand of JAKFVD010000017.1, from coordinate 153,259 downwards.
GCTTAAAATTCATAATAAGCAGCATCTAATTGAGGGGTTAGCATGGCAGATTTTTTATCAAAAGAACACATTACTGCAAACGCAAATTTTAATCGTTGGTTAGTGCCACCAGCCGCTTTGACTGTGCATTTATCCATTGGTATGGCTTACGGATTTAGTGTGTTTTGGAAGCCGCTTGGCAATGCGCTAATGGGTGAAGATGGTAAACCCTTAGCCACTTGTGCCGCAGGTGCAGCCAACTTTAGTGAAAAATTAGCGGGTACAGCAAAAGCCTTATTTGCCATCGATTGCAATTGGACCCAATTCGATTTGGGTTGGATGTATACGCTGTTTTTTGTATTATTAGGCTGTTCCGCAGCATTGTGGGGTGGCTGGCTAGAGCGCGCTGGCCCGCGCAAAGCGGGTTTGGTGTCTACTTTGTGCTGGTGTGGTGGTTTGCTGATCTCTGCTTATGGCGTTTATGCGCATCAATTATGGTTAATGTGGCTGGGTAGCGGTGTGATTGGCGGCATTGGTTTGGGCTTGGGCTATATTTCGCCTGTTTCTACCTTAATTAAATGGTTTCCCGATAGGCGCGGCATGGCAACAGGCATGGCGATTATGGGTTTTGGCGGCGGCGCGATGATCGGCTCGCCATTGGCCACTAAATTAATGGCATATTTTGCAGAAGATGGCAGCGTTGGTGTTTGGCAAACTTTTGTGGTGTTGGCGATGATTTACAGCGTATTTATGTTGTGCGGAAGCCTTGGTTACCGTGTGCCGCCAACAGGCTGGAAACCAGCCAACTGGACGCCACCAGCCACGCAAAATAACACCATGATTGCTACCCGCCATGTACATTTAAATAAAGCGCATAAAACACCACAATTTTGGCTGCTGTGGATTGTGTTGTGCATGAATGTGTCTGCAGGCATTGGCATTATTGGTGCCGCAGCGCCTATGTTGCAAGAGACATTTGGTGGGGCATTGATTAATCAGGCAGGTATTGGATTTGCCGATATTAAAAAAGATGAAGCCATGACGGCCGCCGCCGCGGCGGTAGGAGCGGGCTTTGTAGGGTTGATTTCATTATTTAATATTTTTGGACGTATTGGCTGGGCAAGTTCATCGGATAAGCTGGGTCGTAAGCGTACTTATTTTATATTTTTTACGCTTGGTGCCATTTTGTACTGCAGCGCCACTTATCTGGCTGGCTTAAAATCATTGGCTTTATTTGTAGCCAGTTTTTGTGTGATTGCATCCATGTATGGCGGCGGCTTTGCCACAATTCCCGCTTATTTGGCCGATATGTTTGGTACGCAATTTGTGGGTGCGATTCATGGCCGTTTACTCACTGCTTGGTCTACAGCAGGTATTTTGGGGCCAGTAGTGGTGAATTATATGCACGATACACGCCTAGAGGCGGGCGTAGCATTTGACCAAATTTACGCACCCATTTTTATGGTGTTGGCATGCATGCTGGTGATTGGTTTTATTGCGAACCTATTGGTCAGGCCAGTAGCGGATCATTATTTTATGACCGACCTGGAATTAGAAACAGAACGTCAAGTTGCACATGAAAAATCTATGCAAAACGGCGCACTTAAAAGCACTAATGGTAACAATCAGCAGCAACATCCTCTATTGGTTAAGCTGGCGTGGGCTGCGGTTTTAATTCCGATTAGCTATGGCGTCTGGAGCACAGTACAAAAAGCGTGGGCTTTATTTTCTTAATTTAAGTCATGCAAAATTACATTCATCAAAACACTGACGAATTGTGTCACTCAACTTAAGGTAAAATAGACGTTTTAGGCAGATATAGAGACTCAATTGGACAAAATTCAAATCAATTTAGATGGCGCAGGCAAAAAAGTAGGCGTCGTATTATCACGCTTTAATAGCAATATTGGCGATGGTTTATTAACGGCTTGTTATGCTGAACTTTTAAAATTGGGCGTTGCGGCAGAAGATATTCGCATCGCTACAGTGCCTGGTGCATTAGAAACACCACTGATTTTGCAGCACATGGCTTTGAGTGAGCGCTTTGATGCGTTGATTGCATTAGGCGCGATTATTCGCGGTGAAACGTATCACTTTGAAGTGGTGGCAAACGAGTCTGCACGCGGTATTTCAGAAGTTCAGTTGAACACAGGTGTTCCTGTTGCCAACGCGGTTTTAACCACCGAAGATGATGACCAAGCCCTAGCACGTATGCATATTAAAGGCGCAGAGGCAGCACAAGTAGCGATTGAAATGGCTAATTTGGTACGCGCGCTATGATTATTCCTAGAGCCGATGCAATGGATGCCACAAAAACCGAAGTAGCCGTCAAGCCAGCCAAAAAAGTGAAAACCAGCCAGAACCGCCGTAAATCGCGCGAGTTGGTGTTAAAAGCAGTTTATCGTGGCATGATTAATGCTTCTGAGATAAAGCAAATTATTGCGGATGCTAAAGAAGACCCTGAGTATGCAAAAGCAGATGAGGCCTATTTTAAGCATTTGTTAGAAGGTGTTACCGCTAAAGTGATTGAGCTAGATGGTCAGGTAGCAACGTTTATTGATCGAAAAATACAAGAATTAAGCCCAGTAGAACATGCCATTCTGCGTATTTCTTCGTTTGAGTTGATGTTTGATATGACCATTCCATATCGCGTGGCGATTAATGAAGGCGTAGAGTTGGCTAAGCTTTACGGTGGCGTAGATGGACATAAGTATATTAATGGTGTGTTAGATAAAGTGGCAGCAGCAGTGAGGCCACAAGAGTTCAGGCGTTAGCGTGTTTGTTCGGTAGCGCACTAATCAACATTGCTTTTGGGTGTATCTTCACTAACAAGATGTACTTACAAGATGTACTTGGCCTTTCTTTATTTGCATTAGTTTGATTGCATAAAAATATAAGCAATTTTAAAGTTGTTCGTTAATTAAACAGCGCTTAATAATTGCCATGAGAGGTTAGCGCTTGCCAAAATTGTATTGGAAATCAGACTGGTTTTTAGCCAGCGCACTATCACTTGCCTTTTTATTGGCAAGTGGAGGTAGCTTTTTGCAAAGTTTAGAACGCGTAGCTTATGATTTTGGGGTGGGCGCGTCTTACCGTGATGCAGGCGATAAAATCGCGATTATTGCGATTGATGATGAAAGTATCGCCAATATTGGTCGTTGGCCGTGGCCGCGTGATATTCAAGCAAAAATGCTGGATAAATTGGCCGCCGCCAAGCCAAAAGTAATCGGCAATACCATTTTTTTTTTAGAGCCGCAAATTGACCCTGGCCTAGGTTATATCAACAAAATCGCCGATTTTGTTGCTAAATCGAATATTGCAAATTCAGCACCACAACTCAATACGCTTATTTTAGAAGCGCAAACGCAGCTCAATACCGATGCGACTTTAGCCGCCAGCATGAAAGCCGCTAATAATGTGGTGCTGGCCATGCCATTTGTGATTGGTGAGCCGCTTGGTAATCCAGATGCGCCATTCCCAGCTTATATCGCTAAAAATCAATTAACCAATGTTGCTGGTGATGAGCAAGATGCCGCCTACTTAACACCCGCAAATGACGCATTTTTGCCCATATCTGTTATTGCCGAATCGGCCACTTCCGTTGGGCATTTAAATGCCAGCCCAGACATCGATGGCGCGATACGTGCTGAACCTTTGGTATTGAATTATTACAATCAGTATTACCCATCAGTCGCTTTACAGATTGCCGCCAAATATCTGAATTTATCGGCTGGCGATATTGGTTTGCAATTAGGTGAAAATGGTCAGCCAGGCGTGACTCTTGGTCAGTCAAAATTGGCCCAATTAAAGATTGCTACAAACCGTGCTTTGCAAATGAACACATTCTTTTATGCCGATAAAGCCAATCAGCCTGTATTTCCAATCGATTCATTTTATGACGTACTTAACGGTAAAATTTCAGCAAAAAAATATGCAGGAAAAATTGTATTAATAGGCGCGACAGCCAATGGCGTGGGCGATAGTTTTGTCACACCAATATCCGCCAATATGAAGCCGATTGAAACCTTGGCACATTCTGTTGCCAGTATTTTAAATGAAGATTTTTATCTTTCACCTAGCTGGGCAATTTGGGTAGAGTTGGCGGTTTGGCTGCTTATTTCTGCTTATTTAATCTGGCTTTTTCCGCGTTTAAAAGCAGGTAACGCAGGCTCAATAACCATTGGATTGGTATTGCTTTTGATAACAGCGCAATATGTCTTAATGACCCAAAAAGGCTGGTGGTTACAGTTGATGATGCCGATTGCTTTACTGTTAGTTGGGCACGCACTGTTAACCACAAAGCATTACTTAATGACAGAAAAAGGTAAGGAAAAATCGGATGCCGACTCTGCCGAAAGTAACCGTAATTTGGCCTTAATGTTTCAAAGTCAAGGCCAATTAGATATGGCGTTTGATCGTTTTAGAAAATGCCCAGTAGATGAACCTGTGATGGATGGTTTATACAGCTTGGGCTTAGATTTTGAACGTAAACGTCAATTTAATAAGGCAGAAGCCGTATTTAACTATATGGCTAGCTTTCAGCCAACTTACAAAGACTTATCCCAACGCATCTCACGTTCTAAGCAAATGGCAGAAACGGTGATATTTGGCGGTAGCAGCGGACGTACCAATGAGAGCACCCTCATACTAAACAATAACGCCATTGAAAAGCCCATGCTGGGGCGCTACCAAGTTGAAAAAGAATTAGGCAAAGGGGCAATGGGCGTGGTGTACTTAGGTCGCGATCCTAAAATTAGCCGAATCGTTGCTATTAAAACCATGGCGCTTTCGGACGCGTTTGACGCGGATGAATTAGTCGAAGTAAAAGCGCGCTTCTTCCGTGAGGCTGAAACTGCAGGCAGATTAAATCACCCGAATATCGTGACTATTTATGACGCTGGTGAAGAGCATGATTTAGCTTACATTGCGATGGAATTTTTAAAAGGTAAAGATTTAGCGCTGCACACCAAAGCCGATAACTTATTACCTATTCAGCAAGTGTTAGAAATTGTGATTAAAGTGGCTGATGCATTAGATTATGCGCATGCCAGCAATGTTGTACATCGTGATATTAAGCCGTCAAATATTATGGTTGAGTTAGATACTGGTGTGGTAAAAGTCACCGATTTTGGTATTGCACGTATTACCGATGCTTCTAAAACCAAGACGGGTATTGTGTTGGGTACACCAAGCTATATGTCACCAGAGCAATTATCAGGCAAAAAAATTGATGGTAAATCGGATTTGTTTTCACTAGGCGTCACTTTGTACTCTTTACTAACAGGCGAGTTACCTTTTGCTGCCGATTCCATGGCTGCCTTAATGTATAAAATCGCGAATGAGCCACATGCAGATATTCGTCAAGTGAACCCAGAGCTAGCAGAAGATTTAGCGATGGTTATCAATAAACTGTTAGAAAAAAGTGCAGAAAACCGTTATCAAACGGGTAAAGAAGTTGCAGATGATTTAAGAAAATGTCATGTTAAGGTTGTTAAAGTATGAACGTAGAACAAGCGATTAGTGTTGCCCGATTAACAGATGTGGGCTTGCATCGCGATCATAACGAAGATGCGGTTGCCAGCGATTTGTCTATCGGTTTGCTGGTGCTTGCGGATGGTATGGGGGGCTACAAAGCAGGCGAGGTAGCGAGTGAAATTGCCGTACTTACGCTAACGGCAGAAATTACAGAGGCGATGCGTCATAAGCCTGCGCTTAGGTTTATGCCTGGCTTGCTCCCCGAAGCGCAAATGTTGATACACGCTGTAGAGCGCGCAAATGAGACGATTTATCAAATATCGCAAGAGCAGCCGCAATGTGCTGGCATGGGTACTACTTTAGTCGTGGGTATTTTTACAGACAATAAATTGATCGTCGGCCATATTGGTGACTCTCGCATGTATCGCCTGCGTGATTGCACTTTAACGCAAATCACAGAAGACCATTCTTTGTTGCAAGAGCAATTAAATGCTGGGTTAATCACGCCGCAGCAAGCAAAAATTTCCGTCAACAAAAATTTAGTCACGCGTGCACTTGGCATTGATGAAGAAGTAGATTTAGAAGTACAACAGTTTGCGGTAGAAGTAGATGATATTTATTTGCTATGCTCGGATGGATTAACCGACTTGGTTGAAGATGAGGTGATTAGCAAAATATTATTAGATGCTAATGGTAATATTGAATACGCAGCCACAAGGCTAGTACAGACGGCAAATGAGCATGGCGGTAAAGATAATATTTCAGTGGTGATTGCAATGGTGAACAAACCATTTTGTTCAGAGGGCGGGTGGGTAAAAAATCTGTTCGGTAAAGTGAAAAAGCAACCAATTCATCACGATAAATTTGAGTAAATTTGATTAAAATGCAGTAAATGTTCCAATTAAGTCAAAACTTGATTGGTCAAAATTAAGGGTTATTATGGCAAAGTTACATTTTTTATTAGACGGTAATTCGCTGGGCGAATTTGCACTCGATAAAGAGCGCATGACGATTGGCCGCCGACCAAGCAACCAAATACATATTGATAATTTGGCGGTAAGTGGCGTGCATGCAGTGATTGTGACCATTGGCAACGACTCATTTTTGGAAGACTTAAACAGTACCAACGGTACGATGGTGAATGGTAAAACCATTAAAAAATATGTTTTACAGCATGAAGATATGATTGAATTTGGTAAATATCAGCTCAAATATATCAATGAAAATCACGTCGCTAGTTCTGGCGATGGGTTTGAAAAAACCATGATGATACTGCCTCAGCAAGAAGCTCCCGCAGCCGTTAAGGCGGCATTAGAAAAAAAGAAAGCGGCTGAAAAAGCTGAGATTGCGCCAAGTGAAGAGAGTAGCCAAACATCAGAAGATACGACTGAAGAAGCTAGCACCACAAACGTATCTGAAAATACTGTATCTGAAAATATAGGCCGCTTACAAGTGTTAAATGGGGCAAGCGCTGGACGTGAACTGCTACTTAACAAAACGATGACCACACTTGGTAAGCCAGGCTCGCAGGTGGCTGTTATTACCAAACGGCCACATGGTTACTTTATTACGCATGTTGGGGGTAATAGCCACCCTGTGGTGAATGGCGAAACCATTGGCGTACAGGCGCATGCGTTAAATAATCAAGATGTGATTGAATTGGCGGGCACTAAAATGGAGTTTCATTTAGCCTAATTAGTATTAATATATGCACTTTTACTGATCATTAATCATATGCCGCATAATGCTATTCAACAGGATGTGTTCAATCAGCTTGAGCGGCTCAATTCTATTGGAGTTGCCTTATCCGCGGAGCATGATCACAAACGTCTTTTAGAAGTTATTTTGCTGGGTGCAAAAGAGCTGACTAACGCAGACGGTGGCACTTTGTACACAGTGACAGAGGATGCGAAATTAAAGTTTGAAATTCTGCGCAATCTTAGTTTAGATATTGCGATGGGCGGCACAACTGGCAAGCCTATTCCTTTTCCGCCTTTGCCTATTTATGGCGATGATGGCAAGCCGAACTTAACCATGGTGGCGGTTTACAGCGTTGCCAACGCTAAAACTGTGAACATTCCAGATGCGTATTTAACTGAAGGTTTTGATTTTTCTGGCACAGCTAAGTTTGATGCCAAGATGGGTTATCGCTCACAATCGTTTTTAACCGTTCCTATGATGAACCATGAGAACGAAATTATTGGTGTGTTGCAGTTAATTAATGCCATTGATCCGCTCACCAATCAAATTATCCCATTTTCAGATTCACATCAACGCTTGGTTGAGTCGCTGGCTTCGCAGGCGGCTGTTGCACTCACTAATCAAAATTTAATCAATGGGCTTAAGAATTTATTTGAATCATTTATTAAATTAATTGCTGATGCCATTGATGAAAAATCACCTTACACAGGTGGTCATTGCCAGCGCGTACCCGAACTGACGATGATGTTGGCGGAGGCTGCGATTAATACAGATACAGGGCCACTTCGTGATTTTACGATGACCGAAAAAGAGGTGTACGAATTAAAAATTGCGGCTTGGCTGCATGATTGCGGCAAGGTAACCACGCCAGAATCGGTGATGGATAAGGCCACTAAGCTAGAAACTACTTTTGATCGCATTCATTTAATTGATCAACGATTTGAGTTACTAAAAACTCAGCGCGAAAATGCGCATTTACGCAAAGCGATGGATGACGTGCGTAGTGGGAAATTGGTGAATGCTAAATACATTGAGCATGGCGTAAACGTGATTAAAAAACAGTTGGATGACGATAAAAACTTTATTCGCAAAATCAATTTTGGCAGTGAATTTATGAAGCCAGAAGACCAGCAGCGTGTGCGTGATATTGCCAATTATGAATATCTAAGCGACTCAGGACATTCACTTAAATTTTTAAGTGAAAATGAAGTGTATAACCTGACAATTGCGCGCGGTACTTTAACCCCAGAAGAACGCTCGATTATTAATAATCACATTGTGGTCACAGTGAATATGCTAGAAGCATTGCCTTACCCAAAGGATTTACGCCGCGTGCCAGAGTATGCGGGTGGGCATCATGAGCGCATGGATGGTAAGGGCTACCCAAAAGGTTTAACGCGTGAACAAATGTCAATACCTGCGCGCATGATGGGAATCGCCGATATTTTTGAGGCGCTGACTTCTAGAGATAGGCCTTATAAAAAGGCCAAAACCTTATCCGAAACATTGGATATTTTAGGTAAGATGAAATTAGATCATCATATTGACCCTGATATATTTGATTTATTTATTCGCGAAAAACTGTACTTAAAATACGCTGAAAAATTTTTAGAAGCAGAGCAGATTGATGAAGTGATTGAAGCGAAAATTCCTGGCTACACAGGCCAAGCCTAGTTTGACTTAACCCTCATTTTGAGTGAAATTTTTAGCAGCAATGATAATCGTGCTTAACTTATCAAGTGAAACATCATGAAAAAATGGCCCATTTGGCGCTAAGCGTGCATTTGGCCCAATTTGGCAAAAACCTAAACAAAGACTTTCTTCCACCTCAATCGGTAGATTATTTTGCTGGCACTGCTTCGATAAAGCGCTCAATATTAACGAACTGTCACGCGCAGCACATGAAGGATTGTTGGGATTGGCGCGATAGTTAGTGCACACTAATAATTTTTTCATGGCTATTTTTAAACATTTTTATGTGTTAAGTCGTCATGACATGTTGTGATATTAGCAGAATATCGTTAAAGAGATTGTGGCTGGCAACCACTCTCATCTAGCTTTAAATAGCTACCTTGCTCATACCAATCACCCAGCACCCAGCGTTCGCAAACATGGTTGTCTATCGCGATAATATGCTTGTTAGGCCGATGTGTATGACCATGAATCAATACAGGCGGGTAATGATATTCGCGCAACATCGCTTCTACAGCCTGTTGATTCACATCCATAATCTGCATGCTTTTAAGGGATTTTTCCTGCTCACTTTTAAGGCGAATTTGCTCAATGTAAGCAATACGTGCATCAAGAGGCTGACTTAAAAATTGATTTTTCCATGCGGGGGTACGTACTTGAGTGCGAAATTGTTGGTAGGCAATATCATCCGTGCAAAGTATATCGCCGTGGCTAACTAGAACGGGTTTGCCATAAAGATGCAGCAAAGTTGGGTCTGCCAAAATGGTGCCTGATGTCGCCTGCGCAAAGCCGTCATTTAACAAAAAGTCGCGGTTGCCGTGCATAAAAAACAGCGCTACGCCTTGGTTATTAAGGTCTTTAAGAGCAGCGATAACTGCTTGCTGATTGCCTGCTTCAATCGCGTCATCGCCAGCCCAATATTCGAATAAGTCACCTAAAATATAAAGTGCTTGTGCTTTTACAGCGGTTTCATGCAAAAAACCAATAAAAGCTTGTGTAATGTTGGGCCGCGAATCACATAAATGTAAGTCAGAAATAAATAGGCTATGTGGCTTGGATTCCATGGGCTAGCGCGGTTTAGTTAAAGCCTATTTAACGCATTGATTAATTAGCAAACAACCGCACTTTTAATGATGACTGGCTCTAAAGGCACATCTTGATGGCCTGCTTTGTTACCTGTTTTAACTGCCTTAATTCTGTCCACCACATCCATACCTTCGATTACTTTGCCAAATACACAATAGCCCCAGCCACTAGAAGTTGGTGCAGTATGATTTAGAAAATCATTATTGCCAACGTTGATAAAAAACTGACTGCTGGCAGAATCTGGGATAGAAGTGCGCGCCATGGCAATCGTATATTTATCATTAGCTAAGCCGTTATCAGCTTCATTTTTAATTTCGGCAACGGTCTTTTTTTGTTTCATTGAGGTGTCAAAACCACCGCCTTGAATCATAAAACCATCAATCACGCGATGAAAAATAACATCGCTGTAAAAACCACTCTCTACATATTGCAAAAAGTTGGCGACAGTTATTGGTGCTTTTTCAGCGTTAAGTTCAAGGGTAATGTCGCCAAAATTGGTAGTAAGTTTAACCACAGGTAGATCCTTTTAAATACGAATAAATTGAATAGATTAGAAGTTAGTCAGGTTTCTAGACTAGCTATTTGGCTTCAGGTTTTGCTGCTGGTTTAGCCTCAGCAGAAACGATTTTTGCACTTTTGATCGTGATGGGTTTAATGGGCACATCAGAATGTCTACCCAAATTGCCAGTTGCACTTAAGCCAATTTTTTGTACCACATCTAAGCCGCTGGTCACTTTGCCAAATACGCAATAGCCGATTGATTCTGGGTCTGGGCTGGTGTAGTTTAAAAATTGGTTATCACCCAAATTGACAAAAAACTGTGCTGTGGCTGAGTCAGGGTCTGCAGTGCGAGCCATGGCAACGGTACCAAGCTCATTTAGTAAGCCGTTGTTTGATTCGTTCACAATCGGGGCACGCGTGTTTTTTTCAGATAAATCGCGCTCAAAGCCACCGCCTTGAATCATAAAACGATTAATCACACGATGAAAGATAGTATTGTCATAAAAACCATCTTTTACATATTGCAAAAAATTCTCAACGGTTTTAGGCGCTTTTTCAGGGTACAGCTCTACTGTAAAATTACCTTGACTGGTTTGAAACTCAACACTGGTGGCCGCTTGCAGGCTGCCTGATAATACTAAAACAATACTGCTTGCTGCTAAAAACTGAGTGAATAATTGCATTAAGTTATGCTGCACCTTCATAAATAATTTTCCATTGATTGTTTTCGTTAATCCAATATTGGCGTTTGCGCATTTTATTTTGCAAAGTGGGACTTCTAAAATCTTGCTCAAAATTCACCACCACAATATTGTCTTGGCCGGTTTGCTGAACGCTTGGGTAGCTAAACATACTAATATCGTTGATATTAATCGACACTTTGGGTTTAGCCGATTGTATGCCGCGCTTGTAATCTGCCCACTTTTGATAACGGCCGCCGTTGTAAAAAAATTGCTCTGAATAATGGCTTAAGTATTTGTCAGTATCTTGCACAACCCAATCTTGACGCCAATCATCTATCGCTTCAGCCAGTGTTTTTTGTTCTTCTGATTGAAAGTCAGACTTGTCTTTATTGAGCCATTCGATATTGTCAGAAATAATCACGGGTATTTTGCCAGATTGCAAAATAGGCGCTAACGCATTCAAATCAGGGTTGCTCAAGACCACGCAACCATCACTGGCGCGAGGTGGGCGGCTGTAAGTGTTAGTTGGCGTGCCATGCAGCCAAATACCAAATCCATTTTTGTTTTGATGCTGATCTAATTCGTTAGGATAGTTGAGTGGATAAGCACCATCACCGTACATATCTGCAAGTGGTTGCGTGAGTTTTTTACCCGCAAAATACACGCCAAGCGGGGTGCGCTTATCGCCTTGTGTTTGTTTGCCAGCGCCATTTTTACCGATGGTGACGTAGTAATCAGCTGCGTATTCCAAGCCACCATCAACATTTTTATACAAATATAAACGTGACTTAACGGTATCCACCACTATGACATGCGTTTGCTCATCAGTGAGCTTGATTAACAAGTTGGGCAACTGATTGGTTTTTTTGTCTGACCGGTAATAGTCAATGCGCGTGCGTGCTTCATCGCGCAAGCCTTCAATCATCTCATCATTCGATTTAGAGCTATTAGTGCTTGCGCCGCCAATGGCTTCAATAGGGCGGCCTTGTGCAGTTAATAAATCGCCGCGAATTAAATAAGCAAGTTTAAAGTTGGGCGCAGTACGAATGAGTTCGTTAACCGTTCCGAACGCTTGCTTGGTATTGCCTTGCGCAATTTCCAAAAGACTTTTAACTAGCAAGCTTTCAACCAGCGATTTGCCGAATTTTTGCGTCAGCAGTAAATCTGTCATGCTACCGTGGTTAACCGCTGTCGCGTTCCACGGCAATAACACGCAACCCAAAATAGCGACGCTTTTTAATACTGTTAGCTTTAAATTAGTGTGCATTGCCGTTTGTTTGTATCTGTAATTCCATCAAATTGCGATTCAAAAACTTAATTTGATGCAATTTCCTGCTCAATCAACCAACTGCCATTGTCTTTTTTAAGTAACAACGTTTTATCGGTGCGAATTGGTTTACCTGCACCTTTGTAAGATTGTTTAAACGTGACTTTTGCATTACTGCTATCCACGATAGTGACATTTTGATTCGCTAATTCCACACTAATACTTTTCGGTGCACTGATACGCTCACGACGTTGCTGCTCCCACGCTTTGCGACTTTCACCTTTTGGCGTTTTAAAACTATCTGAATAGCTGGCTAAATATTTATCTACATCTTGGCTAGACCAGGCTTTTGCCCAATTACCCACTGCATCGGTCACATTTCTTTCTTCATCCGCCGAAGTATCTGCCATCACCTTAGTTGGCTCAGCTACTTTTGCTGGCTCTACTTTTTTATCGGCTGGGCGAATTGGCTGAGTGCCAGATTTGCTTGTTTTAGCATCCGCTTTTGCAACCACTTTATTACCAGTGCCAAATAAATCTTTAATCATCGACAATTTGCTTTGCGCGCGTGAGTTGCCGTTATCTAGCTGTAATGCTTTGTCATAAGCTTCAGACGCCATACGTGCATAAATATCACCTAAATTTTCGTGTGCAGTGGCATAACTTGGATGGGTTTTTATCGCAGTTTCGAGTGCTTTTTTCGCCTTATCGTATTCACCTGCATCGGCATACAACACAGCTAAGTTGTTGTATGGCTCAGGCAAGTTTGGATATTTTGAGGTTAAATCAGTAAAGGTTTTAATCGCATCGTCACGTTTACCGCTTTCAACCAGAATAATGCCTTTCATAAACATCGCTTGCGGATCTTTAGGGTTGGCTGCTAAATAAGCATTCACACGTTCAAGCGCTGCTGCTTGTTGGCCTTGGTCAGATAGTTGCGAAATATCTTTAAGCTCATCTGCAAAAACGTTACACGTGATAAAACTCAGCGCGAACAAAAATTGAATGAGTAGTTTAGATAGCGAGCGGCTGCGAATATTCATTGTGATATACTCAAATGCGTTAATTAAAACGCCATTCTATCAATAGCGTAGCCAACATCCAATAGCCCATTTAAGATACAGGGCCGATTAGTTAGTTTTTAACGCAAAATTGTGTAAATTTAATGTCATAACTCTATTTTTATCTTTTATTCATGCTAAAAATCTACAATACGCTAAGCCGCGATAAACAAACTTTTACCCCGATTGAGCCGAATAAAGTGCGCATGTACGTGTGCGGTATGACGGTTTATGATTTTTGCCATTTAGGTCATGCGCGCGTGATGGTGGTTTTTGATATGGTCACACGCTGGTTTCGTGCCAGTGATTATGAAGTGACTTATGTTAGAAATATCACCGATATTGACGACAAAATCATCAAACGTGCTAATGAACTTGATGAATATGAAGGTGATATTAACAAGTTAACAAATAAATTCATTCAGGCAATGAACGAAGATTCGGACAAATTGGGTATTATTCGCCCTGATATTGAACCGCGCGCCACCCAATATATTGAGGGCATGATTAACATGATTAGCGCCTTAATTGAAAAAGGCCATGCCTACCATGCCGCGAATGGCGATGTGTTTTACAGCGTGCGTAGCTTTAACGATTACGGCAAATTATCGGGCAAAAGTTTAGACGATTTGCGCGCTGGCGAACGCGTAGAAGTGGATAGTTTTAAAAAAGACCCGATGGATTTTGTGTTGTGGAAATCGGTTAAGCCTAACGAGCCTAATTGGGATTCACCTTGGGGCAAAGGCCGCCCAGGCTGGCATATTGAATGCTCTGTGATGAGCGCGGAACATTTAGGTGCGCATTTTGATATTCATGGTGGTGGCCAAGATTTACAGTTTCCACATCACGAAAACGAAATCGCGCAGAGTGAGGCTACGCATAGTTGCCAAATGGCGAATTACTGGATGCACAATGGATTTGTGCGTGTAGACGATGAAAAAATGTCCAAATCATTGGGTAACTTTTTCACCATCCGTGAGGTGTTAAGTAAATACGATGCCGAGGTGGTACGTTTCTTTATTCTGCGGGCGCACTATCGTAGCCCGCTTAATTATTCGGACAAACATTTAGATGACGCAAAATTAGCGCTTACTCGCTTATATACCGCTTTACGTGGATATGAAATTATTGAATCAGAAATTGATTGGCATCATCCGCAAGCCGCACGCTTTAAAGTCGCGATGGATGACGATTTTAATACACCAGAAGCGATGGCGGTATTGTTTGATTTAGCGAATGAAGTGAATAAAACCAAGTCGATTGAAATTGCTAGCTTGCTCAAAAATCTTGCTACAGTCGTTGGATTGTTGCAGCGTGAGCCGAATGCATTTTTGCAGGTTGGTGTAACTGGATATTTGAATATAACAACTAATAGTGATACCGCAAGTGCAACTGGTGAAGTCGGTTACACGGACGCAAATATAAATCAAATGATTTTAAATAGAGTTGAAGCAAAAAAATCCAAAAACTTCGCAGAAGCTGATGCTATTCGCAAACAGCTTGCCGATGCTGGCATTGTTTTAGAAGATACGCCACAGGGCACGACTTGGCGCCGTGCATAAAAGATAAAAGTAAAAAAGGACGACAATGCCCGTTAAGTTAACTGCTCCAAAAGCTTCAAATTTATTGTCAATAAATGGCGTTAAGTTGGGCTTTGCCAAAGCCCATGTGCGTAAGCCAGACCGCAAAGATATCTTAGTGATGACTTTGCCTGAAAATAGCTGCGTGGCAGGCGTTTTTACGCAGAATCGTTTTTGCGCCGCACCAGTTATTCTGTGTAAAACACATTTGGCCGAAACTTCAGGCGTTCGTGCTTTATTAGTGAACACAGGTTGCGCCAATGCTGGCACGGGTGAAGATGGTTTAAATCGCGCCAAACAAACCTGCGAAGCTTTAAGTAAGCTGCTGAATATTGCGACCAATCAAATATTACCTTTTTCAACAGGTGTGATTTTAGAGCCGCTACCAGTAGACAAAGTGATTGCTGGCATGCCAGCGGCGATTGAAAACTTAACCGAAGATAACTGGTTAAATGCCGCCGAAGCGATTATGACAACAGATATTGTCGCCAAAGGCACATCACGTCAGATTCAGCTAGCTGGCAAAACGGTGACGATTACGGGTATCAGCAAAGGTAGTGGCATGATTCACCCAAACATGGCGACCATGCTGGGCTATATCGCCACTGATGCCGCTATTAGTCAATCTGCGCTTGAAGCGATTATTCAATATGCCGTGAATAAATCATTTAACTGCATCACGGTTGATGGCGATACATCAACCAATGATAGCCTGATTATGATGGCGACCAATCTTGCAGGTAACGCCGAAATTACTGAAACTAGTGCGGATTTTATTACGCTGCGCGATGCATTAACCGATGTGGCGATTGAGCTGGCACAAGCCATTGTGCGCGATGGCGAAGGCGCAACCAAGTTTATGACGGTAACGGTTGAGAGCGGTAAAGATGAAGCGGAATGCCGCAAAGTGGCTTATGCCATCGCCCACTCACCTTTGATTAAAACCGCATTTTTTGCCAGCGATCCAAACTTAGGCCGTATTTTGGCGGCAATTGGTTATGCAGGTATTGATGATTTAGATGTAGATAAACTGGATTTATACTTAGGCGATGTGTTGGTGGCCGAAAAAAGTGGCCGCGCAGTCAGTTATAAAGAAGAACAGGGCGCCGCGATTATGAAAGAATCGGATATTTTAGTGCGCGTGGTGTTAAATCGCGGCAGTGAAAATATCACGATTTGGACTTGCGATTTTTCATATGACTACGTCAAAATTAACGCAGATTACAGAAGTTAATTATCAAAACTTAACCCGTGAATTCGCTTGAAAATTTAATCAGTCGCGCAGAAAGCTTAATTGATAAGCTGGAAAATCTAATGCCAGCGACTAGTCTGCCCATCAATTGGAAAGCCGTTGCGTGGCGCTGGGTGATGCAAAACGGCAAAGGTCATTTGCAAGCAATTCCGCATCCGCATCAAATACAATTAGCCAATATCCATTTTGTGGACGCGCAAAAAGCGGAAATCGTGCGCAATACGCGCCAGTTTTTAGCGGGTTTACCTGCCAATAATGTGTTGCTGACTGGTGCGCGCGGCACAGGAAAATCCTCGCTGATTAAAGCGTTGTTAACCGAATATTCGGCGCAAAATTTGCGTTTAATTGAGGTAGAAAAACAGGATTTAATTCACTTAGGTGAGATTGTGCATTTGATTCGCGAACGACCCGAAAAATTTATGATTTTTTGCGATGATTTAACCTTTGAAGCAAACGATGCCAGTTATAAAGCACTAAAAGTGGTTTTAGATGGCTCAGTAGCGAATATCTCAAACAATGTATTGGTTTACGCGACATCGAACAGAAAAAATTTGATGCCAGAATATATGGCCGATAATTTAGCCACTAAACATGCCGATGGCGAAATCAGGCCTAGTGACACGATAGAAGAAAAAACTGCGCTGGCTGAGCGATTTGGTTTGTGGCTATCGTTTTATGCATTTGACCAAGATGAGTATTTGGTTATCGCGAAAAACTGGCTGCAAACGTTTGGCTTAGAATTTGACGATGCCGCACAAAAAGCAGCCTTGCAATTTACCCACACCCGCGGCGCGCGAAGCGGTCGCGTGGCTTATCAATTTGCGCGTGATTATGCAGGAAAAATAGGCCTTACTTCACAATCCTTAAATGACTAAAGTTTTGCCTGTAAAAGTTGTTCAAGTTGCGGTTGCGATTATTCAAAAACCTGATGGTCAGTTTTTAATGGCTAGTCGCCCTGCAGGCAAAGGCTGGGCTGGTTGGTGGGAGTTTCCGGGCGGAAAAATTGAAGTAAACGAAACGCCGCAACAAGGCTTAAGCCGCGAGTTGCAAGAAGAATTAGGCATCACGCCCACCAAAACGCAAGCTTGGTTAACGCGCCGTTATGATTATCCAGCCACGTATGATTCCCAAGCTAAAACGGTTCAGCTGCATTTTTATTTCGTTACCGAATGGCAAGGCGAGTTAACGCCTTTGGAAGGCCAACAATTAAGTTGGCAGACGCCAGCAAATATCACCGTTGCACCTGTCTTGCCAGCTAATGCGCCAATTATGCACGCGCTTGCTTTGCCAACTATTTATGCGATTAGCAATCTGCACGAAATGGGAGAGCAGGCTTTTTTTGCTGCGCTTGAAAATCGATTAAAACAAGGTTTAAAGCTGATTCAGATTCGTGAAAAGCAATTATCACGCGCAGACTTAACCCTTTTTTCGAGCCAAATAATTGCGATGGCAAAAAAGTATGCGGCAAAAGTATTTATTAACGGCGATATGGATTTGGCGCAAAAATTGGGTGCGCATGGCGTGCATTTATCCAGCGCATCATTGATGTCTTTACAGGAAAAACCAAGCGATTTAATGGTCGCGGCTTCTTGCCATAATGCGCAAGAGTTGGGGCAGGCAGAAAAAATGGGCTTGGATTTTGTGGTGCTATCACCTGTCAAGCCAACTAAAAGCCACAACAATGCGCAAGCTTTGGGCTGGCAACAGTTTCAACAATTGATTGCGCAAAGCACAATCCCTGTTTACGCGCTAGGCGGCATGAATCAGCCAGATTTATCAGAGGCTTTAGCAAATGGTGCGCGCGGAATTGCCATGCAGCGTGCTATTTGGCAATGGTAAAACAATCACTAAAGGTTAGTCAGTAAATCACCGATTTATTTAATTGGCAATATGACATCCTGCTGCGTGATTTTGCCCATTTTGTCTTTAAAACACAGTGTAAAAGTGGCTTTTTCACCTGCTTTTAACGGTTTTTTTAGATCAAATAACATTAAATGAAACCCACCTGGGGCTAATTTTTCTGCTTTGCCTGCTTGTAAAGGCAGCGTTTCTAGGCTGCGCATTTTCATAATGCCGTTTGTCATACTCATGCTATGAATTTCAACTGAGCCTGCGGCAGGACTATCTACATGAAATAATTGGCTTTCTTGGGCGCTTTTGAGTGTCATATAGGCGGCGCCTACGCTTTGGCCTGGCGCATTTGCGCGTACCCAAGCGTCACTAACCATGACTTCTGCCCGCGCATTTGCCTCAGCTAAAAACAATAGGCAAACAATTATTCTAAAGGTATTTTTCATGGCTTATTTTGTCCAGATTAAAAATGGTGTTGATTAAATAGTTAACGATTGTGACAAGCAAATAAAATAATAGATTCAACAATAGATTGAATATTGGATTTAATTCAAATTATCTTCAGGTTCAGGTGGCGAATTATCAGGGATTTTGTAGTTTTCGTTGGCCCAGTCGCCCAAATCAATTAACTGGCAACGTTCAGAGCAAAATGGACGGTATTTATTATTAAGGCTATATTCAATGAGTTTTTTGCAGTGAGGGCAGCCAACTAAGCGGGGTTTTAGATCAGACATTTCTAGCTAACTTTTTTAATTGAATAAGGTAGAGGCCGTTTATATCAGCAGTTTAAAGATTACATAAGGTCATTGTAAAATCAATTGCATGGTCGCATTGTCTAGGTTTTTGCACAAAATCTAAACCATTAAAGCGTACATTTATGGCATATTTATTCGCGCTCACTTCAGGAAAACATGGACATTCGTCATCCAGTTCAATAATCAGCATTTGTGCAGGTTTAGCGCCGCCCAGCATTTGTTGAAAAAAGCCAGTATCAACATGGTGTTTAGTCGCCACGCCGCTACCGCGCAAAATATGCAAAATTGTTTTAATCGCATCGTACATCGGCATTAATTTGGCCAGCCATCCATCAAAATCTTGTTTACGCTTTAAGTTATCTAAGTTAAGCCAGTGGTGGTATGACGGAATATCAAATTGACAGACGCCACCTGGAATGCCAGCGCGTTGCTTAATGCTCATTAACCAGTCGTTTTCACGCAAATGTTGGCCTAATTTGGCACTATCACTTCTAAGCGTAGTGGAGCAAGCGCCAATTTGTTTTAAAATTTTGTCTAAAGCTGCTTCCGCAATAACAGGGTTGCCGCGCAAGTTTTGCATGGCCAGACGCTGTCGATCTAATTCCTGTACTAAGTCCATTTTAAGATCGGCGCGGTCGATAATATCCAGCATTTGCAGTAATGAGATGAGCGCGCTGTGATGACTATGCTGGTGTTGTGCCTCCACGTTCAGCAAGATTTTTGAGAATAAATCTTCCAGTCGTAAAAGTGTACGAATGCGTTCGTTAAATGGAAATTCGTAGCTAGACATCGTAATAAATTAAAGTCAGCTTACTTATAGGATTAAATTGATGCAGATTATGAGATTGTTTTGCTAAGTATGCAAGTATTAATGTAATTTTTGTGAATCAGTAATATTTTTTCGCGCAATTTTTCTACATTTTCGTTGTTTTCAATCACGTCATTTGCCAACATTAGGCGTTGTTTTCGCGTTGATTGCGTTTTAATCATTTTTACAATTTGCGATTCAGACAAATTACTACGCTGCTTTACCCGCGCAATCTGTGTTTGCTCATCGCAATCAATCAGCAAAATACGGTTAATATGCGGCGAGTAACGGGGGCTTTCAAATAATAGCGGAACGACCAGAATCTGATAAGGCGCGTCAGTATGCTGTTGCAATTGTGCAACAGCTTCTGCGTAAATTGCAGGGTGCACAATCGCATTTAGTTTTGCAAGCGCATTTTTATCATTAAAAACTAAATCGCGCATGGCTACACGGTTTAGTGCGCCGCTGGATGTGATGTACTTGTTGCCAAAATTCACTTCTAGTTCTTTAACCAAAGGCTGCTTAGCCGCGGTGAGTTGATGCGAGATTGCGTCAACATCGGTAACAGGTACGCCTAACTCAGCAAATATCTTGGCGGCTTCTGATTTGCCGCTACCAATGCCGCCAGTTAAAGCAACGACATACATGCTTATCCTAAGTAAAATCCTGCCAATTGTTGGCCAAAAAATAGCGCAGCAATGCCGCCCAAGGCCAAAAAAGGACCAAATGGAATCGCTGTGCTGCGACCTTTGCCTTTAAATAATATTAAGCCAATACCAATCAATGCGCCAGCCACTGAGCTCAATAAAATAACAGCAGGTAGTAATTGCCAGCCAAACCATGCGCCTATCGCTGCTAATAATTTAAAATCACCATAGCCCATACCTTCTTTGCCAGTGACCAGTTTAAATAACCAATACACGCCCCACAACATTAAATAGCCTAGCATGGCACCAATAATGGCCGATTTTAAATCGGTAAATCCGGCATTCAAATTGAATAATAGCCCTAGCCACAGCAAAGGCAGCGTAATGTCATCTGGTAAGAGCTGCGTATCGTAATCAATAAAAGTAAGCGTGATTAAGGCAAATATAAATACAAAAGCAAATAATGCGGTGTAAGTGTAGCCATATTGGTACGCGGCTGCGCCGATTAATGCACCCGTTAATGCCTCAATTAATGGATAACGCAGACTGATTTTTGTTTTACAGCCTTTGCATTTTCCACGTAGAAACAGGTAACTAATCACGGGAATATTTTCTAGTGCACTGATTTGATGCCCACATTTAGGGCAGGCTGAGCGCGGTGTCACAATGGTGTACTTTGTCTGTTCGGGGATTTCTTTGCCTTGCAGCTCAAGACAGTTTGCATGCCATTCGCGCTCCATCATTTTGGGTAAGCGATGTATCACCACATTTAAAAAGCTACCAACCAAAAGCCCAAATATGACTGAAACAGTAATAAATACAGTTGGTTCGCTGCGCAATAAATCAGAAAGTGGTATTAAAAAATCAAACATAAGGTCCTCAAATGAGCCTGAAAGTTAAGGTAAACTATGATTATCATCGCATCGTTAAACTAAGTGCGCAACTTGCTTGGATGTAATCAAATACAACATGATGCATTTGGCGTTAAAATTGCTTGAAATATAACGTTAAGTCACCATGTAATAGTTAGAGTTGATGCAAGCGTTTAGGAAACAATATGACTAGCCAAAAAGAATCGTTATTAAATAGTAGAGAGTTAATCGAGTTGAATAATATCGACCATCCCGCATGGGATGAGCCGATTATTTGCCGTGTGGAGGTGGACTTACCAGGTTGGTTAAAACAATTAACGGGCGGTAAACAGTGGGAAGTGTATGGCGAGGATGAAGCAGAAACTTGCATTAGTTTTGCGCTGCGTGAATTAAATTCGCATGAGCACGCTAAAAGCAAAGCCACTGCTTCTAAATTGGCACAAAAACTGGCAGAAGTGACGCTTTATCATAACGGCTATGCAGTGGTAGATGTTGATGGAAAAGCGCTATTTGATGGCACATTGACCAATGGCACCAGCGATTGCGCCCACTTAAGTTATTTTCATGCGGAAAGTGGCGAGCCGATTACTTTAAACTAAAATTTAAGTTTTTTGATGCGCTTAAACTAGTGCTTTAAAAGAAATACTTTAATAAGATCGAGTCACCGCAAAATCTGCCAAATCAATCAGCGATTGCTTATAAATTGAATCTGGAAATTGCGCAATCGCTGCACATGCCTCTAAAGTTTCTTGCTTAGCCAGACTCAGCACATACTCATTAGCATGCGTTGCTTTAACAGATGCCAATACGCAATCCAAATCTTCTAATCCACCCATTTTTATAGCATTGCGTAATTTTTCGGCTTCAGCTGGGGAGCTATGAGAAATGGCGTATAGCAAGGGTAGCGTTGGTTTGCCTTCACTCAAATCATCACCTAGATTTTTGCCAATTTTGGTGGGGTCGCCACTCAAATCCAGTACATCATCCACTAATTGAAAAGCGGTACCTAACTTCATACCGTATAGCGCTAACGCATCTTCATCTTGTCTGGACGCATTGCTGATTACCGCACCCAAGCGCATCGCCGCCTCAAACAATTTAGCGGTTTTATAGTGGATGACTTTTAAGTATTGTTGTTCGGTGACATCGGCATTATGAATATTAAGTAGCTGTAAAACTTCGCCTTCGGCAATCACATTTGTGGCTTCAGATAAAATTTCCATGACGCGCATATTTTTTAATTGCACCATCATTTGAAAAGCGCGTGAATATAAAAAATCACCAACCAATACGCTGGCGGCATTGCCAAATAAATGATTCGCCGTACTTTTGCCACGCCGCATCGCAGATTCATCTACAACATCATCATGCAATAAAGTAGCGGTGTGAATAAACTCCACTATTGCTGCTAACTGATGGTGTGGCGACTGAATTGGGCTGAATAAGCCGCTGGAAAGCAATACTAAAGCAGGCCGCAGACGTTTGCCACCGCCGTTGATGATGTGTTCGCCAATCGTATTAATCAAACTAACTTCAGAATAAAGAGAGCTACGAATAACCGTGTCGACCGCTTGCATATCAAGCGAAATGGATGATTGAATAGGTTTTAAAGCCACGCGATGCGCCAATAATTAAAAAGCAATATAATTAACAATATTTTATCACAGGCAACCGCGGTCTTTATTCATCACTTTCAATCAATTCATTCGTGTGAATAATTGCGATTTAAGGTTTGCAATGTACGTTAATTTAAGTATAATGCGCGATTCATTTGAACGTGTAGAAGCAAGGTTAAAACCATGTACGCAGTAATTAAAACAGGTGGCAAACAATATAAAGTAGTTGCCGGTGAGAGACTTAAAGTAGAGAAAATTGTAGGTGATGTTGGCGCTACAGTGGTTATCGACAAAGTGTTGATGATTTCTGATGATGCAAATACAACTATCGGCGCGCCTTTAATTGCTGGTGCAACGGTAAGCGCAACCGTGCTTTCACATGGTCGTGCAGATAAAGTGATGATTTTTAAATTCCGTCGCCGTAAGCACTACCGTAAAACACAAGGCCATCGCCAAAGCTTCACAGAGATTCAAATTGGTGAAATTTTAGCGGCAGGCGCATCGGCTGCAAAAGCAGCGCCTAAGGCAACTAAAGCTAAAGCGGCTAAAGCTGCAGAAGCTTAAGTTGCAGGACAATAAACGCTTATTTATTTAAGTATTAAAGGATTAAATCATGGCACACAAAAAAGCAGGCGGTAGTTCACGTAACGGTCGCGATTCACACTCACAACGCTTAGGTGTTAAAGCATTTGGTGAAACAGTTGTTAGCGCAGGCAGCATCATCGTGCGTCAACGCGGTACTAAAATGCACGCTGGTGAAAACGTTGGTATGGGTAAAGACCACACATTGTTTGCAAAAATCGAAGGCAAAGTAACTTTTGCAATCAAAGGTGCTTTAAAACGCCACACTGTAAGCATTGTTGCAGTTTAAATTTAAGTAATATTATTAAAGCCTCATCGTTTGATGGGGCTTTTTTATTTGGTACACTGTTTTATTTGGTATACCTACATTCGGTACACTCTAGACTATGAAATTTATTGACGAAGCTACTATTAAAGTCTATGCAGGCGACGGCGGTAACGGCGTTGCTACGTTTAGGCGCGAAAAATATGAGCCTATGGGCGGGCCGAATGGCGGCGATGGTGGTAAGGGTGGCTCAATTTACGCCATTGCAGACCGCAATATCAATACTTTGGTGGATTACCGTTATACGCGGACATTCCGTGGTCAACGTGGCGAGAATGGTCGCGGCGCAGAATGCTATGGCGCAAAAGGTGAAGACACCATCTTGCGAGTACCTGTTGGTACCGTCATTTCAGACAAAGCCACTGAGCGCATGATTGTCGATTTAGATACACATGGCCGCAAAGTGTTGCTGGCAAAAGGTGGCAACAACGGTTTAGGCAATGTGCACTTCAAATCGTCTATCAATCGCTCGCCGCGCCAATGTACCAAAGGTGAGCCTGGCGAAGAGTTTGAGCTGTATATGGAGCTTAAAGTACTAGCAGATGTTGGCCTGCTGGGCATGCCAAATGCGGGTAAATCCACTTTTATTCGCTCTGTTTCTGCCGCAAAACCAAAAGTCGCTGATTACCCCTTTACTACTTTGCACCCTAATTTGGGCGTGGTGCGCGTGGATTCAGAGCGCAGCTTTGTCATAGCTGACGTGCCAGGTTTGATTGAAGGCGCTGCTGAGGGTGCAGGTTTAGGACATCAGTTTTTACGCCATTTAGCACGCACTTCACTGTTGTTGCATTTGGTGGATATTGCGCCATTTGATGATGCGACCGACCCTGTTGCTGAAGCCAAAGCGATTGTGAATGAGCTTAAAAAGTATGATGAAGAACTCTATAATAAGCCGCGCTGGTTGGTATTGAACAAAACCGATATGCTGCAAGATAGCAAAGATGTGGTAAAAAAATTCGTTAAAGATTATGGCTGGACAGGTCCTGTTTTTGCGATTTCTGCGATTAGTGGCGTTGGCTGCAAAGAACTTACCTATGCCATGATGGATCATTTGGACGCAGTCAAAAAAACCGCACTTGAAGTAGATACATCAGAACAAGATAGTCCAGAACAAGACAAAAATGAGCCAATCATTACTGACTAACACCAAGACTTTAATCGTCAAAGTTGGCTCTAGCCTTGTCACCAATAATGGTGAGGGTTTAGATAGAGCGGCGATTGCGGCATGGGCGGCGCAAATTAGTGCCTTGGTCAAGCAAGGCAAGCAGGTGGTGCTGGTTTCAAGTGGCGCGGTGGCAGAAGGTATGCAGCGACTTGGCTGGAAAAAGCGCCCAGTAGAAATAAATGAATTACAGGCCGCAGCAGCGGTAGGGCAAATGGGTTTGGTGCAAATGTATGAAAGCTGCTTTGCGCAGCATGGACTGCACACGGCACAATTACTGCTGACACATGAAGATTTGGCCGACAGAAAACGCTATTTAAATGCGCGCAGCACACTAAAGACCTTGCTTGATTTGAACGTGATTCCCATCATCAATGAAAACGATACGGTAGTAACCGAAGAGATTCGCTTTGGCGATAACGATACTTTGGCGGCATTGGTCGCCAATTTAATCGAGGCTGATACTTTAGTGATATTGACCGATCAGCAAGGTTTATACTCGGCTGATCCACGCAAAGATAAAACAGCACAATTTATCAATTTTGAAACCGCTGGCAATCTTGAGTTAGAAAAAATGGCAGGCGGTGCTGGTAGCAATGTAGGCACTGGCGGCATGTTGACTAAAATTTTAGCAGCCAAACGCGCCGCCAAAAGTGGGGCACATACCATTATTGCATCGGGACGTGAGCCAGATGTGTTGCTACGTTTAAGCAAAGGCGAATCAATAGGTACGCATTTAAAAGCCACGCAAATGAAAACATTGGCTAAAAAGCAATGGTTGGCTGATCATTTACGTTTAGGCGGCAAACTTATATTAGATGAAGGCGCGGTAAAAGTGCTTAAGACAGATGGTAAAAGTTTATTGCCAATTGGCGTGATTGATGTGCAAGGCAGTTTTGAGCGGGGCGATGTAGTTGCTTGCGTAACTGAATCTGGTATTGAAGTGGCGCGAGGCATTGTGAATTATAATTCGAGCGATGCGCGACGCATTAAACGCAAGGCAAGCAGCGAAATCGAACATATTTTGGGTTATATTGAAGAGTTAGAGTTGATACATAGAGATAACTTAACCCTTATTTGAACAAGAATTTTTAATGAGAATATTGTATGAATAAACCTTTAGTAGCCATTGTGATGGGTTCAGATAGCGACTGGCCTGTGATGAAAAATGCGGCACAAATGCTAGCAGACTTTGGTGTGCCTTATGAGGCGAAAGTGGTTTCTGCGCATCGCACGCCAGATTTAATGTTTGCATTTGCCGAAAATGCAAAAAAAAATGGCTACCAAATTATTATTGCTGGCGCTGGTGGTGCAGCGCACTTACCAGGTATGATTGCTGCCAAAACTACCTTGCCAGTATTAGGCGTGCCCGTTCCATCTAAGCATTTACAAGGTCAAGATTCCTTATTATCGATTGTACAAATGCCAAAGGGCATACCCGTTGCCACCTTTGCTATTGGTGATGCAGGCGCTGCGAATGCAGGTTTGTTTGCAGTTTCAATTCTGGCCAATCAAGATGCAGCATTAGCTAAAAAACTAGCAGAATTTAGAACCAAACAAAGTGATAAAGTGCATGCAATGGAGCTAAGCGAGAAGCCATGACAGTAGCTAACACCATTAGGCCGCCAGCGATGCTTGGCATGTTAGGCGGCGGCCAGTTGGGTCGCTTTTTTGTGACTGCGGCACATGAAATGGGCTATAAAGTTACGGTTTTGGATCCGGATGCGAATAGCCCTGCGGGCAAAATTGCCGATGTGCATTTGTGCGTAAATTATGACGATGCAGTTGCCTTGAAAACAATGGCAGAAACCTGCCAAGCGGTCACCACTGAGTTTGAGAATGTTCCCGCAGCTACTTTGGAAAAATTAGCAGAAACCGTAACCGTTCGCCCTAGCGCCGCTTGTGTGGCTATTGCGCAGAATCGTGTATTAGAAAAAAACTTTATTAAACAAGCGGGTTTGCCAGTTGCACCTTTTGTTGTTGTTAATACAATTGGCGATTTGCCCGAAGATAGCAGCGATTTATACCCAGCTATTTTGAAAGTCGCGCGTTTTGGCTACGATGGAAAAGGTCAGGCGCGGGTTAAAAATCAGCTTGAGGCACAAAATGCTTTTACCGAATTTAAGCAAGAAATTTGCGTGCTGGAGCAAATGTTGCCACTAGATTTAGAACTTTCTGTAGTCTTAGCGCGCGATGCGCAAGGCAATATTTCCGCTTTCCCGACCGCAGAAAATAGTCACCTCAATGGCATTTTGGATATTAGTATTGTGCCTGCGCGCTGCAGTGAAGTGCTGAAAGCAAATGCACAAGAGCTGGCTAAAAAGCTGGCTGAAAAGTTGGACTATGTTGGTGTGTTGGCCGTGGAGTTTTTTGTGGTGGGTAAAAAGTTATTGGTGAATGAGATCGCGCCGCGCCCACATAATTCTGGCCATTACACTATTGATGCTTGCGTCACAAATCAATTTGAACAACAAGTGCGCGCATTGACTGGTCTGTCGCTGGGTGATGCTAGTTTGCACAGCAATGCGGTAATGGTGAATATTCTGGGCGACAGCTGGGTGAATAACGCTGAGCCAACTTGGGAAAAAGCCTTGGCGCATAATAATCTAAAATTACATTTGTATAGCAAAGAACAGCCACGCAAAGCAAGAAAAATGGGACACTTCACGGTGATTGGCCGCTTGAAAGCACTAGATAAACAAGCGTTATTAAATATAGCTTTAATAGCGCGTAGTCAGCTAAATATTGGCTAAGCTGACTTGCATTTAAAGTGAGTCGTATATAGGGCTGATTTAAATGATGTAATTTAAAAGATGCTATTTAAATAGAACAGACAATAAAAAAGCCTCGCATGCGAGGCTTTTTTATTTGTTAATTAAATCTAACTGGGTTTAATTAAACAGTTTTTGCTTTTGGCGCTGCTTTAGGTTTTGCTGCCGCTTTAGCTTTAGCAGGAGCTGCTGCCTTCGCTTTTGGTGCTGCTTTAGCTTTTGCAGGAGCTGCTTTTTTAGTTAACATTACTGGGCCATCAGTTGATAATGCTTTGATAGCAGCAGTTAAACGGCTTTTATGACGTGCTGCTTTGTTTTTATGAATAATGTTTTTATCAGCAATGCGATCAATAACGCTAACGTTTTCTTGGTAAGTAGCCATTGCAACGGCTTTATCGCCACCCTCTACTGCTTTTAATACTTTTTTGATTGCAGTACGTAAAGTTGAACGTAATGCAGAGTTATGTGCATTTACTTTTACAGATTGACGTGCGCGTTTGCGTGCTTGTGCGGTATTTGCCATGTGTTAATTGTCCTAATGTATAGCTTAGAGCGCTATGACTAATATAAGTTAGTGTTAATACGAAACCGTGCATAATAGTGTTTTTTAAGTTCTTTGGCAAGAACTAATCACTAAAAAGCATGTAATTAAAGCCATGCCGCCATGTTAAAATGCACGCTATTAAAAAAATCCTAATTTAAGTCATCCATTCTAAATATTAAATGAACTTACTCAAAGCCTTAGCTAAAGTTGGCAGCATGACGTTTATCTCGCGCATATTGGGTTTTGTGCGCGATACGCTCATTGCGCGTGTGTTTGGCGCGGGCATGATTACCGATGCCTTTATTGTCGCGTTCAAAATTCCTAATTTGTTGCGCCGCATATCGGCGGAAGGCGCTTTTAGTCAGGCGTTCGTGCCAATTTTGGCGGAGTACAAAAGCCAGCGCACCTTTGATGAAACGCATAGTTTGGTTAACCGTGTAGCCACTTGGTTAGGCATTATTTTAGTCGGAGTGACCTTGCTGGGTATGTTGGCAGCGCCTTGGATTGTGGCTCTGATTGCGCCTGGATTTAAAGCTGAACCAGACAAGATGCAACTCACTATTGAGTTGTTACGCATCACGTTCCCTTATATTTTCTTTATCTCGCTGGTTTCTATGGCGGGCGGCGTGCTCAATACCTATAACAAATTCGGCATCCCTGCGTTTACCCCTGTTTGGCTGAATGTCGCCATGATCGCGGCGGTATTGTTTTTTGCGGATCATTTTGCAGAACCCATCAAAGTTTTGGCCTGGGCAGTGTTTGTAGGTGGATTTTTACAACTAATCTTTCAAATCCCGTTTTTAAAGCAAATTGGATTACTGCCAAAATTTGAAATGAAGCGTGATGATGAAGGCAATATTGATAAAGGAGTGTCGCGCATTTTAAAGTTGATGGGCCCAGCCGTTCTAGGCGTTTCTGTTGCACAGATTTCGCTGATTATTAACACTATTTTTGCATCATTTTTAGCCACTGGCAGTGTGAGCTGGCTTTATTACGCCGACCGCTTAATGGAATTTCCAACAGGGGTGTTAGGTGTGGCCTTGGGTACAATACTACTACCCAGCCTGTCTAAGGCGTACGCAGGAAGCGACGATAGTGAATACTCACAATTATTAGACTGGGGCTTGCGCCTGACCTTTATTTTGGCGGCGCCCGCAGCCGTGGCATTAGCCGTTTTGGCCACACCTTTGGTGGCAACTTTGTTTCATTACGGCAAATTTACGGCGATTGATGTAGCCATGACCCAGCAAGCGCTGATTGCCTACAGCATTGGTTTGCTGGGTTTGATTTTGGTGAAAATTCTAGCCCCTGGTTTTTATGCCCGACAAAATATTAAAACGCCAGTAAAAATCGCAGTATTCACCTTGGTGGCAACGCAGTTGATGAATCTGATTTTTATTTTTGGTTTGCACTTAAACCACGCTGCTTTGGCGCTTGCAATCGGTCTGGGCGCTTGTATCAACGCCACCTTGCTTTTTTACCATTTGCGCAAAGCGCATATTTATCAGCCACAAGCAGGCTGGTTGCTCTTTATTTTTAAGCTAATTTTAGCGTTAAGTGTGATGGCAGCGATATTGTATTTTGCGATGGGCGATGCAAACGCATGGCTGAATTTTAGCCTGATGAAACGCTTAGCCTATATTAGCGGTCTAGTCGTGCTGGGCGGCATAACTTATTTTGCTACCCTGTTTTTGTTAGGTTTCAGGCCTAAAGACTATATGCGTCGAGTAAAGCACTAATGCAAGTTTTCAGGCATATTCCACAATCGCAGCAGCCAGCGATTGCATTAGCTATCGGCAATTTCGATGGCATGCATTTGGGTCATCAGGCATTGTTAAAACGCTTGATTAAAGTGGCAAATGCTAAAAACCTGACCCCAGCGGTGATGACTTTTGAGCCGCATCCGCGTGAGTTTTTTACGCCATTGAATGCACCCAGCCGCTTATGCAATTTGCGCGAAAAATTAGAGTATTTTATTGAAGCTGGCGTACAAAAAACCTTTGTATGCGCTTTTAACCAGCGATTTTCAGCCATCAGTGCGCAAGCATTTATGGATGAAATCCTGCGAAAAAAGCTTCAGGTGAGTACGATTTTGGTGGGTGAAGACTTTAGATTCGGCACCAAGCGCACAGGAACAGTCACCGATTTCAAAGCTAATCAATTTGATTTGATTGATTTTGCGCCAGTCAATTTTGCAAATGAGCGCATATCCAGCACACGCGTACGCGATGCCTTGTCTTATGGTAATTTGCAGCTTGCATCAGAATTGTTAGGCCGCGCTTATAGCATCAGCGGAAAAGTAGTGCATGGCGCTAAACGCGGTCGCGAACTGGGCTTTCCCACGGCTAATATTCATATCAAGCATGAACGGCCTGCCTTAACGGGTGTATATGCAGTAAAATTGAGCGCAGCTCAATTTCAAGGTCGGCAATTAGATGGTTTACAGGCGGTAGCCAATTTAGGCGTACGCCCAACGATTGCAGGTGTGCCAAAGCTATCGTTAGAGGTGCATATCCTTGATTTTAATGCGGATTTATATGGCAGGCACGTGCATGTAGAATTTCTGCATAAAATACGCGATGAAATGAAATTTAGCGGATTAGATGCGTTAAAAGCGCAAATTGCGCAAGATATTGTTGTAGCAAGAGATTATTTTAATAAACAAGATGTTAAGAATTAAAACCTAAGAATCAAACCATGACCCAAGATACTAAAAATCTAGAAACCAAAGATTTAAAATACAAAATCAATCAGCCTGAAACGCCTTTCCCTATGCGTGGCGATTTAGCTAAGCGCGAACCTGCTTGGTTAAAACAGTGGACGGATAAAAAGCTGTATGAGCGCATTCGTGCATCGCGTAAAGGCGCTAAGAAATTTATTCTGCATGACGGCCCGCCCTATGCCAATGGCGATATTCATATTGGCCACGCGGTAAATAAAATCTTAAAAGACATTATTGTTAAATCTAAAACCTTAAGCGGTTTTGATGCGCCTTATGTGCCAGGATGGGATTGTCACGGCTTGCCGATTGAGCTGGTGGTAGAGAAAAATCATGGTAAAAATATAGACCCTGCCAAGTTTCGCGAATTGTGCCGCGCCTATGCCGCCGAGCAAGTAGAAAAGCAAAAGAAAGACTTTATTCGCCTAGGTGTGTTGGGTGATTGGGATAATCCATACTTAACGATGGATTTCAAAACCGAAGCCGATATCATGCGCGCTTTGGGTGAAATTTATAGTAACGGTTATCTGTATCAAGGCAGCAAGCCAGTGCATTGGTGCGTCGATTGCGGCTCTGCATTGGCTGAGGCTGAAGTGGAATACGAAGATGTGAATTCGCCTGCGATTGATGTGGGTTTTAAAGTTGCAGATAATTTAGCGTTAAGTAAAGCGTTTGGCTTAAATGAAACAATTCAAGGTGATGTGTTTGCTGTGATTTGGACAACAACTCCTTGGACATTACCTGCTAATCAAGCAGTTAGTGTGCACCCTGAAATGGGCTACAGCCTAGTAAGTACAGATAAAGGTTATTTAATAGTTTTGGCTGACTTAGCAAAAATTCCATCTTCAATGGAATTGCAAGGATTACCTTTAAGTGCGGTTGACGATTTTTTTAGTAAGCATTTAAAAAGGAAATATGATTTAGAACAATGGGATGTAAAAGCTACAGTCTTAGGTAGAAAGCTAGAGTTCCTAGAATTAAAACATCCATTTGATAACAGGAATGTTCCGATCATATGTGGTGAGCATGTTACAGCTGAGGCAGGTACAGGTTTAGTGCATACCGCCGCCGCGCATGGTAATGATGACTGGCTGGTGATGAAGGCTAATTTCCCTAATGAAAAACCACGTATTTTAATGGGTGGCGATGGTAAATTCTTTAATAGCGACTTGGTCGAGTTTGAGCCGATTCGTGGCTTAGAAAGAAAAGAAGCCAATAAAATAATTTTAGGTAAATTGCAAGAAAATGGCACCTTATTTACTAATAAGCGTTTTGACCATAGCTTCCCACATTGCTGGCGCCACAAAACGCCATTAATACAGTTGGCTACGCATCAGTGGTTTATTGGCATGAATTCTCAAGATGCCGCGGGTGCAAGTTTACGTGAGCATGCCAATAGTGCAGTAGACGCAACTGAATTTTTCCCCAGCTGGGGTCGCGCACGTTTAGAGGCGATGATTAAGAATCGCCCAGACTGGTGTGTGTCGCGCCAGCGTAACTGGGGCGTACCGATGCCGTTTTTTGTGCATAAAGAAACGGGTGAGCCGCACCCACAAACAGCCTCTTTACTAGAGCAGGCTTGTTTGCTGGTTGAGAAAACAGGCGTTGAAGCTTGGTTTAGTTTGGATGGCGCCGCATTTTTGGCGCAATATGCACCTGAAAATGCGGCCGACTATAAAAAAGTTACATACACTTTAGACGTTTGGTTTGATTCTGGCGCAACGCATGCGGCGGTATTAAAACGCCGCCCTGAGTTAAATTTCCCTGCGGATTTATATTTAGAAGGCTCCGATCAGCATCGCGGCTGGTTTCAATCCAGCTTGCTGACAGGCTGCGCCATTGATGGTCGCGCGCCTTATAACGCCTTATTAACGCATGGTTTTGTAGTCGATGGTGCTGGCCATAAGATGAGCAAATCTAAAGGCAATGTGGTTGCACCGCAAAAGGTAATGGATACTTATGGCGCGGATATTTTGCGCTTATGGACGGCATCAACGGATTATTCTGGCGAGCTGACGATTTCAGATGAAATCTTGAAACGGGTGGCAGAAAGCTATCGCCGTATTCGCAATACCATGAAATTTCTATTGGCGAATCTTGCAGATTTTGATGTTAAAAGCCAATCAATTTCTATGGATGAACTACCAGAAATTGACCAATATGCACTTGGTCAGCTCAGGGAATTATTTATCAATTGCCGTGATGCCTATAATCAATATGAATTTCAGCGAATTTCACAAATGTTGCTGAATTATTGCTCAGAAGATTTAGGTGGCTTTTATCTAGATGTATTAAAAGATCGTTTATATACGACAGCAGAAAACTCTAAATCTAGAAGAGCTGCACAAACAGTTCTTTGGCGAATTGTGAATACATTAGCAGGATTGGTCGCACCAATAATTACATTCACTGCAGAAGAGGTCTGGCAAACACTTTACCCAGAAACTGATGACTATGTTTTGTTGCATTGCTGGTTGGATAGTAGTTCTATTGACTCAGTAGTTCCAGAGTTCTTGCCTAATTATGATTATCTAAAATACAAATGGGAAATTATAAGGCGTGTTCGATCCGAAACAATGCGTGAAATAGAGGTTTTGCGTTCAGCAGGTAAAGTTGGGTCATCTTTGCAAGTAGAGGTTGATATTTATGCTTCATTAGATGCTTATGACTTATTAGAAAGTTTAAGCGATGATTTACGTTTTGTAATGATTACATCTCGTGCCACTTTACATAAAGTGTGTGAAATTGATACTGCGGCAACACAGTATAATGTTGTAGTGTCACCAAGCATCTATAAAAAATGTGACCGCTGCTGGCATTACCGCGCAGATGTTGGCGCTCACGCAGAGCATCCAACAATTTGTGGCCGTTGCGTGAGCAATCTATTTGGTGCGGGTGAGGTGAGAAAATATGCCTAAAAAATTCCACCTTTTAAAGTGGTTAAGTATTAGCGCAGTTGTGGTTGCGCTGGATTTATACACTAAGCATTTGATTCAACGCGCTTTTGAATATGGTGAACATTTAACTATCACCAGCTTTTTTGATTTGGTGCGCTACCATAATGAAGGCGCGGCATTTAGCTTTTTGGCTGATGCAGGCGGTTGGCAAAAGTGGTTTTTTAGCGGTATTTCTGTGATTGCAATTTTGGTGATTACTTATTTGCTTAAAAAACATCAACATCAAAAACTTTTTTGCCTGGGCTTGGCCTTAGTATTAGGCGGGGCGATTGGCAATTTGTATGACAGGCTTACATTGGGTTATGTGGTGGATTTTCTGTCATTTCACTACCAAAATTGGTATTACCCAGCCTTTAACGTGGCTGATAGCGCGATTTGTGTGGGTGTTGCGCTTTTATTAATGGATAGCTTTAAAAAGCCTGCAGAATAAAAAAGGCTAAAAAGCAGTAGCGTTTTTAACGCGAGGAGATTGCAGTGCCAGATTGGAAAAAGCTGATTGCAGGCAAGATTGCTATTGCCAAAAAAGGAAATACCCCTGGAAAAGTGAATCAAGATATTCGCGTGCCTGCAGGCCAAACGGAGGTCAAAAATTTCCCGATTCTGGATTTGGGCAT
The DNA here is from genome assembly GCA_021732365.1 of Methylotenera sp. Taxonomy (GTDB): domain Bacteria; phylum Pseudomonadota; class Gammaproteobacteria; order Burkholderiales; family Methylophilaceae; genus Methylotenera_A. The sequence goes on along the minus strand of JAKFVD010000017.1, from coordinate 118,759 downwards.
TCTGCCTGATATTAATAAAGCTAACTGGGCATTGCGGATTTATGGCTTGGTAGAAAAAGAGCTAAATCTGGACTGGGAAGCTTTTCAAGCTTTGCCACAAATAACAGATGTTTCAGATTTTCACTGTGTGACGCGCTGGACACGTTTAGACATGGACTGGGAGGGCGTAAAAGCGCAAGAGTTGTTAGCGATGGCCGAGCCGCTTGAAAATGCGCGTTATGTGACTTTGCATGGCTACGATGGCTACACCACCAATTTGCCGCTAGAAGCCTTGCTGGATGACGATGTAATTGTTGCGCATTCGGTGCTAGGTTACCCGCTAACCACCGCGCATGGTGGCCCAGTGCGCATGATTGTGCCAAAACGCTATGCGTGGAAAGGCGCAAAATGGCTAAAAGCCATTGAGCTGCATGAGCATGATAGGCGCGGTTTTTGGGAAGTGCGTGGTTATCATAATGAGGCGGATCCGTTTAAAGAACAGCGTTTTTCGGATGATGAATAGCGGCTTGAGCGATAAAAATTATTTGTGACAGTTTAGATTCAAAATTCTAGTCTTATTGGCGCATAGCTTTAAAGTGTTTGGCGGCTTAACATTTATTTAATATAAATAAAGTTAGTTAATATGCGCTCAACAATCATAAAAACCGTTATCGCAATCAGTATTTCAGTTGCCTTATTTCCTCAGTTGGCATCAGCCACAACCCCTAGTTTTAGTTGCAGCTCAAACTTAGTCGTTTCACTTGATAACGGCTATAGCGCTAGTTGTGATGGGGATTTTTCGTTTACGGATGGTGTGCTGCAAAACGACACATCTATTAGTTTAACGGCGGATGGTTCAATCGTTATTGGGTCGAATTTTGAACTTGCTTCCCCAATCATTAATTTGAATGCAGGGAATATTCAAATTGATGGGCGGGTTAGTGCAAACTTAGAACTGAACGCGAGTACTTTGCCTAAAGGTTATTTAAACTCACTTGACTGGCAATCTAGTAGCGGGATAGTTGTGACTCAAGATAACTCTCAAACTCTTAGCGTTATATATTTGGACCTTCCACTTTTACCAGATTTATTTAAGCCTTACCCCGTCAGTGGCGGAAATATTAATTTAGTTAGTCAAGTGCCTGAACCATCTAACTATGCACTAATGTTATTAGGACTAGCAATATTGGGTTTAAAACGTAAACGCAAAGCCAGTTAATAAATTACTTAACCTACTTTTGCACCACAAATAATCACTGCCGCACCCATCAAGCAAATACTTGCACCCAGCCAATCTGTCATGGTTGGTTTAATCGAATCTACCAGCCACAGCCATAAAATGGCAACCCCAATATACACGCCGCCATAAGCAGCATAAACTCGTCCAGCGGCGGTAGGGTGTAATGTAAGCAGCCATGCAAATAAGCCTAGGCAAAAAGTAGCAGGTAATAATAACCAAGCTGAGCCATTTTGTTTGAGGTAAAGATAAGGCAAATAGCAACCTGCAATTTCTGCAATTGCAGTCATCACAAAAAGTGCTAATAGTTTGCTCGTTTCCAAGTTTGTATTAAATCCAGCTTGTTTTAATCAAAAGTTAATGCTTTTTAGGCATCAACTTTTTAATTAACTCAAACGCCGCCACACAAATTGCACCCACAATTAAGCCAATAATCGCATCCATTAAAATCGGCGAAATAAAGGCTAAGGTGCTGCCAACTACTGGTAAATTCTGTAAATAAGCAGAAAAATTTTCGCTAAAGTGGTGCAGAGCAGGTACACCATGCCCAATAATGCTGCCACCTACCATAAACATAGCAGCTGTACCTACCACAGATAAAGTGCGCATTAATATAGGCGCAAATGCTAGTAGTTTTTCGCCGATTTTGCGTTGCAATTGCTTGAAAAAACTTTGACCTTTTTTAAGCATTAAATGCAAGCCAAAGTCATCTAGCTTAACAATGCCTGCTACCAAGCCGTACACGCCAACCGTCATAATTAACGCAATGGCGGAAACAACGGCAATTTGCTTGCTAAATATTTCGGTAGAAACTGTGCCTAGCGCAATTACGATAATTTCGGCCGACAGGATGAAATCCGTTCTGATTGCTCCCTTAATTTTATCTTTTTCTAAACCCACTAAATCAATTTTCGGGTCTGCCACAGCTTGCTCAATGGCTTTGTTATGCGATGCATCCTCTTCAGCATGCAAAAACTTGTGCGCAATTTTCTCAAAACCTTCAAAGCACAAATAAGCACCACCAATCATTAAAAGTGGCGTAATTGCCCATGGTGCGAAATAGCTAATGGCTAAAGCAGCAGGCACTAAAATTAGCTTGTTGATAAAGGAGCCTTTTGCAACCGCCCATACCACAGGCAATTCTCGCTCGGCCGCTACACCAGAAACTTGTTGTGCGTTTAACGCTAAATCATCACCTAGAACACCGGCCGTTTTTTTGGCGGCGACTTTAGTCATGACGGAAACATCGTCCAAAATGGTTGCAATGTCGTCTAAAAGTGCAAGTAAGCTGCCAGCTGCCATGGTGTTTTTCCTGAAAAGATTAAAATAGATTTTAACCTAATTTATACTGAGTCTGATTTTTGCATTCAGCCTATATCAGCAAATGTAATTTGCGTTGATTTAATTGAAAAAGTACAATGCGTAAATGTTGTCGAAAAAACTATTTCGTTTTATTCATTCTATTGCATTATTTGCAATCGTTTTTGCATCAATCGCGCCCAGCATTTCGCATGCTCTAGCCGCACAAAATAATATCAATAGTTTTGCACAAGAAGTCTGTACCAGCACCGGCGAAAAAGTCATTATTCAAGTGGTCACCACAAAAGGCAAACAATTAACCACCGAATTCGCGGTGACTAAAGCATCGCCTAAAACAATGCCTATGCATTTAGAGCATTGTCCGTTTTGTGCAAGCGCGGCCACCTTAGCTAGTTTGCCAGTCAGCAATACACTCATTATTGCTATGCTAGAAGCCGCTGCGCAACAATTGGCAGAATTTAGCAGCCCAATTGTTGTATCACACACTTACGTTTTACCCCTTTCACAAGCCCCGCCTAACACGCTCTAAAAATACTCGTTTTTTGTCGCACCTAAATTGCATTGCATATTGCACTGCATATTGCGGCATTACCCTATTTTTTGGAGTTTTACATGATTAAGTACATTCATTTAAGCGTATTGAACGCACTAGCGTTAAGCACGTTAGCGATTAGTTTTTCACAAGCTGCATTGGCAGAACATAACGAAAATGTGGAGCTAGATGAGATTAATGTCAGTGCGCCAGCAGTGGATAGCCGCATTATTAACCATCCAGCAGCGGTAGAAACCTATACCAAACAGCAGATTCAAGACTCAATTAACGCGACAACATCGCAACAAACACTGAAATATTTGCCCAGTTTTCAAGTACGCGAGCGTTACATTGGTGACCGCAATGGGCCAATTGCTACGCGAACCACAGGCACATTATCTAGCGCACAAACCATTTTGTATGCAGATGGTGTGCTGCTGTCTAATTTTTTGGGTAACAGCTTTGGCTTTGCGCCGCGCTGGGGTTTGGTTTCACCAGAAGAAATTGAAAGTGTGAATATTTTATATGGCCCTTTTTCGGCTTTGTATCCAGGAAACTCATTTGGTGGCGTGGTTAACTTAAATACGCGCATGCCAACCAAGTTTGAGGCGCATGCCAGCGTACAAGCATTTGCACAAGATTTTGAGTTATATGGTACCGATAAAACCTATGATGGCAACCATGAGACATTTTCTGCAGGTAATAAATTTAATGATTTAAGCGTACTGTTTACGGCAGATAGATTAGAAAATACCAGCCAGCCTTTACAGTTTGCTAATGCCGTTAATACCAGTGCTGGTGGCACACGTACTACAGTGACTGGCGCTTTTTTGGATAAAGACCCAAACGGCAGAGATCGTGTAATTTTTGGCGCAACGGGCATCGACCGTACCGAACAGCTTAACTTGAAATTTAAAGCCGCTTACGATATTACGCCAACGATTAAAGCCGCTTACACCATTGGTGTGTGGGATTTAGACAGCCGTAATGACGTAGAAAGTTATATTAAAGATGCTGCAGGCAACCCTGTTTATAATGGTCGTGTGACGTTTAATGGTCAAAATTACAATATTACGGGGTTTAATAATCCTGCTGAAATTGAAGCGCTGCATATCATGCAAGCCATTGATTTAAAGTCCAATACTAAAGGATTATTTGATTGGCAATTAACGCTGTCAGATTACGATTATCAAAAAGATAGAAACAGCGCATCTAATGTGGGTAGTAATGTGGCGACCAGCGGAGCAAATGGTGGTAACCCATATGAAAATCGCATAGGCCGCGTGACTGATTTAGAAGGCACTGGCTGGACAGTGTTTGATGCGCGCGGAACATTACGCCCAAAAGACGGTAATAATGACCAACATACCATTGAGTTTGGCTACCACATTGATGACTACAATTTGCGTAGCAAAGTGAATGATACGGCTGACTGGACTGTTGGCAATAAGGGAATATTAAACGCATCGTCTTCTGGAAATACCACCACGCAGGCTGTTTATTTTCAGGATAAATGGCAACTTAACCCATTTTGGGCATTAACTTTTGGCGCACGGCAAGAGTACTGGCAAGCAACCGATGGTCAGAATCAAATTACTGCAGGTGGACTTTTAACCAACAATTATGAAGACCGTTCTGATAACAAATTTTCACCAAAACTATCGTTAAGTTTTGAGTCAGAGCCAGCATGGGGCTTTAGAGCTTCTGCTGGGCAAGCGTTTCGCTTTCCTACCGTAAGTGAGTTATTTCAAGTGTTGCGGAATGACACGCGATTTGTACAAAGTAACCCTGATTTAAAAACCGAAGAAGTCATTTCTGCAGAATTAACCGCAGAGCGCCGTTTTGCAAGTGGCTTGGTACGCGCCAGTTTTTTTCATGAGAGTAAATACGATGCATTAGTATCGCAAACTCTGGCTTTGGGTAGCGCGATTCCTTACGACAGCGGTATTTGCGAAAGTGCGGCAGGTTGTGGCTTTATTCAAAATGTGGGCCATGTACGTACGCGCGGAATTGAAATTTCAACTGAGTGGCAGGATGTGTTTATTCATGGTTTAGATTTGCTGGGCAGTGTTACTTTAACAGATGCAGAAATATTGCGTAATGAAGCTAATCGTGCCATTGAGGGCAATAAGCCGTTGCGCATACCAAAAAGCATGATGAAAGCAGTGGCAACTTACCATCAAGGCAACAATCTCACTTACTCAATTGCTGCGCGTTATAGCGGCCGCCAATACAATTCGTTAGATAACTCGGATAGTAATCCAGATACATTTGGTGGTGCTAGCAAGTTCTTTTTTGTGGATGTAAAAGCCAATTACAAATTTGCTGATAAATTCACCGCCAGCGTGGGTGTAGACAATATTAATAACGACAAAGCCTATATTTTTCACCCATATCCGCAGCGTACTGGCTACTTACAGCTAAAGTATGATTACTAAGTAAGCGCTTTCCCGCGAAAGCGGGAAGCTATTTTAAGGATGATTAAATGCGCTATTTTTTTGCAGTTTTAAGTTTAATATTTTCGCTTAATCTGGTTGCGCACGAAGCGCATACAGAAAAGGTGGCCAGTAAATTAGCCATTTCTGTGGCACTTGATAGTGCAGGAAAGCTCTGGCGTGCCAGCGTGCAAGATGGTTTTGTGCAAGTGGATGTGAGTGCCGATTTAGGCAAAACATTTAATAAATCAGTAAAGCTGAATGTGGCGGCACAAAAAATTGGTGCAGATGGCGAAGCACGGCCAAAAATTGCGATTGCCCCAGAGGGCAATATTTATGTCACTTGGACGCAAATGTTGAATAAACCATTTACTGGTTATGTGTGGTTTGCGCGCTCTATTAATGGTGGAAAAAGTTTTGAAAAGCCAATTATCGTGCATCAAGATCGCGCTGAAATCACCCATCGGTTTGATGCACTTAATGTGTCTGCCGACGGTAATATTACGGTTACTTGGGTGGATAAGCGCGATTTAATTGCCGCGCAAGCATCAGGTAAAAAATATGATGGTGCAGCTATTTATTATGCAGTTTCAGCAGACAAAGGTGTGTCGTTTCAGTCAGAAAAAAAGTTAGCCGATAGTAGCTGCGAATGCTGCCGTATTGTGACCACTAATAAGCCAGATGGTACAACAGTCGTGTTATGGCGGCATGTGTTTGAGGGCAGCGAGCGCGACCATAATATTGCGGAAATTCCTAAAACAGATGTAAAGCCAGAGCCACATCGCGCTACGTTTGGGCATTGGAAAATTGATGGTTGTCCGCATCATGGGGCTGCGCTCGCTAGTGGGGGCGAGGCTGAAAATTGGTGGGGCTATCATATGGCCTACTTTGACGGAAATGACACTAATCCAGGGCTTTATTACAGCCGCATGGACGGTGTAGCATGGGCATCATCACCTGCTAAAAAATTTGGTAACAATAAAAATCAGGCGGGTCATCCTGCACTTTTAAGTTTGTCTAGCCAAAAAAATGAAGAGCAAGTATGGCTAGTGTGGCGCGAGGTGGAAGCCAAAAACACCAAAATTATGGGTATGTTTTCTGATAATGGCGGTAGAAACTGGAATGATGCAAAAATACTGGCGACTACATTGGTTAAAGCCGATTATCCGCAATTAATCAGCTATGGTAAGCAAGTTTATTTATCTTGGAACACCCTAAATGGCTACCAATTAATCTTGCTTAATTAGTTATACAGACAAGATTATCCATATTATTGAACCTATATTGAAAAGCGCAAAATTCGCCCCACCTTAACAGTAACCAGACTTTTAAGGAGGCGATAATGCGTTTCGATAAATTAACCACTAAATTTCAACAAGCATTAAGCGATGCGCAAAGCATTGCGGTGGGTGCTGATAATACGGCGATTGAGCCACAACACTTATTATTGGCTTTGTTACAAGAAGATAACGGCGGCGCGTCGTCATTATTGGCGCGCGCTGGCGTAAATCTTACGCCACTTAAAAATAGCTTACTTTCATCCGTTAACAATTTATCAAAATCTGCTTCATCCAATGGTGAAATTGCCATTTCACGCGACCTGAATAATCTGCTAAATGTCACAGATAAGCTGGCTCAAAAGCGTAACGATACTTACATTGCAAGTGAGCTATTTTTGCTGGCACTGGCAGATGATAAAGGTGAAACAGGCAAGCTACTGAAAGCGAATGGTTTAAGCAAAGCAGCATTAGAAAGCGCTGTAAATGCTGTGCGCGGAAGTGATAATGTGAATCACCAAGATGCTGAATCTAACCGCGAAGCCTTAAAAAAATATACCTTGGATTTAACTGAGCGGGCTAGCTTGGGCAAGCTAGATCCAGTGATTGGGCGTGATGATGAAATTAGGCGCGTCATTCAAATTCTTGGGCGGCGTACTAAAAACAATCCAGTATTAATTGGCGAGCCTGGCGTGGGTAAAACCGCGATTATTGAGGGCTTAGCACAGCGAATTGTGAATAATGAAGTGCCAGATTCACTTAAGAATAAAAAAGTATTAAGCCTTGATATGGCTGCACTACTGGCGGGCGCTAAATATCGTGGTGATTTTGAAGAGCGGTTAAAGAGCGTACTAAAAGAATTAGCTCAAGATGAAGGTCAGACTATTGTTTTTATTGATGAAATTCATACGATGGTGGGCGCTGGCAAAGCAGAGGGTGCGATGGATGCAGGCAATATGCTTAAGCCTGCCTTAGCGCGCGGCGAGTTGCATTGCGTTGGCGCGACTACGTTAGATGAATATCGCAAATATATTGAAAAAGATGCTGCGTTAGAGCGACGCTTTCAAAAAGTGTTGGTGGATGAGCCAAGCGTTGAAGCGACGATTGCCATTTTACGTGGTTTGCAGGAAAAGTATGAGTTGCATCATGGGGTAGAGATTACCGACCCTGCGATTGTTGCTGCGGCTGAACTTTCACACCGCTATATTACAGACCGCTTTTTGCCTGATAAAGCGATTGATTTGATTGATGAAGCAGCCAGTCGCATCAAAATGGAAATCGACTCTAAGCCAGAAGTGCTGGACAAGCTTGAGCGCAGAACCATTCAACTCAAAATTGAGCGCGAAGCCGTGCGCCGCGAAAAAGACGAAGGTAGTCGCAAACGCTTTAGCTTGATTGAAGAAGAGATTGAAAAACTAGAAAAAGAATATGCCGATCTGGAAGATATTTGGACCTCTGAAAAAGCGCAGGTACAAGGTACCAGCCATATTAAAGAAGCCATTGAAAAGGTGAAATTTGAGATGGAAGAAGCCACGCGTAGAGGCGAATGGCAAAAAGTATCTGAATTGCAATACGGCAAATTACCTGCTTTGGAGGCGCAATTGAAAGAAGCGTCAAACTCGGAAGCGAATGCAACACCAAACAAAAACAGAATGCTACGTACCGAAGTGGGTGCAGATGAAATTGCTGAAGTAGTGAGCCGCGCCACTGGCATTCCAGTTAGCAAAATGCTTACAGGCGAGCGTGAAAAATTGCTGACCATGGAAACCAAGTTGCACGAACGTGTGGTTGGTCAGGATGAAGCGGTGCGCTTGGTTTCGGATGCGATTCGCAGGTCGCGTAGTGGTTTAAGTGACCCTAATCGACCTTATGGTAGCTTCTTGTTTTTAGGCCCAACTGGTGTTGGTAAAACCGAGCTGTGCAAAGCCTTGGCAGGATTTTTGTTTGATTCGGAAGAGCATCTAATTCGCATCGACATGAGTGAATTTATGGAAAAACACAGTGTCGCACGTATGATAGGTGCGCCGCCGGGTTATGTTGGCTATGAAGAAGGCGGTACGCTGACAGAAGCGGTGCGCCGTAAGCCTTATAGCGTGATTTTGCTGGATGAAGTGGAAAAAGCACACCCAGACGTATTCAATGTACTGCTACAAGTGCTGGACGATGGCCGCTTAACTGATGGTCAAGGCCGCACGGTGGATTTTAAAAACACGGTGATTATCATGACTTCTAACCTTGGTAGCCAGATGATTCAAAGTATGGCTGACCAAGATTACCAAGTGGTGAAACTGGCAGTGATGGGTGAAGTCAAAACACATTTCAGGCCAGAGTTCGTCAACCGTATCGATGAAGTGGTCGTTTTCCATAGTCTGGGTGAAGCGCAGGTAAAATCGATTGCGCAGATTCAAATTCAGTTGCTAACCAAGCGTTTGGCGGCTATGGATATGACGTTAAACATCAGCGATTCAGCGATTGCAGAAATTGCTAATGCGGGCTTTGATCCTGTGTATGGGGCTAGACCGTTGAAACGTGCGATTCAAAGTGAAATTGAAAACCCGCTGGCAAAAGAGATTTTGGCAGGCAGTTTTGTGGCAAAAGATACCATTTTGGTAGACAACAAAGGTGGCAAGATGGCGTTTACAAAAGGCTAATTAGCGCGCAAGCTTAATATTGATGAAAACACTCATTACTATTTTTTTAGTAACGACTTTAAACCTAGTGATGGGTGTTGGAAGCAGTGTGGCTTACACGCAAAATGAGCTTGAAGTTTTTGAAAATGAGCCGCCAATTATCAAAGACTTGTTAGAGCGAGCCAGCGTGTTGTTGGGTGAAGAAGACAATACAGACGCTGCATGGAAAGCCGCCGATTTGTATTGCGAATCAGCACGATATGGTAGCGCAGAGGGTATATATCGCTTAGGTATGCTGTATGCGTTTGGGCGTGGTGTACCAGCAAACCGTGATTATGCGGCCAATTTATTTGGTATCGCCTCAACGCATGGGCATTTTGAAGCGCAGAAAATGCTAGAAACGATTGAGCTTAAAACCAAAGACACGCCTATTTGCGTGTTGGAAGCGGTAGCGCCAGAAAGAGGTTTTGAGCAAGACTATGCCAATGTGCAATCACCAAAAATTGATGCTTATATAGCTAGCCTACCCAAAAATAAACGCTGGGTGGTGGATTTAGTGGGCACGATTGCCGATTGGTACAAAGTTGATGAAAAGCTGGTGCTGTCTATTATTACGGCCGAATCTAACTTTAAGATAACGGCTAAGTCTAACAAAGAAGCACAAGGCTTGATGCAATTAATACCCGCCACGGCGGACCGATTTAATGTGAAAAATGCGTATAACGCCAGCCAAAACATTAAGGGTGGCGTGAAATATTTGCGCTGGTTGTTATCTTATTTTAGAGGTGATGTGACGCTTGTTGTTGCTGCATACAACGCAGGTGAGGGCGCCGTAGATAAGTACAAAGGTGTGCCACCCTATAAAGAAACGCGCATCTACGTGAAAAAAGTGTTGGGCTTATACCAAGCCAAACGTCACGATTTTGATGCCAGTATTGCTCAGGCATCGCCTGTCATAAAGAAAGAGAGCGCTAAATGAAAAATCTACTCGTTATAATGAGTTTAATGTTGATTACCGCTTGTGCCAGCACCCCAGCGCAACAGCCACAAGTCAAGCGGATTACACCAGAAGAACTAGCCAAAATATTGCCACCAGCAGTCGCCACAATAAGCTTGGATGAGATTGTTAACGATGCTAAACAAGGTAAAACGCCAGATGAAATCATTACAAAAATCCAGACTAGCAATTCACGTTATGAATTAACGCCTGCGCAGACGTTAGATTTAAGCAAGCAAGGTGTTGATACAAAAGTGCTAGATTATATTCACCAAAGCAATGAGTTAGCTAAGCAAAATGCGATGGCTGATGAAATTAATACGCGCGAAAAAGAGCGTGCAGCTGCCGAAAAAATACTCAAACGTGAACGTGATTTAGCGCGCAGTCGTTACTATGACCCTTATTGGGGTTCGGGTTTTGGTGGATTTTATGGCCATCCATTTTATGGTTACAACAGAGGTTTTGGCAGCCGCTTTGGCTATGGTTATGGCTTTGGAGGTTGGTAGCAAACTGCGTTTAAATATCGATTAACTCTGCTCAGTGAGCATGGTTTTTAATCATCGCAACCAGTTGGTCTAAACAAATTCCCCAGCCTTGTTCAAAGCCCATTTGTTCATGCTGAATGCGTGCTTCGGCATGTGCATGCATAACGCGTGCGGTGTATTTTGTGCCAGCTGCAACTGTTTCAAGTGAAATCATCGCCGTCATCATAAACTCTTCACAGGGGTGATCTGGGTTAGCAAGCGCTTGTTTGGCAGGTCTAAAGTCAGGTTTAAGTGCATTCGTCCAAACCAGCTTTTGATTAGGCACAATGTCTAGGTAACAGCCCACATTATCAAATTCTTGGCCGTCTGGCGATTGCATCACTGTGCGAAAAATGCCGCCAACACGTAAATCAATCTCACAAGTAACTGTTTTCCAAGGCAAAGGGCAAAACCATGGTTTTAGTAATTCGGGCGTTGTCCATGCCGTCCAAATTGCTTCTTTTGGTACATCAACAATTCGCTCTAGCACCAAGTCTAATTGAGGGTTGTAGTTTTTTATCGTATGCTTGATATTCATCTTTTAACCTTTTGATTGATAGCTTGAATTTTAATATTGTTAGTTATTCTATACCGAGTTGTAACTTGTGAGTAAGGTAAAAAATGATGATAATGCCATCAATAAACAGTGTTTTAGGCAAAATTTATGCAACAGTTTACACAACAAATCAGCATCAAAGCACAAGGCCGCAGGCTTTACGACATCACACCGCAAGTGCTGGATTGGGTAAACAATCTGGGCTTTAATACTGGCTTACTCACTTTATATATTCAGCATACATCAGCTAGTTTACTGATTAATGAGAATTATGATGTTGACGTGCTGGTGGATATGGAAGCGTTTTTTAATCGCCTAGTGCCTGATGGTGATGATTTGTTTATTCATAGCGTAGAAGGACCAGACGATATGCCTGCACATGTACGCAGCGCGCTAACCCAAACCAGTTTGTCGGTTCCCATATTGCAGGGCAAGCTTGCGCTAGGGCAATGGCAAGGCATCTTTCTGTTTGAACACAGGCATATGCCAGCAACAAGACGCATTATTTTGCATGCTTTAGGTGGTTAAGTTTGTGAAAGGCCGCCCACTTAGCATGCAGGAGCGCGCACTATTTAGCCCTTATTTTGCGCAGATTGTGATGGATGATGCGCGTATTATTGATGGCAAAGTGCCTTTTTGGTTGCGGCGCAATATGTGTGCGGTTGTGCTGGGACGCCATATTTATTTTCGTGCAGGTGCATATAAGCCAAATACCAAGCGCGGTGCAGAGTTATTAGGGCACGAATTAACACATGTTTCACAGTTTTTACATGGCATGACTTTGTTAAAATATGTGTGGTCTTGCCGATATGGATACTTTAAAAGCGTCTATGAAGTGGAGGCTTACGCGAAAGGGCGTTTAATCGCTGCTAATTTCGCAACAAATCATTCAAATTTAATACATTAAAACAATACAATTCGGCTGGCAGTATGACATTGCTATGAGTTTTGTTATGATTACAAATGTAGGTTAGATTTAACCTTTTTTAGAACAACTCAGGGGTATAAGATGAAATTAAATGCAATGTTAGTCGTTCCAGCTTTATTAGGCGCTTTATTGTTAACAGCATGTGGTGAAAAAGCAGAAGAAGCGGCAGCACCAGCTGAGGCGCCAATGGAAGCAGCACCAGCAGCAGAGGCAGCACCTGCACCAGCAGCTGAAACAGCTGGCGGTTATGAGCCAACTGCTGAAGAGCGCGTACCTGGCATTACAATGGAAATGCCAGCAGCAGATGCAGCACCAGCTGCAGAAGCGCCGATGGAAGCACCAATGGAAGCTGCACCAGCAGAAGCAAAATAGTGATTTAATTGTTGTTAAGTGAATAAAAAAGCGCGCATATGCGCGCTTTTTTATTTTTGAAAGATTGGTTTAAAAAAGCGGGTTCACTCATTCAAATTTAACGAATCACGCTCCAGCTTAATGGATCAAACGGTTTGCTTGCGCGGCGCAATTCGTAATATAGGCCATTGCTTTCATTGCCACCGCTATTGCCGACTGCCGCAATATTGTCACCAGCATCTACCTCATCACCCACTTGTTTTAGCACCGCTTGGTTGTTGCCATATAAGCTCATATAGCCGCTACCGTGGTCCACAATAATTAAATTTCCAAAGCCGCGCATCCAGTCAGCAAATACAACACGCCCACTGGCAACCGATTTAACGTCCGAACCTTCGTTGGCGCGGATAAATAAGCCTTTCCAAGAAACACCAGTATCGCTACGACTACTGCCAAAACGATTAGTCACATCACCACGCACAGGTAAATTGAGCTTGCCCTTCAACGCAGAAAAGTTGCTGCCAGCATAGGCGTTAGTTGGCGTTTCCTCATTTTTTGCAATGGTCTGGCTGTTCGATTTTGTAGCTGAATCATCCGATTTTTTAGTGATTGTTTTACGGTTAAGTATTTTTTTTGGTGGCTTTTTGGCGACAATTTTAGCCAAACGTTGCACTAAATTTGACAAATTTTGCTCATCACGTTTGAGTTTTTTAATCTGATTACGCTGCGCTGCAATTTGGCTGGAAAGCGATTTAACCACTTTCGATTTTTCTTGCTTTTGTTGAACGAGTTCTTTGCGCTCAGCCAATTGCTTTGCTTTTAAATCGGCAACCGCCTGCAAAGTGGCAGCAGTCACATTATTCAAAGCCTTCACTTTTACAAGGCTAGCTTGCATTTCGTCAATTAATTTTGCATGCGCTTTGGCAATATAAGAATAGTATTGAATGTCGCGCGAAATTTGGCTGGGATTTTTGTTTTGTAATAGTAGTTTAGTGTAGCTTTGGTTGCCATGCACATATTGCTGCGTAATCAGGCTGCTTAATTGCTTTTGCTGCTTAGCCAATTTTTCATTTAAGGTGAACGATTCTTTTTTGAGTGAAACCAGTGTGCTTTTGTTTTGCTGCTGCTTTTGGTTAATCTCAAATAGCTTTTTATTGGCTTGGCTAATCGCGGTTTCAGAATCTTTCAGCGCATCTGCTGCATCTTTGTGCGCCGCTTGATTGTTATCTAATTCTTTTTTTAGTGCTTGTATTTTCTGTTGTAAATCGCCCAAATCCTCTTTGGCGGCATCTATTTTTTTTGCCGCAAAAGTATTGCCAATTAAGGCGAAATTCAGCAATAAAACTGCAACAAAAACAATTGAGGTGCGTGAAAACTTAACCATTAAATTTAACTAAATTTTTACTGAACTTGAAAATTAAGCAAGCTTTTTCCTGTCATTTCAACCGGTTGCGGCAAGCCCATCATTGTTAATAAAGTGGGCGCTAAATCTGAAAGCGCGCCTGAGTCAGCCAATTTGGCTTTGCGGCCCACATAAATCATGGGCACTAAATTGGTGGTGTGTTGCGTGTGCGCCTGGTTATTCATGCCGTCAAACATCATCTCGGCGTTGCCATGGTCTGCGGTAATAATCACTTCTGCGCCGTTTTTTCTGGCAGCTTCTACCACGCGGGCAACACAGGTATCCAAAGTTTCTACCGCTTTAATTGCCGCGGCTAAATTACCAGTATGGCCAACCATATCGCCATTGGCGTAATTGCAAATAATAGCGCTGTATTGCTGGCTATCAATTGCCGCGACTAATTTATCGGTTAATTCTGGCGCGCTCATTTCGGGTTGTAAATCATAAGTGGCGACTTTGGGTGAAGGTACTAATATGCGGTCTTCACCTATAAATACCGCTTCATCGCCGCCATTAAAAAAGAAGGTCACATGCGGATACTTTTCGGTTTCGGCAATGCGCAATTGTTTTAGGCCTAAGCTAGATACATATTCACCAAAGGTGTTGGGTACAGAGGTTGCGGCAAAAATCGGCGTGGCTTTTTTCTGATTTTGGTCATATTGCGTTAAGGTGAAATAGCCAGATAGTTTTGGCACGCGGTTGCGCGTAAAACCAGCAAAGTCATCGTTCAATAAGGCATCGGTTAATTGACGCGCGCGGTCGCTTCTAAAATTCATATATACCACGCAATCACCGTCTTCTAAGCGAATCGCTGGCTCATTAGCTTGACGAATCACGGTACATTTCACAAATTCGTCTTGCTCGCCTCTTGCATAAGCGTTATGTAAAGCTTCACTGGCTGTCGTTTCTGTAAATTCGCCAATGCCATCCACAATCATATTGTATGCAGGCGTCACACGTTCCCAGCGTTTATCCCTATCCATGCTATAAAAGCGGCCAGAAACCGACACAATTTTGCCCACGCCCAACATTTGTATTTTGTCTTCTAGCATCGCGATGTAGGGCACAGCGCTAATCGGCGGCGTATCGCGGCCATCTAAAAACGCATGCACATAAACCTTTTGCAAGCCTTGCTGCGCAGCCATTTCTAGCATGGTTAAAATATGGTTGATGTGGCTATGCACGCCGCCATCCGACAGTAAGCCGAATATATGTAGCGCTTTGTTGTTATTTTTCAGCTGTTTTAAAGCGTTAAGTAAATCGCCATGCTTAAAAAATTCACCACTACTAATGCTATTGTTAATGCGTTCAAAGTCTTGAAACACAATACGACCCGCGCCAATATTCAAATGCCCCACTTCAGAGTTGCCCATTTGCCCGTCTGGCAATCCCACATAATGTTCAGAAGCATTGATCAACATGTGTGGCACTGAGCGTTTTAATGCATCCAGATGAGGCGTATTGGCTTGCGCAATCGCGTTATTGGTTGCATCTTCGCGGTGACCAAATCCATCTAAAATCAACAATATGGCGGGCGTAACAGTTGGGGTACTTAACATGTGAACATCTTCCAAATCAACTCTAAGTTATTCATTATATAAGTTATCCATTATAATAGTTGGCTATCTAATGCGCATCTAAATGCAGATTTAAATCATTGCTTGCAGGTAATGATGATGCGAAAACGTAAATTTTTGGAAAAATATGACCGAACCCACTCTATTTGAATTTGTAAAAGAAAACGCATTGCTGATTGGCTTGGCGATTGGTTCTGGCGTGGCTTTGCTATGGCCTATGCTTAATCGCGGGGCAAGTGGTGTGAATAATTTAACGGCGACAGAAGCCGTATTGATGTTAAACCGCGGTAAACCGTTGATTTTAGACGTGCGCGATGCAGCTGAATTTGCTGCTGGGCATATTCAGGGCGCTAAGCATATTCCGATGGCAGAGCTTGCAAACCGCTTAAAAGAAATTGAAAAATTTAAAGATAAGCCAGTGTTAGTGCATTGCCAGCGCGGTATGCGCTCTAAAACCGCGTGTACCATTTTAAAAGCGCAGCAATTTAGCCAATTAAATAATCTGCAAGGTGGATTAGACGCTTGGGCGGAAGCAAAGCTGCCATTAGTGAAAAGCTAGGCTGTTGCAGAAATGGATAAGACAAACATACCCAATGTGTTGATGTATGCGACGGCAACTTGTCCGTATTGCATCAATGCAGAGCGGCTTTTAACGTCAAAAGGCGTTGTCATCAATAAAATTCGGGTGGATTTACAGCCAGAATTAAGAGCGGAAATGACGCAGAAAACGGGTCGCCGCACCGTGCCGCAAATTTATATTAATGAGACGCACGTTGGCGGTTATGATGATTTGCGTGCTTTGGATTTGGCGGGCGAATTGGATGAATTACTGAACATTTAGGCGCAAAACTTAACCATTTTTTAAGGTTAAATTTTGAGTGATTACAATGCTTGTCACAATAATATAATGAACAAAAACCAATTAAAAGCTAAAATGCTTGTTTGGTGGATGCAATTTTTAACATTTTTTTAACTTAAGTCAGCAAATCGTTTTAGGAAAATAATATGGCAACAGCAGATAACACAACAAATGAAGCAGCACAGCAAGATGCGCAACCAGGTTTTTCAATTGAAAAGCTTTACGTAAAAGATGCTTCATTAGAAATTCCTAATGCACCGCAGATTTTTACGGACCGCACACAACCACAAGTGAATATCGAGCTTGGTAATGCAGCACAAAAATTAGACGAAGGCATTTTTGAGTCAGCTATTAAAGTCACTGTGACTGCGAAAATCGGTGACAAAGTGGCATTTTTGGTCGAGGTGACACAAGCCGGTATTTTTGCGATTCGCAACATTCCAGAAGAAAATATTGAAATGATTTTGGGTGTGACTTGCCCGAATATATTGTTCCCTTACGCGCGTGAGGTTGTGTCTGATTTAGTCACCCGCGCTGGTTTTGCGCCAGTTTTATTAAACCCAATCAACTTTGAAGCTTTGTTTGCGCAACAAAAACTACAAGCTGAAAATGCAGCAAAAGCAAACTAATTTTAAGCGTTTGTTCATGCTAGGCCCAATGCTAATGGGCTTAGCATTTTCTTTTTCGGCTAATGCGTTAGAGTTTCGTTCTATTGTCCCTGCAAAAGCCATTTTGTATGATGCGCCATCTGTTGAAGCCAGTAAGCTGTATATTCTTGGCCAAGGTTATCCCGTTGAAGTGATTGTGAACTTGGGCGAGTGGATTAAAATTCGCGATGCGGTGGGCAGTTTAAGTTGGGTAGAAGGCAAACAATTAAGCAATAAGCGCACCGTGCTGGTGATAGCCAAAACCGATATTAAATCGGCAGAAGATGCCGCTTCAAGCTTGGTTGCAACAGTAGAAAAAGATGTGGTGCTGGAACTATTACCCACAAACGCTAAAACAGGCTGGGCAAAAGTTAAACACAGAGATGGCGCAACTGGCTTTGTGCCTAGCAGTGTGCTGTGGGGTTTAAATTGAGGCTTGGCTTGTGTACAAGTGGTTTGAATTAAATGGCTAAAATTGCTGTTTTGGGCGCAGGTGCTTGGGGTACAGCGCTGGCCATTCAAATTAGCCAACAACACAATGTATGTTTATGGGCGCGCAATAGTGGCCACGTTTCTGGCATGCGCAAAGCGCGCGCTAATCCTCTGTATTTGGGTGACTTTAAATTCAACGATAATTTGCAAGTTGAAGACGATTTAGCCACCGCAATCGATGGCGCGTCTATGATTTTATCAGTAGTGCCGACTGCAGGTTTTCGCGATATTTTAAAACAAATCAAAGCCTTAGAATCCGACCAGCCAATTGTTTGGGCGCACAAAGGCTTAGAGCCGCAATCAGCTAAACTGCCACATGAAGTGGCGATAGAGGAATTAGGCAGCAATCATTGTTGGGGTGCATTATCAGGCCCTAGCTTTGCCGCAGAGTTAGTGCGTGGCTTGCCAACTGCAGTGACTTTGGCGGCCAATAATACTGATTTTGCGCTGGTTGCAGCCAGTTTAATTCATGGCAATAACTGCCGCGTATATACCAGCAATGATGTGATTGGGGTGTCAGTAGGCGGCGCCGTAAAAAACGTTATGGCGATTGCTGCAGGCATTAGCGATGGTATGGGTTTTGGCAATAACGCACGCGCCGCCATGATTACGCGTGGCCTTGCCGAAATCACCCGTTTTGGCGTGGCATTAGGCGCAAAAACTGAAACCTTTATGGGGCTAGCAGGCGCGGGTGATTTGATTTTAACCTGTACAGGTCAATATTCCAGAAATCGCGAAGTGGGTTTGCAATTGGCGAGTGGCAAATCGCTGGAAGATATTCTACAAGGCTTAGGCCATGTGGCCGAAGGCGTCAACACTGCGCGAGAAGTCATGCGGCTGGCGGATAATATGGGCATTGATATGCCAATCACTTTTGAAGTGAATCAAGCGTTAACACATGGTAAATCCGCGCGCGATGCGGTGATGGATTTGTTAGGACGCGGCCAAAAAGCCGAGGGGTTTTAGTTCTTATTCCCTCACCCTTTTAGGGGGAGGGCTAGGGTGGGGGTAGATGATAAAGTGTGTGGGTGAAATGGCAAATTTAATCCCACTTTGAATTTAAATTCCGCGGAAAATATAACCTTTGTAATTTAAAGCAGAATGTCTTTCTGAGATTCACAAGCAAATTGTTTAGGTTCAACCCCCATCCCAACCTTCCCCCTAAAATGGGGAAGGAGCTTTAAACCCCACCCTCAAACCCAATTTGCCGCCAAGCCTCATACAGCAAAACTGCAGCACTATTCGATAAATTCAAACTTCTGCTATCGGGCAACATGGGCAAGCGCAGCCGATGTTCAGGCGAAAATTCAGCACGAATCTCTTCTGGCAAGCCGCGCGTTTCTGGCCCAAACACAAATACATCGCCCGCTTTAAATTCTACTTTCGCATAGTTCTGGCTACCTTTAGTAGTAATGGCAAATAAGCGTTTGCCAGCCATCGCTTGTTTAAAATCAGTCCAACTTTGATGTACTTTTAAATGAGCGTATTCGTGATAATCCAAACCTGCACGTTTTAATTGTTTATCTTCCAACTTAAAACCAAGCGGCTCAATCAAGTGTAAATCTGCGCCCGTATTGGCGCATAAGCGGATAATGTTGCCTGTATTGGGAGGGATTTCGGGTTCAAACAGGACAATGTGAAACATAAAATACTTTCTTGATTAGCAGATTATATTTTTAGGGTGAAATAAGTGTTAAGTTTACAGGCTGAAGACGTGAAGCATACTGCCTTTTGCAGCAGGGGTAACAAAATTCCAGCACGTATTGCCATCTAGAGCAATAAATTCTTTATCAATTGTGCGTGGAGCAAAACTAGGCACGCACGCTACTCTAACAGACTCACCCCAGAATGATTGCCCAAAAAAGGACTTGAATCCACCCAAACCAGCCATGACACCTACATATTGTTTGCCTTTGTGATGGTAGCTAAAAGGGTTGCTTGATATTGGGATGCCCGCGTTGTATTGCCACAGAAGTTTGCCATTAGTAGCATCAACTGCTTTAAACCAACGATTTCCTGCATTAAAAAGAATTAAGTTTCCAGCTGTTGCTAACAGTCCACTTGTTGATGCGGATGCCTCTTGATTGAACCAGTGTGATTTATGCGTTATGACATCATAAGCAGATAAACCACCATTTAGACCTTTAATGTAGCCAAAATCATTAATGGTTGCTCCAACCCATGGTTGACCTGCCTTATATCTTGATTCAACTGGTTCGAAATTCATGCATGTATGATATAGCGGTATATAGAGTAGTTTGGTTTTTGGCGAATACGCCGCAGGGTTCATACCTTTGGCTCCTAATGAACTTGGGCAAACCTCTTTCGTATTAACATCCTGATGAGTGTTATATCTTGCATCCTTAGCAGGCACGCCAGTTTTTAAATCCACACTCGTTGCCCAATTCACAAACGGGTGCACTTTCTCTGCCGCAATCAACCTGCCATTATTAGCTTGCCATGTATAAATAAAGCCATTCTTATTTACTTGGGTTGCATAGGTTTGGTTTTTACCTTTTTTATCTTTATGCTCAAATAAAATCACTTCATTAGTCGCGTCATAATCCCATTCATCATGTGGTGTGGTTTGCATCGCCCATTTGGCCATGCCTGTATCGACATCTCTGGCAAATACACTGCTAGCCCATTTGTTGTCACCTGGCCGTACATCAGGGTTCCACACGCCTGGGTTACCTGTGCCGTAATAAACCAAGTTAGTTCTTGGGTCAAAGCCAAAATAGCCCGTAACCGCGCCACCGCCGTGTTGCCAGCCATCTTTTTCTTGTTGCGGTTTTAGCCATGTTCTAACGCCAAGCTCTGGCTCATTAATTTTAATTTTATCCAAGGCTAACGGTTTGAATGAGCCGCCTTGTTTGTTGCCGCCATTTACATCTTCATAAACACTTAATGCGTTGTATTGCGGATTTTGTTGGTTAAAATCCGCGCCGATTAATACTTCGGCATCGGGGCCAGTGGAATATGCTTTCCAAGCAAGCGCGCCATCTTTAAGGTCATACGCTGCCATAAAACAACGCACACCAAACTCGCCGCCCGCACAGCCTGTTAGCACTTTGTCTTTCACCACCATGGGTGCATTGGTGTTAGTGGCGCCTGTTTTTGGGTCGGTTACTTGCGTTTGCCACATCACATCGCCCGTTTTAGCGCTTAACGCTACCAATGTTCCATTATTCTGTTGCAAATAAATTTTGCCATCGCCAAAGGCTAAACCACGGTTGACGTTATCGCAACACATTACCGCTTGCACGCTGGGGTCTTGCTTGGGAAAGTAACTCCATATGATTTTTTGGTCATTATTTAAATCGAGTGCATAAATGTTATTAGGAAAGGCGGTGTGCACATACATGACGCCGTCAATCACCAATGGCGCACCTTCGTGCCCACGGTTGACGCCTGTAGAAAATGTCCAAGCGAGTTTGAGATTTTTAACATTTTTGGTGTTAATTTGGCTGAGTTGGCTGTAGCCTTGATTGTTGTACTGTCCGCGTGCATGTGCCCAGTTATTCGGGTTTGCCATGGCTTTGTCTAAATCTGGTGCGGCTTGCAGTTGCAAGGAAATAAGTAATGCCGAAATTAAGTACATATTATTTTTATGCATTTTCTTTGCTCCGTTATTGGTTATTTGTGGGGAAGCGTGCGTGCAATTACCCAGCATTCTACATGTGTTGCGCCAGCTTGTTTTAAGGTTTTAGCTAGCTCATTTAGACTGGCGCCAGTGGTCATCACGTCATCAACGATGGCGATGCGCTTGCCACTTATGTCAGCATTCACCTTAAATGCGCCTTTGATATTTTTAACGCGGTCTTTTAATGGCAGGCTGGCTTGTGGCGGTGTGAGTGTTTGGCGAATTACACTTTTGTAATCTAATTTTGCTGTGTTTTTAAGGGTTAAGTATTGATTTAAAACCCTTGCTATTTCTAGTGCTTGGTTAAACCCGCGCTCTTTTAAGCGTTTAGGGTGCATGGGCATGGGGATGATTAAATCGATAGGATTGGATGTGTTTGTAACATCAATCTTTTCGCTCATCAGCTGCCCAAAGGTTTGGCTCAAGCTCAATGTGTCGCCATATTTGTAACGCAGTATCATGGCGTCAACTGGATATTCATACAGGAATACAGCATGCGTGACATCAAAATCAGGTGGCGAGCTGATGCAATTGCCGCAAATTTGACCGCCCGAATTTAAACCGCATTGCGGGCAACTGCTGTCGGGTAGCCAAGGCAAATCGTTTAAACAGGCTTCGCATAAACCATGATTTTTAGCTTGGCTTGCGGTGCATAAAAAGCAGTTTGAACCTAAAAATAGAGCAGAAAAAAGCTTTAAGTTTGACAAATGACTAATTTTTAACCAGTTGTTTATTATTTGCCTCATGTTGCCTTTACAGCTTATAATTTGGTAAAAATAGTCATTCACTATTCTAATAAAAATAGCCTGCTTAAACCAAGCGCTAGTTTAAATATTCGCTTAAATCTAAGCTTAAATTGTCGGCAACATCAAAGGGATGCATCATGCTTGAAACGACTAAACATCAAACCCAGCAACAAACCACCGAATCGGTTATCAATACAGACGCACTAAAGAGTGGTGCTTGCCAAAGTGATGTGGAGGCTGGCATTGTTAACCGCTGGAGCGTAGATGAAATCGTGGCTTTATTTGAGCTGCCATTTAGCGATTTGATGCATCAGGCGCAGACCATTCATCGTGCTAATTTCGACCCAAACGCGGTGCAAGTCAGCACACTTTTATCAATTAAAACAGGTGGTTGCAGTGAAGATTGCGGTTATTGCCCGCAAGCGGCGCGTTATCACACGGAAGTGGAAAACGAGCCATTGATGAAATTGGATGATGTGTTAGCCGCCGCGCAAGAGGCCAAAGATAATGGCGCCAGCCGTTTTTGTATGGGCGCTGCATGGCGCGGCCCAAAACAGCGCGATTTAGAGCCAGTATTAAAAATGATTCAAGAAGTGAAGGCGATGGGTTTAGAAACCTGCGCCACTTTGGGCATGTTAAAAGAAGGCCAGGCCGAGCAGTTAAAAGAAGCGGGTTTGGATTATTACAATCACAATTTAGATACCGCACCAGAATTTTATGGCGACGTGATTACCACGCGCACTTATCAAGATAGATTGGATACTTTAGGTCGTGTGAGAAATGCGGATATTCATGTGTGTAGCGGCGGCATTATCGGCATGGGCGAATCGCGCAATCAACGTGCGGGCTTGCTGGCGCAATTGGCTAATATGGAGCAGCCGCCTGAAAGTGTACCGATTAATTTGTTGACCCAAGTTGAAGGTACGCCGCTGCATGGCACGGAAGAGTTAGACCCGATTGAATTTGTACGTACGATTGCGGCAGCGCGTATTACCATGCCCAATAGTTTTGTGCGTTTATCCGCAGGTCGTCAAAGTATGCATGAAGGGATTCAAGCGCTATGTTTTTTAGCGGGCGCGAATAGTATTTTTTATGGTGAAAAGTTATTAACAACGGGAAACCCAGAAGCGGCTACGGATAAGAAATTATTCGCCAAGCTTGGCATTAATAAAATTTAGGCGCAAACAAAATCTAAATATGCCAAAAAATTTACCCCGAAAATTTCGGTTAAGTCATTAATGCTAGCCCCATCAAACCAAGAGCTAAGCTTGTTTTCTGGCTTACAAAAGGAGCTTATTCAGCGCAAAACGGATGGCTTATTGCGTCAGCGTAGACTTTTGGATTCGCCACAGGCAGAGCATATTATTGCCAACGATAAACATTTTTTATCGTTTTGCAGTAATGATTATTTGGGTTTGGCGAATCGCCCAGAGTTAATTGCCGCCATGCAAAAAGCAGCGGGTGATTCGGGCGTGGGTAGTGGCGCTTCTAATCTAATCACGGGACATCATCGTTATCATGATGCGCTTGAAAAGCAATTGGCAAAATTTGTGGATATGCCCGCCGCGCTTTTATTTTCGACCGGCTACATGGCCAATATTGGCGTGATTGGCGCGTTAATGGGTCGGCATGACGCGATTTTTGCGGATAAATTAAATCATGCTTGCTTAAACGAAGGCGCGTATTTATCGCGCGCCGCGTTTCATCGCTTTGCGCATAATGATGTGATTGCGCTGGAAAAATTGCTGAAAGAAAGCACCGCGCAACATAAGTTAATTGCCGCTGATGCAGTGTTTAGTATGGATGGCGATATTGCGCCGTTAGCGGAGTATTTGGCTTTGTGCGAACAATATGATGCGTATCTGTATATTGATGATGCGCATGGTTTTGGCGTTTTGGGTGAGCGTGGCAAAGGCAGCTTAAGCCATTTAAATTTGAAATCGCCACGCATTATTATGATGGCAACTTTAGGTAAAGCGGCAGGTGTGGCAGGTGCGTTTGTGGCAGGTGAGCAAGTGGTGATTGATTATCTGATTCAAAAAGCCAATAGCTATGTGTATTCAACACCAGCGCCGCCAGCGCTTTCGGCGACATTATCAGCAGCGGTTAAGTTAATCGAAAATGGGGACGATTTGCGTGCGCATTTGCGCTTATTAATTGCCACATTTAAAGCAAACTTAACCCTTAAAAACTGGCAAATTTTGCCATCTGATACTGCGGTTCAACCTTTAATAGTAGGCAGCAATCAAGCTGCTTTGGCTTTAAGCGAGCATTTGCAAGCGATGGGAATTTTAGTGCCAGCTATTCGTCCGCCCACTGTGCCAGTCAACACTGCGCGTCTGCGTATTTCATTATCAGCAGCGCATTCTGTTGACGACGTATTGCGCTTGGCTAAGGCGATTAACGATGCGGAAAAGATGATGATCGCAAATAGTGCAACAACAAGTTTGGAAACAGTATGAGCGCACATGTTGAAATAATCGGGCAAGGCCAGCCACTAGTTTTATTGCACGGCTGGGGCATGCACAGCGGCGTGTGGCAACCGCTGATTAAAAAATTATCTGCGCAATATATGTTGTATCTGGTGGATTTGCCAGGCATGGGCAATAGCCGCCCGATTGAGCCGTATCATTTGCATGCGCTTGCTGATGAAGTAGCACAAGTCATTCCAGGTGTTTCAGATGTGCTGGGCTGGTCTCTTGGCGGCTTGGTCGCACAGCGCATTGCTTTAAACCAGCCAGATCGCATCAGGCGCTTGGTTTTGGTTGGCTCTACGCCGTGCTTTGTGAATAAAGCGGGTTGGGATGCAGGCATTAACCCTGCTAATTTTGAATCGTTTGCGCAAGCGGTAAACAGTGACTACAAAGCCACCATATTGCAGTTTTTAACCTTGCAATGCATGAAAGCTGATGATGCACGTAGCACGCTGAAACAATTGCGCGCGAGCTTTGAAACGCGCCCAACGCCCACCCAAACCACGTTGCAACGCGCCTTACAAATTTTGCTAGATGCCGATTTGCGTGATGAAGTTGCCAGTATTCGCAAACCTACCTTGCTGATTCATGGTGATCGCGACACCTTAGCGCCCGTGCAGGCGGCGCATTGGATGATGCAACAACTGCCGCAGGGATTTTTGCGCGTGATGTCAGGTAGCGCGCATGCGCCGTTTCTCTCGCATTCAGAGCAATTTATCGCTGCGCTGAGTCAGTTTTTAGAACCTTAAGCATCAGTTTTAGAGCCTTAATGCAAGATTTAAATTCGCAAGACGCAAGCTTACAACAAGCCTGTTCACAAGATAAGTATTGGATGGATAAGGCACGCGTACGTGCTTCGTTTGATCGCGCAGCGCAGACTTATGATGCGGCAGCCATATTGCAAAAATTGGTTCGCACAGAGATGTTAAGTCGATTAGATTTAGTCAAATTAAAGCCAAAAGTGATACTGGATGCTGGTTGTGGCACAGGCCATGGCAGTTTTGCGCTGCAAAAAAAGTTTGGAAGTGCGCATGTGGTTTCACTCGATATCGCGCTTGGTATGCTGCAAAAAACCCATCAGCAGCAACCCATACTTAACCGATTATTTGGGCAAAAAAACTTAATCTGCGCCGATATTGAGCAGCTGCCAATAGCAAGTAGCAGTCTGGGCATGGTGTGGTCAAACCTAGCTTTGCAGTGGTGTAACGACTTAGATGCTGCATTTAGCGAAATTTCCCGCGCGTTGCAGCCCAATGGTTTGTTGATGTTTAGCACTTTTGGACCAGATACGCTAAAAGAGTTGCGCGCAGCCAGTCAGCCTTTGAATAAAGAGCACGCGCATACAAATGTCAGCCGCTTTATTGATATGCATGATATAGGCGATGCGTTAACTCGCGCTGGCTTTAGCGCCCCAGTGATGGATGTTGAGCGCTATACGCTGACATATGATGACGTTAAAAGTGTGATGAAAGATTTGAAAAGTATAGGCGCACATAACGCAACTCAAGGCCGCGCGCGTGGTTTGCAAGGGCGTGGTTTTCTGCAAAACTTAACACAAAATTATGAGCAATTTAGAGCAGAAGGCAAATTGCCAGCCACTTTTGAAGTCGTGTATGGACATGCATGGAAAGCAGAGCTAAAACCCGAGTTAGGCATGGGCGTTTCGCCGATTACGTTTAAAACCTATAAATAATATGGCAATAATGAAAAAAGCATTTTTTATCACAGGCACTGATACTAATGTGGGCAAAACCTATATCGCATGCAAGCTCATTCAGCAATATGTGTCACAAGGCTATAAAGTGGTTGGCATGAAACCAGTTGCAGCGGGTTGTGAGCTGATTGATGGCGAGTGGGTGAATGATGATGTACTCAAGTTAGAAGCGGTGAGCAATGTTAAAGCCCCGCGTGCGCTGACTAATCCTTACAGCTTTAAAGAGCCTATTGCGCCGCATATCGCCGCTGAGTTAACAGGTAAAACCATTGAAATTTCTGTCATTAAACAAGCATTTGATGCACTTTCTCAGTTAGCAGATATCGTGATTGTGGAGGGAGCAGGTGGTTTTTTGGTGCCACTCAACGAAACAGAAACCATGGCTGATTTGGTAAAGACTTTAAATGCTCCTATAATACTGGTTGCAGGCATAAAGCTTGGTTGTATTAACCATACATTACTCACAATAGAGGCTATTAAGACACGAAATTGTCACATTGATGGCTGGGTTGCTAACCCAATTGACCCTGATATGTGTTTTTATGATGATAATATTGCAGAAATTGAAAAAAAACTACAGTTAATTAAGCAAATAGACATATAAAACCATTTTTATAAAAAACAACTTACCTAATTAAATCAATTGATTAAGAAGTTTATTTAATATTTTAAATGATTTTTTGATATAGGTTAGCCCATACGGGCTATTGATGTAAACAAGACATCTACCTATGATTGGACCTGTCAATTTTAGTTAGTCAATTTTGTAGGTTCAGGTTTAATTTAATAGGGGAAACACAATGAAAAAGATTTTGATTGCATTAGGTTTTACACTTGTTGCTGTTTCAGCACAAGCTACAACAGTAACGACAGTAGAAAATCACTTGTCATTAAGTTACAACGACGTAGCAGTAGGGTTTGTAGGTAACAATGATGTAACGGCCGATATCCGTGGTTTTAATGGTCAATTATCTGCTACACAAGGCACTTTGTTCACAGTTAAATATTTAGGTAAAGAAGCTGGCGATAAAAACTTCTTTTTACAAAGCGGTAACTTCATTTTCAACACTGATACTGCAGTAGCAGGTCAAACATTTGAATTTGTAGTTGGTGCAGGCGTGATTGATTTTGGTTTTAAAGATCAAACAACTGGTTTCACCGCTTTAAATACAGGTACTAATATCAACAGCATTTATTATCTTTTAGATTCATCAACACCTGGTTCATTCCGTATCGGTTTCAACGATAACGGTTCTAGCGATACAGATGGTGATGACTTGGTTATTGAAGTAAGTGCTATTCCAGTTCCAGCTGCATTACCATTGTTAGCAACTGCTTTTGGTGCTTTCGGTATCGCACGTCGTCGTAACAAGGCAAAAGCTGCTTAATGATTGATTTGTAATCAATGTGTTAAGTTAGTTATGTAATAAAAAAGCCTCCAATCGGAGGCTTTTTTGTTTTAGCAGAGTAGATTTAATCGTACAGCTGATTTGATTCGATATAATCAATTACCGCTTCTGGCATTAAATAATGGGGCAGTATCTTCTTGTAAAAAGCAGCCCTGATTGCCGTTGACGAAATGTCCAATGCGGTAATCGTTTGCATATGGATATAGCCTGCAGTTTTTGCAGATAAATCTTCAGTATCTTCTGTGTAATGCTCATGCAATAGCGATTCCAGTGCTTTATCTAAAGGCTGTTTTGGCGAGCTATTCGGTCTTTGTACTAAAACAAGATGGCAAAAGTTAAGTAACTCTTGCCAGCGATGCCAAGTGTGCAGCTTGGTAAAAGCATCGGTGCCCATCATGAGACAGAGGGCTACATCATGACCAAGCTCATCACGTAATGATATTAAGGTGTCAATTGTGTATGAAGCGCCGGTTCGTTTTAGCTCTAGCGTATCTAATTTAAATAAAGGGTTATTTTCAATTGCCAGTTGTACCATCTGAGCGCGATGCTCGGCAGAAACAGTTGGCGCAGCTTTATGCGGCGGATTGGCGGAGGGAATAAAGCGTACTTCATCTAAATTGAGCGCTTCAGCTAGTTCTTGCGCCATGCGTAAATGGCCATAATGGATGGGATTAAATGTCCCACCCAAAAGACCTACGAACTTCATAAATTATGTTAGCTACGTACTTGGCCGTTACCAAGTACGATATATTTAAGAGAAGTTAATCCTTCTAGACCAACAGGGCCGCGCGCATGCAACTTATCGGTTGAAATACCAATTTCTGCACCCAAGCCATACTCAAAGCCATCTGCAAAACGTGTACTGGCATTCACCATCACGCTGGCAGAATCTACCTCACGCAAAAAGCGTCGGGCTTTTGTGTAGTTTTCAGTTACAATCGCCTCAGTATGTTGGCTAGAATGTTGGTTGATGTGCGTAATCGCTTCATCCAGCCCATCCACTACCTTGCATGAGATAATAGCCGCTAAGTATTCCGTATAGAAGTCTTCATCTGTAGCAGGTTTAGCTTGTGGCACTAGTGCCAGTGTTTCTGCACAGCCGCGAATCTCAATGCCTTTCTCTGTAAGCATTTTAGCCAATTCTGGAAGCATTTTTTTGGCAACTGACCGCGCAATCAATAAAGATTCAGCTGTGTTGCAAGTGCCTAAGCGTTGCGTTTTGCTGTTTTCTAAAATAGGTAAAGCTTTAGCTAAATCGGCTTCATCATCAATATATACATGGCAATTACCATCCAAATGCTTAATCACAGGTATGCGCGCATCGTTTGAAATACGCTCAATCAAGCCTTTACCACCACGTGGCACAATCACGTCTACATATTGTTTCATTGTGATTAACTCACCCACGGCGGCGCGGTCAGTGGTTTCAATCACTTGTACTGCTGATGTTGGTAATCCTGCTTTTTCTAAGCCCTCATGTACCAGTTTTGCTAACGCCTGATTGCAATGAATCGCTTCACTCCCGCCACGCAAAATGCAGGCATTGCCTGACTTGATGCAAAGTCCTGCAGCATCTACCGTCACGTTTGGACGTGCTTCATAAATAATACCAATCACGCCCAAAGGCACGCGCATTTGGCCAATTTGAATGCCGCTTGGACGATATTTGAAATTGCTCATTTCGCCAATTGGGTCGGCTAGATTGGCGATTTGCTGCAAACCTTCTGCCATGGTGAGAATCGATTTTTCAGATAGCGTTAATCTATCTAGCATCGCATCATCTAAACCATTGGCGCGCGCTGCAGCTAAATCTTGCTGGTTAGCTGCAATCAGTGCAGATTTTTCGCGCAAAATAGCGCTGGCAATATGTAAAAGCGCTTGGTTCTTAGTGCTGGTATCGGCCGCTGCCATCATACGCGATGCGGCACGCGCGTTAATGCCAACCGTTTGCATGTAATTTTTAATATCAGTGATTTTAATATTCATGTCTGGCATTATACGGTTTTGCTCTACACTAAACTAGCTAGGTAGAGTTCTAGCTGAATGGAGTTTGAGTGAATTAACGTCCGCGCACTTTGGATAAACCAAAGCACAGCCTAGAAAGCTCTAACCAAGCATCGCCTTGCATCATGCCTTTGGCCGTTTTATCAATATCACACAGTTTTTGCAGCGCTGCTTCCAGTTGGCGCAGGCTTAAGCGGCTTAAGGCGCGTTTCACCAGCGCTTGCCTATCGCCATAGATGCGTGCATTCGTCATGGCAGACATGATATTTTCATTGCGTGCTTCTGCCTGTTTAATGCGTAACAAAGGCCGTAAAACCCACATGAGTGGATTCATGACAGCAACCGCGTTTTCACCTTCATCTTGCAAACCTTGCAAAATAGCGGTTACGCGTGTGGTGTCGCCCGCCAATACCGCGTCACCCAGTTGAAAAGCATCAAAACGAGATACGTTTAATACCGCTTCACGTATCGATTCATGGCTGATTTCACCCGCAGGATGCAATAAAGCTAGTTTTTGGATTTCTTGATGCGCTGCCAGTAAATTACCTTCTACTTGATGCGCAATAAAGGCAAGCGAGATGGCATCTGTCGTTTGGTTCTGTAATGCCAATCGGGCTGCCAGCCATTGTGGCAATTGAGCGGGTGATATTTCTTTTAAATCAATGACAACAGCCGATTTTTGCAAGGCGCCAAACCAAGCACTGTTTTTAGCGTCACGCTCAAGAGATGGCAACACGATGATGGTAGTGGTATCGGGTATTAAGTTTGCAGAGAGTTCAATTAATGCCTTACCGCCGTCTACGCCTGGTTTACCGCTTGGGATAACAATTTCTAAGATACGTAAACTGGAAAATAACGATAACGCCTGCGCAAATTGATTAATTTGTTGCCAATTAAAATTGCGCTCTACTATAAAGCTGTTGCGCTCATCTGCGCCTGCCTTACGTGCCGCATGACGTATTTTATCTAAGCACTCACTTTGGGCTAATGGCTCATCGCCCACCAACACATATAAGCCCGCTAATGTTTTAGCTAAGTGCTGTTTTAACTGATGAGAATCCAACTGCATTTTTAGTTAAAGCTATTTTTTAAGTGTCGATAATTGACGTATTAGATTACTTAATACGTCAGTTTGCATGTTCTCATTTAATTGTTTTTCCTCACCCTGTTTGGCTAATAAATTGGCGTCGCTGTACGAAAAATCACGCCTTGCTTCAATAGTTTTAACGGGGCTCCAAAGTGCGGCATCCGCATATCTAGTGCGGTAATGAATGCGATAATACAACTCAAACTCATTGACCAAGCCTCTACCACTTAAAGAAAGAATACGTTTTTCGCTTTCTTCACCCATTAACTCAAGTAAAACATCTGCATTTTCGGCAGTATCTAATACTTTAATACCATTGGTTTTAAGCGATTTAACCAGGTTTTTTGAGATGGTTAATGTGCTACCTTGAATATTTATACTCTCAAAAGCAATGCTGGCCGCGCCACGTAATTGAAAGCCACAGCTGGTTATTGCAGCCAACAAGCCTGCGTAAAATAGCGCTCTCAGTCCAGCGTTCATATTTAATCGATTCAAGTTTTATCCAATCACCACATTGACCAGTTTGTTCGGCACAACAATGATTTTACGCACAGTTTGACCATCTACCAAAAACTTTGTAATGCAAGCTTGCGTAATGGCTAACTGCTCAATCGCTTCTTTGGGCATTTGTTTTGAAACAACCATGCTGCCGCGCAGTTTGCCGTTTACTTGCAACACTAACTCCACTTCATCTTGCACCATCGCTGCTTTATCGGCAATCGGCCAAGTTGCGTCTAAAATATGGCTGGTTGGATTAAGTTCAGTCCACAACGCTTGGCAAATATGCGGCACAATTGGCGACAATAAAAGCGCTACGTTTTGCAGTACTTCTTGGCGCACGCTTCTAGTTAATGCATCAGTTGCCTCAATTTTTGCTAGCGCATTCATTAATTCCATCACCGATGAAATCGCGGTATTAAAGCTATGGCGGCGACTATAGTCATCGGCTACTTTTTCAATCGTTGAATGTAATTGCAGACGAATAGCTTTAAGTTCTGTGTTTAAATCACCAGCAGCGTAAGCGGCAATTTCACCCAAGCTGACATGGTCGTATACTGCTTTCCAAAGTCTGCGTAAAAAGCGATTCGCCCCTTCAACACCGCTATCTGCCCACTCCAAACTTTGCTCAGGCGGTGCGGCGAACATCATAAAAAGCCTTGCCGTGTCTGCGCCATAAGTGTCAATTAACGCCTGAGGATCTACCGTATTGCCTTTAGATTTACTCATTTTTGAGCCATCTTTTAGTACCATGCCTTGTGTGAGCAAGTTGGTAAATGGCTCATCATTTTTAATTAAGCCAACATCACGCATCAATTTGTTAAAAAATCGTGCATATAAAAGATGCAAAATTGCATGCTCAATACCGCCCACATATTGGTCAACGGGCAGCCAGTAATTGGCGCGCTCGTCACACATTTTATCGGCATCAAAGCTGGCATAACGTGCAAAATACCAAGATGATTCAAAGAAGGTGTCTAGCGTATCGGTTTCGCGCGTGGCTTTGCCGCTGCAAGTAGGGCAAGTGGTTTCATAAAAATGCGGGTCTTTTTTAATTGGCGAACCAACACCATCCATGACTACATTTTCTGGCAACACAACTGGCAACTGGTCAGCAGGCACAGGCACTTCACCGCATTTTTCGCAATGAATAATGGGGATTGGGCAGCCCCAGTAGCGCTGACGTGAAATACCCCAATCGCGTAAGCGGAATTGGGTGCGTTTTTTACCTAGATTTTTAGTGTTAAGTGCGGATGAAATAGTGTCAAAAGATTGCTCAAAACTTAACCCGTTGAACTCGCCAGAATTAAATAAAACGCCATGCTCAGTCATCGGCAAGGAAAGGTTTTGGGTGAGGGTGCTAGTCTGGCTGGCTGGCATAATCACCGCTTTAATCGGCAAATTATATTTATTTGCAAACTCAAAATCCCGCTCATCATGCGCTGGTACTGCCATCACAGCACCTTCGCCATAGCTAGCCAACACATAGTTCGCTACCCATACTGGCAATTGCTTACCATTTAATGGATGTGTCACAAATAAGCCTGTATCCATGCCTTTTTTCTCAGCGGTGGCTACATCGGCTTCTGCCACGCTGCCGCGTTTGCATTCAGCAATAAAATCAGCCAATTTAGGATTACTTTGTGCGGCTAAAGTCGCCAGTGCATGTTCAGCTGCCACTGCTACATAAGTGGCGCCCATCAAAGTATCTGGACGTGTGGTATACACCTTCAAATTGCCTTCTTGCCCAACGATTGGAAACTCTACCTCGCAACCGTAACTTTTGCCAATCCAATTGCGTTGCATGGTTTTAACTTGCTCTGGCCAGCCATCCAGCTTATCTAAGTCGTTCAACAACTCTTCAGCATAAGCCGTGATTTTCATAAAGTACTGCGGAATATCGCGCTTTTCTACAAGCGCGCCACTACGCCAGCCGCGGCCGTCAATCACTTGTTCATTGGCAAGCACCGTGCCATCTACCGGGTCCCAGTTCACTGTTGAGGTCTTTTTGTAAATCAGACCTTTTTTAAATAACTCGGTAAAAAGCCATTGTTCCCATTTGTAATACTCTGGCTTACACGTCGCAATTTCACGGTTCCAGTCCACACCTAAACCCAATTGTTTCAGCTGGGTTTTCATATGCTCAATATTTTCATACGTCCATTTTGCAGGCGCCGTATTATTTTTGATTGCGGCATTTTCCGCAGGCAGGCCAAAGGCATCCCAGCCCATAGGCTGCATCACGTTAAAGCCCTTCATTTTGTGAAAGCGGCTTAACACATCGCCAATGGTATAGTTGCGCACATGGCCCATATGCAAGCGCCCACTTGGGTAAGGGAACATCGATAAACAATAATACTTGGGTTTATCGCTGGTTTCACTGGCAGCAAATGTTTGATTGGCTTCCCAATATGCTTGGGTTTGTGATTCGATTTCTTTGAAAGGGTACTGCTGTTGCATGGCGTATTAATCTTAAGTAGGAATACCGAAATTATACTTGAACGCACAGCCTTTCGCATGGCCTGTGATGCGCTTGAAGTGCGCAGTGAGCGTAATACTTAACACTAAAATTGACTGATATTTTATAAAACGCGATACAGCGTTCGATTTTTAAGAAAATGAGCCCACCAACGTTGTTAACCAGGCTCATTGAGATGATTATTTTTGTGCGGGGAATTTAGCCTCAAGCCTATCTTCCAATTCGCCAATGTAGGCAGAAAGTGAATTGCCAGAAATATCGATTGCGCGATGAATATCTGCACTGAGTACGTCTAATTTTGTTAGTAATGCAGACTTGGATTCCGCTTGCATGCTGGCTTGCTTTTGAATCTCTGCATCCATAAATTGGCGCAGTTCGGTAAAGCGTGAGGCTTCAGCTTTATCGGCTAATTCACGGTTATTTTGCAACTCTTTGGCATGGCGGCGCGCTTCAAACAAAACTGAGGTTTGCAGATAAACAATAAAGATAAGAAAGAGCGCAGTTAGCAAAGCAATCATCGCTAACATCACCAAACCAAGTGGCGCATTCACATCAGCAACGCCTAAGTTAAGCGTTGTTGGCGCCATAATAGTTGCCCAATTCAGTATCATAAATACTAAAAATAAACCGAATACGCCTAGTAAAACGAGTGCTCGAACTTTCATATTATGAATCCTTAATGATGAGCGTGAGTTAAAAGCTCATTAATGATGAATATATTTACAGTTTAATCCTAGTTGCATGCGTAAAGCATGTAAATAAACGTTAAATAACTTTAGCTTTATGATTGTTAGATTATTTTAATCCATTAAAAATATTACTTTTAATCGTTTCCATCTCACCAATGCCATTCACAAACACATGCTTTGGTGCGCCTAGTAAACCGCTATTTGCCCAATCAACATAGTATTTTACTAATGGTTTGGTTTGGCTGTGATAAACATTTAAACGGTTTTTGACGACTTCTTCTTTGTCATCATCGCGCTGTACTAAATCTTCACCAGTTACATCGTCTTTGCCAGCGGTTTTTGGCGGGTTAAATGTAACGTGATAGGTGCGGCCAGAAGCAGGATGGCTACGGCGACCGCTCATGCGCTCTACAATTGCTTCATCTGGCACATCAATTTCAACCACGTAATCAATGCCTACACCTGCCGCTTTCATGGCTTCGGCTTGCGGAATGGTGCGTGGAAAGCCATCGAATAAAAAACCGTTGGCACAATCGGCTTCTTTAATGCGCTCGCTCACCAAGCCGATAATCACTGCATCTGGCACTAATCCGCCGCTATCCATAAACGCTTTGGCTTCTAAGCCAAGTGGCGTGCCCGCTTTTACTGCGGCGCGCAGCATGTCACCGGTAGAGATTTGCGGAATATTGAATTTTTCGCGTAAGTGGGTGGCTTGTGTGCCTTTGCCTGCGCCTGGTGCGCCAAGTAAGATGATTCGCATGATTTTCTCTAGCTTTAAATTAAGGGATTTTGGGAAAAAGTAATTATATCAAACAAGCGAATTGCCAACATAGTTGCTAATGTGAACAAACTCGGAAACGCTTAGATTTTCGGCGCGTAATTGTGGATTAATGTCTAGGGCAGTAAAGCCTGCGTCGTCCAGTAGGCCTTTTAGTGTGTTACGCAGCGTTTTACGGCGCTGGCCAAATGCCGCTAATACCACTTTGTAAAACACGCTGGTATCTTTGGCAACAAAAGGTAGCGTGGCATGTGGTACACAACGCACAAAAGCGGATTCCACTTTTGGTGCTGGGTCAAACGCTTCTGGTGGTACGGTGATTAAATATTCCATCGCCAAATAATACTGCAACATCACCGAAAGCCTCCCGTATGCAGGCGTTGAAGGCTGTGCCACCATACGCTCTACCACTTCTTTTTGCAGCATAAAGTGCATGTCGGTGATGTGGCTAACGTTATCCAGCAGATGAAACAAAATAGGCGTAGAAATATTGTAGGGCAGGTTACCCGTCACTCTAAGATGACTGCTTAAACTTGAAAAGTCGAATTTCAGCGCATCCACATTGTGGATACTTAGCGTATTTTTCGCATAGGCAGGTTTTACGTATTCGGTTTGCATCCAAGCCACAATATCGCGATCGATTTCAACTACATGCAAATGTTCGATTTTCGCCAAAAGCGGCTTGGTCAATGCGCCAAGCCCTGGCCCGATTTCAACGATGACTTGATTGGTTTGTGGATTAATCGCATCAATTAAGCTGCTAATCACACCTTGATCGGTTAAGAAATTTTGGCCGAATCTTTTTTTTGCAACGTGTTTCATGATGCTTGGTTGCCGGCTAATTCTATGGCTAAGTGGATGGCACTTAGCATACTGCCGATATCGATTTTGCCTGTACCTGCTAAATCCAGCGCGGTACCGTGATCAACAGAGGTGCGGATAATCGGCAAGCCCAGCGTGACATTGACGCCCTCACCAAAGCTGGCATGTTTTAATACTGGCAAACCTTGATCGTGATACATGGCCAGCACCGCATCGGCCTGACTTAAATGGTGTTTGGCAAATAGCGTATCTGCTGGCAGGGCGCCAATTAATTGCATGCCTTCCTTACGTAGTTTATTTAACACAGGGTTAATCACTTCAATTTCTTCGCGCCCCAAATAGCCATCTTCTCCCGCGTGTGGATTCAACCCTGCAACTAAAATACGCGGATTACTTAACCCAAATTTAGTGGCTAAATCGTGGTGCAGAATACGAATCGTTGTTTCTAAGCCAGATTGCGTAATAGCGGCAGGCACATCTTTTAAGGCTAAGTGAATGGTCGCAAGCGCGACTCTTAAACCGCTACCGACTAACATCATCACCACATGTGGTGTGTTGGTATGCTCTGCTAAAAACTCAGTATGCCCAGTAAAGGCAATGCCAGCATCGTTAATCACACCTTTGTGCACAGGTGCGGTCACAATCGCATCAAATGCCTGACTTAACGCGCCATCAATCGCGCAGGTGAGCGTATTTAACACATATTGGCTATTGGCTGGATTTAATGTGCCAGCACTAACGTTAGTTGCCGTTGGAATATGTAATACTTTGAGCTGGTTTTTGATGTGTGGCTGCGCATCTTGTGTTATTTGATAAGGCACAATATCAACTGAAGTGTTCAGCTGTTGTGCGCGATGTGTTAACACTTCAATATCACCAATAATGGTGATATCGGCGGCAATATCCAATTGCGATATCAGTACGCAAATGTCGGGGCCGATGCCAGCAGGTTCGCCTGAGGTAATGGCTATACGTGTGAATGAATCACTCAAAGTGCTATTCGTTCATATAATTGAAGCGATGGTATGAAGCTGTTATGGATTAAAATTTATCGTCAAGACGCAATTCAACGAAAGCACTATCGCGTAACTCGCGTACCCAGTCTTGATAGGCTTCATCTGATTTGCGCGCACGAATCTCTTGGCGTGCTTTTAATCTGGCGGCTTCTTTACTCACATCTTGTTTACGACGCTCTAATACTTGAATAATATGCCAGCCAAAAGGTGAGCGCACTGGCGCACTAATTTCATTGACTGCCAGTTCGTTCATGGTTTTCTCAAATGCAGGTACTGTATCGCCAGGGTTTACCCAGCCCAAATCACCGCCGCTGCTTGCGCTGCCGTCTTCTGAATATTGGCGTGCCATATCTTCAAACTTAACGCCATTATCTAAACGCTCTTTAATGGTATCCATTTTTTGCTTGCCATCTTTTTCAGACACAATTTCGGTTAATTTAATCAGAATATGGCGCGCATGCGTTTGTTCTATCATCAGAGTAGAAACGCCGCCACGGCGGTTGGTGAGTTTAAGAATATGGAATCCATTGGGGCTGCGTAATGGTTTAGAAATTTCGCCTACTTGCATGCCTTTTACTGCATCTAAAAACAATGTCGGTATTTGAGCGCCATTTTTCCAGCCTAATTGACCGCCCTCTAGCGCATTTGGCGTATCTGAAAAGCTAGCTGATACTTGTGTAAAGTCTTTACCGCTGGCTAATTCTTGCAACGCACTTTCTGTTTTAGCACGTACTTTTTCTAAATCTTCTGGCGAGCTGTCTTCTGGTGCGCGGATTAAAATATGTGAAATTTCATATTCATCTTGCTCATCACCGCGATTGGCTTGCGTGGTTAAAAAATTGTCAATTTCGCCATCAGAAACCGTTAATCGGTTCTCAACATCTCGCTCGCGTAGGCGCGAAATGGTAATTTCATTGCGAATATCTTCGCGAAACTTACGCAAACTAAGGCCATCGCTCTCAAGTGCTGTTTTAAACTCAGCTACAGTCAATTTATTTTGGCTGGCAATACGCTCAATGGTTTTATCTAGCTGCGTATCGTCTACCTTGATGCCAGTTTGGCTGGCAAGTTGTAACTGTAGACTATCAACGATTAATCGCTCTAAGATTTGTTTTTCTAGTACCTCTTTTGGCGGCAGCGCTGTGCCTTGCTTTTCTAGCTGTGAAGACACTGTATTCACTCTATCGGTTAATTCCTGCTCCGTAATCACACCTTGATCAACTACAGCAATAATGCGATCCATTTTTACTGTGGAATCTACATTAGTAGCCGCCATCAGAAGATTGGATGATAGAAAGAGTATTAACAATAATGGTTTAAAAAATTCAGTCATAACATTGGTTAATTTCATTGGTTATAATTTTGTTGCCTGTAAATGTTTGGAATATCGCTAGAGCTTAGATAGCCCGGAATATCGCGCCGTAATAAATTGAGTGGATTAGAGCCAATTGAAGCTAATCCACCTAGCTCAAGTTGCAAGAAAAAACCATAGTTGGCGTCCGCAGTTGCGGTTTCTACACGTTGGAATACAGTACGCACTTGCCAACAACATGCATCATATTCCACCCCTGCCAAGCTTTCAATCAAACTTTTTTCACGGATGGAATAGTTAAATCGCCCTACGCCATACCATCCACGTGTTAACGGCCATTGTCCTGAAAGGTTGATTTGCTCTAAAAATTGTTGGGTGTAACGGTAGCCAATATTCAATAATTTACCCGGTTCTGGGTTGTATCTGGCCAGAAGATTGGTGCGCACAATACCTGCATCGTCGGTGTTGTATTGCCAGAAAGCATCTAAATTCCACTTGTTAGAAAGTCGCCCTGTTAGCGCTGCGATGATGTCTGTAGAGTTGCTTTCGGATCGTATGCTACCTGGCAGCGTCACGTTTTGGTCGTTAAAATAATACCGTTGACCGATAGTCGCTGATACGCGTTCAATGCCGGTATCTTTATCAATCATGCGCGTGGTAAATGCTAGGCTAAGCTGATTAGCGTTGTTTACTCTATCGTTACCTGTAAACTGATTTTCGGTAAATAAAGTGGTTAAGTTTAGATCGGCTAAAGCAGAATCAAAAACAGGTAATAAATCTTGATTTTTATCGGGGATATACACATAGAACAAGCGTGGTTCAAAGGTTTGCGTGTAGCTATTTTTAACGATATTCACATCGCGTTCAAAATACAGGCCACTGTCTAAACTAAAAATAGGCAAAGTACGCGATGCTGAATTATTGCTGACATTATTGCCATTAATGTTGTAATTGTTGTCGTTAAGGTTGTAGTGAGTGGCATGTACGCCAACTTTTGGCGTTATAAATCCGTATGGCCTAGTAAAAGGCGCACTAACAGATGGATATACCGTGAGGCGACTACCCGTTGGCGCAATTGGCGCATCGCTATTGCGGTCAAAATACACCCACTGGCTATAGAGCTGGCTGTTAATTGAACCCCATTCTTTATCGGCTGTTAGCGTCAGTTGCGGCAGTCGTTGATAGGCGTAATTAATTTCGTCCAGATTTTGATATTGTTGCACTAGGCCATTAAATCGCCATACATCGCCCACATAATCAACGCGGCCCTCTTGCGGCAAATTAACCCGGCTGGTGCTGACAATGCGAGTCGATGTTTCTGAAAAATATTGGTCATCGGATACTTTTTCAATATTATAGCCAGCCGACCAGCCCTCACTTAATTGGTGTTTATGACTAATATTGGCATAGTAGCGCTGCTGACCGCTCAAACTATCATTATCTAAATACTCTACGTTATTTAAGCCAGAGAAGTTTTCGTTTAAATATCTTAATTCACCTTGAAATTGTAAGCCACGCTTGCTTAAGTAGCGTGTGCCAACGGTGGCGTCAACATTGGGGGCGATGTTAATGTAATAGGGAATCAGTGTTTCAAAACCGCTTCGGCTAGTGGTACCAACAGTTGGGGCTAAAAAGCCTGATTTACGCTCATTATTAAACGAAAAGCTCATCCAAGGCGTATACAGCAGCGGAACACCTTTAAATTCAATATGCGCATTGGTGGCAGTGCCAGATTGTGTGTAATCGTCTAGTAGGATTTCTTTGGCTTTAATATACCAGTCGTCAACGCCAGCCTCGCATGTGGTGTAGCGTGCGTTTTTTAAGCGTTTTTTATCTTCACCCTCAAAAAAAACCGCTTTAGCATCGCCGCGAGAGGAGTTAAACTTTGGGTCAATTGACGCTTGGCCAATTGGTGTTGCAGGCTCGCGATAATTATCCTGATACTGTCTTGGGTCATCAGTTAAGCTAGTTTGCGAGTTAAGTAATTTAGATTGTGTGTAAACGCTAGGGCCATTTTGAGGGCTAAAGCCCGTTGATGTATCTTTGATATTTTTCTTCAGAGTAATAGATGCATCGCGCATTTCGCCAATACT
The DNA here is from genome assembly GCA_021732365.1 of Methylotenera sp. Classification (GTDB taxonomy): domain Bacteria; phylum Pseudomonadota; class Gammaproteobacteria; order Burkholderiales; family Methylophilaceae; genus Methylotenera_A. The sequence continues at coordinate 78,252 of JAKFVD010000017.1, read as the reverse complement.
TTCAGACAAGCGCATTTTGAGCGACGGCCCAGTAATCTGCCCATCGCCCAATTCAATGCGGGCATTACCGTTTACTTTTAGCTCATCATTCTGCACATCGTATTCAATGCTATCACCATAGATTTTTTGATCACCTTTGCTAATAGATGCGTTACCGCTGGCGCGCATTTTGCGATCTAGATATAAATCCATTTTATCGCCTTCGATTTCAATGGCGTCTGGCAAGGCGGTTGGCAAAGTGGTTTCAGGCACTTGAGAAAGCTCGGTCGTTAAGGTCTCAGCCCACGCCATTACGCTAAAGCTGGACATTAATACTGTGGCGACTAGCGCGCAGTGGTGCTGAGCAGAGTCAATAGTCGAGCGAACAATAGTTGAGAACGTATAGCGCAATGGTGATTTCTTTGAGCACAGTCTTAATTAATACGCCTGATTTAACTGGCGCCGGTTAACGAATGAATTTTTTTAAAAACAAAACCTAGACTTACTATTTTACAGATGAATGATAAAATCGTATATAACTGTATTTAAGCATGCACTTGAAGGCAATTGCTTGCATATAGTGAATAATATATAAAAATATACAAGGGTCAGCAGTGGATAGATTATCAGCGTTAAAAAATTGGTTAGAGGCTTCACTGAAGCAGCCCTTTACCTTAACGGTTGCCTCAGCCGATGCCAGCTTTAGGCGTTATTTTAGAGTGCATTTAGGTGGTGCTGAATCACACGGTATTACCTTGATTGCTATGGATGCGCCGCCGCCACAAGAGGACTGCACGCCATTTGTTAAGATTGCACAATTATTATTAGAAGCTGGGTTAAATGTACCCAAAATTGTTGCTCAAGATATTAAGCAAGGTTTTTTGCTCATCAGCGATTTGGGTAATGACACCTATTTAAGCGCGTTAAATAAAGACAACGCGCAAAAATTGTATACCGATGCCACCGATGCGCTGATTAAAATGCAACTCGCTAGCCAAACAGGCGGTTTTCAAATAAACACGTTGCCAACTTACGATAGCGCTTTACTGCAACGTGAAATGCAGCTTTTCCCAGATTGGTACATCAGCAAACATCTAGGCATCACCTTAACCGCTGAGCAAGAAGCGGTGTTACAAAATACGTTTTCTGTGCTGATTGAAAATATTCTGGCGCAAGGGCAAGTGACAGTACACCGCGATTATCATTCGCGTAACTTAATGGTTACCGCAGAGCAAAATCCAGGCGTATTGGATTTTCAAGACGCGGTTCATGGCGCCATCACTTACGATTTAGTTTCTTTGTTAAAAGATGCTTATATTGAGTGGGATGAAGAGCAAATTATCGATTGGGCGGTGCGCTATTGGCAGCCTGCCAAAAAGGCAGGCTTGCCAGTGCCGGATGATTTTAGTGAGTTTTATCGCGATTTTGAATGGATGGGTGCGCAGCGGCATATTAAAGTACTGGGTATTTTTGCGCGGCTTTATCATCGCGATGGCAAAGACGGCTACTTAAAAGATATGCCCTTAGTGATGCATTATTTGCGCAAAGCTTGTGAGCGTTATGTGGAATTACGGCCAATGTTAAAGCTACTTAACCAGTTAGAAAACGTGAAAACGCAAGAAGGCTTTACGTTTTAATGAAAGCCATGATACTAGCGGCAGGCAGAGGTGAACGTATGCGCCCACTCACTGACCACACACCAAAACCTTTATTAAAGGTCGGCGGTAAACCATTAATCGTTTGGCATTTAGAAAATTTAAGTCGCGCAGGCTTTAAAGAGGTAGTGATAAATCATGCCCATTTAGGCAGTCAAATCGAAGCGGCTTTGGGCGATGGCAGTCAGTGGAATTTACAGATTCAATACAGCCCAGAAACTGTTGCGTTGGAAACCGCAGGCGGCATTGCCAACGCGCTACCTTTATTAACTGACAACGGTAGTAAAAATGAAGCTTTTTTAGTGGTCAATGGCGATACATTTACTGATATTGATTTTGCGCAAATTACACTGGCGCCGAATATGTTGGCGCATTTGGTGCTAGTGAATAATCCACCGCAACATCCTAATGGTGATTTTGCGATTGACGCAGGCATGCTTATCAATCAAGGTATGCCTATGCGCACTTTCTCTGGCGTTGGCGTTTATCACCCCAATTTATTTGCACCAATTAAACGGGGCGATGCTGCAAAATTAGCGCCATTATTACGCCAAGCCATCGCCGAAAATAAAGCCACCGCACAATATCATCAAGGCATGTGGCATGATATTGGAACGCCTGAGCGATTACAGGCTCTGAATAACTTAACGCTATAAAATCATCGAATTTTGACGAAACGACTATGTTTAATGTAAACGAATTTCAGCAGCGCCGCCGCCAGCTTTTAAGCCAAATGGGTAACGGTGTTGCGATTGTTCCCACCACGCCAGAAGCCGTGCGCAATCGCGATAGTCATTATCCGTATCGATTTGATAGCTATTTTTATTATTTAACGGGATTTACCGAGCCAGAAAGTGTGCTGATTTTAATTGCAGGCGAGCAGAACAAAAGTATTCTGTTTTGCCGTGATAAAGATATGGAGCGCGAAATTTGGGATGGTTTTCGCTTCGGCCCGCAAGCGGCTAAAGAGCAATTTGGCTTTTATGAAACCTACAGTATTCATGAGCTGGATAAGTTGATGCCGACCTTGATGGCGAACCAAAGCCAATTATTTTATAGCTTGGGTTTTGAAGCGACATGGGATAAACGTGTGACCAACTGGCTGAACAAAGTGAAAGAGCTGGCGCGCACTGGTGTTTCTGCGCCAGAAGCGATTTTAGATGTGCGTCAATTAGTTGATAAACAACGCTTAATTAAAACGCCATTTGAAATCGACTTAATGCGCCGCAGTGCCAACATTGCGGCGGCTGCGCATAATCGCGCGATGACGATAACCAAACCAAACAAAAAAGAATACGAAATCGAAGCCGAATTTTTGCACGAATTTTATAAAAATGGTGCACAAGCACCCGCTTACACCAGCATTGTGGCGGGCGGTGCAAACGCTTGTACTTTGCATTACAACGCCAATAATTGTGTGTTGAATGATGGCGATTTATTGTTAATTGACGCGGGTTGCGAGTTGGATGGCTATGCTAGCGATATCACACGCACCTTCCCAGTAAATGGCAAATTTAGCCCAGCCCAGCGCGATTTGTACGAATTGGTTTTACATGCGCAGTTGGCTGCCATTGATGCGGCCAAACCAGGCAATCACTGGAATGCGCCGCATGAAGCGGCGTTAGATGTGCTGGTGCAAGGCTTTATCGATTTTAAATTATGCACAGGCACAAAAGAAGAAGTGCTGGAAAACGCCAGCTATCGCCAGTTTTACATGCATCGCACTGGTCATTGGCTAGGTTTAGATGTGCATGATGCAGGAGATTACAAAGATAAAGTAGGTAATTGGGCGACGCTTGAAGCAGGGAATACGTTGACGGTTGAGCCTGGTTGCTATGTGCGCCCAGCCGATAATGTGCCTGAACATTTTTGGAATATCGGTATTCGCATTGAAGATGATGTGTTGATTACCGCAACGGGTAATGATGTGCTCACAAAAAATGCGGTTAAAGGCATCGCTGATATAGAACAATTGATGCAGACTTAACACTCAAAACGACTCGAATTTACTTAAACAATTCTAAAAGCAAACCATAATGAATCAAGCAGATTCTATTGTAATCATTGGCGGCGGCCCTGTGGGCGCGGTGTTAGCACTGAGCCTACAGCAAAAAGGTGTGCCGTTTACCTTGCTAGAAGCGCGCGCAAAAGGCGCTTCGCACAGCGATACCCGAGCGCTGGCTTTATCGCACGGTAGCCGATTAATCTTGGAAAAACTCAATATTTGGTCTGAAATTGAAGCGCAAGCGACTGCGATTAAAACGATTCATATCTCTCAGCGTGGCGGTTTTGGCCGTACTAAATTACAAGCCGCAGAACATCAATTACCTGCGCTAGGCTACGTGCTGCCTTATGGCGTTTTAACTAAGGCGTTGGATTCGCGACTTGATTTGAATCACGTACTGTATGAGGCAGTTGCGACAGAAGTGCGCCATGAATCAACTGAGGCGGAAGTTTTTTTTAAACAGGCAGATAGCGAAGTTTGTATTAATAGCCCTTTAGCAGTAATCGCCGATGGTGGGCGCAGTTTAGACAATATTCCAAATATTGAGCGCGAAACAAAAGACTATGGCCACGATGCCTTGGTGAGCAAAGTGAAAACTGAGCTGCCGCACGCCAATATTGCTTACGAGCGTTTTACGCCAACTGGACCAATGGCTCTGCTACCTAATGGCGAGCGTGATTTTTCTTTGGTATGGACAGGCGAAAAAGCAAAAATTGATACTTTAATGGCGTTAAGTGACGCTGATTTTTTAAATGCGTTGCATACAGCGTTTGGCGATCGTGTTGGTCAATTTTTATCGATTCAAAAACGCAATCGATTCCCACTGAAATTAAGCACACTGAAAGCATCTGTTACCCCGCACTTAGCAATTATTGGTAATGCGGCACAAACCATGCACCCAGTGGCTGGGCAGGGCTTTAATGTAGGCTTGCGAGATGCAGAAACGTTGGCAAAATTATTGATTCATGCACCAAAAGCGCAGTGGGGCAGTGAGCCGATGCTACAAGAGTATCAAAAACTGCGCGCGCGTGATGCTAAGGGTAGCCTTAAGTTTACCGATAGTTTGCTTGAAATTTTTTCCAATGATTTGATTGGCGTTTCTGGCGCGCGTGGTTTTGGTCTTGGTGCGCTATCTTTGTTGCGCCCAGCACGTGAGTTTCTGGTCGGCAAAATGAGCTATGGCAAATAATGCATAAACTGCAAGCTTAATCAAACATGACTAAACAAATTCATACTGATGTGATGGTGGTTGGCGCCGGGCTAGTGGGGCTTGCTGCAGCGATAGCTTTAGCTTTACAAAATAAACATGTAGTGTTGGTATCAGACAAGCCTCCAGCAGAAAGCAAATCAGCTTTAAACTCTGATAGTTGGGATGAGCGCGTATATGCCTTAACGCCAGCGACAGAAGCTTGGCTAAAGGCGTTAGGCGTGTGGGATTTTGTAGATGAAAATCGTATTAATCCCATAGATAGCATGCATATTTGGGGGGCTGAGAGCGATTTGGTATTGAGCGCGGCGGATGCCAATGTTGCTAAGTTGGGATTAATCATCGAAAACCAGCAATTAATGAATGCGCTATGGCAAAAGTTACAAGCTTTGGGTGTGACAGTGGTCACAGACGTGCGCTGTACAAATATAGAATATACCTTAAGTGAGGTGGTATTAAATGCAGAGCCAGACCTGCAAATAAAAGCCAAACTGATTGTGGCAGCAGATGGTTTATATTCATGGGTGAGACAACAAGCTAATATCGCCACTGATGTGAAGAAATACCATCAAGTGGCTGTCGTGGCTAATTTTTTGGCGGAAAATTCACATCATAATGAAGCAAAGCAATGGTTTAACGCGCATGATGTGTTGGCATTATTGCCATTGCCTAATCGGCATGTATCCATGGTGTGGTCAGTGTCAACCGAAAAAGCTGCTCAATTGTTAGCATTAAGTAATGAAGGTCTTTGTGAGCAAGTGCAGGCACAATCGCTTGGTTTATTGGGCGAATTGAAGCAAATAGGACAGACAAGAAGTGCACCACTTAATCAACAAACCTCATTGCAACTGATTAGTGAGCGTATTGTTTTAGTGGGAGACGCAGCGCATCAAATTCACCCAATGGCAGGGCAGGGTGTGAATTTAGGCTTTAGAGATGTAATGAAACTAGCACAATTAACGACTAATTTGCATGCCATGCGCGATATTGGTGAGCGCACATTTTTACGTCAATATGAGCGCGCAAGAAAAGCAGATATGATCAGCATGAACAGTTTAACCAGTGGTTTAGATTATTTATTTGCGACTGAACAAGCTGTGTTGAAAAAATTGACCAATTGGGGCTTGCAGCAAATTGCGCGGCAACCCAGACTTAAGAAACTACTGATACAACAAGCTGTATACTAAATTTTACCTATTCATACTATTTTGAAAGTACACATGAAGCCAAAAATGATGCAATTTAAATCGCTGATTACCTTATCCATGCTAGCACTTAGCCAATTTGCAATTGCAGATGAAGCTAGCCTCAAAAAAGCGGTTGAAGCAGCTTACCCCAAATTTAAAGTGCAAAGCGTGGTTAAAACGCCTTATGCAGGTTTGTATGAAGTATTTATGGGCGGCCAGATTATTTATACCGATGAAAAGCTTACTTTTTTAATTGCTGAAGGCAGATTGGTTGATCCAAAATCTAAAAAAGATGTCACGGGTGACCGCTTGGAAGAGTTGACTAAGATTGATTTTAATAGCCTACCTTTAGAGCAAGCCATTAAGGTGGTTAAAGGTAACGGAAGCCGTAAACTAGTGGTGTTTTCTGACGTGGATTGTCCTTATTGTAAACAATTGGAACGTAAAGAGCTGAGCAATATTAGTGACGTGACTATCTACACTTTCCTGTATCCTATTGATCAGCTGCACCCAGATGCGGCCAATAAATCAAAAACTATTTGGTGTGCAGGTAATCGTACCAAAGCTTGGAGTGACTGGATATTGAATAATCAATTACCATCGAGTGCAGGTAATTGCGAAGTGCCATTAGAACAAGTAGGCGAATTGGCCAGAAAAATTGGCGTAACAAGTACGCCAACCCTTATTTTTTCAGATGGTAGACGGGTGATGGGTGCGCAGCCTTATAAAGAAATTGAGAAATACTTACAATCAGCGACTAAGAAATAAGTTTTAGCGTAATCGATTGACATAAAAAAGCCGCTTAAAAGCGGCTTTTTGTCATTTAAACACTTAACCAACAACCTCACCCATTTTAAATATAGGCATGTACATGGCTATTACTAAACCGCCAATTAATGTGCCCAGTACCACCATAATGACGGGTTCCATTAAGCTGGATATAGAGGCAACCGCATCATCTACTTCACCTTCATAAAAGTCCGCTACCTTACTTAACATAGAATCTAACGCGCCAGACTCTTCACCAATTGCGGTCATTTGTAACACCATATTGGGGAATACTTGGGCATTTTGCATGGCAACCGTTAAGCTAGTACCTGTGCTAATTTCACTTTGAATTTTTTTGGTGGCGTCGAAATAAACTTTGTTTCCTGCTGCACCAGCAACTGAATCTAATGCTTCTACTAATGGAACGCCTGCTGCAAACATGGTTGATAGCGTGCGTGCAAAACGTGCGATAGTTGCTTTACGAATTAAATCACCAAAAATGGGTGCTTTAAGCAAAAGCCGGTCCATCGTTCCTTGCATCTTTTCGGAGCGTTTCCATGTGTAGAAGAAAAACCATATACCGAAACCGATAGAACCAAAAATTGCCCACCACCATTCAACAAAAATATCAGATATCGCCATGACAACTAAGGTTGGGCCTGGTAAATCTGCGCCAAAACCACTAAAAAGCTCTTTAAACGCAGGAATGACGAAAATCATGATAATCGCAGTAATAACAAATGCTACGACCAAAATAGATATTGGGTAAGTAAGTGCCGATTTAATCTTACTTTTAATGGCCTGAATTTTTTCTTTATAAGTGGCAAGCCTATCTAATAGCGTATCTAAAATACCCGCCTGCTCGCCAGCGCCCACTAAGTTGCAAAATAAATTATCAAAATATAAAGGGTATTTGCGGAATGCAGCACTCAAGCTACTGCCAGTTTCAACATCTGCTTTAATGTCGCCTAACAGTTTGGCGACTGCTGGGTTGCTATGACCTTTGCCAACGATGTCGAATGCTTGCAACAATGGTACGCCTGCTTTCATCATGGTGGCTAGTTGACGGGTAAATAAGGTGATGTCTTTATCAGTAATTTTGCCTTTGCTAGCGAAAGCGCTTTGCTTTTTGACTTTAGTCACTGTAATGCCCTGACGGCGTAATGTCGCGTTTACAACCGCTTCACCAGCGGCACGAATTTCACCTTTAATGACTTTACCTTTTTTGTCTTTGCCTTCCCATAGGTAGGTAATTTGCTTACTAGCAGTTACAGCCATAGTGCGTCCTTATTCAATTCAGCAAGATGAATCATTATTAATTTACTCATTGGTGCAAGACTCTACTTCGGCAATCGAGGTTAAGCCTTGCATGACTTTTAATATGCCAGAGCGGCGTAAATCGTTTACGCCCTCTTTACGCGCTTGGTCGGCAATATCAATCGCATTGCCTTGCGCCATAATAATACGACTAATTGCATCGGTAATGGGCATCACTTGATAGATGCCAACGCGGCCTTTATAGCCCGCATTACACATTTCACAGCCCTCACTGGGGCCATAAAGCTGCCACTTTTCTTCGAAGTCTTCTTCTCTAAACCCTACACCTAATAAGGCTTCTTTAGGCACATCAATAGGTACTTTACAGTTTTTACACAATCTACGCGCCAAGCGTTGAGCAGTAATTAACGATACAGCGGACGCAATATTAAAAGGCGCAACACCCATATTTAATAAGCGAGTTAAGGTAGATGGCGCATCGTTAGTATGCAAAGTTGAAAGCACCATATGACCAGTAGAAGCTGCTTTAATCGCCATGTCTGCCGTTTCTAAATCGCGAATCTCACCAATCATGATGATGTCTGGATCTTGCCGTAAAAACGATTTTAACGCGGCGGCAAAAGTTAATCCTTGTTTATCGTTAACATTCACCTGATTAATCCCAGCTAACGGAATCTCGCACGGATCTTCTGCGGTGGCGATATTGACGCCTGGATTATTCAAAATATTCAGGCAAGTATATAGAGATACCGTTTTACCAGAGCCAGTTGGGCCAGTAACCAGTACCAAACCATAAGGGCGGCTGACTGCACTGAGCAAACGCTCTTTTTGTAATGGCTCATAGCCTAAGGCTTCAATACCCAATGTTGCGCTTGATGGATCTAAAATACGCATCACGATTTTTTCGCCATGAATCAATGGCAAGGTGCTCACCCTAAAATCAATAGTGCGCGTTTTGGATAATACTAGCTTCATGCGGCCATCTTGCGGGATACGCTTCTCTGAAATATCCATACTGGAAATCACTTTGATACGCGAAGCAAGCTTATCTTTAATCGCTAGTGGCGGTTGCGTAATGTCTTTTAAAATGCCATCTACACGATAACGCACACGGTAAAATTTTTCATATGGCTCAAAATGTAAGTCAGATGCGCCCATATTAATCGCATCAATCAACATTTTATTCAAGAATTTAACGACAGGTGCATCATCTACTTCCTGCGTATTCTCGGCCTCTTGCGCTAATTCCTCACCGCCCATATCCAAATCAAAATCGCCGTCCATATCCAGCGATTTCATGCTGGTATCTTTTGATTCAACTACCTTATCTATCCAGCGGCCTAGCTTATCGTCTTCGACTACTACGGGCGATAGAGTCATGCCCATCTGGAACTGCACACTGTCTAAAGAATGCAAGTTAGTAGGGTCAGAAATGCCGACAAACAGTACATTATTGCGGTTTTGCAAAGCAATTACACGATTGGTTTGCATCAGTTTTGCATCAATGGATTTAGCAGGCAAATAATCAGGATTAAAGGCATCTAAATTAAAATAAGGGAATCCAAACGCGTGTGAAGAGACTTCTGCAATCTTCTCTGCAGTGATTCTTTTACCAGCAATAATTTGTGTAATAAATGGAACACGCAATGTGTTAGCCTGCACTTGCGCTAAATTGGCTTCTGTTTCAGAAAGCAACTTTTCTTGCACCAGCATACGTGCTAGTCCACTTAATTTAATTGTTGTTGCGTTTGCTGCCATTCATCATTATCCGCAGTTGTTTTAATTAATCACTAATGTTGAATTTAGCTTTTAATCTAGTTTTTAATTAGTGCCATTTAAACTATTGTAGTTAAACAATATTTTAATGTCTACAATAATGCACTTTTAGTTTTTTTTTGTAAAGATATAGCATGGTTGAAGCGGTTATTTTTTCATATTTCAATCAGTTTACAACATGAAAATAGTGCTGTTAATAAGGCACTTTGAACATTATGCTTGACTTTTTACAATTTGTAACATATAAAGCGCGGAGGTGTTTGCGTTTAAGTTTTATTCATTACTACACATTTAAGCATTGAATTAAATGTGCCTGTAAATTCATAGCTTAAAACAAACTTTTTGGGACACTCCCAGTATTATGTAAGGATGTAGAAATGGCATTAGGTACCGTAAAATGGTTTAACGATTCTAAAGGCTTCGGCTTTATTACGCCAGATGATGGTGGTGACGATTTATTCGCACACTTCTCTGCGATTGTTGAAGCTGGCTATAAAAGTCTTAAAGAAGGTCAGCGTGTGAGCTTCGAAGTGACTGAAGGCCCAAAAGGTAAGCAAGCTTCTAATATTCAAAAGGCATAAGTCTTTTTCAATACTCAGCTTTAAAAATGTAAATGGCTCGCACTGCGAGCCATTTTTTACATGTTTTTAATGGTTAACTTAATGCATAAAATGTAGTGAATTTTAGTGTTAAGTTAAGTCAGCAAAACCATTACATGTGTGCGATAATTTCATCGCCAAACTCAGCACTACCCACTTGTGTTGCATCATCCATCTGGCTAGAAAAATCGCCTGTTACACGCTTGGCTTGAATGGCTTTACCAACACCGCTCAAAATCAAATCAGCCGCTTCAACCCAACCCATATGGCGTAGCATCATTTCGGCTGACAAAATAATAGAGCTAGGGTTGGCTAAATTTTTACCTGCAATTTTAGGTGCCGTACCATGTGTCGCTTCAAACATCGCAACCGTGTCACTTAAATTAGCGCCTGGCGCAATACCAATACCACCGACTTGCGCAGCCAGCGCATCGCTCATGTAGTCACCGTTTAAGTTAGTGGCAGTCACTACGTCATATTCGCTTGGGTGCAGTAATATTTCTTGTAAAAATGCGTCTGCGATACAGTCTTTAATCACAATGCCATTGGGTAATTTGCACCAAGGGCCGCCATCGATTTCCACAGCGCCAAATTCTTGCTTGGCTAATTCATAGCCCCAATCCCTAAAACCACCTTCGGTAAATTTCATGATATTACCTTTGTGGGTAATAGTTACCGATTTACGATTATTGTCGATTGCGTACTGAATGGCTTTGCGAATCAAGCGTTTGCTGCCATCAATTGAAACAGGCTTAATGCCAATGGCCGAATTCTCTGGGAAGCGAATTTTTTTGCGCATACCCATATCGCTTAAAAATTGAATCACTTTTGCCACTTCATCTGTGCCGGCTGCCCATTCAATGCCCGCATAAATATCTTCGGTATTTTCACGGAAAATCACCATATCGGTTTTTTCAGGGTGTTTAACTGGGCTAGGTACGCCAGTAAAATATTGCACTGGGCGCAAACAAACGTATAAATCTAACTCTTGGCGCAGCGATACATTGAGTGAGCGAATGCCGCCACCCACAGGCGTTGTTAGCGGGCCTTTAATAGAAATCACATAATCGCGCACCGCTTGCATGGTCTCGAGCGGCAACCAGCTATCTTTACCCTCTTTGTCTTTACCATAAGTTTTAACGGCTTTTTCGCCTGCATACACTTCCATCCATGCGATTTTTCGTGTGCCGTTGTAGGCTTTATTTACGGCGGCATCTACCACTTTTTGCATCGGTGGCGTAATGTCTACACCTATGCCGTCGCCTTCAATAAATGGGATAATGGGGTGATTAGGCACGTTAAGCGAATTGTCTGCGTTGACGGTGATTTTGTCGCCAGCAGGAATCTTTATTTTTGAATCAGCTGTTTTTGAAACCATTTAATTTCCTAACATGATTATTTTATTTAATAAACCTTTTAACGTCGTGTGCCAGTTCAGTCCGCATGACCCAAAGAACGGGCAGTTAGGGCACCCCACGTTAAAAGACTTTATCGATATTCCCAGTGTATATGCCGCTGGGCGTTTGGATACCGATTCCGAAGGTTTACTCATTTTAACCGATGATGGCGCATTGCAACACCTATTAAGTCACCCAAAACATAAAGAAATTAAAACTTATTGGGCGCAAGTGGAGGGCGATGTAAAAAATGAGGATTTACAAGCGTTAAGGTTAGGCGTTGATCTGCGGGATTTTGTCACAAAACCTGCTGAAGTTTGTGTGATTGAAGAGCCAGCCAACTTGTGGCCACGCAATCCGCCAATTCGTGAGCGCAAAGCGATTCCCACCAGCTGGTTAGAAATTAAAATTAGTGAAGGTAAAAATCGCCAAGTGCGGCGCATGACCGCAAAAATTGGTTTTCCTACTCTGCGTTTAATTCGCTATTCGATAGGTCAATATACAATAGACAATATTGAAAATGGACAATTTAAGGTGCTTAAGTAAATGAAACCAATCATCATTTTTCGATTTATTGCGCATGAGGGGCCTGGCCATTTGGGTGATTTTTTAGATGCACAGCAGATTAGTTGGCGGCTAATAAAAGTGGATGAAAATGAGTCGTTTCCACAGTCAATATTAGGCTACAGCGGCATGGTGCTGATGGGTGGCCCGATGAGCGTGAATGACGATTTGCCGTGGATTGCGCCTTTAATTAATCTTATTCGCGAAGCCGATAAAAATGGAATTCCACTTTTAGGGCATTGCTTGGGTGGTCAATTGATTAGTAAAGCATTGGGTGCTGTAGTAACTAAAAATGCGGTAAAAGAAATTGGTTGGGGCGAAGTGACGGTGAGCAAAAATGCAACCGCCACACAGTGGTTTGGTGAGATTGAAGCTTTTAACAGCTTTCATTGGCATGGCGAAACGTTTAGCTTGCCGCCAGGCGCTACACACTTGCTTGCCAGCTCATATTGCCAAAATCAGGCGTATTCGATTGGCAAACATCTGGCCTTGCAATGTCATATTGAAATGACAGTTGAGATGGTGCGGAAATGGTGTGATGAGGGTGAGGAAGAGTTGGCTGAGGCACAATCTAGCCCAGCCGTGCAACAAGCAAACGTAATGCAACAGAATTTGCCTTTGCATTGCTACTTTTTAAATAAAGTGGCCGCACAGGTTTACACGCAATGGATTAAAGGCTTAAAACACTCACTTTGATGACTATACTTAACCCAATAATTTAGGCTAAAAAATGGGTTAAGTCTGCCGCTATACGTTGCAATACTTCATCCCAATCGCCTATTTTTGTTTGTCTATACAGTTTTGCCGATGGATACCACGGGCTATCGCTTCTGTCCAACAGCCAACGAAAATCTGGTGCAAAAGGCAATAGTATCCAAGTGGGCTTACCCATGCTAGCGGCTAGGTGCGCTACAGAAGTATCTACTGTAATCACTAAATCCATGCAGGCAATTAACGCTGCGGTATCAGCAAAGTCGACTAATTGCTTACCGAAATAATGAATATGTTTGTTACTATCTAAAAACTTTGCATTATCTGGCCTAAAGTCTTTTTGTAAGCAAAATAAATTGGCATTTTGCGGCAAAAATTTAACTACTTGCTCAAAACTGAGTGACCTAGCTAAGTCGTTAGAATGTTTCATATTGCCCGTTGCTACAAAGCCAATATTGCGCCTTTGAGGGGTTTGCGCGATTTTTCGCTGTACTTTTTCTGCCCAAATTGCTTCAGTTACTTTATCTGCTCTAAATGATTCTTTAATCGCAGGAATCGTTTCAATTGTCGTTTTAAAAGCCAGTGGCAGGCTCATTAAAGGGCATTGCATGTCAAAATCGGGTAGTACGCTCTCCTTGCTAATCACATCAACCAATGTATTATTTTTAAGTAAACGCTGCAGTGGGCCATTGACTTCCAGCGTGACACGCGCTGCTTTTTTGGCAACTAACTCTACATATCTGAACATTTGTAAGGTATCGCCAAAACCTTGTTCTGCGTGCAACAGAATATGCTTATCGCTAATATCTTCGCCCAGCCACAAAGCTTGTCTAAAATTTCTGAAATGTTTAGAAGAAACCGCCAGCCAGCGACCTTCGTAAAGCTGCCAGCCAAGTTGATAATGCCCTTTGAGCAACCAAATCATACTTTCCGAGAAGTCAGCTATCGCCTGATCTTGCTTATTGCGTTTGCCCGCGCCAAGTCGACCCCATAAACGATAATATTCGAGCGCCTCATCCAACCTTCCTAAAGTGCGACAAGCAAAAGCAAGGGCGTAATAGTACTGAGATAAATCACCATCAATCGACAACGCTTTTTCATAATCAATAATCGCGTCTTCAGAACGGTTAATACGCGTAAATAGCTCGCCTCTTTTTTGATAAGCAAGCGCGCTATTTTCGTTTAAAGCAATGGCGGTGTTAAAGCAGGTTAATGCCTCATTAGCCTGATTTTCTAATTTACATAGGACTCCCAATCTAATATGGGCTTTGGCTGCAGTTGGGTAACGCTGCACCGCCTCTTGATAATGTGCGCGGGCTAATTTGGCTAGATTAAGCTGCTCTAATTTTTCGCCATGCGATAATAAAGAATTCAGTGTTTGCGTACTTAAGTCTGAGGTATTAGTAGCAGCGTTATTTGTATTTTTCGATAAAGTAAAAGCGTCTTGGGCGTATTTTAGATGCGTACTTGCCTCTGAAAATGCGGGTGTAATTGCAAGGCATCGCTCAAAATTCGCAATGGCATGCTTATAATCATTTAAGGTTAGCGCGATGTTGGCTTTTTCAAAATAAGCCATCGCATGATTAGGGTCTAGGCGTGTTGCTTCATCAAAACTCGCAATGGCTTCACTATACCGTTTTAGGTTAACCAGCGTAATGCCCTGATTATGGTACGCCTCTGCATACTCTGGATTAATGCTGGTGGCCTTGACATAGCATTTTAACGCTTCTTCAAATTGATGTAGCTGATTCAGCGCATTGCCACGGCTAGAGTGGGCTTCAGCATGGTCTGGCGATAATAAAATTGCCTTGTCTAAATAGCTGATTGCCTCAGTAAATTGTTGCGTTTGGCAACATAAAGTGCCCAATAAATAATGCGCTTTAATATGTGTTGGGTGCTGGGCAATAACGTCTAAATAGCACTCACGCGCACTTTTGAAATCATTATTTTGATGCGCTTTTAAACCAGCTTGGTAAATTTTTTCAATTTGTTGGTCTGCACTGATGGCGGTTGACGGCTGTTTAATCGCGCTTATAGTAGACATAGTTAAACATGTTAAAATAACAAAAACTTAATTTAGATGAATTCATTATGTCTGGCAACACATTTGGCACTATTTTTACTTTAACCAGCTTTGGCGAATCGCACGGCGCAGCGATTGGCGGCGTGGTCGATGGCTGCCCACCAGGTTTGAGTTTATGCGCAGAAGATTTGCAAATTGATTTAGATAGACGCAAGCCTGGCACCTCACGCCATGTCACGCAACGCCAAGAGGCGGATGCGGTAGAGATTTTGTCAGGTGTGTTTGAAGGCAAAACCACAGGCGCGCCGATTGGCTTGCTGATTCGTAACACAGACCAGCGCAGCCAAGATTACAGCAAAATCATGGATACGTTTAGGCCTGGCCATGCTGATTACACCTATAGCCAAAAATACGGCGTACGCGATTACCGCGGCGGCGGACGCAGTAGCGCGCGCGAAACAGCGGTGCGCGTGGCGGCTGGCGCCATTGCCAAAAAATGGTTGTTTGAGCGTTTTGGCGTAACAGTACGCGGCTACATGAGCCAATTGGGTGAAATTGCCATTCCCTTTCAAACTTGGGATTGCGTTAATGACAACCCGTTTTTCTCACCCAATACAGAAATTTTGCCGCAATTAGAAGCCTATTTAGACAAAATCCGCTCTGAACGCGATTCAGTGGGCGCGCGCATTACGGTGGTAGCAGAAGGCTTGCCAGTCGGTTGGGGCGAGCCAGTATTTGACCGCTTAGACGCGGATATTGCACATGCCATGATGAGCATTAATGCCGTAAAAGGCGTAGAAATTGGTGCGGGTTTTGCATCCATCAGCCAGCGCGGCAGTGTGCATTCCGATGAAATGACACCACAGGGCTTTGTCACCAATCATGCAGGTGGTATTTTGGGCGGCATTTCCACAGGTCAAGAAATTCGCGTCAATATCGCTTTAAAACCCACTTCTAGCATTCCGCAAGAGCGCCGTTCCATTGATAAAAATGGCAATGCTGTTACCATGCAAACCACAGGTCGCCATGACCCGTGCGTAGGTGTGCGCGCCACACCGATTGCAGAGGCCATGCTGGCGTTAACGCTGATGGATCATGCTTTGCGTCATCGTGCGCAAAATGCCGATGTGGTTTCGACTGTGCCTAAAATTTAAGTATGTTGCAATGGGTAACAGTTGGAACGTTCGATAATTATTTAGAAGCACATATTGTTAAAGGCTTACTGGAAAGTGAGGACGTTCCAGTATTTTTAGTTGGTGAACATTTCTTAATATCTCAAAAAATGTTCAATGTTGCACTGGCTGATATTCGGTTACAAGTCCCAAGTGAGTTGGTTTCAATTGCTAAAGAATTATTAATGCAATATCAGCAAGGCTATTTTCAAGCGCCGCTAGAAGTAGAGTTCAAATTACCTACAACTATTTGCCAAAACTGCGGAAGTCATGACACTCAAGAAATCCCTGCGATTTATTCATTAATTACTATTATTTTAATTGCCTATTTTTTTATTGGGCGAGTTATCCCGCCAAAGAAATATAAAATTTGTAAAAAGTGTAAAAGTAAGATTCAGGAAGATTAGTACTTAAATATGAAAAGTCTTCACGCCAATCTTTCCCGTTTCTATTTTATTTACTACTTCTTTGTGGGCGCGTTTGTGCCTTATTGGGGTTTGTATTTACAGTCGGAGCAATTCTCAGCGGCTGATATCGGCATTCTGATGTCTTTGTTTCAAATCAGCCGTATCTTTGCGCCTAATTTTTGGGGATGGCTGGCAGACCATACGGGCAAACGCGTTACATGGATAAAGCTGACGGCTTTTTTGGGTTTATGCGGTTTTGTTGCGGTTTTTTGGGCGCATAGTTTCTTTTGGTTATTTTTTGTGATGGCGTCACTAAGCCTGTTTACCAGTTCCACTTTACCGCTGTCTGAGTCGTTAACTTTGGCACATTTGGCAACTACCAATGGCCATTACAGTCGCATCCGCATGTGGGGTTCGCTAGGGTTTATTGTCGCGGCTGTGATATTGGGCTTTTTAATCGATGCGTATGGTATCAAAAGCCTGCTGTGGTTTTTGTTGGGTGTGCAAATCTTGCTATTCTCCCTCACTTTTAAATTACCCGAGGCCATTATCGCGCCACACGCCCATGATACATTTTCAATTTGGCAAATTATCAAACAGCCTGCGGTGATTGCTTTGCTGGTAGGCTGTTCCTTAATGGTGACAGCGCATGGCGTACTGTATAACTTTTATTCAATCTATTTGGCAGAGCATGGATATAGCAAGGGTATGATAGGCTTGCTGTGGTCAGTCGGCGTGATTTTTGAGATTGTGATTTTTATGCTGATGCCTAAGTTGATGCAACGTTTTAGCTTAAAAAGCATTCTACTTACCAGCCTGGTGTTAGCGGTAATCCGATTCAGCATGATAGGCGTTGCAGTAGATAACTTGGTTTTGTTAATCATCGCACAAAGCCTGCATGCGGCTACTTTTGGCAGCTTCCATGCGGCTTCAGTTGAGGTGATTACGCAATTCTTTAATGGACGCCATCAAGCCAAAGGCCAAGCGATTTATAATAGCGTGGCTTATGGCGTGGGTGGTACGATTGGCGGGCTTGCGGGTGGGTACGCTTTGCAATTTTTGGGTGGTGAAAATACTTTTTTGCTGGCCGCCATGTTTCCGCTAGCTGGCTTTATCGTGATAGCATTAGGTTTAAAATTAGCTAAAACACATGCCCGTGCTGGTATGTTTGGCTAGATAATTGTGTTGTCAAAGTGGTTAAGTAGATAAATAAAGAGAGATTAAATGTTTACCTTAAAACGATTGATTGTTTTGCTGCTCACTACTTTAAGCCTAATAACGCATGCTGCCACACAAATTAATGTGGTTGGTTTATTTAGCAATAAAGCCCTTATCACCATTAATGGTGGCAGCCCGCAAAGCATTAGCGCTGGGCAAACAAAAAATGGCGTAAAATTGATTTCTGCCAATAGTGAATCGGCTACATTTGTAGTGGAAGGCAAACAGCAGGTGCTCAAAATGGGTCAGGCAGCATCAGTAGCCGCCAGTGCTGGCCCTGCAAATAATGACCCTGTCAGTTTGTATGCTGACAGCCGCGGACATTTCTACGGCAATTTGAATATTAACGGCGCATCACTTAAATACGTGGTAGACACAGGTGCGAGTTCAGTTGCGCTGAATAGCGGCGATGCCAAGTTTGCCAAAATTGATTATGAAAAAGGCGAGAAGGTCACACTTTCTACCGCAAACGGCGAAGTAGGGGCTTATTTGGTGAAATTAAATACCTTAAAAATTGGTACCATTATTTTGAATAACGTAGAAGCAGTCATTCATGAGGGCGGTTCACCGCCTTATGTTTTGCTTGGTATGTCGGCCCTAAATCGTGTTGATATGAAGCGCGATAATTCGATTATGACGCTGACTAAAAAGTATTGATTAAGAAAACTTAACACTTTAAAACACATAAAAAAACGGGCTAAAAAGCCCGTTTTTTATAGTAAAAATAAAAAATTATTTAATGCGTTTATCGTTTTCAATCAATGCATAAGCGCTGTGATTGTGAATACTTTCAAAGTTCTCTGATTCCACAATAAATTTATCAATACGTTTTTCGTTATTTAACTGCGTCGCAACATCGCGAACCATGTCTTCTACAAATTTAGGGTTGTCGTAAGCGCGCTCAGTCACAAATTTTTCGTCTGGGCGTTTAAGTAAGCCATATAACTCGCAAGAGGCTTGTTTTTCCACCAAGCTAATAATATCTTCTATCCAGATAAAATCATTAATCAACGCGGTGACGGTGACATGGCTACGCTGATTGTGCGCGCCGTAATCCGATATTTTTTTGCTACAAGGGCAAAGGCTGGTAACAGGCACCAATACTTTAACCGTAATATCAAATTTGCCATTATTAATTTCGCCAATAAAAGTCACATCGTAATCTAGCAAACTTTTAACACCAGAAATCGGCGCAGATTTATTCACAAAGTACGGGAAGCGCATTTCTACATAACCAGAATCGGCTTCTAAACGCTTCACCATTTCGCGCAAAATACTTTCGAATGATTCAATCGAAATGGCGCGTTCGTTGGTGTTGAGAATCTCAACAAAGCGCGACATGTGCGTGCCTTTAAAGTTGTGCGGCAAATGCACGTACATATCAAACACCGCCACAGTGCTTTGCTCGCCACCACTTTTGTCTTTGACGACCACAGGATGGCGAATTGATTTGATGCCCACTTTGTTAATATCTAAGTGGCGCACGTCCTGCAAGTTTTGCGTATCTTCTATGCTGGTGTTTGCAACGTCTGGTAAAGGTAAATTCATTGTTAAGTGGCCACTCCAAATTGGCGCAACATTAAATTAAAGTTTGTATAAGCTATAAGCTAGTATTGAACATCAATTTAACATTTAGTTTACTCGCTTAAGTAAATGAGTAAACTATTTTTAGTTAAATAATCATATGATTGATGTTGAGATGAAACGGATTAAATCAATACCCTTAATGCACAAAAAGGCTTAATTTTTAGTGTTTAGCTTTATTTTAGTATCTAGCATTAATTGAATGGCATTGACCATACCAGCCGCATCTAAACCACACTCTGCCAGCATCGCTTCATGCACGCCATGTTCAATAAATGTGTCAGGCAAGCCTAAACACAATGTTGCATTGTTTAAATGCATGGCTTGCATTGCTTCTAGCACTGCAGAGCCCGCGCCACCCATCAAAGCATTTTCTTCTGCGGTAACAATTAAGTCATGCGTGCTGGCTAATTGCTGAATTAATGCAGTATCCAGCGGCTTAACAAAACGCATATTTGCCACCGTTGCATCCAGTTTTTCTGCTGCCTCTAAACTGGCAGTTAACATGCTGCCGAAGCTTAAAATAGCGATTTTTTGGCTGTTTTTATTGGTTAAGTTAACGCTCAAATGACGCACAATTTCACCTTTTCCAATTGGCAAAGCGCTTAAAGTTGCATCAATGTGTTTATTTGGCCCAGCACCGCGCGGATAGCGCACGGCAGCTACGCCGTTATATTGATAGCCAGTCGTCAGCATTTGGCGACATTCGTTTTCATCGCTGGGCGCCATAACGATGATGTTGGGAATACAGCGTAAATAACTTAAATCAAACGTACCAGCATGCGTTGGGCCATCTGCGCCAACCAAGCCAGCGCGGTCGATGGCAAACAATACATTTAAATTTTGAATGGCAATATCATGTATCAATTGGTCATAAGCGCGTTGCAAAAATGTGCTGTAAATCGCGACCACAGGTTTAAGTCCGTCGCAAGCCAAACCTGCTGCAAAAGTAAGCGCATGCTGCTCTGCAATACCCACATCAAAATAGCGTTTTGGGTATTTTTCGGCAAAAGCGTTTAAGCCGCTACCATCGCACATGGCTGGCGTAATGGCGACCAATTGACTGTCTTTATCTGCCATATCCACCAGCCAATCACCGAATACCTGTGTGTACGTTTTTGCCTGAGAAGTACTGGTTGAAACACCATTGCAAGGGTCAAACTTGCTTACACCGTGATATTTGTTGGGGTCATCTTCGGCTGGCTCAAAGCCTTTGCCTTTTTGGGTGACGATATGCAGAAACTGCATGCCTTTTAACTCGCGAATATTGGTTAAGGTGTCCAGCAAAACGGGTAAATCATGGCCATCGATGGGGCCAATATAATTGAAACCAAATTCTTCAAACAGTGTGCCTGGCGTCACCATGCCTTTGGCGTGTTCTTCAGCGCGCTTGGCAAACTCTTTTACGTTTGGCATCACATCCAACACTTTTTTGCCGCTACGGCGAACAGAGTCATAAAAGCGACCTGATAGCAATCGTGCCAAATAATTATTAAGCGCACCAACATTGTTAGAAATACTCATGTCATTGTCGTTAAGAATCACTAGCAAGTTAGCATCCATATCGCCAGCATTGTTCAGTGCTTCAAACGCCATGCCCGCTGTCATCGCACCATCACCAATAATCGCCACGCTACGGCGGTCTAAACCTGCCTGTCTGGCAGCGATTGCCATACCTAAGGCAGCTGAAATGGATGTGCTGGAATGGCCTGTGCCAAAGGTATCATATTGGCTTTCGCATCTGCGCGGAAAGCCTGCTATGCCATTGGGCTTGCGCAAATTTGCCATCGCTTCGCGGCGGCCAGTGAGTATTTTATGCGGATAGGTTTGATGGCCGACATCCCACACCAAGCGGTCATCTGGTGTATTAAACACATAATGCAAGGCGATTGTGAGCTCTACCACGCCTAAATTAGAGGCTAAGTGACCACCCGTTTTTGCTACACTTTCGACTAAGAACGTGCGTAATTGGCTGGCTAAAACGGTTAATTCATCACGATTGAGCTTGCGCAGGTCTTCAGGCGACTGAATCGAATCTAACAGATTGAACATGCTTAAAATCAAAAACTACGTTGCGTGATGAAGTTAGCCAGTTGGCGTAATAAATCAGCCTCGCGACCATAATAAGACAATGCCGCCATTGCATTAGCATGCAGCTCAGCGGCTAGTTGTTTTGCTGCTGATAAGCCCAAAATAGTGACATAAGTGGATTTGTTATGTTTCGCATCTTTACCTGCTGTTTTGCCCAAAGTTTGGGTGTCAGCTTCAGCATCCAAAATGTCATCGACCACCTGAAAAGCCAAGCCAATCGATTTGGCAAAATGGTCAATCGCTTTTAATTTATCTTCTGCAGGGGATTCTGCGCTGTACGCACCCAATAAAGCAGCCGCACGAATTAGCGCACCAGTTTTATGGATATGCATATGTTCTAGTTCTTCGCGCGTGAGTGGTATACCTATGCTATCCAAATCAATGGCTTGCCCACCCGCCATGCCGCGTGAGCCGCTGGCAAGTGCCAAAATATGCAACATTTGTAATTTTTGTGTGGCATTATTCAGTAATTTATCTTGTGAAATAAACTGAAAGGCCAAACTTTGTAAGGCATCACCCACCAGTAATGCCATGGCATCACCATACTTCTTGTGGGTTGATGGTTTGCCGCGACGCAAATCATCGTCATCCATGCAAGGCATATCATCATGTACCAGCGAAAATGCATGAATTAACTCAACAGAAGCCGCTGGTAAATCAATTGTGGCTAGCTTTGCGCCACAAAACTCACCTGCAGCGTAAGCTAGCAATGCACGCACGCGCTTGCCGCCACCTAAAGTAGAGTAACGCATGGCTTCATGCAATCTAGTTGGTATGGTTTCAGCAGTTGGCATGTGCGTATTTAACACTTCTTCCATGCGCACTTGCAGGCTTGCCGCCCAAATATTGAAAGTTTCTTTTTGATCCAAGTGTTGATCTAGGCGTTGATCTAGGTTTTGATTTGGGTTTTGATTTGGGTTTTGATTTAAGTTAAGTTCGGTCATTAAATTGGCTGTTATGGTTTTGTTAGGCATGGGCTTATTTGTAATGGTTTTATGCGTTATCAACACTAAATACCCCTAGTTTATTAGCATCGGTTAAGATGCGCACTTGTTGCTCTACATTACTCAAAGACGCTTGGCATATTTGCAGTAGTTCTGCGCCGCGTTTATAAGCATTAAAAGAATCATCTAACGCCAAATTGCCTAATTCCATTTGTTGCACAATGGCTTCTAGTTCTGTTGCCGCTTGCTCAAAGCTAAGTGTGCTGTTAGCAGCGTCAACAGTGCTAGGTTGCGATTTTTTGGATGATGTTTTTATAGATGCAGTCATTTTAAAACATTATTTATGTTACCGATTTAGCTTTTTTTATAGCTAAAATTTTATTAACTGATTTTAGCAAAACAATCGATTGTTGCGGATTAATTCCTGATTTATTCACACTTTATTTCGTAAATAATCACTATTTAGATGAATCATTTAAAACCTGAGTTACAAACTGTTTGATATCGCTTATTTCTGGCATGCAAACAGAATGTGCCATCGGGTATTCGTGCCAATCTACGCGATAAGATTGCGCCTGCAGAACTGCTAATGACGATTTACAAGTATCCAAGGTGATGATTGCATCATCAACGCCGTGTGCCATAAAAATTGGCGTATGCTGGTTCGCTGTAGATTTTTCTGCGCCTAGAAGCGTATTTAATGGCAAATAGGTAGAGAGTGCGAGCACGCCAGCCAGAGTTTGTTTGAAGCGCAATGCCGTATGCAAGGCAATGGCGCCACCTTGCGAAAACCCAGCCAATACAATCCGTTTTGCAGGTATGCCACGCTTGATTTCCTGCGCAATTAGGGATTCAATTGCCAGTTGGCTTTCCGAAATGCCAGTTGCATCTTCGCGGCTGATTGGCGTTAAGCCGTAAATATCATACCAAGCACGCATTTCATAACCATTGTTGCGCGTTACTTTTCGATAGGGCGCGTGTGGCAAAATAAACCGTATATGTGGCAAATCCAGCATTTCGACTACGGGCACAAAATCATTTCCATCTGCGCCCAGCCCGTGCATCCAAATCACGCTGGCGTTAATTGGTTGCTTGCTCGATATTTCGATTGGCTGTTCTGTCATTTTACTTAATTATTCCGCATCAATTCAATTGTTAATCATTATAAACCGCCTATTCACTGAGCAGTTTATCCGCTATGCTATTACTAATAAAAGCACTAAAAATAATATTAAAATCAACTAATTAAACATCATGTTTTTATCTTCAATTTTAAAACAGCATGGCGTGCGATTTGCACTGAGCATAGCCATTATTGTATTGATATTGTTCCACGTCAGTGGTGGACTATCCTTGGGCTTTATTCAAAAATTAGAAAATTTTAGCTACGATATGCGGCTTAACTTGCTCATGCCGCGTACCTTAGATAATCGTATTGTGATTGTGGATATTGATGAAGCGAGCTTAAAAGAGCAAGGTCGTTGGCCGTGGGGTCGTGATAAATCGGCGCAATTGGTGAACCAGTTGTTCGATTATTATCATATTAATACACTGGGCTTTGATGTGGTGTTTGCCGAAAAAGACGAAAGTTCTGGACTGAAAAATCTAGAGCGTATGCAACAACAATATTTTAAAAATGACACGCATTTTGCCAGCGCATTAGAAAAGATTAAGCCGATGCTGGATTATGACCAGACCTTTGCCGATAGTTTAAAAAATCGCAATGTGGTACTAGGTTATTTTTTTAATAATGTCGATGTGAATCGCGTTGGCGAGTTACCCGGCGCAATATTTGCAGCAGGTAGCTTTGCAGGCAAGCCGATTGATTTTGTTGAGGCGGCAGGATACGGCGCCAATTTACCCATACTACAAAACGCAGCATCAACAGCAGGCCATTTTAATCCAGAGCCAGATACTGATGGTGTTAGTCGAAAAATATCTGTATTAATCAAACATAATCATCAATATTACGATGCGCTGGCAATTGCAGTGGCGCGCGCTTATTTTAACAATGCCCAGCTAAAGGCAGAATTTGCGAGCTTAGGTGTGAGTAAAAAATACGCGGGTTTAGAATCATTTAACTTAGCTGGTATGCATATTCCTGTGGATGATAAAGTGGCTATGCTGATTCCCTATCGTGGCATGCAAGGCAGCTTTCAGTATGTATCAGCAACCGACGTACTCAATCAAAAAGTGCCACCCGCAAGCCTTAAAAATAAAATCGTATTGGTAGGTACAACCGCGCAAGGTTTAATGGATTTGCGCGCGACGCCTGTGCAAAATGTATATCCAGGTGTTGAGGTACATGCCAATATCATTGCAGGCATCTTGGATAATAATATTAAAGCACAGCCTGGCTATGTGCGCGGTGCTGAGTTCTTATTGGTATTGTTGGCAGGCTTATTGCTAGCATTCACTTTACCAGCACTTAATCCACTAAAAGCAACGTTAATGTCGGTTGGGGTGCTGTTGGGTATTTTGGTAATTAATATAGTGAGTTGGCAATACGTAAATCTGGTGTTACCAATTGCCGCTTCACTGCTAATGATAGGTTTGATTTATTTAGTGAATATGAGCTACGGATTTTTTGTTGAATCGCGCGGAAAGCGCCAATTGACGGGGCTTTTCGGCCAGTACGTTCCGCCAGAATTGGTGGTTGAGATGGCGCAGAATCCTGAGTCGATTAACTTGGCAGGCGAGAGTCGCGAAATGACGGTTCTATTTACCGATATTCGTGGATTTACGACGATTGCTGAGGGCTTAAACCCAACGCAGTTAACACAAATGATGAATGAATTTTTGACACCTTTGACGCAAATAATACATCACAACCGCGGCACGATTGATAAATATATGGGTGATGCGATTATGGCTTTTTGGGGCGCGCCACTCAAAGATGAAAGCCATGCGCAACATGCGTTAAATGCAGCAATCGAAATGAAAGCTGCGCTTAAAAACATTAACGAAAAGTTCGTTAAAAAAGGCTGGCCTGTAATCAAAATTGGCATTGGCATTAATACAGGCAATATGGTGGTGGGCAATATGGGTTCTAGTTTCCGCATGGCTTACACCGTGATGGGCGACGCGGTCAATTTGGGTTCGCGTTTAGAAAGCTTAACCAAATATTATGGTGTTGATATTGTGGTGAGTGA
This sequence comes from Methylotenera sp., assembly GCA_021732365.1. Lineage (GTDB taxonomy): Bacteria > Pseudomonadota > Gammaproteobacteria > Burkholderiales > Methylophilaceae > Methylotenera_A. Next base: position 52,535 of record JAKFVD010000017.1, on the reverse strand, counting down.
ATTTGTTAAATCGCAAACGCCGCAGTTTGTATACCGAGAGCTGGATTTGGTGCGGGTAAAAGGTAAAGAAATTCCGGTAGCAGTTTTTGAGCCGCTTGATACAAAAAGTGCGTTATCGGCAGAAATGATAGATGAGCTAAAGCTGTATCGCGAAGCATTAAAGTTGTATCGCAATCAGCAGTGGGATTTAAGTGAAATTCAGTTTATTAACCTGCAAAAAATGTATCCACAGCAACTGCTTTATGCGCTTTATATCGAGCGTATTGGCCAGTTTAGGCAATCGCCACCAAGTGCGGATTGGGATGGCGCTTTTAGCGTTGAAGCCAAGTAATGTTGAATCTAAGTAATAAGTAATTTAAATAAAAAATTTAAGTAATAAGAAATCTAAGTAGTAAAAAGTTGCGTATAGACAATATAAAGATAATCAAATGCAAATTAAAATTTTAGGCTGTAGTGGTGGTATTGGCGGTGATATGCGTACCACATCCATATTGGTGGATGACGATGTATTGATTGATGCTGGCACAGGCGTGGGCGATTTATCGTTAGATGCGCTGTTAAAAATCGATCATATTTTTGTTACCCATTCACATTTAGATCACATTGTGTCGATTCCCTTGTTACTGGACACCGTGATGGGTTTACGTGCAGAGCCAATTACCGTACATGCCACGCTTGAAGTGATTAACATCTTAAAACAGCACGTTTTTAATTGGCTTATTTGGCCCAATTTTAACTTAATACCCGACCCCGCCACACCATTTTTAAAATATCATGAAATTTGTGTTGGCAATGGTGTACGTATCAACTCTAAAACCATTACTGCTGTACCAGCCAACCATGTGATTCCAGCAGTTGGTTACCAAATTGATAGTGGCAAAAGCAGCTTGGTTTTTACTGGAGATACAGCAGGTAGTCTTGCCTTTTGGCATGAGGTTAATCAGATTAACAACTTAAAAGTACTGATTATTGAAACAGCATTTAGCAATGCAGAACTCGAATTAGCGAGGCTTTCTAAACACCTTTGCCCAGCGACTTTGGCAGACGAATTAACGCATTTGCAAAGCCAGCCAGAGGTGTATATCACGCATTTAAAACCAGGTGAAGATGTCATTATTATGCAAGAAATTGCAGAAAATCCTAAAACACAGCATTGCCAAGCATTAAGACAACAACAAATATTTAACCTCTAAGCCATTTAATTTAAAAAGCTAAATTTAAAAACTTATGATGCATCCTGAAAATCAATCAGCTAGTGCCGCAATCAGCAAAAGTACATTGCTGCGATTTGAACCAATTGCTAGGCTATCACCCAATCGATTAGATGAGCTAGCCCCACTGTGTATTGTGGAGCAGATTAGCAAAGATTTAGACCCCACACGTATGAACGCCACGACGCAGGCGCTGTATTTGGTGAAAGGCGATTTAGGCATTCGCTATGAAAACGGCAATAAATTGATTTTGCGCGCAGGCACCGATGCAGCTAAACATCCACTGGATACTGAACGTTTAAAAATTAAAGATACCATTGCATTAACGCCAATTGATATTGTGCGTATTGATTTAGATTTACTCGACATTATGATGACGTGGGATCAGCTATCAGGCTATCCGTCTGCTCAAACTAAAGCAAAAAGCAATACATCACACAATAACTGGCAGTTAGATACCGCTAGTTTTCACGCTTTTCAAGTGCATAACGGCGTATTTAGCAGACTGCCGCCTGCCAATATTGAAGCGATGTTTGCACGCATGACAGCCATTAATGTAGAGGCCAAACAAACCATTATTACCCAAGGCCAAGAGGGTGATTATTACTACCTTATTCAGCAAGGCACGGCCGTTGTTAGCCGCATTAACGATATGAGCCAGCCGCCTGTGGTGCTGGCAGAAATTTCAACAGGGGACGGTTTTGGTGAAGAAGCTTTGGCTTCTGATAATAAGCGTAACGCCACAGTCACCATGAAAACAAGTGGGCAACTATTACGTTTAAAAAAACAAGATTTCATTGAGCTACTAAAAGCCCCGATTGTAAGCAGCATTAACAAACAAGCTGCCGATGAAAAAGTGGCGAGTGGGGAAGCAATATGGATAGATGTACGCTTTCCGTCTGAATATAAACATGAACATATTGAAGGCGCAATTAACGCACCATTGCATGAATTACGCCAACACGCCGCTAAACTTGATAAACAAAAATCTTATATCGTTTACTGCCAAACTGGCCGCCGGAGTAGCGCGGCAGCATTTATATTGGCGCAGTGTGGGTTACAAGCCGAGGTGCTTGAAGGGGGTACTAGGTTTGCCAATAATTTCTAGCAGATAATTTAAAGCTCCTACAAATCTACCCACTCTCTAATTGAGTGTGAAACTTCCACCATTTTCTGCTTACTGACTTTACCAATTATTTGTCGCACGCGTATTTTTTTTATTGTAGATACTTTATCTGTATGAATATCAGAATTTTGAGTTAGACCATTTTCGGTCGTGGCATTTAGCCGTATCCTTAAACCTGTTTCATCCAATATTGTGCTAATTGGGCACACTAACAAACTATCTTTTGCTTCAATATATATGGTTTTTTGCACAATTAAAAAAGGCCTTGGCTTGCCTGTAAAGTCGCCAGATTTATCTGCACACAACACAATATCGCCACGGTTGTATTGTAGGGCACTCAATCAAAGTCTCCAAGGTCACTAGTGTCATCTTTGGTATCTGTGAGGTTTAATAAACGCATTTTTTTGTTAATATCATCTTGTAAATGCTGGCTGTTAAACTGCTCTGCATAAAGCAAAATAGCTTCATTAATTATGGCGTTTTTTGGTTTGCCAGATAACATAGCCGCATTGGCCAAAAGCACTTCCGCATCTTTTCTTAATCTCACATTAACGTTCATGGCAGTTCCTATAGTAGTTCATAGACTACATTTTAATGCGTGTTTAATTGCCCGGTCAAGTTGAATGGTTTTATTTAACAGAACCTTGCTGCGTTTCAACATACAAATCTAGAAACTGTTGCTTGTATTCCGAGGGCACATGATTCAAAGCCGTTTCAAATTGACCTGGAAATGCTATTAACGCGCGATTTAGTTGCGCTACAGCCTCTTTTCTATTGCCCTGTATATCGAGTAAAAGCGCATGTTGGTATACAACTCTTCTCATCGGGTTAAATTGCATAGCGGATTGGTTTATCGCAATCGCTTCATCAATAGGCGTAGAGCTTATATCCATTGACATCGCCTGCATAAGATTCGCCTGAGGCAATAGCAATGAGTATTGCTGTACCCAACTCAATTGGGCTGAATCATTCACATTTTCATAACCCATTTTCTGTACCCATTTTTCCAGCTTTACGTTAGCAATAAATAGCGTAGTCACATTTATTAGACCCAATACCCAAACGATTATTAAGCCTGAGCGTATAAACTTTCTAACCTGTGTTGAAGTGCCAATAGTGATATTTTTTTCATCACCTGCGCCTAACAAAACTGCAGCAACCCCTAAGAAAAAGCTTAACCATAATGGATATTCCAACATGCTATGTATGCCGATAACGCTCAGCAAGCTGATTAACCACCATTTTTCAATACTTAACTCGCGCCATTTAAAAGCACTTATCCAAGCCAATAAACCTGTCACCACGATTAAAAAACCGCCAATGCCCATTTCTGCTAATACATGCAAAAACAAATTGTGAGCATGTTCAAAAGCACGATGTGAAGCCATTGTCGTCGGGGAATCCACTAATAAGAATGTGCTAGTAAAAAACTTGCCAACGCCGACGCCCAGCCATGGTGATTGTAAAAATAGTCGCAAGCTGTCGTACCAAAACTGTAAACGTGCTGATGGGGTGTAAGCCGTTACACCATCAACCAAACGTTCAGTCGGCAAATTAACAAGCGCATTTGGGGTAACAAAGAAAATAAAAAGCTGCACCAAAATAAATAAAGGAATCAACAGTAAACCAGCTCGCCATATATGACGGGTTCTGTCAGTTACTGCGCCTTGTTTGGCAGCGCTGCTGTACATCATAGCGATTAATATAGTGAGAGCCGTTAAATAAAGCCAACCACTGCGCGAGCCCGAGAATGACAGCATAAACATCATTAACACAAGTAATAGGCTAAAAAAACTGAGTGAAAAGCGACCTTTTGCATACAAATAAATTAAAGATGCAATTGCTAGCGCACAAAAATTGGCAAAGTGATTAGGCTGCGAAAGAGCGCCATAACTTGTTAAGCTGGGTAAGAAATGAATGGCTCCACCAGTACGCCCCACAAACTGCAACACCACAATGCCGATATTAGTAACGCTTGCAGCCAGCAAACCCCATGCAAGAGCATTAACAAGCTTTTGCAAACCCAATTCGCGCCGCAAGTAACTGCCCAGCACAATCAATAAAAATGCCCAAATAAAGTAGGAAAATACAGATAATGCGTAGCGATTTGAGTGCAGCATACCCAGCGCCCATTGCACAAATAAAATGACAGCAAGCCCAATAAAAATAAGTGAAACCTGTGGGATTACTAAAGCCGCTTGTTGCAGTAAGGAATCTTTAGTGTGCCAGTAGGCTGAATGTAACAGTGGCAAAATAGCGATTAAGCCTAATAACCCTGCCAACCATTCGGAATAAAAAGTCGTGATTGGTTGATTATGGGACATATTAATAAATGGTAAAAAAAACATCAGTCCCAAAAAAATAAGGCTGACGTTAATGACATTTGAAGCGCTAAAAACACGAGATAACATAAGGCTAAAATCCTAAAAAACTAACGTCAATAACCATTAGCTTACAGTGAGCACATCATTTTTATAAAGCTATTTGTGAATATTTTGTGCGAATAAATTTAAGGGCTTACTTTTATGGGTAATTTTATCCATGCAAGCCAGTAAAGCTAAGGCGCTAACATACAAGGAGTGCCGCCAGCCGCGTCGCAAGTCGTATTTTTATTACCAGGGCTTTTGGGTACGCCAGTAATTGCACCTAAAGTAGTGAGTGTCATCCCGCTGGCATCGGTTGATGTATTCTCACATGCCCCAAAGCTTGGAGCAGGGGCTGAATCGTTATTATTAAGTGAGGTTAATACCGCATTTGTGTAGGATTTTGTTTCCATTAAACAAGCATTATTAGCCGATTTAATGGTGTAATTTTGATATGACGGAATCGCAATTGCAGCCAAAATACCGATAATGGCAACCACAATCATGAGCTCAATCAAGGTAAAGCCTTTTTGTAGAGATTGTTCAAAGTATTGATTAATCATCGTTTTAATCTCATTTCTGTATTTATGCTCAACAGTAAGCAGGTTACATAATACAGATAGCATGACTTGTGCCAACTTTGATAATCAAATCCAGTTAAATACTTATTAATATATTGATTTAAAACAGATACTTAACCATAAATTTGAGTTAAAAATTGATACAATTTTTAAGTGTCAATTAATTTCATTTTGCGCTAACAACTTATGTCAACGATTGACAATTTAAGACACAAAGAAACGACATAATAGTGATTTGAAAAGTTGATTTTTGTGCATTCATCTTGATTTTGTAGTCGAACAAAATTACCTAAATCTTAATCGCATAAATATAAAAGCCCTGCATTGGCAGGGCTTTTGTAAACATAATTAAGTGAAATTAATTAAGGTGTAACTGCTGTACATGTACCATCTGTCATTAGGCAAGTAATATTTGCAGTACTTGGTGATTTAGCTGTTGCAGTAACGTTGACTCCAGCGCCAGTTGGTGTTGCAATAGTAGCAGTACATGCGCCTGGATTCGTCTGTGCTGTAAGTGAGGCATAAGGGTTACCTTGTGCAAGCTCAACTATCCAGTTGTTTGTTGCTGCTTTTGCTTGGATTGTACATGCGTTAGTTGAAGAACGGATGGTGTAGTTTTGATAAGAAGGAATCGCAATCGCTGCCAAAATGCCGATAATTGCAACCACAATCATTAACTCGATTAATGTAAAACCTTTTTGTACTTGTTTCATGTTCATTTTAAATTCCTTTAGTAAATATTAAATTAAGTTGCTTACACACAATAATCAAACACTGTCTCAGTCGTTGTTATCAGTGCTTGAATAGGTATTAGCAACAGATGTGCCAATTTACTGAATTTTTTATTAACCATATGATTTTAAAAGATTAAATTATTTTAAAGGCTAATAGTTAGTGCGTTAATTGAATATTGAGTGGTAAAAGCGACTTGTTAATGCGGTTTTTTTTAATAAAGGAATGACAAAAAGTGTCAATGTTTGCCAATTGCGTCACTTAAATTGAGTTACTTAAAATGAGTCGCTTGGTTTTCATTTGTTTCATACGTCAATCATTAACAATAAAAAAAGGATTGTAAGCAGTGCTTACAATCCTTTTAGTTTTAACTTTGATTACGTTCGGTCGGTTACTATTTTTTAATAATCATTTAATTGCTGAATCAGCATTTAAATTACCAAAACTTCCACCAAGGTTTTTTCGCTGTTGCGCCAGCTTCCTGGCTATTTACTTTGAGCTTTCTAGCACCTTTTTCATATTCGCTAGGCCGCTATCATAAACACCTTCAACAAATTTAAATGCCGTTTCATCATCTTGGCCTGCTGGAATTGGTGGGTTTAATTTGTATGTACGATAGAAACGACCAACCCATGTTACCGTTGATTCACCAGCGCCAGGGCCAGCCGTCACCGTCATTGTTGAGTTGTAATCGGCTACTGGTGCAACGCCGCTTACAATTTCATACTTCAATTTCATGTCTTTGTCGTCTGCTGAGCGTAGTTTTTCGTAAATTTCGCCACCATTGTTTTTAAGTGTTAGCGTTCTAAATACTTCAGTCCCTTTTTTTTCTAATTTTGATGAAGCAACAGCTGGGTGCCATGATTGCATATTGCCAAAATCTTTTACCAATGCCCATGTTTTTGCTGGGGCAGCTTTAATGACGATGGTTTTTTCTACTTTTTGTGGCGTTGGGCCGTGCGCAGCCGCATTAAACGATAATGTCGCAAGGGCTAATAATGTTAAAAACTTTTTCATGCATGGTCTCCATTAAATAACAATAAATAAACTTAAATTCAATAACTAACTAGGATAGCTGGTTATTATAAATCAGTTAATTGAATAAGCCTATGTTTAGCCTTAACGTGCGATTATGCACATCGTTGACTTTTACTGATCGACCAATACAAATTGGCCAAATGCACGGCTTTTATCACCCGTTTTAATGCGCGTTTTAAGTGTATTGGTCGCGGCATCAATCACGCTGATTTCGTTATCGCCCCAGCTGGCCACTAATATTTGATTGTTGGCTGCATCAAAGCTAATTCCCTCAGGCGTCATGCCTACATCGATGGTTTTGATAGTTTTATGTGTTAATAAATCAATCACGGAAACTGTATCATCTTGTGTGTTAGTGACATAAATTATTGAATTGTCTGCGTTAACTGCAGCGCAGTAGGGGTGCTCGCCCACTGTTAATGTGTGCTGTTTAAATGTATCGGTATGGATTGCAGAAACCGTATTATCGTAAACATTCACGCTATACAGCATTTTGCTATCAAGGCTTAGCGTTAAACCAAAGGGATGTTTGCCGACTTGAATACGTTTGCGAATGGTCAGGCTTGCTGTATCAATCACGGCAATGTCGTTGGTATCTCGCGCAGCAACGTAAAGCGTTTTGCTATCAGTGCTTACCACTAATCCTGCGGGTGCTGTTGCCACAATTACTTCGCCTTGCACGCTTAAGTCGCTGGTGTTAATCGCCAAAATACGGTCACTGTACCAATCTGCCACGTATAAGGTTTTATTGTCTGGCGCAATGGTAATGCCCACTGGCGAGCCATTAATCGTCATCGTTTCAATCACTAAATTGGTATTGGTATCAATCACCGAAATACTTTGACCTTCTACGTTTGTAATAAAAGCACGATTTAATGTGCGCGAAACCGCAACGCCCACAGGCGCTTTACCCACGGCAATGGTTTTAATCAAGCTGGATTGTGCAACATCAATGACTGAAACAGTGTTATCGCCTTGATTCGTAATATAGGCGTAGGAGCTAACGTTTTTAATCGGCGTGCAGGCATTCAGGCTGAAAAACAGACTAAAAATGGCGACTAAAATGAATTTATGCATCATGTTAAGGTGATTTAAGTGTTAATTGCAGCGCGTATGCAAATGGATGCTTTCAATAGTGGCAAAAATATGAAAAAATTGCACTAAATATTTTAGGTAGTTTGCAATATGTTAGATCGTGACGGATTCCGCCCCAATGTGGGGATAATCCTGTGTAACGCTCAAAATCAGGTGTTTTGGGGCAAGCGTATTCGAGAACACGCTTGGCAGTTTCCACAGGGTGGTATTAAATATGGCGAAAGCCCAGAGCAGGCCATGTATCGCGAGCTGATGGAAGAAGTTGGCTTGGAGCCTAAGCACGTAGAAATTTTGGGTCGCACGCGTGATTGGCTGCGTTATGAAGTGCCTAGTAGCTGGATTAAGCGCGAATGGCGCGGTAGCTATAAGGGCCAAAAGCAAATCTGGTATTTGTTGCGCATGGTGGGGCGCGATACCGATGTATCTTTGCGCGCTTCTGAGCATCCTGAGTTTGACGCGTGGCGCTGGAGCGATTACTGGGTGCCATTAGAAGATGTGATTGAGTTTAAACGTGATGTGTATAAAGCGGCTTTAAATGAGCTTGCAACGCATTTGCATCATAAAATTAAAACCCATCCAGCTAAACATATTTAGGATTAACTAGACAACAAAAAAGCCTGCTTAAATGAGCAGGCTTTTTTGTTAAGCGTTATTTATTGCGTATTTTTAGGCATTAAGTTAACCCATTTTTTCACCTAATTTTATTGCTCGGGCAGGTTGCCAATCGCGATTAAATTGCAGTGCATCTTTTTCAAATAGCATCACCACTGTTGAGCCTAACAAAAATCTGCCCATTTCCTCGCCTTGTTTTAGCATAATATTTTTATCTGCATAATTCCAGTTGCGGACACTTTTGCTGCGTGGCGGATTAATCACTTTATTGGGCGCACCAGTATTATCTTGGTGCCAAACTGTTGCCATGCTGCCCACAATGGTTGCACCCACTAAAACCATCACAAATGTACCGTGTTGTGCTGATTCAAACTCGCACACCACACGTTCGTTGCGCGCGAATAAATTCGGTACATTGGCCGCGGTGTTTGGGTTAACTGAAAATAAATCCCCTGGTACATAAGCCATACTTTTTAGCGTGCCATCACAGGGCATATGAATGCGATGATAATCTTTTGGGCTTAAATAAAGACACGCAAAATGGCCATTATGAAATTTATTGGCAAGCGCTTGATTGCCTGCCAGCAAGGTTAAGCTTGAATAGTTGTGATTTTTTGCCTGAAAGAGTTGGTCTTGGTCAATATAGCCAAATTGGCTAATCGCGCCATCAACTGGGCAAATAAACGCAGCTTTTGCAAGTGGACGCGCGCCTGATTGAAGTGGTCGCGTAAAAAAATCGTTAAAAGTCGCATAGCTAGCGATATCTGGGTTAGCCGCTTCCATCATATTCACTTGATAGCGCTTGATAAACCAAGCAATTACTGTGGTGGTCAGTTTCCCACCTTTTAAATTGGCGAACTTACCCGCCAAAATGGTCAGCACCTGTTTGGGTAATATATATTGCATAATGATAGAAAGTGGCACATGAGTCCTTTAATAAAAAAGGGCAAAACGGAATGCGTCTTGCCCTTTTTCTTGCGTTCAGCGTAAATACTTAACCATTATTTCTGGTCAATTTTTTGGCTTAGTTTTTACTTTGATCAACTAATTTGTTTTTAGCAATCCAAGGCATCATGGCGCGTAATTGACCGCCCACTTGCTCAATTGGATGCGCAGCGTTTAAACGACGACGTGCAACCATTTCTGGGTAGTTTGTGCGGCCTTCTAAAATAAACTGTTTAGCGTAGTTTCCGTTTTGAATGTTTTTCAAACATTCTTTCATGGCAGCGCGCGCTTGATCTGCAATTACGCGTGGACCAGTCACATACTCACCGTATTCAGCGTTGTTTGAGATGGAGTAATTCATGTTGGCGATACCGCCTTCATACATTAAATCCACAATTAGTTTTAACTCATGCAAGCACTCAAAGTAAGCCATTTCTGGTGCGTAACCAGCTTCTGTCAATGTTTCGAAACCAGCTTTAACCAATTCAACCGCGCCACCACATAATACTGCTTGCTCACCGAATAAGTCTGTTTCTGTTTCTTCACGGAAGTCAGTTTCAATCACGCCACCTTTAGTGCCGCCGTTGGCTGCCGCATAAGAAAGTGAGATTTCTTTCGCTTTGCCAGAAGTATTTTGATACACCGCGATTAACGAAGGTACGCCGCCGCCTTTTAAATACTCTGAGCGCACTGTGTGGCCTGGGCCTTTTGGTGCAATCATGATTACGTCTAAATCGGCACGTGGCACGATTTGGTTGTAGTGAATATTAAAGCCGTGAGCAAAAGCCAGTGCAGCGCCTTTTTTCAAGTTTGGTGCCACTTCTGCGTGGAAAATACCTGCCATTGTTTCATCTGGTAACAAAATCATGACAACATCCGCTTCTTTAACAGAATCCGCAATGTCCATCACCGTATGACCAGCACCCACAGCTTTAGCCCATGAGCTGCCTTCTTTGCGCAGACCAATAGTAACTGTTACGCCGCTATCTTTAAGATTCGCAGCATGTGCGTGACCTTGTGAGCCGTAACCAACGATAGTTACTTTTTTGGCTTTAATAATGCTTAAATCTGCGTCTTTGTCGTAATAAACTTTCATTGCTTTTCCCTTTAAATACAATTATTTATTAATAGATTACTTAACTTGCTTAATTACTTTTTAAATCAAACCTAAATCTTTAAAATTCTATCGCCGCGGCCAATGCCCGATGCGCCTGTGCGTACCGTTTCTAAAATAGCGGTTTTATCAATCGCTTCTAAAAACGCATCTAGTTTGCTACATGATCCAGTCAGCTCAATGGTGTAGCTATTGTCTGCCACATCGATAATGCGACCACGAAAAATGTCACACATGCGTTTCATTTCATCTTTAAAGTTAGCACTTGCTTTCACTTTAACTAGCATCAACTCACGTTCTATGTATTTTCCGTCGTTCAAATCCAACACTTTGACCACGTCAATCAATTTGTTGAGTTGCTTGATAATTTGCTCAATCACTTCATCTGATCCAGCTGTCACAATCGTCATGCGTGACAAAGTTGGGTCTTCAGTCACCGCAACAGTAAGCGATTCAATATTGTAGCCACGCGCTGAAAATAAGCCTGCCACGCGTGATAACGCGCCAGCTTCGTTTTCCATTAGCAAAGAAATAATATGCTTCATAAAATTAATTAGTCCTCATGCCTTTCTTTGTTGTCTTTTTTAAGCACCATGTCAGCCAAGCCTTTGCCAGCCGCAATCATCGGGAACACGTTTTCGTCCTGATCGGTAATAAAATCCATAAACACAAATTTATCTTTTTTAGCGAACGCTTCTTTTAATGCGCCTTCAACGTCAGCAGGATTGGTAATTTTCATACCAACGTGGCCATACGATTCTGCCAATTTAACAAAGTCTGGCAAGCTATCCATATACGATTCTGAGTAGCGATTTTCATAGAAAAATTCTTGCCACTGACGCACCATGCCTAAATAGCGGTTATTCAACATAATCACTTTAATTGGCAAGCCGTATTGCGCACAAGTAGAAAGCTCTTGAATATTCATTTGAATACTGCCTTCACCCGTTACGCAGGCTACTTGCGCATCTTTATCGGCAAACTGACAGCCCATGGCATATGGCAAGCCAACGCCCATGGTGCCCAAGCCGCCAGAGTTAATCCAGCGACGTGGTTTATCAAATTTGTAATATTGTGCCGCCCACATTTGGTGTTGACCCACGTCAGACGTTACATAAGCCTCGCCCTTGGTCACTTCCCATAGTTTTTCAATCACGTATTGCGGCTTAATCACGATGTCTGAGTTGGCGTAAACCATGGATTTAACGCCACGCCATTCGTCAATTTGTTTCCACCATGCGCTAATGTCATTGGTAGTTTTTTCAGCGGCAAGCAGTTCATTCATTTCACTTAATACAGACTGCACATGCCCAACAATAGGCACGTCTATTTTTACGCGTTTTGAAATGCTAGATGGATCCACATCTATGTGGATAATGGTGCGTTTTTTACTTAAAAAGTCTTTAGGATCGCCAATTACGCGGTCGTCAAAACGTGCACCAACCGCAATTAAAACGTCACAGTTTTGCATCGCCATATTGGCTTCGTAGCTGCCATGCATGCCTAACATGCCAACAAACTGTTTGTCTGTAGCTGGGTAGCCGCCTAAGCCCATTAAGGTGTTGGTGACTGGATAATTAAGCGCGCGCGCTAATTTTACTAATTCATGGCTGCCGTCACCTAGTACTAAGCCGCCGCCCGTGTAAATCATCGGGCGTTTAGCTTCTAGCAATAGTTTAATGGCTTTTTTAATTTGTCCGCTGTGGCCTTTTAATACAGGATTGTACGAACGCATTTCTACCGATTTTGGGTAAATGTATTCAGCCAAGTGCGCGGTAATATCTTTTGGAATATCGACTACCACTGGGCCAGGGCGACCAGTAGCCGCTATATAAAAAGCCTTTTTCATGGTGGCGGCGATGTCTTTTACATCTTTAACCAAGAAGTTATGTTTTACGCACGGACGCGTTACGCCCACCATATCCACTTCTTGGAAAGCATCTAGACCGATTGCTGGTACTGGTACTTGACCGCTAATCACAACCATTGGAATAGAATCCATGTAGGCGGTAGCAATACCCGTAACCGCATTAGTGGCGCCTGGACCGCTAGTAACCAAAGCTACGCCAACTGTGCCAGTCGCGCGCGAGTAAGCGTCGGCTGCGTGAACAGCGGCTTGCTCATGGCGTACTAAAATGTGCTTAAAGCCATTTTGTTTGTATATTTCATCGTAAATGTGCAAGACTGCGCCACCAGGATAGCCAAATACAAATTTGACTTTTTCCTCATTTAAGCAGCGAATGACAATTTCTGCGCCTGTAATCGTTGGATTTGCGTTGATTACATCTTTGCTGGCAGATGTCGGATTGTTATTTTGTGAATCCATAAAACCTTGATTTTTTACGATTAAATGATGAACCCTAAACATTAACCTTTTAAGCGAAATTGGTCAAGTTTACCCAGATTGTAAAATCAAGGTTTAAACCTAATTTGTAATAGAAAACGAACGCAGAAAATATGATTTAAGGCTGAAATACAGACTAAATTTCAGCTTAAGAGTTAGAGTTTTAAGAATCCAGTGGAGGTGCTACTTTTAGTAACTCTTCAACTGTGGTTAATCCAGCAGCCACTTTTTCGGCGCCGTTTAACATTAATGGCTGCATGCCTTCTTGGTAAGCCATGTTTCTGAGCATGGGTAAATCAGTGTCTGTCGTGATTAGTTTTCGTAATTTTGGTGTAATAGTGAGCATTTCATAAATGCCGCTACGGCCACGGTAACCAGTATTGCGGCATTCCAAGCAGCCCACTGCTTTCATGCAGGTGGTGGGTTTTGCCGCTTTAAACGGATGCGTAATCGATTTCCATTCTTCATCGCTAATATCATGCGGCGCTTTGCAGGCGGCACACAAGGTGCGCACCAAGCGCTGCGCCATAATACCCAGTACCGTAGAATGAATCAGATAAGACGCAACACCTAAATCAAGCAAGCGCGTAACAGCCGATGGCGCGTCGTTAGTATGCAGTGTAGATAGCACTAAATGACCAGTTAACGCCGCCTGAATTGCCATATCGGCAGTTTCAATATCACGAATCTCGCCCACCATAATAATGTCGGGGTCTTGTCGCATCAAAGTGCGGATACCATCCGCAAAATTTAGCCCAATATTGGTCGTCACTTGCATTTGGTTAAATGCGGGTTCTACCATCTCAATCGGGTCTTCAACCGTACTGACATTGACTTCTGGCGTGGCCAATTGTTTGAGTGTGGAATATAAAGTGGTGGTTTTTCCTGAACCCGTAGGCCCTGTCACCAAAATAATGCCATTAGGCGATTTCGTCCAATGTGCCCATAAATCGGCTTGTTTTTTTGAGAAACCCAATTGTACAAAGTCTTGCACAATCACGTCGGGCGTAAAAATACGCATTACCAGTTTTTCGCCAAAAGCGGTTGGCATGGTGGATAAACGTAACTCAATCTCAGTGCCAGTATTGCTCACCGTTTTAATGCGGCCATCTTGTGGGCGACGCTTTTCCACCATATCCATGCGGCCTAGCAGCTTAATACGGCTAGTAATGGCGTTCATAATGTTAGATGGCAATTGATAAACTTGATGCAGCACACCATCAATCCGAAAGCGCATCGTGCCCATATTGCGGCGCGGCTCTAGGTGAATATCACTGGCGCGTTGTTCAAATGCATATTTAAACAGCCAGTCCACAATATTCACTACATGCTGTTCATTAGCATCTAAGTTTTTATCTTTACCTAGCTCAACTAGTTGTTCGAAATTTTGTACACCAACTATTTGGCCTGCCTTAGCCAAGTTGGCTTGATTAATCGAGCTGGCTAGGTTGTAAATCTCAGGTAAGTAACGGTTGATTTCTAGTGGATTGGCGAATACCAATTTGATGCGCATGTTTAAAATACGCTCTAAATCGGGTATCCAATCTGTCTGGTAAGGCTCAGAAGTGGCAACTGTCGCCTCATCGCCTTTTACCGATATCGGCATGATTCTTAATCGCTCGGCATACGCTTTGGAGACGATTTGAGCGGCTGAGGTGAAATCCAGTTTTAATGGGTCGATATGATAAAAATCTAGGCCTGTTTGTGTGGCTAGCCAGCGGCTTAAATAGTCAACCGACATCGCTTTGTGTGGCGGACGCAAATCTTTCCATTTTTGCTCACCAATCACCACCACAGGGTGCAGGTTTGAGCTATCAAGCTTTCTATCTTTGTATAGTTTTTCGGCTTGCGTTTTATCAAGCCGACCATCGTTCACCAGCATGCGCAACACATCACCTAAGGTAAATTTTGCTTTTACGGCGGATTTTACAACGCCAGAAGCTTTTGACATGGCTTGACCAGTATGCCTGCTTAAGTTTTGCTGTGTGGCCGTGCCAACACTTTGCCCAGTGCTGCTACTTAAACTAGAGATGGTATTTGGTGCTTTTGTCATGCATTACCTTGTTAAATTTGGTTTTGTCGCATTTGATGGTGCAAGTTAAGCAATTTTCTGACTTAACTGATTGAAATTTAATTCAAACTTAACCCAATTAAAAGCCGAAATAATTTGGCTATTAGTGGTATGCATACCTTATTTTATTCTCATCGATAAATCAATGGCATCGATATTTTTTGTGAGGCTACCAATTGAAATACGGTCAACGCCTGTTAGTGCAATCGCGCGTGCAGAGCTTAAATCTACACCACCTGAAGCTTCAATTTCTGCGCGACCTGCATACGCCTCAATATTCATTTGTACTGCTTTTTTCATGTCAAGCATGCCAAAATTATCCAGCAAAATACTGGTGGCACCTGCATCTAAGGCTTGTTTAAGTTGATCTAAGTTTTCAACTTCGATTTGCGTGCTGGTGTTTGGGTATGTTTTAAAGGCAATTTCAAGTGCTGCATGAATACTGCCAGCTGCGGCAATGTGGTTCTCTTTAATTAAAATACCATCATATAAAGCCAGCCGCTGATTGGCGCCGCCGCCAACGGTGACTGCATATTTTTGCGTTAATCTTAAGCTTGGAATGGTTTTTCGCGTATCTAATATTTGCGCTTTAGTACCAGATACCGCCATCACAAACTTTCGGGTTTGCGTAGCAACGGCAGACATTAACTGTAAAAAATTAAGCGCGCAGCGTTCTGCTGTTAATAGTGCGCGAGCATTGCCGGTAATTTCGCACAATAATTGATTAGCTGCAATTTTTTCGCCTTCGTTCACCAGCCATTTTAGTTTGATGTCTGCGTCTATTACCTTAAAGCAGGCGTTCACCCAGTCAATTCCACAGATAACGGCATCTTGCCGCGTGATAATGGTGGCATGTGCAATATTATCGGCAGGGATTAACGTTGCAGTTAAATCGCCTGTGCCAATATCTTCATCTAAGGCGCGCTTTACATCTTGCTCAACTAAAGCGCTAAATGCAGTTGACCCGCGCGGATAATGTTGGGTAAATAGAGGTGTTAACATAAATCTATTATAATGCAATTTATTTACTAATCAGCTTTACTCTTTTAATACGAAATCTACTTAACCCAAAATCTTATATGAAGCTTTTATACACCCCAAATAGTCCTTACGCGCGTAAAGTGCGCATTGTTGCGCTTGAAAAGCATATTGATATTGAACTGCTAGAAGTGGTGTTGGCAGATGCCGATTGCCCAGTCAAAAACTATAATCCGCTGGGCAAAGTGCCAGTGTTAGTTCTGGACGATAACGACAGCGTATACGACTCAAAAGTGATTGTAGAGTATCTAGATAACCGCGCGCCTGGCACGCATTTAATTCCAATTGATAATACCAGCAAAATAGCCGTGCGCCGTTGGGAGGCCTTAGCAGACGGTGTTTGCGATGCTGCAATCGCCGCGATGCTAGAAGCGCGCAGAGATGAGGCGCAACAATCGCAAGCCAATATTGATAAACAACTAGCGAAAGTAGTACTGGGTTTAGAGGTACTTAACCTAGATATTACTAAGAAAAAATGGTGTGTAAATGAGACATTTAGCCTAGCCGATATTGCGCTGGGCTGTATGTTAGGTTACTTGGATTTACGCTTTAAGAGTTTGCAATGGCAAGATAAATTTCCGAATTTAGCCAAGCATTATAGCGTTTTGGTAAAACGCCCCAGCTTTAAACAAACCATGCCAATTGTTTAATTAGATGAATAGAAAATTAAAAGGCTCAATACAATATTGAGCCTTTTTGCCATTAATTCCAGCTTAATTTAGTTTAAGTTTGGTTTAACTTAAGTTTGGTTTAATCCCAGCTTAAAGCACCGCCTGTCTGGTATTCCGTCACGCGGGTTTCAAAAAAGTTCTTCTCTTTTTTCAAATCCATCATTTCACTCATCCATGGGAACGGATTCGTAGCCCCTGGGTACAGCACATCTAGGCCGATCTGCGTGCAACGACGGTTAGCGATAAAACGCAGATACTCCTTAAACATGGTAGCGTTTAAACCCAATACACCGCGTGGCATAGTAGCTTCTGCGTATTGATATTCCAATTCCACGCCGTGCTGGATCAAGCCTTTTATTTCTTCGCGAAATTGCATTGTCCACAAATGCGGATTTTCTAACTTGATCGTATTAATCACATCGATACCAAAATTACAGTGCATGGATTCGTCACGCAAAATATATTGATACTGCTCTGCAGCGCCTTGCATCTTATTTTGGCGGCCTAAGGCTAAAATTTGCACAAAGCCGACATAGAAAAATAAGCCTTCCATGATGCAGGCAAACACAATCAAAGAGCGTAGTAACTGTTGATCCGCTTCTGGCGTGCCAGTTTTAAAGTCTGGATCGGTCAGGATATTGATAAATGGAATCAAGAAATCATCTTTGGCTTTAATGCTGGCTACTTCTTGGTAAGCATTAAATACCTCAGACTCATCCAAGCCCAGACTTTCCACAATATATTGGTAAGCATGGGTATGAATCGCTTCTTCAAAACCTTGGCGTAACAAGTATTGGCGACATTCTGGCGCTGTAATATGTCGGTAAGTGCCTAGCACGATATTGTTTGCTGCCAGTGAATCTGCAGTGGTAAAAAACCCCAGGTTACGCTTTACAATCAAACGCTCATCGTCAGTTAATGCAGTGCTATCTTTCCATTGCGCAATGTCGCGGCTCATTGATACTTCTTGCGGCATCCAATGGTTTGCGCAACCGGCTAAATACTTATCCCAAGCCCAATGATATTTAAACGGCACGAGTTGATTTACATCTGTTTGACCATTAATCATGCGCTTATCAGAGGCGTTTACGCGGCCTGAGATGGATGGTTGATTAGCCGCTGTCGATACGAGCTTGGCTTCGGCTACTAATGCCAGTTTTGGTGCAGCTGGCTCTACGTAAACTTCATCTTCAAATGAAAGCATGTTTTTTCCTTTTAATTTTTTCGATTTAAAAAACCTTACTTAACACCGTCATTCCCGCGAAAGCGGGAATCCAAGTTGAATTTAAAAATGCTTAATATTTAAACGATTAAGATTATTCAACTATTGTTAAAATGGATTCCCGCTTTCGTGGGAATGACAAATTGAGAGGTTTTATATTATTGGCAAGATTCGCATTCTGGATTATCAATCGAACACATTTTCGGCGCCTCTTCAGGCGCGTTGCTGCCAGCCGAAACTGCATTCAATTCACCGCCAGTACCTGTTGATTTTTCAGCCGCAGTTGCGCCAAGTGAGCGCAGGTAATACGTGGTTTTTAAGCCGCGTTGCCAAGCCAATAAATAAGTGTCGTTTAATTTTTTACCTGATGGCACTGCAAAATACAGATTCAGCGATTGCGCTTGATCTATCCATTTCTGGCGTCGGGCAGCAGCTTCAATTAGCCATGTTGGGTCAACATCAAACGCAGTAGCATAAAGCTGTTTTAAATCCGCTGGTATGCGGTCGATTTTCTGTAATGAGCCATCAAAATATTTCAGGTCAGATACCATCACGGTATCCCATAAGCCGCGCGCTTTCAGGTCAATCACTAGTTGCTCATTCACAATCGTAAATTCGCCAGACAGGTTGGATTTGACGTATAAGTTTTGGTATTCTGGCTCAATACTGGCCGATACGCCGACGATATTGGAAATCGTTGCCGTCGGTGCAATCGCCACGCAATTAGAGTTGCGCATGCCAACTTTTTGAATGCGGGTTCTCAAGCCATCCCAATCCAGCGTTTTGCTTCTATCCACTTCTACATTGCCGCCACGTTCAGATAGCAACAAGTCTAATGTGTCTAAGGGCAAAATACCTTGATCCCACAAGCTGCCTTTGAAGCTTGAGTAAGGCCCACGTTCTTCTGCTAGCACAGTAGAAGCATAGTAGGCGTTGTAACAAACCGCTTCCATCGCGCGGTCAGCAAATTCCACTGCTTCCATACTGGCGTAAGGGATTCGCATTGCATGTAAACAATTCTGGAAGCCCATAATTCCCATGCCCACTGGGCGATGGCGTGTATTGGAATTACGTGCTTTGCCAACAGGGTAGAAATTAATATCCACTACATTATCCAGCATGCGCATGCCCACTTTGATGGTAGCTTGCAATTTGTCGTTATCTAACACTAACTTGCCATTAATTTCGGTTAAATGCTGCAATAAGTTCACAGAGCCCAAGTTGCAAACGGCGATTTCAGTGTCTGAAGTATTGAGTGTGATTTCCGTACAAAGGTTTGAACTATGCACCACGCCCACATGCTGCTGAGGTGAACGAATATTGCATGGGTCTTTGAATGTAATCCATGGATGGCCAGTTTCAAACAGCATAGAAAGCATCTTGCGCCACATTTGCAGGGCAGGGATTTTCTTGAATAGTTTGATTTCGCCGTTCTCAGCGCGGCGCTCATATTCCACATAAGCGGTTTCAAATGCTTTGCCATATTTATCATGCAAGTCTGGTACGTCAGAAGGAGAGAACAATGTCCAATCGCCAGCTTCTGTCACGCGACGCATAAATAAATCTGGAATCCAGTGTGCAGTATTCATGTCGTGCGTACGGCGGCGGTCATCGCCGGTGTTTTTGCGTAAATCCAAAAACTCTTCAATATCTAAATGCCAGGTTTCTAGGTAGCCACAAACAGCACCTTTGCGTTTGCCGCCCTGGTTAACGGCTACAGCCGTATCATTCACTACTTTTAAGAAGGGAATTACACCCTGACTTTTGCCGTTAGTGCCTTTGATACGTGCGCCTAAAGAGCGCACTGGCGTCCAATCGTTGCCCAGTCCGCCTGCATATTTTTGCAACAGCGCGTTTTCTTTAATGCCTTGATAGATGCCCTCAAGATCGTCATTGACTGTCGTGAGGTAGCAACTTGATAGTTGTGAATGCAAAGTGCCGGCGTTGAATAAGGTAGGCGTCGAGCTCATAAAGTCGAATGTGCTCAATACGTTATAGAACTCGATTGCGCGTGCTTCACGGTCAATCTCATTGATGGCTAAGCCCATCGCTACGCGCATAAAAAAGATTTGCGGTAGCTCAATACGGCGCTCTTCAATATGTAAAAAGTAGCGGTCGTATAAAGTTTGAATGCCTAGATAGCCGAATTGAAAATCACGGTCTTTATTGAGTGCGGCTGCGAGTTTGTTTAAGTCGAATTGGGCTAAGCGCTGGTCTAGCAGTTCTGCATCAATACCTGTTTTGATGTAGCGTGGAAAATAATCTACATAATGCCCGTCCATATCCGCATGGCTGACGCGCTCGCCCAAAACCTCTGCGCGCACTAAGTCTAATTGCAAACGTGCCGTTACGTAGTTGTATGCTGGCTCCGTTTCAATCAGGCTGCGGGCAGATAAAATCAGCGCTTTATAGACTTCCGTAAATGGAATGCCATCGTATAAATCACGCACAGCTTGCTCTACCACTAGACTTGGGCTGACTGCATCTCCTAAGTTCAAACAGGCTTCAGCCACCATTTTGTTGAGTTCCGCAATATTAAGCGGTGTTAATTTGCCGTCAATATTCACATTCAGCGTATGTACAGGTTCAGTTGTAATCGCCTTTTCAGCCGTGCGTTCTGCATTGCGTTTTTCACGGTAAAGCACGTAGGCACGCGCTACATCGTGGTTGCCATTACGCATCAGCGCTAATTCAACCTGGTCTTGAATATCTTCAATATGAATGGATCCGCCAGCAGGTAAGCGGCGCATCAATGCGTTGTTCACTAACTGGCTTAAGATAGCCACTTGGTCACGCACGCGCGCAGAAGCGACGCTTTGATTGCCCTCTACCGCCAAAAATGCTTTGGTGATCGCAATAGCGATTTTGTCTAAATTAAATTCTACCGCCGCGCCGTTACGGCGTATGACTTGTAGCGTCGGCAACGATACATCGGTAGCAGATGGTCGAATATCATCCATGTGAATTTCCCTTTTAATAAAGGGCAGGTACGCTTTAAATGGCTCTAAATTCAGAACAACTCCAGAACAATTAAAGACCAGCAAGAGAAGTGGCGTTAAAAAAAGCGCACTTCCATCTGCCGAGGACACCCCGCCTCAAACGTTATAAAAATAGTTTTGCTTCAAATAAGAACGCAAAAAAGTCACACGGCAGGTCTCCTGGCTTTCAGGTCATCATTATTTCGTTAGCCTTCCCAAGTTGATGTTTAAACATCTTGTCAGTGGCAAATAAGCACAAAATAACTCGCTGATTACAGTTGCGGGGGCAGCTTTGGCATTGCTGTTTAAGTCAATTAAACAGCGCACCATATTCCCTTTTATCTTACATTTTGATTAAAACGTAAGAACCGTGTGACCACACTATAACGCAATATAAAGCGAAAGTTCAACATAAAAACACTATATATTGATAATATTTTCTATATCTATGTTTTATAAAGGTTTTATAAAGACTTTTAATTAAGCCAATTGCACCCGCAATTTTTTAGCCACAGTCACCATATTTTGCAAAGCCAATTTCGTTTCATCCCAGCCGCGCGTTTTTAAGCCGCAATCTGGGTTAATCCACAAACGTTCTGCGGGAATCACCTCAAAGGCGCGCTTGACTAGTTTTTCCATTGCTTCAATGCTTGGCACACGTGGCGAATGAATGTCATAAACGCCAGGGCCAATTTCATTTGGGTATGAAAATTCACCAAAACCATCCAGCAACTCCATAGCAGAACGCGATGTCTCAATGGTAATTACGTCGGCATCCATCGCAGCAATCGCTGGCAAAATATCGTTAAATTCTGCATAACACATGTGCGTATGAATCTGCGTATCGTCGCGCGCTACGCTGGCTGACAGCTTGAATGCGCGTACTGCCCAACCCAAATAATGTGCCCAAGCCGATTTCTGTAATGGTAAGCCTTCACGTAAGGCGGGTTCATCAATCTGGATAATCGCGATACCTGCATTTTGCAAATCTTCCACTTCATCACGTATCGCTAACGCCAGTTGCAAAGCAGTGCTTTCGCGTGTTTGGTCATCGCGCACAAAAGACCATTGCAGCATGGTAATGGGGCCAGTTAGCATGCCTTTTACAGGGCGTTTCGACAGCGATTGTGCAAAACGTGCCGTATCAACTGTCATTGGGTTTGGTCTGTGTACATCGCCATAAATGATAGGCGGCTTGACGCAGCGCGAACCATAACTTTGCACCCAGCCATTTTGCGTAAACACATAACCTGCCAATTGTTCGCCAAAGAATTCCACCATGTCGTTGCGTTCGGCTTCGCCGTGCACCAATACATCCAGGTCAATTTCTTCTTGTTGGCTAATGGCATAAGCAATGTGCGACTCCATATCGGCATCATATTTGGCCTGGCTGATTTCACCTTTTCTAAAGGCAGCACGGCTGGCGCGGATATCAGGTGTTTGCGGGAAGGAGCCAATCGTTGTAGTCGGCAATAAGGGTAGATTCAGGCGTGCACGCTGAATGATCTGGCGATTATCAAATTTGTTTGTGCGGTTTTCATTCACGTTGACCAGATCTTTGATGCGCTCTTTCACATCGATATTGTGAACGCGCAATGAATGATGGCGCGCACTAATTGCCGCCCGCGATATCGCCAATTCGTTTGCAACAGAATCAGTACCATTATTCAAAGCACTGGTGATAATACGCAACTCTTCTAATTTTTCATCGGCAAATGCTAGCCAGGATTTAATCTCTGTATCTAAATTCACTTCATGCGCAAGCGTCACTGGAGTGTGTAGCAGGGAGCAGCTAGGCGCAAGCCATAAGCGCTCACCCAGCCTTTGTACCCATGGCTGTAAAAGGGCTAGTGCTTTATCTAAATCGGTACGCCAGATATTGCGGCCATTGATGACGCCAGCTGATAATACCCAATAGCTAGGAATAGCATTGACCCACGGCCCTAATTGCTCTGGCGCGCGTACGCAATCGATATGGACGCCATCAATCGGCAGTTGTGTAATAAAGCCTTGATAGCGCGATACATTAGCAAAGTACGTCGTCAGCAATAATTTTGGGCGCCCAGTAAGAAAATGCGAAATACGAAAATGCGCATAAGCGCGCTCAAACGCTTTTAGCCAGGCATCATCAAGATCCAGCGCAAAAATCGGTTCGTCAATTTGTAGCCATTCAATTTTTTTAGTATGCAGTTCCTGCAATAAATAAGCATACTGCTCCGCCAGGCTATCTAAGAAGTCTAATTTATTAACACCACGCGCTTTGCTCAGATACAGAAAGCTGACTGGGCCAAGTAGCACAGGCTTAACGTTTTTTGAGCGCGCTAAAGCTTCATCTATCTGGCTTAAAAAATCATGCGCATTGATTGAAAACTGCGTGTCCTGGTTTAATTCTGGCACGATGTAATGATAGTTGGTGTCCAGCCATTTGGTCATTTCCATTGCAGGCTGCTCTAAATTACCGCGTGCCAGTGAAAAATAGGCGTTTTCGGCAGAAATACTCTTTTCACCAAAAGGTAACTTGGTAAAGCGTTTTGGTTGCGCGCCAAATAAAACGGTGTGATCTAGCACATGATCGTATAACGAAAAATCATTGCTAGTAATAAAAGCTAAATCGGCATCCTGTTGCTTTTGCCAATGCGTTTTGCGCAACTCTGCGGCCGTTTTTTGTAAGTGATCCGATGTCGTTTCTTTGCGCCAGAACGATTCCAAGGCAAATTTCAATTCACGTTTCGCGCCTACGCGTGGATAACCCAGGATATGGGCTTTAATGTTTATTGTTGTCATTTTATTACCTTCAATCTATACAAGGCATGCATTCTCTAATGACGAATTAATTTAATAAAGCGAAAGTTTTTGTGATAAATTTGAATTAAATTCATACATGTAAATGCTTATGCTGGAAATCCGTCACCTAAAATCGCTAAAAGCCATTGCAGAAACCAGCAAACTTGGCTTGGCAGCCGAGCGTGTTTTTTTAACGCAATCAGCGCTATCCCATCAAATACGCGCATTAGAGACGCACTACGACATCACGCTTTTCCAGCGTAGCGCGCAAGGTTTGCGTTTTACACCGGCAGGGCAGCGCTTGCTGGATCTGGCCAATGAGTTGTTACCGCTGATTGAAAAATCAGAGCGTGATTTGATTCGCTTAAAAAGCGATCAATCGGGTGAGCTAAGAATTGTTTTGGAATGCCATACCTGCTTTGATTGGCTAACCCCAGTGATGGACGCATTTAGGCGCGCTTGGCCAGAGGTGGAGATTGATTTAGTGGCAGGGTTTCACAGCGACCCATGGCATTTATTGCATGCAGGCAAGGCCGACGTAGTGATTGGCGGCTTGCCAAATAAGCTAGATAATTTAGAACATTTACCCTTATTCAAATTTGAAATCATGGCGGTATTGCCCGTTGACCACCCACTGCGCAATAAACCAAGATTATTAGCAGAGCATTTTAGCGGTGAAACGCTGATTACTTACCCAGTACCAGAAGAGCGTATTGACGTAATTCGGCAAGTGTTGAAGCCTGCCAATATCCAATTTAACCGCCGTACAGCAGAGCTGACTATTGCAATTATGCAACTTGTTGCCAGCCGTCGAGGCTTGGCAGCATTGCCCAACTGGGGAATTCAAAGCTATGTAGAGCATGACTACGTAATAGCCAAGCCCATCGGCACCAAAGGCCTATGGTCTGAGTTACATGCAATCGGCACCAATGAAATGATGGCGCGCCCTTATGCAAAAGATCTGGCGCGTATTATTCGTGATGTTTGTGCAGAAAAATTAGCGGGCATTAAATTATTGTAGTGATTTAACGATTTTTAAATGACACATTCGTTTGCTTAGCTGAAAGGCATTGTCACAAAGCTGTCACAAAAAATCACTATTCTCTAATATATTCACCTAGCTAAGAGATTGTAATGAATTTAAATGACGCCGAATTGATGCAGCGTATTCATGATGACTTGATTGATAGCTTAGATGAAGAATTAGAGCTTGAACTGGAAGACAGCCATTTAGATGCCATTTCAGGCAACGATGCCAACAACAATAAAGAATACCGCCGCATCTATTTTAAAGAGCTGTTTCGCCTACAGGCTGAATTGGTAAAGTTACAAGATTGGGTAGCAGCTACTGGGCATAAAGTGGTTATTATTTTTGAAGGCCGCGATGCGGCAGGCAAGGGCGGCGTCATCAAGCGCATCACGCAGCGCCTCAATCCGCGTATCTGCCGCGTCGCTGCTCTACCTGCCCCCAATGAGCGGGAGCGCACGCAGTGGTATTTTCAACGCTATGTTTCGCATTTACCTGCCGCTGGCGAAATCGTGCTATTTGACCGTAGCTGGTATAACCGCGCGGGTGTGGAGCGTGTCATGGGTTTTTGTGACGATGAACAGTATGAAGAGTTTTTTCGCTCAGTGCCTGAATTTGAAAAAATGCTGGTGCGCTCAGGTGTTCAAGTCATTAAATATTGGTTTTCCATCTCAGATGAAGAACAACACCTGCGCTTTTTAGGGCGTGCCCACGATCCGCTTAAACAATGGAAACTCAGCCCAATGGATCTGGAATCACGCCGCCGCTGGGAATTGTATACAAAAGCCAAAGAGGTGATGCTAGAGCGCACGCATATTGAAGAAGCGCCCTGGCACATTGTAGAAGCCGTCGATAAGAAAAAAGCGCGCCTTAACTGTATTCACCATTTGCTCAATCAAATGCCTTATGAAGAAATCAAGCGGCCTGTCATCGAGCTGCCAGAGCGCGTACACCATGACGATTATGTACGCCAGCCTGTTCCGCAAAGTATGTTTGTGCCAGAAGTTTACTAATGCTACGAAAATACTGTATTGCGTGGTGGCCTTAGATTTACCGCTTTAGTATTCGCGCTTGCAAAATCACTCTAACAATAAATCATTACCATCCCCCTCAAACAAGCAAATATTCTCTGCTGCATTAAAGCTTACTTTTAGGTGCGCACGCACAGCCAACGCTTTAATCATTTGCACAACATCATCATGATTAGGTGCATTCAATATTACATCTGAGCAAAATGCAGAATAAAACCCGTGCTGCTTTACCTCGCGCATGATAATGGCAATATCATTTGATTCCGCTGAGTTAAAGTCTGAAGATGCTTTTTTATTTTTTGTTAACATATTAAAGCGCTTGTTTTTCTGCTTATTTTTATCCTACTTCTTATCCGGCACAAACTCATAACTCAAGGTAACAAAAGCCGCCCTAGGTGCGCCTGTACCTAAAAAGCTGGTGCCTTGCCAGTCGCTGCTATTGTAGTTAAAGCCACCCGCACCAATCGCGCCATTGATTGATGGTGAAAAAGCATTTAAACCCAGACGCCCAGCACTGGCATATTTTTTGTCAAACACGTTATTGACTTGCAGTCCCAACGTCCATTCTGGGGTAAATTTGTAACTGGTCTGGAAGTTGAACACGGTGTAACTTGGGGTTTTACCCTCACCAAAATCTGAGCGCTGAACAATGCACTGCCCTACGAGGATTGCACATAAATCTAAGGGGCTTGCAGAGCCTGCCTTATGTTTATTATTCTCGTTACCTCGGATAAACGCGTTGGAATGCATCACGGCATTGAGACCTACCCGCCATTTATCTGTGACATCATAGGCAAAATTCATATTAAGGTTATGTAGTGGAATGCCTGGCAGGCGGTTACCCGGTTTAACTTGGATTTGTTGATAATTGCCATTTATGCCATCAACCAGATCATAAACATTACCCGCACTGCTATTGTGTGGGCTTAATAACTTAATCGCTGATTGAAAAGTAGCATCTGTGAGTGCATAGTTGACACCAAAACTGGCTTTGCCCGTTTTGCCCTTAAAGCCCATTTCAATACCACGGCGGCGTGTATCGCCTACGTTCTGGAAAAAGCTAGCTGTTGCATTTACCGCAACAAAGTAAATGTCATCGCTTAAATCGGTTTGATATACAGCGGCGTTCCATTCGATATCATCTGTTAGCCTACCGCGCGCTCCCAATTCAACACTCGTAGAGCGCACTTGTTTTAAATAAGGGTCTCCTGACAAAGCTCCCGGCAGAGTACACACCCGTCGCTGCAGGGCAAACAAGGGGTCATAAGCACAACCAAGCTCAATCACGCTTGGTGTTCTGGCGCCGCGGCCAATACTGCCGTAAAGGTTTAAATCTTCGCGCGCTTGCCAGGTAAGCCCAAGAGACGGATTAAATGAGCGGTATTTGAATTTATCGGTCTCTGGCGGCCTAAAGGTGCCAATGTTTTGACCTCCGTCAGTGGGTAACGCAGTTGGATCAAATGGTTGAATGCTGCCATTGAAACCAGTGGGGCATTCGGTATTGGGGTCTATTGTGCCGTCATTATTGTTATCGGTACACAAAGTAACCGGATTCAGAAAATTTAAAATTGAATTGACATCTGCGTAAGAGGTTAACGCAGAAACAGCAAGTTTGTTTTCTACTACGGTGTGGTTAAAACGCGCAGCAGCGTTAATATTCAGGGTTTCAGTGATTTTCCAAGTTTCACTGGCATAAATACTTTTAGTAATGGAGTTTCCACTGAAATCATTTAAACCAACTCCATTTTTACGACTGTTGGCAAAATATTCCCAGCCCAATAATTCTGGTGCTACAAAACCGCGACGGTTTGCGTCTAATAAACCTAAGTACTGTTTGCTATCATAAATAGTGTCAGATTTATCTACCGATGCACCAACCATAAACTTGTGTTTATCTAAGTTCCAGTTCAACTGTAATGCACCGCCAATACCATCTTGGTCTATCTGCGTATCTGTAAATAGCGCGGTGGGAGTACCTTGAATATAGCCAGTATTTAAAAAGCCGCTGCCATCAGCACCATATTTACCATCGCGATAAATTGGTTGTCCATTAGAATCCAGTACAACAGGGCCAATTGTTGGAGTTGAGGCAAGCCCACCTATGGTTCCATAAGTAGGAACATTTGCGTTGTTGATTGGATTAAGTTCTTGATAATAATGGTAAAAACCTGCACTATCGGTATATTGTCCAGTTACTCCTATCTGCCCTAGCGAAGCATATAGCTGATAATCGTAACTTGGGAGACCAACACCAGGGTGAATTGTATTGGCGTATATTACAGGTAAACCAGCAACCAATTTGCCATAGTTAGCCTGCGCCCAGCGCACAAACTGATCGTACTCTGCGGTTACCGGTGCATTAAAAGCCCCAGGTGTAGTAGCAGGGAACGTTGCAAAGTCTGGCTCTATATTGATTCCAGGGTGTAAGGTCCAGTTCCACACCAGATTGCCCGAGCCATCCGCAGCAGTTACTTGCACTTGGTTTGCATTGGCTTGCGTATTAAAATCAGTGCCTATAGCTAAATCACTCAAGCATGGATCACTAAAATCTACGGGATTGCAAATCGCCCCGCTATTGGTAAGCGCGTTACCCGCCGAATCTGCTGCAACGTTGTAGGCAAAATTATTGTAGTCTGGCTTACCATCACGGTTGCTATCGGCAAATCCATATAGCAATTGCCGGTTAGGATCATTAAGGCTTGCAGAATTACGACGCCCATCAGTCCCCCCAAAGTTCTCATTCACATCGGAAGTACTCGATTTACGTTTGCTTTTACGCTTGTAGATTTGTCCAGTAACATTAAAAGTATCAGTTACATCCCAGATACCACTTAATTGAAATTGAAGTAGGTCATTTTTAGTTTCATCAGGGGATGTGTAGACTTGCTTGGGGTTTTGATCCACCATCTGCTGTGGCAATAAGCCATTGCCAGTAAGTTTGTTACCGGCATAAAGCATAGATAAACCCACTTGCACTTGCTCATTACGCCACTCACCTTTACCAAACAATTGGTTTACTT
The DNA here is from genome assembly GCA_021732365.1 of Methylotenera sp. Taxonomy (GTDB): domain Bacteria; phylum Pseudomonadota; class Gammaproteobacteria; order Burkholderiales; family Methylophilaceae; genus Methylotenera_A. The sequence continues at coordinate 23,532 of JAKFVD010000017.1, read as the reverse complement.
TGCTGGGGGAATTATCACGCCAGCCGTCTTCCATAAAGAAGTTACCCGAAGCAAAACCAGCGATGACACCATTATTGCCCCCTGCGGAAACTTGTAGCTGTTTGCGCCCAAATGAACCCGTCAGTATTTCACCATCTAGCGTATTGCCATCAAAACCGCTTTTAGTGCGCATTGCAATCGCGCCACCTAATGTACCCAAGCCAAATATCGGGTTTGAGCCAGGAAATACATCTAAACCTTTCAATGCATTCATAGGAAGCATGTCCCAGTTCACCACATCACCAAACGGTTCATTGACACGTATGCCATCTAAGAACACTGAAATGCCTTGCGCCGTGCCAATTTGCGGGCTGGCGGTAAAGCCACGGTAATTCACATCCATTTGGAAAGGGTTGCTTTGATAGTCATTGACGCTGACTGATTGCAATTTGCTATTCATCAGGTCGGTAATGCTAAGAGAGTGTGATTCTTTAATTTCTTTAGCGGTAATGCTTTGAACGTTGCCAGGGATTTCTTCTTTGGTTAATCCTAAGCCTGGTAATGGGCCAACTTCGTAAAAGCGTTTAGCGCGTACTTGAACTTCTTTTAAATCAATTGCTTCGGTTTTGGTTGGTAAAATACGTTCGCGTTTGATAATTGCAGTAGTACCTTCCATATTGGCTTCTAGGCCGCTATCAATTAACAGTTTTTTCAGCGTTTCGCTATTCTCATAGTTACCCTTTACGGCGGGTGCCATTTTGTTTTTAACTAATTCACTATCTACTGCAATACTTAAACCAGTTTTCTTTGAGAATTGTTTTAATGATTCTGCCAGCGGCTGCATGGGCAAATCAATGGTAATGGGTATGCTGGTATTTAATGGCTCGGCATAGGCATTAATACAAAAAGTGAGTAATGCTAGTGAAATTAAATAGTGCGTTTTATTCACTTTAAAGTTAGAAAATTGCATACTTAGCCCTAAACAGTCGGTTGATACTGATATGACGGTTTAGGGATTAAAACCCTGATGTCAACGCATAAAAATAATTAATTTTATCGTTAATTTTTCGGTGAAATTTCTGTTCTATCGGATGTGTCTTTAACATTCACTTGGGCTATTTGCGGCATTAATGTTAAAAATCTTTCCATCTCTGCAATATTTAAAACGGCGGTAATATGCGGTTGCGTGCTTGATTGTTGGGCGGCTGACTTAATCGTCGCAATCACTGGCTTTTTGCGGTAACGCGACAAACTTTCCGCAATCTCGTTTAACGATGCTTCGTTAAAGATAAGCTTGCCATCTAAGAAGGCAAAAGCATCTGCTGCATCACGTTTAAGTCTAGTGGGCTGTGCGTTTGGTTTTATTTCCGCCACTTGGCCATTGGTGATTAAAATAGGGATGGAATTTTTGGCATACAGGCTCTCTACTTTTACCTGTCCATGATCAACACTCACAATCACGCGACCATCAATTTGATTCACTACAAAGCGTGTGCCCAATACCGTTACGCGTGCAAATTGTGATTCCACGATAAAGGGGCGATTGACATCTTTTACCACATCAAAAACCGCTTCGCCGCGTTTAAGCTTAACCAAGCGTTTGTTGCGATAGTAGATAACTTCTACCTCAGAATTGGCGTTTAAGATGAGCTTGCTGCCGTCATCTAGCGCTTGTTGGCTGATTTTGCCGATTGTAGTATTGCTAGCCATATTTACAACAGGCTGTGATTGCCATGCTTGATAACCAAACAAGCTGAATAAACCAATAGCAGTAAGCACCAAGGATTTGCTGGCTATTTGCATGATTTTTTTTCGATTTGAAGCGGCACTATCCTTTTTGCGCAACATGGCCTGGGCCAAAGCATTTATCTTGCTGGTAGAATCAAAATCGTCCCAGGCCGCGCTAATGGCTAAATATTCATCTGCATGTAGGTTACTTTGCATCAGCCATGCTTCAAACGTTGAGCGTTCAGGATGGTCTGCCTCGGCATATTGCATGCGCGCAAACCATTTGGCAGCTTCTTTGCGTATTTGATGGTGCTTGTTCAGCATGGCGGTCAATTTAAAACATCTTAAAGTAGCTGCTCACGCGCAGTGCGAATATCGATTAGCGCGCGAATCACATGGCGTTCGACCATATTCATGCTGATATTTAATTGAGTGGCAATTTCTGCTTGGCGTAAGCCTTCAATTCTAAATAACCAAAACACCTCTCTGCACTTAGGCGGCAGGCAATTAATAATATGCTGTATAGCTTGCAAACGTTGCTGAATATCGATGATTTTTTCAGGTGACAAGGCCCAATTGGCATCTAAATTTTCATTTGGGCAAAGCTCAGTGGTGTGGTTATCGGCATGGTCAGTAAGCGTGACGAATTTAGACGCTGATTGAAAATTATCCAACAGCAAGTTTTTAACAACTGTGCGCAAGTATGCATGCGGCTCATCAGCAATAGCTGCGTTTTTACTAAAAGCAAAACGCAATAGCGCATCATGCAATACATCTTGCGCAGCATGACTGCACTTGGTGTGAAAGAAAATATTTCTAAGTAAATCGGTATAAACCCAGCGTAAATCTAGGCCATACCAAAATAGTGCAGTGTTGGATTGTGATAACGCAATCATTGATGGCAAAGCCAAATTAAGCTAAACATACTTAGCTTAAGCAATAATTATGCTAATTAAAATATTAAATATCTAATTGATTTATATGGATATTTAAAAAACATAACTACTTAGATGGTTAAAATAAACCAATAATATGGCTATATGCAGCCAAATATATCTGAGTAGGTTTAGTTCGTTGTAGCGGTGACCGTGTCGTTAAACTATGCAATTAAATTACGGCTGTAATAGTGCGGTCAAGCTATTTAGATTGCGGCAGTGATAATGCCGCCGCCCAGGCAAACATTGCTTTCATAAACTACAGCCGATTGGCCTGGCGTTATTGCCCATTGTTTTTGACCAAATTTAACTGTTACCTCTTCACTATTTAATGCGTCAATTTCACATGGCGCATCGGGCTGGCGATAGCGTGTTTTGGCCGCGTAAACCCAATTGGTAATCGGCTCTTCGTTATCTATCCATGTTAATTGGCCAGCCTTAAGGCCATCGTTTAGTAGCAAAGGGTGTTGATGGCCTTGCACCACGATTAACTCATTTTTAAGCATATCTTTTGCGGCAACAAACCACGGCTCGCCATTGCTGTCGCGGCTACCGCCAATTTTCAAACCTTGGCGCTGACCTAATGTGTAGTACATCAAGCCTTCGTGCTGGCCGACTAATTTGCCTTCAGCGTTTTTAATATCACCCGGTTTTTTGGGTAAATAGCGCTGTAAAAACTCTTGAAAAGGCCGTTCGCCAATAAAGCAAATGCCAGTCGAATCTTTTTTTTCTGCATTAATTAGGCCTGCTTGGCGTGCAATCTCGCGCACTTCGCGCTTTAAATATTTACCCAGTGGAAATAAAGTTTTGCTTAATTGTGCTTGATTCAATCGATATAAAAAGTAGCTTTGGTCTTTGCTGCCGTCATCGGCTTTTAATAATTGAAATAAGCCAGGTTTTAGTGGGTTTTCGCGCACTTGCGCATAATGGCCAGTGGCAATTAAATCGGCGCCTAAACTCATGGCATGGTCTAAAAATGCCCTAAATTTGATTTCCGCATTGCATAAAATATCAGGGTTTGGCGTTCGTCCAGCTTCGTATTCGCTTAAAAAATTGGCAAATACGCGGTCTTTGTATTCGGCGCTGAAATTCACGGCTTCAATATCAATACCGATTTTGTCGGCGATGGAAACCGCATCGATGAGATCTTGCTTGGATGAGCAGTATTCATCGTTGTCGTCGTCTTCCCAGTTTTTCATGAAAAGACCGACTACATCATAACCTTGCTGTTTTAATAGCAGGGCGGTGACAGATGAATCGACGCCGCCAGACAGGCCAACTACCACTCTTTTTTTAGTCATAAGTTAGTAATCACTTCTAACGGATAGCTTTTTCCGTTTAAATAATCTTCAATACAGGTTAATACTTGCGGGCTACGCATTAGCGCTGCCTTTTCGCGAATTTCGTCTATGCTCATCCACACCGCGCGGATAATGCCATCATCTAATTCTTGGGTTTCATAATGCACACCTACGTTGCCTATAAAGGCAAAACGCAAATAAGTAGTGTCATTGTGCGGATGTTTCCAATGATAAACGCCAAGTAATGCAGTAGGCACAAAATCGTAGGCCGATTCTTCTAAAGTTTCGCGAATCACAGCCTGAATTAAACTTTCGTTATCTTCTAAATGGCCAGCGGGCTGGTTAAAACGGTTGCCTCTATCAGTGCTTTCTTCAACCAGCAAAAATTTGCCGTTTTGCTCGACAATGGCGGCGACTGTAGAATTGGGCTTAAATTGGGGTTTTTTCACAAAAATGCTTTTGAGATTATTTTTAAAATATTGATTCAAAAATAGGGTTAAGTTAATGCGTTATTTTACCTAAAAAATAGTGATTAACTGAATTTAAGTGATTGTATTTAGCTAATGGCCAACTGCGGAAACAAGCCAGTTAAGCCATGTGCAATAAACTCAACTGCCATTGCCGCCAGAATCAAGCCCATTAAACGCGTGATGATATTAATGCCGATTGTACCAAGTTGCTGCGTAATGCCATCTGATAATTTAAGCACCAACCAAATCACGATGGTTACCAGCAAAACAGGAATAACCAAAGAAACATGGCCCAGCAAAGATGGTTGTTGCTGCGCGCTTAAAATCATACTAGAAATCGCACCCGGCCCAGCGAGCAAAGGGATGCTGAGCGGCACAATGGCAATCACTTCGCGCTCTGCCATGCTTTGCGCCTCTTCCAGCGTTTGGCGGGTGCCTCCTTGCTTGCCATGCATCATCGAAATAGAAATTAGCATAATTAAAATGCCGCCGCCTACTTGAAACGATGGAATAGAAATACCGAAAAAATTTAAAATACCGTCGCCAATAAACGCGGCCAAACTTAATACAATAAAGACAGTCACTGCCACTGTGCGCGCAGTTTTAGCACGGTCTGGCTTGCTCCAGCCATCGGTTGCGCTGATAAAAATCGGCAAGCTACCAATCGGGTTCACAATTGCCAGCAACGCGATGGTGATTTTAAGCAGATAAGTAAAGTCTTGGTTAAGTAAATCCATGATTTTCATCCATGATGACGATGTTAACGTTTGTGAACGCGCAATGCTTTGATAGTATTGCCTATGTTAATTTAAATGAACAGCTTAATGCAGATGAATCTTCAAAAAGTCATACTTGCTTCGCAAAGTCCGCGCCGTGTGGCGATATTAAAACAAATGGGTATTGATTGCGTAGTGATGCCAGCCGATATTGATGAATCGCAGCTGGCTAGTGAATCGCCAACCGATTATGTGTTGCGCTTGGCTAAACAAAAAGCGTTGGCGATACAGCAGCAATTAAATGGGCAATTTTCTGACATGCCCATTTTGGCGGCAGATACCACGGTTGCGCTTGGGGATAGCATTTTTGGCAAACCAGAAAATGACGCAGATGCTTTGCGGATGCTTAAACAATTATCTGGCACGCAACATCAAGTGCATACAGCAGTGGCAGGCGTTTTTAATCAGCAAATCGAGTTAGCACTATGCACCACATTAGTTGAAATGATGCCGCTTAGCGATGCTATGATAGCGGCGTATATCGCCACCAAAGAGCATGCTGACAAAGCAGGTAGCTACGCCATTCAAGGCTTGGCGGGTAGCTGGATTAAACGCATCGATGGCAGTTATACGGGCGTGATGGGTTTGCCTGTTCATGAAACGGCGATAATATTAAAAAAATTAGGCTTTTAAAGGGTTAACTTAACCACTTTTTTAGCACGAAAAAATCAAGATAAGGTGTTGCAAATTGGGACAAGAGATATTAATCAACGTGACGCCGCAAGAAACGCGTGTTGCCGTGCTAGAGCAAGGCATTGCGCAAGAACTGCATATTGAGCGCAGTTCATCACTGGGCATTGTGGGTAATGTATATCGCGGCAAAGTGTGCCGCGTGCTGCCTGGTATGCAATCGGCGTTTGTCGAAATTGGCTTGCAGCGCGCGGCTTTTTTGCATGTGGCGGATATTATGGAATGCCATGTTGATGGCGAACCGCCAACAGAACGCCTGATTCAAGATGTGTTGCGTGAAGGCCAATCGATTGTCGTGCAGGTAATTAAAGAGCCGATTGGCACCAAAGGCGCGCGCTTGACTACCGAAGTAAGTATTGCAGGGCGCTTTTTAGTCTTTTTGCCGCATCAAGATCATATTGGCGTTTCGCAGCGCATTGAAGATGAAGAAGAGCGCGAATTATTACGCAATCGTCTACTGGGCTTGCTGCCAGAAAAACGTTCTGGCGGTTTTATTATTCGCACCATGTCAGAAACGGCCAGCGATGCCGAGTTATTGGCAGATATCGATTATCTACAAAAAGTGTGGGCAAAAATCCAACTCGATAGCCAATCTGCCGGTGAGCGCTCATTGATTTTTTATGATTTAAGCCTGCCACGCCGCATTCTGCGTGACGTAGTAAATGACGAAACCGTGAGTATTCGTGTTGATTCCAAAGAAACCTTTAATCATTTAAAAGAGTTTGCCGATTTATATGTGGCAAAAGCGGTAAAGCCGCTTTATCACTATCAAGGCGAGCGCCCGATTTTTGATTTTTATAATATTGAAATTGAAATCACGCGCGCACTATCGCGTAAAGTGGAATTAAAATCAGGCGGCTATTTGATTTTTGACCAAACCGAAGCGTTAACCACGGTTGATGTGAATACAGGCAGCTTTGTCAGTGGTAAAAATCTGTCGGATACCATTTATAAAACCAACTTAGAAGCGGTGCAATGTATTGCGCGGCAGTTAAGGCTTAGAAACTTAGGCGGCATCATCATTATCGATTTTATTGACATGGATGAAGATAGCCAGCGCGAAACCGTGTTAGAGGAGCTGAATAAAGCGGTGGATTTAGATCGTGCGCGCATTAGCGTGAATGGTTTTACTTCGCTTGGCTTGGTGGAAATGACGCGTAAACGCACCAGAGAAAGTTTGGCGCATTTACTTTGCGAACCTTGCGATGTGTGCCAAGGCCGCGGTGAGCATAAAACGGCACAAACCATTTGTTATGAAATTATGCGCGAATTACTGCGCGAATCGAAACAGTTTAACGCTAAAGAATTTAAAGTAATTGCCTGCACGCAGGTGATTGATATGCTGATGGATGAAGAGTCGCAAAGTTTGGCGAATCTATCTGATTTTATTAAAAAACGTGTCACTTTGCAGCCTGACAATCAATACGCGAGAGAAGCGTTTGATATTATTTGGATTTAAGCCCTGGTTAAGATGAGGGTTGCGGGACAATGTTCAAAAAAGGAAAGGGCGCTATTTGAATCGTTTTTTCAAAATCCGCACTATTTTTAACAGAAATATTAGCCTTAATGGCTGGCTTAACTGTTTTAATTAACTGCAACAACATCAAATCTAGGGTTTGCCCTTCTTTTAATATCGTGGCGTATTCTCTTTCCACTAATGCTAATTGATTATCCAGCGCCTCAGCACTCGCTCTTGCTTGCATTAGGTTTTTAGATCGCTGATCTAAGCTGGCTTTGTGTTCTGCCATTTGGTTTTTTAGCGTGCCCAACACGTCTTGCAGCCAGTGCTCGCAATCTTTTTCAGCTTGACTAAAAATGGCACGCGTTTGTGTGCCAAGCCCCAAGAAAAATTTACGAATCAAAAAGTGCTTTTCAGTTAACACGTTAATAGGGTCAGCACAAAAATCGTGGGTGATTTTTTCTAACGCGTGCATATTATGAATAAAGTTAGACATATCTAACGGCGGCGGATTAAACACTTCAAAGCCATGTTTTGAATGAAAAACCTGATAAATATTGTCGGCCAATTTTTTAATATCACTACTTTGCTTGTTGATATTTGCAGCTAACTCATTCGCCTGCTTCATCAAGTTGCGCATGCCCTTATTTAAGCCTACCGTCGTCCAACTATCCCCCATTTCTTTGCGACTGGATGCTAATGCAGATTCTAGATAATCTACACTTAAATGGCGCAGCAGCTTTTTGCCAATATGACCAATTTTTTCGTCAGCTTGATTAAAGGTTGGGATTGATAATTCGTAGCGTTTTCTATCGGTCACCACTTGCGCGAAAATATGTTTAGTTGCGTCACTATTCTGGCCTCTCAGGCCGCGCAGTTCTGCAATTTGCGCACGTAAACTATTGAGACGTTGCTGAATGATTTTGCGCGAACCTTTAATCATTTCGCTACATTCACTGGCAACTGTGCGACCTAAAATCTCATGTTTGGCTTGAACAATCTGATTTCCCAATATCGTTTCAAGCTCAATAATGCCGCTTTGTTTGAGCAGGGATTCATTTTTTTTAATTTTGGCTACTAAAGCCTTTTGGGCAGAAATAGCAAATACGCTATCAGGCGAAACACCCAATTGGTGCGCAGTCACGTTCACTTGTTTTGCAATCTCATTAGCAATATCTTGCTTGGGTTTAAGCGCATCCCACAACATATCAATTTTGTTTAGTAATACCAGTTTATATTTGGTGCGCCCCTTAATATACTCATTCCAAATCTGCATATCTGATTGCGTAATGCCAGTGTCGGTTGCCGTTAAAAACAATACAGCATGTGCGTTGGGGATTATACTAAGAGTTAGTTCAGGCTCGGCGCCTAGCGTGTTTAAGCCTGGCGTATCAATCACAACTAGGCCACTTTTAAGCAGTGGATGCGGATAGTTAATGATGGCGTGACGCCAAAAAGGAATTTTGAGCAAGCCGTGCGTTTTTAGTGCATTCGTCATGCCAATATCTTGTGGATTATATAAACCTAGCGCTTCTGCTTCGCCTTGAGTCACTTCTTTTTGCTCAATCAACTTACGCAAAATAGTTTGCATTTCTGCTGGCGAATCAATGTTTAGCTTAAATTTTTGCCATGCGTTTGGCGTGGCTTTTAGATAAGTAAGGGAGTCATCACTGGCGCGTGTGCCAATAGGCAGTAATTTAATGCAAGGCTCTTCACGCGCGTCCCAAAAAATTTCGGTGGGGCACATCGTGGTACGGCCTGGTTCGCTGGGTAATAATCGCTGATTAAAATCGGCAAAAAATAATGCATTAATCATTTCAGTTTTGCCACGCGAAAATTCTGCTAAAAAAGCCAGCACCAGTTGATCGCGTTTTAACATTTCTAACACATCGTAAAGTCGCAACTCTTGAACGGCATCACTATATTGGCTTTTTGCCAGCCAATCGCGGTAATCGGTAATGGTTTGCCTAAGCGTATTGCGCCATTCCTGATACTCGTGAACTTTAGCTTCTAAACGTTGTGAAATCATGCTGTTATGATTAATATTGGCACTTTAAAATAGACCTAATAATTGCAATTCTAACGTTTTAAATACGGAAATATTCACCATTTGTAGCAAAATTAACGCAACTAACGGTGAAAAATCCAAACCATTTGTTATGGGGATTAATCGGCGTATTGGGCCTAAAATTGGTCTTGTTAAGGTATCTAAAACACCCGAAAAAGGTGAGTGTGGGTTGACCCAGCTGAGTATCACCTGCATCAAAATAGCATAAAAGAATACATCTAAAGCAGTGCGCAAAACGCCTAGTAAACTCAAGCCAACAAATCCAAGCCAAGCCGCATCGCCAGCAACAAATAGGGGGAAATTGCGCAACATTAATAGGCTAATTTGCAGCAAAAATTGCGTGATTAATGCCAAAAATAGGGTAGATAAATCTATTTTTTTAAAGCTGGATAGAATTCTGCGTACTGGCTTAACGGCAAAATCGGTCAGTGTAATCACCATCAGCCCCAATGGGTTATTAAACGGTGCTCTTAATAGTTGCATGAAAAAGCGCAATAAAAATACCAAAGTGAGTAAGTTTAAAACCGTGGTGAGTAAAAATTCTAGCGCAGTGCTGAGCATATTAATAAAAGCCTTGTTTTAAATATAAATATTGGATAATTTAAAGATTAATCTTTGCCTAATTCATTGCCTAAAGTATTGGCTCGCTCGCAGGCTTTTTGCGCCGCCAGCATAATGGCTTGATTTACCTGTGATTTTTCTAAGCTCAGCAAACCTTGTTCCGTTGTGCCACCTTTTGAAGTCACTTGCATGCGCAAGGTTGCAATAGGTGTTGTGCTGGCATCTGCTAATAAACTGGCGCCTTTAAATGTGGCAATACTTAATTCTTTGGCTTGCTCTTCATTTAAGCCCAAATTTAGGGCGGCCGCCTGCAAAGCCTCTATAAAATAAAATACATAAGCAGGGCCACTGCCAGAAATAGCGGTCACCGCATCTAATTTTTCCTCAGAATCCAGCCAAATGTTGCTGCCTGCTGCTTTTAATATTTGGTCGGCCAAGGCGATATGTTTTTTAGATACATTGGGCATGGCATATAAACCAGTTACACCTGCTTGTATTTGAGCTGGCGTGTTGGGCATGGCACGCACAATCGTTTCATAGCCAGCCAGCCAACGACTTAAATCTTTAAGCCGAATGCCTGCAGCAATTGAAATGATCAGCGGTTGCGAGGCAGATTTTACCGATAAAAAAGGGGTTAAGTTTTTGGCTAAAGCCGATAATTGCTGCGGTTTGATTGCTAATACAATCGCGCTGCAACCATTAACACTGGCTAAGTCTGCATTCACATGCACACCCAATTGCTCTAATTGCGGCCATTTGCTTACATCGTGTTCTATCACCACGATATTAGACATGGCTACTTTTTTGTTTTTTAAGCCAACAATCAAGGCATATGCCATGTTGCCGCCGCCAATAAACACTAATTTCATTTAACTTATTCTCATTGAGTTGATGCTGCAGAACGTGCGCCAAATAACGCTGAGCCGATACGTACTATGGTAGCACCTTCGTGAATTGCTGCAACATAGTCATCCGACATGCCAATAGATAATGTATCTAAAATAAAGCCCTGTTTTTGCAAGCTGCTAAAAGTATCCGATACAATTTTAAATTGCGCGCGCTGAGTTTCGTAGTCGTTAGCAGGTGCTGGAATCGACATCACGCCGCGTAATTTTAGATGAGGGAGTTGATTAATCGCTGCCGCCAGTTGCGCCGCTTCGGCTAAATCTGCGCCGCTTTTGGTCGCTTCAAAGCTGCTGTTAATTTGGATACAAATGTTCAACGGTGCGAGTGTGCTTGGCCTGGCGTCAGATAAACGCTGCGCGATTTTAAGTCGATCAACCGAATGCACCCAATCAAAGTGCTTGGCAATCAATTGCGTTTTATTGCTTTGAATTGGGCCAATAAAATGCCACTCAATATCTAAATCTCTTAATTGCTGCTGTTTGTTAGTGGCTTCTTGCACATAGTTTTCGCCAAATAAAGCTTGCCCATTTTGGTAGGCTTCGCGCAGTTTTTCGGCGGGTTGTGATTTACTGACGGCGAGCAGTTGTACTTTATGCTGCCGATTTGCATGAAGTAATGCTGCATGAATATTTGCTTGAATCGCTTGCAAGGAATCCGCAATTGTGGTCATAATTCAAACACTTTAAGTAATTTGTTTAATGTAACTTATTAATAGCAAAATATTATTAATAATTAAAGTTTTACAGATTTAACGCTAATGCAAGTCTAAATTATAGCAGGAGCCGCACGTGGATATTTCAGATTTACTGGCCTTTTCGGTTAAGAATAAAGCATCGGATTTGCATCTTTCAGCAGGTTTGCCGCCAATGATTCGTGTGCATGGTGATATTCGTAAAATCAATGTACCTGCATTTGATCATACCCAAGTACATGGCATGGTGTATGACATCATGAACGATGGGCAGCGTAAGGTTTATGAAGAAACACTGGAATGCGACTTTTCGTTTGAGATTCCTAATCTGGCGCGTTTTCGCGTCAACGCGTTTAATCATAACCGTGGTGCTGGTGCTGTTTTTCGGACTATTCCTTCTAAAATTTTAACCTTAGAACAACTGAATTGCCCTGCCATTTTTAAAGAGATTGCTAACACGCCGCGCGGCATTGTATTGGTCACTGGGCCTACTGGTTCTGGTAAATCGACAACTTTGGCTGCTATGGTGGATTATATTAACGAAAATGAAATGGGTCATATACTAACTGTAGAAGACCCAATCGAATTTGTGCACACTTCTAAAAAGTGTTTAATCAATCAGCGCGAAGTAGGTCCGCATACCTTATCTTTCCAAAATGCCTTGCGCTCTGCGTTGCGCGAAGACCCTGATGTGATTCTGGTTGGTGAGATGCGCGATTTAGAAACGATTCGGCTAGCGTTAAGTGCCGCAGAAACAGGCCATTTAGTGTTTGGTACTTTGCATACCAGCTCAGCCGCTAAAACGGTAGACCGTATTGTGGATGTGTTCCCAGCAGCAGAAAAAGAAATGGTACGTTCTATGTTGTCTGAATCCCTGCGCTCTGTTATTTCACAAACTTTATGTAAAACCAAAGATGAGCAAGGCCGCGTGGCTGCGCATGAAATCATGATTGGTACGCCTGCGATTCGTAACTTAATTCGTGAGAATAAGGTCGCGCAAATGTATTCTGCCATTCAAACTGGCCAAAATATTGGCATGCAAACGCTGGATCAGAACCTGCAGGATTTGGTGCGCCGTAATATTATCTCAGCCAGTGAGGCACGCAGCAAAGCATCCAATAAAGAATCGATTATTGGTTAATATTAATGATGAAGCGCTAGGAATACATGATGGAAAAAGGTCAGGCTGAGAAATTTGTATTTGATTTGCTGCGTTTGATGATTGGCAAAAAAGCTTCTGATATGTTTATTACTGCGGGCTTTCCGCCAGCGATGAAAATTGATGGAAAAATGACGCCAATCAGCCAACAGATTTTGTCTGCGCAACAGGCGCGCGAAATTGGACGTTCGATTATGAACGACAAACAAGCAGCAGAATTTGATGCCACTAGTGAGTGTAACTTTGCGATTGGCTTGCCGGGTGTTGCGCGCTTTAGGGTGAGTGCCTTTGTGCAGCGCGGCTCAGTTGGCATGGTTTTTAGAACCATCGCTACTAAAATTCCCAAATTTGAAGAGTTAAAGTTACCAGAAGTGCTCAAAGATATCGCCATGACCAAACGTGGTTTAGTGATTTTTGTGGGTGGCACGGGTTCTGGAAAATCAACTTCTTTAGCCGCGATGATTGGCTATCGTAATGAAAATAGTTATGGACATATTATTACCATTGAAGACCCAGTTGAGTTTGTGCATGATCACAAAAATTGTGTCATCACCCAGCGCGAAGTGGGCGTAGATACCGAAAGCTGGCATATAGCCCTTAAAAACACCTTACGCCAAGCGCCTGATGTGATTTTAATTGGTGAAATTCGCGATCGTGAAACCATGGATTACGCGATTGCCTTTGCTGAAACAGGTCATTTGTGTATGGCGACTTTGCATGCCAATAGCACCAATCAGGCACTAGACCGCATTATTAACTTTTTCCCAGAAGAGCGTCGTCACCAGTTATTGATGGATTTATCGTTAAATACGCGCGCGTTTATCTCACAGCGCTTAATCCCTAAAAGTGATGGTATTGGCCGCGCTGCAGCGATTGAAATTATGATTAATTCGCCGTTAATTTCTGACTTAATCTTCAAAGGTGATGTGCACGAAATTAAAGAGATTATCAGTCGTTCTCGCGAAATCGGCATGCAAACGTTTGATCAAGCCTTGTTTGATTTGCACGAATCGGGTGATATTAGCTATGAAGATGCGCTCAAAAATGCGGACTCTGTGAATGATATTCGATTGAAAATCAAGCTACATGGCAAAGGCGCACATGATAAAGATGTGTCAGCAGGTTTGGATCATTTAGGTATTGTCTAGATAACAGTTATAGCAAGTGGTTATTAAAAAGCCGATGCATGCATCGGCTTTTTAATATACAGAGTTTAAAGCTTTAGATTTTTCAGCTATTCGATGGATACTTCTACGCGCCTAGCTTCAGCTAAATCTGTACCGCCGTCAACACTTTGCGGTTTACGCTTATCGATTCTATCATCGTCTATGCCTGCGTCTTCTAAAGCATCTTCTACCGACTCAGCACGTTCTTTTGCTAGCTGTTCATTCGATGCTTTATTGCCTTTTGGATCGTGATAGCCAGAAAGTATTGCTTTAGATTCAGGGTGCGATTTTAGCCATTCAACCATGGCGGCTAAACTAATGCCAGCATCACTGGGCAACGTTGTTTTGCCAGATTCAAAATATACTTTAATGGTAGCGGGTACTGAATCAGAGGCTATTGCTTCATCACTTGCTAAAACTGCAATTTGATTATCAATCACTATGCCAGAGCCAAAAAATGCCTGTGCATTAACACCGATTTGTTGCTTGATTGTTTCACTATCTACATTGCCAGATAACACCACATTTTTATCGTTACCTTGAGCCTGTAAATCGTCACCATCTAAAATAGTGTTAAGCGTAGCGGCTTGACTTAACCATGAGATATTCCTGCCATCACCAGTGGTGGTCAAACCGCTGCTGGTCGCACTAAAGGTAAAATCGCTGTTTGAGTTACTCGCTTCACTAGACAAACCCGCGTCAACTGGTGTTGTTTCAGTTGATACGCCACAACATGTATTGGATGGCCCATGACCTGTCAACAGCATCCACAGCAAAATTAACGCAAGTAAGGCCGCGACAACCCATGTCCAAAGGGTGTAACTGGGTTGATGATGCGTAGATTGTTCATTCATAGCATAACTCCCATATTATTTTTTAACGCCACCAGAAAGTGCATTTTGCAATTTCTTAAGCTCAGCCCATTTATTGTCAGCCGCTAACGCCGCTTGTTGTGCCCAAGTGCTTGGGTTGGCAATACGGAAGCGTGAGCCACCCGTATCTAAAATGGCGCGCATTTGCGGTACAGTTGCATTAGCTAATGCGGCAAATGTTTTAATACCATTGCTATGAAATAACTCATTGATTTTAGGGCCAATGCCTTCAACGATGGTTAAATCATTGGCATTTTTAAGGGTAAAACCAGCGGCTTTTGCTGCTGCAATGTCAATCACTGTGGCACTTGGCTTAACCATAGCTTTAGCAGGAGCCGCTTTTACGGGCTTACTCGCTTTTTTAGCTGGTGCTGGCATTTCAGCTAACTTACTGGGGGCGCTACTTAGTGTAGGCGCATTCACTGGGCTAGCAGTAACGGGGTCAGGTGCTGATAATTTATCGGCCACTAAATTATTCGGTTTGCAGCAGCATTTACACAGCCAGCGATTAAGCAGCCAGCCTAATAATAGTCCCAACAGCAACCAAAACCAGCAGCAAGATAACGTACTAAAGAAAGCACTCATTTTTACTCCCCAATAAAATGATGAATCGAAACAACGAATTGAAACAAAGGCTTATTAATACAAAACTTTACGACACTGTGATGACTATCTGCCCCTTTTGGAAAAACGTCAAGCAATAGTCAGAAAGCACTTTGATTAAATACAAAAGTTAACGGTATTTATTTAGGTAATTAATGACGCGCTTGATAAGTGATTTGTCCGTGTAAAAGCGTGTATTGCACTTTACCTATCATTTCTAAACCCAAAAAGGGTGTATTTTTACCTTGGCTGACTAATCGACTTGGTGTGACTGTCCATACTTGTTCTGGGTCAAAAATCGTAATATCTGCATCACTATTTACTGAAAGATTGCCGCCTGCTATACCCAATATAGCGGCTGGCTGTGTGGTGATTCTGTCAATCGCATCAGCTACTGATAGTTTATGATTGCTAGCCCATTTTAGTGCCAATGGCAGCAATAGCTCCAAGCCTGTTGCGCCTGCTTCAGCCTCAGCAAAAGGTAGCAATTTCGCGTCTTCATTTACGGGTGTATGGTCAGAGCAAACAGCATCAATGGTACCGTCTTTTAGGCCAGCACATAAGGCATCTTTATCGCGCATGGTGCGTAGGGGCGGTTTTAAGTTGGCATGGGTATTAAAGTAGCCAATATCAAAATCTGTTAAATGCAAGTGCTGTGCGCTGACATCCGAAGTGACTTTTATGCCTTGTTTTTTGGCGTCACGTACCAAGGCAACGCCCTCAGCAGTCGATAATCGGCACAAATGTACTTTGGTATTGGTTTCTAGCGCAATGCGTAAAATGCTGGCGATTGCTAAGCCTTCTGCCGCGGCTGGAATACCTTTTAAGCCCAGTCTGCTGGCCATTTCGCCATCATGTGCAACGCCGTTTCTTGCCAAATACTCGTCTTCAGCACGCAAAAATAAGGTATAGCCAAACGTAGCGGCATATTCGCAAGCGCGCCATAGCACTTGGGTGTCGGTAATCGCATTATCGGCTTGGCTAAACCCTACACAGCCTGCCTCTGTCAATTTACACATTTCCGTTAGCAACTTGCCTTGCAGCTGTCGCGTTAACGCACCAAGTGGATATACATGGGCAAGATTAATTTGCTTGGCACGATGTTTTAACATCTCAACCAAACCTGGCTCATCTAACACGGGTTGCGTATCTGGCGTGCAGGCAAGGCTGGTCACTCCACCTGCGGCGGCGGCATGTAATTCGCTCACTAAAGTAGCCGAATATTCAGAGCCAGGTTCGCGTAAACGCGCGCTTAAATCCACAAACCCTGGGCTTACAATTAAGCCAGCGGCATCAATCGTGTGATTGGCGGCAAAGTCGGCAGGCTTGTTGCCAATACCCACAATTTTGCCAGCGGCAATATAAACATCTTGTTTAGCATCAATCTTATTTTTAGGGTCAATCACATGACCATTTTTGATATGAATTTTCAAGCTGTACCCCCTGCAGAGGATTGTAGGCTTGACGGAAATCCAGAACCTAAAAGTCCGCCAGCAGCAGTGCCTGCGGACTGACCACCACCAAGAAGTGCCATCACCGCCATTCGCACCGCGATACCATAAGTCACTTGCGGCAAAATCACCGATTGGCTACCGTCTGCCACGCTGGAATCGATTTCTACACCGCGATTCATGGGGCCAGGGTGCATGACGATGGCATCTGGCTTAGCAAGCTTTAATTTTTCTTGAGTTAAGCCAAAGGTTTTAAAATACTCTTGCGCGCTAGGCAACATCGCGCCGTTCATGCGCTCGTTTTGCAAACGCAGCATCATAATCACATCCACATCTTTTAAGCCTGCTTTTAGATCATGAAACACTTGCACGCCCATTTTCTCTATGCCAGTGGGCAATAATGTTTTAGGGGCAATCACGCGCACCTCTGGCACGCCTAATGTGGTGAGCGCATGAATTTCACTACGCGCCACACGTGAATGCAACACATCGCCCACCAGTGCCACGCGCAGATTATGCATATCAGGTTTGTAGCGGCGTATGGTAAACACATCCAGCAAGCCTTGCGTTGGGTGCGCATGGCGGCCATCGCCTGCGTTAATCACGCTGATATTATCTGGCACATGCTGCGCAATAAAATGTGCCGCGCCGCTTTGTGCATGACGTACCACAAACATATCGGCATGCATGGCGATTAGATTGTCTACCGTATCTAAAATGGTTTCGCCTTTAGATTGGCTTGATGTGCCTACGTTGAGATTAATCACATCAGCCGATAGACGTTTGGCTGCAATCTCAAATGTGGTACGGGTACGAGTGCTGTTCTCAAAAAAGATATTGCACACTGTTTTACCGCGCAACAAAGGCACTTTTTTAATATCGCGCTCTGCCACGCCAACAAAGGTTTCAGCGGTGTCTAAAATCTGATTCAGAATACGCTTGGGTAAGCCTTCAATCGTCAGTAAATGTTTTAAATTGCCGTCAGCGTCCAGTTGCGGGTTATACATGGCTTGCCTTTAAGTCGTCTGTTGCTGATACATCGTCTGTTTCTAGGCTTAAGTGTAATTTGCCTTTGGTATCTTGCGATAACTGCAAGCTTTCATTGGGTTTCAGTAAAATTTCCGCACCCACAATTTGGGGCGCAATTGGAAGTTGCGAGCCGCCGCGATTGATTAATACAGCAAGCGTGATGCTGGCTGGTCTGCCATAATCAAACAGCTCATTCATGGCAGCGCGCGTGGTGCGGCCTGTGTAGAAAATATCGTCAATTAAAATAATGTGTTTATCTTGTACGTTAAAAGCAATATTAGAAGGCTGCATTTCGGCTTTTAAACCGCGCTGCGCATAATCGTCGCGGTATAAAGCTGCATCTAGTGTGCCATAAGGAATCTCAGTTTTAAGCTGGCTTAAAATGCGTTGCATCAACCAAACACCACCACTGTGAATGCCCACCAAAGCACTACTTTCAGCCAAATCGGGGTTGGCCAGTTGCGTTAGAATTTTCGCGCTGATATCACTTAATAATGATTCTGGGTTGGGTAGTTGCATGTTAATTTTTTGTTGTAATATTAAAGAAAGTTAACCACTTAAAACTGCTCAAAATAAGATTGTAATATGCTTTGTGCCGCCACTGCATCCAACAGTTTTTTTTGTTTGGCACCTTTAATACCTGCAGCATGTAAACGCTCTGCGGCTTCAAAAGAAGTGAGTCGCTCATCCATCATGGACACTGGTAAATTAAATCTGCCTTCTAAGCGTTGCGCAAATTTTTTCGCTAAATGCGTTAAGGTATGCTCAGCACCGTCCATATGAGTGGGCAAGCCGACCACTAATAAGCTAGGGCGCCATTCTTGAATCACCTTAGCAATCTGTGAGAATTTCTCATCATTGGTTTCGGCTTCTATCGTCGTTACTGGGTGCGCTGCTTTCAATAACGTCTCGCCCACCGCCACGCCAATGCGCTTTTCGCCAAAATCAAAGGCAAGCACGGTACCTGCAATATCAGGATATTTGCGTTCTAAAATAGGTAGATGGCTTTGGCTATTAGGATTTTTGGCGTTGCTTAAGTTATTTGGCGCGTCTGCCATTATTTAAGCATGCCCTGCGTTGTGCGATAAATTAGCCAGATTTAAACCCATTAATTGCATCGCAAAATCAAATTTTGACTCGTTTGGCGCATCAAAAACTAAGGTGTGAATATCATGAATATTGTTGGTATCTAGGCTTAACCACGCATTTTGCATCATTTCATCTTCTAGCTGGCCTGGCGTCCAGCCTGCATAGCCCAGCGCAATGAGGATTTTTTCAGGGCCCGCATTTTGCGCGGCCGCTTCTAAAATATTTTTTGATGTTGTAAGTGCAATAGTGTTGTTAACCAGCACGGTCGAGTTATATTCCTGATGCGGTGTGTGCAAAATAAAGCCACGCTCTATCTGCACTGGGCCGCCGTAATGCACTGTTTTTTCGAGTAGCGCAGGGGAATCTGGGCTGAGTTTGATTTGTTCGAATAAATCGATAATGGTGATATCGGTAGCGCGATTAACTACTATGCCCATTGCACCATCTTGATTGTGCGTGCAAATATAGATGACAGTTTTAGAAAAATAAGGGTCTGTCATGGCGGGCATCGCGATGAGAAACTGACCTGTAAGATTAATATTTTCCAATGGCTAATACTTTAACATTATTTAGCTTGATTAATCAAATACTTAACACTTTTTTTGAGCGAAATTTAGCGCAAGCTAGGTTTTGTCGCATTCCAAATAGCCTGTGATTTCTAAACCAAAGCCCATCATGCTAGGCATTTTGCGCGGCGTTGCCATTAAACGCATTTTGCGTACGCCTAAATCCAGCAAAATTTGCGAACCGATACCGTAAGTGCGTAACTCTTGGTTATAGCGAATTGGCTCATCGGCGTGTGCAATACGCGACAGTAAATCGCCCGCACTTTCACTATGATGCAGCAATACAATCACACCGCACGCCGACTCTGAAACCACGCGCATGGCTTGCAGCATATTCCAGCTATGCGTGCAGCTAGTGCTATCTAACAAATCGAATACTGATAATGGCTCATGCACGCGTACTAGAGTTTCTGCATTGGCAGAAGGCTCACCCTTTACCAATGCCAAATGCGTTTCATTGGCGATTTTGTCGGCATAAGCGACTAAGCGCATTGGGCCGTATGGCGTGGTGATTGTGCGTTCTGCAGCACGCTCAATCAATCTTTCCGTTTCACTGCGATAATGAATCAAATCGGCAATGGTGCCAATTTTTATGCCATGTTGTTGTGCAATTTCGACTAAATCTGGCAAGCGCGCCATTTCGCCGTCATCTTTTAATATTTCACAAATAACCGAAGCGGGCTCTACACCAGCTAATGCCGCCAAATCGCAACCTGCCTCTGTATGACCTGCACGCACTAAAACGCCACCATTTAATGCGGTAAGCGGAAAAATATGGCCTGGGCTGATTATGCTTTTTGGCGTAGCATCTTTGGCAACAGCGGCTTTAATGGTTGTGGCGCGATCTTTGGCAGAAATGCCAGTGGTCACGCCAGTTGCGGCTTCAATCGAAACCGTAAAATTGGTGCCTAAGCGCGTACCGTTTTTTTGTACCATCGGCGGTAAATTCAGTTGTTTGCAGCGCGCCTCAGATAAAGTCAGGCAAATTAAACCGCGCCCAAATCTGGCCATAAAGTTAATATGTTCAGCGGTGGCAAACTCTGCCGCAATCACAAAATCCCCTTCGTTTTCGCGACTTTCGTCATCCACCAAAATGACAATCTTGCCCGCTTTAATGTCGGCAATAATGTCAGTAATAGGGCTAATTGATTTTAACGGCATAATTTAATTCTCATTCGCCCACTTTTTCATTTGTCTGCATTTTCATCCGACCATTGAGTCATGCGCTCTACATATCGCGCAATTTGGTCAATTTCTAAATTGACATAGCTGCCTGCTGCAAGCTGATTAAACATGGTGTGTTGTAAGGTATGTGGAATAATATTCATGGTAAATGTGTCTTTTTCGACACTATTGACGGTTAAGCTGACACCATTCACGCAAATAGAGCCTTTTTTGGCGATATATTTTGATAACGCATGCGGCGCTTTAATCGCCAGTGTCCAACAATCACCCAAATCGGTAAAGTTGACTACC
This sequence comes from Methylotenera sp., assembly GCA_021732365.1. Taxonomy (GTDB): domain Bacteria; phylum Pseudomonadota; class Gammaproteobacteria; order Burkholderiales; family Methylophilaceae; genus Methylotenera_A. The sequence goes on along the minus strand of JAKFVD010000017.1, from coordinate 2,557 downwards.
ACGCCAATGCCATCGACATGGCCGCTGACTAAATGCCCACCTAATCGGTCGTTTAAACGTAGCGCTTTTTCTAAATTGACTGCTTGCGGATGATTTAAACCAGTGGTGACAAGAAGTGTTTCTGCTGAAACATGCACCTCAAAATGGCTTAAGAGATGATTAGTTTCAATCAAGCGGGTTGCGGTTAGACATGCGCCATTCACGGCAATGCTGTCACCAATTAACACATCCTCTAAACCTAAATTTTCTGCATGAATGAGCAACTTAACATCGCGCCCAAGAGGTGTAATCGTCTCAATGTGGCCCACGGCCTGAATGATTCCTGTAAACATCGTAATATTTTAACAGTTGTGACCAATATGCGGTTAAATAGACCGCTATTTAATCACAATGTGTGTCATTAAAAATTATACAATTGCAGTTGGTACGTATTTTGCAAAGCTAACAGTAAAAAGAAACATCATGAATCATTATTAATGTTAGGTTTGCACAATGTTGTCTGTGGTTATGCATAAAATTCAAACAGTTTTTCAGCATCAAGAGATGCAGAAAACGCTCGGCTGGATGCACACTTTGCCAGAAAAGGCAGAGTTGGATGTATTAATTGAAACTAGACAACAGTTGGCTAAAATTGAATTTGATAATATTCATCAGGCTAAACTTCAAATCGATTTAATCCTAGAAATCGACCGAAATACGTACCGTTATGCCAAGAAAGAAACGCATAAGTACTTGACTATATTAAAGATTAATAAAAAACTAGAAGCCAGCATTTATAACGCAGCCTATTTGTACTATCGCCAGTTATTTGTTTCTTACACGCAATTCTTAACCTGCTATGAAGCGCAAAACAATGCATTTGTGAGTGAAGATAAAATCAATTTAATTTTATGTCGCTTGCTAAATGCCGCTTTTGCGATGGCCAAATGGCGTTATTTTGATGACCAACCAGCGCCTGCTGGTATGTGGTCGACTGTGCATAAAGTCATCAGACTCGCCGAAAACTTGGCAATTATGAACAAAAACTTATTCCTGTATAGCTTCCATCGCAAAGAAACCAGTATTGCCACTGTTTTAAAACAGGGCTTTATGATGGACACCTTGCATAAAGGCAATTACAGCCGCTTGCAAATTCAATTAACGGAACAAATACTTAAAATTTGGGCGACTAATCCGTTAATTTTAAATAAATTTAGACAAGATAAAATGCAGTTCTTTATTAATTTAGAGGGTGATAAAGGCCCAGAAAGAATTCGCGCCGTTGAAAAATATGCAGAGTATCGCTTTTGGAAAACCACGCGTATTGTGGATAAAATTGAAGCCTATTTATGTGCAGTGGATACGCAAAAACCGTTAACAGAGTTTGGATTAGATAAAGTTGCACCGCCATCTGTGGTGTTGAAATTATTTAAAAAACTACGTGCAGAGTGGTGTGTAGAGGGTTTTGAGCGTCAACGCAGAAAAGAGCCGCGTCTTAAAAATAGTAAATTGCTGAATGTGAGTTTTGGCTTGCCAGATATTTGTGCGCGACTGGAAAATATGCGTAAAAGTCTTCAGGCGCAAGCGTTTGTCAGTCCGCCATCATTAGATGACGATCTCATCAAGTTTGATTTGAAATTAGCGCAACAACGCCGTAGTCAATTCATTCCAAAGCCAACTCAAAATCATCTTGGTAGCGAAAACTGGTGGATGGTGGATGAAAGCAGTGGTGGTTTTGCAGTGGATTTAGGCAAAGAAATCAATCATTGGATAGAGCCTGGTCAATTGATTGGTTACACTACAACCGACGATAAATCGACCTTGATGATTGCCGAAATAAAAAGTGTGCGCAAGCAGGCGAATGGAACGTATCGCGCAGGACTGGAATTTATTGGCTCACATGGCGTATCAATCAAAGTGGCGCATAACAATCCAGAAAAAAGTACAGAAGCACAGTTTGGCTATTTTGTAGAAGACGGTACGCTGAGCTTTGACGCGCTAAATGCATTTGACGGCATCATGCTTAAAAATACCAATCGCCATGCCGGCAAAAATACATTGATTCTGCCCAGAAACGAATATAAACGCGGCAGCGAGTATGTGATTCAAGTCGATGGACAAGATAAACTAGTGCAAGTAGGCGTTTTACAAATGAAGCAACGTGAATGGGTGGGCGTTGAATTGCCAGCATAAGCACTTGTTATAAATTCGTCCTTATTTAGTGGTTAAGTAATCAAAATACCCTTACAAAGTAGAATCTTAAGCAGATAAACTGCTAAGATTCTGCCTATGTCATTTTTCACCAAAATAGTGTCAAAACTACCCTTTGAATTATTCGTTGGCTTGCGTTACACCAAAGCCAAACGTAAAAATCATTTCATCTCTTTTATTTCGTTCACCAGCATGATTGGCATTGGACTTGGCGTAGCGGCGCTGATTATTGTGCTGTCGGTGATGAATGGATTTCAGGCGGAACTGCGCAATCGTATTTTGGGGGTGGCTTCGCATTTGGAAATTACTGGCGCTAACAATCAATTAAGCGATTGGCCTAAGTTAGCGGGCGAAGTTAAATCGAATA